>JAJFLB010000036.1 GCA_021772915.1 Gammaproteobacteria bacterium | reverse complement strand
AGGCCACAAACTCACCACCGTGAGCTTCCGCACAGATCTTCGTCATCGCCGCTGTTAACGTCGTCTTGCCATGATCAACGTGACCAATCGTTCCCACGTTTACATGGGGCTTTGTTCTTTCAAATTTTTCTTTGGACATGCTCGTTCACCTCATTGAACAACTGGCACTAAGCGATTTTCTTAATAATTTCTTCGGCCACACTTGCCGGCGCCTCGGAATAATGATCGAATTCCATGGTGTAAGTCGCACGACCCTGGGTCTGGGACCTCAGGTCGGTGGCGTAACCAAACATTTCAGCAAGCGGCACATGTGCATTGACAATTTTTCCTGACGGGCAGTCTTCCATGCCCTGCAAAATGCCACGGCGACGGGTTACATCGCCCATCACATCACCCATGTAATCTTCCGGTGTCACCACTTCTACTTTCATCATCGGCTCCAGCAACACTGGTCTGGCATTATTTGCTGCATTTCTGAACGCCATCGACCCCGCAATCTTGAACGCCATTTCATTTGAATCAACTTCGTGATACGAACCGTCAAACAAAGTGGCCTTTACATCAACAACGGGATATCCCGCAACCACGCCGTTTTGCAAGGCTTCCTTGATTCCCTTATCGACAGAGTTTATGTACTCCTTGGGTACCACACCGCCGACGATCTTGTTTTCAAACTCGTATCCTTCGCCCGCTTTCATTGGGGCCAAACGAATCTTGACGTGACCATACTGACCACGACCACCCGACTGTTTTACAAACTTGCCTTCCGCTTCCACCTCTATGCGGATTGTTTCGCGATAAGCGACCTGTGGCCGTCCAACATTGGCTTCCACATTGAACTCACGCCGCATACGGTCCACCAGAATATCCAGATGCAGTTCACCCATACCTGAGATGATCGTCTGACCCGATTCCTCATCCGACCTGACCCGGAACGAAGGATCTTCCTGGGCAAGCTTGCTCAGGGCGATACCCATCTTTTCCTGATCACTTTTGGTTTTTGGCTCTACGGCTACCGATATCACCGGGTCCGGGAACTCCATGCGTTCAAGCGTGATAACGTCCTTGAGGGCACACAGGGTGTCACCCGTGGTGACATCCTTCAAACCAACCGCGGCAGCTATATCACCCGCACGTACTTCCTTGATCTCATCACGTGAGTTGGCGTGCATCTGCAAGATGCGTCCGACCCTTTCTTTCCTGCCTTTAACCGGGTTGTAAACCGTGTCGCCTGACTTCAGAACACCTGAATATGCCCTGAAGAATGTCAGCGTACCCACAAATGGATCGGTTGCTATCTTAAACGCCAATGCGGCAAACGGTTCTTCATCATTACTTTTACGGCTTCCATCCTCTTCATTCTCCAGAATACCTCGAATGGCCGGCACATCCACCGGTGAAGGCATCAACTCAATCACCGCGTCGAGCAACGCCTGAACACCCTTGTTCTTAAACGCCGTACCACATAGACACGGTACTATGTCGTTGCTCAGGGTTCCCAGGCGCAATCCACGGATGATCTGCTCTTTAGTAAGCTCACCGTCTTCAAGGTAGGCTTCCATCAGGTCTTCAGATGCCTCGGCGGCTATCTCAACCATGTATTCACGGGCCGCCTGGGCCTCCGCCTTCATGTCTTCAGGGACTTCACGTGCTTCATAAGCCACACCCTGGTTTTCGACCTCCCAGTAAATGGCCTTCATCCTGACCAGGTCTACAATGCCTGCAAAGTCTTCCTCCGCACCAATCGGCAATTGAACGGGAACTGCTCGCGCCGACAGGCGCTCCCTGATCTGCCTGATTACACGCTGGAAGTCGGCCCCGGTACGATCCATCTTGTTGACGAACGCCATGCGCGGAACCTCGTAGCGGGTGGCCTGGCGCCAAACTGTCTCAGATTGTGGCTGCACACCACCCACGGCACAAAAAACTGCGACCGTACCATCAAGCACACGCAAGGACCGCTCGACTTCAATGGTAAAATCAACGTGTCCCGGCGTATCAATAATGTTGATCCGGTGCTCTTTGAACTGCTGATCCATACCACTCCAGAAACAGGTAGTGGCAGCCGAGGTGATCGTAATACCACGCTCCTGCTCCTGCTCCATCCAGTCCATGGTGGCATTGCCGTCATGAACCTCACCAATCTTGTGAGAAACACCGGTGTAATACAGGATGCGTTCCGTCGTCGTCGTTTTACCGGCATCAATATGGGCCATAATGCCGATATTTCGATACCTTTCAATTGGCGTGTTGCGAGCCACTATAGTTTCCTTGATTCCTGTTACCAGCGGTAATGCGAGAAGGCTTTGTTGGCCTCCGCCATACGGTGCGTATCTTCACGTTTCTTAACCGCTGAACCGCGTTGCTCTACTGCGTCCAGCAATTCACCCGCCAAACGCTGTGGCATATTTTTTTCGCCCCGCTTGCGCGCAGCGTCAATAATCCAGCGCATTGCCAGTGTCTGGCGACGTTTTGGACGCACCTCCACGGGCACCTGGTAAGTGGCGCCACCCACACGGCGTGACTTGACCTCTACCATCGGGCTAACGTTTTCCAGAGCCGTTTCCACCAGCTCCACCGCCGTGGCGCTCTTGTTCTTGTCTTCAATAGTGTCAATTGCGCCGTAAACAATACGTTCTGCCACTGACTTTTTACCGCTGTGCATCACCATATTGACAAATCGGGTAATCATTTCACTGCCAAACTTGGGGTCCGGCAAGATATCCCTTGCGAAATTTGAGTGCTTTCTTGACATTGTGCTACCTGATCCTCAGTTAATCCGTATTATTTCTTTGGTAATCCGTATTATTTCTTTGGTCGCTTGGCGCCGTACTTGGATCGACCCTGGCGCCGGTCACCCACACCCGCAGTGTCAAGACTGCCACGCACGGTGTGATAACGAACACCAGGAAGGTCCTTGACACGGCCACCACGAATCAGAACCACGCTATGCTCCTGCAGATTGTGGCCTTCACCGCCAATGTAGCTGGTAACCTCGTAGCCATTGGTCAATCGTACACGCGCAACCTTGCGCAGCGCAGAGTTCGGTTTTTTGGGTGTTGTCGTGTAAACACGGGTGCACACACCACGTTTTTGCGGACAACCCTCCAGTGCAGGAACACCGCTTTTATAAACTTTTGGCTTACGCGGTTTGCGTACCAATTGATTAACAGTCGTCATAAACTCTTGTACTCACAATAAATAAAAGTGACATAAACAAAGCAATAAACGGGACACAAATCCCAACCTGTCGAGGACCGCGGATTTAATGCAGACCTCCCAACAATGTCAAACGCCCAACCCCAGCCCGTAAAGCCTGGATTGGGCGCCCATGAGTCCGGCCCACGCGCCGGCGACATCGGCTCTCCGAATTGGCAAAAAAAAGACTTGTCAGGGTCTGGTTTTGCCAACCGGCCCTTCATTTTGAAGGGATTGAGTTTGTTAGCCGGTCAATTATGACAGGGAAGCTATATCTACGCAACAAAAATCCAGCTTTTTTGCCAGTTTATGGAGCCGGAATAAAGACCACAATCCTGACCGGGCTTGCGTGAGGATTACCACCCCTTTCAGCGGACGCGCTCAAGTGGCCAAGCGTGCTGCCGGCGCCCGCCAAATGAGACCGCTTGTTGGGATTAACCGGCTATTTTCTGACTCTTATCATCAGTCTTGGCTGCAGCCTCATCATCCAGTTCGCCAAACTCCTCCGCGGCAACAGCAGCCGCCAGCTCAGCCAGATCGATTTCCGGATCTTCTTCTGGTGGCAATTTACGAGAGTTGTGATAGGCCATACCAGTACCGGCTGGGATCAATCGTCCAACAATTACATTTTCCTTCAGGCCACGTAGATGATCGGTGGTACCACGCACAGCGGCCTCGGTCAGCACCCGGGTGGTCTCCTGGAAGGACGCTGCTGAGATAAACGATTCAGTGGCCAGAGAAGCCTTGGTAATACCCAAAAGCAAGCGTTGGTACTCGGCTGGTTCTCCACCATCTTTTTCAACTGCGTTGTTTTCATCCTTAACACGCACCAGATCAAGCTGTTCGCGCATTAACAAACGCGTATCACCTGACTCGCGAATCTCGGCTTTACGCAACATTTGCCTGACGATGACCTCAATGTGCTTGTCATTGATTCTCACACCCTGCAAACGATACACATCCTGAATTTCCTTGGTCAGGTAATCCGATAGTGCCTCAACACCCATCAGCCGCAGGATATCATGGGGGTTCGGCTCGCCATCCACGATGGTTTCACCTTTTTCCACACGCTCGCCTTCAAATACAATCAGGTGACGCCATTTCGGGATCAGTTCTTCGTAGCTCTCACCATCGTCCTGCGTGATAACAACACGTTGCTTACCCTTGGTCTCCTTACCGAAACTGAAAATACCGGAAACCTCTGCCAATATTGATGACTCTTTCGGTTTACGAGCCTCGAAGAGATCGGCAACACGCGGCAATCCACCCGTAATATCACGGGTTTTGGAAGATTCCTGCGGGATTCGTGCAATGACATCACCAACAGCAACTTCCTGACCGTCCCGAATTCCCACTATCGAAAGGGCCTGCAGGAAGTATTGTGCAGGGATTTCCGTACCCGCCAGGTACAGTGGTTTGCCCTTTTTGTCGCTCAGGCTGATCATGGGCTTCAGATCTTTGCCTGCGCTGCCACGCTGCTTGGGATCAGTCACGATCAAGCTACTCAATCCGGTGATTTCATCCACGGTTTCGTTAACTGTCACACCTTCAATGAAATCATGGAAGCCGATAATACCGGCGACCTCCGTGACAATTGGGTGAGTATGTGGATCCCAACTGGCCACCACTTGACCGGACTCCACCTTATTTTCATCACGTATGGAAACGATAGCGCCGTAGGGAATCTTATAGCGTTCTTTTTCACGCCCATGCTCATCAATCACCGACAATTCACCCGACCGCGACACCGCGACCAGGTTCTTGTCTGCATTCACAACCGACTTGAGATTGTGCAGACGAACAGTGCCGTCGGACCTGGTTTGAATGTGATCAACCGCCGCGGCACGAGATGCGGCGCCACCAATATGGAAGGTACGCATTGTTAGCTGAGTGCCAGGCTCACCAATTGACTGGGCGGCAATTACACCGACGGCCTCACCCAGGTTAACCAGATCTCCTCTAGCCAGGTCACGGCCATAACAAGAGGCACACACACCGTAACGCGTCTCACAGGTAATGGTAGATCGGACCAGCACCTGATCGACGCCGGCATTCTCCATCGTTTCCACCCATTGCTCGTCCAGCAGGGTGTTACGTGGACACAGGACCTTTTCAGTTCCTGGCTCAAGCACATCACCGGCAACCATACGACCGAGCACTCGCTCACTGAGTGGTTCCACCACATCACCACCTTCAACAATGGGCAACATCGTCAGGCCGTTCTCGGTACCACAATCGGTCTCAGTGGTTACCAGATCCTGTGCCACGTCGACCAATCTGCGTGTCAGGTACCCCGAGTTGGCGGTCTTCAATGCGGTATCCGCCAGGCCCTTGCGCGCACCGTGGGTCGAGATGAAGTACTGCAATACGTCCAGGCCTTCGCGGAAGTTGGCCGTGATCGGTGTTTCAATAATTGAACCATCGGGTTTGGCCATCAGTCCTCGCATACCGGCCAGCTGTCTAATTTGCGCTGCAGAACCACGCGCGCCGGAGTCGGCCATGATAAAGATTGAATTCATGGAATCCTCTTCAACTTTTTCACCCTGAAGGTTGGTGGCTTCGGTCTTACCCATCTTGTCCATCATCGCTCGGGCGACCTGCTCATTGGTGCGTGACCAGATATCCACCACCTTGTTGTAGCGTTCACCTGCGGTGACCAGACCGGAGATATACTGATTCTGAATTTCAACGACTTCGTTTTCCGCAGACTCAAGTATGGTTTTCTTTTCTTCGGGTACGACAAGGTCGTCAATACCAATCGAGACGCCGGCAACGGTTGCATATCGAAAGCCCATGTACATCAGGCGATCTGCAAATACGACGGTCTTTTTAAGACCCAAACGCCGGTAGCAAGAGTTGATCAAGGCGGAAATTTGCTTCTTCTTCAGAGCCTGATTCAACAAGTGAAACGGCATACCATTAGGCCGAATCTCGGCCAACAAAGCACGGCCAACCGTGGTCTTGACCAGGTTTGTTTCGTGTCTTTCATCACCATGCTCAGAAATAATGATCTCATCGATACGAACTTCAATGGGCGCATGCAATTCGATAGCCTTGTTCTCATAGGCGCGATGAACTTCAGCAATGTCAGAAAAACGCATGCCCTCACCGGTAACACCTGCCAACTCCCGTGTCATGAAATACAAACCCAGTACAACGTCCTGTGTGGGCACAATAATGGGTTCGCCATTGGCTGGGGACAGGATGTTATTGGAAGACATCATCAAGGTACGAGCCTCAAGCTGAGCCTCAATTGACAAGGGCACGTGGACTGCCATCTGATCACCGTCGAAGTCAGCATTGAATGCAGTACACACCAGCGGATGCAACTGAATGGCCTTACCTTCAATCAGGACCGGTTCAAATGCCTGGATGCCCAGACGGTGCAAAGTCGGTGCGCGGTTAAGCAGTACCGGGTGCTCACGGATTACTTCTGAAAGAATATCCCAAACCTCAGAACGTTCGGCCTCAACCAGCTTCTTTGCTGCCTTGATCGTGGTAGCCATTCCACGAAGCTGTAACTTATTGAAAATAAATGGTTTAAACAACTCCAATGCCATTTTCTTTGGCAACCCGCATTGATGTAGTCTCAGTGTAGGTCCAACTACAATCACTGACCGGCCGGAGTAGTCCACACGCTTGCCAAGCAAATTCTGGCGGAAGCGACCTTGTTTACCCTTGATCATGTCGGCAAGAGACTTCAAGGGGCGTCGGTTGGTCCCCGTTATGGCACGGCCACGACGACCGTTATCCAATAATGCATCCACAGATTCCTGCAGCATGCGTTTTTCATTGCGCACAATAATGTCCGGCGCGTTGAGTTCAAGCAGTCGTTTCAGGCGGTTATTACGGTTGATCACACGCCGGTAGAGATCATTCAGATCAGAAGTGGCGAAGCGCCCACCATCCAGCGGCACTAACGGACGCAAATCCGGTGGCAGGACCGGTAACACGGTCAGGATCATATACTCAGGACGGTTGCCGGAGTCGATAAACGCCTCAACCAGTTTCACGCGCTTGGAAAAACGCTTGAGCTTGGTCTCGGAACGTGTTCCGCCAATGTCCTCACGCAATTGCTTCAGCTCTTCAGCCAGATTAATGGTGCGCAGCAATTCATAAATCGCCTCGGCACCCATCTTGGCCATGAACTCATCACCGTATTGCTCAACGGCGTCCAGATATTGTTCATCGGTCAATAAAGTGCCGCGCTCCAACTCCGTCATACCTTCATCGAGTACAACATAGGACTCAAAATATAGAATTCGTTCAATATCACGCAGGGTCATATCCAGCATCAAGCCGATCCGTGAGGGCAACGACTTCAAAAACCAGATATGGGCAACCGGGCTGGCCAGGTCAACATGCGCCATACGCTCACGCCGAACCTTGGTGAGGGTCACCTCGGTTCCACATTTTTCGCATACGACCCCACGGTGCTTCATTCGTTTGTACTTACCGCACAAACACTCGTAATCCTTCACCGGGCCAAATATCGAAGCACAAAACAAACCGTCACGTTCCGGTTTAAAGGTCCGGTAGTTGATCGTTTCCGGCTTTTTGACCTCACCGTACGACCATGAACGAATCAGGTCTGGTGGCGCCAATCCGATCCGGATTGCATCAAAATTCAGCGGCTGACGCTGACGATTATAGAGATTAAGTAGGTCTCTCACCGCGTATCTCCTCGGATCAGGTTTCTTCAAGTTCGATGTTAATTGCCAATGAGCGGATTTCCTTCACCAGTACATTGAAGGACTCGGGCATGCCTGCCGCCATTTCATGGTTGCCATCGACTATATTTTTGTACATCTGGTTACGACCGGATACGTCATCGGATTTGACCGTTAACATTTCCTGCAGGGTGTAGGAAGCACCATAGGCTTCAAGCGCCCAGACCTCCATTTCACCAAATCTCTGGCCGCCGAACTGGGCTTTACCACCCAACGGTTGCTGCGTCACCAGGCTATAGGGGCCGGTGGAACGTGCATGCATCTTGTCATCCACCAGATGATTCAGTTTCAACATATACATGTAACCCACCGTGACCGGCCGATCAAAGGGGTCTCCGGTTCGACCGTTATACAGGGTCGTCTGGCCGGAAGTGGGCAACTGCGCCAACTTCAGTAATTGCTTGATATCAGCCTCTGGGGCACCATCAAACACCGGCGTAGCCATCGGCACACCGCCCCTCAAATTGCCCGCCATTTCCTTGATTTCAGCGGCAGAAAAACTGTTCATGTTGACACGGCCTTCCTTGTCGCTGTTATAAATCTCGTGCAGAAATCTGCGCACGTCGTCGGTTTTGGCCTTTTGGTCCAACATATTCGAGATACGCTGACCCAGACCCTTGGCAGCCCAGCCCAAATGGGTCTCCAAAACCTGTCCGATGTTCATACGGGACGGCACACCCAACGGATTCAACACCACATCAACAGGCGTGCCGTCTTCCATGTAAGGCATGTCTTCCTGCGGGACTATCATGGAAATAACACCCTTGTTACCGTGTCGACCGGCCATCTTGTCGCCAGGCTGTATACGCCGCTTGACCGCCATGTAGACCTTGACCATCTTCAGCACACCGGGCGCCAGATCATCACCACGTGTAATCTTGCCTTTTTTCTCTTCAAACCTCTCATCAAAGACCTTGCGCTGCTCTTTAACCTGGTCTGCGAGCTGCTCAAGTAGTTCGTTGGCTTTATTATCTTTCATGCGCAACTTGAACCACTCTTCTGAATCAAGACCGGAGAGAAAGTCGGCGGTGATTTTGCTGCCCTTCTTGAGACCCTTTGGACCTTTATCAGCAACTTTGCCGAGCAGCGCATTCTCCAGACGTTGGAAAATGGCCCCTTCAACAATTCGTAACTGGTCATCCAGGTCTTTTCTGACCTGCCGTAACTGGTCCTTTTCAATAGAAACCGCCCGCTCGTCTTTTTCAACGCCATCGCGGGTAAACACCTGCACGTCAATGACGGTGCCATCGGTGCCCGAAGAAACACGCAGCGACGTATCTTTCACATCTGATGCCTTTTCTCCGAAAATGGCACGTAGCAGTTTTTCTTCCGGGGTCAGCTGGGTTTCACCCTTGGGAGTCACCTTGCCGACCAGAATGTCACCCGCCTTAACCTCTGCGCCAATGTAGACGATACCGGACTGATCCAGCTTGTTCAGATTGTGCTCGCCGACGTTGGGTATATCCGCAGTGATTTCTTCGGACCCCAGCTTGGTATCACGAGCCACACAAGTCAGCTCCACAATGTGAACCGTAGTGAACCGGTCTTCTTCCACAACCCGCTCAGAAATAAGGATGGAATCCTCGAAGTTGTAACCATTCCACGGCATAAACGCGACCAGCATGTTCTGCCCCAGGGCCAACTCTCCAAGGTCGGTTGACGGACCATCGGCCAGCACGTCTCCTTTCGCCACGACATCTGCAACGTTCACCAGCGGACGCTGGTTCATACAGGTATTTTGATTTGAGCGTTGGTACTTGACCAGGTTATAAATATCCACGCCTGGATCACCGGCAGGAACTTCGCTTTCATTTACGCGGACAACAATACGCCCGGCATCCACCTGGTCAACCACACCACCTCGCTTCGCGACAGCAGTTACACCAGAATCGGTGGCAACAACACGCTCCATACCGGTACCCACCAGTGGCTTTTCCGCTCTCAAGGTCGGCACGGCCTGGCGTTGCATATTGGAACCCATTAACGCGCGATTGGCATCATCGTGCTCCAGGAACGGCACCAGTGATGCGGCTACCGAAACAATTTGCTTGGGCGACACGTCCATATAATTGACTTCAATGGGCTCTTTCAATGTGAACTCGCCCTGATGCCGACAGGGAATAAATTCGTCCACGAACTTGCCATTGCGATCCACTTCGGCGTTCGCCTGTGCAATGACATACTCGCCCTCGACAATAGCGGACAGGTATTCAACTTCACTAGTGACTTTGCCTCGGGCCACCTTACGGTAAGGGGTTTCCAGAAAGCCATAATCGTTGGTTCTGGCGTACACCGCCAGGGAGTTAATCAACCCGATGTTCGGGCCTTCAGGCGTTTCGATCGGACACACACGACCGTAATGCGTTGGGTGCACATCCCGAACTTCAAAACCGGCCCGTTCACGCGTCAGGCCACCGGGACCCAGGGCGGAAACGCGCCGCTTGTGGGTGACCTCAGACAGCGGATTGTTCTGGTCCATAAACTGGCTGAGCTGGCTGGAACCGAAAAACTCCTTAATGGCGGCCGCAACCGGCTTGGCATTGATCAACTCCTGTGGGGAAAGATCTTCACTTTCTGCCACTGACAAGCGCTCACGTACGGCTCTTTCTACCCTGACCACACCTACGCGGAAGACATTCTCCGCCATCTCACCGACACTGCGCACACGCCGGTTACCAAGATGGTCGATGTCATCAACCGTGCCCTTACCGTTGCGGATGTCGATGAGCACCTTGAGTACTGCAAGAACATCTTCACGATCCAGAACACCCGACCCAATGATCTCGTCACGACCAACCCGGCGGTTGAATTTCATTCGGCCTACACCGGACAGATCGTAGCGTTCTTCAGTGAAAAACAGGTTTTTGAAAAGGTTTTGGGCAGCCTCTTTGGTGGGTGGCTCGCCCGGACGCATCATGCGATAGATTTCAACCAATGCTTCGAGCTCATTGGTGCTGGAGTCAATGTTAAGTGTATTTGAAATGTACGGACCCTGGTCAAGGTCGTTGACGTACAAGACCTCAAACTTCTTGATCCCGGCTGCGCGCAGGTTCTGCAGAAGTTCTTCAGTGATTTCCGTATTGGCATCAGCCAGTAGCTCGCCTGATTCCTTGTCAACTATGGTGTGCGCAATGATTTTACCCAACATGTAGTCATCGGGTACCTGCAAAGCCTTAATACCTGCTTTTTCAATGAGTTTAACGTGCCGGGCGGTAATACGTTTACCGGTCGTCACGATGCTATTGCCTTTCTTGTCAGCAATGTCGATCAGTGCTGACTCACCACGCAGGCGTTCCGGAACAACCCGGAGTTTTGCACCCTCTTTCAATAAGGAGAAACCGCTGGTGTCAAAGAAAGTGTCCAGCATTTCTTCATTGTTCATACCCAGGGCCCGAAGCAACACCGTAACCGGTAACTTTCTACGCCTGTCAATACGGGTGAATATTCCGTCCTTGGGGTCGAATTCGAAATCCAGCCAGGACCCACGATAGGGAATAACACGGGCTGAAAATAACAATTTCCCACTGGAATGGGTCTTGCCCTTGTCATGATCGAAAAACACACCGGGTGAGCGGTGCAACTGTGACACGATCACCCGCTCTGTACCGTTGATAACGAAGGTACCAGTATCGGTCATCAAAGGCAGGTCACCCATATAAACTTCCTGCTCTTTTACGTACTTCACAGGTTTTTGCTTGGCTGAACTTTCCTTATCGTAAATTACCAGCCGCACTTTGACCCGCAACGGCGCAGAGTACGTCATACCACGCAGCTTACATTCCCTGACGTTAAACGGCGGCTTCCCCAACTTGTAGCTTACATACTCAAGCGCGGCGTTACGCGAATAGGCAACGATTGGAAAAACCGATCGCAACGCGCCGTGGAGTCCTCGCCCGCGCCGCTCGTCCGGCTTCCTATCCAGTTGCAGAAATTCTGCATAAGACCTAATCTGGGTTTGCAACAGGTTGGGCACTTCCAGCACCGCCTGTCTTTGGCCAAAATCCTTACGAATACGCTTTTTCTCAGTGAATGAGTAATTCATACTTCCAACCGCCTCTGTGCGACCCGGGCTATGGTCGCGTCACAAAAATACAAACAGGAACAGGCCGGAGATTTGCGTCCCCAGCCGAACCCTTCTGACTGCAAGTAAATCAACTTTGTGATTTACTTAATCTCGACGGTAGCGCCAACCTCTTCGAGCTTTTTCTTCAGTTCATCCGCTTCACTTTGCTCAACACCTTCTTTCACGCTGGCAGGGGCACTTTCAACCAACTCCTTGGCTTCCCTGAGACCCAGGCCAGTGATCTCACGTACCGCTTTGATCACGGGAACCTTGCTGGAACCAAATGAGGCCAGCACAACGTCAAACTCAGTCTGCTCTTCTACAGCGGCGCTTTCTCCAGCACCTGATGCAGCGGCTGCCACAGCTACCGGAGCAGCTGCAGAAACACCGAATTTCTCTTCCATGGCGCTGATCAGATCTACAACATCCATAACGCTCATATTAGAAACTGTTTCTAAAATATCTTCTTTTGAAACGGCCATTGTCGTCTCTCCTACGTTTTGTGTAAGGTAACCACGTGGTTACCAGGGGTTTAAAACTTCAGGCAGCCTGTTTTGCATCACGAACAGCAGCAAAACTACGTACCAGTTTGGTATGCGGCTCGACCAACGTACGGACAAATTTCTCGCTTGGTGCTTTCATTACGCCCATCAAAATAGCGATCGCCTGATCATAAGTCGGCAGGCTGGACAGACGGTCCAGTTCAGAGGCTTCAAAAACCTCTCCACCAACAGCAACAAGCTTTGCAATGAGTTTGTCATTAGACTTCATATAGTCTTTGACAAGACGTGCAGCAGCACCCGGATCTTCCATACTGAAAGCCAGGAGCAGGGGTCCCGTCAGGGATTCCTGCATGCATTCAAACTCGGTACCTTCTACAGCCCGGTGTACTAACGTGTTCTTGGCCACTTTGAGATAAACACCGCTTTGACGTGCCTTGACACGCAAATCTGTCATTTCCTCAACGGTCAAGCCACGGTACTCCGTTGCCACGGCAGCCAGCGCAGTCTTGGCAACTTCTGCCACTTCCGCAACCACTGCTTTTTTCTGCTCAATACTCAGAGCCATTGTGATACCTCCAAGAGTCAATTAGCCGGTTACCCGGCACGCTTAGCGACTCATAACAGGCACTTCGTGCCCGTCACAGGACCTATACCGGTCCTTCAGTGGTTACCCCGCTTCTCAATTGTGCTCTTTCGAACCCAGTTGAGAAGCGGGGGCTCCACCATCTGCGTAGGCAGTGAACGGTTTCCCGAAACACCCTTAAACCGGATAAGCTTAAAGCCAGCGATCCGATACCTACGGTCTCTGACGGTCTACTCCCGGTGGCCGTCTGGCGCAATAACTGCGCAAAACATGACCGGACTCAGCCCGCCTTATGTCAGCTTACGCCGACAAATCCTTATCCTTCAATGCTGTGTGATCGACGACCAGACCAGGGCCCATGGTTGTCGAAACTGCGACCTTCTTCAGGTACTGGCCCTTGGCGGAGGCCGGTTTCAGTTTAACCAGGTCCGTCAGCAAGGCCGCCAGGTTGTCACGCAAGGCAACCACTTCAAAGTCTGCTTTACCAATGGTGCTGTGAATGATGCCACCCTTGTCGGTTCGAAACCGTATCTGGCCAGCCTTGGCATTACGCACCGCCACCTCGACGTCTTTTGCCACCGTTCCCACTTTGGGATTTGGCATTAAACCTCTTGGACCCAGCACCTGGCCGAGTTTGCCCACCACACGCATGGCATCCGGGGTCGCGATAACCACATCAAACGCAAGATCACCTTCCTTGATCTGGTCATGGAGGTCATCCATCCCAACGACATCTGCACCGGCTTCCAAAGCCTTTTCAACATTTTCACCCTGGGTAAAAACCGCTACGCGAACCGTCTTCCCCGTGCCGTTTGGCAGCACTGTCGAGCCACGTACATTCTGATCTGATTTCTTCGGATCAACGCCCAGTTTGATTGCAACATCCACGGACTCCGTGAACTTCACCTTGCTGGTTTTCTTGAGGAACTCCAGGGCTTCATCTACCGCGTAAATTTTACCTGGCTCAATTTGTTCCCTAACCGCCTTGGTTCGTTTGTTTACCCTGCTCATCAGTGCACCCCCTCCACGTCCAGACCCATGCTACGGGCCGATCCCGCAATGGTACGCACTGCCGCATCCATGTCGGCTGCGGTCAGATCGGGTTCTTTGGCCTTGGCGATCTCCTCCAATTGGGCCCGGGTTACCGTACCAACCTTGTTGGTATTGGGTTCACCACTACCTTTGGGGATACCGGCCGCTTTTTTGAGTAACACAGCCGCTGGAGGTGTCTTGGTAATAAATGTAAAACTGCGATCAGCATAAACCGTTATCACGACCGGCAAGGGCAGCCCCTGTTCGGCTTTCTGTGTCGCGGCATTGAACGCCTTACAGAATTCCATGATATTGACGCCATGCTGCCCGAGTGCGGGCCCGACCGGTGGACTGGGATTAGCCTGCCCCGCCGGAATCTGCAACTTGATATATGCAGAGACTTTCTTAGCCATATTTTACTCCCCGGGTTCAAGCGCCGGCTGACATGCAGCTCGGCTCCCCGTCACTAGATTCAGGCATGGACCAGTCTTGACATGACGGGTCCTTGCCGCTTGTGTCTGCACGCCTGCATCACAGTCGCGCAAAATCCATTAGCGTACGAACTTCAGGCCTTCTCAACCTGGTGGAAATCAAGTTCCACTGGTGTAGATCGCCCAAAAATGAGCACTGCCACCCGCAGGCGGCTTTTTTCGTAGTTGACTTCCTCAACTACGCCATTGAAATCGTTGAATGGGCCGTCTACAACACGCACCATCTCGCCCGGCTCAAATAAAATCTTGGGTCGAGGTTTATCAACACCCTCCTGAACCCTGTTCAGAATGGTGTCTGCCTCTTTTTCCGTTATCGGGGCCGGGTGATCGGGCGTCCCGCCGATAAAGCCCATCACTTTGGGCACATCCTTTACCAGGTGCCAGGTCTCGTCGGTCAAAGCCATTTCCACCAACACATAACCAGGGAAAAATTTTCGGTCCGAGCGGCGTTTCTGACCACCCTTCATCTCCACGACCTCTTCGGTGGGAACCAGAATTTCACCGAACATATCTTCCATTCCGGCACGGGTGATACGCTCCGCCATGGAGCGCTGTACCTGCTTTTCAAAACCTGAAAAAGCATGCACCACGTACCAGCGCTTGTTCATTCTCAGCTACCCCCACTCAGGAGACTGCGCACGGAGGCTCCCAGCATCCAGTCAACTGCGGATAGAAACAACGAGATAATGATCACCACAACAATAACCATTAAGGACGTCTGCACCGCCTCCTGGTGTGTTGGCCAAACCACTTTGCGGCGCTCAATATCCGAATCCTTAAGAAAACGAAAGAATGCGCCGCCTTTTTCAGACTGGGCTGCCACCCAGGAGGCCACCAGGGTAACAACAATCAGTGCCGCAACTCGGATAGGCGTAATGGCTAAATCCTGGTAGTAATAGTAGGCAGAAACTCCAGCCAACAGCATGACAACCGAGATCAACAGTAATAATGTATCCGCAAATGCCGATTTGTTCTTTTCTGCTTTACTATTCATATTCTGCTGTTCTACCTGTTTCAACTGCTCTACCAGTCGATTTTCCAATCCTGTTTGCAGTACTGGCAGGCCAGGAGGGACTCGAACCCCCAACCTGCGGTTTTGGAGACCGCTGCTCTGCCAGTTGAGCTACTGGCCTTTCATTACTGCACCAGATCAGAAAGCCAACGAACTCTTCAGTTGTTGGCCATCTATTAGTTTGGCTTGTTTAGTTTGCCCTATTCAAAGATCTTGGCGACAACACCGGCGCCCACCGTACGACCGCCTTCCCGGATCGCAAATCGCAACCCTTCTTCCATCGCAATCGGTGCAATCAAATCCACCTTCATCTGGATATTGTCACCCGGCA
>JAJFLB010000035.1 GCA_021772915.1 Gammaproteobacteria bacterium | reverse complement strand
AGTTGGCGCCTTGACCCGACGAAAGCGTACTTTGATGCCGTGCGTAGGTTCAATGTAAACACCATCCAGAAACAACATATGGAAATGGATGTTGAGATTGAGTGCACTGCCAAAGCGCTGGATCAGGGTCACTGCACCAGTCTGTGCCCTGGGCTTTGTAAAGCCAGCTTTGTGTGTCAGATGTGTGGCGATGGCGCGGTAGACGATGGCCAGCACCCTGGCCATGACCTGGGGATAGCTGGCAAACAGAAACCGTAATGGAAACGGTACGCTAAGCACCCATTGGCGCATGGGCTGATGAGCCCGGAGTGCGGAAACGGATTCCGGAGGGCACCACCATTATTCACACCAGGCGGTTAAAGCCATACACTTACTACGGGATCCGCTCGATCTTCAGGCGGGTTGTCGATCGTGCCAAGCTGCCGGATGTGCACATACACGATATCCGGCGGACTGCGATCACCAATGCAAAGAAGGAAGGACGCAGGGCCCAGGAATTCAGTCTGCACAAGACAGAATCAGAGGCAAATGCCTATGTTGTTGAAGTGCCGCGGGTGCGGCCGTTGGAGCCGATGGAATGAAACTTGTCAGTGCAAGTTAAATAGTCTCTTGAACCGATCATTCCAGCTGAAATCCCAGCCCCTTTACCGACACTACGAATTGAACAACCCACATGATCTATGTTAATATCTTCCTATGAGAAAGGGTGATAATTCCTCTGTGATCCAGGCTTTTATCTGCTCTTGAACAGACTGTCGGCTTGTGGCAACACAAGTCTTTTCGACACTCTCAGATTAAGCATGGATCACCCAAACCTTCCGGGGATGGGCGAATATTTTAAAAAGAAATTTACACACTCGCAGATGATAGTCTCACGAGTTCTTTCGATATATTCGCAATAAATTTCGGCTAAGTAATTTCAATGTACTGAGCAAGGAGAAGTCATGTGTTAAATATCAAGATCAATCAACTCGTAATAATTCTGTTATTGACAGCAAGTTTTTCAATTACTGCTAGTCAAGAGAACATCGGGAAGGGGAAGTCACCTAGCGAGGTGATTTCCTGGACTGAGCAATATGAAAATCTCCATAACAAAGCCACCATATCAAACAATAAGTCAGCGAAATTTAAGGTCGTGCAACTTATTGATATCTGTGCCTTTCATTATGATAGTTCTGTACAGAAATCCTGCGAAAAAAACGGCGTCGGTTCGCTTCCTGAAAGTTTAGATTTGCTAATTGCGTTAGCGGAATCTGGGTTTGTACCCGCACAAATATATTATTCCAAAAGTCTTCCAAAAGTATATGACATTAGCAATGAAAGTGAAATACTTGAGTATGAGACATTAAGACAATCCTATCTTGAAGATGCGGTTTCCAAAGGATCTGGCGAAGCCATGTTCTTACTGGCTAGAAATGTACGACGCATCAATCCGAACTCGGTAGGTGCTTATGAACAGGCTATGGAAGCATATTCTTATGCGTCCGCAAGCATTCAATGTGGCTATTCAAACATCAATTCTTATGGATTGTTGAACAACATTGTTGAGAAATATGAAATTAAGGTTGCTGACGCAAGAGAATTAACTACACAACTCGTTGATCAATATTGTGATAAAGGGGGTGACAAGTGAAATACTTTCAAGGATTCATAGTTAGCTTGGTTTTTCTCTCTTTGTTTTTAGCACATCAACATGTTGCCATTGCCCAATCGATACCACCCATCACCCCTGTTGAATGCCAACAATGTGATCCGCTTGATGAAGATCATCCTGTAACTGCAGTGGCAATTGATATGACGGTCATAATTCAGGCTGAGGAAGGCGAGTCAATAGGACAAGTGATCGTTATCAATACTGGAAATGATGGCTGGGGGAGGTACAACTACGCATACAATTATACAACAGAAACTTATATTATTTCATATGTAAACGGCTTTGGTGGTAACTGCCATTACTTGCTTCTGATTTGCCCTGATCTTCCGGATGATCCAATAGGGCCCGAATAATACAAAACACTCATTAGTGTTAGGGATGGAGTTCATTTCGATGGGCTCCTATCTCTTGGAGACAAAAATGGATTAAACTACAGCGAAGATACTTGGGATCATAATCTTTATTTTTGGTGTGATTACCTTTCAATCAATTATTTTTCCCGTACTAGCTATTCCCGGAGGGTTCTGGCTTTTTATCTATGGAGGATCCGATAATAGTTGAATATTGGGATGACCTGCATGACCGCACCAAAAATCCCGCGCGTCCTGAAGATCGAAAGGGCGCACCATTACTTGGAAGCAATCAATAAAGCCGTCCGAGATTTCATTAGTGAAGACAACCAAATCGTCACCTTTGAACCCGATCCCGACATTCCCGAGAATTATCTGGTCAAAATCAAATTCAAATCTTTTCCCGTTCAACCACTCCCTCTCATCGTCGGAGATGCCTTGCAGAATCTCCGCAGCAGTCTTGACCACATCGCCCTTGTCCTTACGATCAGGCATTCCGGAGAGGCCATCTCGAAGGATGTCGAGCGCGCCTGTCAATTTCCAATCATTGGCGATACCTCTAAAAAGGGAGTGCACGGAATGGGACCTCAGATGTGGGCTAGTAATAGCGGGGGTATGATCGGGATGGCAAGCCCAAAAGCACAAAGCATCATAGAGGGGTTGCAGCCTTACCAGCACGGGAAAGACTTCGACGCCCACCCGCTTTGGGTTCTCAATGAACTCTGTAACAGGGACAAGCACAGAGTTTTGAACATGGTCACAGGAGTTATCAACACCTTGCAAATTGTTCCCGGCAGCCTGGTTAACTGTAGACACGGCCCGGGAGAAATAATACCCCTCGGCAGAACCGTGAACGGAGAGATTCAAATAGCCTCCGTTCCCCTCGAAAAGATCGATCCGGACCTTCAGATAGGCATGAATATCAACTTTACCCTGAAGGTAGTTTTCTCGGGCATTCTGCCTGCCCAGCTTAATGTGATCGATACGCTCGGGGAAATACATAGGTACATAACCGAGGAGGTCATTCCCCCTTTGACCCCGTACCTGAGAAAATCCTAAAGTGCCTTGGGCCAGCAGGGAAAACTACCAAAGAATTGGAGGTTAGGAAGGACAAAAGCCCTTTTTCATGAAACTGACAAGTATCGAAGCAGTTTATTGCGTCAACTTTTCACATTTTCCAGTTAGATTTCCGTGAAATCTTACAAAAATGGAGTTACTGGAGCCCGGTAGCACCGCTTATTTAGCCGATTACGGCTCTCAGGGCGACAGAAGCCGCGCCGCGTCCTGCAGGGAACAGTCAGTTTAGCGA
>JAJFLB010000034.1 GCA_021772915.1 Gammaproteobacteria bacterium | reverse complement strand
TGCACCGGCTTTGTTGCCTTGCTCCAACAAGCGTAATGCTTCGAGTTTAAATTCCTTGCTAAATCTTTTGCGTTTCATTGGACATCTCCTCGGGGTATTGTCCCCTTTGTTTGATGTCCGATAAACTCGGGTTAGTCCAGAGTAAGAATCCCTGTTGAATGTAGTTTTTACGCTGACCCCAATAGTCTTGTCGAGTTACTTGGACCGGAAAAAATAGGGCAATGGCTGATTTGTTACGCGGTGATATTTGCACTCATGGTTTGGGTGAGTCACCGTACGATGTGCCGCGCGAGACTTGACGGCGCAAATGAGCAGTTTTTCAGATCACTGGCACCGGCGACGATCAAGGAATTCTACCCGGCAATTGCGATGGTTGTTGCTGTCGGAATCGCCGGTGTTTATCTTATTACCAGCAAAAATATAGGTGTGCCTGCCTTGCTGACGCTATTGATGATGATCGGGCTCGTTGTTTATCAGTTCCAGAAAGCGGCATCGTTTTGGGAGCGTTCGCTGTCCGACGACTGGGTAGAACGATCCGACTAAGTAAGAACGAGGAACCCGTCATGAGATACTTCAGACTTGTGAGCATTTTCCTGCTCGTAGTAGCCATTTCCACATCATCACCTGCCCAGTAAAAGCGCTATATCCTTGCCAATCCAGGGAATTTGCAGATTCTTCCAAAGGACATATCCTCGGCCGATCTGGCCAGCCAAATGCGAAGGTTCAAGCTGGCTCTGGGTGTCGAATGCTCACACTGCCATAAGGGCACTGATAATCGTTCGTTTTCAGATTTTGATTTTGCGGCTGATGAGAAGGAAGCGAAGCGAATTGCGCGCAAAATGCTGCATATGGTGTCCACCATCAATGGAATGGTTTCGGGACTTGAACGTGGGCCGGACCACAAGCCTTTAGAGATTACCTGTGTGACCTGTCATCGCGGTAATTCCCGACCCGTCATGATGAAAGAAGTGTTGGTGGAAACCTACGCTGAGCATAACGGCAGTATCGATGCCGTGATCGCCAAGTATCGGCAGTTGAGGGAGAAGAACTACGGGGGCTTCGCCTTTGATTTTGGGGAATTTCCAGTCTCCGCGTTTGCGTTTACCCTGAATACACAGGGCCAGCCAGAAGCCGCCATCAAGCTGCAGAAAATGAATGAGAAATTTCATCCGGATTCACCAAATAATCCTTCCGGGATGGGTTTTATATGTCGGCAGGCCGGTCAGCTTGAGCTGGCTGTCAGTGCCTTTCGCCGGTCCCTCGAGATTAACCCCAGTGGCCGCTGGGTCGCAGGGCAACTGAAAGAGGTCGAAAAACTGATTTCGGGAAAACAACAGCCCTGACCATGTTATTAGAGAGCCGGTCACTCGTATGATTGGCAAAGCCGTGCTACTTCCCTAAACTCAAGGGAAATGGGTTAATTGAAATGAGGCAATAAATTGAACATAGAATGGTGGCCAGAGGTGGACAAATCTGACGGGATCAGATTTGGTCGCACGCAGTGCGCCCGCAGGGTTGTGCACACGGAAGTGAACGAACAATCTAACCACCGACACGCGGATTTTCAGTCCGCAAAGTAAAACATTTGGTCTTTATTAATCAATGAGTTACCGGGGTGTCCGATCCGCCATTTGCAGTACAGTTCATAACAATGCAGGACTGATTCACGCAAAACTCACGCATTCCGCTCACCGATGTGTAATGAGTAGCAGGCGGCGATATTCTGACGCTTCAAGTAGTACCGTTGCTAACAAAACGACAGTAATGTGGCTACTCTGATTGGCCAGTCCGTTAAGCGAATCAAAGTAAATTTTTCTGTCACTAGAATCGAAGTTCCAGTGGTTATTTAGAAGATACGCACTCAACTGGAGGACAATACATCCTCAGTAACCACAACTCTGTTGCCGAATTGCCGCGCTACTCCGGAAGTGGACTTATTTGTTTGAAAGAACAAATCCGGTAATGCCCTGAATGGCTGCTCCTAATCCGGTAATTGTGTTCCTCTGGAGCTCTGTCTGTATTTGCTTTAGCGTTTACTTTTGGAAATAAATACTCTTTTCATTTCCTAGATTACCCATTTTCCACTATATTTAGGACTCATGGCCCAATAATATTATACTGAAGTGTTCACACTGAAAGTGGGATCAAGCGTATCCACAATTGCCTCTTAGCTTAATTGCATAATCAATGAACGCTTTTTATTAGCTAAGATAATCAGAGATGATTTGATCAAAATGGCTAACTTGCAAGTTCAAAACAGGTTCAGACCCTCGGAATGGCTTTTCGATTGGTTCCTAACTAAAAGATTTCGAGACCTACTTGTTGGTGCAGGAATTGTCTGGCTGATCTTTGCGCTTATTTTTACCGTTCTACCGTGTTTCTTTCCTGGAAACGGGGTTACAGATAACTCTGTTGAACCGACCGAACCAACTGAGTATGCACAGTTAGCTGATTCCCTGTATTTCAGCACAGTTACTTTTACTACCCTCGGCTACGGTGACTTTCACCCAGTTGGGATCGGGAAGTTTTTTGCGGCACTGGAGGCCGCTCTGGGTTTGATGTTTTTTGGTGCGATGGTCGCCAAACTAACCTCTAGAGATTCCGCCAGATTGCATTATTTGTTGCAGGGCTTTGGAGGCACCTGGATCGTAAGAGCAGAGGAAACCGCAGGTGACCAGCGCATACTTTACGGCCAAGTGACCTTTAGTGGCGATGAGAAAACACTGGGACTTCAGGTCATAGGCCGAGATTTCGATCGTGAGAACAAGGAATGGCACTCGTCACGGTATGATGCATTCCAGATTTCAAACAAGGGTGCTAGGGAAACTAAATTTCTATATGCTACGAAGAATTCAGAGTTTCAAAATGGGGAAATGACTTTTTCCTTAGCAGTCAATGGTGCATCTAAGCTCAGTGGCAATATGGTGAACAGTAAAGCTGTAACCTCGCATCAAGGTCCACATTCGGTTGAAAAAGCAGAAGTAGAAGATGAGGAGTGGCAAGTTACAGGTATAAAAATTGACGTTTATGTTGCCGAAAATGATATAAATGTTTCAGGGGAGACTGACATAGGAAACCCTGCTCCCGACATTGATTTCTGGACTGAGGTTGTAGATCAATATGACAACATATACCGAAATGAACATTTGTAAGTGTTAATCATACAAATAGTAAGAGAGAGTAGATAAATGACGGCTCAAAGTTTTAAATGGTTCGCAATGGTATTTGGCGTACTACCGTTTCTTGTGTATGCATTTTCTCTGAGGTCAAAAGTCCGAACAGTCGATTCATATTATCTCGCTTCGAAAGACCTTTCGAAGCGTGGGCTTTTTAGTACATTGGCAGCTACTTGGTTGTTACTTGGAAATGTTGTTGTTGCGGCCATGATTCTTGGGGGTTTTTATGGTGTACTTAACTGGTGGATGATTATCACCTGGGTGCTTGGTTTTTACTTCATCAGCCGCCATGCAACAGCAATCAAGAGTGCTCTAGATAGACGTGAAAAAACAACCCTTCATTCATATCTTTCAGAAAGATTCAATAGCGTTTATTTACGAAAATTTGCTGCCACTGTGACGTTTTTTGTGAGTATCGGTATTATTTCCTTGGAATTGATTATTGGCATGGCTTTGTTTGTTTCATTCAGTGAGCCCGATAACTTTGCCCCACTATTGGCTGGCGTTGTGTTAGCGGTAACAATCACGCTTTACTGCTCTATGGGTGGACTGACCGCTGTCGTTCGAAGTGACAAATTTCAGCTAGGGGGCATAATTATTTCACTAGGTGTAATAGCTGGCATTGCAGTTCTGATTCTTATGGATCCGAGTAAGAGAGATCTTGTGCCTGCTTCAAGCTACGATTTGTCATGGAGTAATCATGCGAGCATCGGTTGGCCTTACTACGTTGGCTTGTTATTTTTACAGGTACCCCTCTTAACAGGAGACTTTGGCACTTGGCAAAGAATCAAGGCTTGTAAAACAGAAGTTCCAGGGCCTGAGATACGCAAAGCTTTCAAAGGTGTCGGCCTGTTAAATCTATTTCTTTGGGCTATTCTCGTATTTGCTGGCGTAGCAGTTGCCACGATTGGATTGGAGGAAGTGGGACAGTCACTATCTAGTTCCCAGTTTTACTCGTCTGCAGAACCATTGATCGATTTATTGGTTGCTGCAAAAATTTATACTAGCGAAACCATCGGCAATATCTTGATTTTCTCAATTGTAATCGGAATGCTTTGGGCTTTGATGTCTTCAGCTGATAGTTATTTGCTGATTGCTCAGCAAACTTGGACAACAGACGTCTTTGATAAAAGCAGTGCAGAAATTCAAAGCAACCCGAATGAGTCAGTTGACAGAGGGCGGAAACTGTCTTCTGTAATAATGCTTATCTCGTTGCTGGTCGCTCTGGCGGCGGTTTGTCGAGAAGCGCCCCTGGTTTCACTTGTGTTCATAATATTTGGCAGCCAAACTGCCCTGGCTCCCCTTGCTCTTTACGCTATAAGAGACGACATTGAACCAAGTAGCTCGGGAAGCGTTCCAATAGTCATGGCTTTCTTGGGTTTTGTAGGAGGTATATTATTTGGGGTTTGGGCAACATTTATCTCCAATGATTCTTTTTATATTAATAATGGCGCATATTTGACCCCCTTAATTGCATTTGTTACCCCAATGTTGGGATTAGTATTTGTTGACTTAAAAAGAAACGGGCTCAAGGGCCTGGGCACACTTATCCGTCATTTTGTTGGCACTTGAAAATATTCACAACCCATCTGACTTTTTATTGTCCTTAGTAAGTCCATAACGATGAAAAAACTGAAAGACCGAATTGAACACTCACTAAATTTATTGAGAGCTGTAGATGAGCAGTATGACCGACCACTAGTGCTCTGTAGTTTTGGCAAGGACTCAATGGTTATGTTGCACCTGATCCGCCAACTTAGATTTAAGTGGGATGTAGCTTTTCACCGGTTTGCTACCAATTCTAGGAAATATTCGTTTGCTGAAGAGATTATCAACTCTTGGAATTTGAAAGTATTTCCCATGGACCCGATAAGAAGAAGCGTAATTGCTGGAAACGGGAAGGTGGACGTAGTTAGCCATTACAGCACTGGGTCGACTGAATATCTTGTCCCTATTGCAAACCTAGTCGAATCAGATTCCGAAGGAAGTGATTATTGTGGCTTGGATGACCTACTGAGTGAAAACTTGAAACAGTCGAAGAGCGAGTTCCCGTACGACATATGTTTGGCAGGCGTAAAAATCTGTGATGTGGATCCGGTCATTGGGCAAATTAGTTGTGACTCAGATTTTAAGAAGCAAAAGGGAGCGGCAGACTTTGCGTTTCCAATCCGTTATTGGAGGGATGAAGATATATTCCAATTTACCATTTCAGAAAACATTCCTTTTCAGGGGACAAGGTACATTTGGGGACCCAACAAAAAGTTCGGCGAGCATAAAGACAAAACTTTTAACCCAGATTACTTAAACTGCTGTACAAGGTGTATAAACCCCTATGGAAGTAGCAATGTTTGGTGCCCAAAATTGCAGAAGATGGTCTTAAATCGAAACTATGAAGATAGGGACTTGATGCTTTCTCCGTCAAAAATCTACTTAGCTTGAGCATATGACAAGCTCGGCGTATTTAAAGACACAGACAAATCAGAGTCCTTACCAACGAATAATTGAAGATACTGGGGGGGGGTTCGTAATGGTCCTTCTTGCCGTGGGCTGCCGTTTGGAATTTTTTGATGCGTTGAAAGATTCTCCGCTTACCACGACTGAGTTCTCAAGAATTACTGGCGTAAATATCAAATACGCTGAAGAATGGCTGAAATGTATGAGTTTTTCGGGGTACATACAAGTTCAACCTCGAACTCGAAAATATTTTTTAAGTGAGGAACAAAAAGACATTTATCTAAATAGAACTTCATCAAATTACTGGATTGGTATGATATCTATGTGGGAAGAGTTGTCGCGGCGAATTGAGACGATCTCGGAGATATATCGCCTGAAGAACCACTCACAACATGAAATTGACAGTGCGAGTTTCCCACATTATATTTCTCAATTCAGTGACTCCAGCATTGGTACCCCCTTCATTTCCCGTTGGCTTTACAAAATTGGTGGCTTGATGGCTAAGCTCAATAATGGTTGTTCGGCAGCTGATATTGGCTGTGGCACGGGCAGTATTGCGATGAAGCTGGCCACTGAATTCCCCAACGCGAGGATTACTGGAGTTGATCTCATTCAATCCAACGTAGAATTCGCTAACAAACAAGCAACCGAACAAGGGCTTACAGATCGAGTTGAATTCATTCAGCAAAACGCAACTACTTTTCTTGGTGAAGCATTCGATCTCGTGTTGCTAATGGATGTCCTGAGTGCAACAGCGGACCCTGCGATGTTACTTGGTTCTTGCCTTGCATTGTTAGACCAAGATGGTTTGTGTGTCGTTGTCGCACCAAAAAACGAAACTGAAATCAATAGTCTTTCAACCGGTATTGGAAAAATTCTCTATGGATTTTCATGTCTACATGAACTACCAATATCAATCAATAATGAGGTTCCAGTTGGGACTTTAGCCTGGTCTCTGGAAGCCTTAACCAATGTCTGCGCAACACACGGCTCGTATCGTGTCGATCAGGTGGGAGTGAATTCAGATTTCTACAATCTGTTTGTGATCCGTCGTATGTGCGGCGGCAGCTAAAGATGGCCGATCAGACTGCTCTTAGCTGAGTGTCCGAGAGAATGGGCAAAACCACTTTAATCATTTAAAACGCGTAGAGAGGCCATGCTGCGTATTCCGGTGAAGATTGCCCCCTAATCCGTTTAAAGGTTGCCACCTGAACCGGTGGGTGCCGTCAACAATGATTTCCTTTACGCATGGATTCTCCTCTCAGAATGATTTTGTAAGCGTTGTGAACGGTATTGGCACAAGGTGGTGTAAGTGTTGAAGATCTGGTTCAAATGTTTGAAGGTATCATCCCAAAAATTAAAGCCCCGAAAATGGAGGCCAACGCCTAACCCACCGGGGCCGTCAATCACTGGCGGCCCTCCTTCTTCGTACATTTGCTAAGTTCCGCTTCTGGCCGAGGCTGTGTGAAAACCCAAAACTCAAAAACTCAAGTAGGAATTACTCTCCATATTTCTTTGTTTTGGGAATTAAAGTGGGGATTTAATACCTAAATAAATAAATAACCGACCCATTAGTTGAGTGTTGTCCCTAAAACAACGAGCGCCAAATAGTTTTCAACATCTCCCACTCTTTAATTAGAGTTTAGACGTTGCATTGACCGCTTGAGATCACAGTCGCAAAGCTGTCATTTAGCTTGATGAAACATGACGATTACTGTCAAATCGGATACTGGCTATTACAACTAACAATTCGGAAGTTCGGAAGTTTGTCGGAAGTATATTTATATATAGGGAAACAAAGAAGATTCATATATAACCCCGCCATCCCCGGTGTAATGATCCTGATGGTCATTCTCTCCAGTCAATATTACTTGGGGAATCCCTCTCGGAAATGCCTTACATGTGAATCCCGAGAGTCTGTGCTTGCATGTCTGGCAGGGCGTTAATATTATAGGATCAAATTCTGCCATCCTTTCTTTTAGTGAGTTCATTATTAGCCATCTCGCCATTCGACTTGTTTAAAGGGCAATCCAAGTTCAGCTAATGCGCTTAACGCTATCCCTAGTCGTTCACTTGGTTCAATGTCCTGTAGCCACTCGTTTTTTTGCGGCCGGTCTTCCCCCTTATTCTGTACTGATCCAGGCTTGCCAATATCACTTTTTCCGCTTCATCAATTTCTAACATTTCCACAACTGGTCTAAAATTTACATTGCGTTCCACAAAAACCTTGTAGTAACTATTCATTCGGCTGGCCAAGTCCTTGGCCTTGCCAATTTTACAATTCTTTTTAGTTACTTTGATGGCTTTATCAGCAATTCTCGGATCGTTCGCATTGACCGAAATTGGCTGATCGTTAATTAGCGTAACGATGTAAATCCCGGATTTGGGGTTATTAGTCATGATCAAATCCTGAGAACCTTGGCGGCCATTGGCAGCGGTTTTTTGGCGCTGCGGCCGCAATGCAGCATTAGGCTGATTAATTCTTGTCCAAGCAAAAATGCATATCTGATATCAAACAAGGCGTCACATATGAAATAAACTACACCCACAGGCAGGTCAAATAATAGCTCGGAGTTGTTTACAATACCGGGGACAGTCCAAACTGCAAAACGAGAAACGGGGCCGGATACATTTATTCGATTGTTTTCACCGAATCAAAACAGGTGTTTTATGGAACTAGGATGGATAAAACTGAAAGGATTTAGACGGTTTGAACAGGAATCAACACTCAATGTATCTGGACAGCTAGTAGCCCTAGTTGGTCCAAATGAGGCAGGAAAAACCTCGTTATTAAAAGCACTTGCCTATCTAGATAACAATGAGCCAGTCCTTGAAATCGAAAAAACACGTGGTTCCAATGAAGAATTTGCGCTGAGCGGTGGATATTTTCTCGAAAAATCGGATCTTCTTGCTGCCAAAATTAAAGTTCCAACTTGGTTAATTCAACACAAGGAGTTGAATGGTGATCGTTCATTTGAATTTAACCCCGAACTTCCGGAGAGAAACATAGAGCACCGTTCAACAATCGTGAGTCGGATACGACGTGCTATTTCGAATTCTCAATTTAAAGAACTTGTGGAATTAATTGAATCTGACTTGATTGATTCTCTCGATAATTTAGCAGACTTTATTGAATCAAGTGAAATTGACATGAGTAGTGTTGAGATTAGTGAATTAAGTCGTTGCTGTACATTTTTGAAAACCGACCTTGAGAAGTTATCCCCGAACTACGGTCTAAGCAAGACACTACCAAAATATGTTTCAAACCTACATCATCAATTGCAAGATGTTATTAACCTTGAAAGCCAGCTAAACCCTGCTGACTATGCTTTTTCACTTTTGGAGGAAAGAATTCCTAGGACTCTAGAGTTTACAGATGAGCAACGCGCACTTGAAGCAACATACGATCTCTCACAAGTTGTTGACAATCCGCCAAAACCGCTAAAACATTTGGCCAAAATTTCTAGCTTGGATCTAGGAAAGCTATATGAATCAGAATCCAAGGATGACTCCGCCCAAAGACTAAATATACTTAATAAAGCAAACAAGAAACTTCATGAAGCCTTTAAGAAAACTTGGTCACAATCTGGTATTCACGTTCATTTCGACATGGAGGGCGAATTTCTTAGAATATTCATTGTTGATGGGAATGAGCAATTTAGTACTCTGGGTGAAAGGAGCGATGGTCTTAGACAGTTTGTTGCACTCCAAGCCTTTACTACAGTTGAACGCGTAGAAAAACCGATTTTGCTAATAGACGAAGCAGAAATACACTTACATTACGATGGTCAAGCAGATTTAGTTCAAATGCTAACTCGGCAAAACGTTACCCAAAAAGTAATTTATACCACCCATTCTGTAGGTTGCTTGCCAGAAGATTTAGGTGTTGGGGTACGATTAGTTAGTTTAGATCAAGCAACTAATACCAGCAGGGTGGTAAATAAATTTTGGTGTTCAGAAACACCTGGTTTCTACCCATTGCTTTATGGTATGGGAGCAACTAGCTTGGCATTCTTTCCAGTTCGCTACTCCCTTGTTGCTGAGGGTCCAACGGAGATGATTCTATTACCGACATTATTTCGACATGCGGTTAATAAGACAATGCTTGGGTTTCAAGTAGTACCAGGACTTTCCGAATGTAGTAATACTGCGCTGCCTAGTTTGAATAGTGTTGGTGTTAGGGTTGCATATTTTGTTGACTCAGATTCGGGTGGAGATGAGCAGAAGGTACGATTGATTAATTCCGGTGTTGATAAGAACCTCATTTTCAGCGTAAGTAGGATCAAAAATATTGAGTACACAATTGAAGATTTTATTACTCAAAGTCAATTTGTTAAGGCAGTGAATTCTCTGCTAAAAAAACATTATCCAACTGTCGATAAAATCGCTTCATCAGAAATTGAAGGACCAGGTCGAGTAGAAAAACTTAAAGAAGCCTGTTTGTCACGTGGAATAAATATGCTCCAAAAAACGGCAATTGCTTACGAGCTACTCGAGATTGTTGCCAATACCCCAGGTGCCAAGATACTTGACTCCAAATTCAAGAGGAAATTTGGATCAATTTATCGAAAAATTGTGCAGGAACTAAAACTGAATATTGAGCTTGGTTGAGCCTCAATGTGTTTAAGTCACCACCGATTTAAAATTGACCCCCTTTAGTACTTTTTCACGGGTTTAGAACTCCACTTCTGAATAAATGCCCTCACTAACAATTTCATTGTCATTGTCACCTGGTGGCGTCTCCAGGTGGAGTTCCCGGTAAGGTCGGAGCGGTTCATTGCTAACTGTTGTATTGAAAATCCCGCGTTATTGGAAGATCATGTTTGGTAAAGCTCTGTTAATGCTCATCGATTCAAATACCCCGAAATAGATCAGGCTTTTTCTCTTGTCTACAGGTAGGAAATTATGGAAAACAAGCTTCCGACTGGTCGCGAGGAGCTCACGCAAGCCGCAATCAAAGGTGTAGTTTCAGCAATACCAGTCGTAGGCGGACTAATTGCAGAGCTTGGGTGTCACCTTATGAGTCCATTAGATAAACGAAAGCGTGCGTGGTCAGAAGAGGTTGAATCTGCTCTTGATGAGCTTGCTATACGATACGGTCGCTTTCCCGAAGCACTGGTCGAGGATTCTGCATTTGTATCGGTATTTCTGAAGGCAACAGCAACAGCACTAGCTACTCACAAAAAGAAAAAGATCAAGGCTCTACGGGATTTTGTCGTGGCAGTTGGGTCACGAGCTATTCCGGACGAAGAGCTACAGCACGTATTGCTCAAATTATTGGAAGATCTATCAATAGGTCACATAGAAGTATTGTTGTTTCTTGAAGACAATTATGGTGAATTGAAAAAGAAGGAGCAGTTGGAGTCTATTTTCGGTATTTACCGCTATAGGCACGAAGGGGAATTGGATCGTATGGCCTTTAGGTGGATACTGTCAGACTTGGAATCTCGTATGGTAATCCATTTGGGTGATATTAAGGACATGAACGAATTTGCCTCCAGGAAAGATACCCTTCTTTCGGAGTCATCGAAATTGCGCTTTTTTCAAATTACAAAGCTTGGCAGGCATCTTTTACAGGTTCTCGGAAAGTAAATATTGGTACCATTAGGTGCCCAGCGGCCCTACACATAGATTCTGAAACGATGTTACGCTCTTCTGAAGAAGCCACTCTTGAGCCCTGAAACAAGATTTTTCTAAATTGCAGTGAATGGACCAGAGATTTTGGGCTTGTCAATGCAGTGAACGGAGTCCAGGACGAGAGGAAAACCGAAAAAGTGGCATTGCGACGATTGATCATAGGCTAGTTCCCGCAAAACTCCAGCAAGGCATGCGAGTGAAATTCCGCGGGTAACGTAACTTTTTGATTTAAATGGTGGCCAGAGGTGGAATCGAACCACCGACACGCGGATTTTCAGTCCGCTGCTCTACCAACTGAGCTATCTGGCCATTTCGGCACGTCGTTCTCTGGATTCAGAGAGCGCGGTATTAAACCGTTTGGGTGGAACTAAGTCAAGAGTAAAACCCCCTACTTGCCATCTTCAGGTACGAAGCCCTCTGGTTTTTCCGAACCCTCACCAAAGAAATATTTTTCCATTTCCTGCTCAAGAAATTTTCGGTGTGCCGGTTCAATCGGGCTCAGCCGGTGTTCGTTGATCAAAATAGTTTGATGAGCCAGCCATTGTTGCCAGGCCTGTTGGGAAATGTTTTCAAATATCCGCTTGCCGAGCTCGCCCGGATAGGTTTGGAACGTCAGACCGGGCAACTCCTGCCCCAGCAAACTGCAGTTAACCCTGTGCTCAGTCATTTTCGGATACTCATTGTGGTGTCACCGGCTAGGTGGCTTTCTAATAATTGTCTGATAGGTTTGGGCAGGCCAATTTTCGACCAATCCTGCGGCCCGAACCAACGTTGGTCCTGGTTGCATTCTACTCCCGTCGCCAAGGGTTTTGCAGGTCCAATATGCGGGTGTATCGTCATCTTCATATGCGTCAACTGATGTCGCAAGCTTGGTAATGACTGCATGTCATCGTGCTCGACGCCCAACCGCTGCTCAAGTGCTTGTCGGTTGTGATGTTCGGGTAGCGACCACAACCCGCCCCAAATGCCGGTTGGGGGGCGGCGTTCCAACAGTACGCGACCCTGGTCATCGATCAGGATCAGCACGTGAAAGGAGTGCGCGGTTATTTTCAACCGGGGCCGGGGGGTGGGCAGTTGTTCCACCGTACCCGTTCGGAAGCTGCTGCAATCCGAGTTGACGGGACACTGGTCACATACCGGGTTTTTACGTGTACACAGGGTCGCCCCCAGATCCATGACTGCCTGGGTGTAATCCGCTCCGCGACTTTCGGGCAGCACTTGTTCGGCCGCTGACCAAAGTTTCCTACGTACACTTGATTTTCCCGGCCAGCCGGCGATTGCGTCGTGTCGGGCGAATACTCGCTGCACATTCCCATCCAACACCACCGCGGGGTGGTTATTGGCCTGTGACCAGATGGCATTGGCCGTGCTCTCACCGATACCCGGTAATGCCAGCAACGCCTCGGGTGTTAACGGCAGTTCACCTGTGTGTTGTTCTGCACATATTTTGGCGGTCCTGAGCAGATTGCGGGCACGGGCGTAATAACCCAGACCTGACCAGAGCGCCAAAACCTCGTCCACGCTGGCGTCCGCCAGGGTGTTCATATCCGGAAATCTCGCCGTGAACCTTTCAAAGTAGGGAATCACGGTTTTGACCTGGGTCTGTTGCAACATGATTTCTGCGACCCAGACACGATACGGCGTGCGCTCGTTTTGCCAGGGCAGGTTTTTACGACCGTGTCTGTCCCACCAGGTCAGTAGACGGGTAGAAAATGAGGTGTCAGCCAATGACTAGTCCAGGGGCAAAATGGCATTAATAAAAGTACCTGCATCGAAGGGGCGCAGGTCATTGGCCGATTCACCCACGCCGATAAAGCGTATGGGTATGCCGAGCTCAGAGGCAATGGCAAACAACATACCCCCGCGTGCCGTTCCGTCCAGCTTGGTGATGGTAATGCCGGTAACACCGACCGCTTCGTTAAAGTTTCGGGCCTGGTTAAGCGCGTTGGTACCGGTGCCGGCATCTACCACCAGCATTACTTCGTGCGGAGCACCCGGGTCCACGCGGTTGATGACGCGCCGGATTTTTTTCAGTTCATCCATCAGGTTGGTTTGGGTATGCAGACGTCCGGCGGTATCGGCAATCAGAACGTCAACATTGCGTGCTATTGCCGACTGCAGCGCGTCAAAAATGACGGCTGCCGAGTCTGCACCCGTTCCCTGTGCAATCACCGGTACATCGTTACGATCGCCCCATGATTTGAGTTGTTCAACTGCTGCGGCACGAAAGGTATCACCGGCTGCCAGCATGACGGACAGATCCTCTTCCTGGAATCTTTGTGCCAGTTTACCGATCGTTGTGGTTTTGCCTGCCCCGTTGATGCCCACCATCAATATGACAAATGGCTTGTGGCTGGTATCCACAGCTAATAATTGCTCGCTGGGCATAATCAGCTCATACAACTCTGCCTGCACTGCCGGTAGCAATGACTGGGGGTCTTTGATACTGCGATTGGTGATCGCGGCGCGCAGGTTGGCCATGATTTCCAGGCTGGCATTTACACCCACATCGGCCGTCAACAATATTGTCTCCAGTTCCTCAAGCAGGTCTTCGTTAATATCGCTGTGCCCACTGAAAACAGCCATGAGCCGTTGACCGATAACACGGCGTGAGTCCTCCAGCCGTTTTTCCAGTGGGTCAACGCCCGCCTGTTCGACCGGTCGGAGTTGCACATCCTGCAACTCACCGGTTTGCTTGTTTTTCTTGCGGAAAATTCGAAACATAGATTTATTTTACGTCAGTGACCCACGAGGGATGCATTGGGTGATTCAGTGAATAGTTAAGCGGTCGAACACTGAACGCGATATGCTATTTTAGAAGGTCTGGACATATGCGTAAATCTGAAAAAAACAACGGGGTGAGAATTATTGGCGGTGATTGGCGCGGGCACCGCTTGCAAGTGGTCGATGTGCCCGGGTTGCGCCCCACTGGTGACCGTTGCCGAGAGACCTTGTTCAACTGGTTGCAGCCGTGGATTATGGCGGCTGATTGCGCAGATCTTTTTGCCGGCACCGGCGCCTTGGGTTTTGAGGCTGCTTCCCGTGGTGCCGCGTCGGTGCTGATGATAGAAAAACACCCACTTGTACGGAAAAAAATACGGCAAACTATCGAGCAACTACAGGCTGATCAGATCAAATTGCTGGCCGGTGGTGCACTAGCATTACTGAGTGATTTCTCGGCGGACAGCTTTGATCTTGTGTTTGTTGACCCGCCATTTGATAGTAATCTCAGTGAAACCGTACTGGCGAGGTTGACGGACCAGAATTGTGTCAAGCGAGGTGGTTTTATTTACCTTGAATCACCGGCCTCGGTATGCCTGACAGCCCCCGAGGGATGGTCGGTATGGCGTGATCAACGGCAGGGTGAAATACGTATGCAACTTTTTCGCAGACCGGGTGAAAGAAAGCAAATGGAACTCGGGTCTGGTTAATTGAAGGCAAGCCTACATGCCTGCCTTTAGTCCCTGCTTGAAGGCCGGCTCCCCGCCGGCCTTTTTTTAACAGGGGTTTACACAGCCGGCTATACCCCCCCGCATAGCCGGTTTTTTTTGAGCTAGCCTCCCATTAGCAAAATGTTTAATCCGAGCCCATTTCAAGGTTAGAATACCCGTCCATTACACCGCAGCAGGTCTGCAAACGAATGAGAACTCCTTGCGTAGCGGTATATCCCGGTACATTTGACCCGGTTACCCATGGTCACACAGACCTGATTACACGGGCTGCACGTGTTTTTGATCACGTGATCGTCGCCATTGCTGAAAGTCCGCACAAGACACCGTTTTTAAGTCTGAAAAAGCGCATTGAGCTGACCGCGAGCCAGCTGGACGGTCTCGATAACATCGAAATTGTCGGTTTCAGCAACCTGCTGGTTGACTTCGTCAGGGATAAGGGTGCTGGAGTTATCGTGCGTGGTTTGCGGGCGGTGTCGGATTTCGAATACGAGTTTCAACTGGCCAGTATGAACCGAAACCTGTGTGAAGAGGTCGAGACCATGTTTCTGACACCGGATGAAAGGTATGGATTCATTTCTTCAACTCTGGTCAAGGAAGTGGCCCGTCTCGGCGGAGACGTCTCCCAGTTTGTCGGGCCGGAAACAGAACTTGCCCTGCGGGAGCAGTTCGGGTCCACAGGCAGTTAGTGCTCCTTCCACGTGATAACTACGGATTCAGAAGCACCCAGATGTTCCGGGGCAACGCGCAGTCCGCAGAGAACGGCCAGTCCTTTTCAAGGGAGCACTGGGCTTGGCATTGACAATAACCGACGAATGCATCAACTGCGATGTATGCGAGCCAGAGTGCCCGAACCAGGCCATCTATCAGGGTGTTGAGATTTACATGATTAACCCCGATTTGTGTACCGAGTGCATCGGTCACTTTGACACACCGCAGTGTGTGGAAGTTTGCCCGGTGGAGTGTATACCCAAAGACGCAGAGCACGAGGAAACAGAGGAAAAATTGTGGAAGAAATATCACCAATTGATGGAAGCCGCAGAGGATTGAAAACCACGCTCTATCTGCTGTCGCTGTTTGTGTATTGCACACAATCTCTGTATGCCGATCATCCCGGTAAGGCCGCAATTGCCAGCGCTCACTACCTGGCCACCGAGGCCGGGCACGAAGTGCTGGCACAGGGCGGTAATGCATTTGACGCGGCGGTGGCGGTTAGCTCTGTGTTGGCGGTAGTCGAGCAAACCAGCTCTGGCATTGGCGGTGGTGCTTTGTGGCTGCTGCACCGCGCTTCCGATAACCATGAAGTCATGATCGATGGCCGTGAGATGGCACCGGCGGCCGCCCACAAGGATATGTATCTGAATGCGGATGGCTCCGTTAACCGTGATCTTGCAGTTAACGGCCCCCTGGCCGCAGCCATACCGGGTGAAGTCGCGGGTCTGGAGCACCTGGCAGTAAATTACGGAAAGCTGCCGCTGGCTCAGAGCCTGAAACCCGCAATACGCATTGCCCGAGAAGGCTTTCCTGTCTATACCAAGTTATTTCGGATGTTGGAGTATAAGGAAAAAGTCATCCGCCGCTGGCCGGCTGCGACAAAAGCTTTTCTGCCGGCTGGGAAAGTACCCGAAATGGGGCAGATCATCAGCTTACCGGAATTGGCCGATGTGCTGGAAAAAATTGCCGGCGAGGGACGTGACGGATTCTATACGGGTGCAGTTGCGCAAAAACTCGTTGCTGGCGTGCGCGCTGCGGGTGGCATCTGGAGCATGGAAGACCTGGCTGGTTATGTCGTCAAGGAGCGCAAACCGGTTCGCGCCCATTATGCCGGTTACGAGTTGGTAACCGCACCGCCACCGTCTTCGGGGGGCATTGCGATTGCTGAAATGTTGAACATACTTGAACCCTACCACGTGGAGAAACTGGGTAAGGTGCAACGCACCCATCTGGTTGTAGAGGCCATGCGTCGGGCTTTTCGTGACCGGGCCCTGTACCTGGGTGATCCCGATTTTTATCCGGTCCCCCAGTCCATGTTGATCGCTCCCGACTATGCGGCCGGTCTGCGTGCAGGAATCATGTTCGACAAGGCCACGCCCAGTGACATGCTGCCGGGGCGTGACAATCTGCCTGATGGCACGGATACTTCACATTTTTCCATCATTGATAGCGCCGGCAACATGGTTGCAGCGACCCTGACTGTGAACACAATTTTCGGCTCCAGCTTCATGGTGCCGGGTACCGGTTTTGTGCTGAACAACGAAATGGATGATTTTTCCGCCAAGCCGGGTGAGCCCAACGCCTATGGCCTGATCGGTTTTACGGCCAATGAAATTCAGCCCAAGAAACGGCCGTTATCGAGTATGTCTCCAACCTTGATTCTCGGTGCAGACAAGGTTGCTGTGCTTGGTACACCCGGCGGCAGCCGCATCATCAGCATGGTACTGCTGGGGGTGCTGGATTTCATGGCAGGCAACGGACCGCAGTCGTGGGTGAAACTACCGCGGTATCATCACCAATTCCTGCCGGACAGGATTTCCGCCGAACCTGATGCATTCACTGCAGAAGAAGTGCTTGCCTTGCAAGCAATGGGCCATAGCGTGGAGGTCAGAAACCGCTGTTGGGGCAATATGCACGGGGTAATGTGGGACCGTAAAACAGGAGAAGTAACGGCCGCTTCAGATGCCCGCAGTGACGCCGGACGCGCCATCGTACGATAGTACGCAAGGCCGTAGGACTGTAGGACCGATGAGCTTGCTCATCGGGAATGGTTTCCGACGACGATGTCGTCGGTCCTACCAGACCGCTCTCTTCTAACATCAACCAGGTAATGCCGCCGGGTACAACAACACCCAGCGTGCTGACCCACTGAGGGGCGCTTTCGCTTTCACGTCGTTAACGCCACCTTTTATTACCAGGATTACTACACCCTCAGGGTTTGATATAGGCTCTCGGCATCACCGGGTTTTCCGGCAGGTAACGGTCGCGCAATCTGGTCTGACGTGACTCCATCGGTATCATCTCACCGTTGATAATTACAATTTCCGCCACGCTGGTAACTTCCAGCGGGTCACCACTCCAAACCACGAGGTTGGCGGGTTTGTTGCGCCGAATGCTGCCTTGTTGGTCTTCGATACCAAAAATGCGTGCCGGGTTGCTGGTCAGCGCGGCAATACCAGCCGCGTGTGGCAGTCCGTACGAAACGGCATTACCGGCCATTTGTCGCTGTTTGCGTGCATTGTGTGTACCTGCTCCGCTGACAGCCAGAGTGACGCCCGCGGCTTCCAGTATGGCAGCGTTATCAAGACGGGCACCGAGGAGGTCAAAATTTCCCGGTAAGTTGGAGAGAGGATCGAGCATCACCGGTACTTTCGCAGCAGCCAGTTGCTCAGCCACCATCCACGCTTCGGCGCCACCCGAGATCACGGCCTTCAGGCCATGGCGGTCCGCAAACCTGAGTGTTTCGAGAATGTCACTGGCACGGTCAACATCGAAAACGACCGTGCCGCTGTCCATGTAGCGGGCCAAAGTGCTGCGTCCGGTACGTGTCAGTAGTGCTGAGTCTGCGGCTGACGGTGGTACCTCCGCCTCTTGCACGGCCTGATTAAGCAACATCCACTGTCCGGCGCGGGAGCTTCCCGTGAGCACGCTGGTGTCCCTGCCTACATTAATAAACAGAACTGAACTGCCGATAAAACTCTCGTAGCCGCCATCGAGGACCACCATGCGTCCTTGTCCACTGAATATTGAGCCCTTCGCGTCTGCACCCAGCAACGAAAAAGTGTATCCCTCAATTCGGGTAATGGGTAACAGGCTGGAATTTGGGTTGTAGGCAGGAACAACGTCGAATTCAGGACGCATTTCCGCCAGCGACAGGCTTGAGTCGTTAGACTCTCCAACCGCCGGGACCTCGGAAATACCCAGACTGTTGATACCGGCAAAAAACCCGGGTGTCAGCTGCTTGCCTTTCGCGTCTATGATAGACGCGGCATGTGGTGGTGTTTTTATGTTCTTGCCAATTTTCCGGATTTTACCGGCTGAAACCAAAACGTCCGTGTCTTCCAGCGTGCCGCTTTTGGTCATCGTGTGAACCGTGGCTGCACGAATAAGGATATTCTGGGCCTGCGCCGTGGCGCCAAAAGTAAACGTGAGTGCAAGTAAGAGGATGCAGAGTAGTTTCATTGCTCTGTCCCCGTCAGCTGACCCAGTTCAAAATCGGATACCGGCTGCAAGGTCGGATCATCCAGGTCATAGACCAGCGCACCGTCGATAAACACCTGGTCGGCCTTGGCATAAACGCTGAATGGATTGCCGTTCCAGATCACGACATCGGCCATCTTGGTTTCTTCCAGGGTACCTGTTTCATCCAGAATCCCCAGCGATTTTGCCGCGTTTGAAGTCAACCAGCGAATGGCACGTTCCGGCGTTATCGCCAGGCCAGCCCTGTTACCGCGGGTCATGGCCTTGGCGGCCTCCTGGTTCAGGCGTTGAATGCCTTCTGAAGAATCCGAATGCACGATGGCACAGCTGCCCGGTGGACGATCAAGGAGCGCAATATTCTCCTGGATGCCGTCATAAGCCTCCATTTTAAAACCCCACCAATCTGCCCATAAGGCACCGCAAACACCACTTTCTGCCAGCTTGTCAGCGATCTTGTAGGCCTCAACACCATGATGAAAAGTGCCGACCTTATAGCCAAACTCGTCCGCCATATCCAGGATGGTGAGCATTTCATCTGCACGGTAACAGTGCATGTGTACGATAATTTCTCCATTGAGTACGCCGGCTAAAGTTTCCAGTTTCAAATCACGTTTGGGTGGCTTAATCCCGTCTTTGCCGCTGGCGACTTTGTCGTTGTAGGCTGCCCAGTCAAATATGTACTTGAGCGCGTTAATCCATTGCGCCCGGTACGCGGCCATGTTTCCCATACGTGTACTGGGCAGCCGTTTGCGCTCACCGTAAACCCGCTTTGGGTTTTCCCCGCAAGCCATTTTCAGGCCGTGCGGCGCATTGGGGAATTTCATACCCTGGTAGCTCAGGCTGTAAACATTCTTCAGGGTAACGCCACGACCGCCCATCAGGTTGCCCGAACCTGGCAGTACCTGCAACGTGGTAATGCCGCCGGCCAGTGCCCGGGAGAAACCGGGGTCCTGCGGCCACACACTGTGCTCGGCCCACACATTTGCTGTCGTGGGGTCCGTCATCTCATTGCCGTCTGAGTGCGCCTTGACGCGGGGGCTGGCATAGACACCAAGATGGGAGTGCACATCAATCAGGCCGGGTGTCAGCCAACGTCCCTTGGCGTCAATCACGGTGACTCCTTCGGGGGCCTCGCCCTTGCCGACAAACACGATTCTTCCGTCAGCCATCAACAGACTGGCATCATCCATGCGTACCCCGGTGCCGGTGAGAATGGTCGCGTGGGTGATCAGTGTAGGGGTCGATGGAAGCGGTGAATACGTAGAGGGATAGGTATCAGCCCGTGTGTTGCCCGGCTGCATGGACACAAGGGCAGGTAGCAAAAACAGCAGTACTTTGAGGGGCATGGAGAATCCAGGTAGTTGTGCGAAGTGCAGCATGTTAACAAGGAACCAGAAGAATTACACAGCCCACAGGGTTCTGCGACAGGACACGTCGGTGGTGTATTCCTGTGGTGCTTGCCGGTATTATCCGCAGGCAATGATCGAAACTGCCAAAAAACCTGAGCACCTCCCGCCTGCCTTTACCAATGATTTGCTGCCATGGATAGAGTCCAGTTTGGCGGCGGGCAGGAATATTATGGCCAGGTCGAATCAGGGTATCTTACTGATGTTCGAAGGTGACGGACTGCGTCTCGTTGTCAAATCCGCCATGGGTTGCGGGCCTGTCCGTACGGCACGACAAAAGACCCTGGAACGGGAGTATGCGGCCTATCAACGGTTGGCGGGTGTTGCAGGCGTACCGATCTGTCATGGCTTGTTGGCAAGGCGTTACCTGTTGCTGGAGTTTATCGCCGGCACGGCCTACCGTGAGGCAAGCTGGCAGGACCGGGATGACTGGTTTGCGGGTTTATTGAAGGTGATCCGCGCATTCCATACCCGGGGTGTCAGTCACGGTGATCTCAAATCAAAATCCAACCTGATCGTTGGCCATGACCAACAGCCCCACGTGATTGACTTTGGAACAGCATTTACCCTGCAGGATGGTTTCCACCCGCTTAATAACCGGTTGTTTGAATACGGTAAACGTCTGGACATCAATGCCTGGGTCAAGCACAAGTACCACGGCCGTTACAAAGACGCCTCCGCGGAAGATCGCGAGTTGCTGGATTACTCAAAAATCGAGTATCTCATCAGAAAGCTGCGTGGGAGGCCGATGCACTGAGGTTTGAAGGAATGTACTCGTCGTGATGGGGCATCCGAACCACACACAACCCCGACCTGTGTAGATCTTGTAGGACCGATGAGCTTGCTCATCGGGAATTGTATTCAAAAGTGCGCACCATCCCGACCCGGGAAGGCCCCTGCCGGTGTTTTTTGCCAGGCTGACGAGTTCCCGACGAGCAAGCTCGTCGGTCCTACGGGTCAGTGCGGCATTGTAGGAGTGACGACTTCAGTCGTCACGAATATCACGTGCGCGGTCATTCCCGACGAGTAAACTCGTCGGTCCTACAGGTCAGTACGGCATTGTAGGAGTGACGACTTCAGTCGTCACGAATATCACGTGCGCGGCCATTCCCGACGAGTAAACTCGTCGGTCCTACAGGTCAATCCGTCAATGACAATCTCAACTGTTCCAGCCCTTGTTTGATGCTGATTTCAGCTGCATACCCCAGGTCGCGTTTGGCCGCTGAAATGTCAAACCAGTGTGCGGTGGACAGGTGTTCGGCGGCGAACCGCGTCACCGGTGGTTCCGAGGCCAGATGCAAGCCTCGCCAAATGCCTTCCAGAGCCGTAGCCGCTGCGATGACCAGACGGGGTGATATCGGTTGGATTTCGACCTCGACACCGGCGGCTTTAAGCAGGCCTCCAATGATCTGGCGATGGCTTATTGGTTCGTCATTGGAGATGAAATAGGTCTTGCCACCCACAGCGACCGGGTTGGACTGCAGGCAGTCCAGGGCCAGCAGGTGTGAACCGGCAGCGTTATCAATGTACACGGCGTCAATCAGTTTCTCAGGTGCCGGCAGCTTCAACTTGCCACTTTTTGCACGTGCCACCAGACGCGGTAGCAGGTGATTGTCCCCGGGCCCCCAGATCAAGTGCGGCCGTAGTGAAACCGTGCGGAGCCCCTGGCCGTCGGCTGCCATGACCCGTTGCTCAGCAAGTGCCTTGGTGGCTGGGTAGGGTGAGCTGAAGTGCTCCGGATAGGGCAGGGATTCATCGCCGCCCTCAATATCACCACCACTGTGGACAACGCTGGGCGAGCTGGTAAACACCAGTGAGTGGATGCCGTTGCGACGACAGGCTGCAATGACGTTTTCAGTACCGGCGACGTTGGGACGGTGGTACTCGTCATATGCCCCCCAGATACCGGCCTTGGCAGCCGTGTGAATGACTGCGTCCACGCCTTGTAATGCGTCTGCAATCAGGGCGGTATTCGCGATGTCACCGCGGACAACGTTCACCCCAATCTTCTGGAGTTGCGCACTGTCACTGCGTTGGTAGGCAATGACCTGCGCGTCACGTGCCCGCAACTGGCGACAGATGGCGCTGCCAAGGAAGCCGCCGCCGCCTGTGACCAGCACTTTCATGTTTCTAGTGGTCCATCCCATCAATACTACCTTGTTGGACCACCCGTTTACCTGCCGCCCACAGGCCGAGCTTTTCGCGCCCGATCTTGGCATTGTGGCGGATGTCAACCGGGAAGGACTTGTGGAAAAGAACCCGTGTAATCGCAGCCGTTGCGACATTATTTTGGCCAAGCCGGAGCAGGTCCCGGCGGATTCTCTCACGACTTTTGCGGCCCGCGTGCCTTATTAATTCAACACACAATACCGGTACCTGGTGGCCGTGCGGACCCACGCCGACCAGTGCGGTACGAGCCACTTCCGGGTGGGTATTGAAAATCGCTTCAATCTGGTCTGCAAACAGAGTCTCACTCCCATTAACCAGTCGCTGGGATTTGCGTCCGCAATACCACAGACGGCCTGCGGCGTCGAAATATCCTGCATCACCCATTCGATGCCAGACCCGGCCCTTGGAATCAGTTGTTTTGGCCAGTTGAGTTTGTTCAATCCGGTTCCAGTACGTATCCGTGCTTGTCGGGCCATGTACGACGATTTCACCGGTAATGCCAACGGGCAGTTCCGTAGTGTCTGCAAATGACTTAACGGGTTTGTCAGTTATGGGAATTATTTTGACCTCATTTGGCGTGACCGGAGACCCAACGCAAATACCCTCGCCGTTTGATGTCCGCTGTGTAATTTCATCATTCAGGTCAGTCCCGGAAACACAAGCCACGGGCAAACACTCCGTTGCGCCGTAGGGCGAATAGACTTCGGCTCCCGGTGACAGGGCCTTTTGCATCCGTCGCAAGGTGGTAACGGGGAGAACTGCCCCGGCGGAGATGATTCGCCGGACGGTGGGCATATGAAAGTCCTTGGCTTCGGTGTAGCGACTCAATACATTCAGCAAGGCTGGCGAACCAAAAATACTGGTTACTCCGTAGCGTTCAATCGTCTCGACCAGCAAGCGTGGGTCAGCCCTGGCAGGTCTGGTCGGGTCCATCAAAGGCACAACGGTGGTCATGCCCATGGCGGGGTCAAACAAGGCAAAGGGGGGGAATGTTGGCAAGTCCACTTCGCCCGCCCTTATGTCAAAAGTCGAGCGCAGCATTTCGACCTGGCCAACAAAGTGGCGGTGACGGTACAGGACGCCTTTTGGAATACCCGTGCTACCCGAGGTAAACAGGATGGCGGCAACCTCGTCAGCCTGTGTGGCGGCCAGCTGTGCCCCGGAGCTCTTCTGCCCCAGGGTCCGAAGCTGGGTTGTGTTTAACCCACCCCAACCCAGTTTCAGTCCCGCGGTGACCAATTTCACACCCGGTACCCAGCCCAGGAGTTTGCGTGCCACCTGCGCCCTGGTAACGCCGATAAAAGCACTCGGCGCTGCCTCGGAAAGACAGATTTTCAGTGGCTTCAGACCAATACCCGGATCAATCAATACGGGTATTGCACCGGCCTTGAATAGTGCAAAAAAAAGTGCAAAAAAATCCAGTCCGGGACCCAGCATCAATGCAGTTCGGATGCCGCGGCCGATCCCGTACTCGATCAGTCCACGCGCATAGACATCTGATAATTCGTTCAATGCATGGTAGCTGGCTGACTCATATTGCACGCGCCTGCCGCGCTTACCCACCGGATAGTGAATTGCGATACCGGTCGCTTGCTCGCTTGCCTGTCTGCTCAGGGCTGCAGCAATGTTGCAGTTGCCAGATGTGTCTGTTTGCATTTCAGACATCATGTAGTCGATGGATGCCGGTCAAGGAAGTCACCAATGGCCAGGTTCAGCGGTGCGCCTGCATCTTCGAGGAGGTAGTGGCCACAGTCCGGATAGCTGAGCACCCGGGCATCGGGGAAGTACTCCTTCCACTTGTCAAGGAAGTGGAGATCGAAGACGAAGTCCCTTTCACCCCATGCCAACAGACAGGGCTTTTCGACAAGACCCACCAAACGGTCTGCGGTAGCCTTCAGGATGGCATAGGCGGGATCGCCCGGTGCCAGCGGGATATCCTGTACGAAGCGCAAGGTTGCGATACGGTTAGACCAGCAGTCATACGGGCCGGTATAGCCCCGCCGGACCTCTTTAGTGACCGGCTTTTTGCAGGCAACCCTTATGGCAATGCCCGCGAATGCATTGAATCCACGCACGAGCACTGATCCCAGGGAAGTGTTGCGTGTCAGCCACAACGCAGCCGGCAATTTTTTCTCTGTTGGTAAGGGAAAAGCCGCGGTGTTACTTATCACCATGCTGGCTATTTGTTCAGGCCGCTCAGTTGCCCAGCCAAGCCCGATCATGCCACCCCAGTCATGCACGATCATGTGGATGGCTGTGTTTACTTGCAGGTAATCCACCAAAGCATCCAGGTCCGCAATGCGTTGTGCCAGGGTGTAAGTATATTGGGCATCATCGGGTTTGTCCGACAGGCCACAGCCAATGTGGTCCGGTACGATACAGCGATACCGGTCCCTCAGTGCCACGACCAGGTTGCGGTAGTAAAACGACCAGGTCGGATTACCGTGGACCATCAGTACCACGGGTGCATCCCGGGGGCCTTCGTCGAGGAAATGCATGCGGTGGCCCGAAATATCCAGCCAGTGTGGCGCGAAAGGATAGAGTTTTTCAGATGGTCGGAACACCGGTGCTTCTGTCACCCTCTAGTGAGTAGGTTCACGCCTCGGGTGGTCACCAGACAATTTCTGCCATGGAACAATTAAGTCCCGACCCAATGCCCAGCAGGGCTACACGATTACCGCGCTTGACCTTGCCCTGGGCAACGGCCATTGCCAGTGCAATGGGTACTGAGGCCGGTCCGATATTGCCAAGTTTGGGATAGATGCAGTGGACTTTCTCCGGCACGAGGCCCAACATGTCCATCATCGCTTCGGTGTGCACTTTGCTGACCTGATGAATGATGAAGTGATCCAGTTCGTCAATCACCCAACCGAGCTTTTCGCGGGCGGCATTAAATGTCTTGCTTGCAAGTTTGAGACCCTCTGTCAGCAGCACGCGGGTATCGGTTACCATCCGGTCCATCTGGCCGAAGCAGAGCCGGTTAAATTTGGTGGCTACGCGGGTCACGCTACCCAGGTAGGCATGACCGTTTGGCACCAACTCGCGTCGTGACATGATCATTGCCGCTGCCCCGGATCCCAGTGTCAGGGAGGCAAATTCTGCACGGAATTGCTCTTCATCCACATCGGGTCGCAACAGACGCTGAATCGTGGCTTCGGTGATCGGCCCGCTGGTCTCACCATCAACAATTAGCGCGTAGTCAATTTCTTCACGTTCAAGCATGCGTGCTGCGGTGTCCATCCCGTCCAAAAAAGCCAGGCAAGCGTTGCCAATATCAAAATTGATACAGCTCTCGCTAAGCCCGAGATTGCCGTGTACGAGGCAGGCCGTGGAGGGCTCCAGGTAGTCACGGCAAACCGAGGTATTGATCAAGACACCAATTTCATGATGTTCAATTCCTGCCTCAAGTATGACTTTTTCAGCTGCCAGTGTGGCCGCGTCGGAGGGCTGAACGTCTTGTCCCCAAATACGGCGGGCACTGATTCCAGAGATATCCTCGAGCAAATTGGGGTGGATTTCTAATCTATTCATTACTGGACGCAGGCGTTTCCCAATCTCAGCCGAGGTGAGCTCCATGGGGGCTTCTACAGCGGCAAGAGATTGAATTACAACATTTTTAAATTGCATGGGTATCCGATTGAATGGGGGTTGACAGCCTGGATTACTGTGAGATTTCCCAGAGCCCGACATTGTAGCCTAAGCGGAATGGCACGGCTACACGGTTTCTGTCAGGGTAATGATGTATTAGACTGATTCTATTATTGAATCGGGAGTGACCGCCAGAGCCAAAAAAGCCAACCGTGGTCAGCAGTGAGTGGGTCAAAAATCAAGACAAATCATCGGGCCGGATTCCTTCAGTCCACGCCAGCTTCCACTGCGGCAACTGCAAAAGCCGCAAGGGGACATTGTGCATTTGTGGCACCTGGATTTTGAGCAGCTGTCAGACCCGTTACAACCTGCCACCGACGTTGCGGCCGCCTCTCTTACAGCTCTACAACAACGGGCTACCCGGCGGTTTTACTTGCGTCTGTTACTGGGTGCATATCTTGGTATGGCGGGCAAGGATATCCATATAGTCCGTCGCATACGGGGCAGACCAGAGCTCGATCCCAAAATATCAAGGGGCGAGCTAAATTTTAATGTGGCCCGCAGTCACAGTTGCTATCTGATTGGCGTCAGCAGTGGGGCCGCCATTGGTGTCGACCTGGAGATTGCGGCGCGCCGGTCAGTCAGGCCCCTGGTGCTGGCGAGACGCTATTTCAGCAATGCGGAATCTGAGGCCCTGTCCACACTTGGTAACGATGAACTACAGCGCGCATTTATGCATACCTGGGCTTGTAAAGAAGCGGTCGTCAAGGCCAGTGGCATGGGGATCGCCAATCAGTTGTGTCGTTTTAGCGTTGATGTGAATCCCTGCAATCAACCGTCGGTATTGAAGATGAAAGACGATGACCCTTCAGCCTGGCAGTTGGCCATGGCTGAGCCGGCAGCGGGTGCAATTGCTGCGGTTGCCGTACGTCAGAAGAGTGTGCGACTGGAGGGTTTCAGTCTTTCATAGACCTTAGGGGGCGTTCTCAATCAGTCAACCCGCAGGGCCGGGCCTATTTTTCGCCCAACTGCGTTATCATGCGCTCAGGTAGTCTAACTACATAGCGCTTATTCTGCCTTGCTGGGCAAAAAAACAGACTCCGGCAGAGCTGTCTGACTGATTGAGAACGCCCCCTGGGACAAGATAGGAACTTGCCAAGCCTGGTTCGTCGGTCCCACGACTCATTGTTTCACCGCCGGACCTGGATGAGGCTTTCATTTTCCGGACGTTGTCCCCGTCTGTGCCGGTAATACTGACGGATATGCTCGAAATCTGTCTCAATATCATCCACCGCGTAGAATGCGCCACCGACACCCACCTGCTTGTTGCCGAAGTCAAGATAACCCATCACGATGGGTACATTCGCAGCACGGGCAATATAATGAAAACCGGTTTTCCAGTGGTCCGTTTTGCTGCGGGTGCCTTCAGGCGCAAGCGCCAAAACAAACTCTTCTGAGTGCTCATACAACTCAGTCATCTGCTGAATAAGATTGAGCCCTTTTTCACGATTAACGGGGATACCACCAAGCGCGTGAAAGAGCCAGGCTGTAGGCCACCGGAAGAGCGTGTGCTTGCCCATCCAGTGAATTTCCATGCGCATAGCACTGGCGGCAAGAATACCCAGAGGGAAATCCCAGTTGCTTGTATGTGGTGCAACGATTACCAGGTACTTTGCGGTTTCCGGAAAGTCTGCCTTAACCGACCAGCCCAGCATATTGAGTATCAACATGGACAGGCGTGAGAACATAGTTTGGCCTCAGTCAGCTAAGCTTCAGTAGTTCACCAACACTCACAGACATCGTGTTCACCTGTATGTCGGTACATTAAAACTTAATCTGCGGTCGCGTCCGACTGCATTACGAAATACTGCGCCAGGGACTGAATTTCTTCCTTGCTCAGGGTGTTCGCGATGTCGCACATGCTTATCGGGAACTCTAACAGGTCACCCCCATCGGGTATTTTCGCCGGACAATGGCGCTCATAGTAATTAAATTCTGCGATCTCTGCTTCGATCTCGGAACTTGGCTTGCCGGCGAGGTCCGGAATGTCGTTTCGCACGGACTTGCCGTGGTGTCCATGGCAGGACTCACACCGTTTGACCAATGCCTGTAAATCTATGCTCTGATCAGGCCTCGTGGAGGTAGCATTGTCTTGCGCAACGACCACCACGGGTAAGAATAACAACAGTAACAGGAAGTAATTTGCCTTAACCACCACGCTCACCTGCCAGATTGATTGGCAGGAGTCACTATAAGCTGTTTTCGCGGGACTGAATTTGACTTACATCAAGCAAATGACGACAAGGGCTGGAGCAACTATCGCAGGGCTTTGAAGATCAGCCAGGTGCCTAAGGCCAGAATGGCTATGCCGGGGACGGAGTAACCCCACAAAAACCAGGGACCCGTTTCCATGGCGGTTACGATGGCGCCGGTAATGTTCAGCGAACCACCTGCCAGAACTTGTAACTCCTTGTGATGTTGACTATCCCGCCGGCCTTCAATGTGTTTTCCATCCGCCGTTACAGGATCGGCTTGCGCCAGGCCAAGTTTGGGATTGGACAGGATGTCCTGTACGAGCCCGGGAATCTCCGGCGCCCGTGCGAGCAAGCCGGGCAGACGTTCACGCAGTTCACGCACAACGTTCTGAACGCTGTGTTTTTCCTTCAGTATGGATTCCAACTCGGGTTTGGCCACCGACCAGATATCCAACTCCGGGTCCAGTTGACGGCCAAGCCCCTCGATATTCAACAGTGTTTTTTGCAGCATCAGCAGTTGTGGTTGCAGGGTCAGGTTAAAACGATGCGCAACGCCGAAGAGGTCAAACAACAGCTTTCCGAATGAAACCTCGTTCAGGGGTCGGGTGAAATTGGGTTCGCCCACTGTTCTGACAGCGGACTCGAGTTCGTCCAGACGGGTATCCCGTGGCACCCATCCGGCGTCAATGTGTAAGGCTGCCACGCGTCGATAGTCCTGATTGAACAGGGCTTTGAAATTTTCGGCGATGTAATACAGGTCTTTAGGTGAAAGGCTGGCAACAATACCAAAATCCATGGCGATAAACGTAGGCTCTTCCGGGTTACTGACATCTACCAGGATATTGCCGGGATGCATGTCGGCATGAAACAGGTTGTCGCGAAAAACCTGGGTATAGAAAACCCGAACACCGCGTCGTGCTAGTTTTTTCAGGTTTACACCCAGCTTGCGCAAGCCCTCAATATCGCCAACCGGGTGTCCTGACACACGCTCCATGACCATGACTCTTCGTTTGCACCAGGTCCAGTAAACCTCCGGGATATACAGATCCCGGGAGCCCTGAAAATTACGCCGCAATATGGATGCATTGGCGGCCTCACGTTGCATGTCGAGTTCGTCAAACACGACTGTTTCAAACTCACGTACGACCTCCAGAGGTTGAATTCTGGCACCATTTTTCAGAAATTTGTCAGCCAGTCGTGCGATCGTCTTGAGCAGCTCGATATCTTTGTGCAACTGTTTGTCGATTCCGGGGCGTACAACTTTTACGACGGCCTCACGGCCATCGGGCAGCGTTGCCGGGTGGACCTGGGCAATGGAGGCTGAAGCGAGTGGGTTGGTGTCGAAAGACGCAAAAATTTCGTCTACCGGTTGACCCAATGCGTCCTCAATGATTTCACGTGCTTGTTGGCCTGGAAACGGAGGAACCTGGTCTTGCAGCAGAGCCAGTTCATCGGCGATATCCTGGGGCAGTAAATCCCTACGGGTCGACAGTATCTGACCAAACTTTACATACACGGGCCCCAGGTCCTGCAAGGCCATGCGCAGACGTTCGCCGCGTGCCAACCCTGACAGATCTTTGCCAGAGGGCATAAACACACGCAGCCAGTGCACCGTTTTGGGTAGTCTGTCCGTATTGAACAGTTCATCAAGGCGGTAGCGCTTAAGGGTTGCACCGATATGCCAGACACGCAGAAACTGGCGCAAACTGTGTCTCACGTATTGCGGTCTTTCATAAAATCTGCGAGCAGCCGCCCGGCAGTATCTGCGGTTTTGCGGGCAGTCTCAACGCCTTGACGGATACCCTGTGCAGCCTGGTAGCCAGCGGTGTCACCAAGCATCCCAACGAGTGGCTCTTCCCAATTCGGATCCAGTTTGTTGAAAATTCGCTCCAGATCCCGGGCGAGATTGGCATCACCGTTGATCTGCACATTTGATTCCGGCAGCCCCCAGTCGATATCTTCGGGCTTGGCCATGGAAAATAATGCAATTGGCGTTCCGCAAATGACGGTATCTGGTGTTGCATCGGCTTTCAGGCGAATCTTTACGACACCGTATTTGAAAGTGAAAAACAGGGTAATGGCAAGTCCCTCAATATCCAGCTGTAGCAGGCGGCCTTCCAGTTTTTTAACCCGGGACGGTGACTCGTTATCCAGTTGCAGAACCTGGTTGATGGCCGCTTCCAGTGATGCTGCCAATAAGCCGGGTAATGGTGTTTTGTACTCACGCATTTCGATCACCGGCGAGACCGGCTTTGTGAATGGCGACAATACCCCCCAGCAGGTTGTTATAAGTGACATCGACGAAGCCCGCGTCGACCATCATGCCGGCGAGCGTTTCCTGGTCCGGGTGTTTACGAATACTTTCCGCAAGATATCGATAGCTGTCCTCGTCATTGGCAACCAGTTTGCCCAGCCAGGGCAGTATTCCGAATGAGTAACCGTCATACAGCTTTCTCAGGCCCTCATATTCCACCCGTGAAAATTCCAGGATCAGGACGTGGCCTCCAGGTTTTAGAACCCGCCGCATTTCCGCTAATGCGGCGGCTTGGTCGGTAACATTGCGTAAACCAAACGCAATCGTTACTGCATCAAATTCCTGGTCTGCAAACGGTAGCTTTTCCGCATCGGCCAGGGTGTATTCAATGTTACCTGTTATACCCCGGTCTTCCATACGCCGCCGCCCCAGTGTCAGCATGGAGTTATTGATGTCGCTCAGCACGACCGTGCCGCGGCTGCCGACGCGCTTGCTCATCAGGGCTGTGATATCGCCGGTCCCACCGGCCAGGTCCAACACCCGTTGGCCTGGTTGGATACCGCTGACAGAAATAAAGTAGCGCTTCCACAGTCGATGCGCACCCAGTGACATCAGGTCGTTCATCAGATCGTATTTGTCCGCCACCGAGTCAAACACACCGTGGACCAGGTGGGTTTTCTCTTCTATGGCCACGTCCCGATAGCCAAAGTGGGTTGTGTCGTCCTGGCCGGACTTGTTATCTGTGTTTTCCATAGTCGCTATATTCTACCCGCTGCAGGGGCTGTCTCACAGAATATAACGGCTCAGGTCCTCATCCCCGGCCAGTGCGTCGAGGTGCTCGTCGACATAATTGGCATCCAGTGTTATAGCCTCGCCGCTGCGATCCGGCGCCTCAAAAGAGATGATATCGAGTAGACGCTCCATGATCGTATGTAAACGCCGGGCCCCGATATTCTCTGTTTTCTCATTCACCTGCCAGGCGATTTCCGCAATACGTCGCACGCTGTCTTCACCGAATTTCAGGTCCACGCCCTCGGTCGCCATCAAAGCTGTGTATTGCTCGGTCAACGATGCTTTGGGTTCAGTCAGTATGCGGATGAAATCTTTGGCATCCAATGCACGTAACTCGACCCGGATAGGCAGACGGCCCTGCAATTCCGGAATGAGATCGGAAGGCTTGCTGAGATGAAAAGCCCCGGATGCAATGAACAACATGTGATCGGTCTTGACCATGCCGTAGCGAGTTGAAACGGTGGAGCCTTCTACCAGTGGCAACAGATCCCGTTGCACACCCTCGCGGGAGATATCCGCGCCGGCATACTCGGAGCGCTTGGCGACCTTGTCCAGTTCGTCGATAAACACAATGCCATTTTGCTCGGCGGCTTCCAGTGCCTGCTGCTTGATTTCCTCGTCATTGATCAGCCGCGCAGACTCTTCTTCAATCAACAATGGTACGGCGTCCTTGATACGCATTTTACGTTTCTGGGTTTTATTACCACCGAGGTTCTGGAACATACCCTGCAGTTGGCTGGCCATATCTTCCATGCCGGGTGGCGTCATTATTTCCACCCCGATCTGGGCCGCCACGTCGAATTCAATTTCGCGCTCATCCAACTCGCCTGCCAGCAATTTGCGCAGCATTTTCTGGCGTGTCGATGCCTGGCCGTCAGTGACCTTCGGCGCATCGGTCTCGGGCTCATTGGCGAAACCGACCGGGTTGGGTTGGGGCAGAAGAATATCCAGAATGCGGTCACGTGCGGCGTCTTCAGCCCGTGCACCCACCTTCGCAACGGCTTGTTCCCGCAACATGTTGACAGAGAAATCTACGAGGTCACGGATGATGGATTCAACATCCTTACCCACGTACCCCACCTCGGTGAACTTGGTTGCCTCGACCTTGATGAACGGTGCATTGGCCAGTCTTGCCAGACGTCGGGCGATTTCGGTTTTGCCGACACCTGTGGGTCCGATCATAAGGATGTTTTTGGGTGTTATTTCGTTGCGCAGATCTTCATCCACCTGCATGCGTCGCCACCGGTTACGCAAAGCAATGGCAACGGCCCGTTTGGCATCTGATTGGGAGATGATGTGCTCGTCCAGTTCCTGGACGATTTCGCGTGGGGTCATTTGAGACATTTTCAGTAAGGCCTGTTAAGAGTCGCCAATATCCAGTGTTTCTATAACAATATTGTCGTTGGTGTAAATGCAGATATCAGAGGCGATCGAAAGTGACTTCCTGACGATTGACTCTGCGTCCAGCTCAGTTCCGTCCAGGTAGGCCATGGCTGCTGCTTGTGCAAAGGGACCACCGGAGCCGATGGCGATCAGGCCATTTTCAGGTTCAATGACATCCCCATTGCCGGAGATCAGCAGAGAATTATCTTTGTCAGAGATCGCCAGCAGTGCTTCGAGACGTCGAAGAACTCGGTCGGTCCGCCAATCCTTGGCCATCTCCACAGCGGCCCGCACGAGGTTGCCGGAGTATTTTTCCAACTTGCCTTCGAATCGCTCAAATAAAGTGAATGCATCAGCCGTGGCACCGGCAAAACCAGCAATAATCTGGTCCTTGTATAACCGCCGTACCTTGCGGGCATTCGATTTCATCACGGTGTTGCCCAGCGTGACCTGGCCATCACCGCCCATTACCACCTGGTTGTTTCTCCTCACCGAGCAGATGGTCGTTCCACGGTATTGTTCCACGTGGTACTCCTTAGATTCCTTGCGTGTAGCAAACGTGGGGATATATGCAGTTGATTGCAAGCATGGCGTAAAATAGCCCGCATATTGCACCTACCGGTACAGGGCCACACTTCATGTATGTGATTCAGCTGAATTAAATGGCACGTTTATTGATCAATCCCGAGACACAACTGGGACCAGGCCCAATACCTATCCCGGTCCTGGCTTGGCCATATACGGCTGGACTTGAGCTTCCCTCAGGCCATAGCTACGTCTATGGCCTTCAGTCCAGCCCGGCGCCCAACCGTATCTGTCCGGCGCCAACACTCGGGAGAAGGTGAGACCGGGAACCGGTCGAGAGGCTGGCCTGGGCCATACTGGTGCAGTATGCGGGCTGGCAGAAATGGGAGAGACAATGAATGTACTGGTTGAGTTCTTATCGGCAACTCTGGTGGTTGGCCTGCCAATAGGCTTATTTACGCTGGCGTTGGTTTGGTGGGCGACGCGCAGTGGTCATCTTCAGGATTCTGATGACAGTAAGTCGCTCAAGTCACAGATCAAGGCGATGTCCAAAAGTAAATCGGACGCAGAGAGTAAGCCGCAAGGCCTGGTAGAAAAAAAGTGGGCAAAGTTTGGTGGCGGCTTTTACGGGGTAGCCGCCTTCCTTACCTATCTCGTTGTCGAAGTCACAGAGGCGCTTGAAGCGATTGCAAATGTTGGTGGGCTCGCCAGTTTTCTGGGCCAACTCGACATAGGAGTGATCATCAACGCTCTGGTGGAATCATTAACCAACTTCATCACCGCCATGGTTTGGCCAGCGTACTGGATGGATCGAATTGATACACAGATGACCTGGTTGTGGTTCGTGGTCGCCTACCTTGGCTACTGGCTCGGCATCAAGGCGGCGCACCAGCTGGTAGTAAAAGGGGTCGGATCCAATTAATTAAACAAACGGGGGACCACCGAACAGATATCACGTTTAATTGGATCCGACCCCTTTTGCGATCTGCCTTATTTGTCCGCTGTTCGCTTTTTCTTTGCCCTTGGATGTGCCTCGTCATAGACCTTGGCCAGATGCTGGAAGTCGAGATGGGTATAGACCTGCGTGGTGGAGATGTCCGCATGACCCAGCAATTCCTGTACCGCACGCAGGTTGCCGGATGACTCCAGCAGGTGACTTGCAAAGCTGTGTCTGAGCAGGTGGGGGTAGACGCTTTGTGGTATTCCCTGGTGTTTCGCCCAGTGGCGTATCCGCGCCTGAATGCTGCGTGTTGACAGCGGGTTCCCCTGTCGACTGACAAAAATATGTGGCTCTTCGAATGCAGCAAACTGGCCACGCAGCTTGCGCCACTCCAGCAGGGCCTGAGACGCCACGGTTCCGACCGGTACCATCCGACCGCGGTTGCCTTTACCGACCACCGTCAGCATGCCTGAGGCGAGATCAATCTGATCCCAGCGCAATGTCGCCAGTTCGGATAATCGCAAGCCAGAGGAGTAAAACAGTTCCATGATGGCCTTGTCACGGACAGCCAGTGGTGTATCGCAGGGAATATCCAGCAACAGATTGATGCTGTCGGCGTCCAGGGCTGCCGGCAGGTGTCGGGGGCTTTTGGGGGCTCGTACCGGCACCGCCGGATTATGACTGGCAATACCCTCACGGAGCATCCAGCGATAAAAGCTGCGTATTGCTGACAGCAGGCGCTGTAGTGATTTGCCACCCAAGCCCTGACGGTGTCTGTGGGCAATGAGTGCTCGAATGTGATGTTGGGTAACCTGCTCAAGCTGTTTAACCTCGTCTTGGGCAAGAAACTGCAACAGCTGGGCAAGGTCGCGTCGATAGGCCTTCGTTGTGCGGACAGACAAGCCACGCTCATTTTTCAGGTAGACAAGAAAGTCATTAACGTGATCTTGCATGGCCATCTAGTGTTCCTTCAACATGATAATTGCGGATCCAGCGCTCCTGTGGGGTATTGCAGCAAGGCGCAGTGTGCAGTGAATGGCTGGTCCTTTACAAACACTGCAACGCAGCGGCGGAAGCCCACAGGAACGCCCTGCGGGTTGGCTTGTCAGCGCCCATGGACGTCGTCGCCTGAGGGCGCCTACTCTTGGTGCACCTCTTGGCAAGGACTAAGGCCATTACCTGCGAGGTGCGCCTTGCCATAGGCACTGACAAGCCAACTGTATCCGTAATTATCATGTTGAAGGAACACTGGCTTACACCCCACCCGCAGACTATTGCAGCGAGGCCCATTACCGGCTGGTGAAATACGCGGGTTAAGCCGAGCGGCGGTGCTCTTCTGGCTCTTCCAGCGTCAGTCGGCTGGTAACAACACAGGCCAGCAGGTCAAGAAACAGGGTTCCCATCCCCGGATAAAACCGCGCTGGATCACTGCTGCCCACAGCCAGCATCCCATCATCACCCAGTGGGACCAGGGCAGTGGATTGAACCCACTGACCACGGGAACCAAATAAATAGTCGCGTTTGTTGCTGTTGAGGCGACCACAAACACTGACATCCTTCTCAAGCTGATCCTGGAATTGCTGCATGTCCGGATCGTCGCGACGAGTCTGAAAAATCGGTGTTTTTGGCTTGGCTTCGACTTTGATGTCAAACAGGGTGATGTTAATGATATCTGCGTTGAACTCGCTGAGCAGCGCCTCACTGAGCCGGTCAAAGAAAGCAGGCAGATCACGAATTGCCATTAACTCCAGCGTTAGCTTGTGTAACCGGGACATGAGTTTTTCGTTATCAGAAGCCACCTGTATCAGCTGGTTCATACGTGTTTCGAGGCCTTCATTCTGGCTACGCAGGTACTGCACCTGCTTCTCGATCAATGAAACTGCTGGGCCAGCGGAGTGGTTTAGCTCAAGATCTCTCAACAGTTCAGGCTCTTGCTCCAGGAAATCAGGGTTCTTGAGCAGAAACTTCTTTACGACGCTTTCAATCGACCTTGTCGTATCACTCATGTCAGACAACCTTTAAAAACGTGAATTGCAGGCCCCACCATAGTGACGCTATTCATTCCCCCCGTCCACTTGATTATAAGGACTCCGCCGGCCTGGGTCACTTTTACAGTGGCGTCCACCAGCTTGGCTTTGTGCAGGATACTCATCGCGGCACAGGCGCCTGAGCCACATGCCAGCGTTTCGCCGCTGCCGCGTTCGAACACGCGCAGGTGAATATTGCCTCGATCAACAAGCTGGGCAAAGCCCGCGTTACAGCCGTTTGGAAAGGCAGGGTGGGCACTGATACTTTCACCCAAACTCATGACATCGGTTGCAGCAATGTCATCAACCAACAACAGTGCGTGTGGATTACCCATCGACACGACACCGAGTGGGTAGTCCTGGCGGTTAATTTCCAAGCTGTACCAACCGGTTGACCGTGTCAGTTTCACCGGTACCTTGTCAGCTTCAAATATGGGTTTACCCATATCCACCTGTACCTGTCCGTGGCCCAGATATTCAATTTTGACCACCCCCGCCGGGCCGCCCAGCAGGAACGGGGCGTCTGACACTTCAGCATTCATTTGCAGGTACAGACCCAGGCAGCGAACACCGTTACCACACTGTTCCGCACGGCTTCCATCCGCATTCCAGATCTCAAAAGACGCCAGTTGTTCCTGGTCTTTGGGTTTTCGCAAAACCAGCACCTGGTCACAGCCGATACCGGTGTGCCGGTCTGCCATTTGGCGCGCAATGGCCTCGTCTATGGGAAAATCCCGTTGGCGCAGGTCCAGCACAACGAAGTCATTGCCGGCACCCTGCATTTTGTGGAATTCGACGCTCATGACTCGTTACCGGGACGTGCGGAATTGCTTATCCATGCTCGTGTGTATCATCTTCGGACTCATTTGTTTCCGCATCCTGGCCAGTCGCAGGAGTGGCTGCGGGTTGTTCATCCGGCAGGTAGAGAGGACCTTTGTAACCACACGCCCCCAACAGGTAGATACACAGCGCGATGAGTATTGCGAAACCTGATCGTTTGTTGGCTTGCATTGTTGCAAAATCCTCGCTGACAAAACCCAAATGACTGCTACACTATACGCCAAGGACAATGGCACGGCACCCGAAAGAGCAAAGCTCATATTGCCCATAAATGCCAGGACAAAAGTGGTTAATGCCCCCGAGTATGTGGCAATCCGGATATACAATCCGGGCGTTTTTGGGAGCGGTATTAATAAAGGATCCACGCAATGAAAAAGCGAATTAGAATCGCAACCCGCAAGAGTGCATTAGCGCTGTGGCAGGCAAATCACGTGCAGTCTCTTTTGTACCAGACAGGTTCGGACATTGAAGTTGAACTGGTACCCATCGTTACCGAGGGCGACCGTATTATTGACCGTCCGCTGGCGGCGATTGGCGGTAAAGGACTTTTTCTAAAGGAACTGGAACAGGCCTTACTTAATGATGAGGCCGACCTGGCGGTGCATTCCATGAAGGACGTACCGGCCGAAATGGCCACCGGATTGGTGCTTGAGGTCGTATTGCCCCGGGCCAATCCATTTGATGCGCTGGTGAGCCGTGGGGGCAGGCAATTGGCCAGCCTGCCTGCGGGCGCCAGTATTGGCACGTCCAGCCTGCGCCGGCAGTCACAACTATTGGCACTGCGACCGGATCTGGAAGTTAAGGACCTGCGTGGTAACGTGGATACACGTCTGAGAAAACTGGATGAGGGACAGTATGATGCCATCATCCTGGCCTGTGCCGGTCTCCAACGTCTGGGTTGGGGTGACCGTATTACGGAAACACTGCAACCGCCAGACTGGCTGCCCGCGTCAACACAGGGGATTATCGGACTGCAGTGTCGGCAGGATGATGCCTCGACGCAAACATTGATCCTGCCGTTGGCAGATCAGGAGACCGCAGTTGTTGCGAATGCCGAGAGAACCGTTGCGCGCGTATTGGGGGCTACCTGCCAGGTACCACTGGCAGTGCACGCTGTTCTCAAGGGCGGAACGGTTAAGTTAAGGGCTATTGTGAGTACGGTAGATGGCAAGCATATTATCCGGGCAGAAGGTGAAGCTGCCAATACCGAAGCAGTGGTGCTGGGGGAGCGGGTGGCAGCGGATCTGATAAAAGGGGGTGCAGACCAGGTCATCGCCAACCTGTAGCACCGACGAGCTCGCTCGTCGGGAACCAACCTTTAGCACCGACTAGCTCGCTCGTTAGGAACCTATTTGTCTCGCAAATTCCCGACGAACGAGTTCGTCGGTCCTACAAGGGAACCGGGTATATTTGTGACGACTGGGGTCTTGCGTCCTGCGCGGACCGGTGAATTCTTTTGCGGGACAAGATACACTGGCAATGTCCCATCTGTTGGCAGCCCATTGCATCTGACACACGTCTTAATCACCCGTCCCCTGGAAGCCGCTTTGCAACTGGCGGTGTCGTTGCAGGATCAGCCTGACGGCCTGAAACTGCAGGCTCTTGTCATGCCCTTGTACACCTTTGCAGCACATGTGCCTTCGCCAGATATGTGCGCAACCTGGTCGGTGTCGAGTGGACGTAAACTGGCCATTTTTACCAGTCCGAGAGCAGTACATTATGGGCTTTGCTTCATTGCCCCGGAGCAATTGACCCAGTTGGAATTTGTTGCTGTCGGGCCGGCTACCCGGGCGCAACTGGAAGCCGCCGGTCATACCGTCCACCTGCAGGCCAACAGCGGGTTTACCTCCGAGGATCTGCTGCAACTGCCCGCCCTTGCGAGTGAACCGGGTGAGGCGGTCATTTTTTGTGCACCCGGTGGCCGCAAAACCCTGGAGCAGGGCCTCAAGTCAATGGGCTGGAGTGTGAACAGGACGAAAGTCTATGAACGTGTGACCGTGCAACCCCCACAGGACCAGATAGACCAATTACTCGGGGCAGACAGTTTACTCAGTATATGGTCCAGCGTGTCTGCACTTGAACTTGCCGAACAGAATCTCCCAGGGGAGGCCTGGGGCAAAATATTGAATTCTCCGGCACTGGTGATTTCTGCCCGCATACAGCATTATTTGCAACAACGGGGTTGCGGGACAGTTCTGTTGGCAGACGGCCCCAGCAACCGGCAATTGCTAGACTCAATCAGGCGACTGACCGGAGTGATACGGGTTGACCAAAATGGAAGATACACAAGTGAACGATAAATTCGATGAAGTCACAGATGCCACGATGGACAGGCTGTTGGCTGAGAAGAAGCCTGCTTCATCAGGCAACAAAATTGCAGTGCTGGCACTACTGCTGGCGCTGGCCGCTGTTGCCCAGTCGGCCTGGCAATCGTGGCAGCAACGTTCGGCGGGATCGACAGAAGTTGCCCAACAGGAATCCATGCAAGGTGTACTGTCCGCCCAGCAGGAGTTTGGCAACTCATTGGCGGCGGTTGAGGCACAGCTAAAAGCGGCGGGAACGCCGGTGGATCCGCTGGCGTTTTCCCGTCTTGGTGAGCAGCTTAACCAGGTCACGTCCCAACTCGATGGTGTTCGTTCCCAGGCTGGTGAACAACGGGCCTCAGCGAGTGCATTGCAGAGGAGCGTCCGCTCCTCGGAACAACGTGTTTCTGTACTTGAGTCCAGTCTCGCCAACATGGCGGCGAGGAGTCAAAACAGCGGTGTTGAACTGAGCATTGCAGAGATAGATTTTCTGTTACGCACGGCCAGCGAGCGCTTGCAGTTATTTTCCGATCCAGTGGCTGCTGAACTGGCGTTACAGGCAGCAGACGTGCAAGTTGAGGCACTGGATGATCCGATGTTTTTGAGCGTGCGCCAACGGATTGCGGAGGCTCGCCAGGCTTTGGCGGCGGTACCTAGGGTTGATCGGGTCCTGCTGTCGTCCAGACTCAGTGACATGCAGACAAAAATTCCCGGCCTACCCTTTCATGCTGAGACCGCCCCGGTTTCCGAGCCTGAACTTCCTGCAGATGCCGGCTGGTGGGAAAGCCTGAAGCACACCCTGTCCTCGTTGGTCACGGTCAGACGGAAGGTGGCTGATGACCAGGCTCTTTTGGGTCTTGAGGATATGGATTACCTGCGTCAGGGGCTGTGGCTGCAACTTGAATCCGCCCGGCTCGCACTGATGCGGAATGACGCGGGGGCATACACCGCGTCCCTGGACCGGGTCAGCACCAGCGTTGAGCAGTTTTTCCAGCGTGGGTCTGAGCCGGTCCAGGCGTTGATGGTGCAGCTTACGGAATTGCGTCAGGCCAATATTGCACCCGAGATGCCGAATATCAGCTCGCCGTGGACACAGCTACGGCAATTGCGGGACAGTCGCAGGTTGTTGCAGTCGACTACCCCGGTTGAAGCTGAGGACAGCGGTCAATGAAGCGCAGCTTTCTCCTGTTGCTGATCCTGGCCTTGTTGCTGGCCGCCAGTGCATTGGCACCGGTGTTTAAGTCAGATCCGGGACGAGTGCTGATTAACCTTGGTGACTGGACAGTTGAAACCAGCGTGCTGGTTTTGATCGTGGCCTTTCTTATCTTGTGGTTTGCCGTACAAATTGCATTCTGGCTCTGGCGGGTGCCGGTGGAGACCGCCCGCAGGGTGCGCGAGCAACGTGCGTTCAAGCAACTTGAAAGAGGTTTGTTGGCCCTGACAGAGGGCGATTGGGGTACAGCTGCAAAAGCCCTGGAAAAGTCCTCCAGTGTCCAGGGTAAGAGCACGGCACAGTACCTGGCAGCGGCCCAGGCGGCGGACATTGAGGACGCCCACGACCAACGCGAATACTACCTGGACCAGGCTGATGGTGGGGGCTCAAAAAAACGGTTCCTGGTTGAATTGACGCGTGCACGCATGTTGATGACAAACGGCAACCGCGCCGCGGCATTGCCTGTACTGCAGGACCTGCATAAACGCCGCCAGAAACACCCCCAGGTATTGGAATTATTGTCACGGTGCTATCGGGAACTCGGGCAGTGGGACGATTTGCAATCATTATTGACGGCACTCAAAAAGGCCGAGGTGCTGGATGAGGATCAGGTTCGGGAGTTGCAGGAAGAAATCGCGACGAACAAACTTCGTGCCGCCGAAAATGCAGAGGATTTGCAGGCCGCCTGGAAGCAACTTCCACGTGCAACACGCTACCACGCGGTGATCGCCGAGGCCTTTGCGGTGACCGCCGGCAAGTTTGAGCGGGCAGACCTGGCCGAACCCATACTCAGTGCGAGCCTAAAGAATGACTGGAAACCGACCCTGGTTCTACGCTACGGCGACCCAGCCGCAGATGACGGGTCAAAACGCATGAAGCAGTGTGAGAAATGGCTGAAACAACACCCAGATGATGCCAGTCTACAACTTGCCCTGGGCCGCTTGTGTGCCGGAGAGTCGTTGTGGGGCAAAGCCCGCGAGCACCTGGTCAAGAGTCTTGAGCTGGAGGCCAGCAGCCTGGGTTACGACGCACTGGGCCAATTGCTGGAGCACCAGGGTGAACTTGAACCTGCGATGGCCTGTTTCCGCAATGCCTTGCGGATGAACCAGGGTCAGCAGCCACTGCCATTGCCAGTGGAAGCGGCCCGCCTGTCGGCACCCTAAGCCCGCAAAATACGGGCGGGTTAATGTTGTTTCGCCAGTACCTTGACTGGCACATCCAGCCCGAACTCAAACGAATCAAAAAATATCCGTTTTGGTTTTGCGCCATTTTCTTTAAAAGCCGCTCCTGCGTTGGCAATCATTGCCGGCGGACCACTCATGTAAATGTCAAAGCCGGAAAGGTCCGGGTATTGCTGCAGTACTGCTGTGTGCACCAAGCCCTTGAAGCCGGTGTCCGGACCGTCGGCCTGGTCGCTGGACAAGGCGATTGAAAACTGGGTGTGGTCGTTTTGTTTCACCCATTCCTGTACCGTCTCGAGCATATAAAGTTCGGTGGAATCACGGACCCCCCAAAAAAGATGCAGTGGTCGCCGGTCACGGTGTAGGAGCAGGTCTTCAATCATTGATTTCAATGGGGCAAAACCGGTGCCTCCGCCCATCAGTATCAATGGTCGGTCAGTGATGTCGTTGCGGATAAAAAAAGTCCCCAACGGTCCTTCGATTCTCAGGATGTCACGTTCTTGCAGGTCATTGAACACCCAGCCGGTGAAATCTCCACCTTCGATATGACGAATGTGTAGTTCGATTTCATCCTCCAACTGAGGTGGGCTGGCGATTGAAAAGGCCCGGCGCTTACCCTCAGGCAGTATCACTTCCAGATACTGGCCGGCCAGGAACTGCAAACGTTGGGCCGCGGGTAACTTGATTCGAAGCAGCATGACATCAGGTGTCAGTACTGTCTTTTCGATGACTCGGGCCGGCATCCTGCGTACCTGGATATCTCGTACGGCTTCAATTTCGTGGGCGTGGATGAGCAGGTCCCCGGTGGGGACTGCCTGACACAGCAAGGCGGAGCCGCCTTTGATTTCGTCCTGACTTAGTGCCAGAGGTGGATGGAAGGGGTAATGCACGTCGCCGGACTCCAGTCGGCCTGTGCAACTTCCACAGGTGCCGTTCTTGCAACTGTATGGCAGCATCACACCCTGGTGTAAGGCTGCTGTCAGAATCGACTCTCCCTCGTTGACCGTGAAGGTGATACCGCTACTGACTATTTTTACCTGGTACTGTTTCATTAATGCTGGTCTGACCACGTGATTAAAACCGGCGGGCATTGTCCCTGATTTTCGCCCGGAATCATAATGCCGAAAAAGATTACTTTGGTTCGGTCAAACTGATTCCCTTCTTGGGTTTGGAGTGATAACCATTGCGTAACTTTGGCCAACGGCTATAACATCACATTATGAACCAAGGTCTCGGTGTTCGTCTGCCCATGATTTCCGCATTGGCTTGTGTGTTGCGCTTTGCTTTTCGTAGTGTGTTTCTGTTCCTGTTTATAGTACTGCTTCTGGTTCCTGTCCTGATGCTGGCTAATCATTATCAGGGGGTCAATACTGCAAGGGGGCGCCAGCGGGCCGATAAGACAAGAATGCGCCTGGCGCGGTGGTTGCTGTTGTTTTTTGGTATTGGTGTCAAGTCAAGGGGGAGTCCATCGCAGACGCCGGTACTATTTGCGGCCAATCACATTTCCACTCTGGATGTACTTGTGTTGTTCAGCGCTCGGCCGATGGGTTTTGTCGCGAAGGCTGAAATTGAACACTGGCCTTTGTTCAGCTTCATGGCACGAACCGGCGGCTCAATATTCCACCACCGCGGCAGTCATGATTCTGCTGCGAGTGTGACTGCGACCATGGCTGAAAGGTTGCAACAAGGACACTGTGTCGCTATTTTCCCAGAGGGGGGCATTTTGCCCGGTAATTCCATACGTGTTTTTCACGCCCGCATGTTCCGCGCGGCGGTGGATTCCACATGCCCGGTCCAGCCACTTATGGTTCGTTATATGAGAAATGGAGTCATAGATGAGGGTTTCCTGTTTCGTGAAGGTGAAAACATGATGACAAACATCGTGCGGTTGCTGGCTCGCCCCGGGGTTGAGGCGGATGTGCATTTTCTGCCGGTGATCGATAGCAAAGACAAGCCACGACGTGCTTTAGCTGATGCAGCAAGAGCGGCAGTCATCGCCAGCTACAACGACAAGCCCGTTGATGACTGAATCCATCAATTCCACCGCGGAGTCATTTCTCCCGGCCTTTGGTTTACGCAACACGCATGTACAATCGCTGCTGAGCAGCAGTGGTTATCGACGCCGATTGGTCAGCAAACGCTCAGCACCATTGTTGGCTGCCGAGCAGGACTGGATACTTGATGGCGGTGATGGGGTGCGTTTGCTGGGGCTTTACTCACCTCAATCGGGAGACAGCAGGGGTCTGGTGGTTCTGCTCCATGGATGGGAGGGCAGCAGCCAGTCAAATTACATCGTGGGTGCTGGCGGCGTGCTCTACAACCAGGGGTTTGACGTATTTCGTCTCAATTTCCGGGATCACGGTGATACACACCACCTCAACCCCGGTATTTTTCATTCCTGCAGGTTGCCGGAAGTAGTCCATGCGTTGATGGAGGTACAGCAGCGCACCGGCGCACAAAACTGGGCACTGTCGGGTTACTCCTTGGGTGGGAATTTTGCATTGCGTGTGGCCCTGGAGGCGCCGGCAAAGGGACTATCCATCGGCCGGGTTGTCTCGGTCTGCCCGGTTGTTTCGCCAGGAAACTCTTTCACCGCCATGGAAAATGCCCCTTCACTCTACGAAAATTACTTTGTCCGTAAATGGGCGAAATCCTTGAAACGCAAGCAAGACCTGTTCCCGGATGCATATGCGTATGAGGATTGGCACGGCCTGAGCGGCCTGCGGCAAAAGACTGAGTTTTTTGCCACACGTTATTACGGATTTGAGTCCCTGGAAGGTTATTTCAATGGTTATTCGGTAGCGGGTGAGCGTCTTGCAGGCCTGCAAATACCGACGACAATTCTGACCTCAGAGGATGACCAGGTGGTGCCGGTGAGTGACTTCCGGAATTTGCCACAAAATGAAAATATAGAATTGGTGGTTAGCGACCTGGGTGGCCATTGCGCATTTTTGAAAAACTGGAAAATGGAAAGCTGGGCAGATGACCTGATCGTTGAACGAGTGCGAAAAAGCAAACCCGGATCAACGTTTACCCTATAATCGGGTGATGGCCCCGGCTACTCACAAACCACCTTGCAGGTTGCTGGTGGCTCAAGGTGTGCTGGCAGTGATTCTCGTGAGTATCATTACCCTGGAGTCCCGTGCCCAGGATGCAGAAGTTGACTGTCCCTGCTTTAAATATGAAGAAGTTGAATCGATCTTCCTGCGCTCATTGCAAATGACCGCGGAAGAGGGTACGACCGATTGCGGTGCCCAGGATTACACTGTTGAATGCAGTGCGGAAGTGGTCATCTGGGATCAGGACTACGGGTTGGTCGCCCACGCCCGTGTTGATTGGTTTGACTTTGACCCCGGTGGTTGCGAGTACATAGACACCTCCAGCGAACCGGAGGTTGAGCGAAATGTGACCTGGCCCCATCCCGCCCCGGAGGGGGTGGCCAGGGCTTGTTACGATATTATTTCCAGCGTGATTGCGAAGTCAGATAGCGTCGGTAAGTGCAGCACTTACTAAATAATTGGGATGTTCCGCACCGGGAGAGGACTTGTTTAAACCCATAAGCCCCAGGTGCCTGACTGCTATTGTAGCGGCGGTGTTACTGATGTCGTTGACGACTTGCGGTCCTCGACCGCAGGCGGTGGGTGACGCCCTCCGGGGCACGGGGGGTACCAATGCCGTGCATCAACGCGCCAAACCCTACCTGATTATGATTTCCATTGACGGCTTTCGGTGGGATTATATGGATCTTTATCCCACACCAAACATGCACCGTATAGCAGCCCACGGGTCAAAGGCTGAACGTGTGATACCGGTATTCCCAACCCTGACTTTTCCAAACCACTACTCAATAGCAACCGGTCTCTACCCGGCTCACCATGGACTGGTGGGCAACGAGTTTCCTGACCCCGTGCGGGATAAGTGGTATTCACTAAGTGACCGGCAATCGATAGAAGACCGCTGGTTCTATTCCGGCGAGCCCGTTTGGGTCACGGCTGAAACCCAGGGCATGGTCGCCGCGGCGTTCTTCTTTGTTGGCACCGAGGTACCTATCCAGGGTGTTTACCCCACCTACTGGAATAGCTATGACAAAAGTATCCCTGGTCAGGAACGGGTTGACCAGATCCTCGCCTGGCTGGCGCTACCAGAAGAGCGCCGGCCGCACATGTACACCCTGTATTTTGAGGATGTTGATGACTATTCACACTGGAGAGGGCCAGACTCACAGGAAAATATCGCGGCGATCGCGCGAGTTGATGGGTATCTGGGGCGTTTGCTCCGTGGGCTCGAAAAACTGCAGTATGGGGATCAGGTCAACATCATCCTCGTGTCCGACCACGGTCAGGCCAGTTACCTTGAAGACCCCATGACGTTCATGTTGGATGCCCATGTGAATCTCAAAGACACCCTCATCGTTGAAGGTGGTTCCTACCTGTTCGTGCATTTTTATCAGGATGATCCCAAGCGTGCGCAAGACATGGTTGAGGTGGTCAACCGTCGTTGGAGGCACGGACGCGCCTATACTGCCGCCACTGCTCCGGGGCAGTGGCACATTGACAGCAACCCCCGCTTTCCGGATGTCATCCTGATGCCGGAGCCAGGGTTTGCAGTGCTCTCAAACGAAGGGAAAAGTCGCAAAATCAGTGCCGGGGATCATGGTTGGGCACCTGAGGCACCGGCAATGCACGGTTTTTTTGTCGCCAGTGGCCCAAATATCAAGCCCGGTGTATCTCTTGGCCCGGTTAACAATATCGACATCTACCCTTTAATATTGAGTGTCCTTGGGCTTGATGCTCCCCGGATGATGGATGGCGACCCGAACAAGTTGACCAAACTGCTCCATGAGCCAAACCATTTGCAGCCAGAGTAAGCACCCCGACATCAATACCGAGCCTATTTTTGTGTGGCAATAAACTCTTCCACTGCGGTTAAATCAAAAGGTGAACCGACACCTACTATCAGGTGATCGGCACCTGCTTCGGCAAATTTGCCGGCGTTATCGAGTTCTTCCGGGCTGATTGCAACCGTGCGTTCAATCGCACCGGGATCGCGACCGATCTTCCTGCACCACTCGTCGATGATCCTGTTCTTGTGCTGTACGTTTTCGGCGGGGCCAAACACGTTTGACAGCTCAGCATGCTCAGCCACGAGGCGCAGCGTGAATTTTTCGCCACTGCCGCCAATCATCAAGGGCAGGTACCCGTGCACGGGACCGGGATTCAGTTTGTCCAAGCGCTTTTTAATCACAGGCAGCCCAGCCTCAAGAAGCTTCAGACGTTCAACTGTGGTACCGAATTCGTATCCATACTCCTTGTAATCGCGCTCAAACCAGCCAGACCCGACACCCAGAATAAATCGCCCGTCACTGATGTGATCAATGGTGCGTGCCATGTCTGCCAGAAGTTGCGGATTACGGTAGGAATAGCACGTGACGAGGGCACCTATTTGTGCATGGCTGGTATCCGCCGCCATGGCAGCGAGTAAGGTGTAAGCCTCAAAATGTGACTCTTCCGGGTCGCCAAACAGCGGGTAAAAATGGTCCCACACCCAGATGCTGTTGACCCCCAGCGCATCGGCGGCACGCCAACATGCACGAATTTGGGAAACACTGGTTGCTTGAGGTTGGATCTGAACGCCGATTTTCATGGTTTCTTATTCAACCGTAATTGTGATTTTCCTGGATATCACCGGTGGTCTATGCGGGGTATGTGTATGATCACCCAGCAGCAACTGCAGCGTGTGCTTACCGGGGGCGAGCTCCAGGATTGTTTCTGTCTGTCCGCCTCCAAAATGACGTACCTGTTCTGATTTTGGCAAGGGTGCGTCCATGGAGGGCAATCTGTCTACATCAATGAGCAGGTAGTGATGGCCCGTATTGGTTGCTTCAACGCCTGCGGGTGCGACACCCATACCGAGCAAGCCAAACCGAACCCTGACTTCCCCGGTCACCACCTCACCATCCTGGGGTGAAATAAAATAAAGCTCGGTATCGGCAAATGCTGTCGGGGCTGACAGGAGTGCCACGATAAGCAGGTAAGACAATTTCATGCTGTTGTTCTCCTCATTGGGCACGGTGCCCGATTTCATGCCCTTTAGTATAGATGCTTCAGGAAATAACGCCGTAGTCGTTTGAATACTCAAACTGCAAGTGAAATACAAAAGCTTTGGTCGTTCCAACTTTCTGGAACACGTGCCCCTGTTTTCCTTATACTCTTCAGCTTCAAACGCGGGGACTGTCATGGTAAGACGAAGGAGTGTGCAGCGGGCGAGGGCTGAGGCCAGCGGCAGTAAATTCCTCGCGGGGGATCCCGGGCTCCACCGTGGACCCACGCCATCGTATGCTCCATTTGGCAAACAAGATGCGCAGCGTCTCATCGATACCACTTTTGACCTCATGAGTCAGACCGGTGTCGGGTTCGAGCCGGATTCACAGCTGTTTGAACGACTTGGCGATGCGGGCTGTGACGTATCGTCGGAAGGCGTGGTCAAGTTTCCTGTCGAGATCATTCGAAGATCACTGGAAACCGTTGCAAAAAGTGTCAGGCTTTGGAACCGCGACGGCTCGGGTTTCATTGAGGTTGATACCCACCATACCTGGTTTGTCCCGGGTATGACCTGCATCAAGGCCTATGATGAGAATACCGGTGAGGCCCGTGACAGCAATCGGGAGGATCTCGCGACAATCACACGTGTGAGTGACGCACTGCAGAATATCGATGCGGTGTGTGTGACCTCCAAAAACGTCGAGGAGTCTACCATTCACGGCGAGATCGATGAGTTCTCCACGCTCGCTGAAAACACCACGAAGCCGCTGATCTACCTGTGCGAGTTCGCCGAGTCGTTCGGCGTGGTATTGGACATGGCAACGGCCATCCGGGGCGGCCGTGAAGCGTTGGCGGAGAAACCTTACTTCATGCACCTGGTAACACCGCTGCCGCTCTATTACGCAAAGGTACATACCGACCAGATCATCGAGGCGGTTGAGGCCGGCGTTCCCATCACGGCCGGTACCGTGACGATTGGCGGTGCTTCGGCTCCTATTACCATTGCAGGCTGTGTTGTGCATTCGCTGGCGACCGATTTAACCGCGATTGTATTGTCGCAAATCATTCGTGAGGGTTCTTTTTGTATCGGCTCATCCGACGCAAGTTTCATGGAGGTGGCGACGGGGGCGATAGGGGCCCCTTCTCAATCGGCCCTGGCCGAGATGGCAATGTGTGAGATTTCCCGAATTCTCGGAGTACCACGGTTAACCAGCACCGCCGGTGACTCCAAGGCACGACGGTTCAATCAGGACGCGGTCGCTGAGATTTCCAGCAACATGATGCAGGCTTTCTATAGCCGTGCGGCCATCTGCCCCTACATTGGTTCCCTGGACGAGGGCATTACTTTCTCTCTGCATGGACTGCTTTTCGGAGACGAGCTGGCCGGACAGCTTCGCAGCATGTGGCGGGGAATCGAGGTGACCGATGAAATGTTGGCCCTGGATCTGACCCGCTCAGAAGGCCCGCGTGGGAATTACCTGGCTAACCAACACACTGCGAAGTACTGCCGGCGGGAGTCGTGGGATTCACGCTACTTCGGCGCGAACTACCCAACATCGTCAGGGGCACTTGCCGATGAGGACCTGATTGAGCGAATCGATCGGGAGCTGCAGCAAATTTTGAAGAATCATCACCCCGAACCACTGGCCCCAGAGACGATCCGGGAGCTGCGTTCCATCGCTGAAAAGTTCAGGCAGAGCTGTGGAGATTAGAATGTTTTGTAACCTGGCCGGGGCTGACTGAGCCCTGGGTAGTTAAGTGACAATTTTTACGAGGGCAAATCAGCCTGGCTAGGAGCTTTTCCCAAGCCCACTTTCGTCAATCCTTAAAATTGTTTTTAATAGCACATTGGCGCCATTGGCCATATCCCGTGGATAGGTAAACTCTCGCGGTGAATGGCTGATACCACCCACACTGGGCACAAAAATCATGCCGGTCGGTGCAATCTGCGCCATGTCCTGGGCGTCGTGACCCGCGCCGCTGGGCATTGCAATGTAACTTAACCCAAGGGATTCAGCTGCCCCGGCAATGATCGCGCGCACGCGCTTATCGGTGGGTGCGGGTACTGCATCCACGTCCAGGTGTTGAAAGCTGATCGGGGTTTTGTACCTCTTTTCGATACTCGCGGCCTCGGCACGGATTTGACGGTACAACCTTGTGATCTTCTCAGCTGAAAGGTCACGGATCTCCAGGCTCATGACCACCTTGCCGGGAATGACGTTGGGAGCCCCCGGTGTGGCACTGATCCGACCGACCGTACCCACCTGTGTGCCGGGCTCGGAGGTGATCACCTGGTTGATCGCCTGGATCAGTTCAGCGGCCGCCAACAAAGCGTCATTGCGTTTGTGCATCGGCGTGGTGCCGGCGTGATTGGCAGAGCCCTCGATCGTAACGTCCCACCACTGGATACCGACAATGCCCTCAACCACACCAATATCGATATCACCGTCATCGAGTATGGCGCCCTGCTCGATATGCAGTTCGACAAATGCCGCCAGCTCATCGGGCTCACGGCGTGCTTCATCCAGACGTTCGGGATTACCGCCCAGGACCCGGATTCCTTCCTCAATCGTTAAGCCACTGTGGCTAATCACGCCCAGCGCTGGTCCGCTCAACTCACCCGTCATGGCACGGCTGCCGACCAACCCACCTTCCTCGTCCACAAATACCACGACCTCAAGTGGATGACGGGTGTTAATGCCATTTTCATTGAGCACCTGGGCGACCTCGATGGCGCCCATCACACCCACGTCACCGTCGTAATTGCCACCGCCCGGCACCGAGTCGCTGTGTGAGCCAAACATGATCACGGGCAGGTTCTCTGTACCGCCACGTCGTCCGATAAGGTTGCCGGCAGTGTCTACACGGACCTTCAAGCCGGCGGTTTCCATCAATCCGATGATATATTTTCGCCCGGCGATATCGGCTTCACTGAATGCCACCCGACTGACACCACCCTCCGGGTTTTTGCCGAATTCAGCAAGCGCCAGAATGTGTTGTTCAATACGCTCCGCGTTGACTTTCAACTCGGGCCCACCCGCCTGTGCTGCGAAGCTGGTGCCAAGGAAAGTGGTGATAGCCAGGCACAAAACGGCCCATGTCAATGAGGTCGCACTGATAGAGGTGCTGGTCAAAAATATGGGGCTGAACTTCATTGAGAAATAATCTGTACGTGTCATGTCATACTTCCGGGAGTGGGTGTTATGGGTTTGCCATTGCCGTTAGGAGCAGTTCTTAAGCGATTAAACCTTACTGGCGATGATACCAATATAATCGCCATCTTCTTTCAAGGGCTCGCCGCTCAAGCCTCCAACCATTACATCCGGCTCAAGACCCGACTGCGTCAACTCTGCCTTGATGCTTTTGGGGGTGAAGTGTTGAAACCAGTTGAAGATCTGCCATGTTTCTTCGGGTTCGACGATAAGATAACGATCCAGCGAAAGGTACTCTTGCGGGTAGACAAGGGCGCTTTGAATCCCAACATAATCGGCTTCTGCCCAGAAGCCGCCCATCAAACGATCTTCCAGGACAGTCGATTCCTCCTTGCTGCTAAAAGAGCCCACTCCTGCGACATCCATTACAACTTGTCCGCCGGGATTGAGCATCTGCCTCATCCGTCCGAGTAAAGATTGTCTTTGTGCAGGTGACAGCGCGCACAGATCACAATAAATCAAAGTCACCAGGTCGAATCCTTCCGGAAGCTTGTCGGACAGGTAATCCGCCTCTATGTATCGAATCGGTTGCCTGGCCTGGGCTTTGGCGTAGTCCAGTGAGTGTGCCGAGAAGTCCACACCGGTCACCTCCGCGCCAAGGTCTGCGAAACGCTGCGTGTAAAGTCCCGGCCCGCAGCCCAGGTCACAGATACGCTTTCCAGTTAAATTCAGTTGCGCATCAATCCAGCCAACCACACGGTCGATTGTCTCAATGGGTCGCGAGGCGAGTTCTGATTCCTGACTGAGATGAAAGTTCAGCATTTGTTGGGCAAGGTGGGGCCGGGTCCACAACTCTTTCGCAGTGTAACGGGAAAAAGGTTTGGGACGTTGAGAAAAATCATGTAACAAGTCATACATGGAAATAACCCCTTGTTGTCAAAAGACTCACACAAACACGTAAGAAACAGGACTGCTAACCAGTCTGCAAGTATACCGCCACCTGCTGTATTGGTGGGTTCGCTAGAAAGGACAATTGCATTTACCCGCCGGTACAATTACATTGCCCAACATGAAAATTCTGGTCACCGGCAGCTCCGGGCACCTGGGTGAGGCCATGGTGTATACATTACGTGACCTGGGCCACGAAGTTATCGGCCTGGATGTAAAAGAATCGGCTTCCACAACCACGGTTGGGTCCATAGCCGACAGGGAGACCGTGAACCAGTGTATGCCGGGTGTGGAAATCGTCTACCACACAGCCACTCTGCATAAACCCCATGTTGCAACCCACTCAATGCGGGATTTCGTCGACACCAACGTAGCCGGGACCCTTGCGCTGTTGCAAGCAGCAGAGGCAAATCAGGTGGGTGCATTTGTATTCACCAGCACCACCAGTGTGTTCGGCGACGCACTGAGACCCCCGCCAGGAACACCGGCCGCATGGGTGACAGAGGCTGTGGAGCCAATCCCCAAGAACATCTACGGTGTGACAAAAACTGCGGCAGAGGCCCTGTGTCAGTTATTCCACCGCAAACATGGACTCAATTGCATCATTTTGCGTACGTCCCGGTTTTTTCCGGAAGAAGATGACGATAAGCAGAAACGTGAGGACTATACCGGCGAAAACTCCAAGACCAACGAATTCCTGTTTCGCCGTGTTGAGCTGGAGGACATTGTAAGTGCGCATATGGCTGCTGCCGAGCGGGCCGGGGAGCTGGGTTTTGGCAGGTACATCATTAGTGCGACCACACCATTTTTACCGGAAGATTTGCTCGCGTTGAACACCGATGCACCATTCATTGTCCAGAAACGAATCCCGGTCTATCGGGAAATCTACGCACAACTCGGCTGGAAAATGTTCGACAAAATCGATCGGGTTTACATTAATGACGCGGCCAGGAAGGATTTGGACTGGCAGCCAAAATACGATTTTGCATATGTCCTGGAGCAACTGAAAAAGGGTGATGACCCCAGGAGCCCCATCTCCAAAATTGTGGGCTCGAAGGGCTACCACAAGGAGACCTTTGAAGACGGTCCGTACCCGGTCCAGTGAATAACTACAGGACTAATGAAGGCAAGGTACAAAAATGTACCCGAAAGTGGTTTCAACCCTGCCCTGAATATTAGTTATCTGATGGACTTCAGTCGTCTGATTCTATTTCAATGGTTCCATCCCAGGTATTAACCTTGTCTGCAGCCATTTCTTCCGTAAACCAGGTGCTGGTGACACACTTTAGCTCGGTAAAAAATCTTACACCGTCTTTCCCCATGGTATGCAAATCACCAAAAAATGATTTTTTCTGACCGGTGAAACCAAAGATACCCAGCGGGACCGGGATACCGACATTCACACCCACCATACCCGCGTGTGTTCGTTTGGAAAACTCACGGGCGTAGTGGCCACTCTGGGTGTAGATTGCTGAACCATTCGCAAACTCGCTGTTGTTCATGATCTCCAGCCCTTGTTCAAAGTTCTGGATGCGTTTTATGCAGATAACAGGCCCGAAGATTTCATCTCGCCCAACCGCCATTGCTTCAGTCACGTGATCAAAAATGGTCGCTCCAACGTAGTAACCGCCCTCGTATCCCGGCACTTCGGGGTTGCGGCCATCGAGAACCAGCTTAGCCCCTTCGTCAACACCCGTTTGGATCCAGTCGGTAACATAATTCATATGACCCTTGTTCACTAACGGACCAAGCCCCGTGCTTTTTTCGTAGGCGGGTCCCAATTTTAACTCGGAGGAAAATTTCACCAGGTATTCAACCAGTTTGTCGGCAATGCTCTCTTCCACGCAAATAACCGGAAGAGCCATACAGCGCTGACCGGCACAGCCACAAAAGGCGTTGACGATTCCTCTGGCGGTTCTTTCCAACACGCAGTCTTCCAATACCAGGGCGTGATTTTTGGCTTCCGTAAGCGCCTGAACCCGCTTGCCATTGGCGGCGGCGGTCGAATAAATATGATGACCAACCTTGGTTGAGCCAACAAAAGAAACACCGGCGATATCAGGATGCTCAAGTAAAATTTCAGCTTCATTACGGCTGGTGGTGACCATATTCAGCACGCCTTTGGGGAGACCCGCCTGGTACCACAGTTCCGTGATGCGCATGGATGTCTGCGGAACAAAGCTGGCGGCCTTCAGAACAAAACAATTTCCAGTGGCGATACAGATCGGAGCCATCCAGCCCTGTGGGATCATCGCGGGAAAATTCCAGGGGGCGATGCCGGCAAAAACACCCACCGGGTGGTGGTACATGGTGGTGTCATAACCTGTGCTGCAATCCAGCAAGGATTCCCCTTTCATGAGATGTGGCATGCCACAGGCAAATTCGACCACTTCAATAACTTTCAAAACGTCACCCTTGGCCTCCTCCCAGGCCTTCCCCATTTCCTTTGCCAACAACCCCGTCAATTCATCCAGGTGCTCTTCAAGCAGAGTTTTTAGTCTGAACAACACCTGGACACGTTTTACCACGGAGGTATCAGACCACGCTGGAAAAGCGGCCTTGGCCGCCGCGACAGCTGACTCTACTTCTTCCGCGGTGCAATGCGGTGCCAGGGCAATAATCTCGCCCGTGGATGGATTGTAGCAGTCCATGTAAGTCTCGGTTTTGGACGTGAGCCACTCACCGTTTACACAATATTTTAGTTTCCTGGCCGGCTCTGACTGGGATGTGAGCGGCTCATCGTTCACACCGCGGTCCAAATTTTTAGCTTGCTCTGACATTATCGACCTCTACTGGAAATTAAGTATGTTTATCCTGGTTCAAACCCTGAGTCCGGCTGATGAAATTTGCGGGCTAGATTGCACCCAATATAGATCTAAGCGTATCAACCGTCCGCTGAATATGGCTTTCTTCAATAATCAGCGGTGGGCTGAAGGCAATCGTGTCACCGGTGATGCGGATCATCAGGCCTGCATCAAAAGCCAGTTGCAGCACCTCCATCCCGCGTGCACCCGGTTGACCTTCAATTGCTCCTAGCTCAATCGCGCCCATCAACCCGTAGTTACGCACGTCAATCACGTGGGGCTCATTGGCCAATGAATGTAGCGCATCACCAAACACGGGTGCCATTTCAGCGGCGCGTTGGAACAGGCCTTCATCAGCGTAGACTTTCTGGGTTGCCTTGCAAGCGGCGACCGCCAATGGATGGGCCGAATAGGTATAGCCATGGAACAGTTCAATGTCTGAACCTGGTTTTGACATGAATTCTGCGTAGATCGCATCGCTGACAAATACGGCGCCCATGGGCACGGTGCCACTGGTCAGGCCTTTGGCTGTGGTAATGATGTCCGGTGTCACATCAAATGCCTGGGAGGCAAAATTATCACCCAGACGGCCAAACCCGGTGATCACCTCGTCGAAAATTAACAGGATGTCATGCTGGTCACATATCGCGCGTAAGCGCCGCAGGTAACCCTTCGGTGGCATCAACACACCGGCTGAACCGGCAACCGGTTCAACGATTACGGCAGCTATGTTGGAGGGGTGGTGCAGATTGATGATGTTTTCCAGCTCATCGGCCAACTCCACGCCATGCTCCGGCAAGCCATGTGAAAAAGCATTCCGATCGAGCAGGTGAGTATGTGGCAAATGGTCTACACCCGGTATCATGGCTGAAGAAAACTGCTTCCGGTTATAGGCTATTCCGCCAACCGATATCCCGCCGAAACCAACCCCGTGATAGGCCTTTTCACGACCGATCAACCGGGTGCGTGATGGCTCACCACGCTCCCGCTGGTAAGCAAGTGCGATTTTGAGGGCAGTATCCACCGACTCTGAACCTGAGTTGGTGAAAAACACCTGGTTTATGCCCTCAGGCGCAAGTGCAGCAAGTATTTCGGCCGCTTCAAAAGCGGCTGGGTGACCAAAATTGAAATGCGGCGCATAATCCATTTCCGCGGCCTGGTCCTGGATCGCCTGAACGATCTTTGGATGACCGTGGCCTGCATTGCAACACCACAGACCGGCCACCATGTCGAGAATCTCGCGGCCGTCGGGGGTCCAATAAAACATGCCTTGTGCACGTTCAACCAGACGTGGGTTTTTCTTAAATGCCCGGTTACCGGTAAACGGCATCCAGAGTGAGTCCATGGATTGGGTTTTTGAATTCATTTTCTAATGGGTCTCCAACGCTTTGGCAGCCGGAACATAATCATAGCCAAGATCACGGGCAACGTCTTGATAGGTAACCATACCGCGATGCACGTTAAGGCCTTGCAGCAAATGTGGATCTTGCAACAGGGCTTGCTTGGCACCTTTGTTGGCCAGTGCCAGGGCAAAAGGCAAGGTCGCGTTATTCAGAGCAAAAGTTGAAGTGCGGGGCACCGCGCCTGGCATGTTAGCGACACAGTAATGCACGATGTCATCAACCATGTAGATTGGGTCTTCGTGCGTGGTGGCGTGTGAGGTTTCAAAACAACCACCCTGGTCAATGGCGACATCGACCAAAACCGACCCTTTACGCATACGTCCGAGATGCGCCTGTGTAACCAGCTTGGGTGCAGCTGCACCCGGAATTAACACACCGCCGATAACCAGGTCGGCGTCTTCCAAATGGGTCTCAATGGCATGTGCGTTGGAATAAACTGTTTGCACACGACCCGCAAAAACAGCATCAAAATGACGCAATACATCTATGTTGCGATCCAGCACGGTAACACTGGCACCCATACCCACCGCCATCTGGGTGGCGTTAAAACCGACTGTTCCACCACCTATAATGATGACCTTGGCAGGCTCAACACCGGGTACACCACCGAGTAACACGCCCGAGCCACCGTGTGCCTTCTCCAAACACCAGGCGCCCGCCTGGATGGACAGGCGGCCCGCCACTTCGGACATGGGAGCCAACAGTGGCAGATGGCCATTTCGGTCGGTCACAGTTTCATAAGCAATACAGGTGGCACCGCACTTCACCAGCTCCGCGGTCTGTGGTGCATCGGGGGCAAGGTGCAAATAGGTGAACAGGGTATGTTCAGCGCTTAGCATGGCGCGCTCGACTGCCTGTGGCTCCTTGACCTTGACGATCATTTCAGCCTGCTCGAATACACTTTTTGCATCAGGCAGAATTTGTGCACCCGCTGCTTGATAGGCATCATCAAGCATACCGATTCCGGTACCGGCCTTGGTCTCGACACATACCTCGTGGCCGTTGTTAACCAGCTCGTTCACGGAAGCAGGAACCAAACCTACGCGAAACTCATTATTCTTGATTTCCTTGGGGACACCGACTTTCATGAAAGCACCTTAGTGTATATGAAATGACTATTTTATAGTTAACAAAGCAGTTTTATTAGCTGTTGATATTTTTATGGCAGTGTTTTATTCTTATTTCTGTATTAAATACAGCATTTAAGATGGAAAAAGAGCAAAAAAAACCCAAGAAACTGGATCGCACCGATCGACAAATACTGGAGTGTCTGCAGACCGATGGCAGGATTTCAAATGTACAGTTGGCGCGCAAAGTGAACCTCACACCGACGCCGTGCATTGAACGTGTGAAACGTCTGGAACGGCACGGCTACATCAAAGGGTATACGGCGTTGTTGGACCCAACACTTGTCGATGCGGCTTTGCTGGTATTTGTTGAAATCGACCTGACCCACTCGTCCCCCGATGCGTTCAGAAAATTTAGTGAAGAAGCGCGGCGATTACCGGAAATCATGGATTGTCATCTTGTGTCGGGAAATTTTGACTATCTGATCAAGGCCCGTGTCAGTGATATGAAAACCTACCGTGAACTCCTGGGTGAGAAAATTTTGTCACTACCGGGTGTCAGTGGGTCACGCAGCTACGTGGTGATGGAAGAGGTAAAAGAAACCCTGACGTTGCCACTATTTTAACTATACTAATAGCAGCTCATGAGCACGCTTATCATTCAGCATGACGACTGTTTGCGTCACGACCCCGGTGCCAAACACCCGGATTCCGCACTCCGGATCCAGGCCGTACTAAGTGGTCTGGAAGGTATCCGTGGTCTGCAACGGCTACCTGCGCCGTATGCGACCGACGAGCAAATTACACGGGTCCATCCGGCAGAATTCTGGGCGGGTCTACAAACCACGGAACCTGATGAAGGCCGCGTGTCCGTTGACCCGGACACGTTTCTCAGCAGTGGTTCAATCAAAGCCGCTCTACGTGCCAGCGGTGGTCTGTGTTTTGCTATCGACCAGATTGTCAGTGATAAAGCACAAAGGGCTTTTTGCGTAGTGCGCCCCCCCGGGCACCACAGCGAACCAGAACAGGCCATGGGTTTTTGTCTGCTCAACCACGTTGCCATAGGTGCCCACCAGGCGCTCGGATATGACGGTTTGAACAAGGTCGCCATTATTGATTTCGATGTTCATCACGGTAACGGTACCCAGGCTATTTTTGAGCAATATCCCGACGTCATGTATGTCTCCAGTCACCAGATGCCGTTGTATCCGGGGACCGGGCATATCGAAGAAACGGGTCGCGGTAATATTTTGAATCTACCATTGGCGCCAGGCGATGGAAGCACGGCATTCAGAAGGGTCTGGGATAGGTTGGGGCTACCAGCCATCCACAGTTTTGCCCCTGACCTGATTCTGATTTCAGCGGGGTTTGATGCTCACGAACGTGACCCTCTGGCACAACTTGAAGTACAGGATGCAGACTACCGTTGGATAACGAGAGGAATTTGCGAATTGGCAGGTGACAGTTGCCAGGGTCGCGTAGCATCGATCCTCGAGGGTGGATACGATCTTAAAGCACTGGCCAGTGCAGCACGGGCACACGTGGAAGGTTTGTTGGGCCTGTAGGACCGACGAATTGTTCGTCGGGAACCTGTCTGACTCTCAAAAACCACCTGTACATTCCCGATGAGCACACTCATCGGTCCTACACCTCATCCCATGAAAATAGTAGAATCAGCTGCTGCACAGCCCTGCGGGTGTCGTCTAATGGTAGGGCCTCAGCTTCCCAAGCTGAAGACGTGGGTTCGATTCCCATCACCCGCTCCAAATTCCAATAACATTCAGTAACACTGAGTCCGCTGTATCCCTTATGTATCCCTTATGTATCCCACAAGTATCCAAGCAGATTGCGTACAGACAGGCTATTGCCGATCAAGGACACTTTAGCTGCGCCCCGGCTTTCGGGCTCCCGCCGCCAGTCGGGGTGTTTTCTTGGATCTCTCCTGATCGACGAACATAAGTACCTAACCTTTGGTGAATAATATACTTGTAGGTCAAAGTCAGAGGGCATTTGACTACCGTGATGAACGCCATCAAAGGCACTTTAATGGTTGTGCTTGTGATGCTTTCCCTACAGGTGTGGGTGTAATACGAAGGAATCAGGGAGCGGTTACAATAAACGATGACGGGCGTGCGTAATAGAGATTTGCACGTTGTGGTCGTTACAAGCAGTTGAATAAAACGTTGCCTATCTTTTTTTTCTTATTTTATGGTGGGTGTAATGAAAATATTTATTAGCCACATGTATGAGGAGCGAAGGCTCGCAAGAGCATGGAAGTCGCTTTTTGAACTCATTGCCCCAGGCATTGATGTTTGGTTCTCTAGCGATCCAACACCAACCGGAGGGCTCGGCCCGGGTCGATGGCGGGAGAAAATAGGCAAACAACTAGAAGCTGCTGATGTGCTTCTGGCGCTTTTTACACCCGAATCCATAAACAGGCCCTGGCTCTTTTTTGAATCGGCGTTCGCACTTGGGCTCGGTGGTGACCGGCTCGTCATTCCCATCACTAATTTCATGTCCGTCGAGCGACTTCCCACACCGCTGCAGGATCAACAAATCTATCTTGGGGATAGTCGAAACAGTGTAATGGAACTCTGTGAACGATTGGTGCGGAAGCACACCGGCCGGGATGTAAACACGCAACTCTGGCATCAGGCAGTCGATGCATATCTTGTCGAGGTGGAGAAACACAAGCAGGAGCGACTATCTAAGGATCTCTTTTATGGCCAGTTTCACTCAAACGACACAGCGAAGAAACTGCAGGGAAAATGGTTTGCAAAATGGACCCAACTGGAAGATGGAGGAGAAGAATCAGTCTTTGAAGAAGATACCGTAGAAATATGGACCACCGAAACACGGCTTCGGGTAGTTGGCGAAGGCAGTAAGGGACATCCGTACCCAATGGAGGGTGTGGTGTCTTCCCAAGGTTTCATTGCGCTGTCTTACTGGGCCGAAGGGGCAATCCCGATTTGCGGTACAGTCTTTCTGGAATTGATCGGCGGTAACGAAATTATGGAAGGGACATGGACGGGGTCAACGACACTTGCATTAAAGCAACGACTGTCACTTTTCCGTGGCCGTGTGGTTATGTGTCGCGAAAAAGAAGACAACTTCGGCTACTGGAATCTTAGATCGGGCGCAAGCGGCTGAGCACGCAAGACAGAAAACTACATTTTCACATCGAAAGTGCAGACCAATAAGGGAAAGACGAACAGAATTTGACGCGTATTTTACCGGTTGAGGAGAATTACAATGTCAACAAATAAAATTGTGGTTGTTTTTGTGCACGGTTGGAGTGTCACCAATACAGATACATATGGTGGTCTGCCGCAGCGCCTCAGAACAGAGGCCAGTGCCGTCGGCATTGAGATTCAGACCAAGGAAATTCATCTTGGAAAGTACATTAGCTTTCATGATGAAGTTCGCGTCACAGATATTGCCAGAGCATTTGACGCTGCTTTAAAAAAACAACTTTTTGATGTGCTGGCAACAGGTACCCGGTTTGTTTGTATCACCCATTCAACCGGTGGGCCTGTTATACGTGAGTGGTGGTACAAGTACTTCGCACTCAAACCGAACAGCGGCACATGCCCAATGAGCCACCTCATCATGTTGGCTCCTGCTAACCATGGATCCGCATTGGCACAGCTTGGAAAAGGAAGATTGGGTCGTATGAAATCCTGGTTCGGAGGCGTTGAACCAGGACAAAGAGTTTTGGATTGGTTAGAACTTGGTAGTGCCAAAGCCTGGGAACTGAACATGGCATGGATTACAAGTGATGGCAGTCAAATCAAAGCGAACGGAATTTTTCCATTTGTGTTGACAGGTCAGTATATTGACCGATCGTTTTACGACAGTTTGAACTCTTACACCGGTGAGATGGGTTCAGACGGGGTTGTTCGGGTCGCAGCCGCAAATCTAAATGGCAGATATATTCGGTTAGTACAAGTGCCCCCAGTCAAAGAGGCAGATGCAAAAAGTGGGCTGAGTGCAACAGAACTATTTGTTGAAGAATATAAGGAATCGCCGAAGTCAGCGTTAAGGATCATCGGCAACAAGTCACATTCGGGGGGTGATATGGGCATTATGCGAAGTGTGCATAAGACTCCGAGAGACAAGAAGAGTCGAGAAACTGTTAACGCAATAATTTCCTGTATTCAAGTAAAGTCAAAGCCGGATTACCGTACATTATGTGGGCGATTTTCTCAGGAAACTGATGTTATACAAGAAAATGAAAGGCTCGAAACTGAAAAAAACTTCTTGAGGACCGAAAGACATTTTTTTCATGATCAGTTTTCGATGGTCATATTTCGAGTTCGTGATCACAAGGGTTTCCCTGTCCCTGATTTTGACTTGGTGTTAACAGCGGGCGAGGATAACGACCCCAATCATCTCCCAACGGGTTTTTTTGCAGACCGGCAGAGAAACAAGCTCAATCCAGAGGTCATAACATATTACTTCAATTACGATATGATGATAGGTTCGGGGGAAATAAAAGATGATAAGGACAAAGTCATCCGGTCAGCCTCCAAAGGTGTTGAAATGCTTGGCATGAAAGTTATACCGCGACCGCAAAAGGGGTTCGTACATTACCTTCCCTGTGAGATTCGAGCCTCGAAGAAGCTTCTCGGTAATGCTTTACACCCCAATGGAACAACACTTATTGACATCGTCCTGAGAAGGGCAGTTCATGCAAATGTGTTTGAATTGGAAGTGCTCAAAGATGGCGGCGGCGGCAGCTTCAAAAAATCAAAACCTAGCGACGATTTAGTGCAGTGATTTGCGGCAACTGAAAATTACATGGGTCTGGATCTTGATTATGCCCAGCTATTGGCGGTAGGCTCGAAATTGCCACGCTGTGGGTGTACGACGCAAAACCTTTGCCCGGTGGGTGCCTCCATCACAACCCAGCGGCGTATATGGCTGATACGCCTGGCGCCCAGTTTCTCAAGTCTTCTGACCTCTGCTTCAATATCGTCGGTCTCAATATCGAGGTGCACACGTGAGGAGTGGGAGACTTGCTGCACTTCAACGTGTACTTCCCCAGGGCGGGATTCTAACTGGCGATAAGCTGATTCTTCAGGGTTTGGATCAGCCTCTACTGCCATGCCGAGTGCAGCAGACCAGAATTCAGCTGCGGACTCCAGGTCATCGGTCTCGCAATCAATAATAAATCCCGCCAGTTGGCTCTTATGCATATCAGTATTCCCCCAAGGGTTAAGTTGGTCACTTCGCTCAATCGAGACATGTCCTTGCCACCCGCCAGATAATAACACCCCGGATGCAAGCAACACTCAGGACGACCTCAGGTTAACGCCGATGTTTCTTCACGATAGCTCCCAGGCTGGTCCGTGGCTTTGCCCCAGTATGGCCCGGGCCGGCCTCTCGACCGCTCCCTGGCTTCATCTTCTCCCACCTTTTCCCGTTTGATGGCACCGGTCATTGTTAAACTGAGCCTTGAATGCATTGAGCAAAACCACATATTGTTTCCTATAATTTGGGTAATTGCCCGTTGGCCTAAAGCCAACTGGCGCGACAAGAGGATTAAGCGATCAAACAACTATCCCACTATATTGACGGCAAACCGGTTGCAGGTACCAGCGGAAGGTTTGGTGATGTATTTGACCCTGCGACCGGGCAGGTGCAAAAGCAGGTGCCACTGGCATCAGCCAAGGAACTGGACAATGCGGTCAGGGCCGCCGTGGCAGCTTTTCCTGGATGGTCGGCAATGTCTGCATTAAGTCGTGCGCGTTGTATGTTCCGACTCAAGAATCTTCTTGAGGAAAATCTCGAGACACTGGCAGCGATGTTGACCTCCGAGCACGGTAAGGTACGTGGCGATGCACTGGGCGAGGTTTCTCGTGCCCTGGAGGTTGTGGAATTTGCCTGCGGTGCGCCGCAATTGCTTAAAGGTGAATATACAGACACCGTGGGAACCGGTGTTGATGCGTATTCTTACCGCCAGCCCCTAGGTGTGGTCGCCGGAATTACACCGTTTAACTTCCCGGCCATGGTGCCGTTGTGGATGATCCCGATGGCTCTCGTTTGCGGAAATACCTTCGTACTCAAACCTTCCGAACGCGACCCGGGTGCCGCCATGTTGCTGGCTGAGCTGATTGAGTCTGCCGGTGTGCCCGCCGGGGTGTTTAATGTAGTGCACGGTGACCGTGAAGCGGTCGATGCGATTCTCGCGCACCCGGATATCAGGGCCATCAGTTTTGTCGGCTCGACACCGATCGCAAAAAAGATTTACCAGCAGGGATCTGCAAACGGTAAACGGGTGCAGGCACTTGGCGGGGCCAAGAACCACATGTTGGTGATGCCGGACGCGCCCCTGGAAGCCACTGCTGATGCGCTTATGGGGTCTGCCTTTGGTTCAGCCGGGGAGCGTTGCATGGCAATCTCCGTGGCGGTAGTCGTGGGTGATGAAACAGCCGATGCACTGGTTGCCGAGCTGACGCCCCGGGTTGAGTCGTTGTCGATACAACCAGGTCATATTGAAGGGGCTGAAATGGGGCCGCTAATCACCGCCGAGCATCATGCCAAGGTGACGGGTTATGTGAACCTGGGTGTGGAAGAAGGTGCAGAATTGGTCGTTGACGGGCGCAGTTTCAAGCACCCCGACGCTGTGGATGGTTTCTTCATGGGCGGTTGTTTGTTCGACCGTGTAAAAGCCGATATGCGTGTTTACCAGGAAGAAATCTTTGGCCCGGTATTATGCGTGGTCAGGGTGTCCAGCTACGACGAGGCAGTTGATCTGATTAACGCACACGTATACGGCAATGGGGTCTCGATTTTCACCCGTGACGGCGATGCAGCACGTAACTTTGTGCAACATATTGAGGTCGGCATGGTGGGTGTCAATATCCCGATTCCGGTGCCGATGGCTTTCCACAGTTTTGGTGGCTGGAAACAATCTCTATTTGGTGACCACCATATTTACGGGCCGGAGGGGATCCGTTTTTATACCCGCGTCAAAGCCGTCACCCAACGCTGGCATGCCGGCATCCGCAAGGGTGCCGATTTTAACTTTCCGCAAATGGGTTAATTACCAGGGTCAGAAATCCAACTAATTATGCCGGCCCTGGTTGCAGATTTGACCTCGTTCCCCGGTTAAGTACCTACGGGGAATTCCCAAGGCTATGCGGGGCACGTTAAGTATCAAAATCCTTATCGGGTCTGGTACCCCCTTGTTATTTTCTGGAATCAACAGCCAAATCTGGTCAGACATGGCCATTCCAGCACTATTGCGGATAAGAGTTTTTTGCCAAAATCTATGCTAACCAAATACGTCAGGTGGAGTCATTATTCACAGGAAGACGAATGCGTGATGACCAACAAGCTTGTTTTTCAGTGGAGAGAATCGGTGCAGTTTAGTGATGAGTATCTCGTTGAAGAGGTCCGTGGCGGCTCACACCTGGCTTTTGGCCTGTTGATGAAGCGCCATGAGCGGCTGGTCTTCAGAATTGCGATGAACCATGTCAAAAACCCCGATAACGCGATGGATGTAACCCAGAACGTATTCATGAAAACGCACCAAAAACTTGATTCCTACACCGGCTCCGGTCCTTTCAGGGCGTGGCTGTTGCGTATCGCTTACAACGAAAGCCTGACCTGGATACGCCGCCAGAAAAAGGACTACCTGAACGAAAGTCTGAGCGAGAAAAACACACCGGTTTTGCATGCTGTACCGGAGGGAGAGGTGGCCAGGAAAGAGGTTCAGGCCATGATTCAAACTGCACTTAAAGTCCTCAGTGCCAAGCAAAACCTGGCGATCTCATTGCGCTACTTTGAAGGGTTTAGTCTGCGTGAAATCGCCACCGTACTTGAGTGCAACGAGGGTTCGGTCAAGAGCATCCTGTTTCGCAGTCTGGAAAAACTGCGTAATACCGTAACGTTTCAAAGAAGAGGCGAATATGCACAGTTGTAATGATATCCACAGGATTTTGGAAGACTACCTGGCCGGAGAACTCCTGCCGTCTGACGACGAAAAACTCAAACAGCACTTGAGTGCATGTGACGATTGCCGGGCCTTGCTTGAACTCCATGAAGAGCTGTCACAAATGACCAGCGAAGCCAGTGAGCCCGATACGTCCGCGCTAAGGGCGATGCGTAGCCGGGTTCTGATTGAGATATCACGAGGTGGTGATAAGGAGTCCAAGCAGCCACCTGGCCGCAGACTGCCTGCCGTGCAAAACATGCTGGCAACGGCCGCCATACTGTTGCTGGGTGTTTTTGTTGGCAACTGGTTAGCAGTACCGCAGGGTGTCGATGAGCAATTGATGCTCAATGCGGCGACCCGCCAGGCCAAACTTGAAAAAAGTCTGAACGATTCCTGGGACGCAGACCTGTCGTTTACTGAAGTCAGTGTCGGGGACCTGGCCAACGGAAAGTTCAGACTCGGATTCGATGTGTGCCGCAGTGTTGATGTGACCACGTCCTTGAATTCCCCCCTTGCCGGTGATGTGTTGACACACGCAATTCTCAACCCGAATTCCATTGGCAGCCGTCTGCGCGCCATTGAACTGGCAGCACAAAGCAGTGACCCGCGACTGACGGGGGCACTGTTGGCCACCTTGCGTCAGGACCCCAATCCGACCATACGAATCGAGGCCCTTGCGGCATTATCGGGCAAGGCCGACAGCGAACCAGTACAGCAAGCCATGTTGGCAGCGCTGCGTGACGATGACTCGGTCCAGGTACGCATGCTGGTACTCGACCATCTGGTCAAGCAGGCACTGGGTCAGGAATCGTTGGATGCCATCATTCGTCAGGGTGACCAGGAGTCCAACCCTGCGCTGTTTCAACGTGCCAGGGAACTACGAACTAACCATGAGGCCGAGGATTGGTTGTAGATATTCAACCAACATCTCTGTCGCCAATTGAAATCTAGGAGACTTGAAATGAACTACAAGCAAGCAACCGGAATAACGGCAGTGCTCTCACTGCTCCTGCTGGCAGCAGTCAGCACCGCTGCCGCCGAGGGGCGGGTGGTGGAGAATCTAGACTTTGAACCTGGGCAAATGCTTGAAATTGATCTCCCGACGGGAGGTAGCATTACCATCGTGGGCTGGGACCAGTCCGGTATCGAAGTTTCCTATGAAGATGCGCGTCGCGGCCTGGATATCTACGAAATTCTGATCGAAAACACCACCACTGGTCTATCGATTGAATCCCCCCTTCTGGGACGCGAAAGCAATACCAATCTGCAAATTGACATAAGGGCGCCGAGATCACTGGATCTGGACTTCTTTTCAGCCGGTGGCAGTCTGGAGCTGAACGGTTTAACGGGTGAGTTTTCAGGTAAAACAGGTGGAGGAGCCTTGCGGCTATTCGATCTGACCGGCGAGGCGGATCTGCGCACGGGGGGTGGTCGAATTGAAGTCAACGATTCTGAGCTCGACGGTGAAATTCGCACCGGTGGCGGAAAAGCCACGGTGGAAAACGTTATCGGTGACCTTCGGGTCAGTTCCGGCGGTGGGGAGGTCACCTATCGAAATGTCCGTTCTGCAGATGGCAATGTTCTTGGTCCGGGCAAACAGTCACCAACGGACGCAACCGACAATACCGTGCTGATCTCCAACGCCGGTGGCAAGATCAGAGTCACCGATGCACCTGAAGGCGCCAGTGTGAGCACTGGCGGTGGAAAGGTGCATGTCAGTGGCGCCGATCGCTTTGTATCAGCCAAAACCGGTGGCGGTGACGTTGAAATCGAGATTTTGGCAGGCTGGGTCAATGCCAGGACTGGCGCTGGTGAGGTGGATGTGACGGTAGGAGAAAATGCAGCGGACAAGGGCGACGTGACATTGTCTTCTGGTTATGGAGACATCACGCTTATTCTGCCGGAGGATTTTTCCATGGATCTGGAAGTGGAGCTGGGTGTGACCAATAACAACGATGGCAAATACACGGTCAGTAGCGACTTTGATATCAGTGTCGAGGAATCAGACACCTGGGATTATTCCCGTGGCTCACCCCGTAAATATACCTATGGCTCCTTCATTCAGTATGGAGGCCAGCATCGGGTAACGATTACAACGACCAACGGCAATGTTGTGATCAGGAAAGGGAGCTAAGGTCAATTCAACTACCGCGCCCGGGCGTTTCTGGCCCGGGCGCCACTGATTAGTCCAAGATACCCAGCGCGGTGATACTGACCGATCCGGTCACCTTCCTCTTCTGGGTCACTCCATTGTGCAGGTATGTTATATCGACAAACGTTATATCACTTGACGATATATCGTGAGTCGGTATAATTGGGCTGTGAAATTGCCCCGGGATACCGCATATGTCGCACGAAGCCCTGTCTGAGCCCAGTTTCTACATACTGTTGTCGCTCAGTGAGCCTTTGCACGGCTACGGCATCATTAAAAACTCGGAAAGGCTGAGTTCAGGTCGGGTCATACTGGGCGCAGGCACCCTCTACGGGGCACTTGGCAAGATGATGAAAAAGAAGTGGATCTCGCAACCCGGACAGGGTGCAAAACAAGGCCGCAGAAAAGTGTATGAATTGACCGACTTGGGCAAGGATGTTCTCGAAAGTGAGGTCGTACGGTTGCGGCAACTTGTCAAACACGGACAGCAGGCACTGGCAGCAATACGGGAGCTCAATGATGACCCGGTCTGAAAAAAAGACGACTCGGAAATTTCGTTTCTTCGCAGTCTGGCGTGAAGGGAGGGAAGCCCTCTGGTTGCAGTCAATGTCGGCAAAGGGCTGGCATTTAAAGCACGTCAGTTTCCTGAGTTACGTGTTTGAAAAAGGGAGTCCGCAGGACTACACCTACACGCTCGATTTCAGAATCGAAGTGTCAACGGATATGCAGGAGTATCTTGCCATGATCGAGGATTCAGGTTGGCAGCACATTGGTCGTATGGGGGGGTGGCAATACTTTCGTATTGCGACTGACAAGGCGGCCGGTGCCGAGATTTACAGTGACCTTGAATCACTACTGGGCAAGTACTGGAGGGTGCTGGGCGTGCTCTGCCTGTCTGCTCTGCCCTTGTTCACCCTGTTGTTGACCGGCAGTCTGAGTCGACCGGGACTTACAGAGACACCCATTATTTACGTGATTTACGCGGTCGCGGCTCTCATCGGCTACTCGATCATTCGCATGCTGGTGCTGATACTGCACTACACTAGGTGACCTGGAGCAGGACACATTATGGTCATGCAGGAAAAACATCCATTTCACGTGGTAGACGTGTTTGCGGAAGCCCCCTATCAGGGTAATCAATTAGCGGTTGTACTCCATGCGGACGATTTGGGCAGTGACACAATGCAGCAGATCGCACTGGAGATGAATTACGCCGAGACCACGTTTGTGAATTCCGAGCGGCCGTCGGATGGCAGCTACGCGGCGCGGGTTTTTACCCCTGCCCAGGAGCTTCCATTTGCCGGTCATCCGACACTGGGGACGGCATGGATCATCCGCCGATACCTTGAAGCGGATGCACCCCAAACCATTATCCTTAAGCTTGGGGTGGGTACGGTCCCGGTAATATTCAGGGACCCCGGTAACGGACAGGCCGTACCCTGGTTCACTGCTCCGCCGGTGGAATTTGGTCCGGAAATTCAACGTGAGGACATTGCCGGCGCGCTGAACCTGTCACCAGATGACATCGATGCCGCAGCACCGGTACAAGAACTGTCTGTTGGCGTATCTGTAATTTGTGCTCCACTTGTAAGCATGGACGCACTCCGGAGCGCTCAATTAAACCTGGAGGCATTCGCGCCACTCCAGGGACGTGGTCTTCCACCATTTGTGTATCTTTTTTGCAAGGAGACGCTGGACGCGAGGAACGACCTGTGTGCCAGATTCTTTTTTGATGCGCTGGGGGTACGCGAAGATCCGGCAACGGGCAGTGCGACCGCTTGCCTGGGAGCCTATCTCGTAAAACACCGTTATCTTGCCAGTACCGAGCTGTCCTTGCGTGTCGAGCAGGGGAAAATGGTCAATCGCCCGTCGCTGTTGATGTTGCAAACCAGGGAGACCAATGGTGTGGTCGATGTGCATGTCGGCGGTAACGTCATCGAAACGATGCAGGGAGAACTGACTTGACGAACTCTGACCACAAAGCCCGCACCTTGCTCTCCTTACACACCCAGGGCGGTATGCTGGTGCTGCCCAATGTTTGGAATCCAATAGGCGCCCGTGTATTGCAAGACAAGGGCTACCCGGCCGTTGCCACCGCCAGCGCCGCGATTTCGGCGAGCCTCGGATACCTTGATGGTGAGAGAATAAAGCGGGAGACACTGATTGATCTGGTAGGTCGTATTGCGGCCAGTGTCGATGTTCCGGTAACCGCCGATATTGAAGCGGGTTACGGTACCACAACAAGTGAACTGGAAGAGACCATAGCCGCGGTGATCGAATCAGGTGTTGTCGGTGTCAATCTGGAAGACAGTTTTGAGGAAGAGGGCGTACTTCGCCCCGTTGAGGAACAATGCCACCGAATCTCGGTCGTGCGGGAGTTTGCGGCTCGGCAGGGTCTGCATTTGGTCATTAACGCACGGGTTGACAGCTTTTTGTCATCCGCATTTGCTGATCAGTTTGAAGCAACCGAGGATGCCGTGGCTAGGGCCAGGGCCTACGCCCAAGCCGGGGCGGATTGCCTGTATCCGATAGGCCCGGGTGACGAAGAAGCGGTGAAAGTGCTACGGGCGCGAATTGACTCACCCATTAACATACTGGTCACGCCTGCCGCCGCCCCACTGCAAGCATTGCAGGCGCTTGGCGTTAATCGGGTCAGCTTTGGGCCATTTATCTTTAGGTCCTGTATAAGGAAACTTACTGACATCGTGGATACGTTGAGGACCAGTGGAGACTACACCTGTTTCAGTGACATGCTGTCCAGGGAAGAGGCCGACGAATACCTGTCCGACAGTAATGAATAGGAGAACATCGTGTTGGAACTTCGACCCAATTGTGAACGTTGTAACAGGGATCTTGCGGTTGATTCCAAACAGGTGTTTATTTGCACATTTGAATGCACATTCTGTGCAGTTTGTACCGACACAGAATTAAACTATCAATGCCCGAATTGTGGCGGGAACCTGGTCGTGCGCCCGGTTCGGCCGGAAAAACATCTGCAAAAATTCCCGGCATCAACCAAACGGATACTGAATGAGGATTAAGTATCTCCGACTCTCCAGTCGGTCACCAAGATCGCCGCTAGTTCTGCTCCAAACACGTACTCCCTGACCGGTTTAGCTGAAGTGATATGATCACGGTGTATCCAGCCACAACGATTCGTCAATGATCAGAAAAGGAATAAGACCGGCTTTTAAGATTGCAATTGGTCTACCGGACGAGGCTGATGGCTGGCGTAAAGATCTGCCATTCAGACGGTCATTGATTGCCATCGCTATTTTGTTGGTCTTTGATGTCATATTCCTCATTCCTGCCGTCACCACCTTTGGGCAGGCAGCTTCGGAATGGGGCACATTCGAAAACCTATTCGACCTGGTGATGGCCTTATTCATGAGCGCCTGGTTGCTGGGCTGGATGATTGGGCCGCTATTGGTGACCTGTATCCTGGCCATGTTGGTGTTTGGCAAAGAAGTCATCAGGGTACGCCCCGGTCGTGTTGATATTTACATCGGCCTGCCACTGGTCGGTGTTATTGCTCGCTACGATGTGGCAAAGATGCGAAATCTGCGTTTAGAACAAGCTCAAGATAATAAGCGGAGCAGGTCATGGCGTGGCGCGCACATCGTGTTCGACTACGGGACCAATACGATCGCGGTGGGCTCGGGGGTGGATGACGACGATTTGGCCGTGCTCAAAAGCCAAATTGAGATGACAACGGGTATGGTTATCCGCAGTGGTGAGGCATTGCCCGGGGAGATAAGCGGCGAGTGGGAAGCCGAAACGAGTGATTTGCAGGAATCGACTCCCGATTCATTGCCAGCCGACCCACGCCTCGAGGGTGACCCGGTCACACTGACTTCTGTCTCGACGCTGGCCCTGATCGTTGCCAACCTGGTGCCGGTATCCGGGGCGATCTTCCTGGGCTGGAATCTCGGTGACGTGATGGTTCTTTACTGGGCTGAGAGCGCCGTCATCGGCTTTTTTAACCTGTGTAAAATAGTTGTCATTGCCCGCTGGATGGCACTGCTGGCCGGACCATTTTTTGTTGGCCACTTTGGTGGCTTCATGTCCATCCATTTCCTGTTTGTCTATTCTTTTTTTGTGAAGGGGATACATGGTGATACGGGTACGGAGGACCAGTTGCGAGAGGTCGCACAGCTCTTTATCAACTTGTGGCCGGCATTGGCCGGCTTGTTCATCAGTCATGCTTATTCCTTTTACAGAAACTTTCTTGGCCGCAAAGAATATCGTGGGCGGACCATGAAAAAGCAGATGTCGGAACCCTATAGCCGTATCATCTTCATGCACCTGGTGCTGATCTTTGGTGGTGGTCTGACGATGTTCCTTGGACAGCTAACCCCGGTATTGTTGATCGTGATAGCGCTAAAGATATATTTCGATGTGAAGGCACATCTAAAGCAACGTCTTGGTGCTTAGCTCCGGGTAGAGGGGCCGGATCCACTGCCGTCCCACATAAACTGAGAGTTCTGTGCAGAAATGAAGCAATGACTTTGACTGCGGGATACGGGTTAACGTGGACATGACTTCGGTACGCCAAGTGAGTGTGGGGTCTAGTCTCAGGACACATCGTAAACCCCTCCATGGGGATTCGGTCGCGACGTCCCTGTCGCTCACGGTCCTGAGACTAGACCCCACACTCACTTGGCTGGGACACGTTGTAGCGCATGCCAGATGCTTCGATGTCAGTTGGTTTTACGACCTCACGGACATAAGCTGTGGTGGGTATCTGCTGTCAGGACCGTGAGCGACAGGGAGAAGGTGAGACCGGGAACCGGTTGAGAGGCTGGCCTGGGCCAGGTGTTCACAGCGTGTCCTGGCAGCAGATACCCACTACGGCGACCCTTCGTTGAATTAAGTGGGACAGCAGTGGGTCCGACCCCTTTCCGCCTTAGCCAAGAACGAGCGGACTGTCTCGGGATGGCACGAGGTCATCTATAAAGGGTATGGATTCGGATTCCACTCTTGCAGCATCAATCCAGTGTTGCACCGATTTCATCCCACATACGGCCTCGATAAACGCCTGCGAATGTTCACTCACGGCTATCGAATAAGTCACGAAGCGCAACGCGACGGGTGCAAACATGATATCGGCAATGGAGAACTCCCCAAACAGCCACTTTCCGGCCTTACCGTATTGCTGACGGCAATCCGTCCACAACGCATCGATCCGGGCAATCTGTTGTTGGCAAGACGCTGAGAGTTGATTGACATCCAGTTGGTGCCGGGCACGAAGGTTTTGCGGCAGTTCATCCCGTACGGCCAGAAAACCGGAGTGCATTTCAGCACTCACGGAACGGGCATGAGCCCGTGCACGGACAGATTCGGGCCATCCGACTGCGTTTGAATGTTGCTCTCGGACGTGTTCCATGATCGCACTTGAATCCCACACGGTTATGTCGCCATCCACCAACACCGGGACACGCCCACCGGGAGAATACCGGGCAATTTCAGTTTGCCAACTGGCGGTGAACATGGGAATTCGGATTTCTTCAAAAGGAATGGTGCTTTCGGTCAAAAACAGCCACACCCGTAAGGACCAGGACGAGTAATTGCGATTGGCGATGACAATTTTGTACATGGTTCAAGTGGTATTCCGTCCCCTCTGTGTTGATCGACCCGCTAACCCAACCTTGGTTCACGGTTGGCCGCAGGGGGGCAGTAGTTATTTTCTACACGGGTTGGCGACGGGCTGACAACCATCATCCCAACATGCTCATTACCACTCCACCCAGTGCACCCAACACCATTACGATATTGCCGCCCGCCGTAAGTATCATGCCAGGGCCGCGTTTTTTGGGATCTTTACTGTACGCAGCGGAGTACATGAAGCGCCCGACGATAAAAACGGCCCCCGGTATCAGGACCCAAACACTGCTAACGTAATGAGCAAACGCAAACGTGGCCGGGATCAGGATGATTAGCTGTTCCATCGTATTTTGCTGAATTCTGAACACGCGGTTAAAGGATTCATCGCCTTCGCAGGCAGGTGCGCTGACACCGTATTTTTCACGCGCTGAACCGACCTGGGCACCAAAGTACAGATATTGGAGCAGGGCCAGTAGAACAATCAGGGTTGCGTATTCCATGTTAATTCCTCGTGTGAGTAGTAGTAGCCAAACAGCCAGATTCAGCTGATGCGATTGATGGGTTAGTCATCTGTCCCGCGTTGGTCGCCGTGCACCCAGGTCACTTCTGACCCGTCATCTGCTCTTGCCAACACTCTGGCGATCACAAACAACAGATCGGACAGACGGTTCAGGTAACACAGGCTGTGGGTATTGATATCCTCGGCTTTTGCCAGTGACACCAGCAACCGCTCTGCGCGACGACAGACCGTTCTCGCCAGATGGCAGCGGGCGGCAGACTCCGAGCCACCGGGTAAAATAAAATCCTTCAGGGGCGGCAGGTCTTCGTTGAAAGCATCCAGGTCTGCTTCCAGTTGATCGACAAATTGGGCGGGGATCATTTGTTGCCCCGGCATGCACAATTCACCACCCAGATCGAATAATTCATGCTGTGTGCGGGTCAGACAGTTGCGGACGTTATCCTCCAGCTCACAGGCCAGCACCAGTCCCACTACACTGTTGAGCTCATCCACTGTGCCATAGCTTGCGACTCTCAGGCTGTCCTTGTCGACCCGCGAGCCGTCACCAAGACCGGTGTCGCCAGCATCCCCTGTGCGGGTATAAATTTTGGATAATCGGTTGCCCATTGGGGGTCAAATGCTCCAATTTTCAATCAATAAATGCAATATAGCATGTGGATCTGACCCACTGTTGTCCCATTTAATTCAACGAAGGGTCGCTGTGGTGGGTAGCTACTGCCAGGACTCGCTGTGAACACGTCCATGTGCGCTCGGTCGCGACTTCCCTGTCGCTCACGGTCCTGACAGTAGATACCCACCACAGCCTATTTCCGTGAGGCCGTAGCACAGCCTGTCATCGAAGGGTCGGACCCCGCACTCCAGTGGCGGACCGAAGTCAGATCCACGTTTTCCGCGCATCCCGCAGTCATAGTCACAACTTCATTTCTTCACAGAACTCTCAGATTATGTGGGACAGCAGTGGATTTGCCCCCTTTTTCCCGTATCAATTGGACGGCATGTGCTCGCTGACCAGTGCAATTTTGTCATTCCCCGAGTTAATCGCCAGGCGGCTGATATTGCTAACGCCGTTGGCGGAAAAATCAGCCATTAACTCCCATCTCCCAGCGCCGGCTCCTCGACGGTAAAGCTTGCTGCCGTTACCGGTCCAGTAGTTGCCATTCCCGTCAAGGGTAAAATCTTCGCTGGCAGGGAATAAAGGCATGACAGAGCTGATGTTGTTTGTTGCAGGTACATATGTTGCGATCTGCCATGGCTCGGTGTTTTTGTCCACAAACAGGAGTCCATCGTGGTGTGAATGTTTGCGCAGTGTGCGGCCAATATTGTCAGCAACTTTTCTGCTCTCATTGACCCCAATTGAGCCAATGTGCAGGGTAAAACTGTCACCCAGTATGAACATTGCAACCTCATGGTCATTGAGCCAGGCGTGGTAACCGACCGGCTCGGCGTGCGGCAGTATCAATTCCATCTCGCCAGTGTCCGTGCTGATTGCCCAAAGCCGCTGTTTCTGGTCAGCTTCAACCTGGACTACTGACAATGCATTTTGGCCGGGGATCGGTGTTGGTGAATACTCACTTTCGGTGGTTTGTGTCAGCATGCTGGTGGTGTTGGTCGCAAGGTGGAAAACGGCTATATCGGTTTGCGAGACACCTTCTTCACCCGGTATTTCACGGGTGTAATAAATGACGGTGTCATCTGTAGAAAAGTGTGGCTGGTTGTTATACCCGCCGGTGGGATTGATCTTGGTTGGCTGGCCTGGTACACCGTTGCTTAATGGTGCCAGCCAAATGTTTGTGGGCGGCAGTGATTGGGAGAACACAGATTCCGCACACAAAAGCAAAATCGTCAATCCAATTAGTACACATCTCTCGGGGTTTGTTTTTGGCATGAAATTGCTTCCCTATAATGTCCGTAACACATCGCTGACCCTGCATATCAGTGCTTGGCGGTCAGAAAAAGTAAGATAACACGTGAGCGTACATCTTCCTGGTGCTTGCCACTGGTATCAAACTCCTCACGGGCAGGTAAATGTATATCACTCTTGCTCTTGCCCAACCTTGCTTGAGGCAGGCTGCCTCGTATTGAGGCCAGTGAGCCAAAGCAATCAAAAAGTATAATTTGCGAGTAATCGCAGTAGCGTGACCTTGTAGTCCGGGCTGACTTCACCCAACGTCAGAATGGCACTGAGGCCATCGTTGCCCAGACCATCTATCTGCCAGTCCGTGCTGGTGTACTTCTCGTGCTCGGCATAGAGCTTCCAGCCCCAACGTGGGCTGACGCGATAACTCAAATGAATCCGGGTATTTTGCAGGTCTGTTTTCAACTGGGGAAAGGGTGCTTCACCAGCCCCTTTGTCCGTTGTAATTCGGCCTTTGGAAATCGATGAAATGAAATCCAAACCCAGGTCTATCCTGGTACCGAGTTTGCCGCTCAAACCAACTCCAAAGGTGGTGAAACGGTCTTCGGTTCTGGCCCTCCAAGGTTTGGCGTCGGGGTCGGTCGCCCCCGAAATCTCGGAATCGTATTCGTCACGGGTGACGAAGCCGTGCAGGTTGATATTTGGACTAAACGCAAAACCCAGGTCCAGGTTGAAGCTGTCTTCATCACTGCCAAGTAAACCGAGCAATGACCGTTCATAACGATCCTTGGCAACAAAGTAACTAAGGCCGGCGCTTAATTGCTCAGTCGGCGCCAGGTTAAGTTCGAGCACCACACGGTCACGTTGCCGGTCGGCGAGGTTGAACTTACGCATGAGTATGTTTTCCTGCAATCCCGGGTCACTTACCAGCACATAGGGCGAGTTGCTCCGGTCAGAGGTCTCGATCTTGAGTCGCAATTGCGCCGCGGCCCAGTGGGTGAAGTTAACGTCACCCCACCAACTGAGGTCCTCGGTTTCGCGTACCGCTTGCAAGGTCCGGTCGTGGTTCTTCAGTTTTGTTCCGGCATTAAAGTTCAGCCACGGCGTTGCCCGATAAGAGAGCTCGGCGGAGTATTGGCTACGTTTGAAAGAATAAGGCCGGTTGGGGGTTTCCGGGCGCGGTGCCAGGTCGGTGATCACCGGCGTGTAAAACTCGACCGGTGTCCGGTTGTCCTTTTCATCGATTTTCAAACGCACGTTCAGTCTTAACTTGCGGGTTAAACGCGCAGACCCGCGTGCGGCCAGGTTGAGTGAGCTGGTGTCAAGCTTTCCACCCAGGGATGCACGTGGTAACTGCAAGGTGCTGAAGTCTGGATTGCTGGAATAAGCCAGGAACGGCTCGTCCTGCCGGGTGCGGCCAACGGCCGCGCGGCCTGAAAACTGTAGCCTGGGTGTTGCCTTGAAAGTGCCGGTGAGACTGAACTGGTAAAAGTCGTTGTCGGGTTCAAGTGCCGCACGTAATAATTGCGTGGCGCCGATGGGGCTGAAGGGATTTTCCCAGGTCAAGGAGGCGTTATCATTATTGAAATAGGTACTGCTAAATCCAAAGCGCACGCGTGATTGCTCGCCGGCATACTCCAAACCCATCTCAATCCGGTTGGTGGTGAAGTCAACGGGAGCGGGGAGCTGTGCTGAATGAATGGTCAGGACGCCACCCCCAAAAGGGCGGGTGCCGGTTTTTTCCGTGTGATGGATGTCTAACTGGTAGTGCCATTTACTGGATATTCTCAAACTCAGACCGGCTCCGAAGGCTTTCCGCGAGGTGTCCAGCGTTAATGGGTTCAGCTGAGACCCTAAACCGCTCAGGCCATCGGTTGTAAACGCACTAACCCAGCTTGGGGGCAGCACAAGTTGACTACTGCCTGTTCCCTGAAACGGCGTTTGGGTGCCAAAACCCCTGTACTTGGGTGTTTCCCGGTAGACCAGCCGGAATTCAAAACGTCCACGTCTCCCACCGCGCATTTCCAGCTGGCGGGCGCTGGTGCCCACATCCCGGGTGTACAGGTCAAAGTAGCCACCGGAATCGTTACGGTAGTGGAGGTCACCGTAAATCGAGAGGAAGGTTCCTTTGTCCTCTATTCCCCGGTGGTCGCCAAATTTCAGGGAAGGCTCATTGGCGTAACCCGGACCGACCTCGAACGAGCCGAGCCAAGCCCTGGGATAGCTGCAAAAGCTGCATAGCCAGTTACTTGTATCCACGCCAGTTGCCGCCACTGCGTTGTTCACCAGCAGTCCGAGCAGCAGCATTCCCCCTATCACCAGGGAGGTTGATTTTGTTGGTTGCGAGTTCAATGCATTGGTCCGGATTGCTTAGCGGTGCAGGGTTGCGCCCGAGGGATGATTGGAACCATGCACTTGGGAGTGGCAATTCAGGCAAGCCCGGCCGAGCAAAAAACGGTTCGAGAAACTGTCTTCAATCTCCTCCGCGGTAAATGCAGTGCTGGGGTGCCCCTGTGGGGAATGGCATTGCTGGCATAGCAGCGGTGGTCGTCTTTTGAGCAGCGCGGCGTGGTTGCTGCCATGCGGTTGGTGACAGAGGCTGCAATCCTCCGCAACGGGTGCATGTTCCCACAGGAACGGGCCCTGCTTTTCCGCGTGACAGAGGTAACAGGTCTCATTGACCGTAGAACGCAGCAATAGAAAATCGTTATTACCGTTATGTGGGTCGTGGCAATTACTGCAGGACATGTTGCCAAATCGCAGTGGGTGGCTGCTGGTCTTGAGCGCGTCGGTGCGACGTTTTGCGTGGCAGTTAAAGCAAGTCTCCTGTTGTGCCAGCGGATCAAATACCCGATCCCTTTCACGGTGGATCTGATGACAGGAAGCGCAAGATATATCGGCGGTTTCATGTCTGCTTCCCATCCAACCCAAACGTCCGTGGTCAGTGTGACAGTCCAGGCAGATTTGGTTTTGTACCTGGGCCGGGGTTGTCGATTTGGGACCAAAAATCACTTTCGGCGGCACGTTCTTGCCGCGTTGGCGACCATTCACATGAGCTTCACCCGGTCCGTGACAGGTTTCACATTGCAGGCTGGCAAATGGGGAGTCGGGATCGGTGCGCGAAGCGTGTTTGGTAAGAAATATCGCGGTGGCGGATTTGGGCATACCCTTACCATGGCAAGGCAGACAGGAATCCGCACCCTGCGGGCTATAACCTTCTGCACGTAGAGTAGCCGCGCATGACAGCAACACCAACAGAAAGACAATTCTGTAGATGAGCTCAGAGATGGCTAACCCGCATATTTCACCAGTATCCGGGATGATGGCGCGGGCCAGATGCGACTGGATGCCGAGCTGGACTGAAGGCCATAGCCGTGCTATGGCCTGACGGAAGCTCAAGTCCAGGCGTATATGGACAAGCCAGGGCCGGGATAGGTATTGGGCCGGGTACAAAGTGTACCTTGGGATTTATTTGCAAATATGTCATTTGATTCAACTGATTCATTTGCTTGCGGTGGGGCCCATTACCGGCTGGTGAAATATGCGGGCTCACCTCAGTCATCGATGTCCAGGCTCAGCAGTGTGTGCAACAGACTGTCCTGGAAGTTGGTATTGCCGGTCAGATTGTAATGCGCCTCGCATAGAAAAACCGGGTAGTGAAGCGGAAACGAGACCCATTTGTTACGTGGTATGGATGGGTCAAGCGACTCTCTCGCCAGCAATGACGCCTTGGTAACCCTGCCGTCTCCCGGTTCCAGCATCAAATGGTTGTAGTTAACACCGGACACGGGGCGCCTGATTTGCCTCGGCCACAGTCTGATTTCAGAAATTCCATTTACTTCTTCAACAACCAACCGCGCCGGCGTAAGTTTGCAATCACCGCCAAGAACAATCAGTCGGTAGGGTTGCTCGGGCAGCGGTACAGTTAAAGACCAGGTAAAGCGTCGTGCACGCTCGAGGTGTTTTTCGAAGTAACGCTCCAGTAATTGCAAATGGGCCGCACCCGCGACTTCATCGTCGAAACGCCGCATTACTCTTGCACGCACCGAGGGATCAAAAATTGACCATTGGAAACGCTTCCAGATTCTAATGTCAAACAAGTCACGGCGTAATGACTTTCCGTTAGCAGTGACAATCCAGTTATTTAGTGCGTGCGGGAACAGCTGGTAAGTGCTGGGCATGGTAACCAGTGTCTCTGTGGGCACGGCACGTGTGCCGATTTTGAATCCCTTGATAAAGGAATGGAGAACGAAAACGGAGCCCAGGTTGGGCGCACCCAGCAGGATGATTCTGCGCACTCTTTTTGCGCCGTGCAGGTTGACGACAAACTCGTTGTCGTCCAACGTGTCCTCTTCGCCATACCTCAAGTAGTAACGGGCAACAAGTCCGCCCATCGAGTGAGCAACCAGGTCAACTTTGAGTTCAGGGTCCGCGTAATCCAGCCGGATTTGTTCAATAAAACGTGACAACTCCCTGACAGTTTGAACGTTGTCCTGTCGCCAGTCATAAACAAATACGTAATAATTACGCGCCCCGACCGGCTGCGGTTTTCCGGGCTCGGCCCATTGGTAGCGACCTGCAGACTCCAGTGTGTCGGTAATACTGGCATAGAAGTCTTTGCCGGCAATGCTGTCAAGTAAGCCGGAGGCAACCACCGGGGATGGTTTGGGTAAAAGGGTTTGCGGGTCAATTTCAAGTGCGGCTTCACTGTAATCGGAAAAAAGCAGCTTACCCACGTTGCCTATCCAGACTTCTCTGCCGCTATCTGCCCGTTTCAGACGTGAGCCCATCAAGCCGTGAATCAATACGACTGGGGGTTGACGAATTTCGTTACTTTGCTGGTAAAGCCGTTCCAGATCCGGCTTGGACACCACGCAGGATTGTAGTACCGGCAACAAAAGAACGATCGAGGCCCGTAAGAAATTCAGATTAACTGCTATCATTTGCCCCATACACCAAACAGTTTTATCCGGAAAGTCAGAGTTTGCGGGTCACCTGCAATGTCTGCGAAACGGTGACCTGCGCAATACATATAGACCAGAAAAAACAAAAGTTAATCACAGTTTAACAAAAAGACCGTGATACCAACGGCCCTTCAATGTGATAATTGCCTGCAGGATTTTTGCGGGATCGAAAGATTCCGGTTGTTCCGCCGTCTGTTAACCCGTGTGAGATGTGAACTGATGCCAAAACGAACCTCTCTGTTTGACGCGCATGTCACCGCCAATGCCCGCATGGTAGATTTTGGTGGTTGGGATATGCCCATCAATTATGGATCACAGATTGAGGAGCACCATGCAGTCCGCCAGGGTGCGGGTATGTTTGACGTATCTCATATGACGGTTGTGGACATTCAAGGTCCCCGCTCAAGAGGCTTCCTGAGTTATCTTCTGGCCAATGATGTCGCCAAACTAAAAACACCAGGGCGCGCCTTGTACAGCTGTATGTTGAACGAGCAGGGTGGAGTTCTGGATGATCTGATCACCTATTATCTGGATGAGTCCTGTTTCAGGCTTGTGGTAAACGCTGCTACCCGTGAAAAGGATCTGGGATGGATTGAGTTGCAGGCCCAGGCCTTTGACATAGCGGTTCTGGAGCGGTCCGAACTGGCCATGATTGCTATCCAGGGACCCCTTGCTCGCCAGGTCGTATTGGACTGGTTACCGGGGGATCAGGTTTCGGAGGTTGAAGAGCTTCGACCATTTTGCGCTGCCCAACTTGGAGAACTGTTTATTGCCCGGACCGGTTATACGGGTGAGGACGGATTTGAAGTCTCTCTATCCCCGGAATTGGCCACAATATTTTGGAACTACTGTCTGGATGCCGGCGTTGCACCCTGCGGTTTGGGTGCTCGGGACACCTTGCGCCTTGAAGCCGGTATGAATCTGTACACACAGGATATGGACGAGCACGTGACACCACTCGAATCGGGGTTGTCCTGGACAGTGGCCCTGGACGATGAACGAGCCTTTATCGGCAGGGACGCGTTACAGCAGCAAATAGTTGCGGGCATCGACCGCAAGCTGGTGGGGCTGGTTTTGCAGGGTCGTGGGGTGTTGCGTCCCGGGCAACGGGTTGTTACCACTAGCGGAGACGGCGTGATCACAAGTGGAAGTTTTTCCCCGACGCTGCAAAGGGCCGTCGGGCTCGCGCGCATACCCCAAAAGGCCATGCATAATTGTCAGGTTGATATTCGTGACAAGCTGTTCGATTGCAACATCGTGAGGCCACCCTTTGTCCGCAATGGCGGGGTTTGCGAAGGTATCCTATAAGCAGTAGAATTTTCACAACCCGGGGTCGACTGGGCCAATATTTGGATTGAAATTAAAAGGCGGCACATTATGAGTGACATCCCATCCCAGCTGCGATACAGCGACGCCCATGACTGGATCAGTATTGAGGAAAATGGCCGCGCACGCATCGGTATTAGCGACCATGCCCAACAGGAACTTGGAGACCTGGTCTACGTGGAGTTACCCACCATTGGTGACGAATTCTCTCAGGGTGATTCCTGTGCCGTGGTTGAATCCGTGAAGGCGGCCTCTGACATATACACACCGGTATCGGGCAAAGTAACGGCCATCAATGAAGACCTTGATGCTGACCCCTCGATTATCAACAGCGATCCCTACGGGGGTGGCTGGTTGTTCGAGATTGAGCTTAGCGACGACAGTGAACTGGGTGGTCTGCTGGATGCTGAAGCCTACACGGCCTTACTGGACGTATAAAACCCAATCAGTCTTCCTTTACCCTCAACCATTGTTACGCCAGGCTGACAGATTTACTGTGCCTGCAAAGTAAGCTCGCGCAACAGGGCCTCACACAAGGCAATATTATCATTTGCCACACGTACAATCGGCACCTCACCCTGGGCGGCGATGGAGGGGATATCGTAGGTTGCCGTGCCTTTGTTGCAATGATTGAACTTAATCGTAATGGTGCCGTCGGTGACCCGCTTGACCGGGGTAGGGTCATCAAACAGTCCTTCTGAAGTAATGGTGACTTCCAACACCGAACTGTCACCAATAATTTCGCCGAGCGCGGTTATCCAGCGGTGACCACGGTCACCCAGGTTTGCGACTTCGTCACCGGTGGGTAACATCGTGTCATAGGTGAACCAGGCCAGGGTGATGAACCCCAGTTTCGGAAATACGGTGATAAAAAACCCCTGCCCATCGGTGAGTATATTGAACCAGGCATCATTCAGCCCGGCATTCATGAGGAACTGTATAAAGACAAAAACAGCGGTCGCGTCCACCTTGACGTCATTGCTCGCGTTGCCATCGGCGAGGTTGGAAATGCCGCCGATAAAATAGTCACCGACGGTCAGGTTTTCCGGCAGGGTAAAGCTCTGATTGACACTCACGTTGGCACCGGCCGCCAGATTGGCGATATCTATCGTACCCAGCAAGGTGTCACCGGGGGTGACGTCGGTATCCGTGGAGATAAGGATGCTAATAGTGAATGCACCTGAATCGCCGTCACCGACGTTGCTCAAATCAACAACCACCTTAACGTCTTCACCGACTTCCCGGCTGATGTCCGTTACATCGACCGAATCGAGGCTGATGTCGGGCGCGGGGTCGGCTGTGGGTGCGATTACGTTAATTCTTCCGTTTTGCCTCGTGCCCCCCGCGCTGGCAGGTGAGCTGTGAACCTTGCAGTGGTAAAGAATCTCTGCAACCGAGTTGAACGTTCTCTGGAAAGTGAATCCTGCTAACGTTGGTGACGCCCAGCTAAAATCATCGGCTGTTACATCGTGAAAATTGCCACCCGGGGCATTGGTCCAGCGGACCGTATCACCCACTTCAATGGTGAGATTATTGGGTGAAAACCTGCTGGGGTCCAGGACCAAAACTTCGTGTGTGGCCGCAACTGCCCACAGTGGTGATAGCAGCATCAAGCTGGCAAAAAACAGGCTGGTTAGCCCACGCGTGTTTTGCTTTCTGAACTTGGCATTAAGCATGTTGTTGGTCTACCTCTGATCATTCTGAAGTGAGAATCAGTACGCTGATTCTGTAGGCAGACCCGAAAAACCCTGGTTTTCTTTCAGCGTTTGCCGTCTGGTTCACGGGTATCCGTGAAAGTGGTGCAGGTGGTCTCGGTGTGCAGAATTGCCGGCTGTTGCAATGGGAGAGCTGTTATGTGTCCGACAAGATCGGACCACTGGTGAGTACATTGCAGGCTTGTGCATATTTTTGTGCAGTCGCCTGGATAATTTCAGGTGGCAGCACCGGGCCGGGTGCCTGCTTATCCCAGTCAAGCGTTTCCAGGTAATCGCGCACAAACTGTTTGTCAAAACTGGGTGGGCTGGTGCCGGGTTGCCAACTCTCCTGCGGCCAGAAGCGTGAAGAGTCCGGGGTCAACGCCTCGTCCATCAGATGGAGTTCGCCGGCGCTGTCCAGGCCGAATTCAAACTTGGTGTCGGCAATGATGATGCCACGCTTCCCGGCGTGGCGGCTGGCAAATTCATAGATCCGGATACTGACGTCACGGACCTTGCAGGCCAGCTTCCGACCGATCAGTTTGATGATGGCTTCAAAATCCACATTCTCGTCATGTTCACCGGCCACGGCCTTGGTTGACGGTGTGAACAACGCAGCCGGCAATTTATCCGCCTGTTGCAAGCCCATCGGGAGCTGTAAGCCACAAACGGTGCCTGATAGCAGGTAGTCGTTCCATCCGGAACCTATCAGGTAGCCACGCACCACTGCCTCCACCGGTAGTGGCTTGAGTCGATGCACAACCACGGCCCGGTCTTCCAGCAGGCCGGCAAGTTGTGGATCATCGATGACTTCGCTGACCGGGATACCAGTCAGGTGGTTGTCTATGATGCTGCTTGTATTTTCAAACCAGAAATTGGAAATTCGAGTTAACAGCATACCTTTGCCAGGGACAGGGTCTGGCAACACAACGTCAAACGCGGACAGCCGGTCGGAGGCCACCATCAACATGTGGTCATCATCAATGGCAAAGCAATCACGTACTTTGCCCTGGTGGATCAACGGCAGGCTGCTGACCATCTCCGTCGTATAAATTTGGGACACTGGTTGCCCTTTTTCTCGCTACGATCTGAGTCACAATTATAGGTTACTTTTCGGCTTGACAGCACGGTTTGTGAGCGTGAGAGTGCCCTTGACGCCCACCCCTGAGTTGGCCCGAATATTGGCCCCGGTATGCGGGCTGAAATTTTGAAATGGTTACGCCGGTAGATTGAATAATAAGGACCGGCCCTTATACTGACTTCTCGCTCGAACAGGTGCGTGATGAAGAAAATTGGGTTCAGGATCATAGGTCACTCTTGATGGGGCATGGTTGGGGCAAGCTGATTGGCGGTATCCTGGGGCTGATGCGTGGTGGCTTGATTGGTGCCGTGTTTGGCATTTTTCTCGGTCACCTGCTGGACCGATTTCTGGCCGGGTTGTCCGGGACCAATCGTACGCGGGAAACTTTTTTTCTCGCTGTTTTTTCCACACTCGGACACATCAGCAAGGCCGACGGACGGGTCACACAGGCAGAGATTGCTGCCGCAGAGGAGTTAATGCGGCGTTTGCAGCTGACTGCGGAAGAGCGGCAGCGTGCTATCCGGTATTTTCAGCAGGGCAAGGAGTCAAATTTTAATCTTGAGTCCACCTTGCGCGATTTCTTTCGTCAGTCAATGTTCCGCCATGAGCTCCGCATCATGCTGATCGAGTTACTGCTTGAGGCAGCCCTGGCCGATGGTCAACTGACCGCGAATGAGCAGGCCGTACTGCAGCAGGCCTGCGTCATGTTACATATTCCGGCCAACATCTACTCAGCCATGCTGCGGGCACGCCAGGGTGGCTCAGGTAGTGGCCCGGGAGGCTCGAGAAACCAACAACACGCGGCCAACCGGGGCCAGACTCTGCAACAATCCTATGCCGCGCTGGGGTTGAAAACCAACGCGAATCCCCAGGATATCAAACGGGCCTATCGTAAACTTGTAGCCCAGTACCACCCCGACAAACTGGTATCACGTGGATTACCGGATGAGATGATGGACATCGCCAAGAAGAGAGTACGCGAAATTAACGCGGCCTATGACCAGATAAAGACATCCAAAGGGATAAAGTAACTGAGTTACTTCTCTCAACCTGTAGGACCGACCAGCTTGCTGGTCGGGAATTGTTCAGGCTTTTGCAGGTTCCCGACGAATGAATTCGTTGGTCCTACTTCTCTCACCTGCTCCGGGATGCTGGTGCAATAGGCGGGCCAGTTACCTGAGTCCCGAAATCACGTACGAAAATTACTCGTCGCACGCTTTAGCGCCCTAAAATGTGAAATACTACAGACAGAGTGAAAACAGGTCGCAATCACGCCGGAACCACTTATGAAGCAGAGTAGTGTTATTTCACCCTCAATCCTTTCCGCAGACTTCGCCCATCTGGGTGAAGACACACAGGCGGTTTTGGATGCCGGTGCCGACTGGGTGCATTTTGATGTAATGGACAACCACTTTGTACCCAATCTGACGATTGGCCCAATGGTGTGCAAAGCCCTGCGTGACTTTGGTATCAAAGCACCTATTGACGTACATCTGATGGTGCAACCGGTTGACGAACTTGTCGTGCAGTTCGCCACCGCGGGGGCCAGCATGATCTCGTTTCATCCCGAGGCGAGTAAGCACGTGGACCGAACCCTCAATTTGATCCACGATCAGGGATGCGAGGCCGGGCTTGTCCTCAACCCATCGACCCCTTTGAGCGTACTCAACTGGGTGCTGGATCAGCTCGATATGATCCTGCTGATGTCGGTCAATCCCGGCTTCGGCGGTCAGGCTTTTATTCCCTATGTCATGGAAAAGGCCAGCCAGGCCCGGGCCATGATCGATGCAACTGAACATGAAATCCGACTGCAGATCGATGGCGGTGTGACCTTGGATAATATCGGCGATCTCGCCCTGGCCGGCGTGGACACGTTTGTGTCCGGTTCGGCTATTTTTGGCAGTGGTGATTACACGCAAACCATCGCCGCGATGCGGCAAAAAATCGAACAGTGATTTGACTAGCCCGAATATGGAAGAGCAGTCACCACCCATCGTAATGGCCCACCGGTCGTAGCGGTGTCAAAGGGGTAGCAGGTCAGCAGGGTCAGTCTGTTGATACCCTCATCTATCACCAGTTGTTGCCGGAGACTGTCGACGGACTCCTGCCAGGTCACCCGGTAATCACGGGCTCCGGCTACAGTGTGTAGGGTCAGAATATCACCAACCATCAGTTTTTTGAGAAATCTGAAATGTGTGTCGCGGTGGCCACTGAGGATACGGTCAGCAGTCACTTCGAGTTTCGTTTTGTTGACAAGCGTTGGTCCGAAGGCAAGATTTCGCCCTGAACTGCCTTCAAGGACAATTTCCCGCAAACCAAGACGGGGAACTTCCAACACCGCCACAGCACGTGTGTCAGCCCATGGCCAGGGTTTTGCGTCTTTATCACCTGAGAGTGTTCTTTGCCATGCACGTTCCAGCAGGAACTGGGCGAGCTCGGCTTTGGCAGGAATCCAAAGTGCAGCAACGAAGTTCATCGCGGCAGCGATGCATGCTGTCAGCAAAAGACCATGACGCAGTCTCAGCTTCACGGTGACCTGGGTGCGAGGTTCGGGCTCGCCCAGAGCATGGCAGTGGCCAGTAACAGTACAATAAATGACAACAACAACTGCGTGACCCAGCCGGTGGCGGTGGGTGGAAACCCTGCCAGTTGGGAGGTGCTTCCGGCGGGCAGCAGACTGGGGATACTTGTCTGTGTCAGTTTTTCACCCCCATCTCGTCGTGGTGTTTTGTCAACCGCGACCAGACTTGTATGCCGGGTTAGCAGGCCGAAATCCAGTGCGACCCGGGTTATTTGTAATTGGGTCAATTCAAAATCGGCACCGAATACCAGGCCGTCTTCCAGTGCCTCAACCTTCTTGCGTGCCCACACTACTGCCAGGTTGTCACTACCGGGGGACCCGGCAGCGGCGTCCCAGGCATTGACATTCAGGCTCCAGTCCCGGCCGTTGAGGGCCCCGCACAAGCCAATCATGGTCGGTTCGGAAGACAATCGCGCAAATAGCCAAAGTGGTTCGCCCGCGTACAGGTCCGGGATAATTTCCGGGTAGTATTCCGCGGGCTCTCCCCAGTCCACGCAGATATCGGTCACCGCTGGTGTCTGAATACGGCCCCACAGTGCCGTCATGTGTTGTTCGACCTCCTCCAGGTTACCAATGTGGATGTAGCTGCCACGACCGATTTCTGCAGTCTTGCGCATGAACCAGCTGTTGGGTGCATGCCCAATGGCAACCGTGAACATGCGCGCATCTCCGAGGTCTTGCGCCACCAACTGCAACAGATCGTGCTCATTGCCCACTGCACCGTCAGTTACAAACACAACCTGGCGCATATGTTGGGGGACTTCAGGCATACCCAGGGCCGCCCTGAGCGCCGGGGCCATGTCAGTGCCGCCACCGCTTACCAGCTCATTGATATATTCTTCCGCCGCCTGCAAATCCACAGCTGTGGTCGCCACGGAACGGTCAAATAACAACTCTGTGGTGGAATTAAACTGCAACAGATTGAAGTAATCATCGGGACCAAGAGATTGCAACGCATGCAACAAAGCAGTCTTTGCCTGCCTGAGCGAAGCCCCTTCCATGGAGCCGGAGGTATCTATGACCATGATGACTTCCCGCGGCTGTGGGTCAATAAAACTTGCCGCAGGCGGTGCCAGCATCAACTGGGCGTATACGGCCTCACCGTCGTTATAGGTGGTCAACGAAGCACTGGGATTTGACTGGAGCGCCGGTGTCCAACTCAATTCAAAGTCCCGATCGCCCAGTTCGTACGGGTTAAGCAGTTGCAGACGATAACCGTTATCGACCCGGCGGATATCCACGTCGTGGTAATGACTTTCAATGGTCGCATATTCAACGCTGCTGACCAGGTTTGCACTCAGACTCAGCGTATGTCCGGTGCTGTTTGCAGAGGTGTGCAGTAATGGCTCCGGCTGTTGTGGAGTGACGATTTGAGTCACCAGGTTCTGAGGCGGGGTCCACCTTGGCGTAAAGGTCATGGGAATGCGCAGTGAGTAATTGAAATCACTGTAAGTGATGTTTTGCAGGTAGGCGATTGTGATCTTGACGACTTCACCAGGACCAATGTTGGCTAACCGGGTTACAAATTGGTTGCGGCGTTGCTGTTCCACCAGCGTTGCGGTCTTGCCTAGATTAGTGGCTTGTTGATAAATTCGCCTGGCGGTTTCTTTTTCCTGAATTTCGCCCTCCAGTATGCGTTCACCGACACTGACCCACATGCGATCCACGGCTGCGCCCAGCGGTAGGGGGAAGCGGTATACGCCTTCAGCCCACTGGTCACCGCCATTAAAGAAGTTCTGTGTAACCTCAACACGCGCCAGCAGACCCGTTATGTCCAACTCTATGTCGGTTGCAATGGCCAGTAGCGTGTACTCGGAGTTAGCACTTTTTAGCTGCAATCCCCACTCTTCTTCAGCGCCAACAGCGGTTTCTGTACGGACTACAATCAATACCAGGACCACGACACAAAGCAGTAGCAGCACCCGGTCCTGCCAACGCATGATTCGTTTTGGTTTGTCCTCGAGATGACTTTTCCTGGATCTTTTTCCGGCAAGTCGGTGGGCGACTTCAGGATATTGGGTGTGCGCTTGTGTTTCCAGTTGATCGCGGATGGATGAATGATGGCGTTGATTTAAAACGATTTTGTGGGTTGTGTATTCAGGCATGATCAAAATCCTGGTTCCTCGGTTGCGTGTTATTTAAGCGCGGTGAGGTGCACTGGCTGTGGCCGAATGAGGTCAGGCGGGGGCCGGAATGAGGCGAAACTATGGCGCCGGCTCAATTTTTCAGAATTGACAACCCATTGGGTATGCGGTGGCAGCACCGAAGCACTACACTAGTACTCCGTCCATGGGATAACTACGGATTCAGAGGTCCATCACGAAAAGGAATGCTATGACGCGACGTATTGCAATCGTTGAGGACGAGGCTGCCATTCGCTACAACTATGAAGACGCACTGCGTCATCAGGGTTACCAGGTGACCGGCTACGGAGAGCGCCGTCTCGCATTGGAGGCGTTTCGTCGACGTTTACCCGATCTGGTCATTATTGATGTTGGGTTGGGGGATGATGTTGAAGGCGGATTTGAGCTATGCCGGGAATTGCGTGCCATGTCACGGGTGCTGCCGATCATGTTCCTGACTGCCCGTGATTCTGACCTGGACGTAATATCCGGGCTCAGACTGGGTGCTGACGACTATCTGACCAAGGACATCAGTTTGCCGCACCTGATGGCCAGGATTGTGGCTTTGTTTCGTCGTGTGGAGATGTTATCCGGGGAACAAACGGTGGGCAGTTGGCTGGAACGCGGCAAATTGCGTTTGTCGGCCGAACGCATGGAGGTGCAATGGGAAGCAAATACCGTACCACTGACGGTCACTGAGTTGTGGATTGTTCATTCGCTGGCGCGTCATCCCGGCCACGTCCGTTCACGGCAACAATTGATGGATGATGCCAACATCCTGGTCGATGACCAGACCATTACCAGTCATGTGAAACGTATCCGCCGCAAATTCAAATTTATCGATCCGTCGTTTGCACAACTCGATACGGTTTACGGCGCCGGATACCGGTGGAACAACCCCGGGAGATAGCTCGTGCGTCTGCGTAACCAGCTTCTGGCCCTGTCATTGATTACCCTGTTGCTGCCATTTTCCGGGTGGAAACTGGTACAGGAATTGGAGAATTTCTTACGTGAAGGTGAGGAAGATGCTTTGCTGGCGTCTACAAAAACGCTGGCTCTGGCGTTGCCACAGGGTGTCCGGTCGATGCTCGGCCACGTGCGGGGACAGGTATTGCCTTTTCGTCAATTGTCGTCCGCCCCCATTCTTGATGGTTACCTGACAGACTGGCCGGAGCCTGCAGAGAGTCTTGAATTTGAGGCTGCTGGTGCCGTGCTTAAGCTGAATGTGTTGGCCGGACGTCACGGTGGGCGTTTTTACCTTGCCTTAAAAGTGACTGATCCGGGTGACATCCGGGCAACCACATTTAACACAGAATCTGCGCAAGCAGGGCAACGCGCGGGCGTGATGTTGTATCTGCAGAGTAACCGCAGCCAGCAAGCCTTTATGATATCGACAGAAGCACCGGGACCACTGACGATAACCAGTCTCGCCGTTGGCAGCGCTCGTCTGGAGGCTGGATGGATGGATACTGTAGATGGATACCAGGTTGAACTGGACCTGCCTGCCGGGGTGGAACGTGTCAGTGTTGGTGCGATTGCACCTGCTTTTACCATGCAAGGACGCTCGGCCGAACGTTATGCCGGCACCTTGCAGGGCAGAGCACAGGGACGCTGGCTGGAGCTGGTCAGCCGTGATGACGAGATTGCACACTGGTTGGCCAATGTGGTGCCGCAAAAATCCCGCGTCTGGTTGTTGCAATCGGACGGTTGGGTGATGGCAGATTCCGGACCGGCTCAGGCCACCTACGAAAGTGAGTTGACCTGGGTGCAACGTATGATCTACCAGGGGGTTGCCGACTCCCGAATGCAACTTCGTGGCAACCAAGCGGACTGGCCGGTACGTCTGCGGTCCGGGGCTGTGCAAACAGCCCTTGCCGGGGACGATGGAAAACTCTGGAGTCGGGACGCAGACAGTGCTGCGGTGTTTAACCGTGTTGCCGTACCCGTGATGTCAGAGCGTGAGTTGGTAGGTGTGGTGGTCATGGAGGCGAGTTCCGAAGGCTTGCTGATGCTGACCAATCGTGCGCTGGGCCGCTTGTCGCTTATTGCGTTGTCACTCGTGGTGGTGCTGGGTGCCGGATTGTGGTTATTTGCATCCCGGCTCTCCCGCCGGGTGCAAAAGCTCAGTGCTGCGGTAAGCCGGGCCATGGATGACACAGGGCGTGTGCCCAGGCTGCCGGTGACGGATGCCGGTGATGAGTTGGGTGAATTGGCACGCAATACCCAAAAATTACTGCGGGCAGTGGCCGAATACACACGCTATTTGCAAAAGCTGGCCGGTCGTCTTTCCCACGAGCTCAAGACCCCGCTGGCGATTACACGCTCATCGCTGGACAACCTGGCCACCCAGGACCTGGACCCGCAGGCACAGCAATACCTGTTACGCGCTCGGGAAGGATTAGACCGTCAGGCCGCTATCGTTCGTGCGATGAGCGAGGCCCAGCAACTTGAGGGTGCTACCCGCACGGCTGAGTGGGAGAACCTTGATCTGGGTGAAATGCTGGGTCATTGTGTCGCCGCCTACCGGACAGTAAACCCCGAGCGAACGATTAATCTGAACCTGCCCGCTGATGGGTGTGAGCTGCATTGCGCACCGGAGTTGATTGCGCAAGCACTGGACAAGCTGGTGGACAACGCCATCACCCTGAGCGCGCCGGACTGTTCGGTGGACATCTCATTGCAGGCTGACGGTGAAGCGTGTCTGCTTGCCGTACGCAACAGCGGCACCCGGCTACCGGATGTGTTACACGACCAGTTGTTCGATTCACTGGTTTCCCTGCGCAAAAAACGGGGCAGTGGCCGACATCTGGGTCTGGGTCTTTACATCGTCCGGTTGGTTGCCGAGGTGCACGGCGGGACGGTCAGTGCGTGTAATCTGCCAAACGGTGACGGGGTGGAATTCACGATCAGACTGCCCGTGTCCTGACGCCGTTGGAATCGGTTCTTCAGCCCCGTGAACTGCAGCGCAATTAATGTTACTTTCAGAGGCAACCCGTGGCTGCACAATGGCTTCGGGACGCTACACTGGGACAGGAAGTGAACAAAGAACGATTTGAACAATTATGCGGTGAGGGCTACAACCGCATCCCGGTATACAGATCGGTGCTGGCAGACCTTGACACCCCCCTGTCGGTTTACCTGAAGCTGGCCGAAGGCGCCGATTCTTATCTGTTCGAATCAGTAGTCGGGGGTGAAACCTGGGGCCGGTATTCGATCATTGGCCTACCTTGTCGACACCGCTACACCGTTCGTGGCAACAGTCTGATCCATTCCGAGGGTGGCCGGCAGGTGCACCAGCAAGCCGTTGCCGACCCCCTGGCGCGAATCGCTGAACTGCAAGGTGAGTTCAATGTGCCGCAGCTGGATGAACTGCCTTTATTCAGTGGTGGTTTGGTCGGTTATTTTGCCTATGAGACCGTGCAACTGATTGAGCCAAAGCTTGCAACTGGTGACAAGCAGGACGACCTGGGTACTGCTGATATCGAGTTGTTGCTTTCAGAGGAAGTCGCGGTTCTGGACAATCTTGAGGGTCGTCTTTGGCTGATCGTGCATGCAGATCCCGGTCAGGAGGGTGCTTTTGACCGGGCCCAGCAAAAACTGGACGAATTGGAACGGCGTTTGCGCTCAGGGGGTACCGGTTACGGCCTTGGGGCTTCCGGTGAGGCCGTGGGAGAGCGGGATTTCACTTACGGATTCAATCGGGCGGACTTTGTCGCAGCTGTGGAGAAAAGCAAGCAATACATCCTCGCGGGCGACATCTTCCAGGTGGTTTTGTCACAACGCATGAGTGTTCCCTTTCAAGCGCGGCCGCTGGATGTTTACCGTGCTTTGCGGGCCCTGAACCCATCACCATATATGTATTTTGTTGACCTGGGTGATACCCAGATCGTCGGCTCTTCTCCGGAAGTACTGGTTAGGGTACAGAATCGCCGTGTGACCTTGCGGCCGATTGCCGGCACCCGTCATCGCGGCAAAACTCCTGCTGAGGACCAGGTGCTGGCGGAGGAATTGCTGGCGGATCCAAAAGAGCGTGCGGAACACCTGATGTTGATAGACCTGGCGCGTAATGATGCGGGTCGGGTCGCGGCAACCGGCAGTGTTGAGATGACCGACCAAATGATTATAGAGAGCTATTCCCACGTCATGCACATTGTCTCGGAAGTGCAGGCTGATCTCGCGCGGGGGTTGTGTGCCATGGACGCCATTCGTGCCGCGTTTCCAGCGGGGACCCTATCCGGCGCACCCAAGATAAGGGCCATGGAAATCATCAACGAGCTCGAGCCCGTGAAACGCAATATCTACGCAGGGGCAGTGGGTTATATCAGCTGGCACGATGATACCGATCTGGCCATTGCCATCCGCACCGCCGTCATCCACGAGGGCAAGCTGCATGTACAGGCCGGTGCCGGCATCGTGGCCGATTCCGATGCCGGAAAAGAGTGGGAAGAAACCCGTAACAAGGGCCGTGCTTTGATCACCGCTGTCAACCGCGCTTCAAGAGGTTTATAGGGCTGTTAATCAGGGCTGAAAGGGGTCAATCAGCCCCCCCAGGAAAAACGCTGAAAGCTCGGAGCGGCTTTCCAGTCCGGCCTTGCGGTAAATGATGTGGGCCTGCTGTTTTACTGATTTGAATGTACTCCCCTTCAATTCCGCAATTTCCTTCAATCTCGAGCCATTAAGCAGCAAAAAAGCGATTTCCATCTGCTTGGGCGATAAGCCCCAATCTCTAAGTTGGGTGCCGATCGACGACCGCAGATTACTGAGTACCTCCCGTTCCCTTTCCCGCCAATGCATAGCTTCTGAACGGGCTCGACTGAGGCTTTGCCGAATTTCTTTATTCTCCTCTCGTAAGGCTCGCAGCAAACAGTAAAAATATACTGCACCTATGGCAGCTGCCACCGACAACAGACTCTCGACCACGATGTGCATTTGTGAAACGCCTACGGTCAGGTCGTCCGCGATGTCCAAAATAAGTAGTAGTAAAACGATTACAAATAAAATTAAGGGGAGCAACAGCTGCCCCTGCCCGTGTTTAGTTGGTCGCCTTGTATCTGCTAATACTCGTGAACTCAACTCAGCATGTGACACTTGCCACTTTCCCGGTGCTTCAGAAGTCATGGTGAATCCCTCCGGCTGAAACAGCATCGCCACCCATGACAGTTAGGGGGTCCAGGTGTATTTTTATTTTGGACTAAAGTCATTGGGTAAAAGAAGCGTTTTCCAGCAGCAACCTGTAGTTATAACCTGAGCCCAGGTCAACATTGTTCCGAACAACGGCTTCTACGGTAACCAGTTCTCCGATACTGACGACCTCTGAGCTCGTTGCTATCAGTTGATCGTCTGGTGCAACACCGGAACCATCCTGCAACGTAATCCAGTTCTTGCCGAGAATATTCAGACTGACCTTCATTACCCGGGCGCGTATGGCGACTTTCTGATTCTGTAACTGCGATTGCTCCGAGTAGATGCTGGCTATTGTTTTTCCACCTGACAGGGGTTCGATTTCACCTGCTTTCGGAACGGTCGCGACCTCGCTACTTGTAATACCGATGGGTTCGTGGGCCATGGTGTTGGCGTGATCTTCTACATTGACTTGCTGAATGACTTCGAGTTTCGGCACAAAAAGAATATCTTCAAATGTGCGCTCCAATACAGGGCTGTAAAAGTCCTTCATCATGGCGCCACCCGCAAACTTAATCGTGTCTCCAACCGCAACTGGAACAAAAGGCGCAGCCAACCAAAGGTTGTTATCCTCAACACGTGCGTAAACATAAGAACCGACGGCCATGGTCTCAGCGACCGCACCAGTTTTGAGGCTTTGTTCATTGGCCGAAATAGCAGTTGCAAAAAGCAAGAGCGTGCCGATGACAAGGATTGCTTTCAATATAGTAAACATGTATTTGCTAGTTGCCCAGTCTGTGGAGAAACTGAATTACACCAAAGCTGATACCCGCATTGTATGAAATGCAGCAGCACCACTACTTGACTGAGATCAACTGGAATTAAGAATGCCCTTACACAGGCAGAGCCCACTTGTGTAAGAAAACCGAGTCAATAGCTCTCTCCGTCGTGCTTTTCACCGTGGCAATTCAAGTAACAGGTACCCCTAAACTGCCCGTCATCAATCCAGGTCGGTTCATTAAAGTCACCTTCACCCGTAATCTCAAAAGCTTGGCCGGCAAAACTGGAAGTGAGCAGAAAATTGATCAGGTGGGGATATACAGCCGAACCATGTGGGTCGTGGCAGTTGATACAGGAGGTGTCCTCTTTGAGAACGTGCTCCTCGTGGGGAAAAGACTCGTCGCTGAACAGGCTGCCGCTGTCGTGGCACTTGAAGCAGAGGTTATCCGCAGAGCTACTAAAACTGGACTGAGGGTTAAATTCATACCGCAAAGCGAGCATGCCTTCGTTGCTGGAACCATGCGGCCCGCTCGGACCTGCCCCGCCGGCAGCAGGTGAGATACTGCTACCGTGGCAATCGCTGCAATAAATGTGGCTTATGGTGCGATTCAGGGGTATATCATTTCGAAGACTGGGAACTTCGCTGTTGTTGCTCGGGTTGTTACCGGCAACAGGATGGTAGGAGATCAACGCCGGGTTGCCGGGATCGAGCTTTTCGCGCAGGTTGTAAACACCATCGCTACGTGACATGTCGTATGTCCTGGGTGTTGAGCAACGGCGATAGTCGCAGGCATTATCCCCGGGAACTCCATGGCACTTGAAACAGACCTCGTACTCGTATTCAGCCTCAGGTTTGAATGCCCCATTGGCGTCGATACCGCTGGTGCCGGCAAGACTGCCATTAATAAAGGGTGCGGTAGTGTGGTTTGACCCCGTTGGGTTGGATGGGTTGAATGAAATCATTGGCCATGCGGCGTTGCCACTGCTGGCGTGCGGGTTGTGACAGTCCTCGCATTCTGCGTGCAGGGCCATAGTGAGTGGATTTTCTTCACGGGCGGCATTGTGGGCCAGGCTGGGAGTCTGCTCCACAGGGTGACGGTAAAAGTTCTGTAGTTCGACCTGAATGTTCTGTGTGGCAACACTGCCGTCATGGCACCGGTAGCAGGTTGCTTCCTCCAGGTCCTTGACCAGCCTGGCTGGCGTAGCCGCATTGTGTGGTGCGTGGCAATTCATACACGCGTTTTCACTAACGTCCTGTCCTTTCCACGCAGCTTTGCGTTCTGGCCAGGGGTCCGCCCCCCCGGGTGTTGCTCCGGAAACTGCGTGCGAACCATCTGTCCAGCTCCAGTCCGCACCAGAAAATACATGGCAGCTCATACAGAGCTCACCGTTCAGCGTCGGTTTTTGGAGAAATGGCGGAGTTGTATTGTTGTGCGCGTCGTGGCAGGAGACGCACTGAATCTCACTATTGTGGAGCGGCAGGTCCACACTTGAGGGGTTGACCAGTTCCGGATCCGAAGATAGCAGACTGCTGTCGTAGATGATTCCAACCGGATGATCGTTGGACAGATCAGGTCCCAGGTTTGACCTGCCGGTGAGGAATGTTCCTTGCAGGTCGGTGACGTTTGGGTTGCTGCCGAACATGTCCCCAAGTGCAATTGTGCCATCGTGGCATGACAGGCAAAGTATTGAAGATCCACCGGGTTGTCCTGCGCTTGCGTCCATCGTAGTGCTTTGGTAATTCGTATAACCAACGGACTGCCGGTTCCACAAGGGTGCATCGGGTGCTGAACTGTGGGGTGTGTGGCAAAAAATACAAATCCGGTCTTCGGATTGGCTTCTGAACGGGCCGGGTCCGGTCACCGACAGATTATGTGGTGTGTCCGCCACGTTTTCTGCGGCGAGAGTATCCACGGCTGCCAGGAGAAACAAGCTCAATACCCAGCCCTGACGCATTTCACTTCGCCCCTGGTAGGTATCTGAACACCTGAATCCGTTGATTATAGGAATCGGCCACGTAGATCATGTCATCGAGAATTGCCAGTCCGCTAGGTATCTGGAAGTCACCCGGGCCGTTGCCACTGCTACCAAACCCGAGCAGAAACCGGCCCGACTGGTCAAAAATTTGTACGCGGTTTGCCAATGCATCGGCCACGTAGACATGACCGTCGGAATCCATTGCGACGCCTTTTGCCTGGGCGAAATACCCGGAACCGTCACCGTGTTTTCCAAAGCTGCCCATGTGGTCCCCTTCGGCGCTAAAAATCTGGATGCGAAAATTCATGGTGTCATTAACCAGCAAGCGGTCGCCGGCGAATGCCAGGTGGCTTGGGAAGTTAAACTGGCCGATCTGCTCGCCTCGTATGCCGATTTTGTATAACAAACTACCATCAAGACCAAAAACCTGCACCTCATGCGCCAGTGTGTCCGCAATATAGAGACGTTTCCCGGCCGGATCAAAAGCAAGACTGGTTGGACGCAAAAAACCGCCTAAACTGCGTAACAGCTTAAACCGTCGGTCCAATAAAAAGACCTTTTTCAACTCCGAATCGGCGATGACCAGTTGGTCACCCGCAAAGGCGACACCAATTGGTGAGCGGAATGGGGTTTTCCCCGCCCGATCCAGTTTTCGGTACGTCGATTTTGCAGTGTTGTAAATATGCACGGTGGCTCCGCCCGGATCGGCAATGGCCACGGTAGAGGGGCTTAGTGCGACTGCATATGGCCGGGACATATGGCGATCATCGCCACCGGCAAGAAGTTTTTTCAGCCTGCGAGAGAAGGTATCACGCAGACCGAGATCATCCGCGGTGCTGAACGATGTAACGAACTCGATCCGCGCTGGTTCGGGTGCCGCTGGCCACACCAGATTCAGCGCACCTGGGTACGTTGGCGCCCCGGGGTCGGTTGTCGCACAACTGCTCAGCCATAAGGCCAGGAACAGCGGCCATCGCCTTTTCATCAGAGCCTCCTGCTCAGGTTGAACATTACCCTGTTTTCAGTGGTTTGATCAGTGGTTTGAAGTGTGTCGATGGTACGGCGATTATGGTGATAGCTAAGATCCATCGCAACTTTCCGGTATTGCCAGCGCAGGGTCACACCAGCCATGAGGAATTCGTCTTCCCTGTTTAAGCCGCCGCCTGAAAAGTCTTCATCAAGACGCCGCCACGCGCCCAGGACGGGTCGAATCGAAAGACCGCGCCGCGAGCGCCAGTTAAGTGATAACTCGAAATTGTACAAATCCGTATTCAGACTGCTGGTTTCGATGAAGGACTCCAGCATGCTCAGGTTAATGAGGGTGCGTGAGGACATTGGCCAACTCAGGACTTGCCGGTAGGTGTAGGTCAGGGACTCAAAATCGCCGATTTTGTTGAAGTGCCTCTCAGCACTCAACATTGTATTGATACCCACGATCTTCCAGCGAAATTCGAGATTGGTCAGGGTGTCACGGTTATCCTTGAGAAAACTCTCGTTAGCACCGGATAACAACTGGTCATCAGATTTGCGGCCTCGGTGGGTAAAGCGTAACCAGCGGAAACTGATACCTAGGTTATATTGCAGGTTGGTGGTAGAAAACTCCTGTGACGGCAGCGTCTCGGTCTTGTAGCTGATCAGCAAGGTATCCCCCTCTTCAATTCGTCCCCCGGGGATCACCTGCAATTGTGTCAGTTCGCCAGTGAGTTGGACCACCCGGTAGTCGATATCTTGCGTGTAGACCAGTGTACCGTCAAAGTTGGTAACGATAATGCTGGAATTGATGATAAAGCGGTTTTCGAGAACCACACTGCCTGCCAGGGTCGCATCGTGCCGCTCGTCAATGACTTCCACCAGGCCAAGTTTCGAAACCCGTTCCGTCTCCTGGTAGGAAAAACCAATACCCGCGTTGACCGTGGCGCCGAATAAACGCTGCTTACGGTAGCTGCTATCCAGACCCGTACGCCACCGGGTTTCATCCAATCTGTCGGAGCGTCGTGCATTACCAAACAGCTGGGCCGTGGAGGTCAGGTTGTCGTACAGTTGGTGCTGCAACCTGAAGTCACCGATGTATTCATTGGTCTTGATTTCCTGGGTTACCGAGAAGTAACGCAGCGAGCTTTGGCTAAACAGCTTATCGGCATGCTGGATTCGTACGTTCTCTTCAATGAACAGACGTCTGTTGGCATTAAACCCGGTGCGATCATAATAATCCCATCTTGAACGCAATTGACTGGCCCTGCCCCAGGCAAATCGGTGGGATAAATTGGCGTGGTTGAGGTCGAAATCCTGATCCCGGTCCGGCACCTGATCATTCAGTGATTGCCGCTCAATGAGCAGATTCAGTTTGCTGCTTTTTCCTTTGAGCTTTAGTGTGCGGAGGTGATCATCACGCTTCGATGGTGTGTTGGTCGCACCGGTCAGAAAATCCTGCTTGAGTGAGCGTTCACTATAGCTGAACTGCATGGGAAAGACGCGGTTTTTCCAGTTGACCGTACCCGTATGGGTTTCAATTTCACTGTCGTAGCGACTTCCTAATGAGCCCGTATTGAGACTCTTATTGCGCATGGTTAACAGGTCGAGGCCTACCGGTCCCGGTGTGCCTTGAAACAGGTTGAATTGGAACAGGTAACTGAGAAACTTGTCGCTACGATTGTCCTTGATTGTACCGGTCTCAAGTTTCCCCCAGCTATAGGCCGGTTCAACTTCCAATACGAACCGGGCAATCGCCGGGTCCAGGCTGTAGCCTTCCTGCTTGAGACGGAGACCGACCCTGAGTTCGGTGTCACGCAAATGGCTATCTGGCTCGCTGCGGTCTGTGCCATCAAAACGGGTCACAGCCTCGATTTCAAGTGGTAGGAGGAATAAGTTTTCCCAGGCCTGAACGCGATCCGGGCTCACCAGCAGTCCGATCATCGCAGCGCATACGTAATAAGAGCACCAGTGATTCATGGCGTGCTTTCTTCTGCGTGTACGGCATGCTGCACGGCGTATTGCTCATTCCGGAACGGAAACATGACAGCGGTTGCAGCTCTGCAAGGTAACGCCAAAGGCGAGCCTTCCGTTGTGACAGGTGCCGCAAACCTTGCCCTGCTTTATCAGGTCCATGTTGACGGGGACAGCGTTTAGTTGCATCTCAAATAAACTGTTGTGACAGGCGTCGCAACGGTAATGAATCCGGTGCACCCAGTGCGGAAATATGGAAGGCGCGAACGATCCCGCCATGTCTGTGTCATCAACCTCCCTGGTAAAGCGTATATCTCCAGGTGCACTATCCGCTGTAGCAACACCTGCGGATACCACCGGCAACAGGAATACGCTGGCAAGAACGAATCCGGGTAAGCGCAAATTTTTTAGCATACTTGACATGGACCCCGCAGACGGGCTCTCCCTGACCTCACTACTTGTTAAGATGGCAGCGCTTACACTGCTTCAGTGAAAACGCAACATTGCCGTGACAGACCCCGCAGGAGGCCCCTTTTCTCATCTCCCTCATACTGGCTGGATTTCTCTTGTAAGGATACAGCCGGGTGTGACAGTTTTCGCAACCCAGCCAGACGGTATGCGCTGAGTGCGGAAAATAGGCATCATTTTTGGGGTTTTGAGCCGCGATGACAAAGTCATATTTGAAGGCCACGGCATCCCGGGCACTGGGATCGGTCCCGGTACGCGGCCGGACCAGACCCTGCTTCCACGCCGCCGTCCAGTCTGCCTTGTCTTTGTAATCCCTGGGCAGAAGGGTCAGTGCCTCCTCCCAATCCAGTACCGTCTCCAGGGCCGGTCGCTCGGTAGCGGAGTCCGGTGCAAAAGCCAGAGTGGGTTCCGCTGTGGTCGCTTCGTTCTGGGGGAGCGCCGGTTGCTCTTCCACGGCAGACTCGGGCCTGGGTGGCGGGACATCGAAGAAAAGGGACCTGGCCTTACTTGTGCAGGTTGACAAGAACGGCCAACAAAAAAGAATCAGGGCGACTTGCGTCGCCCTGATTCCTGATCTTTGAACATTTGCCCGAGTTCCCACGGGACGAATTATTGTCCAACCTACTTGATATGACAAGCCAGACACATAGCGCTACCGCCGTTATCCATGCGTAGGAATTTCCCGATTGTCTCGTCATGTACGGAGTGGCACGTGGCGCATTCGACCTGATCACTGGAAGTCCCAAATAACGGCAGGGAGCCCCCACCCAATGTTCCGCTCACGGCGTCGTTAAAAGCCGTATCGCCATTGGCACCCGTGGTTGCGTAGGTAATGGAAATCGGATGGTCGTCATCGAGGTTAGCGCCAAGATTTTTGTCGCCGGTAAGTTTCTTGGCCGGGTCACCTGTTCCACCATACAACTGATCGGTAGCAATGGTGCCATCATGACAACTCAGACAAGCCAGTGAACTGCCCTGCGGAGAGCCGGCGACGGTCATGTCCATGGTCGGGCTGTCATACATGGTGAAGGTGGTCGTGGTTGTATCACGGTTCCACAGCGGTACAGTATCGTCCGGGTTTGCGTTATGTGGAGTGTGACAGAAAACACAGATATTGCCGCCACTTGATGACAGGTCATGATCTGTGTTTGCGATTTGTGCGGAAGCGCCACCGGCTACCAGTAAAAGCGCTGGCACTGCAAGTTTGAGTAGTGTCTTGGTCCTCATTTTTCTATCCTCATAGGTTGGTTTTCGTGCATTAAACTTGTGGTCAATTCAGCAGCATTGCTGACTGAATTCACCCTGTGTTCGGTAACGAATGACCCCTGTAAAAACTGTCAGTCAATTCCTGTTTCTTTTACTAGGATTGTCCTAGTGCTTGGCTTTGTGTTCAATATGGAAGGGGAAAATACCTACGTGAGATTTGCCAAGAATTGACTTAGATCAATTGGGTTTGACCATGGTCAAACGAGCCTTTACTTTGGTCAAGCGCGAAACTTGTCCATTTGGGGTGGGGTGCCTGTGAACTTGGCGGCTGAACAAATCCCAAAAAAGGATGCCAACCCGGTAACCCCAAATTGGTCTTTTAGACTTCCCCCTTATTTCATCTACCAGGAAAGGGTCTCACCGCAAGCAAATGAACCAGTTTATCTAAATGACATATTTGCCAACAGATTCCAAGGTGCAAATTGCACGCGACCCAGCACTCATCCTGGCCCTGGCGAGTGACCCAGGCCAGCCTCTCGACCGGTTCCCGGCGGCCCAGGCCGGTTTCTCGACCGATTCCCGGTCTCACCTTCTCTCACCTTATCTGGGATGCTGGTGAAAAAAGCGGGTTAATTGATTTTTGTTTCAGGAAGGAACTCAAACATCTGTATACGTTTATTGTACTGGTCGGCAACAAAGATCCGGTTATTCCGGTCCACGTGGGCCCCTGCCGGCAGGTAGAATCCCCCGGGCCCCGTACCACTGCGACCAACAACCAATAACAACCCACCCTGTTGATCGTAAAGCTGAACGTTGTTGAACGAAGCATCGACCGTGTATATGTTCCCTTCAGTGTCCACACCGATGCCCTTCAAACGATTAAAATCACCCGGCCGGTCACCAATTTTGCCAAAGCTGCGTACGACCGTGCCGTTGGGCTCCAGCACTTGGACGCGAAAATTCATTGTATCAGCCACGTAGAGACGGCCACTGGCATCAATGGCGATGTTGGTTGGTGTGTTGAAATTACCGGGTTCAGAGCCAGGCTGGCCAAGCGTGGAAACAACGTTTCCCAAGGGGTCAAATACAACAATTTGGCTACGTTTGGAATCCACCACGTAGAGCCGTTGGCTGGCCTCGTTAAAAACCAAGCCAACGGGTGACGGCAGGACCTCGGGACCACCAAAGCCAGTGCTGTAATTGCCTTCGGTATCATAGACGATCACCCGTTGGGCTTTGACATCGCTGACGTAGACATTGCCGGCCGCATCACTGGTAACGCCAACCGGCTTGGTCAGTGCTCCCTGTCCTCCAGTACCCCAAAATGAAACCAGGTCTTGCTCCAGGTCAAAAACAACCAGGCCGCTAATACCGGTGTCGGCAACAAATACTCTTCCTTTTGAATCACTGTGTACAGCGTAGGGTTTGGCCAGTGTTGCTGAATCGCTCTCTTCCTCGCCCATGAGGATGTCACGTAAGCTCTGTTGCTTCTTGCCATCAACGTGCTCAAGTGATTGCAGGAAGCCGAGGTAACGGACACGCGCCTGCTCCGGTGGGGCGGGCCAGACGAGATCCTGAGCGTCCTCAACTGGTCGGACAGGTGCTTGAGTAGCACAACCAGCAATTAGGGCGAAGATCGCAGCGAGGGCAAATACAACTATGGGGGTGTTAAGGAAGCGATTGATTAAAAAAGTCATAATTGTGCTCATCGTTGAGTTGATAATCGGGCGCCTGAATTATGGCATGAACCTGTGCTAAATCCATCGTGAGTCGTGCCGAGCAGAGCAACAAATGACCCGTATCATGATCTGGATCAACTGCTATCAGACGATACACACCAGGTGAACGAATTGGGAAGAGCACAATGGCGGGCATGAGGGGGGAAAGACAACGTGCTCCAGCCATGAAGTCTCGTATGTAGAAAGCAAATTACCCTGTCAGTTTTTCCCTGCTTTGCTGGCAGGTTTTCTTTGTCGAAATAGTCTTTCTGCCACTTGTGGCTCGTTCGCCAAATGGGGAGGATACAACTTCAAAATCTTTCTTTTTCAAGACTATGGAGGGCCTGAAAAATGAAGACCACCTTCCGGTTTATTCTTGCAGCAATAGGGTCGCTGTTGATGTCCGCTGTTGTTAGCGCAGGGCAGATTAACAATACAAAACACGACCTCTCAGGAACCAATTCCAACGACGGTGGTAACGTTTGTATATATTGCCATGTACCTCACAATGCCAATCACGTGAAGGTACCACCTTGGAACCGGGCGATGCCGACCGGCCCGTTCACCATGTATACCAGCCCCACAATCGACATGGCCACGGCAAACTCTCCGCAAGGCAGTACGCTGGCTTGCCTGAGCTGCCACGATGGCACCATTGCCGTGGATCAGTTATACGGTGACCCCTGGGGTAGCGATGGCACCAATACAGTGGGAGGCAGTATGCTGATAGGCACTGACCTCAGCGACGACCACCCGGTATCCATTCGTTACGACGCGACTGCGGATGGGGATTTTGTAGCTGCTTCAGGTTCACCGGCTACTGTTGGTGGGCTGCCGTTGTCTGCAAACAACAATGTCGAATGTTCTTCATGCCATTCTGTGCACGATGACTCGATCTCACCGTTCTTGCGAAAGTCCAATGCAGACAACAGCTTGTGCCTGAGTTGTCACATAAAGTAGTTTAGCCAGCCGCTGGTTCCGAACCAGGTTAATGTTGGAATTGACGTCCGGATGCCCGCATTAGCTTCACAGATACTATCAAGTTAATATAACTGTACACCGTTTGTTCAGGCCTCGTTGAGGGTTGAAAACGGTGCTTCTTTCTGATGTAACAAGAAACTGCAGAGTATTATATTTACTTTAATTTCAAATAGATAAGATCTTTATGATTCTAATGATCGACAACTATGATTCCTTCACCTACAACCTGGTGCAATATCTGGGTGAGCTGGGAGCGGAAGTAGAAACGGTACGCAACGATGCCATCACCACGGCACAAATCCGTAAGCTGGAGCCACAGGGTATTGTCATCTCCCCGGGGCCGTGTACACCGGATGATGCCGGTATATCGCTTGAGGTGGTTATTGAACTTGGCAATTTGTTCCCAATTCTGGGTGTCTGTCTGGGCCACCAGTGTATTGGTCAGGCTTTTGGTGGCCAGGTGGTGCGTGCCGGCAAGGTCATGCATGGCAAGACATCGTTGATACAGCATCGTGGTGAGGGCGTATTTGCAGGTCTTCCCCAACCGTTTGAAGCCACCCGTTACCATTCCTTGGTTTTACAAAGGGATGCCATACCCGAGTGCTTGCAGGTCACTGCCTGGACCGAAACAGAAACCGGGGAGTTGGAGGAGATCATGGGACTGAAACACAACAGTTTGCCGCTTGAAGGGGTCCAGTTCCACCCGGAATCCATTCTTACCCACTGTGGCCACGATTTGCTGCAGAATTTCATCAACACACTGGACTGAGTGGGGCGTTTACTCATGAGCATGGACATACAATCTGCACTGGCCCGTGTTTCCACAATGCAGGATCTTTCCACCGAAGAAATGGTGGCCGTGATGCGTCAGATCATGTCTGCGGGCGCCACCGATGTGCAAATTGGTGCTTTCTTGCTGGCCATGCGGATGAAGGGTGAGAGCATTGATGAAATTACCGGTGGCGTACAGGTGCTGCGCGAGTTTGCCAGTGGCGTAAAAGTCAGTGGCCCGCACCTGGTGGATATCGTGGGCACCGGTGGTGACGGCGCCAATTTATTTAATGTTTCCACCGCGGCCTGTTTTGTTGTGGCGGCGGCCGGCGGGCGGGTCGCCAAGCACGGTAACCGGTCGGTTTCTTCGAGCTGCGGCAGTGCCGATGTGTTGGAATCGGCCGGTGTACGGCTGGATATTTCGCCTGTACAGGTAGCGAGCTGCGTCGACAAGCTGGGTGTGGGTTTTATGTTTGCACTCATGCACCACAGTGCCATGCGTCATGTAACGGTGGCGCGTAATGAACTGGGATTGCGTACCTTGTTCAACATTCTGGGGCCAATGGCCAACCCGGCGGGTTTGACCCGGCAGCTGATCGGTGTTTATGATCGCAGATTGTGCCGTCCTGTTGCCGAAGTGTTACAGCGTCTGGGCTCTGAGCACGTGTTGGTGGTGCATTCCAGGGACGGACTGGACGAAATCAGTCTGGCTGACAGTACCTTCGTTGTGGAACTGCAAAATGGCGTCATCAGCGAGTATGAATTGCAACCCGAACAACTTGGCTGCAAACGGGAGCCACTGCAAAGCCTGGTCGTGGATGACGCGGACGCCTCCCTGCTACTACTACGTGGGGCACTGGCAGGGGCACATGAGAACGAAAATGATGAACGCGCACAGCGGGCAGCCCGCCTGGTGTCACTCAACGCCGGCGCTGCGCTGTATGTGGCGGGTGTAACAGATTCTGTCGCCAAAGGTGTAGCGGTGGCCACAGACACATTGGCGAGTGGTGCAGCGCTGGAAAAACTCAAGCAACTGGCGGCAATGACTCAAGGGTTTTAATGGCTATTCCGTCAATCCTGCAACAAATAGTGCAACGCAAGTCAGCGGAGGTCCTGGCGGGCAAGGCAATATCACCGATGGCTGAATTGCAGGCCCGGGCGCAGGCCTGCCCCGCGCCACGCGGGTTTGCGCAGGCACTCAAACTGACTGCGCAACAGGGTCCTGCGGTGATTGCGGAAATAAAAAAAGCCTCACCGAGCGCCGGTGTAATCCGGGAGAATTTCCAGCCGGATGCGATTGCCCGGTCCTACGCATCAGCGGGCGCGGCCTGTCTTTCAGTGCTGACCGACAGGGATTTTTTTCAGGGGTCAGGGGAATATCTGCAGCAGGCCCGTAATGCCTGTGAGCTACCGGTGTTACGCAAGGACTTCATTATCGACCCGTGGCAAATCCATGAATCCCGCGTACTGGGTGCTGACTGCATATTGTTGATCGTTGCTGCGCTTGACCAGGACAGTCTCCAGGGCTTGTTTGACCTGGCAATGAAATCCAACATGGATGTACTGGTGGAAGTGCACGATGAGGCAGAAATGGAGCGGGCGTTAGGGCTCGAAGATGCCGTGATCGGGGTTAATAATCGGGATCTGAATACATTTGAGACATCGTTGGAGACCAGCGAACGGCTGCAGCCGATGCTCCCTGAGGGCTACTTGCTGGTTACCGAAAGCGGTATCAGGACGACGGCCGACGTCAAGCGCATGCAGGTGTGTGGTATCAACACCTTTCTCGTGGGGGAAGCCTTGATGCGTGCGGTGGACCCCGGAAGTGCACTGCGGGAACTGTTTTTTTGATATGCACAAGTCACGCACTTTGATTTTTGTGGTCTGCACATCGTTGGTGGCAAGCGTCCAGCAGGCCGCAGCACAGGTTGAAAGGGGCACGTTGTGGCGGGATGCTGTCGTGACGAAGCTGGACGTGGACTTTCCGGGCACCGGCTTTCACGGTGGCTGGATTTACCATCGCTGCCCCTGCGGTGACTTGCTGCTGGAGGTGGAGCAGGTTGCGCCTGATAGCGTGCTCAATGGTGATTTGCTAATCGTGGACGGAAAGGTATTGCTGGCCCGTGGCTTCAAGCAGCAGGGCCCCGACCTCGTATCATTGGTACAGGCTCCAACCCTGATGCTGCAGCTGGCACTGGCCTTGCTCAATCGCAGCCAACCACGAGGGCCGGCTGCGGTCACCGACAAACAACAGTGGGATTCCGGTGAGGCGAAGCTGGGTTTTACCGTCGACAATGGTTTGACCAGCGGCAACTTCGCCGCCCCCTGGGGTGTCAGCGGAAGCGGATGGAAGGCCGCTGCGGGGCGCTACCGTTTTGAGCTTGGCTTTCATTTCACCAATCCAGTACCGGGAGACCCCGGGGCCAGGGACCGAATGCAGTTTTCCGGAGAACTGGATTTTCGTGCGCGGGAATTTCCAGTGGCTGAATTGACCAGTCTACAAGGCTGGAATATCCAGTGGTTGTCGCCAGCCGAGAAAACCTCCAAGGAAGTACCTGAAGGCCTAACCCTCAAAGCATTACGGCAGCAAACAAAGAAACCGTAGGACCGACGAGCTTGCTTGTCGGGATCTGGAATGTTCGCGACGACGTGTGTCGTCACTCCTACAAAGGACGGTGGGCCTGTAGGACCGACGAGCTTGCTCGTCGGGAATCTGCAAGACCGGCACAAAATACCTGCATGGATCAGGCGGGTGCTCTTTCGGGAGAATTATTCCCGACGACACGGTCGTCGGTCCACCAGGTGACCAGCCTTGTAACGCCGTGAGCCCCACAGTTCAGATTCTGTAGGCCACCGCCTTCATTACCCCCGCCGTCAACTTCATCAGTTCGCGTACCGGTTTTGGCAGATCAAAGGCGCCCGAATCCTCCGCCATTTGTGCGTGTTTGGCCTCGTCAATTTTCATCTGGTCCAAAATGGCCCGACTGCGTGCGTCCTCGGGTGGTAAGCGTTCAAGGTGGCCTTCAAGGTGTGCTTCGACCTGGTTTTCGGTTTCCTTCAGAAAGCCCAGGCTCCAGCCGTCACCTGCGAGGCCTGCTGCCGCACCGATTGCAAAAGACCCTGCATACCATAATGGATCCAGCAGGCTGGGTTTGCTTTCCAATTCATCCAGACGTTCCTTGCACCAGCTCAGGTGGTCAATTTCTTCACTGGCCGCCTTTTGCATATCCGCCTGCACATCCGGGTTGCGCGCCGTTACCGCCTGTCCGGCGTAGAGTGCCTGAGCACAAACCTCGCCGGCGTGGTTGACCCGCATCAGTCCGGCGGCGTGCCGTTGCCGATCCTCATCCATAACCACTTCGGGTATCGAAGTTGCAGGACTCTCTCTTTGCGGCAACCTGGATTGATCCGTTGCCACGCGCAGAGCATTGTCAATGCCGATAATCAGACGGTCGAGTGGGGTATAGCTGCGTATTGTCATTTCTGGGCCCTGTTTGGTTGGATAGCCTGTAGTTTGCCATTGTATACTTTAGTTCCGTCAAGGTCGTTTTCTCTTTGCGGCTGGTTCTGGCTGAGGTACCCATGTCCCAATACTATCAACAGCACTTGTTTTTCTGTACCAATGACCGCGGCTCTGATGCACCACGTCCATCGTGCAACCAATGTGGCTCTGTTGTATTACGCGAGTATGCAAAAAGCCGGGTCAAGGCATTGGGATTATCCGGGCAGGGAAAGGCACGGGTGAATACTTCCGGATGCCTTGACCGTTGTGAGCAAGGGCCGGTTTGTGTTGTCTATCCGGAAGGTGTTTGGTACACCTATATTGATGAAGAGGATGTGGATGAAATCATTGACAGCCACATTATCAACGGTAAGGTGGTTGAGCGTCTGAGAATTAAGCCCATCAATGGTTGAAACCGAGGCCCTAAGCCAGTAAAATTCCCGCCCTTCACCCGGTGATACGGGTTATTTGCAGAGAATCGTAGAAATGAAGACCTTTGTTGCAACTCCGCAGACAATAAAACGCGAGTGGTGCGTTGTTGATGCGACCGATAAAACACTTGGAAGGCTGGCCACCGAGTTGGCGCGCCGTCTGCGTGGTAAACATAAACCTGAATTCACCCCAAACATGGATACCGGTGACCACATGGTCGTGGTCAACGCTGAGAAGATCAAGGTAACCGGCAACAAGCTGGCGAATAAAATGTACCACCGCCACACGGGCTACATTGGCAACCTGAAATCAATCAGCTTAGGCAAACTGCTGGACAAGCACCCTGAACGTGCCATCCAGAATGCAGTTAAAGGCATGTTGCCGAAAAACCCTCTGGGTCGCGCCATGTTCCGAAAACTGCATGTGTATGTAGGACCGGAGCACCCGCATGAAGCCCAACAGCCGACCCAGCTTGAGCTGTAAACCGGCACAAAATACGGATACGAGATAAATGGCAACACAGCAATATTATGGTACCGGACGGCGCAAGTCTTCCAAGGCACGCGTTTACCTGAGCAAGGGTAAAGGTGATATCACGGTCAATAATCGCCCCATTGATGAATTCTTCGGGCGCGAGACTGCGGTTATGGTTGTGCGCCAACCACTTGAAACGGTTGAAATGACCGAGCAGTTTGATATTCGCGCTTCCGTTGAAGGTGGCGGTATTTCCGGCCAGGCCGGTGCCATACGTCTGGGTTTGACCCGGGCGTTGATGGAGTACGACGGTGAACTGCGTGGTCCGTTACGCAAAGCCGGTTTCGTAACCCGCGATGCACGCGAGGTGGAACGCAAGAAAGTTGGCCTGCACAAGGCACGTAAAGCGACCCAGTACTCCAAACGTTAAGATTCGATCCCTACTGGGGGATCGTCTAATGGTAGGACTGCGGACTCTGACTCCGCCAGTGGGGGTTCGAATCCCTCTCCCCCAGCCAAATAGAAGCCGCCTCAGGGCGGCTTTTTGTTTGGTTGCTGCAAAAAAGGTTGAAAATCCCAATCGCGAAGCAATCAGGTTCGACACTATGTCGGGATCGACAGTAAACGAAGCCGGGGCGAATGAAGGTGTTGGTAACCTGATTTTCCGCTATTCGCCAAACTCACTGGCGTGGAGGTTTGATCCAGTCTGCTAAAGTTCTATAGGTTTGGTATGAATTTTGCCTGAACCTCAACTTCGCACAGGAGACTTCCATCCCCCCGGGTGACGGGTGAGGTGCAGTCTGATGTTGAGGCATCCGTCCCATTGGTAAATGTAAAATTCAGGTAATAGTCAGTGTTTTTCGCCAATTGACAGACGCCTGCCAAACCGGAAGTGGAGTATGAGAGCTGGGAACCAAGCCCCCAAAATTGCCTGCATTCAGCCGCGACCCCAAAATCACCCGGCTCAGCACTAATGGAGCCCAGACGAAGTCCATCCGAACTTGTGGTCGGTATCAACAAAATAGCACCACTACCATGTGCGTTGGCCGTATTGAAACTGACGTAGTTGTAACCGCATTGTCCGACATCCAGACGTGCGATCTTTTCGTTCAATGGCGCAGGAAATACCTCGGGTACACCGGTTAAGTTCTTCGTGGCCCACCAGTCACTCCAACCAAATGGAACGGCGGTAAGGGCCAGGCTTGTTGATGGCTCACAAACTTGTGACGTTGCCGTGTTGATAACGATCACGTCGACGGTCGCGGCTACAAAGCCATCGGCATTTTCGCATCGTAAGGTAAAGGTATAGGTGTCGGGTGTGGAGATTATGATACCCATTTCACCAGATACAGGGAGAGCGGTCGCCCAACCACCGGCACCGTCCAGCCCCTTACACGATATTGCATTGGTCGTTGTCCAACTCAGTGCAAACGCCTGGTTCGGTAGAACCGTTGCCTCAGAGGGGGTGAACGACGTAATCGCAAGTTCGCCATTGCCTGGCGGATCCGGGTCTGGATCTGGTGGAGTAGCGCCGCCAACGGCTATGCTTAGCGACTTCACATCGGGGCTGGTGCCCACATCACCCTGACAACTCAAGAAAAACGTTTCCGCGATCGGAAAACTGCCTGTTATGGTCTTAGCGCCCGATGGCAGGTCTATTGAACTACCCCCCCAGCCACCGAATCCACCGCTGGCGTCACATGACACCGCATTCGTTGTACTCCAACTCAATGTCGCACTACCGCCTTGAGCAATCTGTGTAGCTGTCGTATCAAATGTATTGATCACAGCCGCATTTCCCGATGGTGGTGGAGTTGTAGAAACCGTCACGTCAAGCGATTTTTCAACAGTATCAATAAAGCCTGCCTGGCAACTTAACAAAAATGTGAAAGTGCCAGTGAATGAGCCAAACAGGGACTTGCTACCTGATGGCAGGCTCACTGTACTGCCATCCCAACCACCGAAGCCACCGGATGCTGCACATGAGTCCGCGTTACTCGTGCTCCAACTCAAGCTTACCAACCCACCTTGAACAATTTGTGCCGCCGATGCAGTGAATGAGTCGATCGCCAGCGCACCCGAAGCTGTGGCACTGACCGTTACATCGATCGCTCTTGCAAATTCGTTGTTAGAGTTGTCAAAACAAACCAAACTGAATGTAAAAGTACCGCTGTCAGTTCCGGTTAAAATCTTGTTGCCCGACGGCAGGCTGATGGTACTGCCGGCCCAGCCATCGAAGCCGCTTGACGCTGTACACAACTGCGCTCCCGTTGTACTCCAACTCACTGTTACAGCCCCGCCTTGTTCGATTTCAGACGGAGTAGCACTCAGAGAAGTGATCATAAGTTGATCCGGACCAAATAAGCCCGTCCATCCCGGAATCGTATTTCGCTGGGGGCTTCGTTTGTAACTCTTGAGCGTGTACGTTTTGTCGCAGTCGAGGTTGGTGCTGATGTTGGTTGCCGTCCAGGATTGGAGTTTGGCTCCTTCCAGATACAGATCAAATACATGGTCGGCTGTACGACCGCTCCCAAAGTTGTTTGCCGCCGTTGAAGTGAGGGTTGTGCTGCCGTTAACACAAGCCGTCAGGCTTGAATTTGGCTCGCCGATTCCGTCGGTAATGAAGACGTTTTTTATGCCGTCAATGGTGTGAAAATTAAGCGTTTCATCGAGATGATTATCCAGCTGTAAAATTCTGTTGGTGGCCGCCGGATTACCTGCCTGGTCAAGAACTTCTGAAACCGAGGGTGCAAGCCTTGCAGTGGCCCCCGTCTTGGTCCGGTAGACCTTCATTCCATCCGCAAATGCACCATCTTCGTTACTGATTTGGGCGCGTTCCCTGGTGTCTGATTTGGCCACCCCCGTCTGGAACAGCGTGATCGCATCTTCTGAAAACTTGTTAGTGCTTACCGTGACACCGGTGTAGTGTTGCGCAAGCCGCAGGAAGGCTGCGGCGTCGCCACCGCTGGCGTTAAATTCTCTTGCTAGCGCTATGGTGACCGTTTCGTTGGAAGTACCCATGGCATAGCCCCCAAGGTCATGCCACGGGTTGGTAAAAAAACCTACAAGGTTGTCCTGGTTATCAAAGTAGATATTGTTGGTGATACCGCCTTTGGCATTCTGATCAACACACATGATGAGGGTGATGCCATCCTGGTTGATGGTGAGCTCCTTATCTCGTGTGTGGCGTTGCAGGAGTGGGTCTGTGAAGGGTGTCTGGTCAAAGGTAGCTGTAGCGTAGTTGATCGTGATGACCTCATGCACGATCACTCCAGTGGCAGTTTCCAGTAGGTAGAACGTATCCAGCCACTGGGGTGTGGCGGGACCGTTGACTGCACCTGCTTCCAGTCCGGGAAGGTCGAGAAAAGTCTCACCCCCTGGTAACCGATCCGCAATCGGATCAACGCCCAGGTAGTAGGTGATTTCCTTTTCATCAAACAGACAGTTGAGCGCCAGCACTTTCAATGGTGCTACTGCCAAGAGCGTGGCAATTGCCAGGGTGCGTATATTCACTGTTGTACGCTCCATATGATCGTAACCGTTAACCAGCTTCTTAGTACAACCATTTGCCAAGTATAAATGATGCGGCTTAATGTACCCTGAATAGTTATTCAACCTGCCCCGAAGTGACGATTTTTTGATCTGACGAGGAGGGCAGACCGGGCTGATTTTGCAGCAACAAATGTAAGAAATTAGAGTTATTTTCCGCTAAATCGTTCCCGCAGGATATTTTTCTGTACCTTACCCAATGTGTTTCGCGGTAGTTCATCCACCAGGAGCACTTGGCGGGGTTGTTTGAAGCGCATCAAAACTTTGTCGGCGCCAATATTCCGGCGTTTGAAAACGTCGCCAAATTTGAACAACTTCCAGTCACAGGCGCCATTGTCATCGCATTACCAATGAAGATTGAAGGTGGAAGTGGTGGGCCGTTAAGGATGGTCGCTGTTATTCCATAATCATAAAAAATCTCGCGTTCCATGACTTTCAGGATTTGTGCCGCGGTGCCGATGACTATTATGCTTTTCGACAGCATTTGATGTAGTAATCGGCAGTCACACTTCTTCTCATCTCAGGTGGCGATATGACATTGTTCAAAAACCCGTTCTTTCTCGGGTTCCTCGGCCTCTATATCCTGGCCGTTGCGCTATTGGTTACCAACGGCGTATACAGCCCGGCGGAACCGCTATTCATGTTGGCCATATTCGGCGTCATTCTGCCTGCGGTGGCTTACTTTTTCTGCCGCAAGTGCACACCATTGTTTATACCAGGCGGAATCAAACATGGTGAAATCGTACTTATGACCCTGTGCGTATTGGGCGTAATGGCTTATCTGGTGTGGGGAAGCGAAGCACTTGACCAGATAGTATTCGGTTTAATCGAAGACACGCCCCGCAGCAGGTTTTTTGTAGATATCGGCAAAAAGTTGCTGGTTTTTGTCATCATTCCCTACCTGCTGTTTTCACGTATGTTTGGCTACGGGTGGAAGGATTTCGGTTTCAGCAGCAAACTTCGAACAGTATTGGCGGCGCGATACCTGGCACTGATTGGCGCCATGATGCTCATCTACTTCCTTGTCCAGTACCTCGTGGGGCAAGGGGCTAAGCCTTTGTTTTCCGGCCAATACCCACTCACATCGATTCTTTTAGGGGCAGGTTTGCTGTTTCCCCTACTAATCCTGGAAGTGGGTCTGGTCGAAGAATTTTTCTTCAGGGGAATCGTACAATCGCGGCTTGCCGTGTGGTCAGGGTCTGAAATTTCCGGTCTGGTCATGATGGCGGCCGTGTTCGGGATAGCTCATGCACCCGGTATCTACCTGCGGGGCGCGGGAACCGTCACTATGCTGGGTGATCAGCCTGGGATGTTGGTGACACTGGCCTATTCTATCGCCGTCATCGCCCTGGCCGGCCTGGCGTTTGGCGTTATCTGGGCTAAAACCCGGAACATGCTGGTCCTGATTATCATCCACGCCTGGGTCGACCTGCTACCGTTGTTACCGGAGTTCCTGGACATTTTTTCACTTTGATCATTGCTGCTATACACTGCCACCACTAAGGTATCGAAGTGGGTGACCTGCAATCTCTTTGTAATCGTTGTCAGGTCAGAAAGAGTGGCACAGCGAGCAATGACGGGAACGACCCGGTGTCTGGAGGAAGAACTTGGACTTACAGTGAATCTGGATCAAAATGAACCGATGGCAATCGGTGATGAGACGACCGGTGCGATTTGTGATAAATCTTAAATGGTTCAGGGGGCGGAGACTGATATTCCTGCATGATTTTACCATTGCATTCACTCGAACCTGATGGGTTCGGTTACTGATCGAAAAGCGGTATGCCTGGCCGGTACCTACCGTTCTGTTTTAACTGGAAATCGACTACCCCCGACCGTCAGTCACTGATACACAATCCCTCACGGAGCCATGACCAATAAGAGGTCGCCGAGCGCGTGAATTAAGATAAGCCACTGTAAGTGACGATAACGAAACCAAATAAACAACCCAATAAAGGCAAGGGAAGACAGAACGTAGAGGCTCAAATACCGTGGCTCCAGCACGCTGGGTCCGTGCATGAGCGCGAAGGCCGCTGTAGAAACGATTATCGCGACGGGAAGATTAAATGTCCGTTTTAGCTGGGTTAGTGCGAATCCTCGGTACAAAACCTCCTCCACGACTCCAGCACTAACTGCCATCACAATCCAGAATAGCCTCTCGGTTTGGGACACCGGTCCCAATGGATGCGCTCGCATCACTGCGGGAACGGCGTCGCCGTAGTACAGTTCAGGCGTAAGGAACGCCACAATCGTCAGAGCTGCGAGACCCGTTAGCAAGTAGAACTTGCGCTCTGTGAACCAATGCCAGTTGAGCCCTATCGCTTGCCAACGTCCAGGTACACTCCTAATCGCGTACGCACACAAGGCGAAGCAGAGCCAGTGGCCGACCAACATTCCGATCCAGAGTCGCCACCAGTCCGCCCTGGTGGCCAACAAGGAACCAGAGTCGAAGTACGGTAAAACGAATCGCAGCATGGGATAGACGATGACAACTGCAATCAGCGCCATCCGGACCCGAGAATTCATCCGCTGGTCCATCCTTGGAAGACAGCACCAACAGCGACTCGCAGCCGACCTGCGAACTCGCTTTCGTCGGAGCAAAAACTGAGTTCGACAGGCTGTGTAGGACCGTAAATGTAGTACTCACGACTAAGGGATAGTAATGTGGAGATAGCCAGCTTGGCAGCATCGTGATCACAGCCGCTAGCTACTCTGCCAGCAAGAAAATGAACCATTTTTTTGTATACTTCCTCAATCCGTCCCATTTCCGACGCGCCAATATCTATGGAGTTGGATTGCTGGCGTAGGTGCATGGAACGAATCACTCCCCGCCATTCCGAAAATAACCCACTGGTGATGTAAACGAGTTGCGCTATACGTTCCTCCAGGCCCACTATTGATGGATCTGCGACCAACCGATCGATTCGCTTTTCGGCTTTTGAGATGTAGTGGTCATAAAGCGCGCACAGTAGGGCATCTTTAGTTTCAAACCGCTGGTAAATAGTCCCTACAGAAACCGATGCATGGAGGGCGATCTCTTTGACCGTGATTTTCTCGAAGGTTCTTTCAGAAAGCAGCTTTGATGCGGATTTGTAAATCCGATGGAGTGCTCGATGACTGCGTGCTTGTTGTGGTTGCTGAACCATATAGAAATATTGTAAAACATGAATGAAGGTTCATGTTTGCATTTATTATTGATGTTGTCAAGCGACTCACTTACGTGCAAACAGACCCAACACCGACTGTTGTACTTGGTGGGCTCTTAACGATTCGGTCGATGGCAGATATTCTGACGATGTAAGACCGGTGAAGGCGCTTAAATGAAGCCAGTGAGTCCATCATCTTCTTGGAAACACTGCGCGATTGCGGCACTCCCGGGCCCTGCAGCAGCAGCGAAGCACACACCCTGCTTCATGAGATTGGCCACGCGAAGGTCTACCATCAACCCGTCGGCATCATGCGCTGGGATGCACCAGTCAGCGCCACCCGATTCGACTCCAACACAATTATCAAGATGCGCCAGGATACGGGTTGGTAGAGAGAACCGGGACAAACTGTTAATTTGTCACTACTTTCAGGCGGCCAGTGCGCTTTCCAGCTGCTTGGCCCTGCTACTCAGAACCTGTCCCGAGGGGCTCAATTCGTAGCAGGGGCGGGGTGGATATGCTGCGACGACCGTCCGCTCAACGAGCCCTGCGGTTTCGAGCTCTTTAAGAGTGAGAGCGAGGGCGCGGGGAGTGACCCCCGGAAGATTACCCTGGATTTCACCAAAGTGGGCTTTAGAAGCGCCCAGGGTCAGAGTTACCGGAAGCGACCATTTGCGTAAGGCAGCTTTGCTGACATCCATTTCCAGCAACACAGCCATCACTCCTTCGGCCGCCACGGCCAGATTTATACCACGTGGTGTAAGAACGTATTCGGGCCGCATGGGATGACCGTATCCAGGATTGCGGCAGACCCATCTCTGCTCGATCAGGGCGTCCAGCGTTCGGCGCAGCGATCCCGGGCTGACACTCGCTCGTTGCATCAGGGTTACAAACTTTGCACCGCCTCCATGGATTCCCGGAACCTCCGTCGTGCCCTGCACAAGTAGCGCGAGAACCGGGATTGACCACCTGTACCGGACAAGGTCGAGCAACAGTTGAGTGTTGGCAAATTGCATTCTTGATTACCTAATCTATAGTTACTATACTAATGGTAACTTAACAGAAAAACCACTGAATTGGAGAAAAATAATGATCCGCAAAGCAGAATTCGATGGAGGCCTCACATGTTCGCTTCCATGCAGTGAACTGAGTGCTTCCATTCACTGGTACGAAAGTGTCCTTGGTTGCAAACTTCTCTTTCGGCTCGATGATATGGGTTGGTGCGAATTGTCGACCCCCGTATCTAAGGTAACGCTCGGATTGAGTCAGGTTGAACAACCTGAAGTGCGCGGCGGTACCACGCCCACGTGGGGTGTCAACGACATTGGTTCTGCGCGCGATGCAATGGAGGCACAGGGTGTGCCCTTCGATGGAGAGACGATCACCATTCCCGAAACAGTTCGTCTCGCCACCTTTTTCGATCTCGACGGAAACAAGCATATGCTCTACCAGGACCTGGTTGAAAACTGAAGGCGGTATCTCATGCGAAACTGTATCCTGTTCGTCCTCGTCGTGTGTATTTACGTACCGGCATCTCCAGCTACCGCCCAGACGGAAGACTTCGGCATCGAGGATCTGTCATTTATATCCGGTACCTGGCAAGGCGAGATATTCGGTGGTAAAGCCGACGAGACCTGGCTTCCACCCCGGGATGGCACCATGGCAGGGATGTTCCGGCTCACCTGGAAAGACGGCCGTCGACTTTATGAGTTCTTACTCATCGAAGAAACCCAGGAAGGTAAGGTGGAGATGGCCTTCCGCCATTTTGAAACAGGCATGCAACTCTGGCCCAAAGAGATTGAAGGTCCAAATCGTTTTGAACTGGTCAGGGCTGGTCGTGGAACTGCCGTCTTCGATGCACCGGACAGCAACCAGAAGCCCGCCCGGATGAAATTTGCACTGGCATCCGGCGGCGATGAACTTACCGTCACGGTAATGTCCAAAGATAAGACGGGAAATATTGATGAGAGATTCGACGTGCACTACCAGCGGTTAGAGCGTTAACGGGGTACTTTTCGGGGCTGGCCGGGTCGTGTGTGCATGGAGCCACGATGGCAATCGCAGATTTGCCCAGGTCAGAGTTGGGATACCGATGACGGCAGAACATTGGAGCGGGTCAGATTAGGGTACAACTGAGAAAAGGGGTCTGGTCTAAACACGGAACGATAGGAGGATGAAATAAAACACTCGCCAGCGATTAACAACACCCCGTCATGCTGTACCGGACTTCGCCAGCCGATACTCACCCTGCTGCAGCCGTTGGACATCGACTGGAGCGAAAACCGGTTCGCCACCAATCAAATAATCGATCCATTCACCACGCTCAAGACGCTGCAGGGTCGCGCCGGGTGCATTGTTGCCGTTGTCGAATATTATTCCATTATCGCCGGATAGAATTACCATGTGTTGTTTTACCCCAAATTGGAAAGAGGGCAACCAGCCATTGTGGCCAGGATTGTCTCATTAGAAAGCTCGAATTAGTATCTTAGTCTTATCACCAGATCAATACTGAATCTCGTATCTTAACTATAGCAGATGATAATGATAATTGTTTGTGGGGCCGGCACCAGGATTTGAACTCGGGACCTACTGATGGGGTGGGCTTGTCCGAAGAAGCTGGAGAAGAAGTACTTCATGTCCTCCTGCACTAATGCGTGGTGATTCAGACGGTCTTTGAAAGCGTCTAATTCTTGTTGGTTGGGCAATTTGCCATACACGATGAGATAGGCAACCTCAACAAAAGAAGCTTTATCGGCCAGTCAACGCCGTTATACCATACCTAGGCGTATGGTGGGGTGTGTCCCTGCTGATCGGTCTTGCACGTATGAATTCAGAGCTGTTTCCCGCTACCTACTCACCCGGGCCGAATGCCAGTTGAGCCCTATCGCTTGCCAACGTCCAGGTACACTCCTAATCGCGTACGCACACAAGGCGAAGCAGAGCCGGTGGCCGACCGACATTCCGATCCAGAGTCGCCACTAGTCCGCCTTGGTGGCCAACAAGGAATCAGAGTCGAAGTACGGTAGAACGAATCGCAGCATGGGATAGACCGTGACAACTGCAATCAGCGCCATCCGGACCCGAGAATTCATCCGCTGGTCCATGCTTGGAAGACAGCACGGACAGCGACTCGTATTTTTGGACCCCCTTTTTCTTTTTCCGACTAGTAATTCAGACCACGCACAACCAGCACCAACAACACCAGTGCGCCAAAACCGTAGCCGATAAGGCGCAGCACCTTCCAAAACGGACTCCTGACAGCACTGTCCGGCGTTACGTTCAGGACTGAATACGACATGCGGTAGCCCTGTTTACTGGCGGTTTCGATGACTGGAGGTGCGGGGTAATTCAAACGCAGAAACTTGCGCAAATCGGACACGACCCGGGTCAACGATTGTTCTGTTACCACGGTATCAGGCCACATCTCATCGATCAGTTCGCGGCGCGATACGAATTTCCCCAGGTTATTCAACAACAGGAACATGAGTTTTGAAAGACGTGGCTCCAGGCGTTTTTCAATACCGCTTGCATCCTTCAACAAGCCGAGCTCAGCATCGATACTCCACGACCCACCCGTGTTAATTTCAGTATTGCAGAGTGGCTCTGTATGGACTTTTTTTCAGACATTTTTCCGAATTTCTTCAGGGTTTTGCTACTGGTTCAGCCCAAAATAATCTTGTACTTTATCCTCTCAAGAGTAACAAAAGGCCGATTCTAATGAAATGGAAGATAATTGACTGGCTGGTACGGCTACTGCTTGCGCTGGCATTTACCCTGGCAAGCCTGGGTAAGCTGACGGCCAATCCCGGCGTGCTGGAAATGTTCACACGATTTGGGTTCCCGGATGGTTTTCATCTGTTGATTGGTGTGCTGGAACTGGCCGGTGCAGTTTTACTGCTGATCCCAAAGACCAGGCAAGTTGCGGTCATGATACTGGCCATGATCGTGGTGGGGGCCGCTGGCGCCCACCTCGTACATGATCCGTTGCTTGAATTGATCCGGCCACTGGTGTTTGCTGTTTTCCTGGCTTTGGTGTTGTATTTACCAAGAAAAATGATTCCGGCCGCTTAGTGTCTAAAGACCGGCCAAATAATCGGTTAATATTCGGCGCCACGGCCAAGAAAAAAACATGATGGAAGATCGCCCATCTTCGAGTTCATCGAGGTATTTTACAATCGCCAGCGCAGCCACCAGACGCTGGGCTACAAAACACCACAACAGGTTGAAGAAGAATATCGATTAGTGGCTTAATAAATCTGTCCGAGAATCCGGGTTAGTCCACTCTGACCCTAATTATCGAAATGATCCTTTATCGTGTTGCGGTTTGCACCGGTGACCTTTACTGCCTCGGCCACGGTCATTTCGTGAAAATTTCGCCCAAAGTCTCTGTTGCGGAAATTGGGCATTTGTGCGGGAATTTGTCACAAGAATTCAGGACGTTGCAATTCAAAGGTCCATTGAGGAATCGAATCCATTCTGCCGAGCTGAATAAAAGCCGCTTCAGGGCCTTTTTTTTGTACCGTTGGGCGAGGTAGACCACCTGTATTGACTTTTGCAGCAACAATGCAAAGACAGAGAATCACTTTCCATCAAAACGCTCCCGCAGGATATTTTTCTGTACCTTGCCCATGGTGTTTCGTGGCAGTTCATCCACCAGTATTACATCTCGTGGCTGCTTGAAGCGGGCGAGTTGCGCTGCTGTTGCCTCAAGTATTGACTCGCAGCTGGCTGGGTCGTCCCTGCTCGGAACCACGATGGCAATCGAGGACTCGCCAAGGTCAACATGGGGAATACCGATAACCGCGGATTCAACAACGCCGGGAAGTGCATCAATGACCGACTCGATTTCTTTGGGATAAATGTTATATCCGCCGGAGATAATCAGGTCCCTGGAGCGGCCAACCAGTGATAATCGTCCATCTTCTGTCAATGTGCCGAGATCACCGGTTATGAAGTAGCCATCTTTACGAAACTCCTCCTCGGTTTTTTCCGGCATGCGCCAATAGCCGCTGAAAACGTTGGGTCCTTTGAGTTCCACGCCACCGACTTGCCCGGCTGGCAATGGCTCGCCGGATTCGTCGCTGACACGAATTTTAATTTCTGGAAGTGCGTACCCTACCGTTCCAGCGATGCGTTCACCTTCGAGTGGGTTGGAGGTGATCATACCGGTCTCGGTCATACCGTAACGCTCAAGAATCTGATGGCCGGTACGCTGCTCGAACTCGGAAAAGGTTTGCTCGCTCAGTGGTGCCGAGCCGGAGATAAACAATCGCATGTGTCCACACACCTCTCTTCCGAAATCTGCGCACAGAAGCAGACGTGTATAAAACGTCGGTACGCCCATCATCACCGTCGACTCCGGCAATGCCTTGCTTACCTCGCTGGCATCAAATTGTGGCATGAATATCACCCGTGAAGCGTTCAGCATGGCGCAGTGCAGGGCAACGAAGAGACCATGTACGTGAAAAATCGGTAATGCGTGCAGCAACACATCGTCGGGTTTGAAGCCCCAATACCTGTGCAGTGTCAATGCATTCGAGGCGAGATTATCCAGAGTCAGCATTGCCCCTTTTGAGCGGCCGGTCGTGCCCGAGGTATAGAGCATCGCCGCCACGTCACCGGGCGCGCGAACTGTCAGCGCTTCATGTGGTGTGAGCTTGCGTGCAAGCTTGCCCACGCTGCCGTCCAGCGATGTTCCCAGTGTGTGGCTCAGTGGAACCCCGGCCAGAGTGGCAACGGGGTAAAATTTCGCGGCTGCTTCCGGACGGCAGACGAACAGCGCGGGTGCTGCATCCCTCAGGAAATAGCTAACCTCTGTTGCGGTATAGGCGATATTCAATGGCACGTACACTGCACCGACACGCAGGCAGGCCAGATACAGCGCCACAGCGCCCGGTGACTTGTCGACCTGTACGATCACGCGTTCTCCGGCCGCAACCTTCGCATGAATTAAAACAGCAGCAAAACACGCGGACAGGTGATCGATGTCACCATAGCTCAACCGGGAGCCCTCTGGGCATACCAGAAAAGTATGGTCGAGGGAAGACCCGAACCTGTCGCGAAAGAATTTATAGAGATTCAAATGCATACAACAACGGCCGTAGTGTACAGCGGATGGCCTTGGGCACGCCCGGACCCCCGAATCAGATCAATACATGATACATTTAACCGAATCCAGACGTAAACGTCATGCAACTGCAACACAGCATCATAGTTACCAAACTTTATCCACCGGTTGCCCGGTCGGGTCTGATTGCACGTCGGCGCCTTGACAAGCTACTCAGCCCAGGCAGCCTGCCAAAGCTGGTTCTGGTGACCGCACCGGCGGGCTATGGCAAGTCGACGTTACTGGCCCAGTGGGTTGATCTCCTACGCTGCAAGGGTTATGACTGTGCCTGGTTCTCTCTTGAACGCAGTGACTCTGAGCCGGTTGAGTTTCTTCGCTATCTCATCACCGCGCTGCGTACTGAGATCGGGGACCTGGGCGAAGAGAGCTTACGCACACTGGAAAGTCGCTCAAATATCGACCCCCTTGAGATCGTTATCGACCTGATCAATGAAATCGCCAGAGCAGGTCGTGAGATCGCTGTTTTTCTTGATGACTTTCATCACATTGAGTCGGATGAAGTGTTGGGTATCGTCAAGGAGTTTATTGACCACGGTCCAGCCAATCTTCATTTTGTGCTTGCAAGCCGTTGTTTGCCGAATCTGCCGATCGCAAGTCTGCGTGCCCACGCTGAGATTATGGATATTTCCATGGAGAGTTTACGTTTCAACGCCGAGGAAGGTGCAAGGTTTCTCCGTGATGCACGTGAACTCGAATTGAGTGATCGGCAAATTGAGCGATTAATCGATCGTACAGAAGGCTGGGCTGCGGGCTTGCAACTTGCTTCCCTGTCGCTGGACCAGGCTGAGAGCGGTGATGAATTTATTCGCTCATTTTCCGGTAAAGCAAGGGACGTTACAGAATACCTCGTACTCGATGTGCTGAACCGTCTAGAACCGGCTATTCAGAAGTTTCTGCTGTACACGTCGATCCTTGAGCGTATGAATTCGCGAGTCTGCCAGTGCCTGGTCGACCGCGACGGCTGCCAGGATGTGCTCGATTATCTTGAAGACAGCAATATCTTTCTGCTGCCGTTGGATAAGAGTCGTACCTGGTACCGTTATCATCACCTGTTTCGCGAGTTCCTGGTGAATCTACTCAGGAGACGTCATCCCGAGATCGTTGAAGAACTCCACCTACGCGCCAGCAAATGGTTTGCAGAGCACGGATACAACGGTGAATCCGTTACTTACGCACTGGAATCCAGGGATTTCGACCACGCGGCCCTACTGGTCGAACGGCATGCGGCACGCCTGTTAAAACGTGGTCAGATGCCACGTCTCTACCGCTGGCTAAAAAAACTCCCGGATGCCATCACCGAGCGGAGACCTCAGTTGCCCATGTTGCGTTGTTGGGCCTTGTTTCACATGCATCGCCCGAAAGAGACAACACAGGCGTTGCAGCAGGCTGAGCATGTCATTAAACGGCTGCGGGACGAAGCAGTCGAGGAGAAAACTGAGGAACTGAAAGCGTTACAGGAGGAGATGAAGGTCTTGAGAGCCGGTGTTGCCTGTGTGCATGACGAGGTCGGGGATTTGAGACGGCTCGCGAGTGAACCATTGCGGGAAAATCTATTGCTGCCTTTCCATATTGGGGTCATGTATAACCTGCTTGGCTACTCGTGTCTGGTGACGGGTGAGTTTGAACTGGCACAGAATTCTCTTGCGAAGTCACGTCGATACCACGAACAGGCTGGCTCCTCGTTCGGTGTCAGCTATAGTGATATTTTCTCCGGGATGCTGAGTCTCACCCAGGGGAAAATGCATCGCGCAGCTGCATACTTCCGTCAATCTGAGGATGTTTCCATCCTTGATAGCGGCGAGCGCTCGGCGGGAGCAGCCGTGGCCCGGCTGTTGCAAGGTGTGGTGCTTTATGAATGGAACCGGCTTGAGGAGGCTGAGCGCTTGCTGGCGACCAATATCATCCTGGCTGAGGAGTGTACTATCGCGGAAGCACTGGTGCTCGGGTTCGTAACGCTTGCCCGCATCAGGGTTGTGCAACAACGCCGGAGAGATGCTGAAGAGTGCTACGCGAAAATACGAGAGGTCTGTCAACGCGGTAATTACCACCGCTTGCTACTGCAGGTCGAAAATCATTTCGTGCGTCTGTTAATTCAGGAGGGAGATGTGGCTACGGCTGAGCGTGTCGCGAGCAGGCTTGGCGTTAACATGGGCGAGGAAATGGTTTGTCTCACGGATCACTGGGAGCCTACTACATGTCTGTCCGGTCTGATTCAAGCGCGTTTATTGCTTGTGCAAGATCAGCCACACAAGGCCTTGCTCGGACTTCGAAGGCTGCGCAACGTGGCAGTAAGAGCAGGGCGAATCCGGCAATCAATCGAGATCCTGGTGCTGATGGCGCTTGCTGAGTTTGAGTACGGCACAAACGCTGGGATGATGAAACATATTGTGGCTGCCTTGAGCCTGGCACCGTCCTCCGGGATGCTGAGAATATTTCTGGATGAAGGTGAAAAAGTCGGGCCCATGCTGAGATGGGTCTGGGACCATGCAGGACAGGCACTGCCGGCTTCGGCAAGCCATCAACTGCAAGCAGTTCTGGCGCTTATCACCGAGGCTGACCAGACCGCCGTGGTGCAGAATGATCGGGTTGACACGCGGCCTGGTCTGGTTGAAAAACTCAGTGTGCGTGAACTGGATGTGCTCAAACTTATCGTTTCAGGACGATCAAATGGGCAGATCGGCGAGCAGTTGACGATTGCCGAGAGTACGGTCAAGTGGCATGTGAAAAATATATTTGGAAAGCTCGGTGTCAAAAACCGCACATCGGCGGCCCTGGCGGCGCAACAACTCCGATTGATTCCTCGTTAAACCCTACTTTAGAGGGGGTAATTGACTGACATGCCCTACTTCCGGGTCGGGATTGTCATGCGTGAGCTTGCTAGCCTACACCCAAACTAGAGAGTATTCCGTATACGGGGATGTGAAAGTGGCTACTGGCTTTGTCTGGCATGAGATTTATATGTGGCACGATACCGGTACCCATTCTGGCGTTATGGCGCCGGGTGGGCCGGTCCAACCCTATGAGCACGTAGAGAATCCGGAAACCAAGCGACGTATTCGAAACCTGCTAGAGGTAAGTGGTCTGCTGGACAAGCTGGTTCCGGTAGTTGCGCACAAGGCAACGCAGGAGCAATTGTTACGCGTACACACGCAGGAGTACCTGGACAGAATTTCTGTTATGAGCGCCGAGACGGGTGGCGACGCCGGTGGATTCACGCCATTTGGCAAAGATAGCTATGAGATCGCCAGGTTATCCGCAGGTGGTGTCATTGCGGCCGTAGATGCAGTCATGAACGGCGCGGTGGCTAACGCATACGCATTGGTACGACCCCCCGGTCACCACGCCCTTGCTGATACTGGAATGGGCTTTTGTCTATTGTGTAATGGCGCCATCGCGGGGCTACACGCGTTGGAGACCCATGGGTTGGAACGTATCGCATTCGTTGATTGGGACGTGCATCATGGCAACGGCACCCAGGCCGCATTCTGGGAAGATCCCCGTGCGCTGACGATTTCGGTCCACCAGGACAACTGCTTTCCACCCAATTCAGGACCTATCGAGGACAATGGTTCAGGACCGGGGGAAGGGTTCAATATCAATATTCCATTACCACCCGGGTCGGGTGTCGGCGCCTATGAGACGGTGTTCGAACGTATTGTCGTGCCTGCACTAAAAACCTACCAACCGGAATTGATCATAGTGCCATGCGGCTTTGACGCCGGCGCACACGATCCACTTGGACGGATGCAATTGCACAGTGGTGCGTACCGCCTGATGGCCGGGAAACTGATGACTACGGCGCAGGAACTGTGTGACGGACGCATCGTTATGTGTCACGAAGGGGGTTATAACGTATCGACAGTTCCGTTTTTCGCTCTGGCTGTGATTGAAACACTGTCGGGTGAGAAAACCGGTGTTGAGGATCCTTTCCTGGAACTGTTGGCCGGTCTGGGTGGGCAGGAGCTGCAGCCACACCAGAATGAAGCAATCCAGCGGGCCGAAAGCCTGCTGGCCAATCTATAGGGAGAATTATCGCAGACCCGGATGGTCTTTTTATACGTACACAGGCACGGAGCGGAATAAGGTGAGTCAATGTTGTGCTGGCGAGGCCGGAGACTCATTCCACCAATAATTGAGGAGCATTAGCTGCCGAGGGTATACCAAATGAGAAAATTTTCTTCAGGCCAAAGAGTTCTAAGCTACACCTGCACAATCCTGAGCCGAAGCATTGGCTTGGTGTCGGCATTTACATTTCTTATCACAGGCCTGGGCACTGCTGGATCGGTGTTGGCTGCAAGCGTGGCGATCGAGGAAGTTGTCGTTACAGCACAAAAACGCGAACAGAGTGCCAATGATATTGGCATTACCGTCAATGCCTTCACGGGTGAGCAACTCAAGGATCTGGGTGTTGTTACCGCTGAGCAGGTTGCTCAATTCACACCGGGGCTGACAGTCAATGACACGGCGGCCACCGGTGTGCCGCTTTATACGATACGTGGTGTTGGTTTTCAGGACTACTCTACTGGTGCGTCCTCTACGGTTGGTCTCTATTTCGACGAGGTGGCTATCCCGTACACGGTAATGAGCCGTGGTCTGGTTTTTGATGTTCAACGCGTAGAAGTAATGAAAGGCCCCCAGGGTGACCTTTACGGTCGTAACACTACGGCCGGGCAAATTAATTTTGTCAGCAACAAGCCCAGTGAGGAGGTACAGGCGGGATTCAGTACCAGTTATGGGCGTTTCGGGGTTTTCGATCTGGAGGGCTTTGCTACTGGTGCATTGAGTGAGAGCATGCAGGCACGCTTGGCCTTCAAGACCACGCAGTCCAACAAGGGCTGGCAAAAAAGTGTCACACGGGACGACAAGTTGGGTGAACTGAACACCACTGCAATCAGGGCGCTGTTTAACGTAGATATAAGCGAGGACGTAAAGATTCTGCTGAACTTCCATTATGTAAATGACAAGTCCGACAACAAGGCCAATACGGTTTACGATGGCTCCATTGCCGGTTTGGGTGAGTTCGCCTTACCGTATACACCATTGGATGATTATGTATTTGGTGCTAATGCGGGTGCAACCCCACCCTGGTATTCCATCGGTGACAATCGTGCCGCTGACTGGACCAACAGTTACACCAGTCCACATACCGGCAGGACTTTTAATCTTAGACCACACCGGGACAACCAGCTTAAGGGCCTGTCCGCGAAACTGGAATGGGACCTGGGTAACCTGAATCTGTCCTCGATCACCGCCTATGACAAATTTGATCGTGAAGAAGCCAACGACTGGGACGGTGGCTTTTACAACGATTCGAGCAACATCAACACGACCAAGCTCGAAGTGTTTTCACAGGAGTTGCGTCTTTCGGGTCAATCCGATGACCTCTTGTGGATCGCTGGTCTTTACTACTCCTGGGACGAAATGGATGAGTTCTACCACTACTTCATGTCGGACTCTCTGTTCGGGTTCGGGTCGGTTGCCTGGGGTGTGCCCCCGTTTATGTTCACTCCCATCCTCGAACTGGATACCAAGTATCAGCAGGAGACAACATCCAAAGCGGTATTCGGGCACGTGGAGTGGAGCCTTGCGGAACACTGGCGCTTGACGGTAGGTGCCCGCTACACGGAGGAAGACAGGGACTGGTCAGGGTGTACATTTGTTTCTGATGACGGCAGTCTTGGAGGATTCCTGAACGCGAATTTCGGTTCAAGCCTCGTTCCCGGTGATTGTGGCACCATTGATGATGATCCCACGTCGCCGACCTACATTTTTGCCTTGATTGGCGGCCCCAACGCAAATGATGCGTTTCACGTTTTTGATGACACCATCAACACCGACCGGTGGATGGGTAAATTTGGTGTGGATTATATCGTGTCTGATGATGTGCTGATTTACGGCACCTGGTCCAGGGGGTTCAAATCTGGCGGATTCAACGGTGCGAACTCCAACACGACTCAGCAACTGGAACCCTATCGGGAAGAAGTGCTGACATCCTGGGAACTGGGTGTCAAGGCAACCCTGCTCGATGGCAGTATGCAGCTAAACGCTGCGGCCTTTTTCTATGACTATGAAGACAAGCAGGAGCAGGACGCTGCGGTCACTTTTGTCGGCAATATTTCCGGCTTAACCAACGTACCCAAATCCGAGATCACCGGTGCGGAAATTGATATAAACTGGATTCCGACGGACGGTTTAAACCTTAGCCTTGGTATCGCCTACCTTGACAGTGAGGTCAAGGAATGGGAAGCAGTTGATCGTGATGCCAGCTCCTGGCCTGTCACGGTCATGCGTGATGCGTCCGGTATAGAACTGGCGATGGCTCCGAGATGGTCAGCGGCCGGCCTGGTCTCATACGAGTGGCCGATCAGCAACAATCTGGTGATGGAGATCGCAGGTGATTTCAGCTTTCAGGATAGCACCACAGGTGGTGCGCAAATCGGTGACGCAACCGAATCATTCACAATTCTAAATGCGCGTATTGGCATTGCGGCTGCCGACGGAAAATGGCGGGTGCTGGCCTGGAGCAGGAACCTCACCGATGAGTACTATTACCCGGCCGCGTACCAGGGCGGTAACGGTCCCTGGATTCGAAGTGTTGGTATGCCGTTGACCTACGGGGTAACACTGTACTACAACTTCTAAAGTAGCATTGACCTGCCTTCCGGGTATAAGTCTGCACCCGGAAGGCAGGATTTATCACAGGAATCCCTTTTTGTCTTCCGAATCGATTTGTTTTGAAACCGCGACGGATCTGGCCGGGAAAATCCGGTCCCGTGAGCTTTCCTGCGAGACCGTGATGCAAAGACATCTTGAGCAGATTGAAGAAGTCAACACAACGGTCAATGCGATCGTCACACTACTGCCGGAACAGGCCATGGAATCAGCCCGGTGTGCAGACCGGGCACTCACGTCCGGGCAGAGTGTTGGGCCCTTACATGGCCTGCCAATAGCGCACAAGGACCTGGCACTCACCAAAGGTGTACGTACAACCTTTGGGTCACTGGTGTACAAGGACTTTATGCCGGATCGTGATGCCTTGTTCGTAGAGCGTATCCGTGATGCCGGTGCAATCATGATCGGCAAGACCAATACACCGGAATTCGGTGCAGGTTCGCAGACCTTTAACAAGGTCTTCGGTGCGACCTGTAACCCTTATGACCTCTCCAAAACCTGTGGTGGCAGCAGCGGTGGTGCAGCGGCGGCATTGGCCAGTGGCATGCTGCCGTTGGCGGACGGTAGCGATCTTGGTGGTTCGCTTCGAAACCCTGCCAGTTTCTGTAATATCGTTGGCTTCCGCCCCTCACCGGGTCGGGTGCCATCGTGGCCGAATGATATTGGCTGGATGACCTTGCCGGTAGAAGGGCCAATGGCACGGACAGTGGAAGACGTTGCACTACTTCTGAGTGTGATGGCCGGCCCGGATAATCGCTCTCCGATCTCCCTGGATGAACCGGGCGGCCGGTTTCGTCAGCCACTGGACCGCGATTTCGAGGGTGTTCGAATCGCGTGGAGCAGTGATTTCGGAGGCGTCTTACCCGTGGACTCGAAGGTCACCGCAGCCATTGATGCACAACGTGCCACTTTTACGACGCTCGGTTGCCGCATCGATGAAACACTGCCTGAGTTTAGCGGTGCCGACGATGCTTTCAGGGTCTGGCGAGCCTGGTTATACGGTCATCTGTGTGGCGGTCTGCTCGAACAGCACCGTGACGTGATGAATGAAAATGTGGTGTGGAACACCGAGCAGGGACTCACCCTGACCGGAGCCGCGCTTGCAGATGCCGAAAGCAAACGCACCGCGCTCTACCATCGATTACGTGAGTTCATGGAAGTCTATGAATTTCTGATCCTGCCGGTGTCGCAGGTCCCGCCTTTTGATGTCAATCAAGCCTACGTGAAAGAGATCGAGGGTGTGAAAATGGATACTTATCTTGACTGGATGAGGTCCTGCTATTTCATTACGGTCACGGGTCATCCTGCCATATCGGTGCCCTGCGGATTCACTGATGACGGGCTGCCGGTAGGGGTTCAGATTGTCGGTCGTTATCACGATGATTTTGGTGTGTTACAACTCGCCCGGGCGTTTGAACAAGCAACGCAATTCTGGAAGCAAAAGCCGTCATTAACGGCACAAACCCGGAGGGCGATATGAAAGCTGTCCATTGCAAGTGCCTGCTGCTACTTATATGTGTGTGGACACCGGCTGAAATCGTTCTGGCACATAGCGATCATCCCATTGGCAAGCAATTGCTTGAGTGGCATCCAGATGTCAATGTTTCACGAACCCTGACGATGAATATTGATTTTCACGGCGGAGATTGGTTCGTTAGTTGGCGTAAACCGGGGCGGATTGAGGATCGAGATGGTCATCAGTGCCTGGTGGGACCCTATTTCTTCTTCGATGTTGATGATGACTTTGCCTTCAATATTGACGAAACGATAAGCCTTGAGTTGTTATTTGACCGCAGCCTTACGGACGGCTTCAATCTCTCCTATGATCACGCCGTCAACCCCGAGGCAAAACAGTTCAAGCTCAACCCGGCCTACGAAAAACGATGGGAGCGGGTAACGGTGCAATTGGAGCGCGCACGTCTGGCCAATCGAAAATATGAAAAGACCGACTTTGCCATTGGCGCCCTGGGGGCCAAACATCCGCAAGATAGAGATGTAAATGGAGAATTGGCCCTGTGTGGCTTAAAGATTTCCCGCGAACAACTGGAACAGTCAGAAGAACTTGAACTGGGAACTATCAAACTGGATATTCGTAATGAGGAAGATTTGCCGGATTCAGTCCGTGTAGGTCTGTACGATCCACAAGGCCGCAGCCCGATGCCGGGCGACGAAGCGGTTACTTTGGAACCGTTTTCAAGTCCGTTTAAACAATGGCCCATGCTCAGCAAGATCAGTAGTTGGCCGAGTGAAGGCCGCTACGTATTTTATGTAGACGGGGCTTATCAGGCCCCGGTGCCTGCGGGCAGCTATGATCTTGTCATTTACAAAGGACCTGAATATCGTCTTGTGCACCAGAAAGTCAACATCGAGGCGGGCAAATTAAGGTCCGTTGATATCAAATTGCAACGCTGGAAAAACATGCCCGCAAAAGGGTGGTACTCAGGAGATGCACACATTCACATCGGCCGGCCGGAACCCTCGAAAAACAAGGGTGTTCTGGCATTCACCCGGGCCGAAGATATCCACGTATCCAATCTGTTACAGGTGAGCAATGTCGGTGCAAGTGGTTATTACCCACAGTACGCCTTCGGACCTGAGGGACATTTTGTCCGCTCAACGCACGCCCTGGTGTCGGGGCAGGAGTCACCACGTTCGTCGCACCGTGGTCATACCATAGGACTCAATGCCACAAAGTACGTTTGGAGCAAGGAGGATTACTTCATCTACGACAATATTGCGAAGCTTGTCCATCGTAACGGGGGATTGTGGGGCTATGCCCATGTGGCTATTGACTCCTTCAATGTAAATTACGGTCTGGCACTGGACGTGCCCCTGGGGGTAGTTGACTTTATCGAAATATTGCAAATGGGTAGCTTGAATACCAGTTACTTGTACGATTTCCTCAATCTCGGTTATAAATTGCTCCCGGCGGCGGGCTCCGACTATCCCTTCATTGGTATCGCAGGAAGTGAACGTGTCTATGTTCAGCTTGATGGTCAGTTCTCTGTGCAGGCCTGGTATGACGCCTGGGTCAGTGGGCGCTCATTTGTGTCGAATGGGCCGGTGTTGGAGTTCAGTGTTAACGGTGATACGAACAGGTCTGAATTCAATGTACAACGTGGGGAAAAGGTGAGTATTTCAGCCACGGCGTCCGTCAATCCCGACATGGACAGCCTGGCAAAACTTGAACTTGTCGTTCATGGCGAGGTTGTCAAAACCGTTTCGTCTGATAAAGGTGCGGAATCACTGCAACTGAGTTATGACTTTCAGACCTTGGAATCCCAGTGGTTGGCCATTCGTGCCTACGGAAAAGAAAACCGGGTGGCACACACGGCCCCGGTTTATCTGTACGTTGACGATGACCAGCGCTTCTGGAATCCTGCAGTGGCTGTGGACGTTGCCGCAAAGTACGTCGATGTTCTTGAGGCATTCAGAGCTTCCAGACCTGACCTGGATGAAGATTGGGAAAGGGGTGATACCGAGGGGTCGTTACTCACAAGATGGGACGCCGACAAGGAAAAGCTGGACAGACGTATTGACCGGGCGCGTGACGAATACCAAAAGTTGATACGGCAGGTCGCAGAAAGAAATGACCAGTAAACACACAAAGAACAGACCCGAGCACAGGTCTGCACCTGTAATTTTCATGATTTAAACAAGGAATTCGAGGTAGTGGTGATGAAAAAACTTAGTTCAGTGATGTTTGTCTTTGTGCTGCTTGCTGCTTGTGGCTCTGAAACTCAGGAAACCACAAAGCTGGTGGTGGCTGCCGATACCGTCTTGACCAATGGCAAAATCTATACCGTGAATCCGGAACAACCCTGGACCGAGGCGGTCGCGATCAAGGATGGGAAATATACCTATGTGGGAGATAGTGCCGGGGTTACCGCCTATGTTGGTGGAGCTACGAACCTGATTGATCTGCAGGGTAAAATGGCCATGGCTGGAATCAATGATGCCCATGTTCACCCTGTTATGGGGGCGATAGCGTCACTTTATCACTGTCGCTTCCCGATTGAGTCTGATCCGGACGAGATTGCGAAAATTCTCCGTGGCTGTGTTGCGAAAGACCCCGGTGCCGAGTGGATAATTGGCGGCCAATGGGGCAGTGGTTTTTTTCAACAATACGATATTGAATCCCCACGGGAGTGGCTGGACGCGATCACTGGTGATATCGCCGTCGCTTTGGATGATGACTCAGGTCACAATTCCTGGTTTAACTCCAAGGCGCTGGAACTCGCCGGCATCCTGCCTTCCACGCCCGACCCTGAAGGTGGTGCCATCGGTCGTGACGCTGACGGCGAACCGAACGGCCTGCTGCTTGAGACCGCGGCACGTCTGGGTGGAAAGGCCGTCCCGGACTGGTCGACGGAACAGTACATTGCGTCGGTACAGGAAGTTCTGCGGCTGGCGGCTGGTTTCGGCATTACCGGCATCAAGGATGCCGGCGCCTATGAGTCGGCGGCCATGGCCGCTTATCACGAGGTGGACAATAGTCTCGGTGGCCTGAGTGTACATTTGGCAGCCAACATCAGAACACCTTATGGACACCGGATTGAACCACTGGATGTGACTGAAATTGAGCGTATTCGTGATCGCTATGCGACGCAACACCTACACACCCGATTTGTGAAGATATTTCTCGACGGTGTGCCAACACCCGCCAGGACTGCCGCGATGCTGGACCCATACCTGCCCGACGATACCCACGGGGACCAGTTCACCGGCAACCTTCACGTGGGGCTTGAGACCCTGGCACAGGATCTGATTGCACTGGATGCAAAAGGTTTCACCGTCAAGCTGCATGCAGCGGGTGACCGTTCTGTACGTGTTGGACTCGATGCGATCGAAGCTGCACGCGAGGCAAATGGATTCAGTGGGCTACGGCATGAATTGGCGCACGCAGGCTACATCCACCCCGACGATGTGCCAAGGTTTGCAGCGCTGGACGCGGTCGCCGATATTTCACCGATACTCTGGTTTCCATCACCGGTCATTGACGCAGTAATTTCTGCAGTAGGCTCTCGAGGTGAGCGATATTTTCCGGTGCGCGACCTGCTCGATTCCGGTGCCCTGGTCGTTGCCGGCACGGACTGGCCCTCGATCATGCCGACCCCAAACCCATGGATTGGCATCGAGGCGCTGGTGAGCCGCCGGGACCCTACTGGGCGGGTGGAAGGGCAATTCTGGGCGGATCAGGCGGTGACCCTGGAAGAAGCGATCCAAATTTACACACTCAATGGTGCCCGGGCACTCCGGCTGGATGGGCTGACAGGATCGGTTGAAGTAGGCAAATCAGCCGATTTAGTTGTACTTGACAGAAATCTGTTCGAGATATCCATCGACGATGTCGGTGAAACTCAGGTCATGATGACTTTTTTCGAGGGCGAGTTGTTACCTTCGACGGAGGGTGGTCAAACTACACCAAACTGAGACCACGATAGAACTCATCACTCCTTAAGGATTTCGGTAGCTGAGCATTGCGCGACGGCCAAGCTGGTGGTGGTCGAATCTTTTTACGCCAGGTCGGCAGTCGTATAAAAGCTGACAAGTGAGCGCCAGTAAATCATCCTGGAAACTAACACGGCGATGCTCAATACACCCAATTCCATGATTGGTGAAGTGAATAATTGTGTGACAACAAGCGTCAGGAAACCGACGAGGACGACGAACCCACAAATGCCGAGGATGAGCCCAACCAGTTTGTTTTCGGTCTTTCGCCAGGTTGCCTCCTGGAGTTGCACCCGCCCCCAATAGCCCAATGGCATCAAAACCAGGGTCAGTAGCAGTACGCGCAAAAAGAAGGGCATAAAGTCAAAACGGATCTCATATCCCACAAACCAGCCTGCAAGGTGTCCAATGGCCAACAGACAGGGGCTGGCGATAAGCAATAGTATCGCCGTATCTGCAAGGCCCCCGCGAAATTGCACAGTTGCACGTTGAAAGCGGGACAACGGGTAAGACAGTGCGCCGCCGAGTGCCACGGGTGAAAGCAATGCCGTCAGGATACCGGCGACGGCAATGACGATCATGACCATTGGGTACGGCCCGCCATGTTCCCCGAACTGAGGCTGGAAAGGAGAGCGGAACAAGGCATCATTCAGTGATTTGGCCAGGGCTTCGGAAAACCTCATTTCGCCCTTGTCTTCCCAGGCGTAAATCAGAAACAGAGGAACCAGGGGCCAAGCCCTTGCGACCGCCTTCAGGAATGTCTTCAGAACGTGCGCACCGTAGGTTTCATGGATTGCGGCACGGGTCCAGAGCCACATGTTCTGGCCGAGGTAACCCGTCAGCCAGCCAGATTTGACGGGACCACCCTGTATCATTTTGTGCCGTCTATACTGGTGGGTTTTTTCGAGTGAGAAGCGACCCGGGAGCGGCGCTGTGACTCGAAAGGGTTTGCGTCGGAACGTCGCCCGCGCGAACAGCCTGGAAACAGAAAAAGCGGCAACCCCGATTGACATCATGAAGGTGGGCCATGGATGCTCCCCAGCTATCAAATCCAACTGGTGTGAACTGAGTATTACGGCCAGCACAAGTGTCACATTCAGACTCGTCATCCAGCCCGATAGGGGATCGATCAAAATGCCACCCAGGCAGTAGGCACCGACCCCGACGGCAAAAAGTACCGCCAGGTCATGTGGTGTGGAACTGATTGTGGCAATTAAGCCAACAACGACCAGGCTTACTAACAGACCGGTGACCATAAAGCCGGTAGCAAGCCGAAACCGGATAGCGGGAAGAAAGGTGGCAAAAGTCGTGTGCTGGAACTCCTGGATAACGGCTCCGGCAAGCAAACCGGCACCTGCGGGAAATGCAAAGGCAGCCACAAAAACGGAATCAGCGTAATGTTCAATAAAAGTCCTGTCCGGCTCGGCCAAACCGGTCACAAGCAAAGACAGGATGAACACGCCCAGTGCGCCCAACCAGAACACCGATGCACGACCCATAATAAGGAAAAAAGCCTGCAGTGACTTCCTCACAGCTGCTCACCGATAAGGACGGGGAATATCTCTTCGAGATTTAACGGCCGAACACTCACACTGACACTGTGTGTGCTGCTGAAGCTTGCCAACTCTGTGCTGGCATCCTTCACCAGCAGTCTGGCTTCACGACCATTGCCTTGCTGTGCTATTAAAAAGGACTCGGAAAATTCCTCAGGGAGCCTGCCGTTATCGGAAACCACCAGCCATTCGGCATAAAGCTCCTTGAGTTCATCGAGCGCGGCATCTGTAACGAGTCGCCCACGGTCCAGGCAAATCACCCGGTCTACCACTTTTTCCACATCACGTAGCACGTGACTGGAAACGACAATGGTGGCCGCATCGTCGCGCATGAGCTCAAGTAAGAGCTCTAACAGTTTGCGTCGCACGATCGGATCCAGATCGCTGACCGGTTCATCAAGCACCAGCAACTGTGGGTGATGGCAAACGGCCAGAACGATGGCGAGTTTTTGTAAATTGCCCGATGACAATGTACCAACGAGGGCTTCGGTATCAATCTCCAACTCATCGAGCAGTCTTTGTTCGCGTTCCCCGTCCCACCGGGGATAAAAATTTGCAACATAGTGAATGTGTTGCCCCACCGTCATCCAGTCAAGCAGGCGGATTTCCTGTGGAACATAACCAATACTCGCCAGTTCGTCATGCCCAAGTTCTGCGCCGGGTCTGCCGAGTGTCGAAACAGAGCCTTCGCTGGGCAGATGCAGCCCCATTAACTGCCGGATCAGGGTGGTCTTGCCACAACCGTTCTTACCCAACAGGCCCACAATTGTTGGGCCACTCACCTTGAAACTGATGTTTTCAAGTGCAGTGACCCGGTCGAATCGTTTGGTCAACCCATTGGCTTCAAGGACAGGATTCATGTTTCACCTCGTATTATCCTCAAGCAGATTCCGGAAAATCTGCAATGTTGTATCTGTATCAAGATCAAGTTGTCGCGCCTTGGTTACCACCGGGCGCAAGGCCTGCTCCAGTTGCTGCTGTTTCGTGGCCAGAGCCTTGCGGCCCCGTTGCGTTCGTACCACGTGTGGAAGGCCGGGTCGCCGGTCCAGAATTTTGGCTTCTTCAAGAAGTACGAAGGCCTTGCTGATGGTCATCGGATTGACACCCAGGCTGGCTGAAAGCGCGCGGGTAGAGGGGATTTCTTCACCGGGTTTTAGCACACCGCTGGCCACGTGAAAGCGAATCTGCTCAACGATTTGGCGGTATACCGGGATACCGCTATGTGGGTCGACTACCAGGATCATGTTACTTCATTAATAGTGTATACCACTTGTAATACACCAGGCAGTCTAGATACGCCAGGTGTATTTGTCAACTAATACACTTAAAAGCCACTTGTTCCAGCGCATAGATTGGTTGAGAACTTCCCCGACCCGTAGGAGCTACGAGTCGTTGGGAATTTTTGGCCATCTTGAAGGTTCCCGACGAACAAATTCGTCGGTCCTACTCATCTGACGCCACGAACTTACTCCAATGCCTGCTCAAGATCTGCAATCAGATCGTCCACGGACTCAATGCCAATCGACAGCCGAAGCCAATCCCTGGGGACGGGACTGCCTTCCCCTTCTATGGTATAGCGATGTTCGATCAGGCTTTCGACTCCACCCAATGAGGTCGCGCGAATAAACACCTTGCATCGCTTGGCCACGTTCAGCGCGCCTTTTGCACCACCTTTGACCTGTAGACACAACATGCCGCCAAATCCGCCGTCCATCTGCCGTTTGGCGATTTCGAACCCCGGATGACTCGGCAAACCTGGATAGATGACGGCCTCGAGTCTGGCATGCCCATCAAAATGTTCCGCCAGCGTGAGTGCCGACTCACTTGCTTTGCGCACACGAAGGAACAGGGTACGCATGCCCCGTTGCAGCAGCCAGGCTTCGAAAGAGCCCAGAATTGCGCCTGCGTCGACACGTAATGCACAGACATTCTCCCAAAAAGCATCCTCTTTCGCCGTTACCAGTGCCCCGGCGACAATGTCACAATGACCGTTCAGGTACTTGGTAGCCGAGTGCAAAACAAGGTCGGCACCATGTTTAACAGGCTGGGTCAGCACGGGTGTTGATACCGTGGAATCCACCACGAGCCGTGCGCCGGCATGATGTGCGATTTTGGAAGCGGCCGCAATATCGATCACATCCCAACTGGGATTGCAGGGTGATTCGATCCAGACCAGCTTTGTCTGGCCTTTTCTGACCGAGCTTGCTATCGCATCCGGTTTTGTAGGATCGAAAAGGTCAAGCCCCAACCCCCATTGGTCACAGAACTTAATCAGCCAGTTACGCAACCCCCAATACATAACCCTGGGTGCCACAATGTGGTCACCTGGCTTCAAAGTTTGCAACACGGTCGTCGCTGCGGCCATACCGGAACTGAATAACAATGCGGCTGGTGCCCCTTCGAGCTGGGCCAAAACCCTTTCGGCAATGGCAAAACCCGGATTTTCGTCGCGTCCGTAACCGTGTCTGGAATTGATCAGTTGATAATTCTTATCACGGACAAAGGTCGACGACGGATGAATTGCGGGTATGACCCCGCCTGTCAGCGCATCGGTCTGATGTGCAGCCTGAGCACTTATGGTCTCTGGTGAAAGTGTCCTTTTCTTAGCCATTTGGTTTACTCTCGGCGAAATTCAAACATTGTCCAGCTTGCAGGAATATGGAAATGAGTACCTATTCACCATCATTTTGTAGATGAGTGAGAGGGTCTTCGCCAGCTTTGGCGAGCCAGTTTCTCAGGTACTGGGCATGACTCCGGTCAACATAAAGATTGAAGTAATTGTCCTCAACGGCAACGATCAGAAGCAGCACGTCTGCGAAATGCGTGCGCGCACACTGACCCGGCGCGAACGTGTCTGCGTGCATGTCAATTCCGCAGCCCATAGCCAGTACTGATCGGGCCGCGCCGCCTCTTAATGCAAAGCACACATGGTGTGCGGACAAATCTGTTGCGGCATGCAGTTGGGTCGACAGCAGCTGATCGATATGACTGATGATTTCCCCAGGTGGTTTGGTGTCACTGGTGAGCAGCCACTGATCCGGACCGAGCCAACAGGCGACCGGATCCTCGCCCTGGCATTGTGAAGCCTGTCGTGGAAGTTGCAATGCCTTGCCAGCAGCCTTCGCACCTTGCGGGCGAACGCGCAGCCGGACCATCGTTCGGCCGTCAATCTGGTCAAGTTCGAACCCGGGCTGGTCAGGCATTCATTTTCTCCCCACTGGGATCATAGAAAACCGGGTCCGTAATGCGGACATCAAAGTTACGCCCATCATCGAAAACAGTCAGGGTCTCACCTTTTCGTTCAAAGCCACTTTCCAGTAAACCCAGGCCGATGGTCCGTTGTAATGTCGGACTGAAACAGGCCGATGTGACGATACCCTGACTACGGCTGCCTTGATCAGATGGGGTTACGAAATGTGCACCTGGCTTCAAGTCTTCATTATCGTCCAGTGGTTCAATACCCACTAATTGCCGCCGATCCCCACGTTGGTCCTCGGCACGCAGAAGTGATCTCTTACCAATGAAATCGGTTTGTTTTTTGGTCACAATGGCACCAAACCCGATATCCAGCGCATTGGTCATACCATCCGTGTCTCCGCCTATGTGAAGATAACCCTTCTCGGTTCGGAGTGTGCCCAGTGCCTCTATACCAATTAGCTTAATTCGGTCACCACCGCTGCTCATCAGTGCTTCTATTACACGCTGACCTTGTGTCGCAGGAACACCGATCTCAAAACTCATCTCTCCCGAGTAGCTAACCCTTTGCACACGCGCCGGCACGTCGAGAAATGATCCTGCCACCATTGACATGTGCGGCAAAGCTTCCGCTGAGAAGTCGATGTCTGACTCAATTTCCTGCAACAATTCCCGGGATCTTGGACCGGCCACAGTTGCCACCGCCCACTGGCCGGTGACCGGTGAGATGATCAGGTCGAGATCCGGCCATTCACACTGGTGCCATTTCTCGAGCCAGTTGGTGATGAGATCCGCATGGGCTGAGGTCGGGTTGACCAGGTAGTGATCGTCACCCAACCTGGAAAACACACCGTCATCGATCACGATACCGTTCTCGCTGAGCATGATTCCGTATCGAACACGACCGGGTTTCAATGTCAGCACATTGTTCACATAGATACGGTTGAGAAATTCACCCGCATCCGGTCCTTTAATCTCGACCTTGCCGATGGGTGAACCATCCAGGAGCCCCACGCTTTGACGTGTAGCAAGCACCTCACCTGCGATGGCGGCATCGCGGTCGTGTCCGTTGGTCGTGTAGTATTCAGGTCGCTTCCAGGTGCCGTAGTTTTCAAACACTGCCCCGTGGTCGAGATGCCAGTCGTGAGCCGGTAACAAGCGCGCAGGAGCATAGAAACCCCCATGCCGCTGCCCCGCAATTGCACCCAGTGACACCGGCATGAACTGCGGTCTGAATGTCGTGGTGCCGACCTCCTCAATGGCTCGATTGGTCAGCTTTGCGAGCAGGGTCAGTGCGTTGAGATTGCTGGTTTTGCCCTGATCCGCAGACATCCCGGTCGTGGTATAACGCTTGAGATGTTCGACAGAAACAATGTTTTCACGTACCGCCAATTCGATATCGGCCACGGTGACGTCATGCATGAAATCAACCCATTGGCGGCTCGTGTCTCCAACGGGTGTGATTCTGATGGCCTCGAGTCTGTAAGTGTTAATTGTCGAAGTGGCAACATCGGCCGGTGAACATGCAAAGCCGGCGCTGTTTGCCGCTTCAGAACCCGCACGTGTGCCTTGCTTCAGCGCCTCGGCCAGTGAGAATTTTCCATCGGCAGCGCCGGCTATCGTGACGTGTTGTCGACATTCCTGTGGTACAAAACAGGCCAAATCGTCGTCGTAGCGCAGTTTTCCACCAGCCTGGGAATAGAGGGCCACGTCCGGGCTGAAGCCACCCGATATTGCAAGGCCCTGGCAGGCGATGGTGCCAATTGGATTGATAGTGGATTCTGCGTCGGGGGCCAACTTACCAATACTTATCCCCTTAAGGCCCATGGTGCCGACCGTGTCCAGAACAACGGATCCTGCCATGATCGGTATGCTGCGCCGATTGGCTTCCCGTGCAATTTCATCCGCAACGATTGCCCGTGCATCGACCACTGCCGGGACGCGCACACCGTTGTCGTGCAGGGCGAAAGCGGCTTGATAGGCCGAATCATTGTTGGTTGCCACGACCATCGCTTCGGCGGGCATTACGGCGTAGCGATTCACGTATTCCATGGCTGCAGCGGCCAGCATGATGCCCGGTCGATCGTTATTTTCGAAAACCAGCGGCTGTTCAACAGCGCCGGTGGTCAGCAGAACTTCTTTAGCCCTGATTTTCCAGAATCGTTTCACCCCGGCCGTCGATCGGTCGGCGATGGTCAGGACATTGTGATCGTAGTAGCCCGAGACTGTCGATGAGGTCATGATGCTGACGTTAGCCGCGTCTTCAAGTGTTGATCTCGTTTGGTTTATCCATAGATCGGAGTCAAGCGAGTCAATTTGCGTGCTGTGGGCGAGCAGGCTGCCACCCAGCTCACAGTCTTGTTCAGCCAGAAGCACTCGCGCACCACTGTTTATCAAACTTAACGCCGCGGCCAACCCTGCCGGTCCTGCACCGACGATCAAAACGTCGCAGTGCAGATTGTGGTGGAAGTACTTGTTCCGGTCTTTGCCGTCAGGCACCTTCCCCAGACCGGCCAGGCGGCGAACGGTGCCCTCGTACCAGTGCCAGTTGGGCCATTTGAATACCTTGTTATAGAACCCTGCGGTCCATATCTTGTGGGTGAAATCCAGCACACGACCCAGGTCAAAGTTGACGCTCGGGAACCCGGTTGGAGATCTAATCTCGTGGCCATCGGACAGTTCGCGCACCGTTGTACGAACCACGGGTATATTGCCATTGCCATCGGATGCGGTCAGCAGCGCATTGGTTTCTTCCACACCCGCAGACATGACACCACGCGGTCGATGATATTTGAAACTCCGGTTAAGCGTGCGGATACCGTTGGCCAGCAACGCGGATGCAATCGTATCGCCCTGGAGACCTTGTAGTTGATTGCCATTGAATCTGAACGACAACGGCTTGTTACGATCAATACGACCACCTGTTGATAAACGCTTATTCACGATCTGTCTCGCCCAGGTCGGGTTTCGCTTCGCCCATCGGGTACACGGCGTAAATTTCGTGAGTCACCGTATCCCGCGCGACATTAAACCAGCGTCCGCAGCCATAACGGTGCATCCATGATTCGTAATGAACGCCTTTGGGATTCTCCTTGTTGAATAGATAGTCCGACCATACATCGTCGCTGGCGTCAGGCGTCGGACGTGTCACGTGAGATTCGCCACCGAACGTAAACTCCAGTTCGTCACGGGTACCACACCAGGGGCAGCTGATTCTCAGCATCAGTGCGCCACTCCCGATGCCGCGCCCTCGTCTATCAGGGCACCTGACTTGAACCGCTCAAGTCCAAAATCTTCAATCAATGGGTGCGGCTTGTCATTCGCAATCGTGTAGGCCATGGTATCGCCACCCGCCGGGATGGCTTTGTAACCACCGGTTCCCCAACCACCGCTTATATACAGATTCTGTACCGGCGTGAGTCCCATGAGCGGTGTGGTATCAGGCGTAATGTCCGTGATTCCGGCCCATTGCCGCATCAACCGCAAACGACTGAAGACCGGGAACAGCTCCAGGAGCGCCGCGACATTTTCCTGCAGCACGGGAATCCCCCCCCGTTGTGCATAGCTGTTGTAAACATCTGCACCGCCACCGATGACCAGCTCACCACGATCGGATTGACTGACATACATGTGAATAGCTGTTGACACCACCACGGTATCGAGACAGGGCTTGATCGGCTCGGAGACCATGGCTTGCAGTTGCATACTGGTTACGGGAACCCGAAAACCGGCCATTTTTGCCAGGTGGGAAGTGTGGCCGGCAACGGCGAAACTGATCTTGTCGGCACCGATGGTGCCACGTGTAGTGTTCACACCTGTCACCCGTCCTGACGCAGTATTGAAGCCTGTGACCTCACATTGCTGGATGATGTCTACGCCAAGGGCGCTTGCTGCGCGTGCATAGCCCCAGGCTACGGCGTCGTGACGTGAGATTCCACCACGGCGCTGGATAAATCCACCGTGGACCGGAAACCGGCAATCAAGATCGATAAGTGGCACAAGTTTCTTGATATCTATCGGTGTCAGAACCTCGGCATCGATAGCATTGATCTTGATTGCGTTCGCCCAGCGTCGCATTCCTTCCAACTCATACGCGTTATGAGCCAGATTCAGAATTCCGCGCTGGCTCAGCATTACATTGAAGTTAAGCGACCGGCCAAGACCCTCGTAGAGCTTCAACGAGTGGTCAAAGAAAGCCGCACTTTGTGGCCAGTAGTAGTTCGAGCGTGTTACCTGTGTATTGCGTCCGGTGTTACCACCACCCAGCCAGCCTTTTTCCAGCACCGCAATGTTTTTGACAGCGTGATTTTTTGCCAGGTAATAGGCCGTGGCCAGCCCATGACCACCGGCGCCAATAATGATCACATCGTAGGATTTCTTTACCTCTGGCGAACGCCAGATAACCGGCCAGCCTTTATGTCCGGTAAGTGCCTGTCGCGCCAGTGATAAAAACGAATATCCTTTCAAAAGAACAGTCCCGTATCTGAATACGATATTGTCATCGCCTGGTGACCGTAACCGGACCGCTTCGGCAAGTCCAATGCGGTGCTTCACGCAAGCTTCAACTCACTTGTTTGTCATTGACGAGTCTGACCATGTCTCCAGGTAAATTCTACCTGGTCAAGAATGGCCAGGTAGCTGTATTTTGATGTGTAGTAGCAGCCGGCTTTTCCTAATCTGGCTTCTCACGCTGACCCCTTCTTGTCAGGATGAACTAGAATTGACTACCCGCAGCCAGGTAATGCACCGGTGAAAATCAAGTACCCGCTACTGATAGACGGAGGCCTTTCCAATGAACTGGAAAAGCAGGGGTGTGATTTAAACCACAAGTTATGGACCGCAAAGATCCTGGACGAGAATCCCGAAGCCATCATTCAGGCGCACCTGGCCTTCCTGGAGTCTGGTGCCCGGTGCATTACTACCTCCAGCTACCAGGCTTCGCTGCCCGGTCTAATGGCAAATGGCCATGATCAAGCCAGAGCAGAAGCACTGATACTGAAATCTGTTGAATTGGCAGAGGAAGCAATAAAACGCTTCGTGGCATCCGGGTTCAAGGGGCAGAGGCTCCTGATTGCCGCCAGTGTTGGTCCCTACGGAGCGTACCTGGCAGATGGTTCTGAATATCGTGGGGATTATGGGGTTGCAAACAACAACCTCAGACGCTTTCATCTTCCCAGAATAAAGATTCTGGATCAATCAAATGCAGACTTTTTTGCCTGCGAAACCATTCCCAGCTTCAAGGAAGCTGCAGTACTTTCAGAAATCTTGAAGACAACTGAGAAATCGGCCTGGATCTCTTTTTCGTGCAAGGACGAAAGTCATATCAGCGACGGCTCACCAATTCAAGAATGTGTTGCATTATTCAGTGATCACGCAACAGTTTTTGCAATTGGAGTTAATTGCACCGCACCAAGACATATTTCAGGTTTGATCAAATCGATCAAGGCACAATCAGGCCACAAAAAAATAGTCGTTTATCCCAATTCGGGAGAAGTTTACCACGCAGATTCCAATACCTGGTTGGGTTTATCAGACCCGGGTTCGTTTAGTCTGATGGCACGAGAATGGTTGGATAATGGTGCAGATATAATTGGCGGTTGCTGCCGGATTGGGCCAGGCCAAATCGGAAGCCTCAGTAAACTCTCTTCGTTTTGTGCATAAGCGCAACAAGCACCGCAGGCCCCGGTTCAGTTTTGCGCTGGTGATTTCAAATCAAGCCAGTATCCTGCGCTGCGTGCAGTGAGCAGGTACTGGGGGTTGGCCGGGTCGTCTTCCAGCTTGCGACGCAGTTCAGCGATATGTGTATCAACCGTGCGACTGGCTATTTCAACACTGTGCCCCCAGACTTTCTTCAGCAGCGACTGTCGGCTCCATACCTGGTTTGGCCGTTCAGACAGGGTCAACAACAGATCCGTTTCCCTTGGTGTCAGGCTGACGGCATTGCCGTTACGCCAGACACGACGCGTTGCCTGGTCAACTTCCACTTCACCAAACAGTAGTTTTCGGCCCACGGGCGGTGGTTTTTCCTGGTTACTGCGTCGTAGCAATGCCTCGATTCTGGCGATCAATTCCAGCAATCCAAACGGCTTGGTAAGGTAGTCATCGGCACCCAGTCGCAGCGCCCTGACCTTGTCGGTCTCCTCGCCCCGGGCGGTCAGCATCAATACCGGGATAGCCAGACCGCGCTTTCGCAGTTGTTGCAGGATGCCAAAACCGTCCTGGTTGGGTAGCATGACATCCAGCACGATCAGTTCAGGGCGTTGTTCTGAGATCGTTATCATGGCCCTGGCGCCGTCGGTGCAGATTGCAACCTTGTGTTGCTCCAATTCGAGGTTGACCCGCAGACCTTCGGCCAGGTCACGATTGTCCTCAATGACCAGAATTCTAGCCATGACGGTTACCTGCTGAGGCGAAGACTAGCCTGAATTTACTGCCGTGGGTGTCACTGTGTACGCTGACCTCTGCGTTCAACGCGTCGACGAGTTCACTGGCAACTGCCAGTCCGATTCCGGTGCCGGCAATGCCTCGATCACGTTCCCGCTCCAGTCGGTAGTACGGTTGCCAGATTTGCTGCTGTTCGCCGGTGGGAATTCCGGGACCCTCATCCTGCACACAAACCTCCAACTGCCCATCAGTCAACTCGGCTGTTATCGAGACCAATTGCCCTTCCGGGCCGTACTTGAGGGCATTGTCCAGCAGGTTGGTCAAAAGCTGTGACAGGGCGTCGCGGTTCAGGTGAACAGAAAACTGGGGATCACATGTAATATTCAAGCTGCTACCGGAGGCCTCCAGCTGCAACTCAAATTCATCCTTGAGCCGGTCAAGCAGCCGCGCCAGTGGATAGGGCTCCGGCTCTGGTAACAATGGTTTACCGGGACTCCGGGAAAAGCTCAGGATATTTTCCACCAGTCTCGATAGTCGCAGGGTTTCGCGGTCGATGATCTTCAAGGCCCGGGTCTCGCCTTCGCGGTCAGGTAATCGACCCAACAAAATCGACTCGGTAAACATGCGTATCTGGGTCAACGGGGTACGCAGTTCGTGCGACACCCTGGCAATAAACTCACTGCGTAATTCAATTAACTGGCGATCCCGGCGAATGAGGATAAACGTCGCACTGCCCAGAACCAGAGCTACCATCAGCAACAGGGCGGTTCGGACCATACTGGGCCAGGGGGGTTCACCAATGGCCAGAACCTCTGCTACTGAAGGATTAAGATGGATGCTGGCTGTATAACCATCAAACAGACCGGCGTATCTGGCATCCATGGTACGGCTGGCACCGATGGACTGGTCATTTTGTGGGCCAGTCTCAAATACCGTTTGATCCAGCGGTCCGGTGACCAGGACTTGCAAATGGGGTCGCAGCTCCGCCGCATTGCCGAACGAGGATGGCAATAGTGGGGCGGTGCTGAATACGGACGCAAATATCTGCCCGATAACTGCGGGTCGCATCAGCACGAATAACACCTGATTGGCCTTGTCCCGAATGGCGAGTTGCAAGCCGGTTTTGTTTGCCTGTTTGAGGTGGAAGACCAGAAATGGACCACGATCGTCTTCGCTCTGGTCAATACGGGAAATGAGTCTTTCAGCCAGCTGCGGGTCGGGTGTGCCGTATAACCACTGCGATGGAGTGTCATTGCCTGTGACTCTAAAACTTGCGGCCAGCCAATCCTGCGGCAGGGCAATACCCTCCAGTACTTGCGCGACTCGCTCCGCTTCCCAGTTGCTGATATCAGCGTCAGTCAGTTCACTGCTGCCCAGCGCTGTCGCGACCCGGTAAAGACCCTCGTAACCCGCCTTCACCCTTAGTGAGCGGACATAGTCATCTATGATCAGTTCAGAGTAGTCCTGTAGTACCGCATTGACCGTTTTCTGATGGGAACTGACGGAATCAACAGCCTGCCAAGCCAGTGACAGGCTGATCACCAGCAATAATGCCAGCAGCAGGAAAATCCAGCGTGATGAATGTCTTTTTTTCATAATAGTTCTTTCAGACTGAATTTTGAGGGTCGGGCGTACGGCGTGCAAGCATGTGCGCCAAATGCCGGCGTTATTTTGGGGGGTTTCGCCACATCCTGACACAACGTTGACAAAACCCCCGCAAAACCCCAACCCGGATGTCAACATTGGCTGGTAATCTTTGCTGCATCACTCACCTATGGAGAATCAGTCTATGTCCCCAACCCTCATCAGACTCAGCCCATTGTTATTGATGTTTCTGACCGGTATGGCCAGCGCAGGCATTTTTGACGACCCCAAAAACCTCAAAGTTCTACCTGAGAATATATCAGCGCGGCAGCTTGGCGCGACCATGCGCAACTTTGCGCTGGGCACTGGTCTGCGTTGTTCAAGTTGCCACCTGGGTGAAGAAGGTCAGCAGTTGACTGAATATGACTTTGCAAGTGATGACAAAGAACTAAAAAGGAAAGCCAGGCTAATGCTGAAAATGGTAACAGCAATCAATGATACTCATTTGAGTGGAGTGTCCGAAGAACACATCGTGGTGGAATGTGTCACCTGCCACCGTGGCGTGCAAAAGCCAAAAATGCTGGACCAGGTTTTGGCGGAAGCGGCGGATGAAAAGGGTGTTGCTGCCATTCGGGAGACTTACTTTGCTCTCAAAGAGAAGTATTACGGAACCCACAGCTACGATTTCAGTGAACGGGCACTGAGTTCAATTGTCCGCAGCCGGGCAGGTGCCCGGAAAATGGATCAGGCCGCTGCGGTTCTGGATATCATGCTTGAGGAGGACCCGAGATCTTTCGATGGACATTTCCTTTATGGAGAATTGAGTCGGATGAACGGAGATCTGGAAACCGCGATCAGCTATTTGCAAAAAGCGGTTGAAATCAAACCAGAGTCAGCCGGGGTTGCACGTCGGCTGGACCAGGTGAAGCAGGAACTGGCGGATTCGGCTGAGAAATAAGGCGGAGCGATAGGGCTCTCTCGCCGGTTTTCCTGGTACTTCCCAGGAAAGACTCTGACCCTGTCTCCAGTCGGTGGTCAGAGTCTGCCGGCGTTGGGGGTCTTGACTGGGGCCCCAGTGTCATTCGGTGGTTAGACCAGCAAATACCCACAAAGAACCTCTTTCAGAATGACGGCACGTGTTTTTCATGCCAGCTTGAATCCGCACCGCCACCACGTCTCAGGTATGAATCGGCGGCCCGGTCGGATGGTCAGAAACCGTTGCTTCCTTGCCGTTCCCACAGGTCACCTGAAGCCAGATACAACCATCCCTGGTTACGGTCCCGTCCACCAGGCCAGTAATACACTTTGGTCCGTGCTGGAACATGGAGTATCGGTTAAGCTCGATCGGTTCTGTTTTGTCAGCGGGGTTTCAGTGGGGTTGGATTTTCATGGTCATAATATCGTTGAAGTAATGGCACCAGTCGGTCTGAGGAAATCTCTGGCCCTGGCGGACGGCCACCGGGTTGAAGTGGGTATCAAGTTGGGAGTAGTCACTTCAACAACCAGAGAGCAGGTGGGTTTTAAACCGAAAAAGCTTGAACAAAATGGCACATTGCGCCACTTTAGTGCCATTGTGACTACCAATGATGCCACCAGACAGAAGCTGGCCACGTCCCGCGATGAAATTCGATGAATCCCGGCACTGGCAACGAAGTTCATGTCCGTACCACAGGAACCAGCCTTGTGGTCGAGGCCAGGGCGGTGCAGATCGGTGCTGATATTCTGGTCTGGATTTGGGGCGGCAGCCGGCCACATATCGGAGCAGTCGCCGCTGCCCAGCCAAGACTCAGCCTGGCAGACAGAAATAAGACAAGTGCAACCTGCTCTGTGCTGACCTTCCCGGGTCACAAAGAAGATGAAGTTGTTAAAATAGTCTCAGAGCAGTTGTCAGCTTTGCTGGATGCCCACGTAGTTGTTACCGCTGGTATTCACTGGGATGAACTCAGCCCAGACGAAATCGGTATCATCAGATCCAGGATTCAAGAAATCATTCATCAATTGGCGACCGAACTGCAAAAGCGGGAGCAGACATCATGAATTTACCCTTGGTAGTTGGTATTACCGGAGCCTCTGGCGTCATTTATGGTGTACGACTATTAAAGGCCCTGCAACACACCAAAGTGGAAACCCACTTAGTTATGAGTGAATCAGCCGGGCGTAATCTGGCCATTGAAACGAACCATACGACTAAAGAGGTACGTTCAATGGCGGATGTGGTTTACAGGAACAAGGATGTTGGCGCCGCCGTGGCCAGTGGATCGTTTCTAACCCGTGGGATGGTCGTGGCGCCCTGTACGATTAAAACGCTGTCCGGTATCGCCTATTCCTATGCAGACAATCTGGTCACCAGGGCAGCGGATGTAACCCTGAAGGAAAAGCGCCCGTTGGTGATGATGGTGCGTGAAACACCGTTGCACAAGGGACACCTGGACATGATGGCGCGTTGCGCCGACCTGGGGGCGACGATACTACCGCCCATGCCGTCTTTTTACCATGGTCCAAAGAGCATTGAGGACATTATTGATCAAAGCATCGGTAAGGTGCTGGATCAACTGGGAATCGAACACGATCTCTTCCGGCGTTGGGGGTCTTGACTCGGGCCCCCGTTTCATTCGGTGGTTAGACCAGTAAATACCCACAAAGAGCCTCTTTCAGAATGACGGCACATGTTTTTCATGCCAGCTTGAATCCGCACCGCCACCACGTTTGTCGATCAATACGTCAAGGACATATGCCCGACCTTGTTTTTCTGCAGCCATCGCACGTTGCAGGGCCGCCTCAAGATCACCGGGCTGCTCTACCCGCTCACCCTCCAGACCGTAGGCCCGTGCAATACCTACGTGATCTATATCCGGATCCTCAAGACTGATACCGATGTACTTTCCGGTGGCCACCGCCCGATTTTTCAGCCGGGCCAGCGCCCAGCGATTGGCCTGGTAGCCCCGGTTGTTGAAGATTACGATGATCAGGGGCACTTCGAAACGCCTGGCCGTCCACAACGCCTGGACCGCAAATTGAAAACTGCCATCACCGAGCAGTACGATCACCTGCTTTCCAGGTAAGCCGAGTCTGGCACCAATGCCGGCACCAACACCCCAGCCAAGACTGCCGCCGGAGGAAATCAGGTGGCGCCGCCCGCCGCCGGCTTGGTCAAATCCGATATAGTTGGTGATCGCAGAATCTGAAGTGACGCCCTCGGTCACCACCACGGCATCCTTGTCAATCACTGCATCGATTTCGGTCGCCAGACGTTCCGGCGCCAATGGTGTGGAATCCCAAACCTTCTTCAGGACGGTTTTGAGTTCGTCGCGGCGTTTGTTGGACAGTTCCGTGGCTGCGCGGCCGTTGGCCAGTCTACGGTTTTTGTTCGGTTTGCGCGCCTTGATCGCCCGCTGTAATTTCTGCAGAGACAACTCTGGATGCGCATAAATCAGTAGATCGGCAGGATAGACCCGGGCGAGATGGTCTTCGCGGATACCGATTTCAATGATCCTGGCACCCTCAGGCACCAGTGGATGCCCACCTCGGGCCAGGGACAAACGACTTGCACCAGCGATCAGGACCACATCGTAAGGGACCGCAGTCTTTATCGGTCTGCGTAGTTGGCCAAGATAGCGTGGGTGGTCGCTTGGAAAACCCATCGATGAACGGCTGGAGGACGTATCTCCGCTCACCGCTGCACCCAGTTGGTCGGAGACGTTTGCCAACTCTTGCAGGCCGCCCCAACGCGGCAATTCTGCACCGGCGATCAATAGCGGATTTTGTGCTTCGGTAAGCCAGTCAGCTGCCTGGTCAATGGCGCTGACAGCAGGGGCTATGCGGGCCTGGGTATCGGTACGGCTGGCCGGGATCAGGGTCGTCTTTTCAACCTTGTCTGACCAAACGTCTGCCGGAACCCCGAGAAATACCGGCCCGGACGGCAGCACGGTCGCAAGTCGAAATGCACGCCGCAGGGACTCACCCAGGTTTTCGCCGTGACTGGATAAAAATGACAGCTTGGTAAACAGTTCAGGTATGGATTCAAGTTTGCTGGTCTCGGTGAATACGCCACGATTTTCCCCGCTGCGCTCACTGAAGCCGACACTGACCACCACGGGTGAGGCGTCTGCCCAGGCGTTGACGATCAGACCCAGGGCATTGGCCGTACCGGTGATCGAGTGGACATTGACGAACGCAGTTTTGCCGGTGGCGCGTGCATACCCATCGGCCATCGCCATCACTGAGCCCTCCTGTAGACCGAGCACATAATGAATATCCGGGTGGTCAACGAGTGCGTCCACAAAACCGGCTTCGTAAGCGCCGGTGTTGCCAAACACGTATTCAACATCCCAAAGCTTCAATGTCTCACAGGTGATTTGTCCGCCCGTGACGCCGGCCAGTTCAATAGATTCGGGTGGCCTTGGATTGGCCGCAAGCACGTCTGCAAATTGTCCGGCTGCTGTTGCGCCGACACCGAGGCTTGCCAGGGCGGCTGTGAACTCGCGGCGGGAAAGAGACCCGGCTATTAGTTGTTGGACAGCATTACGAACCATGACTCCGGATCTCCTTGGGATACTCACGCTGCTTCAATGTGACTTCGCAAGTACAAACTGTGGTTAATTACAACGCACTAGCGTGGCGGATTTACACAACTGAAATTTTCTTCCCGATCACTACTGCCCCGGCCTTGGTAGCGCGCCACTTTTGGGTAGGCGCACAGGGGGCGCGAGCGGAGTAACCGGTCTTCGGCAGCATTGACCCCTGCCGGTTTTCTTTCGGGGTAGAAGTCATTGGCTCCGACGGTCTTATAGGCATTCATCCGTTCCGGGGCCACGCCGTTTTCCACCCAGGACTCCAATGCTCCCAGATCGTCAAACAGGTCGGGACCCGGCCCCCCTTCGCAATGGTACATACCGGGGACCATGAACAGCCGGAGAAAATCCGTCGCGGCTTCCACGCCCGTGGTTTGTTGAACGGATTCAAAGTACCGGATCGTGCGCAACGGGTTCAAACCGACGTCTGCCCAGCCATGCCAAAGGATCATTTTTTTACCGGACTTGAGCAGGTAGCCAAGATCTGGATCGTCGGCGTTCATCATCCCGGCCATGAACGAAGTGTCGGGGACGTGGGCAAAATCAAGGTCGATCAATACATCGAACTCCGGCTGATCCCGCTCAAAAGCGAGATATTTGAAAAAACTGGTCGCATTACGCATTTGCACCGGCATGAATTCATTTCCACCATAAGGATCAAGGTCCATTTGACCGATGGTGTTGCTGGTTTCTTTACCTGGCCGCATGATTCCGGTGATGAAAGTATCCCAGCCGCCCGTCATCTGCCCGGCTGGTGCGGCCATCCATTCACCGCCCTTGACATGCCCGGGATATTGACCCCCGGGCGGGCCGGCGTAGATCTTTGCGATCGCCTCAATCTGGTCATGGCTGAAACAATGGGCCAGGTCCCGATTATCGGAACACAGCTCAAGGTGCTGTTCCGGATCGAAATCACATTGGCGTGGATCGTCGATCAAACCGTCTTCCAGACCGTCGATACCATCGCATTGCGCCAACACGGATTTAGCGAGAGCCTCCAGTTTTGTACGTGGCACATAGCCTTTTCGGTTGTCCGCAAACATGGCGTGTGCTACCCAGGAGGCATTGTAGATCTGCTTGTCAGTGTAATCGTAGAGTGGCGCGCCAATACTCCAGCCGTCGAAATCATCTGGAAAACGCTGTGCCTCCATCAGACCCTGGCGGCCCCCAGTCGAGCAGCCCCGAAAATAGGCATATTGTGGTCCGCGCCCATAGAATTCTTCGATCAAACGGCGGGCTGTTAGTACAGTGACGTGTATAGCCCGATAAGCAAAGTCAAGCTCGGCCTCGCGGTTATTGAAAGCGAACCTTGGGTCCGGGCCGGAGTGCCCGGTGTCGGTGGATGCGGTCGCGTAACCACGGGCAAGACCGTAGGACTGATCGAAAAACATACCCAGATATCCGCCATTGCCGACCATCAGGAACTTGCCATTCCAGGGCTCGGGTAAGCGCAATTCAAAATGCACTGCCGGGGGTAAAACGCCGTGCACACGGCAGTGGGTGGGCAAAGCGTCATTGGCCGAGACCCTTTCAACTTCAAGCAAACTGACCCACGTTTCATCCAGACTACGCAGACTCTCACAATTAAGTGGATGCGCCACACGTGGTGTGCTGAGTATCCATACGGCCACGCCGCACATTAGCCAGCTAGCAAAGAGTCGGTTTCTCATTTACTGCCTCTGGTCCCAGCGATGGTTGTCAGGGACGCACAGCAAGCGAAGACTTCAGGAGAGCTTGCGGAATGCTTCGAGAAAGCGCCCGACAACATGATCGGCGCGCTCGCGCATGGCTTTGGTCGTGGGTGGTGCAGAGCGCAGGAATAATTGGCGGCTGTACCACTGGTGCAGCAGCATGCCGATGAAAAACTCTGCAGATTCCTCGGCGCTTTCTATATCCAACCGCCCACGTCTTTTCAATTCCTGCATGTACTCCACCAGAATATCGTGGCTGCGTTGGGGGCCGCGTTTGTAATACATTGCTGCGATATCCGGAAAGTGCTCCCGCTCTGCGATAATCAGCCGCAGCAAAGCGCGATGCTGACGCGAGAAAATAATCCGCATCCGGTGCTCGCAATATGTCACCAGCGCCACCCGGATGTCTTCTGAAGCTTGCAGTTCAGGTTCCTCCCGGTTGGATACAATACCGTCAACCACCGCCCTGAGCAGCATGTCCTTGGTCGGAAAGTAACTGTAAAAAGTTGCTTTGGAACCACCCGAGAGGGTGACAATCGTGTTAACAGAGGTTTCACTGTAGCCGTTTTTAAGGAACAACATGGTGGCGGCGTCTACAATACTCGCCTTTCTTTTCTGACCACGTTTAGATGCGGGTACGGCGCCAGCTCTGCTTGCGCTACCTTTACTGCTTGCGGATTGTCTGCTCAAATCAAATCCCTCATAGGACGACCGGGTAGGCCTTCTTGGCTTCCTCAGGACAACCAGCCGGTTGGGCTGGATATGCTGTGGGGCTCCAGGAACTCCATGATACCCTCGTAGCCGAGATTCCGCCCTATGCCGCTGTGTTTAAAACCGCCAAATGGCGCCCGGTTGTCCTGGGCAGTCGGGCCGTGTGCGTTCAAGTAGGTATAACCCGCTTCGAGTCGTCTTGCTACGCTCAATGCACGCTCCCGGTCCTCTGTCCAGACTGAAGAACACAGACCGAACTCGGAGTCATTGGCAAGTTGTATCGCCTCTTCATCGGTTTCGAAAGGCATAATCGCAATAGCCGGACCGAATTGTTCCTCGGCGACTATTTTCATGCTGTTATCTGCTCCGGTTACCACCACAGGTCTTTGAAAATAGCCTTTGTTATAAGTCTCTTCATCGTCAATCTGACCCAGTTCATGAATGTCAGCGCCACGCTGCCTGGCGTCCTCTATAAAGGTCTGCACAATCTTCAACTGGGACGCGTTGTTCAACGGCCCCATGGAAACCTCGGCGTTGAGACCGTTACCGACCACGTAGCGGTCAGTTGCAGCCATAAACGCACTGAGCAACTCATCGTAACGCGACCGGTGCACGTAAATCCGCTTGATGGCCATGCACACCTGGCCGGTGGTCAGGAATGTACCGAGCACCATTCGCTGAATTGCAGCATCGTCGAGCAAGGCGTCGTCCAGCACCAGTGCCGCATCGTTGCCACCGAGTTCAAGGGTCACCGGTTTGAGTGTATCCGCGGCGACCCGCATCACGTGCTTGCCGGTCTCGACACCACCGGTAAAATTGATCTTGCTCACCTGGGGGTGTCCGACCAACGCATCTCCAATCTCGGCAGACGAGCCCGTAATCACGTTGAGGACTCCGGGCGGAAGAACCTCTGCCATCAGCCGCATGGTCAGGCACGGTGCCATGGCGGCGCGCTGGGCCGGCTTAATGACCACCGTGTTGCCCGCGATCAGTGCCTGTGGCAACTTGGCCCCTAGGATTGATAATGGCCAGTTCCACGGCACGATCAAAACGGCTACACCGCGGGCCTGGCGGGTGATCAGGGTGTCAAACGGTGGGCCGTGTAGCACCTCATCACTTGCAAGACGCTCTGCCTGGCTGGCACAGAAGTTAAACCGGTCGCCAAGACGGGTAAGCTCCATTGTGGCTTCACGCAACACCTTGCCGTGCTCGCGGGTGAATGTTCTGATTCTAGTTTTCAGTTCTTTTTCATCAGCTACGATGTGTTCTGCGACCTTTCGCAGATAACTGGCTCTTTCCTCAAACGACAAGCCAGACCATGCTGGGAATGCCTTTGCCGCAGCGTTGACTGCCAGGTCCACATCCTGCTTGTCAGCACGGGCGGCCAAACCGACAACCTCATCCGGGTTGGCAGGGTTCCTGGTCTCGTAGGTGCGTCCAGCCAGGGCCGGCCGCCATTCACCGTCAATAATGAGTTGGGATTGAATGAGTGTTCCGCTGTCTTTACCCGTGGTCATTTGGCTTCCTGCTGTAGTTGTGTGACCTCAGGTGCATCTATTGACCCGTCGGCAGGGGGTGCCAGCGAGTAAATATCTGTACCTGGGAAAAAGTCCGCCCAAACGTACCAGAATATCTTGTTGTAATGAGCATATGGCTGTAATTGGCGCCCGGAAAACTGACCTTTCGTACATCGCCCCTGCGGTGACCACTGAGAGTTGGTCAAGGTGTCAACAAACCAGCCCGGATCAGATGAGGGTTCGAAAGTCAGTATTGTATCCGGCGCTACCTGGCGGTCAAACACCTGGATGTAATCATGATCAAAGGCCGCGACCAGTAACAACTCGCGCTCACCCAAACGGTCGTTTATGAGTGGAGTCTGTGCAAATATTGCGACCGGGTAGGTTCTGCTCTCCGGACCCACGCGGACACCCAGTACCAGTGATTTCATGGGCAGTCTTTTATCCAGAGGGTTTTGTAATGCATAGACCACGACCGGACTGTTGGGGTCGATTACATCTGCGCGTGACAGTAATTTTAGATAAAAAATATCGCGCCATTGACGGGGGCGGACCCACACCCGTGATTCGGGATACAGGGACTGCCAGGTTGCCAACTGCAACGCAACTGTCGACACGGTCTGCAGAGGTACTTCTTTGTCGCGTGTCTTGTTTTCAATCTGGATCACGGAACAATGGCTGGATTTGTCGTAGAACACCATATTGTTTGCCAGCACGGCTGAAATCGAAATTTCCGGTGCGCTGAATGACCCTTCCAGTGCATAAGACATGGAGCTGTGTGCAAGAATGCAATGGGTCATGATGAAGGGTGCCACGCCTTCGGTCTGGTAGACCACATGAGGTCGCCGCGCCAGGCGGGCGACAAATGCATGGGGTTTGCCAGCCTGATCGATAACCCCGACCACCTCTTCGCCCGGCCCGAAACGGGCCATCGCATCGCTCATTGCGATAAAGGTGGGCTTACGAATCGGTCTGAACATCAACGAAGTGTGCATGAAGTATCCAAACACCAATATACCGGCATAGACAATACCGGCTACTGTCATGAGTGTGGACACTCCATCACTGGATGTCGTACTAAAAAAGGCGGTGGCAAGAAGGACTGCAGAAACACCCAGGATCCAGATTGAATGACCGTAGATAAACCTGGCGCCGGCCGCATCGGCAGCGAGCTTGTGGGTTAGCATCAAGACGCCCAGGGAGCCAGGAAGGACCGCGGTCGCACACAGAATCACGGCAACCACCGCCAGCCACTCATATCCTCCCATACCAAAACTCCCATTAAAACAGGCGGAAACCATGATGTGGCACCAGCCGGGATTCACCACGTCCGACAATTACCGTCAGGCATTCGAAACATCAACGCAGTAACCATAAACGACCGCCCTTCCAGCAGTCGCCAAACACTAAATCAATACTGTACAGTACAGTACATAGTATCGTATGGTAGACACCACCAACTGTCAATCTATGGTGGGTACAAGGAGTCGGAAAAGTGCACAAATCACTCAGGCAATTTGCAGCAATAACGACCCGCATAGTCCTTGCGACGATCTCACTGACCACGCTTGTGCTACTTTCATTGCCCGCTTTGGCGGTGGAAACATCGGTCAAAAAGCTGGCGCCGGGTGTTTATCACTTTCGCTATGGTTTTCACAGCAACCTCTTTATCGTTACCGACGAGGGTGTGATTGCAACTGACCCCCTGAGCCCTGACGCTGCAAAGGCTTGCCTGGCCGAGATTCGCAAAATTACCGATAAGCCAGTCCGTTACGTGATCTACAGCCATGACCATACCGATCACATTGCAGGCGGCGGGGTTTATGAAGGGCAAGCAAAATTTGTCGCACATCGAAATGCGTTCGAACTGATTAAAGCCCGTGGCATTGACGAAATAATCGCTCCAGACCTGCTGGTGGATAATCGTCATACACTTGAACTTGGCGGCAAGACGGTCCAACTTGTGCATTTTGGCCGAATTGAATCCGCTTCCGGCCTCGCCCTTTATCTGCCCGAAGACAAGATCCTGATGTGGGTGGACGCCGTCCGTTCATTCGGTGCCCCGTACCGCTATCTGGAAGGTTACGACTGGCTGGAATTTCGCAACGCGCTACAGGAATTACAGACTTGGGAGATCGAGATCCTGATCCCTGGTCACGGACCTCCGACCGACAAAAGCCGCCTGGTTTTATTTGCGAACTATTTGCAGCATATGCAAACAGCAGCTGAGAAGGAAATGGCGGCCTACACCCAGGCCCGTCATTCATCCATCATCGGCAGGGTAAATCCGGAGAGATATTTCGATACTTATATCAGCGAAATTGCACGTCGGGTCATTGAAAAAATGCGACCCCAATACGGCGACATTGGTGGTTATGATGACTGGGGTACCAAGAACGCTGAAAGAGCGGTGGTGTTTTTGCTTCACGAAATTTTGTTTTTCGACTAAGCGGGAGTACAAGAAGCGTGTTCCAAAAGGCAAGATCTGCTGACGATGGCCTGGGAAGCCCGGCGCGGCGCAAATTGTTGCAGGCTGGGGCACTGCTGATCGCACTTGTGTCGACCCATTCACGCATCGCCTTCTCTCGCGATGAGGCAGACCCGCACCTGGGACAGAGCCTCCAGCAACTGGCCCGGCGCCTGTTCCCGCACGATCAACTGCCCGACGAACCCTACGGGGAAATCGCAAGCTCATTGGTCAGCCGTGCATCGACCGACAGCAAACTTGCCGGCATTCTACGCGCCGGTGTTGCGCAGCTTGATAAAGGTGGTTTGAAACCCTGGATGAACCGGGATGAGGCTTCACAACTTGCAGCAATCAATCGAATCATGGGCAGTGAGTTTTTCCGCCTGGTGCGCAGTGCCTGCATTGAGCACCTGTACCGTAACAAGGAAGTCTGGCAACTGCTGGGTTACCAGGGCTCATCGGTCGAGTTCGGTGGCTACGTGGATCGTGGTTTCGACGATATCGACTGGTTACCCACCAGGAGCAAAGCGAAATGAGCCGCAAATATGAGTTCGACGACTCATCGGCTGTCGTTGTCATCGGATCAGGTGCAGGCGGAGGTGTGCTTGGCGCTGAACTTGCATTTCAGGGCATCGACGTTGTCTGTCTTGAGGCTGGGGAAAGACTGGGTCTGGCAGACTTCGTCAATGACGAGGCACTGATGTTTCGCAAACTGACCTGGCTGGACCCACGGGAGGGCTCCGGTGATCTGAATCCCGGACTACCTGCCTATATTTGCAAGACCGTTGGTGGTACCACCGTTCACTGGACAGCGTTGGCCATGCGCCCGCTTGCCGACGAGTTTGCCGCATTGACAAAATATGGTGCGATCGACGGCGCAAAACTCATGGACTGGCCGATCGAGTACAAGGACCTTACACGGTACTTCGCGAAGGCTGAGTTCAAGATGGGCGTCGCCGGTACGAACAACTGGCCATACCATCCTGGCAGTAATAATTACAAAGTACTGGAGGCTGGTGCACGAAAACTCGGTTACCGGGAAATAGACATGGGTCACCTGGCCATTAACTCGGTTGCCAGGGACGGTCGACCACCGTGCCGCCAGATTGGTTTTTGCAAAAGTGGCTGTGCGATCGGTGCCAAGTGGTCAACACTCTATACCGAGATTCCCAAAGCCGAAGCAAGCGGTCATTTCGAGTTGCGGCCGGAATCAATGGTTGTCGGTCTCAATCACGCTCCGGACGGTCGCATAACAGGTGTCGTTTATGCAGACAAAGACGGTGTCATCCACGAGCAAAAAGCCCGTGCGGTTTGCATCGCAGCCAACTCGATCGAGACGCCCCGTCTGTTGCTGAATTCAGCATCCAGTCTTTATCCGGACGGTATCGGCAACGCCAACGGTCATGTCGGCCGGCATTATATGCGACACGTTTTTGCAGGAGTCGCCGCACTGATGCCGGGTCCGGTTAATTTTCACCGCGGTATCCAGCAGGCGGGAAGCATCAGTGATGAACGTTATCACCAGGCCGGGCGAGGATTTGCCAGCGGCTATCACATGGAGGGTGCACCCTTGAGTCCGGAGCGACTTGCCTCTGTGCTTGAACCCAATGGCTGGGGCAGAGACTACGCTGAACTCATTGAGCAATACACGAATTTCTCTGCCTGTCTGGTGGTTGGCGAGGACTTACCGGATCCCGAAAACCGCGTTCAACTGCATGCCTCACGCAAGGACAGCAATGGCTTACCCATCCCAACAATCCACTACCAATACCACGCCAATTCAGTTGCGATGCGTGAGCATGCACAGGCGGCCGTAAACGACATCTATGCGGCCATTGGCGCAAAACAGACCTTCAACTTCGGTGCACCCCCGGCAACCCACAATCTTGGAACCTGCCGCATGGCCACAGACGAAAAAGAAGGGGTGTGTGACCCGTGGGGGCAGGTATTTGGCACCAGCAACCTGTTTATATCCGATGGCAGCCAGTTTGTATCATCAACGACGGCTAATCCGACCCTAACCATCGTTGCACTGGCAATTCGCCAGGCAGAGCAGCTTGGGAGGCGCTTTGTACAACGCGAGTTATAAGAGACTACGCGGCCGCAGGTGGTCTTAGGTGTTGTACCGCCAGTTGCTTTTCGAAAGCCGTACCGATCTGGCATAACTTGCCTTCTTCAAACAAGGGTCCCCAGAGTGTCAAGGATACCGGAACCTCTTTTTTATCATTCGAGGCAGGTGCACCAAAGAACTTTGGATCTACAAAACCACCCCGTCTTGCAGCGGATTGAATAAACCCTGTACGGATGGTCAATGAGGGGTGACCGGTAAAGTTGGTGATAACGGACATGATTGTGCCCTGTCCGGGGCCGGATACGCCAGGGCCCATAACGGCATCGATGCCAGCAAAAGTTTTGTGCATAAGTTGCATGACTTGTCGGCGGAACCGTTGCGCCTGGATAAGATCTACAGCAGGTATGTAGCGTGCTTGACGCATACTGTTCGGCCAGGCCCTGGGTGTTTGCGCCCGTAACAAATCGTCTCGATTTTCCAGAATTAGATCATCGAACGCCGCAGCCGCCTCCGCTTGCAGGATGGATATCATGGCCCGATATGGCAGGTCCGGCAGCCTAATTTTTACCAGTTCAAAGCCAAGTTCCTTTGCTATTCGCGGGATGGCCTTCAGCGGGGTGAAGCTGCTCTGTTCAAACCATTCCGGGTCATAGGCAATTCTCTGTCCCCTTGTTGAAGCTGTGTTGTCAAAGCTGACGGGTGCTGCAATGGAACCGGCGTCACGGCTGTCGTAGCCGTCGATGGCATTGAGAACCAAGATGCTGTCCTCTGCGCAGCGGCACAAAGCACCCACTTTATCGAGTGACCAACACAAAACCATGGCGCCATGTCGTGAAACCCGGCCAAAGGTCGGTCGTAGTCCAACCACGCCATTTCTTGAGGAAGGAAACTCGATGGAACCCAATGTTTCGGTGCCCAGGGCAAAAGGCATCAGGCCGGCAGCAACCGCCGCCGAGGAACCAGCACTGGAACCACCCGAGCCCTCTTCCGTATTCCACGGGTTGCGTGTCAAGCCATCGAACCACAGATCACCGTAAGCAAGTGCGCCGAGGGTGGTTTTACCCAACAAAACGGCGCCAGCCCCGGCAAGTTTCTCAATGACAGCAGCGTCTTGACGGGCAATGCGATCCTTAAAGGGCATGGCACCCCAGGTCGTGCGAGTGTCATTACTGTCAAACAGGTCCTTTGCACCATAGGGAATACCATGCAAAACGCCGCGATACTTGCCACCGGCGATTTCCTTGTCGGCCTGGTCCGCCTGCTGACGTGCAAGCTCGGAGGTAATGGTGACCATGCACTCGAGTCTCCCGGAGTGCTCTTTCAGGCGCTTTAAGTAAATCTCGGTGAGGGTCCGACTCTTCAATTTTCCGGTGCGAATCCACTCGGACAATGACCCGATGGATGCAAAAGCAATATCTTCTTCATTTGAGGGTAGGGGTTCTGCAGCTTTTACCGTTCTGTTCCAGAGCGGCTCAGGTAATTTGGTTTCCGGCAGGCGGGGATCAAAGACAGTTGCGGGCGCCGCGTAGTCATTGGTCAGTTCCAGGTCGCGAATTTGTTGAGTCCACAGGAGACGGTTCTCAATCGACTTGACCATCATGTCCCGCTCACTGTCGGTGTAGGGCACACCGGTCAGCTTATCAGCTTCAGCCAGTGTCTCCCGGGTGATCGCCGATATGGTTGCTTTGACCGGAATGATAACTTTTTCTTCAGCAAAAAGTGCCTGAGTACCCAGCAAGGTACCCGCTGAAGCGGCACAGGCAGTTTTTAAAAATTCACGTCTGGTATCTTGGCTCATATCAACAGCCTCAAATATGCGGGTTAGCCGGGAAGTAACAATGTCGTTAAAAGAACAAGGGCCGAATAAATTCGGCCCTTGATTGGTGCGTCGCTAAATCAAGTACTAAAACACTTTGCTTTAGCCCGTTGGATGGTCTTTTACAATTCGAAGCCGACCCGCACACCAAATGTGAGTGGTGCCTGGAAGCTTGCCGAGCAGTTAAACACCGGGTTTGGAAATGCGCCATTAGCCGAACCAATCGCCGAACTACAGCCTGAGGCATTGAAAATATCGTCATCTTCAATGTTATAGACAAAGGCTTCGCCAAACCACTTCCCACCATCATGCTGATAGCCCAACGTCAGGTTGGTCTTGGTATAGGATCCTCTTACCCCGGCCCCGGCAGGCCCGATTGAGCGGTTTGCGACGCTCAAAAATGACGAGCCTTCATAATGAAACTGAATCTGTGGGGTCCAGGTGCCTCCGAGGCCCTGAAAAGTAGTTGGAATCAAACTTATCGTGGTATTAAACCCTGGTGTGCGTGGTAATTCGTTACCCGTTACATCGAGGGATGCCCCCGTGAAATCGTCTACAAATCCGATAAATTCCTTAAATTTGGTGTCGATAAGGCCCACAGAGGCACTGACAGACCCAGAGGCGCCAAACAGCAATGTGCCTTCTGCCTCCAAGCCTATGACTTCCGACTCCGCTGCGTTGAAAGTTACATTGGTCCGCGTGCCGTCGGCGGGGTTGGTAAAAATTGCCGCCTGTTGCATGTCGGTGTAATCATAATAAAATGCAGCCAGGTTCAGACGTGCCCGCCCCTCCAGCAAGTCAAATTTGGCGCCGGCTTCGAAAGCGGTTACTTCTTCAGGGTCAAAAACGAAAAGAGTGCCATCAGTGGTTGTACCCTGGCTGCCTCTGTTCCAACCGCCAGACTTGAATCCCGTACTTACGGTCAGGTAAGTAAGCAAGTTATCATTGATGTTCCAATCCAGACCAACATTCCATGTGAGCTTGTCCCAATTGGGATTTGAAATCTGGGGAATGCCACCACCGCCACCCAGTCCTTGAGCACTGGCACCACAGATATTGAATGCACTGGTCCCCGGATTGCCGTTAGTGCCATTGTTGTTAAAGAATACACAGAAGGTGCTGCCAGACGATGGATCACTGGGGTTTCCGCCTTTGTCCTTCTCGTCCCGGGTCCAGCGAAGGCCTCCTCTTAAGGTAACGGTATCGCTGATTTCGTAGCTGGCGCTAAGAAATGTGGCGATAGACTCGTTGGTTAGATCCTTGTCGATAAACTGTACAACTTGTTCATCAAACCCAAAGGCTCTCACAGGCCCCGGCGCGCAACAGGTGTTTCGACTCGAGTCACGGGCCAGATTAACCTGGAAAATACCATCAATGGATTCATCCAGATAAAAGGCTCCGACTATCCACTGTAGAGGTCCGTCGTTGTTGGAACTCAGCCTGATTTCATGCGTCCACGATTCGGACTCAGTGACTTCCTTGATAAAGCTATCGGCGACGATGCCATTGGCGACAATGGTCGTGAAGTCATTGTCGTCCAGAAAATCACGGAAATGATTACGATAAGCACCCTGGTAATAGAAATTGGCAAAACCAAAATCATGGTTCAGCTCAACACGATAGTTGTCATCATCGTTATTGCGGAACCCCTGGGTGTTGAACGGGCTGTGATCAGCCGGATCGTCACTGGCATTGCAAGTGATATCAGCCCCGTTGGGTTGTGCTGCGGTCGCCGTTGTGAGCCCAAAACCTGCCAGGACAGACTCGCTTAAACAGCCGATGTTTGCAGTTCCCAGTCCGGTACCATTTCTTTCATAATGTTCGCCCGTGAACAGGACGGATGTATCCTCTGAGATTTGCCATAAAAGGTGACCACGAAATGCCAGTTCATCGGCATCGTTGGAGTCCTCTGTGATGTTGCCCATTGAACCCGGTCCGTTATTTTTTATATAACCGTCCCGGTTATTGCTCATAAACGAACCACGGAACGCGACGTTCTCCGAAAGTGGGATGTTGACGCCGCCCTTGGCTACGAATTGACTATAGTTACCAGCGATCGCTTCAGCATTGACCCCGAACTCTCCCAGAACCGGTTTTTTACTGATAACGTTAATCACTCCGGAAGTACTGTTGCGTCCATACAGTGTGCCCTGGGGACCACGTAATACCTCGACCCTTTCTGTGTCAAAAAAGTAGGCATTGGCACCGGACAATCGCGGAACATAGTTGCCATCGACATGAAATGCCGTGGTCGGATCGGCACCATTGCGTACGTCGGTACCGGCAATACCACGAATAGTAATGATCAGGCCATCGCGATTTGCCTCTGAGTCAACGTCCACATTCGGTATCATCTCCGCCATGGTATCAATATCAACAACCCCAGCCCGGTCCAAGGCAGCACCGGTAATTGCAGTTACTGCGAGAGCCGCATCTTGTAGTGATTCCTCTCTTTTTTGCGCTGTTACAAGGACTTCCTCAAGAGTTTGCTGTCCCAGGGAAATGGATGGGGCAATAAGAAAAACACTTATGCAAATGACTGTTGCTATCCTGGCCTTAATTCTATTATTCATTGAGTATCACCTCTAATCTCAAAAACTAATTCATCACTTTGTGTCTTGCCTGACTTTGACTACCAAGCTGGATCAACTCAGTGAAAATCACATCACAAAATAGTGAACTGTACGGTACAGTGCACGTTGTAATTATGGTTCAACGGCTGACAATGTCAAGGACAAGTGTTTTCCAACAGGATTTGCTGGTGTCACACAACAGACCGTTACAATGCAAAATGGCTTAGAACCAGCCTGTTTCTGTTCTTGTCGAAGTCGTGCTCACAGGTCAAAAAAAATCCATCCGGGCTACTTAACTCTTTGCGCGGCGGTGACCGTAATTTCTATCCGCGCATCGGGCGCTGCCAGTTCTTTGACAATCACACCGGTCCCGGAAGGTCTTGAAACACCAACGGTTTTGTCGCGTACTCTTGCCCATACCGGAAGATCTCTGCGATCAGTCAGGTAGACATTAATTTTAACGACGTCCTTCCATGCCATTCCCGCTTCCTCGAGTAGGGTTGCAACGGATGCCAACGCGTTTTTTGCCTGGGTCTCAAAATCACTGGAATACGAACCGTCTTCATTTGGTCCGGTTCTACCCGTCAAAAACGCCAGGCGAAAACCTGGCTCAATAACAACTCCTAACCCGAATGAAGCCCTTGGCAACGCGACGCCATTGGGTTCGAGGTAGGTGAAATCGGGATTGTCGCCAGCAAAGCTAACGCTACTCAGAATCAGGCTGATAAAAATAAGACAAGCAAAATTTCTCATGTTTACCTCTGTCCGAACCACATGAATAGTAAGGATCGTTAATTGGCGCACCGCACCCCATCAAACTTGGCGACTTCAAAAACCATTCAGCGCACGCTTGTGCAAAGTGATGTTGGTGGTCCTGTCTATATGAGAGACGTTGATGGCGATGTTTCTTTCGCCCTTTAGAGGTTGAAAGCGAAAACGCCAGGCGGGATTCACTATTGCTGTGAGACGACTTAAGGAATCTGGTGCTCCCTATGCGAATCTCAAGTCTTGAACCCAAAGCCAAAATCTTGCTTGATTTGGGAGACGGTACCTATGCTCTGCCCACCGACCTAATCGATCAACCGTGTTCCTTCCATATCCATCTCGGCGATGAGGCTCTTACACTGGATATCGTTCTTTTTGAACGACCTGACCAGCGAGTCTTCGATAATTGTGGAGCGGTTGCTGGATCGGTTCGTGATGGCGAAGAGGGTAGGCCCAGAACCGGAAATTGCTACGCCGTCAGCCCCTGCTTTCAGAGCATCCTCCTTGACCCCCTTGTAGCCTGGTATCAACCTTGCCCGGACCGGCTCAATGACGACATCGTTCAGGCTACGGGCGAGGAGGTCGTAGTCATTCCTGGCGAAGGCCACAGAGATTTGGCAGGCGTTGGCCATGTTTTTGACAAAGTCCTCCAGCGGGATGGTTTTGGGCAATATCTCTCTTGCCTCCCGCGTGAGGACTACCACATCGGGTGTGACGATGATGATGTGCAGGTCTTCGATGTGACCTATCCTGGAGACCTCCAGAGGATGTTTAGAGCGCGTGAGGGTAGCGCCTCCCAGGAGGCATGGCGCCGTGTTGTCCACGAAAAAACCACCGGAGACATACTCCTCTGCCTTTGTTGCAGGGGGAATGAGATCTTCCCTGGCGAGTTTTTCCCCGTAGAGATGATTGACTGCGAAGGCGGCGGCTGCTGCCGAAGCAGCGCTTGAACCGAGACCTGAACCCAGCGGGAGGCCCTTGGAAATTTTCAATTCCACGCCGTCGTTTTCACCCAATAGCTTGAGCACTTCCAGGGCGGCAATGCCGGCGGTGTTTTTGTCGGCATCGCTGGGGAGTTCATGTTCGCAGCGGATCTCGGAGATGAGTACGCCGGAGTCTATCTTCCGCGCTTGAATGACGTCACCCCATCCTGAAATTGCCATCCCTAGCACGTCGAAGCCGGGACCGATGTTGCCGATAGTGGCAGGTGCGAACACCTTGATCCATTCCATGTTACAAATTCTTTATCAGATATTTTCGAGCGAAGTATAGACGTTGACCAGTTTGTCGGCACGGCTTTTTAGGCCAGCACTCGTCGGGAGTCGTCAGGAACTGCAAACCAATGACGATGCAAAACCCGTTGCAACTCCCGGAGCCATGTTGGAGTCTGGGCTCCGACCGCGAAATAAAGGCTTCAGCCAACATCAGGTGACCAGGATTACAAACTACACAAGTTTCCCCGGATTTCAGGCCAATTTCCAGGCAGAGGTGATTACAAAGGGTCGCTTCCCGATCGTGAATGCCGGTCAGATCAGCCCGAGAGTTGACATGGCTTCCTTGATTGCTGATTTGGTACCTGGTGATAACGGCACGATGGGTAAACGACAATACTCGTTACAAAGCCCGAGCAGTGACACTGCATATTTGACACCGGCGGGGCTGGGCTCTGCAAACAGGGCCAAATGCAGTGGCATCAACCGTTTCTGGATTCCGGCAGCTGTGGTGAAATCACCTTTCTTACATGCTGCCTGCATCTTCCGGCACAGGGCCGGCGCTACATTGGCGGTCACCGAAATACAGCCGTTACCACCTGCGGCATTGTAGGCAACTGCAGTGCCGTCATCGCCGGACAGAAACGAAAATTCAGTATCAATCAGCATTCCTTCACGGAGGGGTCGGGTGAGATCTCCGGTGGCGTCTTTCACACCGATCACGCGGGGCAGGGTGGCTATGCGTGCCATTGTATCGGGCAATACATCAACGATTACTCGCGGTGGAATGTTGTAAATGATAATGGGTATTGTGCTCGCCGCGTGGACCGCCTCAAAGTGTTTGATCAGACCTTCCTGTGAGGGTCGATTGTAGTAACCCGCCACATGCAAGGCAGCATCGGCACCAACTTCCTGGGCACGATTATTGTTGTAAATTGCCGAGCGCGTATCATTTGACCCCGCACCGGCAACAATGGGAATTTCGCCAGCAGTCTCCTCAACCACTATTTCCGTTACCCGGCTGTGCTCTTTTACGTCCAGGGTTGCAGACTCTCCTGTTGTTCCCACGGGCACTATGCCATCGGTGCCCTGGTCGATATGCCAACGCACCATGCTGCGTATGGCCTCTTCATCGACTTCACCGTTGCGAAACGGTGTGACCAGCGCTACCAGCGACCCTTCAATCATCTTGTGTCCTGCAATTTCGGATTTGAACGCGGTGCGAGCCAATACCGGGGACCACTTCAGGGCAAAAAAAGCGGACACCCAACACGTCGGTATTGTCCCCCAAAAGCAGATTACTGACAAATTTGGTGTCGGCTTTCAAGTGATAGCAGGCGACACATTGCCCTCTTCGAGCAACGCAAAGTAGATGCCCCGCTGCGCGAAATTCGCAGAATCTGGTGGTAGTCAGAACTTTGACCATGAAACGAAGGCTTCAGCCAACATCCGTAAGAAGCAGCTGCGGAGATTTGTCTTAAGCCTTGCTACCTTTGAGTTTTTGCAGGATATCCGTACGAGCCGATAACAGGATGGAGTCCCGGTCCAGTGAGTCCAGAATTTCCTTAATGGTGTCTTTGGGTCCCGCGTTACCCCATGACTTGCCCTTGGAGAACCAGGATTCAGCGGCGTTACCGGTGACATAGGTGGCGTACCAGGCAAGTGTGCCCTGGGCACCTGCGGTAAGCGCCGCAGACATTCCGGCGCTCATGGTTTTCATCGCAGTCGACACCAGATTTACACCCCAGTACGCACCCATCAGCAATAACATCTGGGCAGAAATCGTTAACAGCAGTTTGCTGGCCTCACGCTTGGAAAGCCCAAAGCCATAGATATTCCCAAGATGGGTAACCATTGCCACGTCAGTCCCCGCAGCGGCCAGCAGGTCGGCTACCGGTACCGGGTTTACCGCCACCACCAGTCCTTTTGCCAGACAGTAGTTCTGGATGACCTTTTCGGCAACGTTTTGACGGGCGTGTACAATTCTTTCGGCGATCTGTCCGTCCAGTTCGGAAGTGAAGAGGGCTGCGTTGAGTGCTGCCAGGGTCTTTCCTTCCCTTTCCAGAATGTCCCAAAGACGTAAACGAAGTTGAGAGATATCGACCTCACGCGGACGTTCTCCCGTCCGCTCCGTGCCATCATCAGCTATACGAATGACGGTTTCCGGGCGTGGGTGAGCACTGGCGGGCAAGATGTTTTCGGGCTCAAGAAATTCCGAACAACGATGCTGTAAATGGGTCAGCAAAGAGCGCACTTCGTTCTGGCTGTATCGATCAGACTTGTTTAGCACCAGCAGCAGTGGTCGATCACGTCCCGCCAGACCACGCAGGGCCGCGGTTTCAGTTTCTGTCAGGTCACCCTCACAAACCATCAGGACGATGTCGGCGACACGTGCCACCGAGCGGGCCAGTTCTTCACGTTCTTCACCCTGCAACTCGTCGATGCCGGGGGTGTCGATCAAAACAACATGGTCCGAATTGGCAGACGTCCAGTCACTGCGTTGCTGGCGGCGTGTTTCACCGTGGAGTGGGCTGGTTGAAAATACCTTGTGGCCGAGCAGTGCGTTCAACAGCGACGACTTACCCGTTCCGACACGGCCAAATGCCGCAATGTGAATTTCACCCTGGTCTAATTTTTCCGAGATGGTTTCGATCTCGGAAAATTCACGAAATAATTCCTGGCGGACGGCTGCCGGGACATGGGTGTCGGCCAGCAGAGTCTGGATTTGCCGGTTGGCATCGAAAAGATATTGTTCAGGACTTCCCAGTTTTGTTTTTTTCAGCCAGGGCAATTTTTGCAAAACCCAGCGCACCGGCTTCAAGGTTTTCATTGAGTATCTCCTCAAATGCTTTAACCGCGGGGTAGGGTCGTAATTCACCCCTGCTGGCCAGTGTTTCGGCCGCAGCACGGCCAAGGCTGTCGAATATCATGCCGTATGCAACCGCATGAATCATCCCACCTGTAAGTGTACCAACTCCGGGGAAAGCTTTAAGTGCATTGCCGGTAATGGCCAGGGTGATCGCGGTCATTTGCTTGACCCTGCCGCCCGCCAGACGGATAAACGACTCGATTTCCACCTCTTTTAAGGGCGTTTCATAGAGATTGCATAGTGCTTTGATCAATCGTGTGGCCAGCAAACCCTGAATAATGAGATCGGTACCAGGAGCGACTGCCGCCAGTGCGCCTACCACGGCACGTCTTGAGTAGCTTTGCACCAGCTCTGCCGCTTCCTGCTCGCGGTGAGCATTCCGTGCCAGCTCCAGTTTTTCAGACGCCAGCATCAGGATTGCCGTATCACGTAACTGCTCCAAGAGCTCTGCGTCGTCGTCAAGGTGGCGCTGCAGGGCGTTGCGCAGAGCTCCAATATTGGTAGGCCGTTGCCGTTCAACGGTTTCTTCCTCGCCGTCATTGAGCAGCCTGATGACTTCTTCACGGCCGCCTGACTGGATGAATATGACGTCTTCCTGATCAATGCCGGTTTGCTGCGAAATATTCTTGGTGATGGCCTGTGCCTCAGCCGTCGAAAACTGGTCTAACTTATTGAGTGCGATGATCAAGGGCTTTTTCAGTTTCTGCAGATTCTCGAGCTGTTCCATCTGGCTTCGTGTCATGTCGCTGTCGCACATAAAAACCACCAGGTGGGCCCTGCGTGCCTCTTCAAGAATTTCCGGGTTGGCCTCCAGGTTAAAGCCAGGCAGGTCGGTAATGACGACTGCATCACCTGAGGGTGAGCGCCATCGGTAGTGCTTGATCTTCAGCGTTGTACCACCCCTGGGATCGCTTTTGAGTTGGCCGCCGTGAGGATCGGCTTCCGGCAACAGGGCTTTAACGAGGCTGCTCTTACCCGTACTGATCTCACCAAAAATGGCGATGAAAACCTCACCGCTTTGCTTGCGTTTTTGCTGTTCCCTGATTTCTGCAACGGCCGTGCTGACATCAACACCGGCTTGCGCGGAGTCGACCAGGTTGTCTTGCAACGCCAATGGATCAACTGCCCGGCTTTTTTTCTCCGCCTTCTTTGCGGCAGGTTTCAGCCAGCACCATGCAAGCCAAAGCGACACACCCGAGAAAATGACCAGCAATGACGCATAGGCCACCTGTAGCCACAGGGGCGCTGCTGCCATTCGCTGCCAGACCGACAAAGCCGTATCGGTGGCCAGTAAGAACACAAATAGCGTCAATACGGCGACCAACAGCAGGGCCATAAACAAAGGAAATCGCACCCGCACTCCCACACTCCTTAATTACGATGCAGTACACCAGTGTAACCCTGAGACAAGGGATGCACTACACCAGACCCCGAAAGTGCTCCTAGTTGCTTCCTGGATATCAAATGCAGATAGTTTGTAGCCTAGAAAAACACCAGCAACCTTGACTCAATACTCTCCCGGGCCGGTGCCTGGAGGGGTGCTGATGGATTGGTAAATGCCGTGTGAACTGAACAGCGGGCAACCCTTTCTGGAAATGAGTCGAAGGTCTTGATAAGCAAAGCTTCATCAGGTCTCATCTCCGGGAAGTAATACCACCGGTGTGCGGGGTTCCAGCTTACCAGTTGCAGTTCCCCCACCCGATCACTTGCCCGCCGCTCAGTCGCCACCAGGTCGGAAGAGTCAACACTGGCCGCGTCACAGCAGGCCAGTGGGCTTCTCAGCACGGGTCCGGCGATCGTGCGCCAGACATTTACAATTGCGAAGCGTCGTCGCATGTGGCGCTCTGCTTCCCTGGCGGGAACCAATTCCTGTAGCCGTTTGAGTGCTGAGTGATCGGTGTAATCGTTGTGAATCACCGAGGCGGTTTCACGTGTGGAACGGGCACCACGAATGTCGCGGGAATCGGAGCGCAGCGTGTGGTCAAACACCAGGGCAGTGGTACCGCCGCTCGCTGCCAACACGAGCTCAGTGATTTCCGCTTCGTAGTCCGACCGGTCTTCATCCAGCGCATAGAAATCTCCAACCTGCGTTTTGTGTGGCACCAACATGAAACCCTGCAGATCAAGGCTGGCCGGTGGCGACAATTTTCGGGCATCCCTGATGGCGACTTCCCGGTCCTCGAATTTTGCGCCAATACTCAGTGCCGCGTCAGCACCTCCCTGTGACGCGATGTAGACCGGTTTCTCACCACCCGTCACCAGGTAGCGGACTTTGGCAAGCAATTCAGGTTTCATTAACTGGTCGTTTCAGGCTTGCTGAATGCAATAATCAGAATCATGCCGACCAGGAATCCAGGAACTATTTCCAGCAGGTCATAAGTGTAGGGTTTCATAAACAATACCCACAAGACGGTCGTTCCAAAACCGCCCAGCATGCCAATAATGGCGCCTCTGAGCGTGGTCTTTGGATACCAGAGCGCGCACACCAGCGGGGGACCGAAAGCCGCGCCTAAACCATTCCAGGCAAAAATCACGAACCAGAAAATAAGCGGAGACTCATTCAGGGCAAAAACCAGACCAAGCACACCAATGACCAGCGTGACAATCTTCCCGTAGCGGGCCAGATGCGCATCCGATTTTGTGGAGGAACGTATCTTCTGCAAATAGTCACGAACGACCGCGGAGGAAGCCATGATCAACAGGCTGTCAGCAGTTGACATGATGGCCGCCAACACAACCACCATTAAAATTCCGGCAAATAAAGGTGAAAACAACTCGGTTGCGAGCAAGGGCAGAATTCCTTCTGGGTCTTCAAGACCGGGAAACAGGGCGCGACCGGCCAACCCGCTAGTCACTGCGCCCAAATCAAACAGCAGGAGAACAACGATGGAAATAATCATCGCCGGAACCAGGCTTTGCCTGGAGCGGGCAGACATAAATCGCACCATCAGCTGTGGAACACCGATAAAACCGATCCCGATGGCCAGGAAACTTGCAACCGCGACGAAAGCCTTAACGCTGACGCCGTCCGGTCCCCAGGGACTTAACAGACCCGGGTCTTCCGCGGCGAGGGTATTTAAGACCGCGTCCCAGCCGCCAGCAGCGGTCACCGCCACAGTGGGGACAATAATGAGACCGCCTAGCATCAAAATACCCTGGATCAGATCAGTCCAGGCAACCGCCTTGTAACCTCCAACCAGGGTGTAGACGATGATAATGGCTGCACCGACAACCACACCTGCACCGTATGTCAGTTCAGTAAAACCCGAAAATGCCTTGCCTGTTGCCACCATCTGGGCGGCAATGTAGGTGCCGACCATGGTGAGAATAATTAGCGTGCTGATTTTCCGTAACACATGATTCTTGTCATTGAAGCGTGAAGCCAGCACATCCGGTACCGTGATCGCGCCCGACTCATCAGCCATGCGTTTCAGACGTCGCGACATCAGCAACCAGGCGGCGGCAATACCGCTGACTTCACCGGCAACCACCCAGTAGGCATGTACACCTACCGAGTAGCCCATTCCCGTCAATCCCAGTAATAGCCAGCCACTTTCACCGGTGGCATTGGTGCTGAACGCAACCACCCAGGGTGGTAGCTTCTTACCGGCAATAAAATAGCCGGACATGGTCTGCGCCTCTCTGCGACTCCACAAAGCCAGCGCTGCGAGAATAAGCAGGTAGATGACAAAAACGACGGCGATCACCGACATATCAATTAATTCCTATAGCTCGATGGCATATTAGCTTACGCGTTTTTGTTGTTTGCTTGTTTGTTTAAAAGGAAAGTGCTCAAGTGTGGCGAGTGACGGGAAGTCCTGCTATCGCCCACGGGTTTCATGTGCCGGCCAGGCAACATCCAGTTGCAGTTGACTTTTCCGTGTCATATCTGAACCATCTCTCCGGTTATTTCCCGCCCGGTTTTTTTTGAATAACAAAGAGCCAAGTGGTGTCGTGGCCGCAGCAGGTATAATCTGCCGTCAGATTACATGGGTATCAGAATACAAGCACCTGTGAAGGCCGTGTGTCACCGGAAGCGAAAGTTGACCTGTAATCCCGTCACAGATTTTGAGGAAAAAAATGAAAACAGAAATTTTATGCGTGGCCAGTATCGTGCTGTTAACGGCCTGTGAATCGGGTTCCGAGTCTGCTAATGTGACGGGCTCCGCAAAAAACCCAGCCGCTGATACTCCAATTATTTCTCTTCAAGAACCCAGAGCCGAAAAACGTCCCCACGAAATGACCTTGCATGGTCACACCCGTGTGGACGAGTATTACTGGCTGCGTGACGATACCCGCAAGGACCCGGAAGTACTGGCCTACCTGGATGCGGAGAACGACTATTTTGACAAATCGATGGAGCACACTGCAGGTTTGCAAAAAAGCCTGTACGAGGAAATGACCGGTCGTCTTGATCCGGACGAGTCCAGTGTGCCTTTCAAAGTGGACGATTACTGGTACTACACCCGTTATGAACCCGAACAGGAGTACCCGGTTTACGCGCGCCGTAAAGGTGACATGGAGGCGAGCGAGGAAGTATTGGTCGATGGCAATCAGCGTGCGGTCGGGTATGGGTTTTACTCAATAAGGGGGTTTGAAGTCAGTGATGATCACCGCTACGCCGCGATCGCCGAAGACACGGTTGGCAGGCGAATCAACGAAATACGAATACTCGATACGCAAACGGGAGAGTATTTGCCAGACCTGATCGCTAACGCCAGTAACCCCATGGCATGGTCTGCGAACGGACAGTACCTGTTTTATCTAAACAAGGACCTTGAAACCCTGCTGGGTTACCAGTTGATGCGGCACAAATTAGGTACCGATAGTGCGGCTGATGTACTGGTATATGAAGAAACCGACAACACGTACTACAACTGGATATCACGCAGCCGTTCAAAAGACTACCTCGTTTTGTTCCATCAAAACACAGACACCACCGAGGTCAAGCTACTGGCTGCCGATGACCCGCTGGGTCCGTTCAAACCGTTCCTGCCACGTGAGATCGGTCACGAATATGATATAGACCACGCGGGTGACAGGTTTTATATACGCACCAACTGGCAGGCCGAGAATTTTCGTCTCATGTCTGTGAAGCTGGAGGATTCGGCCGATAAATCCCGTTGGCAGGAAGTCATTCCTCACCGGGACGACGCCATGATCCGGGACTTCCAGGCCTTCGACAACTGGTTGGTTATCGGGGAACGCAAGGATGGATTGCGCAAGGTGCGGGTCAGGGCACACGACGGCAATACGGATCGCTACCTTGACGCTGCTGAAGAGGCCTACGTGATGTGGCTGGACACCAATGTCAGCACCCATACCGACACCATCCGGTATGGCTTCTCCAGCCTGGTCACACCCAGACAGGTTTGGGAAACAGATTTGATCTCCGGTCAGACTCGGCTCCTGAAAGCCCAGCGGGTGATCGGTGAATTCGACAGTGATGAATACGTCACCGGGCGGATGATGGTGAGCGCCCGGGACGAAACAATGGTACCGGTGTCATTTGCCCGTAAGCGCTCGACGAAACTGGATGGTTCGGCACCGGCGTTGGTCTATGGCTATGGTTCTTATGGCAGCTCAATCGATCCCTGGTTTCGCAATTCCATTGTCAGTCTGCTGGATCGGGGCTTTGTTTTTGTCATCGCACATATACGTGGTGGGCAGGAAATGGGTCGTAAATGGTATGAACACGGCCGCTTGCAGAACAAGAAGAATACATTCACTGACTTTGTTGATGTTACCCACGGCTTGCAGCAACGGGGTCTTATTGACCCAGGCAGAACCTACGCCCGGGGGGGAAGTGCAGGTGGTTTGTTAATGGGTGCGGTAATCAACATGGCACCGGAGCTGTACCATGGTGTAGTTGCTGGTGTGCCATTCGTGGATGTAGTGACAACCATGCTGGATGAGACCATTCCGTTGACCACGGGTGAATTTAACGAATGGGGTAACCCTAAAGAAAAGCAGGCCTACGACTATATGCTGTCGTACTCACCCTATGACCAGGTCAGTCAGCAAGCTTACCCGAACCTGATGGTCACCACCGGTTTGCATGATTCACAAGTGCAATACTTTGAGCCGGCCAAGTGGGTAGCACGACTACGCGACCAGCGGACAGATCACAACCGATTAATTTTTAAAATAAATATGGAAGCCGGCCATGGTGGTTCGTCGGGTCGGTTCCGACAATATGAAGAAATTTCAAAGGAGTTCGCATTCCTGGTCGACCTGGCTGATCCGAAACGTTAGGCGTGAGGGTCAGAGTCAAGTGCCAGAGTAAACGCTCCGGCACTTGACGCTGACCCCGCTGATCCTTGCAGACTAGCTCATGCGGCCCAATTCCTGTGGCGGTACATAATCGAAAATAAAAGTAATGCGGTCTTCTTTACCCTTGTTCATCACGCTGTGCCTTTTCTGATTGTTGATTTCATACGCCTGGCCAGGTTGCAACTGGTGCGGCCGGCCATCGATCATAAAACGGACCCGTTGATTTGTCGTGATCGGGATATGTATCCGGTGTCCCCTGTGGAATGACGGGTGGGCATCCACGTGCGGTGTTATTTTGCCGCCAGCCAGCAATTTTGCAGCCATGGCCCGGATGATTGTGCCACCCGGTGGGTACGCTCTTTGAATGATCTCGTGCATGACGGGTACAGCGACTTCAGCGAGACGGTCCCAACCGGATTCTTTACAAATATCGACCTCGGGCCAGGCTTCGAGTTTTGTGAAAACCAACGCTATGGTCTCAGTTTGCCTGTGGACTTCATAGGTTTCCTGGCGGTAATGGTCTTCATGCCAGGCGACTTCTTCCTGGGCAAGGATTGATTCGGACAGGGCCGTAATGTCAATCGGTCCGAGCTCACGGACAAGGCCTTCAATGTTCATTGGATTTCAGAATACCGATACCATCACTTAGTCGTGTGAATACTGTTCACAATACCGAGCTTAAGACTTTTAAACACTGTATTACTTGAACCCTCAGAGAATTGAACGGCCATTCATATCAGACCTTCAGCCAGACTAGCACGCAATTTGATCATATTTGAGGGTACTGTCAAGTTAAAAACCGCTGGGCAATTTTGAAACAAGCTCGAGTCCAACTTGCTTCCATCAGGCACAGGTAACCAGTGTATTCCGGTCACATGGTTTGGATCTTGGTTCGGAGGCACAGTGAAAACGCTGTCCGAGTGATTGCACCATGGCCCGATTTGGTTCGAGCCGTGGACATGCTGCAACATGGTGTTAACGGCACGAGCAGAACACGGACAGCCACAAAAGGCAGGTGGACGAGCAGCCTAAACTGAACGGCGTTTACGCAAGCGCATACTGGCAACTGACAGAACAAGCAAACCCAAAACAATCAGACCGAGCTTACCCATGGTGGGGACTGGACCAGGAGGGGATAGCTGGAAACAGTCCAAACCTGAGACAGACTGAAAACCAAAAGGTCCAATAACTGAACCTGCGCCGGTTCCCTTATTTATAGCAATCAGGTTACCAAAAGCACTCCCGCCGCCCTTGGAGCCGAACAGCTGTCCGTCCCCGTCAAAGAAGATGTCCGGTGTCGAATTTCCAAGTCCGTTTGGACCTACGGCGGTGGCGACACCTGTGGCTGTGTTAATCGTGTAAAGGATGTCCAGCAGCACAGTAATGCCGGACCCACCTGTAGAGCCATATAGGACCCCGGTCGTGGGATCAAAAGCCAATCCGGCAATCTGACGGGCTGCACCCATTGTACCTATCAATGTGGGGGCACCGGTTGTTGTGTTGAAAGTATACAATTTATCCTGGAAGCCGGTTTCAGCCCCATACAGGACATCATTTTTATCAAAGGCGATGCCATCGAGACCGACAATCCCGGTGTTCCCAACTAGCGTAGCCGCCCCTGTTACAGCATCTATCCGGTACAGATTACTAGGAACCAGGGCATCCGACACAAACATATTGCCATTGGAATCAATCGCCAGACCGCTGGCACGGCCCAGGCCGGGGATAGCTGCAATAAGTGTCGCTGCACCGGTAAACCGGTCCAGTGATAACAATCGTCCGCCATCTCGTTGACCGGTTGTGGCGTAACACGTATTGGGCGTGGCTGGCGCCAGTTGAGCCTGCACGTCAGTGCTGCCGCTGGCAATCATAAACAAAACAAACCACCCGCTCATGCAGTTCTTTAATCGTCGTGTCATTTTCACATCCTTTGTTTTCCAGGGCTGAATCCCAATGAAACTGATCACCCAACCAATGAGAAAGATAGCGCATAGCTACATACGCGCATCCAGGTCAGTTCAAGATCTTCCGAATAGGAAGTGTTCTCCCTCATAGAGAATTATAGAACAAGCTCTTGGAAAAGCTACACGCTGTTCGAGTACTGGGGGTCTCAATTCCATGTTTATAAGGGCGATGAGACACGTCAGCTGGTTTTGCATCAAGGCATAGTGCCAGTGGTACCCCCGAAATCCAACCGTTTGTCTGCTTGGGAATACGACCGAGAGATGTGCAAGAAGCGGAATGAAGTTGAGTGCCTATTCAGACGACTGAAGGGATTTCAAAGGATCTTTCCTCGGTTCGACAAGTTGGATCTGGTATTTCAGTTTTTTATCTGCTTCGCACTGATTGTCGACACCCTGATCAGTGTTAACAGGCTCTAATTAAGACCATGCCCGGGACCGTATGGACAAAGATATGTGTGGCAGAGGCGAGAATCGATAAGCTAAACTCTTTATCATTCCGGTCATCCATCTGTTGTAAGCTTCTCGCTGTCGATAAAGTATATATGGTGACCTTTTTGAACCGGTATTTATTCGTCTTCACCAATGGCAGGCAATGCAGCATCAAGTGATATCCAAATCTGTTTTTGCGGAAGTACTGGAACTGATCAATTCCGGACAACTGGTAGCCGCAGAACGTATCTGCAATGACACTATATCGCAGTATCCCGATGACCCCAATATCAACGGGCTGCTGGGGGCCCTTCTGGTAAAGATGAAAAAATATGGGGAAGCAGAGAAACATCTCAGAAGGACCATCGAACTGGCACCAACATTTGCCAAACCCCATGAGGACCTTGGGTTTATATTACTTGAACTGAATAGACCCCAGGAAGCCATTGCCGTGCTGGAGAAGGCTACCCGACTTGATCCCAAACTCAACCTGGCTTTTCTAAACCTGGGCAAAGCACTCGCTGCGGTTGGAAAAGGGAAGGAGGCGGACGCGGCATTTGAAAAATCATTTGCATTGTCACCGGAATACAAACTGCTTGCCAGGGCTGTTGAATGTCTGCAGGAAGAGCAGTTCGAAGAGGCAGAAAGCACCTGCCGGGAAATATTGAGAATCAATCCCGACAACGTAGAGGCCATCCGTCTGATGGGGAAAATGGCCGCGCAACAAGGCAGGGTTGGGATTGCGGAAAGACAGTACCGTAAGGCACTGGAAATTGCACCGGATTACACCGGTGTTATCGTTGATCTGGGAAAACTGTTGCGGGAGGATGATCGTTTTGAAGAAGCCATTGCGTGCTTCAAACAAGCGATTGAAATGCAACCGCAAAACGCCCGGTTCCATGATTTACTTGCCAATGCCCTGGCACCTGCTGCATTGACCTATGAGGCCCTCGATGCGCATCAAAAAGCCATTGAACTCGATCCAAATCTGGCCATTGCCTGGCTGGGACTGGGACACCAGTTAAAGACGGTGGGTCGACAGAAAGAAGCCATCAAGGCGTATCATCGGTGTTATGAACTGGAACCGGATATAGGCGCTATCCAGTGGAGTCTCGCCAATCTCAAGACCTACCACTTCAAGGATGAAGAAATTGAAGACATGGAGACAAAAATTGAACGTGACGACCTCGGGGCTGAATCAAAGGTAAATTTTCTGTTCGCACTCGCCAAGGCCTGGGAAGACAGAGAAAAGTATGCCCGGGCATGGGACTACTACGAGAAAGGCAATTCACAGCGTCGTATACACGAACTCTACGACCCGGTTGAAACCGAAACTGTCAATGACATGATAATTGATGTTTTCAGTAGGGAGTTTCTGGAAGCAAATGCGGGTGTTGGCAATGCCGATCCATCACCCATATTCGTCATTGGCTTACCGCGTTCCGGATCTACCCTGATTGAACAGATACTTGCCAGTCACAGCCTGGTGGAGGGCACGAGCGAATTACCCTATATCACTCGTATAACCAGATCTCTAAATAGAAACCGTGCCGATGGCGTCAATTATCCAAAGGCAGTTGCTGAACTCAATGACAGGCACTTCCTGGCCATGGGCGAAGAGTATATTGGTTTTAGTCAAATGCATCGAACCGAAGGAAAACAGTATTTTATCGACAAAAATCCGAATAATTTCCCCGCTGTCGGATTTATTCACCTGATACTGCCCAACGCCAAAATAATTGATGCCCGCCGTCATCCCATGGATGCCGGTTTCAGTTGCTACCGACAATTGTTTGCCAAGGGGCAACCATTTACTTATGACCTGACTGACATTGGGGAATATTATCTGCAATATCAACGGATGCTGGACTACTGGCATGAGGTCCTGCCCGGACAGGTATTGACGATGCAATACGAGGAGGTCGTTACGGACTTTGAAAATCAGGTACGTCGTCTGCTTGAATACTGCGGTCTTCCCTTTGAGGAAGACTGTCTGAACTTTCATGCGACCGACCGTCCGGTCAGAACGGCCAGTTCGGAACAGGTACGGCAACCCATTTATTCTAAGTCTGTAGGTCGGTGGCGTTATTATGAACGGCACCTGGATGAGCTAGCGGAGGTTCTGGAACCCATATTGCCACGCTACGAACAATACGAGGCAATTGGGCCGGACGATTAGCTGTTAATTCCAGCAACGTTGTCTACGGATTACAGTGTGCGTGGAGCGTATCGGGTAGTACTATCCGGGACGCTCTCGAGCCATCCGCGGTCGCTCTTCATGCGTCAGCAAGTTTGTTAAAGGTGAGCCGCGTATACGCTTTCTACCAGTCCGGACAAACTACCGCTGCGCCGATTCTGTCCAACTTTCGAGTTGTCCACTTGACGGGGAAGCATACGTCTTCACTTATAGTACTTAGAGCTTTTATTCAGAAAATGAAAACTTTCCCCAGGTCGACTTATCGTTAGCTACTGCTTTTTCGGGATAAGAGAATTCTGCTTGAGAGTTCCCTTCGTGATTAACAGCGCTTACGCCAATCATAATATTCCAAATGTTACCCACAAATTTCTTGCGTAACACTTGGACTTCCCTGTGTGATCCTTTCAAGAATTTAGTGCGTTTTCCATTTTCGGTATCTTCATTACCTGCATAGGGTACCCAGAATCCACTCCAATCTTTGTGATTCCACCATTCGTTTTTACTCCATTCTTTGTCTGTGAGTAATCGTTCTCCCAATTGAGCGGAGGCATGAAGATTGTAGAGATGGCCAGTTTCGGCGTGTTCTATGTAAAGATCAATGACCGCGTAGTCTTCTGCTTTGCCTTTGGCGCAAACGTATAAGGAGTCTTTATCGTGCATGAGATAAACGGAAGCCTGCGCTGGCATTTCGATTTTTGTTGCTGCTTGCCATTCATCGTTGCCACAACGGCCGTCGAATAGTGGTGCTTTGTTGGTTGGGTTGATAGCGATGGTTTCGGAAGCATTGGCTTCAGTGGCTACGAATGATAGGGAGGCGACCAACAACAGCAGTTTTGACAGATTTTGCACGGGGTACCTCGGGGTGTTTCGGGTTTGGGGGTAAGGATAGTGAAGGATGGTGTATTTGGCTGCAATTGGTTTGCGGCAGGTGGAGAGGGGTGAGCGGTACGATCTTGTTATCGTCTAGATACCAGTCTCCGGACGTGCTCTTTTCCTGACTGCAGGGACCCCGTCATCGATCAATTCTGGATGCTGCGGCTACAGCTCCACCAAATCGCCGCTGGTTATTTGGGAAATATAGCTTGCGTATCTCGCGCGCTCGAGAGCGTCGTGCATCGGGATCCCATGATCACGAAGTACCGCTATTAGGGCCGAATAGACAACTGCAATACCTGCCTGATGCGTTGCAATTGACCGAGGTGAAGAACATGAATAACCAACTATTTGACCGGGGAGTTCATTGACGTTTTGTTATGCGGTCGCTTAGATTCGGAAGCGCTCTTCGAACTGAACCGAAATGCCGCCGTAAGTGCTCAACGGTTTGACGTTTAGTGTCAGTAATAGCTTCGTGATTAAAACGGGCTGGACGTCGCCCTTGTTCCACTCGAGCGATGTGCGGCGGGCCAAGGCCCCACTCGCTTCCCGGACGCCTCGGAACAACATGAAGGTGAAAGTGTGGTACTTCCTGTCCGCTACCAACGCCGTTGTTCTGATAAAGAAGTACGCCGTCAGGGACAAATTCCCTCACCATCACATGTGTGAGTTGCTTAGCAGCAGACATTACAGCAGATTCTTCTTCCGGGGTCAGGTCCAGCAGCGTTGGCGCATGTCGGAGCGGCAAAACAACGCATTGCCCAACTTCGAACTGCCGCCCATTGAGCATCGTCACCGTTAGATCATTGTGGTCGATGACGTTCCATTGCTCTGCCTTACCCTTTATGATTTCGCAGAAGTAACAAGGGTCCATCTCAGGTAATGGGAAGTTCATAAACCATCTCTTTCAGTACGCTGGTGCCATGTTTGGAACATCACGTTTTAGTTGAGTGGTGACGTTAGGCGTCCGGTTGAGCCAGTTTGCTGGCGGAACGTACTTTAACGTCTTACTGTGTATTTTCGCAATTCCAAGTGTGTGCATAGTCATTGCACCATCTTGGTTACCTTCCGATTCACGAGTGCTGTGAATTGCACCATTCGGGTTGAAGTACGGCAATATTCGTCAGTCAAGTATCTGCACACGAGCAGATCATTAACACTTGAGAACCAAACCTCAGTGTCAAAACCGGGGCATCATCTGCCACGCGAATCCACGTGTACACGAGTGGCGACTTGAGCAAGACCGCCAACAACTATCCTCCACACGGTGTCCAATGATCTTCCTAACATGAGCTACCCCGAGTTGTTTAGCAAAACAATAACTGGCGCAGCTTTGCTGCGTCCGGTGCCGAAGGTGCAAATTTAATTGGCTTGTTATATAGCTTTACCAATAACCAATTCTATTCTTACGGAAGTACTCACTAAGCAAATTTATTCCTAGATAAGTTAGGCCGCAAAACAGCCCAATACTTCCGTACCATAGCCCGGCTTCCAAGCCCTTAATGCTTCCAGTTACTACAGAGTAAGTTATCGCGGAATAGGCGCAAATTAGACCAACTGTGTTTCCGATCATTCCCCAAAAGCGCCCTCTACGAACATGTCGATCCCCGCGCTCTGAAGTGGTATCAATATGCAATGATGCGACATCTAGCTCAAATACTGACGCCAATGCTTGACTTGTTTCAAGAGAGCAAGCCCCATCCTTCTCTATTCTTTGGACCGTTCGTAAGCTGAGACCTGCCACGGTAGCCAATTGGTCTTGTGACCAAGATCTTTGCTTTCTCAGCTCTCTGATAAGCGTTGAATTAATCATGATATCCATCATACGTTCCTTTCATACGATTTAAAGAACGCATATTGTCTATCAGTTTCGAATTTCTTTTTGCGTTGTCACTGCGTCAGCAATATGACACTTATGTGACAGGCCGGCATAACGTTTTAGTTAAGCGGCGTAAGAATGCGCAGCATTTCTATTTCCGGTGGAGGGCCGCAGGCCCGGAACGAACTTGAACGTTTTGTTATGCGAACCGGTGTCGTTAATTACTTCCCTATCATTCATCTCTCAATCCTTGGCTAGTCCACCCGATACAGCATGAGTGAACTCAAGCAGTACAGGAAGTACCTTGTCAATCTCAGTAAATTCCTGTTCGTGTGTTAATCCATCAATAACATGAACCTGAACCGAATTCGGCAATGATTCCTGATATTCACTCAGGCTTGCCAATGCACCAACCTCATTTTCTGAGCCGATCAACCATAGTGTCGGGGAATGAAGGTCACTGGGTATTACTGCCGGCCACTCGAGAATGGCGCCTAGCCAAGCTAAAAACAAGGACGGATTGTCTTCTTTAAGAACCACTTGTTCCTCGTTGGAGAGTGTATCCCAGTCAAGGGTGTTGTCTGCTTGTGCTCTTAATATAGGTCTCCAATGGTTTTCCATATTATCAATGTATGTTTGAGCTTCGTCGGAGGCCCCAGGGCCAAAGGGTATGCCCATGATTATTGATCCCGCCACACGGTCAGATTGTGCGGCAAGATACCGAGAGATATTTCCGCCGTATGAGAAACCCCACAGGACAAAGGTCTTGGCCCTGCAGGAATCTGCGACTGCTAGAATGTCCTGCAGGAGTTTATCAGTCGTATATGAGGCTTGGTCGATAGGTTTGTCGCTCTCCCCGTGACCGCGAATGTCCATTGCTATTACCCGAAATGAATCCTTCGCGCCATCAACATATCCGACCTCGTGCCAATTCTGCCGTGAGCCTCCTCCTCCATGTAATAGGATTATTGTTGGCCCAGCGCCGGTTACATCGAAGGCAATTTGCGTCCCATCGGGAGATTGAGCAAATAGTGTGTTTGAGGACTGAAAACAACTTCCTACACCGGAACGTTCCGAGTGATTTGTTGCCTGTGCATAGACTGGTAATACGAACCAGCACAGCATGATCTTAAAGCTGAGACTGTAGTTAATTCGCATAATCAGACCCCTTTATCGCATAACGTATTAGTTAAGCGGCACCGTCAGGCGTCCGCTGAAACCGCCTGTTGGGTGGCGCATCTTGCATTCCACAGTTTCACTACTCCTTCCCGTGTACCGGTGCGGGCGCCTTGGTGCTCCATGGATTGCTGGAGTGACGTTCAGTGTCGGTAACTGCGAATACGATTTCATTTCCATCGGGATCTCGGACAATGAACATATCCATCCAGCCAGTCACCTTGATTTCCCCCGGTTTCCCCCCCCAAGCAAGCACGCGTGAACGGTGTGTGCCCAAATCCTCGACCCGAAAATACAGACGCTGCTGCCCGATCCTGGTCTCCTGCTCTGTCGATGTCGGTTCGTGCAAGCCTAACTTGACCCCCGCTGCGACCATTTCCGCGTAGTACGGGCGCCCATCCAAGTTGGCAAAGCCCTCGAAGGCGAACCCCAACACGTCGCGAAAGAAGGGCGCACTCTTTTCAACGTCGGTCACATAAACCACGGGCTTGATCTCGCCGGTGAATATTCCATGAGCCTTCCGTGGGTCGTCCTGCGCCTGGCCCGACACTTCCAACATCAGGAAAGGTGACAGAAGCACCAGAAGCCCCGTGTTCATGCGTACCATAGCTCCCTCCTTCTACGTAATTGCTTTTCGCCGTCTCGCGCCCGCCTAACGTCCGGATTAACCGGCGCGCAGCACGACGTTTCCGCGGAAACGCACCACCGCACTTTCCGGCGTCCGGTTGAATGAATTGCTATATGTCATCTTGTGATTGCTGTCTGATCGTCATTGATATTACCGTTTTGCCGATTCCCATACGGAATTTCTGACCAAGGTTTACCAAAACTCTAGGAGAAACAGTTTCCTTGTCTATTGTCAGGTCTGCTGATACCAACACCGCCCCACTTTCAGTTGGTGTGGCCAAAAGAGACAATTCGTAAACATCTTGAATTACCAACGTGGCTTCTTCTCCAGCGTTCACTGTAAGGACAGGCGAGCCAATTACTCTAGAATCGACAATTATTTCGGAGTCGAAGACAAAAACTTCATTGTCTGCGTTAACGTAACCAGAAAACAGGAAGAGCAAGATTATGAGAATTCTCTTCATGTGTATGTCCTTCTTGTTATGGCTGCTTAGCGGATGTGAGTAAGTGTTTATGTATGAACACAAGGGGCTCAAAATGGTTCACAACATATAACGTCTTAATTAAGCGGCGCCGTTTAGGGCGTCCGCCTTAAAAGAATTGTTATGTGACCGGCTGAATGGAAATGGAAAACTAAAGTTCGACAATTGTATTAAATCCGCCAAATATCATTCGCTTTCCATCAAAGGGCATCTTACTTAAATCCCAACCTTGCAATCGAGGATCCTTCATCGCAGCTTTATTTCCAACATCCCGGGCTTCTCGAGATGGCCAAATAATCCACGAGAAAACAACGTCCTCTCCTTCCTCACACTTAACAGCCATGGGCAGAGAGGTGATCTCACCATCAGGCACATCATCTGCCCAATTTTCTACGACTGACAAAGCACCATGGGCTTTGAATACAACGGCTGACTCTTCAGCAAGCTTTACGTACTCCGGCCTGTTCTTCCTCGGAACAGCCAGCACGTATCCATCGACATATGGCATAGGTTTGTCTCCTTCATTTTGTTTCATGGTGGCACCAATGCGTCAATTTACTAATTGGCACATGACGTTTTAGTTATGCAGCCGCAAATTCAATGCGCTGCACGCGATCAAGCTCTGCGTGTTGCTTGGCCTGCCAAAGATCGAAATGATCCTGCATAGCGAGCCAACTCTCCGCAGATCTTCCCAGCGCCTTTGACAACCGCAGTGCCATATCGGGGCTGATCCCGCTTTTGCCAGTAATGATCCTGTTTAGAGTAGACGGCGACACAGCCAAACTATCGGCTAAAGCGCGTGCACTCATGCCAAAGGGCTCTAAATAAACTGAGCGAATAAACTCGCCCGGATGTGGTGGATTGTGCATAACCATTAGTGGTAATCCTCGTAATCTAAAACAAAAGCGTTTCCTTCTCGGAATTCAAATGTGATTCGCCAGTTACCGCTGACTGAAATTGACCATCGTCCTTTCAGTTTGCCTTTCAGCGTGTGTAATTTGAAACCAGGAATATCCATATCATCGATTTCCTGGGCCGTATCGAGCGCCGTTAATTGCATTCTCAATCGACTAACATGTGCTGTCTGGACGCCAGATGCTTTACCCGTCTCATAGAGACGTTTCAGTCCTTTGTGTCTGAATGACTTAATCACAGAGTTAGTATAGCGTGTTGCGCATCACGCAACAACTGTCTGCATAACGTTTGAGCTCAGCGGTGGCCCGTTAGGGCCGTCCGCTGCAGCGAATTGTTATGCGCCGCTGCCAGTACACTACTCATGCTCTAGATCCTTCTTTGCCGACTTAATGTATCTACCGAAGTCACGGTCCTTCTTCCTCTTTTCGGCATAAGACATCTGGCAAAACTCTGACTCTTCCCTTAGTTTTATGTAGTTCTCGTAGTGATCTTGGTTAATTTCGCCAGACTTCACTGCCTCAAGCACTGCACAACCCGGCTCCCGTGTATGAATGCAGTCCCGATAGCGACAGCTAGATGTGAGGGAGGTGATGTCAGAAAAGCTTCCGTCTATTCCACTTTCTGCGCCCAGGATGCCGAGCTCACGCATCCCCGGATTGTCGATAACCAGAGCGCCACCTTCGAGGAGAATTAGCTCACGACGAACGGTCGCATGCCGCCCCTCGCCAGTCCCGCTCACCGCTTTGGTTTTCAGCAACGCACGGCCAATCAACTGATTGATCAACGTGCTCTTGCCAACCCCTGACGAACCAACAAAGCAATAAGTCACTCCTGGCAGCAGCAGCCGCCTGAGATCATCTACCCCTTCTTGCGTGACGTTGCTTAGAGTAATTACCGGGGCCGTAATGCCCGCGGAACGTATCTCTGACAACTGGGAGTCCAGAACAGCAGGCTCGACGAGGTCCGTTTTGGTGAGCAGGAGGTACGGTTCTGCCCCACCATCCCTCACCATGACGAGATAACGCTCTAACCGTTTCACATTGAAGTCAAAGTGACAGGACTGCACGATGATCACGTTGTCCACGTTCGCAGCGATCATCTGATACTCAATGGACTCCCCCGCCGACCTTCGACGCAGCATAGTCTTTCGCGCCAGAAGCGAGTGGATCAGTCCAAGGTCGTCGCCAGGCTGCTTCTCCACGTATACCCAGTCGCCCACGCATGGCAATTCCTGGGACAGGTGATGGCGGTACAGGTAACTACCGGCCAGCTTCGCCCGGAAAGGGCCAGTCTGATCCATGAGTAACAGCTGGTCACGATCGACGGCAACAACTCGGGCGACAGTAACCGATGGCTTGCATTCAGCCCGTTGTTCGAACCAATCGCTCCAGCCTAATTCCTTCAATTCAAAGTGCCAGCTTCCCACGCATCACCATTCACTGGTTCGGATTTCTTCTGTGGCGCATAACGTTTTAGTTAAGCGGCGCGGCGTAGCCACGTCCACTGGAGCCAGCTTGCTGGTGAAACGCACTTAAACGATTTGCTATGCATGGCGTTCCACCCGCCACGGAGGATTTAGACGGTTCTCGCCCGCGGAGTACAGCTTGATCTTATTCCCCGAAGGATCATGCAGAATTGCCTCCCTCCACAAATAACTCATATCTGTGGGATCCTGATCGAATTCTATGCCCTTCGTCTTTAGCGCAATAACAAGTTCATCCAAGTTTTCGTGTTCAAAGTAGATCACTGAGAAGTTTTCCAAGCCACGCTCATCCAAACTAACGGAAAATGTTGAGCTTCCTTCTGTACATTCGAAGCGCGCATAGTGAGGAGTATCTACAATCTGGAGAAAACCCATTCTTCGATAAAACTCCGTAGTTCTATCCATATCGTCGGTTGGCAATGTCACCTGATTCAGGTTCATTTATTTAACTCCAGTACAGTATGTATAACGTTTGAGTTAAGCGGCGCGCCGGATGACGTTTCCACGGAAACGCGCGGCACAACCTTTCCGCGTCCGGTTGAATGGTTTGTTATGCATCTTTTGTTATACCTGTGGGCCTACCATTTAAACTTTGCATATTTCTATCTTCCCAATACTTCTTGATCCCGTCTTTTCCTTTGTTCTCTGCCCAATTGGTTAGCGTTGGTCTCTCGCCTTTCAGTTCATAGAAGGGGACACCGTAACCACAAGAGCTTAAAACCAGTTTTATGTCGAGTTCAAAAATCTGGCGGGAACCTAAATGCTCTGGAAAGAGACCAATGAGCTCATTCCACTTCTGATCTCGGGGGTGGACAATCGAGGATTCACCATACATTCTCAAAATCATGGGACGTTTATCAAAAGAACAAAACATAATCGTCATGCGTTTGCTTTCTAGCACGTGAGCCGCTGTCTCATTACCACTCCCAGTCAAATTCAACCAGCTCACTTTTGAGTCATTTATAACTCTAAATGTATCTATTCCTTTCGGTGAAACGTTTATGAATCCCTCAGCCCCAGCAGTTCCCACAAAGAATAGGTGTTGATTCCGGATAAACTCAATGTGTTTTTCGCTAAGTTGTATAAATCTATCAGCCATACTTCATCCTAGGTGCATAACGTTTTAGTTAAGCGGCGCCAGCTTGCTGGCGGAACGTACTTTGAAATGAATGCAGCTTCTCAACATCCTTCCCAGTAGGAGAGTCGACTGCAACAAAAATCAGCGACAACACGATAGCGCTCGCCGAAATGATTTCCAAAATCTCTGATGTATGTTGCGACATTTCAGGTACCTAACGCCACAAACACCGGAGGCGAAACCAGAGCGAAGCGGCGGTTTTGACTTCCGTGTGATTTGCCTTGTTATACCGTTGGCTCAAATGATTTAGCAAATGTAAATGCTCTAGGGCTTGGTCCATTTTTCTCAAGGACATCCAATTTCTCCTTACCCTCTTCAACAGTAGGAATATGACCTACTGGAATCCACCACAGCACCATATGGAAAGCTGCAATTTTACTAAACCATGCATCCCGATCTCGGATTAGCTCTACATGTGCTGATTTGTAGACGAAGGATTTTAAATGGGTGATGTTGTTCCACACGCTCATGTTTATAATGATATTTGAATTATCATACGCTTGGATAGATGTTGCATCCCCTCCTTCGTCTTGAAGTCTCCAAACAAAGCCTTCGGAACTATCTGCCAATGCGTTGATTTCATCAAGTCGACCAACGAATCCTTCCATTATCTTAGAATCCATTGGAGCCACTGCCTGAGCAATATTAATTTGGGCGATGTGATAATCGTTCATTTTTTCATCCTTTTTTTCTGTATAACGTTGAGATCACTAACCTATATGAGGCGGAAGCGTGACAGAGGTTGAGTGAATCGATTTTACCCCTTGAATGTCGTTGCGTCTGGATACCACTTCTGAGCAATCGAGTCGATCTGGTCGTAGCACCGGCGTAAGCTCGTCTCCTGGTACTCTTCGGATATGTTCATACCTTCAGCCAAGACCGGCTCCATCTCAGAGAACCCCATAAACTCAAACTCAACCCTCGCCAAGGAAGTGAGGTGATCCCATGGATTCGGTGGGTCGAGGAATGGCCATAGCGATCACGTCGCAACGGTTGTATTGATCTTCACCAGTGCGCTCGTAATAGATTGCACGAGCGTATGCACCCTTCTTTGCGCCAGAAAAACCGTATGTATCACCCCAGGAATTTCCGGGAATGATTCGAACAAGTCGCTCCGCATCCGGGCTCAATTCACCGGAGGTTGTTGCCTGCACCCAGCTATCACCGCTCGACAAGTTGGGTAAGGCTAATATTGCAAAGAGTAAATAGCGCATCATTTCCAAGCTAGATAACGTTTTAGTTAAGCGGGCGCAGCGGTAGCTGTGTCCGGTGAGCGTAGCGAACGTACTTGAACGCCTTGCTATGCATTTCTTGCCACTCCCATAAGCACAGGCATGGCGACGTTTCTACCGGAAAGAGAAAAGGGCTGAGTTAAAGCCACCAAGGTCAGACCCGATTTCTCATAGGCGGAAATGACCCTCTCTTCGCTAAGACCAAAATCTGATTTTTCATCTTGAGACAGCCAATCCCATTGCACAAACGTCCCCGAAGGATTCAGCATAGATTTGAGTAAAGAGAGCGTTGCCTCGTAGGCAGATAGGAATCCACACACAGACGAAGCAACAATGACATCAAACCCTTTATTGAGTGATTGACTCTCAGCGATGAGCTTTGCAGATAGGGGTCCCATTATCGTCGTCACATTGGGAAGATTCTTACCAGTTAATACAGTCAGCATTTTGGATGAAGTATCCAACGCGACGATATGATTTGCGATCGGTGATAATTTCTCTGTCAGCAGACCAGTTCCACAACCAAAATCAAGCAGGTTCGAATTTTCCACATTTGCTATGTTTGAAAGAGAGTTAAATGCTTCTTTTGAATAGAGCGCTGCGGACTCATCACTGTCCCAGCCATCTGCTTATTCATCCCATTCACTGACCATGCTACTGTCTCCGCTTGATTTGCATAACGTTTGAACTAACCGGCGCTGGCCGCCCGACCAAAGAGAGTCCGAGCGCAGGAACACTATGCTGAACTTCTTGCTGAGATGTGAACCCAATGACAAGCTCTGGCGCGATGCTGCGGTGAATCTTCACGAGCCCGGCATCTCTGATTTCACTCAGTGGATCGGAGATAGAAGTCGGGTCGGGCAAGCCAACCGACACGGATCGCATTTCGTAAAGCCCGAGCGGATGACACATCGGCTCCGCCTTAGGTGACCACTGATCTTGGGGCCAACTCAGTGCGAAAACCTCAGGCTCCGATAGTGGTAGCTTATCGGCGAACAGAATGTAGCGTTCCTCGGATAGGTAGGAAGGCCGATACGCCCAGGAAGCGAACGGCAGGTTGGATTCTACCCCTTGTGAAGAAGAGAAACATATGCCAAACGGATTAGCAGTCCTGCCGCGCTCGGCCCATCGATCCCAAAGTTTAGTAGGCGCCGTGAGCGCCGACTGTGCCTCACGTTCATCGTGAACCCATAGCAATTCCAAGAAGCCGCTTTCAAAAAAGAACCTTCGGTTCGCCGTGCCCTGACCAGGATGTATGTTCGGCGAGCCCTCGACAAGACCTACATCCAACAGAGCTTCAGCTTCTCGCCCGCCTTCGGATGTGCAAACGAAGATGTGATGGAGGTGAAGTGTCATCCGCGCCGCCTAACGTCTGAGTTAAGCGGCGTGGCGAAGCCACGTCCGGTGGAACCAGCTCGCTGCCGCAACGTACTTGAACGACTTGTTATGCCTGTGTACCATATTTAGGTATATATTGGTATAAATCACGAGTATAAGCAATGTCAAGAAATACAAGTATTACATTGGGCGAGCACTTTGACGATTTTATTGCTCGGCAGTTGAGCGTTGGTCGTTTTGGATCAGCTAGCGAAGTAGTCAGGGCTGGCCTGAGGTTATTGGAAGAAAACGAAACCAAATTGGAATTACTCCGGGAAGCTTTGCATGAGGGCGAGCAAAGTGGCTTTGTAGATTATTCATACGATTCGATTGTTGCAGAGCTGAATGAAGCAACAGTCGGTGAATGACAAATTCAAGGTAACTGAGAAAGCCAGATACGACCTTCTCCAAATCGGCCAGTACACAGAATTGAAATGGGGTCGAAGCCAAAGAAACCACTACTTGAAACAACTAGACGAAGCTTTCAATTTGATTGCAGAAAATCCAAAGATCGGAAAAGACCGCTCGCATGTACTCGCTGGTTATCGAAGCTTTCAACAAGGCTCCCATGTAATTTATTACAGAAAATCTGAAGTGATAGAAATTATTCGCGTCCTGCACAAGCAAGTGGATGTTGGGAAGCACATTCAAAAGGCATAACGATTAAGTTAAGCGGCCCAAAAAGGCGCAGCCTTTTTGGGCCCGGTGGAGCCAGCTTGCTGGCGTAACGTACTTTAACGCTTTGTTATGTGAAATTTCTAGAATCAAAAATGAGTTGTATATGACTGATTTTTCCATTGGTAATCTCAAACTGTTGAGCCATTGGCACTGAAATACCAGGCTTTGAAAACTGGTATACCAAGCAGGCGGATAATTCATTTTCATATTCTGCTATTACGGAGTATTGAAATTCTATTGGCGGAGCGTCTTTCAGTGACTCGATATAATCGAGGCCATTATCGAATTTATATAGCGGCCCCTCAAACGTAAATTCGTTGGATAACAAAGAGCCCAGCTCATCCAAATGCTGTCCCGAAAAGAAAATCCCCATAAACTTCTTGGCTAGTTCCAGTGGTCTCAAATTTTCCGCCTTACTCACATAACGTTTGAGTTAACCGGCGTAAAACTGCGCAGCAGTTTTATGTCCGGTGGAGGCGCGTAGCGCCGGAACGAACTTGAACGATTTGTTATGTTTCATCTCCACTCATGGCAGTTCTAGATTTCTCTCAGTACGCCACACCCTGATGATAAAGATGGACGACGACTCTCTAAGATAGACCACCCGAAATGGCTTATGGATTAGCTCACGAATATTTTCGGCATCAAATTCTGGAACAATCCTGCCAATATCCGGATTGTCTGTGAGCGTTTCTATTCGGTCGAGAATCTCTGTGACAAACGTTGTCCCTACTTGTGGTACCAATTGCTCTTCGTAATAGGCCTGTAATTCTCGAAGGTCTTTTATGGCTGAGTCAGTGAGAGAAATTTTCACTATTTGAGGCCCAAAATCCTCTTTGCCTCAGTTAGCTCAGTAGTTTTCCCTTCTTGTACTTCCACCAACCCCTGTGTGACGGCTTGCATGAACGCCACTTTCTCTTCAAGTATTTCATATTCCTCCAGCCCCTGAACTACGGCCACACCTCGACCACGGCTAGTCACTAGAATTGGACGTTTGTTGTCATTTGCTCTGGTTACGATTTTTCCAGGGTTTACCTTTAAATCAGACAAAGGCACAACATCTTCTGAGAATTTGACTTGCATGGCAGATCTCCAAACATTAACAATTAGACCTGATTATAGCACCTGTTAACCGGTGTGGTTCCTGAAAAATAACGTCTTAGTAAAGCGGCCCAAAAGGGCGCAGACTTCTTGGGTCTGGTGGAGGGCCGCAGGCCCGGTACGTACTTGAACGATTTGTTATATGTTGCCACCACTAGCTCTCCGAACGACTCCTTTCCGATGATCTGTCAGTCGGTGATAACTTCGCGGAAGAAACTATGGTTCTGAAAGACCGGATGCTGACCCCGCTCCTCAGCGGAGCGCTTGATGATTTCTTCAACCGTACTATCATCGAAAGCATCTGATAACAGCTTTAATATGATGATGCGGCGATCCTCCTCTGAAAATTCATCAAGGAAATTCTCGCAAAAAGCAGAGCACACCGCTTCGGAATCTACCATTAAGCCGCACGGCATGAGCTTGATGTTTATCGTCTCGGTTTCCCCAGTCTCGTCTTTTTGCTCCAATATGTATTGCCGGTTTTTGTTGTGGATGACTGCAAACGAGCGTTCGATCTGTACGATTTTGTAGAAATCGAAAAGCATTGAGTCAGCGGCAATTGTCATGCTCCAACCGCCATGGTTCTTCGCTAAGCCACCTGGCGATACAGTTGATTCAAGGCGCCAAGTTCCCAAAATACTTTCGACAAATTGCTTATCGCAATCTGGAACTTCTAATGGCCATTGCTTCGGGGGGCATTCCGTTCTGCATGTCTGTTTCTTCTCATCGTCATCAAGAAGGTCGCAGCCCCAGAAGGGACAGATCGAAATATTCTCTCTAGTCGATTCATCGAAGAAGTACACGGGCCCGTCGAATGCCGAGCAATTAATTCTTACTATGCCATTCCTTGTTTGTGGCGGAAAACACCTATGTATGGAGGTAACATCGATCACTTCGCCACCTCGCTTGACCGTATATATTTCATCGGCTATTGCGACAGACGAGACCAGAAGGCAACAAAGTAGAGTTCGCATGTTCAATCCCTCTCGTCGGGATTGGCGTGGCATCTAATCCGCATCGCACTTTCCGTTCCGATATGCCGTCTGTACCATATAACGTACCAGTTATGTGGTCTCTCCGCCAAGGATACTAGCCCCCCGTTAGGTAGCTAATTATCGCCGTCCCGGGATCTTCTTTGAGTACGATGTAAACCACCAGAGAACCGAGTACACCGTGGGCGATGCCCACCGCCCACAGGTTCGGGAACTTTCTGTAGATAAGCGTGAAGAAGATTCCACCCACGAAAGTCAACGCAACCAACTCGAGTCTGGGATAGTGTGAGACTCCAAAGAGGGCCGATGCCCCGACCGCCAGGCCGAGACGGTTTGGGAGAACGCAGGAAAGATTCTTGGCGATAAAGTTCTGAAGTGCAAACTGCTGAGCAACACCCCAGACGGGATAGAGAGCGATCGTCATCCAGAATGCTCCAGGCAAGGACGGTGAATTCGAAATCACACCAAACACGAGTAGGGCCAGCACTCCTGCCACTACAAACCAGAGTTGAGCACGGATCGCCGGAATGAAATTGTCACCCCGCATCCCCCAGACTCGAAGCACTCCTGCAGTTCGTCGGAAGCGCCACACGAGGTAGACAATGACAGCGATTGACGCGACTGCGTTGTAGCCTCGGGCAATGAGATCCGAATACGAAATCTCGACCAGGATGTGAGCTAACCCGATCAGCAGAATGGCCGCAAGCTCGCCGTAGCACGGGCGGGTGGTGTACGCCTCGACTTGCAACTACTTGCTCACGCAATGAACGTCCATTTGTTCCACATCCACATAACGTCTTAGTAAAGGGGCGCGGCGGAGTTGCGTCCGGTGGAGCCAGCTTGCTGGCGGAACGCACTTGAACGTTTTGTTATGTACCGCCCGCTCACCCATAGAAGCAACCGTACTCGTCTTTCTCTACAACAGCCAAAAAACCTTCAAGATTTTTGACTTCAGAATTTGGCTCGTAGCGATGCCACTTTAAATCCGCACGTTGCCAATAAATTTTCCAGACTGCATTGGATTTCACATAAGTCGCCTTGGCAAACGGAAGTTCCATTTTCTCACCCGGTTGGCCTTTCCATGCCTGTTGCACCATCAGTCTCTGCCCGAAGATAAAGAAAAATCGTACGGTAGTCTTGCATTATTGCGGTGCCAATTGGGCGATCACTCTCTTTCTGCTCTATAAACTTTGGTAGAACCAACCCAGCGACCAATGCTAGTACTACTAAACCGGGAAGCAACCATGCCATTATCTTCGCTTCTCGTTTAAAGTGATTCACGGTCATTACTGCTCATATAACGTTTGAATTAACCGGCGTCAGCTTTGCTGACGTCCGCGTTTAATGATTTGTTATATGGCTTATGATTTGGGCCTGAGATTCTCAATAATTTTTGCATCCACCCAGTAGATATCCACATTATCATTATCGTCATCTATGGCTCTGTTGAAGAGTATGTACTTGCCGTCAGGGGTGACGCTCGCATAGGCATCCCATTTATCGGAATTGACCTTGTCGCCCATATTGATCGCAGGGCCCCATGAACCATCCTTTTGTCGGAAACTAATATAAAGATCAGAGTCCCCGTAGCCGCCTTCCCGCTCGCTATCCCAAATCAGGTAGCTTTCGTCTGGGGCGATAAAGGGATGGGCTGTCAATTTGCCAGTGTTGACCATCGGGTCCATTAGTGTAGGTGCTTGGCGCTTGCCGTCCTTGAGCGTTGAGATGCGGATCACACCATTGCTTTTATAGTCATCAAAAACATAGGTGCCTTTTGCTGAGGCTGACAGGCGCATAATGCCCCAATCCTCTCGGTCAAACATGGGGCCAAGGCTTTTGCGTTCTGACCAGCCGTCGCCCATGCGGTCCTTGTAACCTTTCGCCATGTGCATGCGCGTGCCGTCTGGCGATAGCACAACTTCACCGTTCCGCGTGAATTCAATGTATTTCTTCCAGACATTGTTTTGCTGGCGGAAGCCGATAACGGTGGGGCGTGTGTATTTGCCGCCTGCTGTGGTGAAGTAAAATTCTTTCATGCCGGGTGCGAACACGCCCTCTAGCTCCCAGCCTTCTCTGGAGATAATGCCGGGTGCAAAGGGCTCCGCCATCATGCCCGGCGGCTTTTGCCCGAGATAGGGGCCTTCCAGGATTGGAAGTTCATCTCGACTATAACTTCTGCTGCTAATAGTTAGCAAAGAAAGCAGCAGAATAATTGAAATACAAATATGCTTCATAATTTTTCCCTTTTTTAGGTTCAACAAAAACCTTAACTTCCTCATTCCATTGAATTTCTATTAATATAACATTTTAGTTAAGCGGCGCAGCTAAGCTGCGTCCGGCGGAGGCACGTAGTGCCGGAACGTACTTGAACGACTTGTATGATCCCACTAAGCCCTCCTGATAAGGTAAGGCCCATCACCTGTCTTAAGCAGGTGATCGGCGTAGCAGCCCGATTAAACGATGGCTCCAGGTTGCCCTGAGACCGTTAACAAGCGTGTGGCGCTGCACCGACTCTTTCGTTCACGCGAACAGTCGAATGGGCCTTGAGCCCGAATGTAGCAAGGGTGCGTTATGAAAACAAATCTATCTGCAATACACATCGGCGTTGACGTCGGTAAATTTGAGTTGGACTTGTGCTGCCACCAGACAGGTGAACACTTTACCGTGAGCAATTCACCCAGCGGTATTCGCCAAGCGTTCAAGCAATTGCCCCTGCGTGCCATTGACCGCTTGGTGGTAGAAGCCACGGGTCGGCAGGAACAGGCACTGGTGCAGACCGCTCAGAAGCAGGGTGTGCCGGTCGTGATCGCACAACCCATCGCCGTGCGGCGCTTTGCCGGAGCGCTGGGCATACTGGCCAAGACCGATAAGCTGGAGAGCCGGGTGATTGCGCACTACGCGGCGGTCATGCAACCTGCAGTTCGGCAGCTACCGGACAAAACCACCCGCCAACTCAAAGACTTAACCGTGCGCCGCAAGCAAGTCATCGGCATGCTGACGATGGAAAAAAACCGTCTGCAGGTGATGCCAAAGTTCCTGCGTGCGGATATCCGCAAGTCCATTGCCAACCTACAACGCCAGCGGCAAAAGCTGGACGTACACATTCTGCAACTAAGTGAGCACGTCGCTGTCTGGCGTGAACGCCGCCAGATCATGGAAAGCATGACCGGCGTGGGGGTTACCTTATCCACTACGCTGCTCAGTGATCTGCAGGAACTGGGAACACTCAACTCCAAACAGATCGCAGCCTTGGTTGGGGTTGCTCCAATGAATCGGGATAGCGGTAAAATGCGTGGCAAGCGCCGCATTCGTGGCGGCCGGGCACACGTGCGAACCGTTTTGTTCATGGCCACACTCAGTGCCATTCAACACAACCCGGTGATTCGGGCTTTTTACCAAAAGTTGGTGGCTAAAGGTAAAAACAGAAAAGTCGCGGTTGTTGCCTGCATGCGTAAAATGATCGTACTGCTCAACGCCATGGTTAGGGACGGAACCTACTGGCAAGAGATGAATTCCATGGTTTAAATACTTGACTTGGGATCACAGTCGCTTGTTATATCTTAGGTGTATCTGCCTTTTTATAATAGTTGAGAATCTCGCAAGCGCTGGAGTACAGGTTGAAAAGCCGCTTCTCTTGTTGGTACCCAAGAAAGTAGACGACGGCAAAGGCTACAAAATAAATTAATAGAAGTTCATTCTCGGATTTTAGTGCGGACCAAATACCCGCAACCATAAGCACAGTCACAATCCAAACAAGATATCGACTCCGTACAGGCTTTTCAGGCTTGCATGAGAAAAAATCAGTCTCTAATTCAATTAATTTGAGTTTTTCTTCTAGCTCTTGCGAAATTTCGTATGCCATCAAATATCCTCCATATTGATATAACGTCTGAATAAACCGGCGCGCGGACCAACGTTTCCGCGGAAACGCGCCACCTCACTATCCCGCGTCCGGTTGAATGATTTGTTAAGTGACAATTCCAACTATTGGCACCCTTCTGGGAATGTCGAAAAAAAGAGATTGTGTTGAGCGCGCTCGCGCAGTAATTTAAAGAATTGCGCGGTTTGTTCGGAACTCGCACAATCGCTCACCGAGACACCCAACACAAGATTGGGGTTAGCTTCCAAAAAAGTCTCTAGTTCCACCACTGAGCCGTAAACATTGCCGTTAATCTCGTAGCGATCTGCAAATACGCGCACTACAGGTGTCACTTTCGACTGGGTTTGGCCGTTATCTTCGCTACAACCCGCAATTGTCAGTGAAAAAATAATGGACCATGTTCGCAGTGTACTCATGTTACTTAACGTCTGAATTAACCGGCGCCAGCATCGCTGGCGTCCGTGTGTAATGATTCGTTATGCGCCGTATCACGCACATGAGTATGAACCACAATATCTGCATTCTGGTTCTTTCCACCCGACTTGTTGTCAGGTCCATAATTTGTTAACTCAAAATAAGTTTCTGCGGGTTCATACAAAACGCTGTTTCCCCAAGGCCCTGTTAGGAGAGACCTCTTTACATATGGCCCTCTCCAACCATCTAGTTGCGCTGTATGACTAACTAATGCGTCTAAATCTGAAGGAAGATATCCAACGTCCAATTTATAGGCCACAATCGACATACTCAGTCGGTTGAGCCGTGATTCGGCTGCCTTAATTTTTGCAGAATCCGAATTTCCAATGAGCCTTGGCAGCACTAGCCCGAGCACAAATCCGAGCACTAGAATCCCGACAATAGAGATAGTCGTATTTACTGGTGTTGCGATTCGCATAACGTTTGAATTAACCGGCACCGGCATCGCCGGTGTCCGTGTGTAATGATTTGTTAGCTAAATCTCCGGCACAGGCTCCAAACTGGTCAAGGATTTCAGTACCGCGCATCGCTTGTGATGCAAAGAACGCCGAATCACTCGCTATAACATCCCAGGTAAACTCGTAAGCATTAACGTGGAACTTCACTTTTAAGAACCTGAGGTGCCCCAACTGCTCTTCTGAAAGAATTTTAAGGGCAATATTCTCTTTGGATACGTGGTCGTCAAAAGAAACTTTTGGATAGTACTGAATGACAGGGTATGAGGCGGTATCGGCACCGGCATACATTGAGTGAATGTTTCCCCTTTCATTAGGCGAAAGATCATAGCCATCTGGAATGTAAATTTGACAACCTAGAGCGAGAAGCTTTCCTCGATCAGTTTCAGAACAACCAACCTGGCCAGCAACCAGCAAAAAAACTATCAGGGCTAGTGTAAATTTTGAGATGGTGTTCATAGATAGCCAACGTCTTAGTAAAGCGGCGCAGCGAAGCTGCGTCCGGTGAAGCCAGCTTGCTGGCGGAACGAACTTGAACGATTTGTTATGTATCATCTGTGTACTCCCCGCAACATGCTTAGAATCCCACTCCAAAACGCTGACCACAAGTCCCGTGACCTCGATGGTGCTATGAAGCCAAAGCTCGCAAATAATATTGCCACAACCCACTTTAGACCATAGTCATTGCCCAGAAAACTGAATGCGATAACCGCGAGTAAAACACCAAAAAAATAACCGCATCCCCCGGATATTACACCCGCAATAATCCGATCCGCTACTTTGGCGGTTTGTTGGTCATCTTTTGTATACATAACGTCTTAGTTAAGCGCGGCGCTTGCGCGTCCGACTTAAACGCCTAGTTAGGTGATTTATGAACACTAGGATTAGCACTGGCAATGCTATCGAAGTCAGAATCCCGAACCCTCTGAGAAGCCACATTTCTTGGCGGGATGGGATGTACAGGCTCACAATTGCTTCTGCGCCCTCTGTCAATTTAATACGACCTATTATCCATTCGACGTAAACCGTCGGTACCACATAAATCACGGTCATTAAACCAAACAATACACCCGGTTTTAATTGCCCCGTCACTTTCGCTAACAAAATCGCGACAGGGAAAATCAAACTCAGGAGAGCAAGTTCTTGTCCAAGGCCGTCAAAGTGGTTCTCTCCAATTTGTGCTGGTCTTGCCGGAGGTGAAAAGAACGCTACGTATACCTAAACCAGGCCGAAACTCACGCCCAAGAATACGACATAAGGAACGATAGCTTTCAGTCTCTTCATGCCACCTCCTTACATCTAACGTCGCCATAAGCGGCGTTGGAAAGCGCCAGCTTTACCACGTCCGGTGGAAGCGCGCAGCTCTGGAACGTACTTGATGGCCTTGTTATGTGGTTGCATCACTTGTCGTCTTCGCCCACGTAGTACATTTGCCCAGCTGGCTCAGTTGGACCGTCCATCGCCTTCTTGCGACGTAATTTCCTTTGTAGCTTAGTCAATTTCTCTTCGAGGCTCCGAACTTCGAAAATATTGGTACTTGTTCGAGCAATTTTTACAGGAGGACTTGTGCTTTTAAGTCCTTCACGAATTAAATCTATCTGCCAGTGGGGCTCCCTTAGTACCTCTAGCTCCTCATATATGTTTGCGCTAATTTCATAAGAGCCACAACTCGGACATGCAACAAGCATCCTGCCTCCGCTCCAGCTCGGAGACTGTATATTCGCGGTATTACGGCAAATAGGGCACATATCCATTGTGACTTCCTAAGGACACCTAACGTCTTAGTTAACCGGCGCGTGCACTGACGTTCCCGCGGGAACGCGCCACGGCACTTTCCCGCGTCGGGTTGAATGATTTGTTATATGAATGCTGCATACACATCTTTGTGCTCTGCTGCTCCGAATCAGACGACGAGGCGTTCAACTCTGGCGCCACTGCCTCACCTCAATGTCAAAAAGTGACTGCGTTCTGATTCTTGCCGCTGTTTCTCAACCCCCTAATTGTTAGTAAAAGAACCTTGGTCAATTTCCTGTACCAATCAAGGTGCATATAACATTTTAGTTAAGCGGCGCAGCGGAGCTGCGTCCGGTGAAGCCAGCTCGCTGGCGGATCGTACTTAAACGTTTCGTTAGGTAACATTTCCCAATCGAGGACCGAAAAACCATGATCAGTTAGTTTACCTTGTCATTACTAACCGTGGCAGGGAGTTGTTCCTCGCGGCCTTCTTCAGCAAGAACTCGATCTTCGACTCTCCGCCGTTTCCTTACCGAGTATTTGATCACCTCAGTTTTTTCACAATGATCCATACCAGAGTGTCCACGCTTTCCTCCAGTGCCACCTTCGGTCGGTCCTTTGTAATTACCCATGCCTTGTTTACCTAACGTTTGAGTTAAGCGGCCCAAAAAGGCGCAGCCTTTTTGGGTCCGGTGGAGGCGCGTAGCGCCGGAACGAACTTGAACGATTTGTTATATGGTGCACTCACTGCATTGCCATTGAAATTATCAGCCCACCAAAGCTTAGAGTCATACCCAAACCAATAATCAAATAAAGCGTTTGATGAAATCTAACTACTGGTTTGAAAATATCCGACGGCCAGCCAGCAGCAACAAAGACAAATACGTAGCAGCAAAATAGCATACCCCATCCGTACCAAACTCCTTCCTTTACTGCTATGACTGCACCATGTGCCCCGGCTAAACTCCACCCTAAAACATATATACCGCGAATCCAGGGTGGCATCTGGCTATCATTTTGATCATGACTATGGTCGTTCATCGTCGGGCGCCCATATCCATATAACGTCTGAGTTAAGCGGCCCAGAAAGGCGCAGCCTTTTTGGGCCCGGTGGAGGCGCATAGCGCCGGAATGAACTTTAACGTTTTGTTATGCATGTTCTGGCGCATCTTTTTGGTATTGAAGAACGCCATCCGGGATGACTTCCCAGGTTGCTTTTGATCCAACATAAATATGTCTGGCTAGCGCTATCTTTGGGTCACCGTTAATGCAACCCAAAGTAACGCCATGGATCGCGCCATCGTATATACCACAGAGTGTTGAACCACATTTTTTACAAAACTGAAGCCCGAACCCATGATTTCCAACATAAGTAGTAAGAAGATGATCTCCCGACAACCAAGAAAATTCTTGAGGTTCGACTAGTGCATAAGCTGATGCCTGAGAACTAAATGCTTTGCGACATCGGGAGCAATGGCACGATCTTGCATCACGTAGCAATCCATTAACCTGATAGGTGACCTCCCCGCAAAAACATTCACCGGTAGTTTTCATGTCACTTTCCATGATGCATAACGTCCGAATTAACCGGCGCCAGCATCGCTGGCGTCCGTGTTTAATGATTTGTTATGAGACTTTGCTTTCCTGACTCGCATTGAAATCAAAATGGCCCCGTAAAAGAACCAGAATGTGAATGCGGTAAAAATTAAGCCCCAGGGTTTTGATATGGCATTTCCCAGCGCCGACATCGTCGGCAGGGTAAATATTGGAATTATGCAAATGAGTATCAATTCAGGGTTTGTTTTAGATCTTTTGAAAAAGTTTGTTAACTTGAGGATATCCAAAGTTGCGAACATTGCAGTTAGTAGCGCTATAAGAAATGCTCCAAGACTGATAACCGTTCCTAGTTTGTATGTGTCAAGATCAATTAGTATGTCCATTGGTGATACCTCATAACGTATTAGTTAAGCGGCGTGGCGGAGCTGCGTCCGGTGGTGCCAGCTTGCTGGTGGAACGAACTTGAACGATTTGTTATATGGCGCACTCAACGCAGCGCCAATGAAATAATTAACCCTCCAAAACTCAGGTTCATCGCCAATCCGAGAATCAATAAAACCTTTTGTTGATCCTTCAGCACATTCTTAATACATGTCCAGTGACCATCCTGCATGAGTAAATACTATCATGTGGCAGGAAATCAGCATGGCCCATCCATTCCAGCGTAGCTGGTGGAACGAACTTGAACGATTTGTTATGCATGTGCCGCATCAAGTGTTTCCCTAGTGACCATTTTGGCTATCGCATTGTTGCTTTCTGTACGAAGGCTCGGCTCAGACACATCAGATTGCCGGCGCCAAGACTTCACAAAAGATGAATTAAACTCTTCTACTACATCACAAGTTGCGCCGTAAGTTCGGGTCGCACAGATAATCAGGGAGCAGCCCATTGCATTGAATTTAAACGTTCATTTGCATATTTCGTTTCTGGGTGGGGTATACACGGGCGGTTGCGATAGGTGCCCAGTGCGGTTTCAACGGGTAAAGCCTCCGAGCAATGGTGTCAGAGTCAAGCCTGGCCCCGTCTAGCGGTAAGGCCAGACCTCGAGACCGTGAATGGCATTTCTGACATCATAGGTCAAATTAATCGCATGGGTTGTCTTTTGCTTGTCGATGTTATGAAAGGTAATCGTGGAAGGTGACGAGCCCGCGGCAATCACGCCGTTGTCCATTACGCACAGACCCCTGCCAAAACCCTGGCGCGCGACGCGGGAATCATCGAAGTCTGTATGTGTCAGTTTGTCATTTGCAACCATTGGGACTTTAAAAGCACATTGAGTATCCGCGGTGACATATCGGACAAGGTTGGCCTCGGTATCATTGAATAAAACCCCGTCCCGGTAGGGTCGGGCATTGTGGACCCCCAACGGTAGCTTGACCCACTCGGTTATGGTTGTCCCATTAAATAGTAAGCCGGCGCCTGTCTTCAGGCCACTTATGTACATACCATTTCTTGTACAGAAAACACTATTCAGATGCAATTCATTGTGTGGCAATGGTCCACCAACAGAGTGGGGGTTAAACGGTCTGGCACGAAATTCATCATCATCCAGGCCTAGTTCCATGCCCCAGGAAAATGTCTCGCGATCCAGGTCGAAACCCAGGATAGAGTCATATCCGGTGGACGTCAGGTATAGCCTGCGTTCAAAACGGTAGATTTCATGACAATGTTTCAGGTAGGGACAGCGGTGGGAACCGATCATTTCAAATTCAGGCGTGTAGACGAATAGTTCATCGCTGGCGGCAATGTAAATTTTGTCACCATCGAAGGCAATACCTCTTAGACCACGGTCCCACCCCCTTCCCTGCCAATCTATGTTGATCGTATTCCAGTCCATGGCCAGGGCCGATTGTTGGCTGTCCATATCAATCAAGTAAATTCCGCCATGACTCTCGCCCTGGTGACTTCCGCGTACAACTGAACTTGCAATTAGTATTGTCATTTTGTTAACAGGCTCAGCTTTATGTTTGGGGTCACCCATTAGCCGTCTCCGGTCAACTGGCCAAACGCATCCCTGATGAAGGCCATCCTTTGTATCTAATGGCAGTCAGCTGATGGCGCACCAGGGTTTTCGTTCTTTGTGCTGCTTCCATATGAAGCGCACCAGT
>JAJFLB010000033.1 GCA_021772915.1 Gammaproteobacteria bacterium | reverse complement strand
ACTGGTGCGCTTCATATGGAAGCAGCACAAAGAACGAAAACCCTGGTGCGCCATCAGCTGACTGCCATTAGATACAAAGGATGGCCTTCATCAGGGATGCGTTTGGCCAGTTGACCGGAGACGGCTAATGGGTGACCCCAATTATTCTACTGGATCCACTCTGACAGCATCCATGAATGCCTTGTGTATTATATCCTTACCTTCTCGCACGATCTGAACCATATAGTTTATTGGTACACCGAAAACTCTAATAGCTCGAACATTTTTCACGACGGTATAAATGTGAGCGCTAAATTCTGCCTTTGCCGCTTTATTACCATCTTCTTCTAGAAATTGAGGACGAGGTATGTCTTCCAGTTCCCATGCTTTTTCAAACCTATTATTTGCTTGCTCAACTTCAGGGAGATGCCCACGCACTTCTGGTAAGTCATAAATAACCATTTCATTTTCTTGAAATGGTTGCTCATAAAGCGCTCCAATAGTTGAACCAGCCGCGCTCAAATTATCGACCGTCTCCGGCTTGTTTCTGCACTGAATTTCAAACTTTCCCTCATCTTCAAACAAATTTTTCAGATGATTTACATATTCTTTCAACTCATCTAGGGAGTATGGCCGACAAGGATCAATTAGGAATGGCATGAATTAGGTTTTCCCTTCCAGACGATTGCTAGGCAATAACTCAAATTTACTTGCCTACAGGGTCGTTCGGGAGTTACCGGGCTTCTCTTTTCTTGCTGCATCCTGCATTTCTGAGAGGTGTCTAGCAAGATGGTAGCGATTCAGAATGCTTATTATCCACTCCTATTGCCCAGCCTGTCACCTCGGGGGAGAACCATCGCCCGCATTTGGGCAATATGGCAAATTGCGTAATGTGTTTCAGGATATTTGATGAGATGTGGATGTGCTGTTAATGTGCAAATGTAGGCATACTTTGGAAACAGTATCTTGTTTTGCCAGCACCCGAAGTAAAAAACGGGTCAACTATAAAGAGGCGGTATATGCTATTTTTTTATCCACCACTCCTTTTGGCCCATTTAGATGACTCTACTTAATAACATCCTAAAATGGACACAAACATTACCTGCTTGGCAAGGTGATGCCGCGCGCAGGTTGTTGCAGCGCGAAGAGGGATTATCTGAAGATGATTATGCCAAGCTTTATGCTCTTCTCAAGGCCGAGCATGGTCTGCCCAATCCAGATGATTTGACTCCCGAACCACTTACCGCAAGCCATCTGCCAGCTACCATTCGATCTGACCAAACCGTCATTTTGAAGGAGATTGGCAAATTAACCCATGTAAACCGAATTGCCCCTGATCAAAGATTAAGATTTTCAGAAATAGGAATGAGCGTCATTTACGGTGACAATGGCTCTGGGAAATCTGGCTATGTACGAGTAATGAAGCAGGCCTGCCGTTGCCGTGATCAATCAGAAAGGGTGTATCCAAACGCCAACGATCTGGCGTCCGCGTGTAAATCTCCAACAGCCAGATTTAGAATAGAACAACACGGAACAACCAATAAAATAGATTGGGAACAGGACTGCATTCCCAATGGGTTGCTATCGAGTATATCGATATTTGATTCTAGATGTGCCAGATCATATCTCACGGCTGAACAGGATGTAGCCTATCTGCCCTATGGATTAGATATTGTAGAAAATATGGCAAGGGATGTTATCCCTGAGCTTGATCGCCGCCTTTCAGAAGAAATTAGTTCTATTGATACAAATACGAGTGTATTCAATCATCTGGCAGGTGAAACCAAGGTCGGTGAACTGATATCAAAGCTTAGCGCCAGAACCGACTCTAAATCTGCCAAGATCCTTGGCACTTTATCAGAGGAAGAAAAGCAGAGAATTACCGATCTAGGCAAGGCACTTGCAGAAGCCGATCCTATTACCAAAGCGGCTGATCTCAAGCGCTTTGTTTCACGGCTTAAAACTCTGGCTGAAAATATTAGAAAACTAAGTGCATGGGTTAATGCTGAGGCAGTCACAAGATTAAAAAAACTTGATGATGAAGTAGTAATAGCAGAACAGGCAGAAATGAACGCAGCGCTCGCTCTCCAATCAGGTGAAGACTTATTACCCGGAACAGGCGAGCCACATTGGAAGGCATTGTTTGAGGCAGCCAGAAAATATTCAACCGAGATAGCCTATCCTGACCATGAGTTTCCTCATACTGGTAATGATGCACTGTGTCCACTTTGCCAATCACCGCTGGAAGAGGCCGGAGAACGGCTAAAACGCTTTGAGCAATATATCAAAAATGATGTTGCCAAAACCGCCAGCGAAAAGCGTACCAATTTAGCTGCTATCCGCATAAAAATAGAACGTGTCAATCTTACAATCGCTCTTGATCAAGAATTATCTGATGAGATAGATCAATATAATGGGGACATAGCGCAGGCAGTTTTAGATTACCAAACCAGCATTAATGCAAAAAGACAGTGGATGCTTGGAGCTCTGGACAGTCATGACTGGAAGAATCCATCTGATCTGACAGAAGGCCCTTATCTGGCTTTGCGTAAATTAGCATCTCAAAAGCTCTGTGAAGTCCGCACTTTTATTAAAGCAGCGGACGCCGAGCATAAAAATAAATTACTAGAGGAACATGGCGAGCTGATTGCGCGGCAGAATTTAGAAAAATCCCTGCAAGCTGTGCTTGGTCTTAGAGAACGCCTGAAAAAAGTTGCTGCCCTTAATAAATGTAAAAATGATCTTAAAACAAAACCCATCTCTGATAAATCAAAAGAATTTGCCAGTCAGGCAGTTACAAAGGAGCTTAAATCTGCTTTAGATATTGAATTTACCAATCTAGAAGTAGGGCATATAAAAACCAAACTCAAAGAGAGGAATGAGAAGGGCAGAATATTGCATCAGCTTTTGTTAGAAATCCCAACCAACCTTAACATTGATGAGATATTAAGTGAGGGTGAGCAGAGCGCTATTGCGCTCGGCTCGTTTTTAGCTGAGCTATCTTTAGCAGATCATTCCTGTGGGATAGTGTTTGATGATCCGGTATCATCGCTTGATCATTGGCGTAGGCAGCATGTTGCGCGCCGCCTTGTCCAGGAAGCAAAAAAACGGCAGGTTATTGTTTTTACCCATGACACGTCCTTTCTTGGCCAACTTTGTGACGAGATCGATGAAAACAAGCTGGATCACAGAATTTGTTTTCTGGAATGGAAAGGCCGATATTCCGGTAATGTCTGTGATGGTTTGCCTTGGGGGCATTCGAGCTACAAGGAGCGTATTCACACTCTTGAGACCATGCACCAAAGATTAGTGGCCAAGCCCTGGCCGCACCATCCCAATGAAGATGATGCTGCTGATATGCTCAAAGCATATGATCGTATGCGTGCAACTATTGAGCGGGTTATACAAGATGTAGTCTTTAATGGTGTGGTTCGGCGTTATCGTGACTGGATCAGGGTTGACCACTTAAAAAGAGTCGTTGGGTTTAGTGAGGCAGAGTGTCTGGAAATTGATCGCCTGTATCAGCGTTGCAATGATCTGGTCGATTCCCATGACCCCTCTTCCGCCAAGAACGCACCTGTTCCTAGTGTAGCAGAGCTAGGCAAAGACATAGATGATCTCAATGCAATCATCAAAACGATACAGGATCGTAGAAAAACAACATGAACAGAATTGGTCGGTTATTAACGTGTATAACAAGGTACTCGTTCGGACGCAAACTACGCTGCGCTTCGTTTACGCCGCACTGCTTGGTCTTTATGTGAGCAAGGGAGAATCTCATGTGGTATGACGTTCATCTGTTTCAGAAAAAGCTAGATATTTTGAAAGTGTTCTTGTCAGAGCTTGCATCACGAGAGGACGAAATAGTCATTTACGGGTTAAAGCGTGTGTCAGACTGGAAAAGCTATGAAGACGCGAAACCTGTCATTGATGATTTTGAAGTAGACCTGCTTGAAATTGAGGAATTATCAGGGTACGTAAATAGTGAAATTCATGAGCAACTAACAAAGTTGAAGACTGAATCAAGAATCATTGAGGATTTGACAACAATCTCAGTCCAATTAACCGTTTTAACTAACGAGAAGCCCCTTTCTCGCAGTGGGAGCTTTGTAAATAGCGTCTTATTCCAACTCCCTTATATATCGGGATTGTTTAAACATCGACAGCTTTTTTCCAAAGAACAAATATCAATTCAAAAACTTTTAGTTTCCCTTTCCCGCACGAATTCGTTGGTTAAAAGACTTGAGAAAATATGTCGAACAATGACTGATTTAGATAATGAAATTTTCAAACCTTCAAAAATAGATAGCGAAGTACTTCTTGAGTTATTAGATGCCTCAATAAAGTCTCTAAAGAATACAAACACCATTGCTTCTGAAGATAAAGAGCGTTTAATCGAATATATCATGGCTGTAAAAGTCGAAGTATCTGGAAAAAAACTAAACTGGAATAAGGCCATTGGGGCTTTGGTAATTGTTGCCACTCTCTTGAGTGGAGTATCTGTAGCCCCAGAAGCATATGAAAATGTAACTAAAGCCCTACATCACATTTTAGGGAGCTCAATCGAAAAACATATACCCAATATGTTGCCCCCTCCGCAAAAAGAAGAAGAAAATGATACGTCCGATGGGGAACTTATTAGTGAAACGGTTACGACATAAATTACATAACAACTCGTTTAAGTACGCCAGCAAAGAATGGGGTCAGGTCTTTCATTGCCGCATTTTTCTCGGGTCAGCTTATGAATGTTACAACGAAAGACCTGACCCTTATTTTCTCTCTTATTTTCTTGTGGAGTTTGAAGGTCGTATGAGGGGCTGCTATTGCCGGAAGCGGAAGTTCAGAAAACTAAATTACAGCAATTCGATTGTGACAAATTTGTGCCCGACGAGCCGTAATTTACCGATATTTACTGGCGTTTATGGGCACAATGTGAGTGGACAAGCACCGTAAGTGACTGATTAATAAAGACCTGATAAATCAGGACTGAATCTTTCAATTCGTTAGTCGTGACAACAGCTTAATTCGGCCTTGGGCACTCCTCAACTGTCACATCTCTATCGTTGTACGTTAGTGAGATACTGGAGGCTTCCGCATTGTTAATGGACCCAGTCGCCTCGAATGTTCGTTCGGCCTGGGTCAGGAAGTTGCTAATTCTCTTGCGCGGAAAGGGTCTTGCGGGCCCACATCCCGTCCCATTTCCCCGGCAAGCAGCGGTATATGAAGTGAACCAACCGTCAACCAAAACCTCTGCTTTGAATGGCCAGGAACCTGAGGATCGCGTAATAGTAGCCGTAACTGTGTAAAGTTTTCGGGCAGGGATAGCTCTTCTAATTTTTCTGGTAAACGAGACTTCCTTTGTGTAGTCCATTTCCTTCTTCTCAGAAAGCGAAATCTCTTGTGTCATAGTCACACCTGCTGTTACTAACTTAAACTTTATCCCTGCTTTTACATCAGTCTTGAATTTGACTCCTTTGGTCAGTGTCGACTTCACACCCGCCCTCGTCTTTATCACCATTGTAAAATCTTCGTTTCCCACTATTGATGCGCAGTTTAGGTATCTTTCTTCATCAGAAACAGCTGAATCTGGTATAGGCTTATATTTTGCTATGTCTACTTCTCCATTCGCTGACAGGATTTCGAGGTCCACAATTCCGCTGAAGCCCCAAAAGCACATGTAAGTTGTAGGACCGCCACCAAAAGTGGTCTCTGTGCACTGTTTAGTGTTCCCAAGTTTTTTCACAAGAGCACTTTGGATTTGCGATCGGATCTCGTGTATTTCAACGTCCCTTTTTTTCGTCCAAAACACCTTTTCGGGTTGTTCGTCATCTCCTTTGATCCATTCGACGTCGGCCGAGGTGCTGGCCTGATAGTATTTCTCGTCCTCATCGCCTGCCTCGTCAAGTACGATTGCGTAGTTCACAACAACCAAAACTATGCCGCCCATAGCTACTATGTCGTTTTCTGCATCGTCAATTTCAGATTGAATTAGGTCGTTCGCCTCAGTCGTAGCGTCCGCCGGAGATTCATGCCATCCACTTACGACACTCAAAAAGATAGTGCCACCGTCATCGTCGGGATTTGCGATATTCTCCCTGGTAGTGTCGACTGACATGGCCAGGGCCGGAAAACAAACAAGAATACAAATTAACAACTTTCGCATCGTCGAACCCCTCAACAGAAAATAATCATGAAACGTAAGTGCCTGCTGAATACCACACAGTGCCTAATTGAGTCAATGGAAGAAGTGGGTCTTGCCTTGCTGCATTTTGTTAACTTCTTGACCAGAAAAATTGGGTTAGGTCTCGATATCAATGCTGAATATACGCTTCGATTTTTGTGCCCAAGTCATGGTTACACGTTGTTCAGCAGGTGTTTGGTCCTCATCAAGAAACTAGGCCTGCCTGGTTTTGCCACGTTTGGCTGCATGGTATGAACGCTCTGGCTTCTCGCTGGTTACGATATTACAACAACATAATGGTAAAGACTCACGAAAATTAAGGGGTCACCGATTAGCTGTCTCCGGTCAAGTGGCACAACAGACCCCTGATGCCGGCCAGCATTACTCACATTTGGAGTTTTTCAACAGAGTAGGCCGAAAACCGCTATTGGTGACACCAATATTTGACCTCCACGACTATCCACTTGCTGACTAAACAGCGGACGCTCAGAAAATGACGGCCATGAATCACATTGTGTCAAAATTGTGTACTACCACCTGTTATTTACCGACATTTACTGGCGTTTACCGACACTTTGTTAACGAACAAACACCGCAAGTGACTGAGTTATATCATATTAAAAATTGATCGTTGGTTCTGAAAATCCGCGTGTCGGTGGTTCGATTCCACCTCTGGCCACCAATAAAATCAAATAGTTATGTCAATTCAGGAGCTTAGCTCAGTATCCTTGCGGGAGTTTTGCGGGAGCAATAAGGAAGTCAATTGAAAGGGCAGATCAGATGACTAATCCGCACAGCTAGCAGTTTGGCGTAATTTATTTTTACCGTACGGGACATTTATGGATCCTACGGAATGATAATTGATAAAATACTACCGCTCGGTACATTTATGTTGATTTAGTAGCCTCTAACTGCTATTTTGTACCGAACGGTGCAATTAATAGCAGGAAAATGAGCAAATACACACCACAATATGGGCAAATACGGACGACTGAAGGGTTGGGAAAGCTTGCACGAGCGCATCGCAAAACCAGGCGTCTGACATTGGATACCCTCTCCGGACTTAGCGACCTAAGTCCGAAGTTCCTGTCTGAATTCGAACGAGGAAAACCAACCGCAGAAATCGGCAAGGTGCTGAAAGCACTGAGGATACTAGGGCTCGAAGTTATTGTCCGTCCCGTCAGATCTAATGTGAAGCGCAATCAAGAAGCATGAACGACACGAATTCACTTAATGTCTGGAGCGAAGACCGTCTCGTAGCGCGCCTCTGGCGCGATAAGTTCAATCCACAGGGCATGGGGTTGCGCTACGCCGATGACTGGGTGAATAACGGAGGATTTGCGATTTCACAAACATTACCGTTAAAGACAGACGAATTCCCCGTGCAGCCGGGGGGTGGGCCGCAACAGTTTTTTGCCAACCTGCTTCCAGAAAGTGGCGCAAGAATACGCATCGTGCGCGACCTCAAGATCCCCGATACAGATTTTGATTTGTTACGGGCAATTGGCGGGGATTGTGCGGGTGCGCTAAGCATTCTGCCAACAAATGAGACCCCGGCAGCGGAACAGCTTTACAGTCCCCTATCTGATGAAAAATTACAAAACCTCGTTATGCGACGCGGCAGCAGTTATGTGGGCATTTCGAAGGACAAACTCCCACGACTCTCTCTAGCCGGGGCCCAGGATAAATGCCCAGTACTCATGCGGGACGATCAGATCCTGTTGCCATTGCGAGAGGCCCCATCGAGCCACATTCTCAAGTTTGAAATCCCGGACTACAAAAATGTTCCAGCATACGAAACTTTTACCACAATGCTCGCCCGGCGCGCGGGTTTACCTGCCGTTGATATACGCCTATGCAGCCTGAAGAAGAGAAACTATGTGTGTATCGAACGGTATGATCGATACGAGAATGAAGAGGGGGTTATACATCGGTTACATCAGGAAGATTTCTGTCAGGCGCTTGGATACGGATTCCAGAACAAGTACGAGGATGATGCGGGGCCAACTTTCGCTCAGTGTTATCAGTTGGTGCAAGAAGCTTCTACTGAACCCGCCATCGATTTGCCCAACTTACTACGTTGGCAGGTCTTCAACGTGCTGGCTGGAAATTCGGATGGACATGCCAAAAACCTTTCCCTGCTCTATGGTTTGGGTAATGAAGTTAGACAGGCGCCATTCTATGACCTCGTCTGCACCCGGGCGATAGAACGTATCGCAGAAAACTTGGCTTTCCGCGTCGGTGGTGAGCAAAATCCACAACTGATTCGACTACAGCATTGGGAGGTTGAAGCGAGAAACTGTGAGATTAGACCAAAATTCCTACTGCGTTTGGTGCAAGACGTGGCACAAAAACTAATGGCCAGCTTGGCTCAAACAAGGGCTGATTTTGACGAACACTACGGACCATATCCGGCTTTGCAGCGAGTGGAACTTGTCGTTAAAAAGCAATGTGCTCGTACATTGAAGGAATTCTGATTTCACATTTCGTGTTCGCAACCTGAAATTGGGCGCAAGAAGCAATCACCATATTTTCTGGGCCCTACTCCATTAACTTCTAAACCGACAGGTCCAGGATAGAATACAACTTCTTTACATATCCGCTGGTCTTCCAGCTGCAAATCGTTCCCTCAGGAATCAAGAAGCCATCTCCCGCAACGAATTGATGGGTGGTTCTATCACCTTCTGTTATTGTTATTTCGCCTTCCAGCAACTGTACAAATTCATGGCAAGGAAAAGGCTGCATCTCGCTTTCAAATGCCGTGCTGTCCCACATTCCCATGAACATGTTTCCTGCATCATTGGTAAACGCCATGTTGTCATGCTGCAAGGGTGGTTCCCCTTTGATTTCAAATGGGTCTGTGGTGTCCATTCTTGTCATTCCACTTTGCAATGCGTCTGGGTCAAGAACCAACACCCCACCTTCAGCAGACTTCTTGTCAGGGGTTTTTGCTTTTGGATCTTCGCAGGTCATATAAAATTTACGGAGAAATCCAACCTGCTTCCAACTGGTGGGAAACCCGTTGCGAATGCAAAAAGTCTCCCCCTGCCTGATATGTGTGGCATTTCCATCGACATCCAGCATGGCAACCTGACCTTCGAGCAGCCACATGAATTCGTCGCCGGGATAAGGACCAAAGGCTTCCTGCATATCAGTTGTGGTCCAGACACCAACGCTCAAACCCGAGGCTTCATCCTCAAAATAGACGTGTAGATGCTGTTCTGGCAGTTCTGACTGAAAGTCTGCCCGGTGCAGTTTCATGGCCTGCAAGCCGGACCCCGCAGGGCCGTTTGGTTCAAAACGAATAACTCTCCTTTCTGCAGTCATGATACTTAATCCCTTGCTGATGTCGTGTTAGGTAAGTTTCAGATATTGGCAAAATGAGCGCCTAATCGGATTTCATATTCCCGGTGCGCCCGTATAATCACCCTACAACCGGGGAGAAACAATGGCCAACCAATACTTTTATCCTGAGATCGAGCCCTATGACACCGGCAGATTAGTTGTCGATGAACCCCATGAACTTTACTACGAGCAATGCGGAAACCCTGACGGCAAGCCGATCCTGTTTCTTCATGGGGGACCCGGGGCTGGTTGTACCGAAATCGACCGCCGTTTTTTCGATCCGGAGCAGTTTCGTATCGTGCTGTTTGACCAGCGCGGCAGTGGCCGTTCAACACCGGTCGGAGACATCAGCAATAATTCCATGATTGACACCACGCGGGACATCGAGCTGTTGCGCGCAACCCTGGGTATTGATAGCTGGCATGTATTTGGCGGCTCCTACGGCAGCACCCTTTCGCTTTTTTATTCCCAGGCACACCCACAACGCTGCCAAAGCCTCACGCTTCGTGGTATCTGGATGTTGCGTGACGAGGAAATTGACTGGTGGATGTACCGCGTACGCTGGTTACAACCTGAGCTCTGGAACACCTTCGCCGAATTCATTCCGGAGGAAGAACGCGGGGATTTGTTGGAAGCCTACTGGAGGCGACTGACCGGTGATGACCGTGATCTGGCACTGGAGGCTGCGAGGCACTGGGCAGTGTATGAAGGCTCCTGCTGCACCTTGTTGCCCAACGAGGAATTCAGCAGCCAATTTGCTGATGCTGATACCGCTTGGGCGGTCGCACGATTGGAGGCACATTATTTTCGCAATCTGCGGCCGGAACCGGATTCCATGTTACTGGACCGCGTGGAGCGCATCCGGCACATCCCCTCCTTCGCAGTACATGGGCGTTACGACATTATCTGTTCGGTGAAAAACCTGGTCGACCTGGGGCTGGCCTGGCCGGAACTTGATTGCGTGATTTCACCGGACTCAGGGCACTCGTCACATGAGCCGGGTATTACCAGGGAACTGGTAGCGGCGACCAACCGGATCGGTGCGACGGGCAGTCCGGTGCGGAGCAATGCCGATCCGCAATGCTCGTAATGAAATTGGAAAATGTAGAGCCGCCTTGGCGGCATCCAAACTAAAGTCAAACGAGGAGATTGCAGGTTACATACCAAGACGGCAATACTAGACTACACGCACTGATTAATAAATGGATTGACCTAGGTCAATTAGAGTCGATTGACCGAAGTCAATCAAAAGCCAACCCGCTCCCATACCAATTTCACAAGAAAGGGTTTGTAACCAGTTATTGATACCGCTCTTTTCCAAGCAAACTTTGCAATCATCGGCTATATTTCTGAGTAGGAGAGACAAACTGTTTTAGTCAGTCAACAACGGCAGTGGCTTTTCCAAGTCATGTCCCAGAGGAGCAAACATGAATCATGCGCGATATTTCCTGACGGGCTCACTCGTCTTGCTAATGCTTGCGGCGTGCGGTGACAAGAGCGGTGAACCGCCTGTCGTAACCGCTGCACCACCGGTTGGGACGGCTAGCCCGTCTGCTGCACCGGAGCAACTCGGCACGGTCGAATTTCCGGTGTCGTGTAACGACGCAGCACAGCCGTTTATGCAGCGTGGGCTGGCCCTGCTGCACCACATGACCTACACGATGGCTGAGGCTGATTTTTCCAGTGCGGCTGCGGCGGACCCGGATTGTGCCCTCGCGTATTGGGGTGTCGCAATGACCTACATCCACCCCCTGTGGCATGATCCACCAACTTCTGAGCGTGTTGAACGTGGTCTGGAAATGCTCCGCACCGCAGAGACAACGACCAATAAAACCGGGCGGGAAGCAGGATATATTGCCGCAGCACTGGCATATTATGAGGGCGCGGCTGATCGACCCGAAGCGGAAAGTCTGAAGCACTTTCGTGATGGCTGGGAGTCCGTCTACCGGGAACATCCAGGGGATGTAGAAGCCGCTTCTTTTTTCGCGCTCGCACACCTCGCAACCGCCGACCCCAAGGACCAGTTGATGGTCAAGAACTCGGAAGCCGGTTCCATCGTTGAGGCGGTACTGGCCAAGGTACCCGACCATCCGGCTGCACACCACTACATCATCCACGCTTACGACACACCCCGTTTCGCCGGCCGGGCGCTGGACGTGGCATATGGCTACAGCGAAGTAGCCCCCGAGTTCCACCATGCGCTGCACATGCCTACTCATATTTTTACACGCCTGGGTCTATGGCCGGACTCGGTCGACCTGAACGCCCGCTCGACCGTTTCTGCCAAGCGTCACGCTGACGGTAAATTCACTTCCTCGCAAGCCCTCCACGCGCAGGACTACATGGCTTATGCACATTTGCAACAGGCTGAAGAGCAGAAGGCACGTGCGGTAATGACTGAATTTGCCGGCTTGCAGGGACCCTGGGACAAAAATGCAAGGGGTGCTGCTGCCTACGCACTGGCGGCGGTGCCGGCCCGCATGGCGCTGGAAAGACGCAACTGGGCGGAAGCGGCACAACTCGTACCGCGCTCACCCGAGACCTTCCCGTGGAGTACGGCATATTCTGAATTCGAGGCCATCAGCTGGTTTGCACGCGGTATCGGCGCAGCCCGCAGTGGCCAGCTGGAAGTGGCACGGGATGCCGCCGAGCAGCTTGACGCCTTGAGAGAGGATCTGGTTGCAAGAGGCGATGCCTACTGGGCAGAGCAGGTCAAAGGTCAGGAGACCGCCGTATTGGCGTGGATCGCACATGCCGAACAAGACAACGAAGGAGCCGTCAATTTGATGCGTGAGGCCTCCGGTCTTGAGCTGTCAACCCGTAAACACGCCATCACACCAGGTGAGGTTTTGCCGTTAACCGAGTTGCTGGGTGACCTGCTGCTGGAACTTGAGCAACCGGATGCGGCACTGACGGCCTACCAGACCTCCATGGCACGCAGCCCGAATCGCTTCAACAGCCTCTATGGCGCAGCAGTGGCAGCCGATCTTGCGGGTGACACCGGGACTGCGGATCGATACTTTGGACAACTGGTCGAGATGACGCAGGGAGCTACCGTGGATTGGCCACGTCTAACAGAGGCCAGGACCTGGGTGCGGGAGCGCGGTGGGGAAAATAACGCGGCCGGTCATTAGGACCGGCCGTCAGGCCAGCCCAGTGGCATTTTCAAGGATCCCACTGGGCTGCGGGATCGCTCCACCCGGCCAGCGCGCTGATCCCGATACCCTATAGTGAACTCATGTTGGCGGAAACTCCCGACAAGGAGAAGTAGCCCATGAGGGTCACCCATTGCGTTTACCGCTGGTTGTTCAGTCTGATGTTGATGTCGAGCCCCTGCATGACAACGGCACAGACGGAGATTGAAGAGAACGAAGTACAGCACTTTGTTCTGGATATCCGGGAGCGTCGTGTGCAGTACGACTCCAAGGTGATTCGGGTCACGCAGGGCCAAAGCGTCAAACTGCTGTGGACAACAGATGAGTCAGTCCAGCTACACCTTCACGGATACGACATCGAATTTAGTATTGAACCGGGCAAGCCAACCGCCAGGCAATTCAAGGCCCATGCCACCGGACGGTTTCCAATCACAAGTCATGGTTTTAGTGATCAACACGATCACGACACCCTGTTGTACTTTGAGGTTCACCCCGACTAGATGCCTGCCGTGAAAACCCTGCTTGCTGGTTTCATACTGTTGCTGCCAACACCAGCGCAGGCACACGGCTTTGCACAGCGCTATGACCTGCCGGTGCCACTCGGTCTCTACCTCATAGGCGCAGCCTTGACCGTTGCCGTGTCATTCGTTGTAATTGCCTATTTTGTGCGCGGCGATCGTCGCCTACAAAGCTACCCGACTGTTAACTTGCTCGGTACCAGACCAGGCAAACTCATCTCACACCACTGGCTGATCGGGCTGCTACAGACCTTGTCAGTAGCCTGGCTGGTGCTGGTGGTCGTGGCGGGTTTCATTGGCAACGAGAACCCTTATAAAAATATCGCCCCGACCACTGTGTGGGTAGTCTGGTGGGTCGGGTTTGCCTACATTTGCGGGCTGTTTGGTAACCTCTGGTCACTGCTCAATCCGTGGAGCGCAGTTTTCCGGGCGGTTGAGTGGCTTTTGGTCCGCTGGACACCAGTGACACAACTCGGACCACGGTTGCGTTGGCCGGAGTGGCTGGCGTGCTGGCCAGCGGTGCTGCTGTTTGTCTGGTTTGTATGGGCCGAACTCGTATGGCCCAAAAGTGACCACCCTGCAAACCTTGCTCAGGCAACATTGACCTACAGCCTCGTGACCTGGTTCGGCATGTTCCTGTTTGGGCGTCACCACTGGCTGCGAAATGGTGAAGCATTTTCGTTGGTCTTCAGATTTCTGGCACGCTTTTCCTGCACCGAGACTCGGGTCACAGATGCTGACGTTTGCCGGGCCTGCAGTGCCGTCCACGTTGAAGATGACGCCAGTATTGATTGTCTGGAGTGCTTTGAAAACGCCCCCCGGGCAAAACGGGAACTCAATCTGCGTCCCTGGGCCGTTGGCCTCCTGACCAAATACCCCATGCCGGTCCCAGCCACGGCATTTGTATTGATCATGCTGGCCAGTGTGACCTTTGATGGCTTACTGGCCACACCCCTGTGGGCCGATATCGCTACCTGGATGCTCGGCTCGCAGTCGTTGGGACCCTTGATCCTGGCATTGCAGGATCTCACCGGCAATGCAATCACCGCGATCAGTAGCATTGCCATGCTGACATTTCTGTTGTTGTTTCTTGTACTTTACAAACTGTTCAGCGTACTGATGCTGCTGTCCACACCAAACACGGCACGAACCGGGATCAGTGTTAACCAGTTCGCAGGTCTGTTTGTCCTCAGCCTGGTGCCGATCGCGCTGGCCTATCATCTGGCGCACTACCTGTCATTCCTGCTGATCGTCGGTCAATACATGATTCCGCTGGTTTCGGACCCGTTCGGCAGGGGCTGGGACCTGCTGGGCACACGTTTGTATATGGTTGACATCGGTATCGTCAATGCGCGTTTTGTATGGATTACCTCGCTGGTTGCCATCGTGACCGGGCACATCGTTGCCGTGTGGTTGGGACACGTGATGGCATTGCGTACTCTCCGTACCAACCGGGCGGCGTTGCTCAATCAGATACCCATGCTGTTGCTGATGGTTGGTTACACCATATTGAGTCTCTGGATTCTGGCCCAGCCGGTGGTGGAGACTGGCTGAACCCGCAACCACGAGCCCCTCAGCTTCACTCTTTCGCCTCGAGCACAAGATTTGGCGTGAAATACAAGTGTATTCGGCCAAAATTGACTCTGGTATACCCAAATATGATCCATTTGTAGCAGTTTGTCCAAAAACCCGCTATGAATAGCCGTTCAGTACTTTGGGGTTATTCGAATTATGGTGTTTAAAAGTCTTGTACTCCACTCAGTTTCGCGGCGTCAATTTCAGTAGCCGCCCAGTGCCCTCGCGCGACTCGTCCTCAAGCACCCACAAGGCACCCTCCGGCCCCTGCACGACGCTGCGAATCGGTGCGCCCATCGGGAAGCGCTCGGCTTCCGTTGCAGTGTCACCATTAATCTCGATTCGAATAATCGCTCGCGACGACAATCCAGCAGTAATCAGATTGCCGTGCCACTCCGGAAACGCATCGCCGCTGTAGGCGATCAGGTGTGCCGGTGAAATGACCGGCGTCCACCACAGGACTGGTTGATTGAATTCCGGGTTCGTATCATGGTCCGGAATGGCGCGACCGTCATAGTGCTCGCCATTGGAAACAGTGGGGTAACCATAGTTACCACCGCGCACAATACGATTCAGCTCATCGCCACCGCGTGGCCCCATTTCGATAGCCCATAGTTGGCCGTTGAGGTCGTAGGTCATGCCGAGCGGGTTACGGTGGCCCAACGACCAGATTTCAGGATAAACGCCTTCATCATCAACGAGCGCGTCTGTGCTGTCGTATTCGACGAACGGGTTGTCTGCAGGAATCGATCCATCATCGTGCAATCGAACGATCTTGCCGACGTTGCTTTGCATGTCTTGTGACGGCGTGAACTTCTGTCGATCACCCGACGAAATCCAGAGGTAGCCGTCATCATCGAATGCGATGCGATGGCCGTAATGTCCATAGCCAACCATCTTCGGGTATTGCCGCCAGACAACCTCGAGGTCGGACAACGTTCCACGGCGGTCGGTCAGCGTGAGCCTACCGCGCGCAACAGCGGCGCCACGCGTTCTACCAACAGCGCCCTCGACGTAGCTCAGGTAGACGAGTCCGTTCTCTTCGAACTCCGGGTGCAAGACAACATCCCCCAGACCACCGTGCCCGAGGTAGTCAACGTCCGGTATTCCCCGTACTGACCCAAATGGCTGGCCATCCTGACCGACCAACTGAAGTCTGCCCTTTTTCTCTGCCACCAGCATACGTCCGTCGGGCAGAAACGCCATTGACCAGGGTTCGTCAAATTTTGTTACTTCAGTAACGTCGAATGGCGCCTCGGTTTGTGCCTGCACGCAAGTCATAGCAAGCACAGAGATCATGATTGTCAGGGGTTTTGTCATCGTCTTCACAATTGGGTGGTGAGTGTCCCGCTAGTCTATCGAACGACATTGGCGCACGCCATAATGGTTGCGATGAGTGGCTATTTACACGCGATGGTCATGTCCGCAGCCTGACTTTAGGGCATTAAGGGGTACTGACATGTATGGACCCTCAGTGTTCATACTGGGCGCATCCATCACGAAGACCAGTACCGAGCGGGTAGTGGTGCTAAATGCTGTGGCGCACAGGGTGATTGAGTCTCGACGCAGCATGCATGCCGAGCGTGTTTTCACCTACAGGGGAAGGCCTGTAGGGAAGCTGCACAGCAGTGCATGGCGGCGGGCTTGGAAAGCCTGCAGTGAATGCAGTGGTGATGTGCGCATGATCGCCTGTATCGAAGACCCGGTGGTAATCAGCAAGATACTTACTTATCTGGATGATAAAGTGACTCCTGTGAAAACAGCCCAACTGCCTCAATGCCGAGCCCCGCCGGCAACGGGTTATTTGACTGAAATGACAAACCCACCCAATCACCTGCTTGCTGTTCTCGACCTGGGAGCGGCATACCGTTTTTCACCTCCAACACAGGAATTGGCGTGAAATACAAGTGTATTCGGCCAAAATTGATACTGGTATGCCCAAATATGATCCATTTGTGTAGCAGTCTGTCCAAAACCCCGCTATGAATAGCCGTTCAGTACTTTGGGGTTATTCGAATTATGGTGTTTAAAAATCTTATACTCATGAACAGTCTTGGTTCGTGGTGGGGGGGTATCTGTAGTGTCAAAGGAAGCCAGGATGTTTCGCTGAATGCCGGGTCACATAGAGTTGTCGTTGGGCGCATCGACATTTCTCTCAATGGTGAAGAACTTGTTGAGGATCATGCAGTAATCGCTTGTTCGTAACTCGCTGCAATTACTCCCGGAAAAAACTGGTGGTGAGAACAATCAGATTAATTAGGACTTGGGGATCATGCGCCAGGCAATCCAGGCCGTTGGTAAGACCACGACCGGGCCGGACAATACCAACAGGGATTCAGTGCTCAACCAGTTGAAGCTGCCACCTGTGTTCAGGGTGCCGGTGGCGGCCTGGTAGGGCTGCACGTATACCGTGATCAAAACGACGCAGACGGTGACGCTGTAAACGGCCAGGGCCTTGGGCACGGCATTAAATGCAAATCCACTGACGATACCCCAGAAACCGGATCGATCGCAGAATCGAGGTACTTAATGAACGATCGGGCTCGTCAGGCAAGGTCAGCTGAAATGCCATAAGGCATGCTCCGGCGGGACAAAAAAACCATGCCGTAATAGTGGCTAAAGCCGTACAGAAAAGGGAGCAGGAGAGACTCTGCTTACGCGTTGGATAATCCGCTATACTCACGCAATCCGCTCTGGAGAACCAGCAGCAATGACCCGTGATCCTCGTTATGACATCTTGTTTGAACCCGTACGTATCGGACCCGTGCAGGCACCTAATCGCTTCTACCAGGTGCCCCATTGCAATGGCATGGGAAATTTGCGCCCCCGAATGGTGGCAGCCATGCGGGGTGTAAAGGCTGAAGGTGGATGGGGGGTGGTGTGTACCGAGTATTGTTCAATTCACCCCAGCTCCGATGACTTGCCCCACGTCTTTGCCAGCCTGTGGAACCAGTCTGACATCAAGGCACATGCGTTGATGACCGAGAAAGTACACGAGTTCGGTTCCCTGGCGGGAGTGGAGTTGTGGGCGGGGGGTGCCAGCAGCGCCAATCTCATGACCCGGGAGGTCCCCCTGGGGGTTGGTAGCATGCCCAACCTGGCGGGCCACCCATTTAGCACCCGGGCGATGGACTTAAAAGATATCCGCGAGTTCCGCCGCCGGCATCGAGCAGCTGCATTACGCGCCCGGGAAGCAGGGTTTGACATCGTCTACGTCTACGCCACACACATGTATCTCCTGGCCCAGTTTCTTTCCCCCCAGCATAATCATCGGACCGACGAGTATGGTGGGTCAGTAGAAAACCGAGTTCGCCTGGTGCGTGAACTGATTGAAGAAACCAAGGATGCAATCGGCGACAGTTGTGCGGTGGCCGTGCGCATGGCGGCCGATGATGGCACCGGTACACCCGAACAACCGGTTTCCGATGAACGCCGGGAAATGTTCGAAATACTGGCTGAACTGCCCGATCTCTGGGACATCAACATCTTTAACTACGAGCAAGAGATGGGTGTGTCACGTTTTTTTCAGGAGGCTTCTCTGGAAAAAACGATGGATTATGTCAAGTCCGTCACCTCCAAACCTGTTGTGACCGTGGGGCGTTTCACGTCCCCGGACACCATGGTTTCCCAAGTGCGCCGGGGTATCGTGGACTTTATTGGGGCAGCCCGTCCCTCCATCGCCGACCCGTTCCTGCCACGCAAGATAGAAGAGGGACGCGGCGAGGAGATTCGTGAGTGCATCGGTTGTAACATCTGTTACACGGGAGACAGCCTGAGCGTACCCATTCGCTGCACGCAGAACCCGACCATGGGTGAGGAATGGCGCCGGGGCTGGCACCCAGAATACATCCAGTCCAAAAACACTGATGCAACAGTCCTGGTAGTCGGGGCAGGCCCGGCAGGTCTTGAGGCAACCCGGGCGCTCGGTCAACGTGGCTACAATGTGATGCTGGCCGAGGCTTCAGCAGTGCTTGGAGGGCGTATCACCCAGGAGTGCGAAATGCCTGGCCTGGCCGAGTGGGTGCGTGTACGAGACTATCGGGTGCATCAGATTCAGACCATGCCGAACGTAGATATTTTTCTGGATAACGATCTGAATGCAGAAGAAGCGCTGAGTATCGGCGCAGAACACATTGTCATTGCAACCGGCTCCAGGTGGCGTGCCGACGGCTTTGGTCGTTACCACAAAAAGCCGTCTCCGAATCTGGGGCCCTCGGCGCAGGTGTTCACACCCAATGACATTTTCATGGGTCGTCTACCAAGTGGCAAGGTGGTTTTGTTTGACGATGATCACTATTACATGGGTAGTGTCGTGGCTGAGGAACTCGTGGCGCAGGGTGTTGAGGTATGTTTCGTCACAACGGAAAACCTGGTGTCGGCCTGGGGGGTAATGACCAATGAGCAATTCGAGGTCCAGCAGCATCTGATGCAATTGGGAGTGGATATAATCACCGCGCACGGGCTGGACGAATTCGACGGTTCCAGGGCCCGTTTGAGCTGTGTCTACACTGGACAGACGCGGGAGATTACAGCTCACGCACTGGTTCTGGTTACTGCGCGAACACCTGTGGATGGCCTCTACAACGAGATTGTCAGGAAGGTAGCAGAGCAGGACGCCGACCCAACCCCCACTCTGAAAAAGATAGGTGATTGCGACGCACCCGCCATAATCGCCGCCGCCGTTTACGCGGGACACCGTTACGCCCGTGAATTGGGAGCTGACGTGGAGCGGCGTCATGTTACGCGCCAGGACAGGGTGTTTGATCCAGACTGATCGTTGCCAGCAACAGAGTGAAAAAGGGTCAGAGTCAAGTGCCCGCTGATATCAGGGAAAAGAGCGTTAACTTCCTTTATATTCTTGTATTACTTAATTATACATTGTATTAAGATAGTGGGCTTGATATCACTCACGTCACAAGGCTTGTGGCATTTCGGTCATTTACTTATTAGCAAGGACGGAATATGAGAACTTACAACAAATTTTATATCAATGGCGAATGGGTAGAGCCGATCGGAAAGGGAACGAGTGAGGTTATCAATCCTGCAAACGGCGAGGTCTCAGCCACAGTGCCCTATGGCAATGTCGAGGACGTTGACGCTGCGGTCAATGCAGCCCGCAATGCATTTGCTTCCTGGTCCCAGACTACTGCTGCTGAAAGAGCAAATTTTCTGAGAAAACTCGCGGCAGAGGGCCACAGAAGAAACGCCGATCTAACCCAGACAATTATTGATGAGCTGGGAATGCCGATTCAAAACGCAGCCGAATTTCAGGTAGATCCCCTGGCCATTATTTGTGAGTCCTTCGCTGACAAGGCCAAACACATGGAAGAGTCCAGAGAGGTAGGCAACTCGATAATAATCAATGAGCCAATCGGCGTATGTGCAATGATCAACCCCTGGAATTACCCTATCTGGCAATTGATCGGAAAAGTTGCTCCGGCCATTGCAGCGGGTTGCACCATGGTGGTGAAAGCAGCGAGTCAGACCCCAAGCCACTTGTTCATATTTGCCGAAATGTGTGACGCGGTTGGATTGCCGGCTGGTGTATTTAACATGATTCATGGCAGCGGCAGAGAAATTGGCGCGGCTCTGAGTTCACATCCGGAAGTTGATCTGGTGACGTTTACAGGATCAACTGCAGCAGGCATACAGGTATCCAACAAAGCGGCACCTGATGTTAAGAGAGTTTGTCTCGAGCTGGGCGGTAAATCCCCATATATCATTACCGAAGAAGCAGACCTGGATGCTGCGGTAGATTTCGGTATCAATGATGTGATGGTAAACACTGGCCAAACCTGCAACGCGCTGACCAGGATGATTGTTCATGAATCCAGGTATGAAGAAGCTGTCGAGCTGGCCAAGTCCAAGACTGAAGCCCTGGTTGTTGGCGATCCAACCGATCCGGGCGTTTTTGTGGGTCCCATGTCGTCCACCGAACAAAGACTGACCGTGCTGGATTATATTAATCAGGCCATCGGCGACGGAGCACGTCTGGTTACGGGCGGGACCGGTATGCCGCCGGGACTGATGACCGGGTATTATGTCTCTCCTACCGTCTTTGCCGACGTTACAAATGACATGAAAATCGCACAGGAAGAGGTCTTTGGACCCGTTTTGGTGATGATCAAGTATTCCTCAGTAGATCAGGCGGTAGAAATTGCAAACGATACACCTTACGGATTGGCTTCCGCGGTATGGGCAGGAGACAAGGACAAGGCAACTGCCATCGCCCGAAGAATTCGGGCGGGGCAATGCACCATCAACGGTGGCGAAGCGAATCATGAGGCACCATTTGGTGGCTATAAGGAATCCGGAAACGGCAGAGAATTTGGTATTGAGGGATTACACGAGTACTGTGAGCTGAAAGCGATGCAATATTGATCGTGCCAGTCTAGCAAAGATGGCAAAGGTGTCTCTGGCACTTGACTCCGACCCCTCTTGAGCAGATCCGATGCAGCATATTGAAGCCCTAAAAGACGCAAAAGCCTGTCCTGTTTGGCATGACCCCGAGGTCATGCCTGAGGGTTTGCCATCATTGGCAAGCGACGAAAAATGTGAGTTGTTAATTGTCGGTGGTGGCTTTACGGGGCTTTGGGCCGCCATGCAGGTAAAGGAACGCGAGCCTGACACAGATATTATTTTAGTAGAGCAAACATTTGTCGGTAACGGGGCTTCGGGACGCTGTGGCGGTTTTTTGAGCTCAACCCTGGCACACAGTGAAACCAATGTTGGGTACCGGTTTTCGGATGAGGCGGATCGTCTCTGGGAACTGGGAACGCAGAACATGAAGGAACTGCTTGAGACCCTGGAACGCTACAATATCGATGCCCGTTATGAAAAAACCGGGACTATGAGCGTTGCCCTAAATCCACAGTACAGCCAAAGTTTGCGTTCAGAATACGAGCTGGCAAAAGCCGCAGGTGACGATGTCGTCTGGTTCGACAAGAATGCCGTACGAGAACAGGTAAATTCGCCGACATTCTTCGCCGGCCTGTGGTATCGCGGAGGCCAGGACGGCATCATCGACCCCGCCCGTCTTTGCTGGGGTCTGAAAGAAGTACTTTTAAATCACTTTGGTGTTCGTATTTATGAAGGCACCAGATTGCTCGGTGTTAAACCCATTGGCAAAGAGGCTATGCAGGCCAACTGTGAAGGTGGGGTCATTCGATGCGACAAGGTCCTGATGGCGACCAACGCCTTTACCAGTTCAATCGGGAAAATTCGGCGCTCCGTTATTCCGATTTGGGATTACCAGATAGCAACTGAGCCATTGAGTGAGGCGCAGCTCAAGAAAATTGGCTGGGGCAGTTCGCGACACGCGTTGTCTGATTATCAAAATATGTTCCACTACTTCCGTATGACCAAGGATAACCGGATCACTTATGGTGGCGGTGCAGCCGTTTGCTATTACTACAATAACGGCATCGGTATCAATCTTGACGATGCCCCGGCACATTATGAGCAACTGGCGCAGGAGTTTTTTGAGACCTTTCCACAATTGAGTGATGTGAAGTTTTCAAATAAATGGGGGGGGATAATTGCAACCTCTACACGTTTTTGCATGGTGCCCGGCGTTGCTTACGATGGCCGTGTGGCCTGGTCAGTCGGTTATACCGGTCACGGGGTCGCAGCTTCACGTTTTGGGGCCCGAATCGGTGTCGAGCTGCTGGGTTATGGTCCTTCAGATATTTTGGACATGAAGTTTGTTACTGAAAAGGCTCTGCCGTGGGCCCCTGAGCCTCTCCGTTGGCTGGGTGTGAGATTCACTCAACATGCACTTGTTAAAGCCGACAAAAACAATGGTAAGCGGGGCTTGTGGCTCAGGTTTTTAGATTGGATAGGCTTAGGTTTCGCCTGCTAGCCAAACACTGATCCAATCCATGCTCAAACCTGATGAATTCATCCGAGGAACATAAAAGCCATGGCTGATAAGAATCTTCCGGAATATGCAAGGGTCGTTGTCATTGGTGGCGGTATCATTGGCTGCTCGGTGGCCTACCACCTGGCTGAAATGGGTTGTAAGGAAGTCGTGTTGCTGGAGCGTGACCAGCTAACGTCCGGCACAACCTGGCATGCGGCCGGTCTGATGACCACCTTCGGTTCTGGCTCGGAAACGATCCTCGACATCCGTCGTCACTCAATGGAACTGTACAAACGTCTCGAAGAGGAGACCGGTCAGGAAACCGGCTTTATGCCGGTTGGCTTCATCGAACTCGCCGCCGATGACGACCGCATGGAAGAGTATCGCCGGATCGCCGCATTTAACCGTTTGCACGGGATCGACATCCATGAGCTGTCACCCACGGAAGTGAAGGGGTTGTTCCCGCTTGCCGAGGTCGACACGATCAGCGGGGGTTTCTACGCGGAGAACGACGGACGTATTAATCCGGTTGATGTCACCATGGCGCTGGCCAAGGGTGCACGCATGAAGGGCGTACAGATTTTTCAGAACACACCAGTGGATGGCGTGCTGACGCACAACGGCACCGTAACAGGTGTGAGAACACAAGAGGGGGAGATTCGCTCGGAGTTTGTCGTTAATTGCGCGGGTATGTGGGCACGCCAACTGGGTGAACAGTCCGGTGTAGTTATCCCCAACCAGGCCGCCGAGCACTACTACCTCATCACCGACAAGATCGATGGGATGAGTGCCGATCTTCCAATACTGGAAGACCCTTCAACCCATGCTTATTTTCGTGAAGAAACAGGTGGCCTGATGATCGGTTTGTTCGAGCCGGACTGTGCACCGTGGAAAGTTGAGGGCATTCCCGATGACTTCTCTTTCGGTGAGCTCCCACCCGACTGGGACCGCCTGACACCGTTTCTCGAAAGGGCAATGGAGCGTGTACCAATCTCCATGGAAGCCGGAATTCGAAAGTTTTTTTGCGGCCCGGAGAGTTTTACACCCGACCTCGGCCCGGTGATTGGTGAGGCACCGGAGCTGCGTAACTACTTTGTCGCAGCCGGTCTTAACTCCGTCGGCATTATCACCGGGGGTGGCTATGGAAGAGTGCTCGCGCACTGGATACTCAACGGAAGCCCCGATGTCGATGTCACCGGCTTCAACATAGACCGCTTCCAACGTTACCAGTGCAACCCGGAATACCGTCGCCAGCGGGCGCTGGAGTCACTCGGTCTCGTCTATGCCTGCCATTATCCCGATCGCTCTCCGAAAACAGCGCGGGGCGCACGCAAGTCCCCTTTTCATGACCGGCTGGCGGCAAAAGGAGCCCATTTCAGGGATGTCAGTGGTTGGGAGTGCCCAGGTTGGTACGCACCGGAAGGACACGAACCGGTTGCAGACTGCCTGACCTGGGGCCGACCCAACTGGTTTGAATGGTGGGCCGCCGAGCACCACGCCTGCCGCGAAGACGTGATTGCCATGGACATGTCTTTCATGGGTAAATTCATGGTACAGGGTCGTGACGCCGGTACCTTTCTGAATTACATTTCGGCCAACGAGGTCAACGGTGCAGCAGGGAGGATTACCTATACCCAGTGGCTGAATGAGGCGGGCACACTTGAGGCCGATCTTACCGTCATCAAGCTCGATGAAGAAACCTTCATGGTGGTGACCTCGGACATCGCCCACCGTCACACTGAAACCTGGATGAAACGCCATATCACCGATGACCAGAATGTATTCGTCACGGATGTGACATCGGGCTACGGCCAATTGAATATCCAGGGCCCAAAATCCAGAGAGTTACTGCAGTCGATCACCAGTTGTGATCTCAGCAACGAGGCGTTTCCGTTCCGCGGCGTCAAGGAAATCGACATTGGGTTGGCACGGGTCATGTGCGTACGCATCACTTATGCCGGCGAACTGGGATACGAGCTGAACGTTCCTTCTGAACAAGCGGTCCATGTTTATGACCGGATTGTCCAGGCCGGAGAGCCATTTGGCCTGCGTCACGCCGGTCTCAAGTCTCTGGCAAGTCTGCGTCTGGAGAAAGGCTACCGCGACTACGGACACGATATCGACAACCTGGACGATCCATACTCGGTTGGCCTGGGGTTCGCGGTGAGGCTGGAAAAGGAGTGTGACTTTATTGGCAAACAGGCCTGCATTGAACGCAAAGCCAACCCACATTATGACCATCGACTGGTCCAGATCTTTCTCAAGGATCCGGAGCCACAATTGCTCCATGCTGAAATCGTACTACGCAACGGCATTCCCGTGGGCGACGTGCGGGCGGGGGCATATGGCCATACGCTGGGTGGTGCGGTCGGCCTGGCCATGGTCGAGGGTAACCCGGTCGATTCGACCTACCTTGAAGACGCCACATGGGAAGTAGATATTGCCGGCAATATCTACCCGGCCGAGGTATCCCTGAAACCCATGTACGATCCCGGAATGGCCAGAATCAAAGCCTGACTGCCCGAAAAGAAGGGATATTGGTTATAGAAGTGAAAACCGGGTTCTTCAAACAATGTCACGCAATGTTCCCGGTTGGACCGCAATTCCATGGCAGATTTTGAGTTTGATGACCCCAAGGGTTTTTCCTCATTCACCATGGGTAACCGGTCCATGGTCCCGGCACAACTGAACGCTTATACTCAACCGAGACCGACCTTGCTAAACTACACCAGGTCTCCTGCTGAGGGGGTCGAAAAATTAACCAAACTTGCCTATGACTAAAACTCTTCAGTTATCCGCTAACCATCAGGAGCGCTTGCGTCTGATGCCAAAATTTGAGCTGCACGTGCACATCGAGGGGGCTGCCGACGCTGATACCTATTTCAATATTGCTCAGAAAAACAAGGTTAAGCTGCCGGTATCCTCCAGGCAGGCGTGGCAACACTATTTTGAATTCCGTGATTTTCCACATTTTATTGAAGTTTATACGACGGCAGTCAATTCTCTGAGAGCAACCGAAGATTACGGTTTTTTGATCGATAACTTCTTCCAGCATCAGGCCGAGCAAAATATTCTGTATTCCGAGGCATACCTGAGTGCAACTTTTATCATTGAGAAATTTGAAGACGAAGATGCCCTGGACGCCATCGAGGCGGCGATAAAATCCGGCCAGGAAAAATATGGCTGCGTTGTCAAGCTGATTCCTGACATTGGCCGTATGATCCCTGAAACCCAACAGCAGGTGCTTGATTTCGTACTAAAGGGCAAACAACGCGGTCTGTTTATTGGCCTGGGTCTGGGTGGCCCGGAGAAGGGTTACCCCCCGGGCTTGTTTACTGAAACCTACCAGGAAGCCCGGCGTGGAGGGCTCAGAACGGTTGCCCATGCCGGAGAGTCCGATGGACCGGAAAGCATATGGGGTGCCATCGACGATTTGCAGGTTGAACGAATTGGGCACGGTGTTCGCTGCATGGAAGATCCCGCATTGGTGGAAGCACTGCGTTTAAGACAGATACCACTGGAGGTATGCCCGGTGAGTAATTACTGTCTTGGAATCGTAGAACAGGGCGAAATGCACCCCATCAGGGAAATGCTTGATGCCGGCTTGAACTGTTGCATTAACTCCGATGATCCGGCAATGTTTTCCACCAACCTGACCAATGAATTTGAAACGCTGGCATCTCTTGGTTTCAGTTGGCCTGAACTACAGCAACTCAATCAGAATGCATTGGAAGCCGCTTTTCTTGATGACGATGAAAAAAATCGCTACCGAAAAGGCTTGGAAGAAAGTGAGCGTTCCTGATGTCACCACGCCGGGTAAATGGCGTAGCGTATTATCAAACACATCATCGGGGCTTCTCGGCGGTCACCGTGACTGACATTAAGAGCGGGTATCTCACATCACATGTGCGGGGCTGGCAATATGACGTTTGTTTTGCCTATACACGGATAATTCATCAAGCAATCAGAAGCTTATATTGAGTCAGGGCCGACCGAGTCTGATTCCTTGTTTTCCTGAAGTGACACGTCATCTTTCGTGGGTAGTTGCTTTAGGTCATCCACGATATTCAGCCAGCTGACTCGACTTTCAACTCCATAATGACCCATCGGTGGGGCGACCTCCGGGTCATCCAGCGTGCCCGAAAGAACGGATATCCAGTCTTCCTCGATTGGGCGAAAAAACATGGGGGAGCCACAGTCTGCACAAAATCCCCTCTCAATTGAATTTGAGGATCGATAGAACTTTGCTGTGCCCTTGAGCATGCGCAACTCGGTTTTTTTGACAATGGCACTGGTAGAGACAACAGTTCCCGTCGCCTTTTGGCACATGCTGCAATGACAGTACCAATTCTCTGATTCAGATGCCGTTACCTGGTAACGCAATGCGTCACACAAGCAACCCCCTGTCCATGTTTCCATGGCCACCTCCCGTCAATGTATTTTGAGTACAGTCATTAAGTATAACTGTGCACGATATTGGGTTACGATCGGTCACGCAAATCAAATCGCTGGTGTTGGCTGTATTGCACCAAAGGATTGAGCAAAACCGGTACAACATTTCCATTAAGTCGAAATTCTCAAGGAGCAAAATTGAATGAACACGATTGTCTTGGAGGGTGGCTGTCACTGCGGCGCCATCCGGTATCGAGTCGAAGGACCGCTTCCCGAGTCCGGTTACTGTCATTGCCGGGATTGCCAGCAAACATCCGGCTCCGCTGCGCAGGTTTGGATGGATGTTGAAATTGAAAATTTCAAGCTGACAAAAGGCACACCATCCATCTATGAATCCTCTGAAACGGGGCGACGTAACTACTGCTCAAACTGTGGCTCACAATTATTTTTTTCGAGTCTCGATGAGCCAGATTTCGTCTTCCCACATGTCGGATGCCTGGATGACCCAAACCTGATTCAGCCCGCCTCACACATATGGACCGACCGGCAGATTGGCTGGTTCAAGCTCGACGACGACCTACCCAGGTATGCCAGGGACATACCCGAAGAGGAGTAGGTAACGGGGTAACGTTCGTATTCTTTCAAGGTGATGTTAAATTGCCAACCGGACTGCGGGCCGCCTGGAATCGAGGGTTGTTTTTGTTATGACGATGAATGAATTTACTCCGCAGGACATGCGTTTTAACCCGCCAACGTTTACGGCCACAGCGGTTGCGAAAAAGGTGGCAGACGAGTATGGGCTGAGCGGGGAGTGGGTACCGATCAGCGGGGAACGCGATCAGAATTTTCGACTAAGCACCGAAGACGGCTGTAAATTTGTTGTGAAAATCGCCGGTCCGGATGAAGACCCGGATATAGCCGATTTCCAGGTGCAGGCACTGATTTTTCTTGAAAAAGGCAGTCCCCAAATACCCGTCCCACGCATCATCCGGGCCAGGCACGGTCACCGCCTGTGTGAGCTTGTGAACGGAAGCGGCGTAAAGCATATCCTACGGGTCGTCACTTATCTTGATGGCATTCCTTACGGCGACGGAGTTTTTCCTGATGCAGAGCACTTGCAAAACATCGGTGCTTTTCAGGCAGCGTCCGTAAATGCGTTGGCGGGGTTCAAACACAGGGCATCAAGACATTTTATGCCCTGGAATCTGTCAAACGGTGTGGCTGTATCCGAACCCTTGTGGGCAGAGGCTGCTGCGGATGCCAGGCAACTTGCGACACCATTGCTACACAGATTACGTCATGAGGTCCTGCCAAAACTGAACGCGGGGCCATCGCAAGTCATTCACAATGATGCCCATCCCTACAATCTCCTGCGGGCGGATACCATTTCGCAGGACGTGACTGGCCTGATTGATTTTGGAGACATGGTCCACGCCCCCATTATCAATGATCTGGCAGTTTCAGCCGCTGCCTTTCATGACCCCGACAAAGAAGACCTGGATACTGTTGCAAACCTGCTCATTGGATTTCATCGTGTACACCCGCTATCAGATGCAGAGGTTTCTCTATTGTGGGATGCTATGACATTGCGTGTGCTTATCACCATTTTGCTGAGTGACATTAAGCTGAATATGGACACTGATCAGGATCCTGCCGTCGTTGAGGAGAGAGCGGGGGCATACGGCATACTTGAGATTATTCGCAATCTGGACCCCAAATTCGTGGTCGAAAGATTGTGGGCGGCATGTGGGATGTGATCATGGAATTGACGGAACGCCGAAAAAGAGCCCTGGGTCCGGCATACGAACTGTTTTACGAGACTCCGGCCCACCTCGTGCGGGGGCAAGGGGTCTGGCTATGGGACGCTGACGGTCGCAAGTATCTTGATTGTTACAACAATGTCGCCTCTGTCGGGCATTGTCATCCGGATGTGGTAGCCGCGCTTGCCGGACAGGCAGCCACACTGAACACGCACACACGTTACCTGCACGAAAATGTGATCGAGCTGTCAGAAAAAATTGCCTCGAAAATGCCTGGCGATCTAAGCGTCTGCATGTTCGTTTGTACCGGCACGGAAGCCAATGATCTGGCGACCCGCATCGCCCGTACTGTCACTGGCCACAAAGGTATGCTGGCATCCGAGTTTAGTTATCACGGGAACTCAACCCTGGTGTACACCCTGTCGACTGCCGATAGTGACGAGCGCCCTGATTGGCTGGCGCTTTTTGAAGCGCCCTGCTCTTATCACCTGGCTTTTGAGGGCAAAAATCTGCTCGACGGATACGTCGGGTCCGTTCGTAATGCCATTGGTGACCTGCAAAACCGTGGCCAGCAGCCTGCCGCGATCATAATTGACAGCATTTTTGATTGCCCTGGGACGATCGAAGCACCGCCAGGGTATTTCCCACAGGTGTTCAAGACGGTACGTGATGCGGGTGGTCTGGTCATTGTGGACGAGGTACAGGCCGGCTATTGCCGTACCGGCAATCACTGGTGGGGTTTCCAGCACGACAGTGCCGTGCCCGACATCGTGACCCTGGGTAAACCCATGGGTGGTGGCCATCCGCTGGCTGGGGTTGTGACCACCCCCGATATCGCGGCCCGGTTTGCGGCCAGCTCTGATTACTTCAATACCTTTGGCGGTAATCCTGTGTCAGCTGCGGTCGGCAAGGCGGTTATCGATGTCATTGACGCAGAGGGTGTACTCGAAAATGTTACCAGGGTCGGTGCCCATACAAGGGCAGGACTGCAGCAACTAAAGAATCAATACGACATCATTGGTGATGTACGGGGGCGCGGTCTGTTCCTCAGTGTCGAGTTGGTAAAGGACCGGGACTCGAAAGTGCCTGCTGCAAGCACCGCACGTAAAATGGCAGACCTGATGAAAGACGAGGGCGTGCTGATATCCACGCACGGACGCTATGAAAACACCCTGAAGATAAGACCCCCAATGGTTTTTTCAAAGGAAAACGCCGACCAGTTGCTTGCTGCACTGGATGTGTGTCTCGGAAGACTATAGTTCGTTCTCGCAACTTATACCGTACACCCGGGTCGGTAGCACGGCGGGGCTGCGACGAATTAATTGACCTCGAAATTCATAAGCTCGACTGGTAGCGCGCAGCCAGCAGCCCGAGGACAATAGGGGCTGTTACCAGTAATCTGGATGCCGTTGTAGCGGCACACCAGACCAACCGCTGACATTACCCCCCCAAAAGTGAAGCCGAACGGAGCTGCGACGCCACTTTCCTGATAGGCTGAGCAACCGACCAAATTCGATGGATGATGGGCGATGGCAGTGTAGTGCCCACATTGCCCGGCACCACAGGTGTTTGTTGTGTGATTGTAGTTTACCGACTCACTGTTTGCCCAACTGGCGACCACAGCCGCCGCGGCGGTCCAGGTGGTTGGGTTAAGGGTCGAAGCCGACCAGAAGAGGTTTTCCCCGCAAGAAGAGCCACCATTTCCGCCCGTGCCAGCGAAAGTGCAGTTGGTCGATAGGTTGGGGTCATGAATCTGTGGGCAGGTAGCTGCCCAGGTGGCGGAAGTCGCCGCAATCCCGGCTGAGTAGGTAAACATTGGCAGCGCATTGGTCGGCACGGGCTGGACATTACCAGTTGCCACTGGGCCAATCTGGGCTCCGGCATTGATCGCCGCTCGCACCACGTTGTGTTGTGCCGTCATATCGGCCGTGGTCCAGGTGTTATCGATGGTACAAACCGCCAGGGCGGTACCAGTCGAGAACAGCACCAACATTGCAATTACACCTACAATTCGTGATTTCACTCTCTTTCTCCCAAGGCCCAGGTAGCCTGCATTCTATTAAAACCCCGGACGCACTTCATCACTACGTCGAGTGCAGTGTCAAAATAACGCCACAAGATGATGAACTTACTTCCTTACTCTTTTATGATAGCACGTTGAATTGCTTCTGCCATTCCCCAAAAGGAGGTTTGCGTGACAGTTCAGTTTGGTAGATGTGGCGGATTTCTGCTGCTTTGGCTCATTCTCGTGGAAGGACTGTACGCTGAAGATCTCGATACTGTGCTCATACGTCACGTTGGAGCCCGCGGCGGGCTTGAGGCAATTCAGGCAATCAGCACCCTGGCCACAGACGGTGTTATTGATTCGCTCGGCACGACGACACCCTTTCGTGTCCGACGAACCCGACCCGGCTCGATCCGAATTGAAATGGACTTCGACGAAGGCACAATGATACAGGCCTATGATGGTGAAAACGCCTGGTTGGTAGACAGTCTGTCCGGTGAATCAAAAGCAAAACTGATGGAAGATGGTCCTGCCGCCAGCCTCATCATGCAATCGGCCTTTGATGGTGTGCTCATCCAACACGAGGAGCTGGGAGCACAGGTCGAGCTGGCGGGACGTGAGCAGATCCGCGGAGAGGATATGTGGCGTCTCGAAGTCCACTTCGACACCGGCAACCAACAAACCATTTTCCTCGGTGCCATGGACCATCTCGTTCGCCATAAAAGAATTAGCAGGAAACAAGGAAAAAAGACCTTTGAAGTCACTACAACCTTCGAAGACTACCGTCCCGTCAAAGGTGTACAGATGGCCCATCGCGTCGTCAGCCAAACGGTAATCAACCAGTGGTTCGATGCTACCTCGCGTTCATCAGACAGGAGACCACTGGTCATCACGACCTATAACCGCATCGAGGCCGGTGTAGAGATCGATCCACTGATTTTCAGTATGCCTTCAACCCAAAGTGAGATTAAGCACTAAGGACGTCACACGGGTAAACCGAGCGCAGAAATGATCACTACCGGCCTTTAGTTCCTCATGCGACTGGCTGAAGGGTCATAAAGAGCCCTCAATGATGCCTGTGCGCTGAAACGTTGCATGGCCACTTCAATCTCAAAAGTTGCTTCGCTGATACGGTCCGCTGTCAAACCGGGGGCTTCCACATACCCCATTCCGATAGCCGCTCCGACACTGTGACCGTACATACCAGAAGTCAGGTAGCCCACGATGTGTCCATCCATGACGATCGGCTCATTGTGGTAGAGCAGGGGTTCCGGGTCATCCAGTTGGAATTGCACCAAGCGTCGGTCAGGAATACCCGAGGCTTTTTGATCCAGAAAAGCATTGCGTCCGATGAAGTCACCGGCATCGGGTTTGGCCGCAAAACTGAGTCCGGCCTGCAACAAGTTGTCCTCGGAACCAATATCGTGGCCCCAGTGGCGAAAGCCTTTTTCCAGACGCAGACTGTTAACCGCGTGCAGGCCAACATTACTTACATCAAACGCCGCTCCCGCTTGTTGCAGTTCTGCAAAGACCCTGGTTGTTTCAGCGGTCGGCGCAAAAATTTCCCAGCCCAATTCACCCACATAGGAAAGTCGCTGTACCCACAGCTCCACACCAGCGATCCGGGCGTAACGTCCGCTACCAAAAGCAAAGCCTTGCGCACTGACATCGGTCTCGGCCAAGTTCTCCAGCAGGGCGCGTGCATTGGGTCCCTGTAGGGCCAGACAGGCGTAGTCGGCGCTGATGTCACGCAGCTGCACGTCCCCTTGCAGGTGTTTTTTGAGGTGCCACCAGTCTCTGTTGAAAGAACCGATTGACGTGGTCACCATGAAGCGCTCCGGGTCGGTCCTGGAGACCGTCAAATCGGCCTCGATTCCACCACGCTCGTTCAGCCACTGGGTGTAGACAAGATTACCGGGTTCCACCGAAATGTCCCCGGCACAGATCCACTGCAACGCCTTCTCTGCGTCCGGTCCGGAAACCTCAAATTTACCAAACGAGGAAATGTCGTAGATCCCCACGTTTTCCCTCATGGCCCGGTGCTCTGCGGCATAAAATTCAAACCAGTTTTGACGTTTGTAGCTGTACTGGTATTCGGCACTGGCGCCGTCACGTGCAAACCAGTTGGGGCGCTCGTATCCGGCCACCTCACCAAAACAGGCACCCTGCTCCTTGAGTACGTCGTGCAACGGCGATTGCATGCGGTTGCGGGCGGTCCGGTACTGATAAAAAGGCCAGTGCATGGCATAGGTATGACCCAGAGCCTCGGGAATACGTGCCTCGACATAGTCCTGCTCACGCTGCACCGGGTGATGACGACGTACGTCGCACTCCCAGATGTCACCCGGCGGGTAACCATCAACGATCCAGTCCGCCATCAGTTTTCCGATACCTCCTCCGGCGCCCAAACCTTTTGAATTGAGCCCGCAGGCAACAAAAAAGTTGTCTACTTCTGGTGTCGGGCCCAGCAGGTGCAGGTTGTCGGGGGTGAAACTTTCGGGGCCGTTAAAGAACAGACGGATGCCTGCTTCCTCAAGCACTGGCAAGGTCTCCATACCCCGCATCAGGTAGTCTTCCATGTGCTCCAGGTCACAGGGGAATTCATCGAAACTAAAATCCTCGCCGATACGGTCCATCGGACAACCACGGGCGTTATGTTCGAACCAGCCCATCAGTATCTTGCCCGTGTCTTCCTTGAAATAGACGCCCTTGTCAAAGTCCCGCAATACGGGACGTTTGGTCATGTCGTCCATATCATCGGTAACCACGTAATAGTGCTCACAGGCAAAGAGCGGCAGATCGACACCGATTTTTGCAGCGATATCCCGTGACCAGAGTCCTCCGGCCAGCACGACCTTGTCGGCAGCTATCGAGCCATGCTCTGTTCTTACACCCACCGCCTGGCCGTCTTCCACCAGGATCTCTTCCACCTTGACGTTTTCGAGCACCCTGGCCCCGTGCATGCGAGCACCCCTGGCCAGGGCCATGGTGGTGTCTATCGCGTTGGTCTGGCCGTCCTTTTCAATGTAAAGCGCGCCCAGCACACCCTCTATATTGATGCCCGGGTAAAACCCGACCAGACGCTGATTGTCGATCATTTCAGACTCGACCCCAAAAACACTGGCCATGGAGGCGGTGCGGAGCAGTTCTTCCAGCCGTTCCGGTGTCCTTGCCACCGAGAGACTGCCAATGCGCCGGTAGCCGGTGGCCTGGCCGGTTTCTTCCTCCAAAGAGGCATAGAGTTCGTGGCTGTACCTGGCGAGATCGGTCAGGTAGGGGGTGGGCCAAAGCATGCTGACCAGCCCGGCCGCATGCCAGGTGGTGCCACAGGTAAGCTGCTTGCGCTCCAGCAACACCACATCGTTTACACCAAGCTTTGCGAGGTGGTAGGCAATGGAGCAACCGACAATGCCACCGCCAATAATCACGACCCGGGCGCTGGATGGGAGCTTCTTCTTATCACTCATAACGGCAATGCCTTCACTTTTGTGCTGTCAGATTTCGAAATAAACAGTCCGCTTTTCCGCAGTGGTTACTGCCACGACCACACCGAAAAAAACTCCCCGACCCCCCATCAAGGTCCTGCAGGGTTTTCGATGACTGCCAGCGTGGATTATAGGTAAACCAGTCGTTCTCGGCACGGGTTAATGCTTGTTGAGTCCATAATCAACGGCGCAGAGCTGACCGGTCACGGCATCGGCCCATGACGAGCACAGGTATAAGGTTGTGCCGACGATATCCGCAGGATTATTGGGTTGTTTGATTGACTGTGCCATGATGGTCATTTCCATGTATTTTTCGTACATTTCACTCAGGCCTTTGGAGGCGTCGGTGGCCACAAACCCCGGTGCGATAGCATTGACATTGATATTGTGCGCACCCAATTCGGTCGCCAAAGAACGCGTCATCCCGATAATCGCACCCTTTGAGGCGACGTAGTGCATCAAACCCGGTGATCCACGCAACGCCGAACCCGAGGAGATGTTAACCACTTTGCCCGCCGCCACCTTGAGACCGGGAAGCAGATCACGAATCATCAAGAAAGTTCCACGCACATTGATGCTCATTACGCGGTCCCACTCGTCGAGGTCAATCTGCTCCATCGGCTGCATCCTGAGACCACCGTAAAGTGCTGCGTTATTGACCAGGGCATCGATTCTCGGGTGACCAGAAAGAATCCAGGCACAGCCCTCGGCGACACTCTCAGGATTACCGATATCGATGGTACAGGCATACCAGGAACCACCGGCAGCAGTAACGGCTGCACCCGTTTCTTCGAGGTCGATAATATCGACCCCGATCACCTCGGCACCATTGTCGGCAAAGCCAATGCAGATCTCCCGACCAATACCGCGGGCGGCACCTGTTACCACCACCTTCTTACCGCTTAATCCAACTTCCATAGTATTCCTTTGTGTTGATTATGTGCTCTCCCCACCCAGGAGTTGCTCGAGACCCTGCGTGGCTCCAGAATGCGAAGGGCTGAGTTCGAGCACCCGTTGATAGGCTTCAACCGCCTTGTCGGTCAGGGCTGTGAGTGACAGGGTTGACGCCAGCAGGTAGAGGGCCTCGATATTGCCTGGCTCCAGCGTGGTGGCCTGTTTGAAGCTACCAATGGCCTCTTCCAGCCGATTCTGTTCCTTCAAGCAGCGACCAAGGTCGAGGTGCGCAGCAACAAAGTCCGGGGCGTTTGACACCGCCTGTCGGAACATGCGCTCCGCCACATCAACCCGGCCATTTTGCATGGCCACCTTGCCCAGCAGGCTCATGGCGTCAACATTGGTGGGGTTGTTACGTAACACCTCCTGGTAGATCTGCTCGGCTTCCGTCCAGCGGCCAGCATTCTGGTGCTCCGCCGCCAGCGCCAGTGCCTTTCTTTCCGGATTCAGCTCAAAGGAGCTTTCGAATGCCCGGTCGGCCTCCTCTCCCCGGCCCAGGATTGCCAGCGCCTTGCCAAGATTGAAATACGCAAGATCGAGTTTCGGGTTCAGCCGTGTCGCTTTCTTCAGGAAATTGGCAGCCTGTTCGGGTTTGCCCTTTTCCAGCATCAAAATACCCAGATCTTCGTATGGTTTGGCGAAACCGGGCGCCAACCGCGTGGCCTGGCGAAGATGTTTCTCAGCCTCGGCCAACTGCCTGCTCTTCAACAGGGTCGCCCCCAGCAAAGCCACCATGTTGACATCGTCGGGATTGTGTTCGACACCCGAGCGGCAAAGCGCCTCGGCCTTGTCAATGTGACCCGTTTTGATCAGCGCGATGACTTCGCTCAAAACGCTATTTGATGTACTGGCTCCGACCATAGTCGGCAAATCTCCTGCAGTTCAGCCCAACAAGACGCTGGTTGTTAAACAATCGGTCCGCCGGGGCGGGTACTTCGCGGTAACCGTTTGCTATTCCAACTCCAGCCAGGTGGTCTTCAACTCGGTGTAATCGTGAAAAGCATGAATCGATTTGTCCCGTCCGTTGCCGCTTTGTTTAAAGCCACCAAACGGTACCGTGATATCCCCGCCAAAGTAGTTGTTGATACCCATGGTGCCCACCCGGACCGCGGCTGCGACCTTGTGGGCCGTGTTGATGTTATTGCTCCACACGGCGCCGGCCAGACCGTAGACGGAATCATTGGCGATTTCGACCGCTTGTTCGGCGCTGGTAAAGGTCAATACAGATAACACCGGTCCGAATATCTCTTCCTGGGCGATTCGCATGCCATTGGTAACACCCGTGAACACGGTAGGCTCGTGGTAGTAACCACCGGATTCGGTGAGTGTCTGTCCACCTCCGAACAGCAACTGGGCGCCCTCGTTGCAACCAATCTCCACATAATCGGCGACCGTACTGAACTGATCCTTATCGATCATTGGACCCATGCGGGTTGCCGAGTCCAGGGGGTCACCGGGCATCCAGTGCCTGGCCGCCTCGACCACCATCTCCAGGAATGAATCTTTGATAGATTCTTCAATGATAAGCCGCGTACCGGCGGTACAGGTCTGACCGCCGTTATAGAACACTGCCACCGCTGCCAAATTGGCTGCCTTTTTCAGATTGGAATCGGCAAAAACGATATTTGGGCTCTTGCCTCCCAACTCCAGGAAGGTCCGCTTCAGATTGGACCGACCCGAGTATCCCATCAACTTCTTGCCCACGATCGTGGACCCGGTAAAAGTCATTCCATCAATGTCCATGTGGGTGGCCAGATGTTCACCCAGGCTACCACCCGGTCCGGGCAGGACCTGCAACACGCCCTCGGGGAGACCCGCTTCCGCGGCCAACGTGGCGATGCGGATCGCAGTCAGGGGTGTATTGGATGCCGGTTTCAAAATGACCGAATTGCCCGTGGCAAGAGCAGGGGCGAGTTTCCAGGCCGTGGTCGATAATGGAAAGTTCCATGGCACGATGGCCGTTACCACCCCAAGGGGAAGCCGCTGCACCAGGGCCAGACTACCCGGACCGGTGGGGGCGATTTCGTCGTAGACTTTGTCAATGGCCTCGCCACTCCAGCGAATCGTCCTGATCGCGGCGGGCACATCCACGGCGGTGGTATCCGAGATGGGTTTACCCACGTCCAGACATTCCAGTAATGCGATTTCCTCCGCGTGTTCCGCGATGAGTTCCGCCCAGCGAACCAACACCATTTTCCGGTCCGCGGGAGGCATTGTTGACCAGGTGCCCCTGTCGAAAGCCGCGCGGGCATACCCGACTGCGAGGTCCGCGTCTTCGGTACCGCAATTGGCGACGTCGGCAAGTTCCTCACCAGTGGCGGGATTGATAGACGGGCGCGTTTTACCGGACAGGGCATGGGTCATTCGCCCATTGATAAATGCCCGGCCTTCGATGTCCAGTTGGCTAACAGTTGCTTGTCTTTCGGCAATCGTCTTGTCCAGCATGCTTTGGCTCACTATGCGTTGCTCATTTGCCGCTCTTGGATGGCAGCACCTTCAGCGCTACCAATGGTACCCATCCCAACAGGGAGATGCGACAGTTTTTAGGCGGGGTCGGGGCCGCGAGTTTCATTTCCTGTCTATAAATGAATGGTTATTCATTCATTCATCATTGTGGACAGGCGAGTAACGTTGTGCGAACCTATGTGCCTAAAACAATCACACTGCACAATCCCCCCAAAAGAGAATTGCACTATGAGCCTGGCCAGCATTGAAAATCATGACCTGACACAGTGGCAGTCCATTGCCGACGGTATCAGCCAACAACTGGAAACCCGTTTGTTTGTCGATGGCAAACATGTTGACGCCATTGGTGGTGGCCGGTTCGCAACGATCAACCCCCACAACGGTGAAACCCTGGCAGAGATGTCGGAAGGAAAACAGGAAGACATTGATCTTGCTGTGAGTGCTGCGAAACATGCGTTCAAGTCCGGGGTTTGGTCAAAAATTGCACCACGCGAGCGCATGGAGACCCTGTATCGATTTGCCCGATTGGTGGACAAAAATGCCGAAGAACTGGCCGTTCTCGACACGCTGGACATGGGCAAACCGATTGCCGATATGATCGACGTTGACCTGCCATCGGTGATCGACACCATCCAGTTCATGGCCGAGGGCGTCGACAAACTCGAAGGTTCGGTTACCAACACGGATAACGATGCCATTCACATGGTATTACGTGAGCCACTGGGCGTGGTCGGCTGTATTTCGCCCTGGAATTACCCGCTGTTGATGGAGACCTGGAAGATTGCGCCGGCGCTCGCTGCCGGTAATACCGTGGTACTCAAACCGGCTGAGCAATCACCCTTGAGTGCCATCCGTCTGGCTGAACTGTTTATGGAAGCCGGTGGCCCTGCCGGTGTGTTTAACGTGGTCAATGGCTATGGAGAGACTGCGGGGAAGGCGCTGGCCCTGCACAACGATGTCGCCAAGATCAGCTTCACCGGCTCAACCGAAGTCGGCAAGTTGATATTGCAGTATGCGGGCCAATCCAATATGAAACGCACCGGACTCGAGTGTGGCGGCAAATCACCACAGATCTTTATGTCCGATCTGCCCGATCTTGACCACGCAGTAGGTTCCGCCATTGAAGGCATATACTCCAACATGGGTGAAGTCTGCAGCGCTGGTTCCAGGCTGCTTGTAGACCGCCCCATCTACGACGAGTTTGTTGAGCAGTTTATCGCCAAGGGCCAGCATGCCTTTCAGGCCGGTGAGCCTTTGGACCCGTCCACCAACATGGGTCCACTGGTTGACTGTGAGTCCCAGCAACGGGTGCTGGGTATGATTGAATCCGGCAAAAGCGAAGGGGCCACGCTGCACTTTGGTGGTGACTCACCGGCAGACATGGCTCAAGGAGCCTACGTCAATCCAACCTTGTTTGGTGATGTCAGTAACGACATGACCATTGCCCGGCAGGAAATATTCGGCCCGGTGGCCAGCGTCATACCGTTTGATGGCGCAGATGAAGCCATCGCCATTGCCAATGACACCATCTATGGACTGGCAGCCGGTATCTGGACCAGTGATATCAACCGGGCATTGCGGCTGGTCAAGGATATCGAAGCCGGTGTGGTCTGGGTCAATAATTATGAAGACGGTGACATGACGCAGCCTTTCGGTGGATACAAACAGTCCGGTCATGCACGTGACAAATGCATGGAGAGCCTCAAAAGTTACACCCAGAGTAAATCTGCCTGGATCAGACTGACGAGTGGGTAACCCAAATTTTCCGGCAACTATTCGGCTCACCGGGTAATGAGAATAAACACAGGCACCACAAAAACATCATGAGTGGACAGCAAAACAGCCTGGAGCAGCCCTACCGGAAACAGAGTTTCTGGCTCGACACCATCCCCGGCTCACTGGCACCACGGGCCGCGCTGGAAGACGATATCGAGGTCGACATTGCTATCGTCGGAGCTGGTTATACGGGTTTGTGGACCGCCTGGTATCTACAACAACACCACCCCGGACTTAACATTGTCATCCTCGAAGCAGAAATTGCCGGTTTTGGTGCCTCGGGTCGCAACGGTGGCTGGTGTGCATCTTACATCACAGGAATCGAGCACTGGTTTGATGACCCGGAAACCCGGGCTGGCGCCGTCCGCTTACAACGGCAGATGTTTGATGCCGTAAAAGAGGTCGGACACGTCACCCAACAAGAATCAATCGACTGTCACTTTGATCAGTCCGGCGCACTGGAAGTTGCTGTTTTGCCCGTACACCTCAAGCGTCTGCGAGAGGAACTGGAATATATGCACGCCCAGGGCTTCACGGATACGGACTACCGTTGGCTGAGCCCGGACGAAACCCGCGGGATGATCAATATCGACAAGGTGGGGGGTGGCTTGCTGATGAGTCACTGCGCTGCGATCCACCCCGCCCGCCTCGCGCGGGGGCTGGCGGAGCGGGTCGAAAAGCAGCAAGTCAGGCTCTATGAGAAGACACCGGTACTGGAAATCACCGGACGACAGTTACGTACCCCACACGGGAAAGTAACCGCACAAACCATAGTGCTGGCAACCGAGGGCTACACCAACACCCTGCCCGACCAACAAAGGCGCCTGGTCCCTGTGCATTCGATGATGGTGGTTACCGAGCCCCTGAACACGGAACAGCTCAAGGCCATTGGCTCTCCTGATCGCTATACCTTTGGTACGCCGGACCACATTGTGACCTATGGTCAGCTGACCAACGACAATCGCATCGCCTTTGGATGCCGGGGTTCCTACTGCTACGGCTCAAGAGTCCACGACTTCGACCCCCTGGAAGCCGAGTTCGGCCTTGTACGAAAAACCCTGCTCCGCTTTTTCCCTGATTTAAAGGACATTCGTTTCACGCATGCCTGGGGAGGCCCCATGGGTGTGTCCCGTTCGTTGCGGCCATCCATCAATCATGATCCTGTCAAGGGTTTGGCCTGGGCCGGTGGCTACTTCGGCAATGGCGTGGGCGCGGCCAACCTGGCCGGCCGAACGCTGGCCGACCTGGTATTGGGCCGGGACACACAACGTGTCGACACCCCCTGGGTAAATCCACCCGACGGTCATGACAAATGGGAGCCGGAACCTGTTCGGTGGTTGGGTATCAATACCCGGCGACAATTTATGCAGCTGGCCGACAAGGCAGAATACAGGGGAAGCTTCTTCGCACCCTTTATCAGCAAAACACTGGACACCCTGTTTCCCTAACCCACAAGAAGAACACACCACTATCCCACACAGTCAACAAGGGGAGCTGGTTTTCGGATCAACAGCGACACAGCATCGGGATTGCACCATTTCCCTTCAGGACTGTATGCAACAGGGAGGTTGCATCCAAGCCCCCAGGGAGAAGGTGAGAGCGGGAACCGGTCGAGAGGCTGGCCTGGGCCAGGGGTTCACGGCGGGTCCTGAAGGGAAATGGTGCAATCCCGCAGCGGCCCACGAATTTTGATCTCAGTGTGCTGGGTAGACTGCACTAGCGTAGGAATAGTCAGTTTCGAAACGGCAAGGGTAGCACCCAATGGCTGGTTGGAAGAGTGAGTCAGAATCAGAATCCGGTCATCCGCCCAGGCGCTGCCCTGAGTAACTTGAAGCTGCTGAAGCCCATGTCTACCAGCGGCTTCAGGTCAAAGTCGATCATTCCCAGTTGCTCACGTTCCTTGAGTGAGCTGGAGCAGAGGAACGCCGCATCTTCATCACCCTTATTGATTTTTGAGACCGAGGCGTAACAGGTTTTCGAAGGGCAGGTGAAGGCGCATCCAGCGTTGGCAAACAAGGTGATCCGATCTTTGGCCTCAATAGACTCCAGGAACTTGAAGTCCTCATTGGCTGTCATGGGCAACACAACCTCGTGGTAGGTTTCCAAAACCTTGTCCAGTTTCTTTGTGGTGTCGACGTTTTTGATGACGCTGGCGTCAATGCGGTAATCCGGAAAGTCCTCTGCTATCCAGCGCGCCAGGTCATCATTGGTGACTATCACCGAGTTGGGCTTGTAGTGATATCGCGCGAGGAATTCCTGGTTTTCCTCATAGTCTTCGCGCGTCACAAAGTGATTCGATACTGCCAGCCGGACACCAATACCCGCACTGTTGAGTTGGGCTACGTCGCGGTCCGACAACTCCCGTTGACGAAATATACGCCCCCCATACAGGGTGGATTGCTGGACAAAGCCGAAAATGCTTTCGATCCGCTCCAGCGGAAGCTGGCCGAATTGACGCCGCAAAAACAGGAATATCGGCACCTCCGGTTTCTTGCTCCGGGCGGAAACCGTGAAAGTATATTCCGGGTCTTGCCGAGTTTCGGCTTCTTTAAACACAATCGGACCTGTGGGTCTGGCGTCGAGACCTAAGCCTACACCAGGCGAACGTGGTTTGGTTGATTCAAATCAACTGACATCCATTATTGTTGATTTGCAGCGCTCCTGTGCGGCGATTGGCAAAGCGTGTAACTTCAAATGGGCTGGACTGAAAAATGGTGGGGGAAAGCACTGGCGAGGTAGGCCACGCAGATATTCCGGGCTTGCTTACGCGTCATTGAACGCGGGCTGATCAGTAAGTCCAGCCACAAACCCTCCGTCATGGCGGAAAGGCCAGTGGCCAGTACCATGGCGTCAAGTCCTTCGTAGCCACCTTCTTCAATTTGTAACTGACACAGGGCAGCCAACTCTTTGCGGTATTGAATATCCCTGGACGCACATAATTTTCGATAGGTTGGACGAGCCTTGCTTTCTCCCCAGAAAGCAAACCAGACAGCCAGTTTATTACGGTCACATACCGGCAACTTGAAATCCACGTCAACCAGGGCCTCCAGCCGCTCAGCCGGGGAAGGACCAGCGCCACTAAGGGCCTTCCTGCAACTGACGTCATACTCATCAGTGATGTAGCGGAGAGTCTCTGCGAGCAGACGATCCTTGCTCTGGAAATGCAGATTGATAATGCCCTGGCTAAGACCTGCTTCCCTGGCAACGGTAGACATGGTGGTGTCTGCAAGACCATTTTTGGCAACCGACCGGACCGTAGCGCGGATCAGCTGTAACTGTCGCTCCTGTTTCGAGGCCGTTCTCTTTTTTGTCGGTCCATTCACAACAGCTTTGCCCATTAAGCTCTCCTGCCGGCAAAGCAAGCTTCTGCTAACCGCACAGACTTGGTTTCTTCATTCATGACAAATAATATAAGCCTTTCTTTTTTTCTTTGCAATGAATGAATAATTATTCATTTGGTATGGACAAAACTGGTTGAGATATGAGATTCTAGGGTTCTTGAAAAGCTGGGGAGACGTATGCCTCGTTCATTGCAACAATCGAACCTTCACCACCAAAAGGCCCTGGGCAAACTACCGCTCGGTGTGTCCTCAAATTTTCGCTATTGGGGTGAAAACAAAACCATTTACGTTGACCATGCCAGAGGGAGTCGCTTGTGGGATATTGATGGCAACGAGTACGTCGATTACCGCCTGGGCTACGGTCCGGGAATCCTGGGCTATGCTGACCCCAGGGTGGATGAGGCAGCCCGCAAGGGTATGGAAGTGGGCGGCGTATTCGCCCTGTCCACCAAACTTGAATTTGACGTGGCGGAACGAATTTCAAATATGGTACCCGCGGCCGAGCTGGTGCGGTTTTCAAACTCCGGTACGGAGGCGGTTATGGCGGCCTTACGCCTGGCGCGGGCCCATACCGGTAAGGACTCTCACATCATTGTAGAAGGCGGCTACCACGGCATGTTCGATTCTGTTTTGTGGTACGCCGATATCGATGAGTGGGAACCGGGTATGGATGATCCACCCATTGAGGCAGAAGGTGAAGGCATACCCAGTCTGATTAAAAAGCTGACCCACTTCACGCCGCTTAATGACTCCAATTACCTTGAAGACCTGTTGAAACGTCATCACCAGGATATAGGTGCTTTTCTGATCGAACCCATTATGGGTAACAGCTGCTCAATCACGGCTAACCCGGAATACGTGCACGCTGCCCGGGAACTGTGCGACAAATACAACGTCGTCATGATTGTTGACGAAGTGAAGACCGGCTTTCGGGTCGCAAGAGGCGGTGTGCAGGAACTCATGGGTTTCAAGGCCGACCTGTGTACCTTTGCCAAGGCACTTGGCAACGGGTACCCCATCTCAGCCGTGGCCGGACGCGAGGACATCATGCGTCAGATCGGCGATGGCGTGATGCACGGTGGAACTTACACCTGCCACTCCGTTACCCTGGCGGCGGCCGCAAAAACCCTGGAAATTCTGGACGAAACCGACGCCCTGGAAACCATTGCCGACTACGGGTCCGCTCTACAGGCGGGTATACACGAAATCCTGGCCGCAAGGGGCATCCCGCATTCCTTTGTTGGTCACCCTTCAATGGGCGGTTTGATATTCGATGATCCGCCACCCGACAATTACCGGGCCTGGTCCAGTTCAGACTACAGTTTTTACGACAAGATGGCCCCCGAACTACACGACCGGGGTGTTCTTTGCGAACCGGACTCACGTGAGCCCTTATTCATTAGCGAGGCCCATGCAAAAGACAACAGTCTCGCGCACACCCTCAGGGCATTTGAGCAGTCGGTCGATGTAACCCTGGAAAAACGGGCCGCCAAATCCAAAGCGAAGACGCGCAAGTCCGCGTAACCGGACAAGCAACACAACAGGGCAACAATGCGGAGTTAAGCACCTTGAGAACAAAGTATGATGCGATCGTTATCGGCGCAGGTCACAACGGCCTGACCAATGGCGCCTACCTCGCCAAGGCCGGGCTGAATGTCCTGATGTTGGAGCAAAACGACTACATTGGCGGTGCCTCGGTGAGCCTGGATATGTACAAGGACTGGACCTACTCCAACTGCTCCTATGTTTGCAGCCTGTTGCGCCCCGAGGTTTACCGCAGCCTGGACCTGGCCAAGTACGGGCTGCAGGTCGTACCCTACGGCGGCAGCGTCACGCTGGCCGAGAATGGCGACTATATCGGCAATTACGTCGACCCGGATGTTACCCGCAGGGAAATAGCGCGACACAGTCATCGGGACGCGGATGCGAGTGTCCGCTTTGACCGCGACATCATGCGGCAATGCCGTCTTATCCGTAAGCTGCTACTGCGTACACCACCGGACCCAACCTCTTTCAAACCCCGCGATCTGTCTGAACTGCTGTATATGGGTAAGGAGTTGATGGATCTGGGTGAAGATGTGATTTACGACACCTTGCGTTTTTACACCATGAGCATCTCCGATTTCCTGGATGAGTATTTCGAAAGCCCCTTACTCAAGGGATCTTATGCCGGTAGTGGCATCATCGGCTCGGCACTTGGCGTCATGTCACCCGGTACAGCTTACATCCTGCTCCACCACGCCATGGGCGACGTGGACGGCAGCATGGGTGCCTGGGGATTTGCACGCGGTGGCATGGGTGCCGTGGCGCGGGCCATGAACGACTGCTTCACAGACCATGGCGGCACGACCATAACCGGCGAGGGGGTCGCGCAGATCATCGTCAAAAAAGGCAAAATCAGCGGTGTGGCCATGAAAGACGGCAGTGAGTATTACTCTGATGTCGTGGTTTCCAACATGACCTTCCCACGCACCTTTCTCGAATGTATGGACGCCGGGGATCTCAAGCCCGGGTTTCTCAAGAAGGTAAGAAATTTCAAAATCCGTGGCTCCTCAGGAAAGGTGAATATTGCCCTCGACGGTCTCCCGGACTTTGTTGCACTACGTGGCAACGAGCAAATGATTTATGGCGACATGCACCTGATCGACTCCATAGCACGCCTGGAGCGCGCCTACGATGACTGGAAGAACGGAACCTGGTCGCAGGACCCCTACATCGACATGCTGATTCCCTCATTGACCGATCCAACCATGGCACCGCCGGGCAAGCATTTTATGTCGGTGTTCGTACAGTATGTGCCACCAAAAATCCGTGGCAAGGACTGGACCGATGAGCAGGTGACTCAATTTGGCCAGACCGTGATTGACCAGATCGAAAAATACGCACCCGGTTTCAAGGATTTGATTTTGCATATGGAAGTGCGTACGCCGCGTGAACTTGACAACGACATCGGTCTGACCGAGGGCAATATTTTCCACGGTGAGCTGACCCTCGACCAGCTGGCGTTCAACCGGCCTATCCCCGGTTACGCCCAGTACCGCGGACCGGTAAAAGGACTCTACATGTGTGGTTCCTCCAACCCACCCGGTGGTGGTGTGATGGCAGCGCCGGGGGCCAACGCTGCACGCGAAATCCTCAGGGATCTGCGTAAACCCAACACGGTTCCGGAGGGCTGGCTCGATGATTAATTCTGACAAAATCGTCATTATCGGTGGCGGCCACAATGGCCTCGTATGCGCAGCCTACCTGGCAAAGGCGGGGAGAAACGTCACGGTACTCGAAGCCGCGGACCAGGTTGGTGGTGCTGCTGCAACGCGTGAATTCGCACCCGGTTTCCGGGCTTCAGTAGCGCACCTCCTTTACCTGCTGGACAAGGACATCAGCAAGGATCTTGCGCTGGACTCTCACGGGCTGAAGATGGCCAAATCCGGTCTCAAGACAATTGCCCTGGCAGAAAGCGGCGATCACATTACCATCAGTACCCGTCGCTTGAGCGGTGCGAACCTGTCAACTGAAGACAAGGCAGCGTACCGGGAATACCGCCGTTTCATGAGAAAATTTGCGGGCGTAATCAGCGGTCTTCATAACAAGATCCCACCACGTATCACCAGTGAGCGCAGCGACATGATCGCCCTCGGCAAAATGGCCCTGAAGGTGCGTATGCTGGGCCGTAATGACATGCGTGAGCTGCTGCGTATCGGCGCCATCAACATTTATGATGTCCTGCAGGAAAACTTTGATAATCCACTGCTCAAGGGGGCGCTGAGTCTGGATGCCGTGCTGGGCACAAATTCCGGACCAAGATCAAACAATAGCGTATTCACAGCCCTTCACCGTACAAGCGGCAATACCCGTGGTGCTGCCGGTCAGCTGTCACTACCCAATGGCGGAGTGGGTGCCGTGACACAAGCCATGGCGGCCGCAGCACGTGAATATGGCGCTGAAACTCACACTGGCAGTCCGGTTGACAAAATTTTGATGGACGGTGACACCATAAGGGGTGTGCAACTGTCAGGTGGTGAGCAAATTGCAGCATCGGTGGTAATCTCCAACGCCGACCCGAAAACCACCATGATGAACCTGCTGGGCGCACAACATCTCGAAGCAGGGGTCGCGCGAAAATTCCACAACATTCGGGCTAGCGGCAACGCGGCCAAGCTGCACCTGGCACTGGACAAGCTGCCCGATTTCAAAGGTGTCAGTCCGACGCAGCTGGGTCATCGTCTGGTGATCGCGTCTGACATGGAGTACGTGGAACGGGCGTTTAATCATTCCAAGTATGGTGAGTTCTCAACCCATCCCGTGGCGGAAATAACCATACCGAGTATCCACGACGAAACTCTGGCACCGGACGGAAAACACGTGCTTTCCGCCATCGTTCAGTACGCCCCACGGAATCTCGGTACGGGCTGGAGTGAAGGAAAGGCAGCATTCACCGACGCAGTACTGGAAACACTTTCTGCATACGCCCCCGGTATCCGTGAAAACGTTATCGCCACTGAGTTGCTCACACCCGAGGATATTGAGAATGAGTTCCGCATGGCAGGCGGTCACTGGCACCACGGCGAGTTGTCACTGGACCAATTCCTGATGTTGCGCCCGGTGCCCGGATCGGCACAATACGAAACACCTGTGGAAGGGCTTTACCTCTGCGGCGCCGGTTGCCACCCCGGTGGTGGTGTGATGGGCAGCGCTGGCAGGAACGCGGCTACTGTCGTGTTGGCACAGTAGCAAGGAGCCGGAAACGACGATGAGAACTGTAAATATTACAAACGCGGATCACCACAAGACAGCCGTATACCCCAGCCCGTTTCATTCACGGCAGGAGCAACACAACCAGCTCAAGGAGTGGAGCCGTTGGAGTGATTATCTTTCAGTACCGGCTTACTGGTGTGAATCACTGGAGTACTTTTCCGGTCGCAACACCTGTGGCGTGTTCGATATCACACCGATGGTCAAGCACCTTGTCACCGGCCCAGATGCGCTACCGTACCTCAACCGGCTGATGACCCGGGATGTGAGCAAGCTCAAACCTGGCCGCGTCGGTTACAGTGTCTGGTGCAATGATAACGGCCAGGTGATTGATGATGGTACGATTTTTCACCTGCGTGAGGGTATCTACCGTGTCTGCTCCCAGGAACACCAGATTGACTGGTTCCTGACCAGTGCCACGGGCTTCGATGTCAATATCGTAGAGGACACCCATGATGTGGCCGGCCTGGCCCTGCAAGGACCGACCAGTTGCGCGGTATTGAGGGAAATGGGTTTGGCTGACGTTGAAAGCCTCACGCCATTCGGTCTGGACTACTTCGATTTCGAGGGCGTTGAACTGATGGTGTCACGCACCGGGTTTACCGGCGACCTAGGCTACGAGCTATGGATCGATCCTGATCATGCCGAACTGCTTTGGGACCGTTTATTCGAGGCCGGCAGCACCCGTGGCATCCGGGCCATGGGAAGCGATGCGCTTGAAATGCTGCGCATTGAGGCCGGATTTATCCTGGCAGGCGTTGAATTTCTCCCCGCCATGGAGGCCGTGCGGCCTACCCACACACGCTCACCCTTTGAATTGGGTCTGGGCTGGCTGGTGTCTTTCGACAAGGGTGTTTTTAACGGCCGCAAGGCTCTGCTGGAAGAGAAGAAAAATGGCTCACGTTACCACCTGGTGAAACTCGATATCGACGGCAACAAGCCGGCAAAAGACGCCTTCGTTTTCACCAGGAACGGGAAGTATGCGGGCACGGTCACCTCCGCCATGTGGTCACCCTCGGCCAAGGCCAGCATTGCGTTGGCTTCACTGGAAGCACCGCACGGTGAGCCGGGTGAGGAACTCGAAGTTGAGATCTACTACCAGCGGGAATTGAGATGGAGCCGTGTGATGGAGCCCTGTCGAGTGGTCAGGGACGTTTTCTGGAATCCGCCACGCAGACGCCAAACACCACCGGCTGATTTCTGATCATAAGCACCAGCCAGGGCTCCCTGATTCATTTGGACATTACCTTTCGGAGAGGTAACACAGCGTTGTGGACCCATCAAGGGTAACCTGGACCTGAGGACTGCAATGTAGGCGAGCAAGAAGCCGCCCCGGTAATAACCAACATCAGCTATCAGCCAGAGGAATGCAGGTCACTATCCAGGGCAGCATTGCATCATTACATACCTGGGGCTATAGGGTGATGACCCAGATCAACAAAACCGCCCTGGCAGCATACGAGTTCCGGTGGGGGTTGGAAAACGACCCGTGTATGTCAACCAGGACGGCGAAGCCAGAATACCTACACAGAACAATTTCTTGTTGATCCAGGTCAAGCAAAACTGAACTTGCTGCAGAATTCTTCCCCTGTTAGAAAGCACCCTCAAACACAACTCCCAAAGCGGCAAAGTAGTGTGCTCGCAGGTTTAATTGTTTGTCTACAGTCGACACAACTCCAAGCTACTGTTTGTTGACAGGAGTGTACTTAGGCTACCTCCAGTACCATGCTGATAAGAGGTCTGTAGCGATCGATAAATTTCTCCAGCGCGGTGCGTGCCGTGGAAAGATGTGCCTCGGTCATGGGTAGCGACATGAAAAGGTCACCACGGCTGCATACCAGCACACCTTCCAGCAGTAGCTCCATGTGTAGTAGTGGACGTAGTGACTGGCATCCGGTACTTATGTCAGACGTTCTTCGGGTCGGCTTGCTCGAAAAGTGAATCGCAAAAATTGAGCCCATGCCATTGCAATACATCGGTACCGACCGCGTCGCGAACATGTCATTAAGCGAGATGCGAAAATTCTCAGACCAGTCAAAAAATTCCCGGGCACGTTCCTGTGTATAGATATTACTCATGGCGGCACTGCCGGCGGCCATTGAACAGGCATTGTTGTTGAAGGTGCCGGCGTGATTCCAGTTGCCCGCCAGTTTAGGATTGTAGTGGGCCATGAACTCGGCCTTGCCCCCAAATGCACCGGTCGGCAAACCACCGCCTATGAATTTCCCCAGCGTGGTCAGATCGGGAGTGATGCCCAGCATACCCTGTACACCTGACGGGCCAAGACGGGCCGTTTTGACTTCATCAAAAATCAGCAGGGCCCCAATTTCCCTCGTCACCAGTCGGAGCATTCCCATAAACTCCCGACTGCCCGGGATGTTTCCACCGGCACCCAGGATGGGCTCGACAATGACCGCAGCAAGTTCATCACCCGTCCGGCGGATCAGGTCAGCAGTACCTTCAGTGTCGTTAAATTCCGCAAACAAGAAATCATAAGGGACATTGTGTACCGAGTCCCCGTTTGGAAACTTGATCACACCCCCGTGATAGGCGCCGTTGAAGACGAGTATCTTTTCGCGACCCGTTACCACTCTTGCGGTGGTCAATGCCATGAGATTGGCCTCGGTCCCTGAATTACAGAATCTGATCTGCTCAATTGAAGGAAACCGATTGCACAACAAACCTGCAAGTTCTCTTTCATACGAGGTAGGCGCACCCATGACAATCCCTTTATCCAGGGCCGCTGTCACCGCCGACTTGATGGTTTCGTCTGAATGCCCGAACAGCCCTGCCGAATATTCACCAACGAAATCAACGTATCGGTGGCCATCCAGGTCAACAAGCTCGGCGCCTTCCCCCGCAACCATGGTCAGAGGGAACGGTTCATAATGCAAAACTGAACGTGTGTTACCCCCGGGCAAGAACTGTTCAGCATGGCGATCTGCGGCCTGACTCAGAGGGTTAGCTGCCACGTACCGGTCACGGGCAGATTCAGTTGCTTGCTTCAGCGTTTCCATTTTGTCTATCCAGTCCCTTGATCAATTACGGAGTGCATAACAATTAGTCCGACGGCAGAATGGACGCGCCAGTCTTGTTTTTCACCTCTTCAAAATCAACACCGGGCGCCAGTTCAACCACCCGGAACCCGTCGTCAGTGACATCAACCACGGCCAGGTCGGTGTAAATGCGTGACACGACACCAGGACCCGTCAGGGGATAGCTGCACCTTTCAACCAGCTTTGGATCGCCATTCCTTGTGGTGTGCTGGGTTATCACGTAGATGCGCTTAACACCTTGCACCAGATCCATGGCACCACCTACCGCGGGAATGGCACCGGGTGCTCCCGTGGACCAGTTGGCAATATCTCCGTTTGCGGCCACCTGCATGGTGCCGAGAACACAAACATCGATATGCCCACCACGTATCATGCTGAAGCTGTCGGCGTGGTGAAAATAGGCCGCGCCGGGAACTGCCGTGACATACTTCTTGCCGGCGTTCATCAAGTCCAGATCGCGTTCATTTTCAGCCGGTGGCGGTCCCATTCCAAGCAGCCCGTTTTCAGTGTGGTAAATAAATTCACGGCCTTCGGGCACAAACCCTGCGACCAGCTCCGGGATGCCAATACCCAGATTGACACAGGCACCATCGGGGATGTCCTGGGCGGCTCTCGCTGCCATCTGCTCTCTTGTCCAACCGGCACTCATGGGAACCTCCTGCCTGCGGCAATCAGCGTGTCCTCGTGAACCGGGTCAGGAACCTCGACAATGCGGTTTACAAAAATGCCGGGGGTGATGACGTGCTCCGGGTCAATTTCACCCCTGGCCACCAGTTTCTTCGTCTGCACGATGGTGGTGGTGGCCGCCATGCACATGATGGGGCCAAAATTGCGGGCGGTCTTGTTATAGGTCAGGTTGCCAAGGGGGTCGGCCACCTCACACTTGATCAGTGCATAATCAGCCTTGAGCCAGGGCTCCATCACGTGGTCGCGCCCATCAAACTCCCGCACCTCTTTACCCTCAGCCAGGACCGTGCCTACTGTCGTGGGTGTGTAAAATGCCGGTATTCCGGCACCCGCCGCTCGAATTCGCTCGGCAAGGGTGCCCTGCGGGACAAGTTCAAGCTCGATTTTGCCTTCCTTGTACAACTGAGGGAACACCTTGGACTGACTGGACCTGGGGAATGAACAGATCATCTTACGCACCTGCCCGTTGCCAATCAGGGCGGCCAGGCCCACCTCACCGTTACCGGTGTTGTTATTGATCACGGTCAGGTTTTTTACACCTTGGTCAATCAATGCATGGAGCAGCTCGATCGGGCTACCTGATGCGCCAAACCCCCCCACCATAACCGTAGCCCCCTCGGGAATATCAGCTACTGCTTCCGAGACCGATAAAACCTGCTTGTCAATCACCTGGTACTCCTCTTCGATACACTACACTCACTACAAGAACACCTCTGTTTTTTCCCAAAGGGCCTCAATGCGGTCGATACGAACCGTCGCCTCGTTGTGCAGGTCCTTGGCAACCTGGGACACGAGCAACTCGGCAATCGCCACGACGGGTGCAGAACTGTCAAACGGGCCAATTGCCGGCACCTCGATTTCACACCAGGTGTCGGCCAGCTCGACCAGTGGAGATAATGGGCTGTCGGTAATCGCTACAACTGCAGCACCGGCGTTCGCGAGAACACGGGTCGCAGTAATCACCTGCCGCCGGTATCGGGAAAAGTCGAACACCACGGCAGCGTCCCCTGATCCTGCACCACTCAGGTCGGTGCTCATCGAGTGGGTCTCAAGTATACGCACACCCGGCCGGACCATGGACAGACCACTGTAAAATGCATGGGCACCTGCACGCGAAGTCTCCCCGGAGAGAATCCAGACATTTTCAGCCCGGACGATGGCCCCGGCGAGTTCCGTCAGGCGACCACCTTCAACCGCTTCAAAAACGGATGCAATCGCGCTGTCCATTGCCGATCTTGCGCCTGGAACCGTCTCATCATCATGCCTGATTCGCTCGCTTGGACGTGTGAGACGATGGGATAAATCGCTGCGAACATGTCGTTGCAACTGGGTGTAGCCATCAAAGCCAAGCTTGTTGGCAAAGCGCACGATAGAAGGTCGGCTGGTACCCACACGGCAGGCCAGGTCCGATACCGTACCGAATGCCAGCAGCGTTGGCTCGGCAAGCACCTCCCTGGCGATGCGCCGTTCTGTGGGTGTCAGCTCACCGCTGACCGCGGCAACGAGGTCCGGCGTTGAGGTCGCTGACTCCATTATGTTCATCACGTTACATTAACACAATTCAAGGGTTCAATGTGTTACATTAGCACCAGACTAAAGCACGAAAGCATGAGGTGTTAAGTGACAAACGCAGGTAAATACGTCCCCGCAGCAAGGGAACAGGCGTTTCTGGACACGATCGACAACCCCAAATACGACCGCCAGATCATCAATGGTCTGAAACCCTTCTTTGAAGACAAGGCACCGGAGGACATCAAAGGGTTCTATTCCCCCGATGAACTCGCGGCGCTGTCGAGCGTGAAAGGCACAGAGCGTGATGTGGAAAATCGCATGCCGGTAAAAATGACCCGGCACTTCTTCGAAATGGCCCGCAACAGCCGGCCACTGAAAAGGATCGTCAAGGCCAATCCGAACGAAACACTCAACCTGGCGGGTTCAGAAGACCCCGGACACCAGATGGACTTCGCCCCGGTCGAAGGTCTTCTACACAAGTATGAAATGGGTCTTTTGTATGCCGTCTCCACCTGCTCGGCGCATTGTCGTTTCTGCTACCGCGAAGAATTGATCAGCCAGAAGGACATAGAACGCCAGGACGGCACCGTCGCCAAAAAAGGACTGGCAAAGATCAAAGAGGTCACCGATTACGTACGTGCACACAATGAAACCGTTACCGCAAACGGGGGTCTGCACCCTGAATCAGGCCGTGAGAAGCTCCGCGAGGTCCTGCTTTCCGGTGGCGACCCCATGGTATTGCCAAACAGAAAGATTGGCGCGTGGATGGCCGCGCTCGCAGAAGCGGGTGTGGAATCAATCCGGCTCGGCACCAAAGAAATCTCGTTTCACCCAAAACGTTTTGATGACGCTTTTTTGTCAATGCTGGATAACTTTCACGACACCTATCCCCTGGTCGGCTTCAGGCTGATGATCCACTTTAACCATCCCGATGAATTTCTCCTCAAGGGGCCCGACGGTGCATATCTCACGAACGCGAACGGTTCGCTAAAGTGGCACGAAGACACCCGACAGGCAATGGAAGCAGTAACGTCCCGGGGTTGGATCAATGTCGAAAACCAGGCACCGATTATTAAAGGCATCAATGACGACCCAGATGCACTCAGGGTGATGCAACGTGCCCTTTACCGGGTTGGTGTCGGCAACCACTATTTCTTCTGTGGCAGGGACATCGTTGCCTACAGAGCCTTCAACGTCCCAATCGAAACGGCATGGAAGATCCTGAACGAATCCCAGAAAGGTCTGTCCGGTGTGGAGACGCACGCCCGTTTGTCCATCACTCACTACAAAGGTAAGACCGAGGTTTCGGCCGTCACCAGCGAGCCAATCCCCGGTGTTCCCGGAACTGAGAACGGTGTGCTGGTCTTTAAGATACTCCGTAACGCACTGAACGCCCCGGACCGCGGCAAGGTCTGTATCGTTGGACGTAACCCGGACGCAACCTGGTTCGACGACTACGAGGATCGCGTTATCTTCGACGAGGCCGGTTTGTACGACTACACGCGAGTTGAGAAAAACAGAGACTAATGCCCAACCCCTACGGACTTGCTACTCTGCTTATCCCTTTTGGGCAAGAAATCCGGAGTTCGAACAGCATGCGCGGCAGTCATCTTATCCTGGGTAACCTGCTGGTGGGGCTGCTGGTCATTTCACTCACCGCCTGTGGGCCTGCACAAGCCCCAGGGCAGACTCAGGTAGCGCTGTCAAAGTCAGCACAACCGGCCAGTATTCCGTATCAACCGGACTCCGGCAACCTGCTGGTGCATTGCGGTGCGCTTATTGACGGTCGCTCAGACACACCAAAAAGCAAGGTGTCTGTACTCATTGTCGACGGGCATTTCTCAAAAATTACAGCCGCGAAAGACATCGCTGCCACCGTCCCGGTTCTTGATCTTTCCGACTACACCTGTCTGCCCGGTCTGATTGAAATGCACACCCACATCCTGGAAAGCTTTGAAGAGTTGGTGGACCTGACGATGTATTTTGATTACAGCGTGGATGACTACATGGCGGCAGGCCGGAAGTACGCCCACAGATCCCTGGAGGCCGGATTTACTTCTGCACGTAATCTTGGCAATTACTATGCGTTTGTCGATCGTCAGCTACGCGATAAAATTGATCGCGGCGAGCTTGCAGGACCGCGTTTGCAGGTGTCAGGGTTTTACCTGACCATCCCCGGTGGTGGCGGAGATTTATTGGCACCCGGTATCCCAGAGGAGTCGATTCCGGGGCATCTCAGAGCAGGTGTCTCCAGGTCCACGGAAGAGTTTCGTGCAAACGCACTAAAGGCTGTTGAAGGGGGTGCAGATGTACTGAAACTAATCGCTTCCGGTGCAGTGCTGGCGTATGGCGGTGTTCCGGGTGAACCGGAAATGAGTCGCGAGGAGATACAGTCAGTTGCGCAAGTCGCTCATGACGCCGGTCTGAAGGTGGCCGCCCATGCCCACGGTGCTCAGTCCATCAAGGACTCGATCCTGGCCGGGGCCGATACCATAGAACACGCTACCTATATTGATGATGAGGGTATCAGGCTGGCTATCCAGCATGACGTTGCCCTGGTTATGGATATCGGTGCCGGTGACTGGATGATCGAGAACGGGCGCAAACAGGGGTGGGTCGAGGAGTTTCTGCGTAAGACCATTGAGACCACACAAGTACAGCGGGAGAGCTTCAAACGGGCACATGATGCGGGTGCACCCATCGTGTTTGGAACCGATGCCGCCATTTATCCACACGGAATGAACGGTATTCAGTTTGCCTATATGGTGGAGTGGGGGATGACGCCGATGGAAGCCATTCAGGCTGCGACATCCAGGGCCGCCCTGTATATGGGTTGGGAAAACCGGGTCGGTGCAGTAGAAGTCGGTATGCTGGCTGATCTTGTGGCGGTAAAGGGCAACCCGCTTGAAGACATTACGTTGCTGGAAAATGTAGAAGTTGTGGTCAAGGGTGGTCTGATTGTTAAAAGATAATGGGTCAGAGTCAGTCCCCAGAATGGGCCGAAAAAGGGACAATCACACCTAAATTTCGGTCCTGAACGTACAATTATAATCAAACTGCGTGGCGATTCTGCTGCAGACCAGCTATGAATAGCCGTTTTATACTCTGTTCTGCTAGGATGACTAGATCACCGATGTGCGAAATGTTAAATAAGGCAGGCCACAAAGGTAAATAACAAATTGGATAACAGACTGTATTTTGTACTCGGAGACTTGCTGACAAATATCTGCATAGGGGCACTGATAGGTACGCTGGCCGTGGTGTTGGTCGGGACTGGCTGGAACATGTGGCTGGCCATGGTGTTGATGATGATGCTCGGCATGGTGCTCAGCCTGTTTTTGTCTTTTGGCTTTGCGATCTGTTTTGGCGCCATGGAGGTCATGGTCCCTGGCATGTTAACGGGGATGATGAGCGGTATGATTTTAGGCATGTGGGGGGCAATGGCAGAATTGTCTGCGATCCAGGGAGGGGCCATCGGGGCGGTGACCGGCTTTGCGGTGCTGATTGTAGTCTGGTTTGCCAATGCTGCTTTGCGTGGTGTTGCTATTGAGCGGGAGAACAGGTCGTGACCGATCTTGTAACACAGCGTAAATGGGACAAAGCAGCCCCCAATTTTGATCTGATGGCAGGAAAGGGGGCTGAATGGCGTTGGGAACCGCATAAACAGAAATTGTTTGCCAACATGCGTGGCAAGGTGTTGTTCCTGGCCCTGGGCACGGGGCTTGACATACCCACATTCCCGCCCAACCAGGATATTACTGCCATTGATTTGAGTCCGGAGATGATCAAACACGCCCAGGACCGGATCGATGACTATCATGGTTCACTGACCGCCGAGGTGATGGATGTGCACGAACTCAGCTTCGATGACGACCAATTCGACCAGGTATTTACTTCCTGTACCTTTTGTTCGGTGCCCAATCCGATAGACGGCCTGATCTCGCTCAGACGTGTATTGAAACCCGGTGGCGAGTTGTACATGTTTGAACATACCGGAAGCCGATATTTTCCGTTTAATGTAATGATGAAATTGATGACCCGCGTGACCGAGAAATTGGGTCCATCTATGGATCGAACAACTGTCGAAAATGTTGAAGAAGCCGGCTTTGACATTGTCAAAGTGGAACACATATTCCTCGATGTGGTGAAAACCATAAAAGCCCGGGCACCAATGTAGTATCAGGTCAGGTTTACACCCCACCAGATGGAAACAAATCCGGAATCCTGCAATTGGCGAGCCACGTGCTAGTATTAATTAAGCATCAGTCAAAAACAGTCCGGGGCATCTCATAATGAGTAATCTGTTTGAGCAACTCAAACGGCGCAATGTATTTCGCGCGGCAGCAACCTACCTCGCCCTGTCATGGGTCTTACTGCAGGTCATCGCCCTTATCACACCGGCTTTCGGGCTGCCCGAAAGCCTGATGCAGATTTTTACAATTGTTCTGTTGCTGGGTTTCATACCGGTGCTGATCATTTCATGGGTCTATGAAGTCACCCCGGATGGTCTGAAGAAGGAATCCGAGATAGCGGAAAACTCACCTTTCCGTCAACAGATTGCCAACAAGATGAACACGGCGGTAATCGTGTTGCTGCTGATTGCAATTGGATTGCTGGCACTTGACCGGTTCTATGTGTCTGAGCAGGAAACTCTGCCACAAACCGTTGATGTATCCGTGGCACCTCAGGATGACACTATTGATTCGATTGCGGTTTTGCCATTTGCCGATTTCAGCGCAGCGGGCGACCAGGCTTACCTCGGTGAAGGTATTGCTGACACCGTGTTGCACATGCTGGCGGGAGTTGAGGGTCTGAAAGTCGCAGCACGCACGAGCTCTTTCCGCTTTCGTGAAGGGAAGGTGGATGTTGCCACGATTGGGTCTCAACTGGGCGTGGAGTCAGTCCTGGAGGGTAGTGTGCAGGTGGCGGGTGACCAGCTCAGGATCATTGCCCAGCTGGTACGCACCTCGGATCAGACCCATATCTGGTCGCGGACTTTTGACCGTAAGCGCGCAGATGTTTTTGCCATCCAGGACGAGATCGCCAACGCGGTGGTTGCAGAGGTTGCCGGGGTTGATCAGGATGCCGTAACACCCATTAAATCCAGTCGGACGACACCGGAAGTGTATGCACTGGTACTGCAGGCACGGCAACTCGTGCGCAATCGCAATGCACCCGACATTCAACAGGCCATCGAATTGCTCAACCGAGCAATCGCGGAGGACACGACCTACGCCTCTGCGCATTCGGAAATGGCTGCTGCCATTTACTTCAGTACCATTTATGTAGCCAGTGATTTCGACGACCAGCGCCCACGCATTCAACAGGAAATTGACATTGCCTTGCAGCTCAATCCAGAGGATGCAACCGCCTACGCGGTACGCGCGGCCTTGTGGGAGAAGATGGACGAAATTGGCGAAGCACGTGCCGATTATGAGCATTCTCTGGCATTGAACCCCAGTGATGTTGAGATCATGGTCCAGCTTGCAGACCTGCTGGATGAAGCCGGTGAATTTGACCAGTCCCGCGACCTGTATCGAAGAGCCTATGAAACTGATCCACTGAATGTGAAAGTTCGCTTTGACTATGCGTTGTACCTCATGGAAGTACACAAGGATACCGATCAGGCCATCAGGATTGCCGAGGAAACGGTGGCACTGAATCTCAATCCTGGCATGGCGTACCAGTCCCTTGCGCTCATGTACATCCGTGTGAACCGAATTACGGACTCTACGCTAGCGCTGTTTGAAGTCGCCCGACACGATCCCAACAGTGCAAGGTCCTACATGATGATGGCTAACTGGTTTATCTATATTGACGAACGCGAACTGTCCGAGCAATGGTGGAATATCGCCATTGAATTGAGACCTCACTTCAGGAGTTTTCCCGATCATTTTTTCCGTGCGTATCACCATCAGGAAGAAGCGTATATGGCCGAGGTTGAACAACAATTCACCGCCAATCCGGACTCTGTGGGAGCAATCGGCAAAGTAATCCAGACTGCCAGCCACCTGGGTCTTTTCGACCGGGCTACCAAGCTCGGCGAGCGCTATTTTGAAATGTCTGCACAAAGCGACCAGGCCAACCTCCGAGCAGACGGGATGATCGCTTTCTACCTGACCATGGGTTACCGGATAAAAGGCCTGAGCAAGGAAGCGGACCACTATCTGCAGCAATTGGAGACCTTATGGGACAGGCGCTTGAATGACCCTGAATCGCCCGCCACGAAGGACAATCTTTCGCAGGTGTTTATTAGCCTGGCGCGTGGCGATTACACGGGGGCCGCTGCTATCCTCGACGCACTGACAGTCGGAAAACCCATTGCGTATGTAACTGTGAAGCACAGTGCCATCACCCAGCTGGTACGAAAAAACCAGCACATCAAGCGCTGGCTGGAGAGCTACGAAGTCCTCATCACTGCCGCCAGGGAAGAAATTCTCCAAATTGATGACCCGGCTTTCCGAAAGCCGGGTCTATTGCGAGGTGAGGAAGCAACACCGTAACCGTCATCCGGAGTAAGTGAAACACACCTATAATATGTCCCGGAATGACAATCAGAATTGAGGATGCTTTTTTAACACGATGGATACGCAAAACCTACCTTTTCGGGCTGAGCATGTTGGCAGTTTGTTGCGCCCACGTGCACTCAAACAAGCTTCCGATGACTTCAAACAAGGCACGCTAACCGAAACTGAATTCCATGCTACCCAGGAGCAGGAAATCGCGCGGGTTGTAAAACTCCAGGAGTCCGTTGGGCTGCGATCAATCACCGACGGCGAATTTTGCCGGTCGTCCTGGTTCGGGTTTTTCTTTGAGCGACTCCTGGGTCTCTCACTTAAACCGTCCCTGTTCCGTTTTCATGATGAACACGGCCATGACTATGAGTGGCATACCTGCTATGCAAGTGAAAAAATGCGCCGCGAGCACCCGATTTGCACCGCTGAATTTAATCGTCTGCAAAGACTGACCCATGAAACCCCAAAGGCAAATATGCCAAGCCCCAGTGCCTTTCACTTTTTTCGCGGTGATCAGTGCAGGGACCCAGCGGTATACCCGGATATTGAAGAATGGTGGGATGATCTGGAGAAAATCTACCAGGCGGAAATCAAGGCTCTTGCAAAAGCGGGCTGCCGCTACCTGCAGATGGACGAAGTACCACTGGCCATGCTCTGTGACAGTGATGTGAGGCAGCAGGTTGCTGATATGGGACGTGATCCCGATGATCTCACCCGGCGCTATATCACCAGCATCAATAACGTACTGGAGGCCCGTCCAGCAGAAATGACGGTGGGCATGCACCTGTGCCGGGGTAATTTCCGCTCACGCTGGATGGCGCAGGGCGGCTATGAACCCGTGGCGGAGTACCTTTTCTCTTCGTTGAATGTCGACGCTTTTTTCCTTGAATACGACACGCCCCGGGCCGGAGACTTTGCACCCCTGCGCTTTATGGCCAGCGACAAGAAAGTCGTGCTTGGACTGGTTTCAAGTAAAATAGCTGAATTAGAAGACAAAAATGCGCTAAAACACCGAATTGACCAGGCAACTGCCCATGTGCCGCTGGAGCGTCTGTCCATTAGTCCACAGTGTGGGTTTGCCAGCGTGGCCGGTGGTAACTCGTTGAGCGAAGAGGAACAAATGCGCAAGCTGGCGTTGGTCGTAGATGTCGCCCGGGAAGTCTGGGGCGAGTCGTAAAACGCCGCTACAAGCGGTCTTTAATTTTGTAATAAAGCACGCCAAGCGTGGTCATTTGTCTGCGGAAAGTGTGGGCCCCGGGAATAACCAACGGCTTGATGCTGGCAAAAATGTCGAAACGCTCAAGAGTTCCAGCCACGGTGTCGGCCATGATCTGTCCGGCGAGATGGGTCACGTTGACGCCATGCCCGGAGTAGCCCTGTGAGTAAAAAACATTGGATGAGATTCTTCCCAGCTGGGGTACCCGGTTGAGCGTTATGCCGACCCTGCCGCCCCAGGCATAGTCGATCCTCGTATCGGCCAGACGGGGATAGACTCTGTGCATTTTCGGAATCATCATTTCCCTGATGACTTCAGGGTCGTCACCACTGTAATTACACCGCCCACCGAACAGCAATCGCTTGTCCGCGGAAAGACGAAAGTACTCCAGCACGAAATTTGGATCGCATACGGCGAGGTCCTGTGGGTTGATGGCTGACACGTGCTCTGCAGAAAGCGGCTCTGTTGCGATGATGAAGCTATTCACAGGGAACATATAGCCCCGCAGCTTTGGCTCAATGTAGTGATAGGCATTGCCGGCGATCACGACAAAATCGGCTGTGACCGATCCCTGCTCGGTAACAACACGTGGCTTGTCCCCATGTTCGATACGCAACACCGGAGACTGCTCAAAAATCTTTGCCCCCAGGGATACGGCTGCCCGCGCTTCACCGATGCACAGGTTCAGAACATGCAGGTGGCCGTTGCCCATGTTCATCAGGGCGCCGGTATAAACTTCGGTGCCGATTGTGGATGCCGTCTCTTCCCGGGATAACAATCTGTATTCATGTTTAGAGCCGTGCTTCTCCAGCGCTTCTACCTGCCCATGCAGATCGCGCAGATGACGCTGCTTGATCGCAACGTCGAGGTACCCCCACTTGAGATCACAATCAATAGCGTAAGTCTGCACCCGCTCACGAATAATGTCATTTCCCGCCCAAGCCAACTGCCACGCAATCTGCTCGCCGTCGCGACCCAGGTGTCGGGCAATTCTCTCCTCGCCGGAAATACCACCGATGATCTGGCCCCCGTTGCGTCCGGTCGCACCCCAGCCAACCCGATTGGCCTCGACCACATGCACCACATAGCCACGTTCGGCAAGGTGCAGTGCGGTCGAGATGCCGGTGAATCCTGCCCCGATGACGCAGACATCAGCCCTTTGTGCGCCACGCAAAGGTGCGAAATCAGTGACCTCGTTAACTGAGGCTGCGTAATATGAGCCGGTGTGTTGCTGCGGCTGGATCATGGCTTTTAGAGTATCGGTGATTCATGACACCATAGTGCCAGAAACCCCAGAGTCTTAAACAGCTTTTCGTGTGGACTCTTCAGCCAGGTCGACGCTTGGCCTGACCCGGACTTTGAGCTCATTGGATCTAAATACGACCACCGGCACGCCAGCCTCGCCAGGGTTAACGTTCTGTGAGGAAAACATGGGGTGGCGAGTATTCTGCTAACCATGGAATTCTGATACCAGAGCTTTTATGCTACTCACCCAGCGAAGGAAACAGCAATGAAAAGTCACGCTCGTATCGTTATTGTGGGTGGTGGGATCATGGGTGTCGGCCTGCTATACCACCTTGCTGAGGCGGGTTGCAGCGATGTGCTGCTGCTTGAAAAAGGGGAGCTGACTTCCGGCTCTACCTGGCACGCCGCAGGCCAGTGCCCCAGCCTGGTGGGCAACTTCAACATGGCCAAAATCCACCACCACGGCAATACGCTCTATCCCCGGTTGGAAGAACTCACAGGTCAGTGTGTCAGCTGGCATGCATCGGGCGGTATTCGACTTGCCAGGACACGTGATGACCTCGACTGGTTTAAATTCATGCGGGGTATCGCCAGGAATGTCGGTTTTCGCATGCAGATCATCGGACCCGATGAAATTCGCCAAATCAATCCATTCCTGAATACCGATGGCGTGCTGGCCGGGGCCTGGACCCTGGATGACGGTCATGCTGATCCCTCGGGCCTGTGCAATGCCATGGCCCGGGGCGCAAGAAGTATGGGTGCAAGCATTGAGCGCCATAACCGGGTGACCGATATCACGGCACTGCCTTCAGGTGAATGGGAAGTGAGCACCGAAAAAGGCACGGTGATTGCTGAAATGGTGGTTAATGCCGCGGGTTGTTTCGCCCACCGTGTCGCCCAAATGGTCGGTGCCGATTTGCCGATTTCGAACATGGAGCATCATTACATCGTTACCGGGCCGGTACAGGAATTTATGGACCGCGATGAAGAGATTCCCGTCATCCGTGATCCACACGCCTCGGCCTATATCCGGCAGGAGCAAAAATCTGGTCTGATCGGTATCTACGAACATGTCGGCATGACCCAGGCCTGGTCACCGCGGGGATTTCCCAACTGGGATTCCGACAGCGAATTGTTTCCCGAAGACCTGGATCGCCTGATGCCGTGGCTGGGAAACGCCATGGAACGTATGCCGGTGTTGGAAAAAGCGGGCATCAAGCGGATCGTCAACGGCGCCATCCCGCATTCCGCCGATGGCCCGCCGATGCTTGGACCGGTCGCGGGGCTCAGGAACTTCTGGATGTGTTGCGGCGCGTCATTCGGCATCGCCCAGGGCGCCGGCTGCGGAAAATATCTTGCCCAATGGATGCTGCATGGTGATGCCGAGATCAACATGACCGGCTATGACCCCAGGCGTTTTGGTGTGTACGCGGACGAAAGCTACGCGAATGCCAAGGGCTTCCAGGACTACAAGTTGACGTACACGACACCCCTGCCCGGCGAGGAGTTGCCAGCAGGACGCCCCTGTCGCACCAGCCCCTTGTATGAAAAATTGCGCAAACAAGGCTGCGTCTACACCGAAACCTTTGGCTGGGAGCGACCCAAGTGGTTCTCTCTGGATGGCCGTGAGGAGGCATTCAGTTTTCGGCGCAGCAATGTATTCAATGTCGTTCGTGATGAGTGTCTGGCCGTACGTGAACGGGTTGGCCTGCTGGATCTTTCCGGTTTTGCCAAATATGACATCTGCGGTCCCGATGCAGGTCGCTTCCTGGACCGGATCTGTGCCAACCGGATACCCACCAGACCCGGTGGTATCGTACTGACCCACATCCTGTCGGAAAACGGCAGAATCCAGGCCGAAATGACGCTCACCCGGCTGGCCGATGACCACTACTACGCACTCTCGGCAGCCGCAGCTGAAGTACGTGACTACGATCACCTGCTGCTGGGCAAACTTGACGCCGAAACCGTCAGTATAAATAACATCACCGATAACAGGGGCGTGCTGGTCCTGGCGGGCCCCCGCTCCAGGAAAGTGCTTTCCAAGCTTACCGACGCTGCCCTGGACAATGCCGCTTTCCCCTGGCTGTCCGGTCAGGAAATCTCCGTTGCTGGTGTAGAACTACGTGCCCTGCGGGTGAATTACGTGGGTGAACTCGGCTGGGAACTGCATCCACCCATGGACCGGATGGTGGACTTATACGACGCGCTTTGGCAGGCAGGAGAGGATTTCGGGATTGCGAATTTTGGACTCTACGCAGTCAACAGTTTGCGTATTGAAAAAGCTTACCGGGGTTGGGGCGCAGAACTGACCAATGAGGTAACTTTGCTGGATTCCGACATGGAACGTTTTATCAAGTTTGATAAAGACAGCTTTGTGGGCCGCGAAGCCACCTTGCTACAAAAGGAGGCGGGCTTTACTACCAAGCTGGTCTACTTCAGTATCGACAGTCCTGATTCCGATGTACGTGGCAGCGAGCCCATTTTTAATGGGGAAACCTGTATTGGTGTGACCACTTCCGGTGGTTACGGGCACTTCGTGAAAAAGGGTCTCGGCTTTGCTTATGTAGATACCCAGTACGCCAGGCCCGGCACCCGCTTTAGTGTCGAACTCCTTGGTGAACCCTGTGTTGCCACGGTGCTGAAACAAGCCGTACACGATCCGGACAATCAGCTACTCAAAGCGTAATTCAGCGGTCGACACCCTGCGTATACCACATATCACACCAACCGAATCTGGGACGGTTGTGAAAGCAGTAGTTTACTGAGGAGTAGACCACGAATTATTGTGGGCCACACCTTTTCGTGGACATATGGAGTTTCGATATTATTCCTCCTCTAAATGTGCGCGAGACCCAGGCTGTACAGAAGTGCCGTCAACATTCCCGCCACTGTGCGAATATGGTTCCACATCGTCCCCTGAGCAACTTAGTACTTCCAGAATCCGGCTGCAGCAGGGTCCTTTGCAGACACGGCGGTCAGCTGTTTGTTCAATCCGCGCCGCCCTGCTGGTGGACGAAATCCTCCCGCATCAGCCCATGCGTCAGTGGGTGCTGAGTGTACCGTTCCCGTTACGATTTCTGTTTGCCAGTAACCCCAAAGCCATGGCCGGAGACGAGGGCTTCGCCGGCAACGGGATTATTTTTTTGACGGAGTGAAACCGAGATTTCACGGCAATCTAACTGGAAAGCGTGAAAAGTTGATGCAGTAAACTGCTTCGGTACTTGTCAGTTTCATGGAAAAGGGCTTTAATCCTTCCTAAACTCCCTTCCTAAACTCTAAACTACATCAATGAGGGCAACATGGGGCCAGTACATAAAACACAATGCGCAGCTTTTTTGGTTTTCCTTTTATTAGTGCTGGCGGCAATAGATGTTAATGCAGCGACAGAAGCGATAGAAAAGCCCTCTGCCCGGTGGGGACATTCATTTGTTTATCATCCGCCTTCTGATAGTTATGTAATATTTGGCGGTGCCAGCGAACGTCGCTCGTATCTAAATGACACTTGGGTTTGGAGCAAAGATGGTTGGCGCCACGTGGACGTCGGCTCACCACCAGCTCGCGGATTCGCAGCTGCGACTTACAACCCAGAACGTAAATCAATTATGATTCATGGCGGCCGGGGCAATAATAACTCAACGTTGTCAGATTTGTGGGAGTGGGATGGAACGAAGTGGAGTGAAGTTGATCTGCAAAGTCCCTTTCAGTCTGATCATCACGCAATGGTTTATCTCCCTGACGCAAGGGGCGTCTTCCTATTTGGAGGATGGACCGGAAAAAAAGTGACAGGAGAAACATGGTTTTGGGATGGCGAGTGGGAAAAAATTTCAGATGATGGATGTGGACCTTCGCCACGATCAGCATTTGGGATGACCTACAATGGTGAACATGGCCAGGTGGAGCTTTATGGTGGTCTGTGGATCAATGGGCAATATGCAGATTCCTGGGCGTGGAAAAATGGAAACTGGAGGCAATTATCCGGCCCATATGATAACTCCTCACTGGATCATCACACGATGTTTTACGATTCTTCTCTACGGCAGACACTTATTTTTGGTGGTAAAGATTATCGCTATACTTTGCGTTATGAAACACGTGTGATGAATTCATCAGGCTTAGTAAAAACGCTTGTCCGAGATAACCCTTCCGCTCGGCATAGTGTAGCGATAGCTTTTGACAAAAAACGCGGGCGTGGCCTGCTCTTTGGGGGTAAGATATACTTTCAAGATGAGCAAAAACCTCTCAACGACATGTGGATCTGGGAAGCAGGGGGGTGGCGAGAGATCAGTCAGTAATTTTGGGAGCGTCAGCTTTGTACGGAACGAAACTGGTCCGACTCTGATGATTCAGTCGCCTACTGTGTAATAAATAAACGATTTTGAGGTGCCTCCGAGAGCCTGCGAAGGCTACTCAGCGGTCGACACTCTGGGTATACCACATATCACACCAACCGAATCTGGGGCGGTTGTGAGAGCAGTTCATTCAGTTCCGGTTGTAACCGGCTCGGTGGTCTTGGGTTCAAGCCTGCCGGCAAGGACCACCAGGATTACCGTGAGCACGCCGGAGGCGGCCGTCATCCAAGCTATGATACTCATGAGAATGCCAAAGAGGCCTTCGATGCCGTAGGTTTCAGTGTAGTACGTCGGGTCGTCGTACCATGGCAGGAAGAAGACCGCGATGAGCCCGACGAATGTCATGGCGGCGAACATCCACGCCATTCTCCTGGTATCTCCAAGACCGAGCCTGGTACGAGAATTTAACGGGTAACTCACGGGATCGATTTTCGCCAGACCCCCGTACTTTCTCTTGAAGACAAAATACATGACCGGTCCGCTGACAAGGGCAATCATTCCACCCACGAAATAGTCCGTCCCATTGATGAAGAAGGCCACGAAAATGATGATCAGCGATGGGATGCACATCGCAATGAAGGCCTTCGTCCCGAGCGGAACCTTGAAGGGTCTGGGCAAGTCGCCGTCCCGGACACGCAATATGCAGGCCGAAATAAAGATCAATGCGTAAGCAGACATGAACAGCATCACGTCCACGACCACGATGACACCAAACGGAAACGTGCACATGATCAGGCTGAAGACACCCAACGACAGCACCGCGACATAGGGAACACCGCGCTCCTTGCTGCACTTGACGAGAGCCTTGGGCGCCAGATTGTCCTCGGCCAGCGCGAAGAAGCCCCTCGAGCCGGACGCAACATAGGTATTGAAGAGCGAGAACTGGGCAATGATCGCTATGAAAACGAAGAACATCCCCAGTGCAGGTGCAACCTGGGTCACGACATCTCCATAACTCAAGCCGCCTTCTGAAGCCCATTCACTCCATTTGCCCAGCGACGCGAGACCACCCATCGTGGGTAATATGTAAACCGCCATGATCAGGGGCACGGTGATCATGGTGGCTTTCGGAATTATTTGTGGATCTCTGAGTTCACCCGCCACTGTGGACATCGATTCATAGCCAGAGTACATCCACATCCCGAGGGCAAGCCCGGCCCCGACACTCTGCAGCAGGGATTGATCCGGTGGTATGAAAGGCACGAAGGGATTTGTCTGCCATTGCGAGAAGCCAACAACGGCAACCATGGCGAAAGCCACCAGCACCAGGATGGAGATGATCGTACTTACCGCGCCCACATCCCTGATGCCCCGGATGTTAATATAGGTGAAGAAAATGACAATGGCGGCCTTGAACAGGTACTCCTCCAGCCCCGACATGTTCAGGACCGAGCCCAGATAGGATCCGGCAAGCACGACATACAGGGTATTGTCAAAGTAGACAGAGACTGTCCGCCACCAGCCGGCCTGAAAGCCCCAAAACTCACCGCAGGCCCGCTGCACCCATTTGTAATATCCACCCTCTTGCGGCAGAGCGGAGCCGAGCTCGGCCGCTACCAGTCCCATCGGGGTACTCCACACAAAGGGCAGCACGATCAACATGACCAGTGTGAGCCCGGGTCCTGCCTGCGGGATCATCTCTTCGATTCCGTAGGCACCGGCTGCAGTCATACAAAAGATCATGAAGACAACGGTGGATGTCTTCATCTCATATTGTTTCAAGCCGTGCTGTGCAGGATCTATCGTAACTGTTGATTTTTGCGGCATCGCTATTTTAAGTGCTACGCAGGATTGGCCGTGTCAGGCAGGTCGGCCCACCCTCGCCCTTGAGACAGAGTTCGTCACCGTGAAATGTAGAGATGGTGCAACCGGCCGCTTGCATTAACCCAAGCGTGGCGGGGAACCCACTTACCATCACACAATTGCGTGGTGCCAGCGCTAGTACGTTGACACTTAAGCCACCACTCGACATGAATTCTTCCTCCGGGGCCAGAAGGCACTTAATGCCGCGTTGTTCCAAAAGTTGTAGCAGTCGCACCGGAAACAACGGCTGGTAGATCAGCGCGAGGTTATGGTCCAGCATGCTGATCAGCGACATCAGGTGCAGACAAGCATCTCTTCCCTTGAAGACCGGCAGATCGAACGGCTGGACCACGACACCATGGTCCGCAAGAATTTGCTGTAGTTGCTCCACGCCGGCATCGTTGGTTCGAAAGCCCACCCCCACAACCAGTGTGTGCTCATCCAGCCAAACACAATCACCGCCCTCGACGGTGCCGGGCTCTTCGATGGTGCCCAGAATGGGGATGCCGTGGCGTTGGTAAAACCCGGTGTGGACATTCGGCTCACCCCGGCGTAGCCGTTTCCCCATCCGCAGAATGATTGCACCCTGGTCCGTGACCAGAGATGGGTCGTGGGTAAATACAAGGTCCGCCAGTTCGGCGATGTCTTCGTCCAGGAACACGATTTCCGCACTGGCTGCGCGAATTCGATCGGCCAATCCGTCGTGATTGGTCTGTAAGCGTTCCAGGCTCAGCGTCCCCGCGTAGTGCCATTGTTCAGAATTGGCGTTGCTCATTACCGAACCCGGACGTTTCATCATCACCCGTCGCAACGGCGCGACCATGTCTTGGGTGCCGAATTTATTCATTGCCCTGTACCCTTTCCACTTGACTGTTACTGCCATCCAACAGTCCCAGGGTGGTTGCAGTCATAAGTGCCGTACAAAACTCACCATTGAGATTTGCGACGGAGATGTCGTGAACCAGTGTTGCGTCGTAGTTCGTGCCATCGGGGCCGACTCTGTTGGTGCAGACACAGGCGTCGTCAACAAGATAGGTGTCAAACCCGAGGTTGCCTGCCATGCGCACCGTGGTGGCCACACACATGTTGGTGAAATACCCCACGGCGACCAGTCGCCGCACTCCTGCTCTGCGCAATGCAGATTCAAGCTTGGTACCAATAAACCCGCTATTGACATTCTTTATGAATACCGGCTCGTCATCGCGTGGCTCAAACCCCTGCTTGAAAGCCCCTCCGGTCTCGGCCAGTTTGAGCGGCGAGTGCGCTTCACGCGAGTCGTGCGCCGTGTAGAACACCGGCAAACCTTTCCGACGCCAGGCCGTCAACAGGGCTTTGATGTTGGCCTCCGCACCCGGATTGTTACGGTGGCCGTTCTCACCACCCCAATAGTGGAGGACGTCCACACCTTCCTGGACGTCAATCATCAGCAGGCAACTGTTTTGTTCGAACTTCTCGATCATTGTTTTTGCTACCCTGGCTCTGGAGCCGCGTTCGCCACTAAATCCACCCCACAAACTGCCTGAACAGACGACTGGAAAACTCACCGGAGTCTCTGTTTCCACTGCGGTACTGATGTGTGAGGAGAGAGCTACTGAATTCTACACGTCTTGTCTTGTGAAGTTTCCGGCCAATTGCCAGTATTCTAACCGGCTAACCATTTGACCAGTGTCAAAAACAGGTCCCGAGGATCAACCGGCTTGGCAATAAAATCATTCATACCCGCCTCCTGGCAGGCTTGGCGATCCTCGGCAAACACATTCGCAGTCATCGCCAGGATGGGTAACTCGGCGTTCTCCTTACGGATCACCCGGGTCGCCTCCAGACCATCCATCACCGGCATCTGTACATCCATCAATATCAGCGCATAATCTTTCTCAGCCACCATCGCCACCGCCGCGGCACCGTCTTCAGCGGTCTCCACCACCAAACCCACACCCTCAAGCAATGCCACCGCCACCATGCGGTTGATGGCATTGTCTTCCACCAGCAGGATCGGCGTATCCTTGTATTGCGTGCGTAACTGGGTCTCGATGCCCTCTGCCTTGTCATGCTCCACAACCTGCATCTCCCCGTCACCGCGGCCAAGCCGGGCAGTAAACCAGAAGGTGCTGCCATTACCCGGCTCGCTTTCCACACCCACCTCTCCCCCCATCAATTTTGCCAGGCGGCTGGTAATGGCCAAACCCAGACCCGTGCCACCATGTTTACGCGTGGTGGAGGCATCGGCCTGCTCAAAGGCCTTGAATAATTCGGCTTGACTCTCAGCACTGATGCCAATCCCTGAATCCTGCACCTCGAACCGGACCAGTAACTCATCGTCTTGCTCTTCCAACAGCAAGGCACG
>JAJFLB010000032.1 GCA_021772915.1 Gammaproteobacteria bacterium | reverse complement strand
AAGCATTACGCTTGTTGGAGCAAGGCAACAAAGCCGGTGCAGAGCTTGCCCGCGAACTGGGTATACGGCGTAATCAGCTTTACAAATGGCGTCGCGAGGTTCAGCTGCGCGGACAAGACGGTGCTTTTAAGGGTCCTGGGCACAATGCAGCCAAAGAAAACGTCTCCGAACTCACTGCATTGAGGTCTGCAGGGAATTTACGGCTTGAAATCCGCTGACATCATTTCCGTCCACCGCCAAACGGGAATCAGGGGTGTGACAAGCCTGGCCAAGTGCTCTGGCTGTTGCGTGTCAGGCAGTGCTTCGTCCCCTGTGCCGGACTTCAGTAATTGCTCAATATCAGCGTACGCAAGATGCAAGCTTGCGATGTGTGCCAACAGAGCCTGCCTGTCAATTGCGGGACCGTGGCCGCTTACAAACAGTGTGTCATCCGCTGCGGTGTTGGCGTAATGCTCCAGCACCTTGATCGTTCCAGCGACACGCCCACCATGCTCGACATCGGCAAAGGTGAATGAGTTTGGCCACAGAATGTCTCCTAGGTGCACGATGTTAGTGTCCGGCATCAGCACGACGATGTCGCCACCTGTATGCGCCGGTTCGGGTAATTCAAGATGAAAACTGTACTCACCAATTAAGAGTGAGCTGTCCTCAACAAGGGTTTTAGTTGGCAGCGCGCCGGCGGACAGTGGCTCGAACCGGTGAATCGATGTGGGTGTCGTCAGACCAGTTGCCTGCTGAACCGTTGACATCCAGACGGATGTCTGTGCATGTGCGATTCGGGTCGCGTTTTTGCCGATGACTGCATTTCCGCCTGTATGGTCCGGGTGCCAATGAGTCACTATGGTGGTGTGTACCGGTTGATGATTGATACTTGTCAGGGCGACCTTGACGGGGATGCCCAGTAGTGCCAACTGGGTGTCCACCACCACCCAGCCATCGGCAGTATCAATCGCCACGACATTTGCGCCCAGCGGTTGGCCAAAGAAAGTGGCGCTAACCAGATAGACGTTTTCTCGCAACTGGGAAACGGACACCAGGCCATAACGCCAATAGCCGTAAAGAGAAATTCCGCCAATTGCTATCAAGACGGCAAGAATTTTGAAAATTCTGAACAATATCTTCTTCATGAGGATGCCGTACTGAAACCCAGGTAAAGCAAAAAAGCGATCTGCAGTTCCTTTGCCAGGGTCTTTTGTTCAGAGTTGCTCAATGGTGAGAACTCCTTAAGTACATAGGATTCGCGCAGGGTAGCCAGGACGAAAGTTATCCCCAGGCGCAATGCCTTTTCCGGTTCCGGATGGGGAATCTCAGCCGAATATCGAAGCATGGCTTTGAGTCCGCGCTTGAACAGCACCTCATTGCCTTTTTGTTTTTCTTTGGCCAGGTGGACGTGCTGTTGTGCGTGAATACTCACCGCCCGTAGCACCGCAAAGTGTTGCGAGTAAACCCTGGCCATACCGCTGAACAACAACCAGGACAGGGTCTGAAAGTCGCATTGCGGTGATTCTGCTTCCAGCAACAATGTGTTCAATTGAGAGCCAATGTCATCAATCACTTCCTGGTACAAATGTTCCAGCAGAAACTGCTTGTTTTTGAATCGTGCGTAAAAGGCGCCGACAGTGACGTTTGAGGCTGCGGTAACATCTGCAAGCTTGAGCTTGTCAAATGACCTCGTTTCCAACAGCTTTCTGGCTGAAACCGTCAATCGTGCCAGTGTTTCCCTGCCGTCTCGCCGGTTGGGTGTGCGTATGAACTGAGTCATCATTTAAACATAAACATAATCATTGTTATGTTTTAACCTATACAGCCGCAATTGTCAATTAAGTTTGGAAGAGGGCTTTTGTCCCGCACTTGAGCAACCTATACTCCACCAATCATATGGTATTCACCTTAAGAATCGGAGAAAGCAGAGATGAGCTACACACTACCGGTATTCCTGGCCCACGCCATAAAAATGGAGGATGAGGCTGCCGAACGCTATTTGGAGCTGGCCGACATGATGGAGGCGCACAATAATGTGGAGGTGGCAAAAGTGTTCCGCGATATGAATCACTACTCCATTCTGCATGGCGATTCGATCAAAAAACGGGCGACCAGTGTTGAGCTTCCCAAAATGAAGCTGGCCGATTTCAAGTGGGTGACGCCACCCGAGGTGACTGACGAGGAAGTGTTCGACTACATGTTGGACCCCTATCGAGCGCTGGAGTACGCACGCGAGAATGAACAGCTTGCAGCGCAGTACTATCAGGCGGTGGCTGAGGAAACTCAGGATGAAGAGGTCAAACGCCTGGCAACTGAATTTGCCCAAGAGGAGCAGGAACACACCGCAGCCCTTGATAATATTCTCGCAAATACCCCACGCAGCCATTAACTAATTTATTGCGGCGCTCTCCAAAAAAAACCGCTCCATGCTGAAAGAGGGTTATCTGCGTGGAGCAAAAACTCTCAATGCTGAATTATCGATCAACAATCCCTATTCAAACTTCGCTTTTAATGCCTGCAATAATCCCGCATAAACCGGGTTGCACAGATCACCAACAGCTGAGTCATCATCAGATTCGTAGCTTGATGTCCATTCGGCAAAGGTCTGCCCAGTTGCGGTAATCGGGAATAGAGTCAACTTCCCCCGATAGTTTTCCACTGCGTCCCTGGCGACCGGGCCGGGGCCATCATCAATGCTGTAGATCACTGTGTGGCTCTCATCGTCCGCAGATATCAGTGTTTCGTGAAAGGCATCATTGAGAATCCGCCTCGCACCTGGCTCGGTACCTTCAAGATCCCCAATCTTGTCCACTTTGGTGACGACAGGTGCCGCCCAATCCAACTGGTGAAAATCCCTTACGGTTGCCCATGCTTCGTCGACATCAGTGTCGATGACTATCGAGTTGTAACATTGTCCCATTGTGCCGCTCCGGAAATTAAAATAAAACCAGTGTTGTCATTAAGGGAACGGGTTTGATTCCTTTTAATTGCATTTGAGAAAAAAAGAAATCAGGGGTCAGAGTCAGGCGCCAGAGCGGGCTGACGTTTTCATCGGGCTACCTGAGAAATCCAGACCTGGATATTCCGCTTTGTTGATGTTCTACGCAGGTACGGCCTGCGCTGGTTTTCGTCTATGCATATAGGCGGCAACACCCATGTATAAGGCCAGGGCAACCAGGGCCATGCTGCCACTGACAATGAACATAATGGGATAGCCCATTCCGGCGCCTACTATTGAAGCGGCGATATTGGGACCGACGAATTGCCCGAAACCCTGAACACTGGGCAGGAGGGCAACCAAGGCCCCGCTGCGGTCCATGTGCGCTATCATGGCTGATTGATAGACATCGACAAATGTCCATAGTGTCATAAATCCAAATAGGCTCAGTGCAAGATTGACATCGTTAATTCCCAAGGCGAGCATTGCAACGATTACGGCCATCGTGATCAGGGATAAAAACAAGGGTTTGAAAAGGCCAAAGCGGGTACACAAATAGGCAATTAGACAACCCGCAATACCCAGGAAAGACGACCACGTCAAAACGGTGCCTGTCCAGTCTTGGGAAACACCATCCGCAAGAGCTGCCAGTTCAATATAAGTAAAATAACCGCCGATGTTGATATAGGTAAAACAGATAGCAATCAGACAAAGCCACGGCATAATTTTCGGCACATGCCAATTTTCAGCAACCTGCTGGTGCTTTTCCTGCTCGGCGAGATCTTCTCCACTGAGGGGTCTGGCCGGTATCCAAAATACAAGCACTGCACAAAGAGCAGCCAATATACTGAAAAACAGGTAAATCTCGTTCATTGTCAGTTGCGGTAAATAATTCAACTCCAAAGCCGTTGAGAAAGCAAAGCCGATAAGCTCCAAATTATAGGCAGTCGTCGGATTCGTGGTGCCCCCCAGAGTCACCACAGCAACGGCGGTGAAAATACCGCTGCCCACGCCAGCCAACACGCGAAGCGCCAGGACTGCCTCATAATCGGTAAACACCATGCACAAGACATTGGCTCCGATAGACAAAGCCACCCCTATCAAAACCAAGTGCCGCCGATTCATCCGGGCAACGAGCAATGCAGCAATGACAGCGCCAAGGGACAAACCGCCCAGATCCGCGCCCCAAACGCGTCCCACTTGTTCTGCGGAGAATCCAACCTTGTCCACCAATGCCGTACTGAGCACGGGAACACTGACCATCACCGTGTATCCGACCAGGGCCATGAAGATTGCGACAGCGATCGATCGCCAATCATCAAATGCGTTGGCAGGCCCCTTGACGGTGATGGTATCACTCATATTAGGTCCCCCATGATGGGCATTGGAAGCCCAGCTGGTCTAATTAGCAAAGCGTGTAACCATACAGGTATTGATCTAAAAAAATAAGGGCTAAAGACAAGGGTTCAGAATCAGGTGCCAGTGTGGGCTGACAAACAAGATACCGGTGACTCGGACAGTGTGGCTTATTCCGGCACTTGACTCCGACCCCATCAAACACGATCCCATCAAACATACTGATCGAAAGATAAACCTTTTATTCCCAGCAACTTCTGTTATAGTGCCGGCCGTTCCGGCGCACTTCGGTCTGCGCCGACCACTCCCGGTTTGCAATATCGCAACCAAGGGAGTCAATTTAAGATTTAGCCTGGACCGATCCAAACCAGCGATTTATTCGCGGTTTTGGGTAGGGCGATCCCGGAGTAAAAACCACACATGTTATTTTCAGAACTTGGCCTGTCGGCCGAATTGTTGCGCGCGACCACAAAACAGGGGTACGAAGAAGCAACGCCCATCCAGCAACAGGCAATTCCACTCATTCTCGAAGGCCGTGACCTGTTGGCCGGTGCGCAAACCGGTACCGGAAAAACTGCAGGCTTTACACTGCCTTTATTACAAAGACTGCAAATGTCCCAACCACAGGAAGGCAGGCGCCACGTGCGTGCACTGATACTGGTGCCCACACGCGAGCTCGCGGCACAGGTGGCCGAGAGCGTACGCAACTATGGACGGTACCTGCCTTTCAAGTCCGAAGTTATATTCGGCGGCGTCAGTATCAACCCTCAAATCTCAAAATTGCGTCGTGGTGTTGACATTGTCATCGCAACCCCCGGCCGCCTTCTTGACCATATGCAACGCGGTACCATCCGGCTGGAGCAGGTAGAAACACTGGTGCTTGATGAGGCCGATCGCATGCTGGATATGGGTTTTATCCGTGACATCCAGAAGATCCTGCGGGTGATGCGTGGTAGCCGGCAGAACCTGCTCTTTTCCGCAACTTTCTCTCGAGAAATCAAGCAACTCGCAAACCAGTTGTTAAATGCCCCGATGGAGATTCAGGTCGCTCGCCAGAACACGACAGCCGAACAGATCAGCCAGGTCGTCCATCCGGTTGATAAGAATCGTAAACGCGAGCTACTGTCGCACATGATCGGTGCCGGCAACTGGCGGCAGGTGCTGGTGTTTACAAGAACCAAGCACCTCGCAAATCGCCTCGCACAACAATTGGAGCGTGACGGTTTGAGTGCTGCTGCCATCCACGGCAACAAATCACAGGGTGCCCGAACACGTGCATTGGCCGACTTTAAAAGCGGTGCAATTCGAGTGCTGGTTGCCACCGATATCGCCGCACGTGGCCTGGATATTGTGCAGTTGCCCCACGTGGTGAACTTTGAGTTACCCAACGTTGCTGAAGATTACATTCACCGTATCGGCCGCACCGGCCGGGCCGGTCTTGAAGGTGAGGCCGTTTCACTGGTCTGTGTTGATGAAAAGAAACTGCTGTCTGATATCGAGCATCTGTTGAAACGTGACATTGAGAAAGTCGTCATCCCGGGCTATGAACCGGATGACAGCATCAGGGCGGTACCGATCAAAAATGGCCGTAATAACCGCAGGCCGAACCGCAATGCAGGCTCACGGCGGAATGCCAGGCCGCAGGCAAGGAACCGCCGGGGTAATCAGCGGTCAGGACGTCCACGTCGGGCAGCCTGAAACAGGGGATATTCTGAGGATATGGCTCTAATGCTACCTATCCTCAGATTTTGGTTTTCTGTGCCGTACAAAAGAGGTGATGAATTCCAGTAGCAACCAGAGCCCGCCGATTACCAAACCACCGAAAAGCAATTGAGGCGATTGGGTGCCGTCTCTGATTGCCAGGGCAACAATTCCACAAACAACCATCAATCCAGAGTAAATTCGGTAACTCTTGCGCGCATCTTCGCGACGATTTTGTTCGCGGGAAACGAGCATTTGGTTTTTGAATCTGTCATCCGCACTGAATGGTTCAGCTTCCCCTTCGAGGTCAGTTCGTAAGATCCATGGACCAAAGATCAATAATAATCCACCGAAACCGATAACGGCCCAGGAGTAGGACGAGGACGTTTCCCCCACATTGGATTGGTCGGTAACCAGTAGTGTCAGAGCATATGCAAACCAGGTTGCCCACGAAATAATCCAGTTGGCAGTACGAGCGACAGTATTTGAACCCCGGGATACCAGCGGAGCTACACGTTGTGCTTCACCGGATAGTGCCCGCTTCCGCGCATTCTTGAACCCGGCGATATAAATTCCAAGAATCATCCAGACGAGCATTAAACCAGTCTTTGGTTGTTGCGCCCACCAATTCGACTGATCAAAGAAATCTTTGCCTGCAAACTTGTGGCAGATGATTGCTTGGGAAACGATGACGAGTAGCGCCAATCCGACTGACGAGACTACCAGTACGGTTTTTAGCCTTTGTGTTGGCGTTGAATATCCGTCTAATTGGTCTGGCGGTTTGTACAGCAACACGATCATCGCCGGAAGTAGTGTCAGTACAGCCATAAGCCACATCGCTGCCGTCACACAGCGCAGGGCATCCAGGCTCGAGGTGAGAATTTCAATCATTTTTTCACGCCTTTAGATGGTCTGCACCAAACAGCATTGATGGCATCCTGAATCTGTTTTGTGGCTTCAGTCTGGCTACAGCCGGAAAGCCTGGCATCGACAACTGCGGAAAGTATTGATTTTTCAACCTGTGTGGTATTGCCGGATTCAACCTGTGATACCACATGGGTACCCCGACCTCTGGACGTTTTGATAAGTCCGCTGGATTCGAGGTTCCTGTAGGCTCGGGCCACGGTATTGAAATTGACGTCGAGATCTTCTGCCAGTTGGCGAACAGGTGGTAACTCATCCCCTGGCTCGACGATGCCTCGCGCGATCGCCAGACGCAAACCTGCAGTGATCTGGTCATTTAGAGGGATCGCAGAATGTAAATCGATGACAAGCATTGACTTAAAGTATCATACAAACATACAATCATCAAAAATCGCTATTTCCAATAAAGGGATCAGAAATTAGTAACCGCGCTCAATATTAACCACGGACAGCATCGGCTCACCGGCTACGTAGCGCCTCAGGTTTTCCTGCACCAGCATGAACAAGCGATCCCGGCTCTTGTCAGATCGCCCGCCCGCGTGTGGACTTATGATTACCCTGGGCATCAACCACAGTGGATGGTTTCTTGGTCATTGCATCCCTCCGCTCTATGGACTGATCGTCCTGGCTATACGAAAGCCGAAGTTGTTGCTGCGGTTTTCGGTTTCGAAGTTTCTGCGGAAAGCAGAACGCAAACCCCTTGGTTGACTGGGCCACGATCCACCTCGGAGAATGTGGCGGTTGCAGTTACCGGCTGTCCAGGGGGACCCGTCCGCAGGTGCACCGGAGTAGCTGTCGTTCCAGCAGTCCTGAGTCCATTCATAAACGTTTCCGATCAGGTCATAGAGGCCGAACCCATTCGGTTGATAACTCCCCACGCGTGCCTTGAGGTAGTTGCCATCGTCGCATCGGGCACCAAGTGTATTGCCGGTATACGACCGATAGGTATTATCACGAATATTCCCGTATCGACACAGGTCCGTTTCATCGTTGCCAAAAAACCACAGCGTGCCGGTGCCTGCGCGCTGCACATACTCCCATTCCGTCTCGCTCAGCAATCTGTAGCTCTGACCGGTCTTACGCGCCAGCCAAACCGCATAGGATTGTCCGTCGTTCCAATTCATGCAGCCCACCGCATGTTGATCTGATTGTGGGAAGCCAGGATTTTGCCAGGACGTGGCGCCATCCAATTCCCAGGCACTACCGGTCCAGTCGTTACACCCTCCATCGGTTCGATAACCCGTCTCATCAACAAACTCGCGAAACTGGCCGACGGTCACCTCATAGCGACCAACAGCAAAGATTTGGGGGATGGTCACCCGATGCACGGGGAGTTCGTCAGGAAATCCGTCGCCGGCAATATCTCCCATACGGAAGTCGCCTGCGGGTATGACCACCATCTCCGGGCACTCTTTGCAGTCGCGAAACACATCGCCGGGGTTCTTGCCAACAGTGTCCGCGCCAGCGACTCCAATACCCAGCAGATAGGCCGCAATCGGTATGGTCACTGATGTCTCTTTAGATTTCATCCGGTATTCTCCAGAAGCCACCCAGGTGACAATTCTTGCATCATACCAAGTCGGAACCCCTACTACAGTACGCAGAAAACCCTGAAGAAAACCCGGACAGCCACATTTAGTTTCTATCCTAAGCCAATCAAGGATGAAATTCCCTCGTTGGACGTATTGGGTTAAGTCAGCCGCTCAACGTCCTATCAGGACGGGGCAGGGCGTTTATCATCCAGGCCTCCGGCGAGTCGATTTTCGTAAAAGCGTTCGCGTCTTCCTTCGATCAATGGGACATAGGGTTTAATCGCCTCGAGCATGAAATCCCGGAAAATTCGGATGCGTGCCGTGGTGCGCAGATCGATGTGCGATAACAACCAGAAACCCATGCTTGGTGCACTGTAGTCGATCGGAATTCGCCGCAGACGTGCTGAGGTGTCGCCCAGACCGCAAGGTAGCAGCGCAATTCCCAGACTCTGTTTGGTCATATTGAAGGCGACACCCAGAGAATTCGCACGGTAGCGCACCGGCATTTTCGGAAAACTCAGCTGCATCCATTGCGGGACCGTGGTCCCGTCCCCCAACCAGGTGATGCCACCAACGCTATCCGGCTCGTCCAGGTAGCGAGCGTACAATTCGTGGCTGGCATAAACCGCATGGGCAAAATCGGCGATGTGTGTGCCGAGCACGTTTGCTGGCGGCTCATTGGTGCCACGAAACGCGACGTCCGCGTCGTGCACAGACAGGTCAAGGGTCTCGTCAGAGGCAATCAGTTCGATGTCAATTTCCGGGTTTTGTCGCGAAAACTCATTGAGACCGGGTAACAGCAGACGCTGGATGCAGATGTCCAGCGCAGTGACCCGCAGCTTGCCGCTCAATTCCTGTCGGTCTATCCGCACCAGTCGCTCAATACTCATTGCTTGCTCGGCCATTGTTTCAGCTAAAGCCATCACCGATTCACCGACCGGTGTGACCAGCCAGCCGCTAGTTGAGCGGTCGAACAAGTGAGCATTGAGGTTTTTTTCCAGGGCCGTGATGCGGCGCGACAGAGTGGTTTGGTGGACGTTCAACTTTTTGGCTGCTGCCGTGACCGACCCTTCCTGCGCGACTATCAGACAGATGTGTAGGTCATCCCAATTCATTACCTGCATATTTGCACCTCTGCATTGCAAAAATGTCTATTTACCTGCACTTATGCACACTATATCTTAACTGACACCACAAATGTGAATGCAATTCACTTTTTAACAACAGGATGAAAACCATGAAACCGATCTATTTCGCCATTCTAAGCCTCACCCTCAGTGTCAGTATGTCTTCCAACGTATTTGCAAGCACGTCGCTCTCAAATATGTACACCACTTGTAAGGAGCAAGCCAGAGTCGCGTACGGATCCCTTGAGCAGGCGCCGCACGTAAGACTGGTCAATGTCAAAAGGCATCAGAAAAACAAGCGGCTCAGACTGCGGGTAGTCCCACCCCAGGGCGGTGCGTTTACTTCGTACTGCGAGGTAAATCGACGGACCGGTGAATTGGTCTCGCTCGAACCGACCCGGGTAAATTAAGGCGTCAGAGTAAAGTGTAAGGGGTCACAGCAGGTGCTGAAACTCACCTTGAGCAGGGAATGAAGTGGCCAGCCAATCGTCGGCATGCGTCAAATCTTTAAACAGGGTATTTGAATTTGCATACCCTAATACACGGGGTTCATGGCTTTTCGGGCAATTTCTTCCATCAGCTTTTTACGCTTGGCTTTCCAGGCTTCGAGGTCCTTTTTACTACCATTTTTGCCATTGTGACTGTCACGCCGGCTTGCCGCTTCACTGCTCACCCAGTCGATGGTGTCAACGAGCTCGGTGCCCTTAAGGTCATTCTGGGCGACATAGGTAGTCCATTTCTTCTCGAATTTCTCCTCTTTTTCCTCGGCACAAAGGTCGGCGATTTCGGATAATTCTGTGGCGGCTGCTTTACTTGTTTCCAGACCCGTTGCAAGGTGTTCCGGCGTAGGTGTTACGGCAGCCATCGAGACATTTGTGACGAGACACAGGACGATTGATAGTAGGGTAAGCTGTGTTCTCATCATGTCTCCTCATGCGTGATTGTCCCTAGTATGAGTACTGCCATGGCATTTAGTTTCATTGTGAAAGGACCGGTTCCTGTATTTTTGTGCATACAACGGGTCGTGTTTCCTTTGAAACCGATTACTAACGCTGTTCCGAGATCCAGGCCTGGACCGACTCCTCCAGCATGGGCAGTGTGATGCTGCCAAATCCGAGCACGCGGTCGTGAAAGGACCTGATGTTGAAATCAGGTCCTAATTCAGCTTCGGCCAGATCGCGAAGCCGCCTGATTTCAAGCATCCCCAGCGTGTAGGAATTGGCCTGACCCGGCCAGGAAATGTAGCGATTAATTTCTGCCTCGATATCTCCGGGGGGCCAGGCGGTATTACTGAGCATGTAGTCGACTGCCTGCTGCCGGGTCCAGCCCATGGTGTGAATTCCGCTGTCTACCACCAGCCTTGCGGCGCGGGCGGCCTGGTCTGACAACAGACCGATTTTATCCAGTGGCCCGGTGTAAAGACCCAGTTCGTCCGCCAGGCGTTCGGAGTACAGTGCCCAGCCCTCGCCATAGCCAGAGTTCCACAGGTAACGGGCCAGGGCGTGCACGCTGTCCCCGAGCTCAAGTGCAATGGCACCCTGGAGGTGATGTCCCGGATAACCCTCGTGATAGAGCACCGATTGCTGGCCGGCGATGGAGCGGTGGGTAGGGTCGACAACAGCGATGTAATAAACACCCGGCCGGCTACCATCTTCAGATGACGAATGATATTCACCCGTGCCGCTGGCTTCGCGGTAAGCGGGGTAGGGCTTGATCAGGAGGTCTGCCCTGGGGAGGATGCCAAAGGCGCTGGCCATTGCGGTTTTCGAAGCATCCAGGGAATTGAGAGCATAGTTCAGCACATCATCGCGGGTTACAAAGGTGTACTCAGGATTAATGTTCAGGTTCTTCATCAGGGACTCGATGGTCTCCCCCTCGAAATGCACGTCAATAATGGCTTGCATCTCGGCCCGAATGCCGGCGATTTGTTCAAGGCCCAGTTGGTGAATCTCTGCGGCAGTTGGTTCTATGGTCGAGAAGTAACGCACCAGTGCCGGGTAGCAGTCGGCGCCACCGGGGTGTGCGCTGAGCGCAATTTCCAGCCGTGCAGAAGGCAGGTACTCCTCGTTCATAAAGTCAGCAAACCGGTTAATGGCCTGTGTGACCTCGCCGGCAAAAACTGCGTGAATTTTTTCACTATATGCGGAGTCCTGCGCCCGCAGTGCCGGGCTCAACAGTGGGCTGTCATCCGACAGTAGGGCACGTACTGCCTCTGGTACCTGCTCAGAAGTTAGTCTGGGTGCGCTGTATCCAAGAGCCAGACCCTCGCGTAAATTCTCAATCTCCTGGTCAATGTAGGCTACCAGTGCCCCGAGCCGGTCCAGGGCCTCCTGTTGCCGTTGTGGTGAGTCAACCGGCTGGATTTCGAACAGTGGAGGGATTTCGTTGTACCAGGCGGTGGTGGTGCTTGCCTGCCACAGTTCATTGCGGCAAGCCCGGTTTGCCCGGGAAGCGACCAGGGACTCGTAGAGGATGCCAAAAGTTACCCAGTCCCGGCTGCCAATGTCCCAGGGAGCACCAATTTCTTCCAATTCCATCAACCAGTCGTTCTCGCGCTCCTGCCACGCCGACAACGCCTGTAATGATTTATCTTCCAGCCGATCGTGCCGGACGTCCGGCAGACTGTAGTAAGTACCCATTTGTGGGAAACGCTCAATCAGGGCAGCCAGGTATTCATCGGCAATGACCTCAATACTTCTTTGCACGTCTGGCTCTTTTGTTCCAGCTGTCGACAGCGATTTGTCTGCTTCCTGGTTGCAGGCAAGCGCGGTGATTGAAATGGCTACGAGGACAAAAAAGTTTTTCATTTGAACCTGTGTGGTCGTGACGTGGGGAGCACGGAGTTTAATACAAATGCGGATTTTTGTTTAAACGAAATTAACGGGGCAATGCTCTTTTCTGAAAAGCACAGTAATAAAGGGGTAAGATCGGATACCTATTATCTGGCTGGTCAAACGTATTTTGGCCCGCCCCTTGTTTGGCAGAGTGCGAATGCAACCTCCCCATAAAATTATGCGCAGATTACTTACAGTGTTGATAATGGTTGTCATTACGGCTGGTGCCTGGGCTGAGCAGTCAGATTTTCTGGAACCCGGAAGTGATCTCACCAAACTGCATTGTTTCAGCGGTGATTCTTTCAATGAAATCGGGCTCGCGACAACCATGCGGCCCTGGATCAATTACCAACCAATGGGTCGCGACAGCGATTATGAGTACCATATTGAGCAACTGGAAACGGAGGCGGGTGCTTACAATTACGATATTGTTCCGGAATTGATCGGATTGGGATTACTGCAGCAGGAAAATGGCGAATATCATCTAGCGGTAGACGCGATTCAGCGCGCAATATTGATCATGCGGATAAATGAAGGCCTGCACAGCATCAACCAAATACCACTGCTTGAGCTCATTATTGAAAGCAATATTGCAATCGAGGCATGGGAAAAAGTTACCGACGCTTACGACAACATGCGTTGGCTCTATGCTAAGAATTTCGCCCCGGATGACCCACGTCTTTTATCTGTTCTGGAGCGAATCCGACAATGGCATTTGGAGGCCTACAACAAGGAAACGGGGCGTTCGCTCGGGGCACACTTTAAAGTGGCCGAGTCATTATTTGATCAGGCCCTTAGTATTGTCAGAAACTGCACGAACGATGACAGACTTGCGATGTGTTTCTGGTATGAGGCCTGTTGTGAAGATGCCTTACCAGAGCAGGGAACTTGCCCGACCGAACTGGCTTACAAATACTAGTGTAGTGTATCGAATAAAAATGTCAGGCAAACTTAAAATTCACTCCATCACATTCCTGTTTGCAGGAGCGTTGACCGTGAGCCTTCCTGTTCTCGCTGAAACTGTCCCGGCGAAATGGGAGGCACACCAGGTAAGATTCAACTTTTTTGGACTTAACTCGGTATATACCTGTGACGGCATCAGCGACGCGGTCAGACGTCTGTTGATAGCGTTTGGTGCGCGTGATGACGCACGTGTGGAAGCCAGATGTATGGGTTCGAGTTCAGAACTGGAGCAACACCACCGTCTTCTGCTTGCTTTTGCGGTTCCGGTAGCTGAACAGAGCGATGACCTCAGGGAGGAAACTTTTCCAGCCGAGTGGCGTGAGGTCCGCATCGGCAGAAACAGACCCCGCGGGTTGGGTGACACTGACTGTGAACTGGTGGAACAATTCCACGAACAAGTATTGGCGCGTCTGCGCGTACGCAATACCAAGAAAAGACCCAGGTGTCCCATGGGATCCGTCAGGCAATCCCCCAACCTTAGCCTGACACTGCTGATGCCGTTGGAAGAAGCCGACTGACGAGGTTCGGAATACTTTGATTGGTTACTCCGTCATTGGAAAGGGAATGCTGTAATGCAAAAACGCGAATGTGGGACTTGCACATTATGCTGTAAGTTGATGGTTGTTAAAGAATTACAAAAACCACCAATGAAGTGGTGTGAGCATTGTGACGTCGGCGTTGGTTGCGGGATTTACGAGAACCGACCCAAAGAATGCCGGCAATTTTTCTGTCTCTATTTACTTGATGAAAACCTGGGTGAACACTGGAATCCGTTGAAGTCAAAGATGGTTCTGTCCTACGAGCCAGACCATAACCTGTTTGCTATTCATGTTGATCCCGGGCGAATGGATGGTTGGCGCAAAGAGCCGTATTACTCAGAAATCAAATCCTGGGCTGGTCCGGTAACAGAAAGCAAAGGTCTGGTGGTCGTAAATCAAGTTACTGGTGTGACTGCAGTGGTCCCCGATAGGGAAATTGACCTGGGCATAGTAGAGCAAAATCAAACCATCGTCACCGCTCTAAAAACTGGTCCCAATGGGCGAGAGTTTGACGTGTCCGTGGTTGATAAGGCCGACGAGAAACTGCAAAACTGAAAGAGTCAGGCCAGTGGGGACAGATACATTTTGGTTAGAAAGTTCCGCGCACCGAAAACAGAAAGCGCCGGGACCATTGCGCATCGCGCAGTTCGCGACTGGTCAGAATGCCACCAGCGCGGCCTGCCGCAAAAATATTCCGTTCCCGCTTCCACACATCGTCTATGAGGTTCTCAATTTCAAATTTTGCGACAATATTCCCAAACAATTGTCTTTCAACAAAGACGTTTGTCCAGTTCCTTCCGGCATTCTGGTTTATTCTCAACTCATCAAAATCGCGAAACTCGTTTCTGCGGTTTATCCAGTTGGTCAGGCCCCACGAAATACCGTGATCCGGAATATCATGGCGAATCTCAATGCGGCCACCAAAGCCCATGCCGTTGCCATCAAAAGGGATTGAGCCACCGGCAAACGCGTCTGTAGCCTTGGTTTTCTGCCAGTTGAGGTCTGCTGAAACCTGTAAATTCGGCATGCCAATGAAATACAATCGTATGGCACCCTCAAGTTGAATTAGCAGTCTGGTTCCAACGCCCCCATTCCCAACCCCGGAAATCCCCGGGCTGGTCTCGATCGGTTGCAAATTGTCCGTAAAACGCTGATACAAAAAAGTGGGTTTAATGGAGCCCTTGTCATCGGGTAAACGATGCTCGTAACTCGCCTCCAGCGTCCAGGACTTTTCCGGCTTCAAATTGGTATTGCCACCGATCACATCGTTCTCGCCATTTACCGATGACGCAAAGTCACCAAAGTTCAGTTGTGAAACCTGGCGCCGCACCGAAAGCTGTATTTGATCATCGGGCGACAGGTTGTAACGTACATCCCAGCTCGGCTTGAGAAACTTGAAGGTGCGCGAATTCGTAATACTGCCTGTCTGGCTGATCCTGGAATACTCAAAGAACAAAGACGTATCGAGACTTAAGTCTCCTGAAATCTGCCATGAATGAATGGCAAAACTTTCATCGCGTGTTTCTTTGATGATTACATCACTGCTGTCGACGTCTTGCTCCACCAGGATGCCGCCAACACGGTCAAAAAACTGAAAGCCTACGATTTGCTTATTAAGTGCGACCTCGGTTCCCAGTTCCAGGCGATGGTTTTCATGGGCCTGCCAAACCACGGAGCTTCTGATGATTGCTTCAGATGAAAATTCAGCGCTTAATGAACGGAAGTCTGCTTCATAACCATTCGCCAGAATATCGGCATCCTCACTTGAAATATCGTCGATTTTTTCCTCGGTATAAAGCCCTAAAACCTTAAGGTCCCAACCTTTAGTCAAGGTGGTTCCATAATCACCCCCGACCTCCCATTTGCTCAAAGATCGATCCCGGCGGCGCTCACCAACACCTGGTATATTCAAGGCGCCTGTGGCATCAGGTAGCAGAAAGTCTCCAGGCCGAGGTAGTGTCAGCTTGTTGTCGTAATAGAGAGCATTGATATTGAGTTGGTCACCGCTCTCATAGTTGAAGGATAGACCTGTTCGCAACTCGCGCGCTTTTTCGTTCAAGGCTCTTGTTTCGATCAAGCGTTTGGTCGGTACTTCATTGCCATCGGTGAATAGCGTATCGAAATGGTCGCTGATATCGACACTGGTATACTCCGCGGCCATTGTATAATCCATCATTCCCCTTTTGTTGGCATAAGAAGCAAGTCCACGAGGAGCGGCATCTGCACCGGTGCCCAAAAACACCCCGGCGCTCCATGCACCTGAGCCACCCACACCTTCACGCAGCACCACATTTACCATGGAATCCTGACTCGAAACCTTAATGTCGGGAGAAGAGCCGCGAATGACCTCAACGCGTTCCACTCGGGCAACAGATATTTGTTCCAGCGCTGAGCGACTGTCATTTTGCTTACCAGACAGTCGCCTGCCGTTAATCAGGATTCGATCGTTACCATTTGAAAAACCACGTTGGCTGTTTGAGTCTTGATTGAGAAGTGCGGCTCCACCCGGGATACGCAGAATAAGATCGGCAACAGAAACGACCCCTGATTGCTGTGCGATAAAATCCATACCGTAGACAATCGTGCTGGACTCGGCTGTATTGAGGTTAACATTGGAATTTGGTAAAGCTTCCAACTCGCCGCTGTGATCGGCGGCTAAAGTTACTGCAGGGCTCGTGCCCAGACCCAGCATCACAAGCGTAGCGGAAATTCTGATTTTCGCAGGCGTCATATTGTAGACTTCAATAAATCGTCGCTGCTTTTTGCCTCAGCAATACACACGTATCCGCTCTCCCCGCGTTAAGTGCCTGACGGTTCCTCCTTGCGGAGGCCATTGGCATGGTTTTTCATCTTGCCAGTTTAGACACCAATTGATGCCAACAATCTGATCAAAACGCCAGATCAGACAAAACGAAAACATTTTGCGACGAAAATGAAGCAAGTCGATATATTGCGACCGGAGGTTATACTTGAAAATCAAATCAAGGACAAAACCATGAATTTTACGTTGCTGCCTCGCATACCATTTTTTGTTATATCGTGTTTAGTCGGATTGCTGATTGCAATGCCTCTTAGCGCGCAGCAAGAGATAAAACGAACAACACTCCACCGCGCCGATTTGAGTGGTGCGGAGGGCATGGAAGTCATCAGCAGCATATTGGAAGTTCAGCCTGGTGCAACGATTCCGCGTCATTTTCACAATGGCATTGAGGCAGGTATGGTGCTTGAAGGTGGCATGCTTGAAAACCCTGGGTCGGAGCCTCAGCAGTTGGCTGAGGGTACGAACATTTTCCAATTGCGTGGTGTGTTGCATGGGGGCGCCACGGTGGTGGGGGAAAAGACGCTAAAAATATTCACCGTCCATATCGTAGATAAGGGCAAGCCACTTCTCGATGGGATCAAATAATAAAGGAATACTTATGGGTACTAGTCGGTCAGCAATCATTGTCGGGGTCGGTCCCGGATTAGGAGCTTCACTGGTCAAGGTGTTTAATGAGGCCGGTTTTAATGTCGTGATGGCGGCACGTAATGCCGATAATCTCGCCGGACTGAAGCTTGAAGAATCCGGCGAGGCGGTCACCTCAAAAGCCTGTGACGTGACCGACGAAGGTTCGGTGGCCGGGCTATTTGAATTTGCCGATCAAACTTTTGGCGCACCGGGTGTGGTGGTGTACAACGCCGGAGCTTTTGTGCCTGGTCGTGTGCTTGATATTGAACCGGCCGAATTCGAGCGCTGCTGGCGGGTCGGTTGCTTTGGTGGGTTCCTGGTTGGCCAGCAAGCGGCCCGGCGGATGAAACAGGCCGGGCGAGGCTCGATCATATTCACCGGCGCCACGGCAGCACTGCGTGGTGGGGCGGGGTTTGCGAACCTGGCGTCACCAAAATTCGCCCTGCGGTCCCTGTCACAAAGTATGGCCCGGGAGTTGGGCCCCGACAATATTCACGTCGCCCACGTGATAATCGATGGCCAAATCCTGTCCGAGCGCTACGCGCACCTGCAGGAGAACAGAGGACCGGATTCACTTCTCGATCCGGACCACATTGCACAAAGCTACCTGCACCTGGTCAACCAGCCAAGAACTGCCTGGACCCAGGAAATGGACCTGCGCCCCTGGGCGGAAAAATTCTAAGCCCGGCAGCTATCTCTCAGCTGAAAGGGGACGCAGGCCTAATTCAGATCAAAAGGCTTGCGCCAGAGTTGTATACTCGGGATACCTTCAAGCGGAAATTGTCATGAAAAAATTGTCGTACTTGTTCTTTTGCCTTGTTTGTTGGCCATTGTCATTACTGGCCAATGAGACTCCACAGGCTTTGCAGGAAGCCTTTATGGATGCCTTGCGGGCCAATGATGTACAGGGTCTTGCAGATTGTTACACGAGTGACGCGGTGAATTTCCCGGTCAGCTCACTGGTTGGGACCGGTCCGCAGTCTGTATTAGAAGCCTGGGGTGGCTTTTTTGCGGCCTACAGGGTTGTCGATGCCAAGCTTTCCGCCGAGCACTTGGAGGTCCACGGTGATACGGCGATTGCCTGGGGTTTGTTTACAATCATGGCGGAGCCGGCAGCGGGTGGTGATGTGGTTGAAATGAAGGGTCGCTACATGGATATCGCCAGAAACATCGAGGGTAACTGGCTGTATGTTGCGGACCATGCTTCCATCCCGTTGCCGGCTGCAGAGGAATAAATGGGGTTGGAGTACAATCCTTGAGGAAGATATTAATCCTTCTTGGACCGAATATAGGCACTGATCACCTGTTCCAGAACCTGCATGGGTACAGCGCCATTTTTTAAAACAACATCGTGAAACTCACGGATATCATAGGCTTCACCCAGCGCTTCCTGGCTTCGTTGGCGTAGTTCCAGGATGGTCAGCATACCGACTTTGTACGATAGTGCCTGGCCAGGGAGAACATAGTAGCGTTTGATTTGTCGTTCGATATCGGCCGGCGCCATGGGTGTATTGGCGGTCATGTAGGCGATGCTCTGCTCGAGCGGCCATTGTTTGGCGTGCATGCCGGTATCCACAACCAGGCGTACTGCTCTTTTCATTTCTTCAGCCAATCGGCCAAAGTTGCGCATCGGCATACCCTTATACAATCCCGCTTCGTAGGCCAGTCGTTCAGAATACAGCGCCCAGCCTTCCGAATAGGCACTGTAGCCACCAAACATGCGGAACTTGGGGATGCCCTGTAACTCTTGCTGGATCGCAATTTGAAAATGATGCCCGGGAGCCCCCTCGTGGTAGGCCAGGGAATTCATAATGTGCTTTTGCACTGCGTTCATGTTTTTCTGATTGATGTAGTAAATCCCCGGCCGCGAACCGTCTGGAGACGGACGGTTATAAAATGCCGTCGAGGCCCCTTCTTCGCGCCACGGTTCGACCCGCCGAACTTCCAACGGTGCTTGTGGCAGGACGTTGAAGTAATCATCGGCAATGTCGTAAATACCATCGATAAGGGCGGTTGCATCGCGAATATACTCCTCCCGGCCCGCTGTGGTGTTCTCATAGTAGTTTTCGGGGTTATTGCGTACGTGCTCAAAAAATGCGGCCAGATCGCCCTTGAAACCAACTTCAGTCATAATCTGCTGCATTTCGGTGCGGATACGTTCGACTTCTGACAGACCCAGTTGATGGATCTCGTCAACCGGTTTCTCCACGGTGGTCCAGTTTTGTATACGATTGGCATAAAATGCCTCGCCATCTGGCAAATTCCATACGCCGTGATCGTTGTCAGCAATTGAGCGCAAACGCTGGAGTTCGGCAATGAGTGCCTGGTAGCCATCGCGAAATGGTCCGCTGAGTGCGTTGGCGGCATCGTTGATTAGCATTGCTGTTGCTTCGGAATCCAACTCGAGTAATGTCACCTTGGCGCGAAAATCTGCCAGCAGTACGCCATCCGCAGCGGACTCTTCAAAAGGAGCACCCTGCAACATATTCAGCGCACTCGGCAGAACTTTCGGGTACACCATCATGGGTGGGATGACACCGATTGATTCTCCCAGACGTAACTCTTCTATGACATGCTGCAAAACAAGCTGGACGCCAATCAACCTTGATATGTAGTCTCGAGCATCCTCGTCGGTATCGATTTTGTGTATGTTTTGCAGAAAGGTGGGCAGATTTGACGCGATGTCATTCATGGGTGAAACGGCATAGTTGTGATGCCGCCACTTGAAATTGCGTAGTGACCGTTGTTGGTTGTATTCAAAGATACGGTAACTCATCTTTGAAGTCTCATTCAGCGCGTTGTAGTCAAATTCACTGTGCAGGCGCTCAAGGTCTGCAGCAGTCTGTTGATTTTGGGTTTGGGCGTATTCATCCGAGTAATCATTCCAGCGGCCGTAGTCGTCGGTCTTGCGACCCAGATAGGCCTGAAATTCCGGACTCTGGTTTACATCGCGTTCAAACAGTTCATCAAAAAACGCTGCCAGACGCTGGTCTTTTTGGGCCGTATTAGCCGTTGCGCCGGGTGCCGTGGCGACCGTACCGGTGGTCTCGGGTGTGCGCTCACATGCATTGAGGAACAACGCAAGTAGCAGTATGGAAATAACATTTGGCTTATTCATAGTGTGTCACTCCAGAATCGAACCGAAATTATAGTCGCTTCAAAATTTTTTGGTCACCCGAAAGTGCATTATCTTTTTTTTGAAAGAATCCGTCAGACCCACACGCCGTAAGCAGATTTTGACCCCAACTGATGGGTGATGGACGACGCCCTCTTTCTGGCGCAGTATAGGTGCTTTGCAAGCAGGAGAAGGACTGTGTCTGACAAATTGACCACCAGTTTCATGCGCTCCCTGTGTATGGGACAGATTGAGCAGGATGTGGTATTCCCTTTCCCCACGCTGAAGACGGATCAAAAAGATACACTCCACGAGATTGTCGCCGCACTGGATGATTTGTTCGGTCCCCGGGCCGAGAACTTTCGCGAGTGGGATGTTGCGGGTGATATGCCTTCCAAATTCGTCGACGAGCTCAAGGATTTTGGGCTTTTTGGCCTGATTATTCCTGAAGCTCACGGTGGTGTGGCGCTTGGCAATATGGCCTACTCCCGCACGCTGCAGGAGGTCGGCCGTTATGATGCCTCGGTTGCGGTCACGATCGGTGCGCACAGCTCGATTGGTATGCGTGGCCTGTTACTGTTGGGCAGCGAGGAACAAAAAAGCCGCTATATGCCACAACTCGCCAGCGGCGAGATGATCGCGGCTTTCTGTCTCACAGAGTCGGGTGCCGGATCAGACGCCGCAGCGCTCACGACCACGGCTGTGAAGAAAGGGGATAGCTGGTTAATTAATGGCAGCAAATTGTGGATAACCAACGGTGGGATTGCGGACTTTTTCACCGTTTTTGCCCGTACCGATCCTGAACTTGGACATGGCAAGATGACGGCATTTATTGTCACCCGAGACATGGACGGTGTGAGCGTTGGTCCGCACGAAGACAAGATGGGTCTGCGTGCCAACCCCACCACCACCGTATTGTTTGACGATGTGTCAGTGCCCGACGAAAACGTGTTGGGTGAGGTCGGTAAGGGCTTCAAGGTCGCGATGCAAATCCTGAACAGTGGACGCACCGGACTGGGGGGTGGTTCAGTGGGGGGCATGAAGCGTCTGATCGAGCTGGCAACACGGCAATCGAATGAACGCAAGACTTTTGGCCAGTCCATTTCCAGTTACGGCCTGATCAAGGAGAAAGTCGGCCGCATGCTGGTGGACTGTTACACCTCAGAAGCGGTGGTCACGATGGTAGGTGGCCTGATTGATGCCGGTTATCAGGAATACGCAGTTGAAGCCGCGATCTCTAAAGTCTATGCCACCGAGTGCCTGTCACGCACTGCGGATGAGGCCCTTCAGATCGCCGGTGGCAATGGATTCATGCGCGAGTACCCTTACGAACGCATCGTGCGTGATTCCCGCATCAACCGCATATTTGAGGGTACCAATGAGATCCTGCGTCTGTTCATTGCCCTCACGGCAATGAATGATGTTGGCTGCCAGTTACAGGAACTCGCTGCGACGATGAAGGACGTGCTCAATGACCCAATCAAGGGCTTTGGCTTACTCTCCGACTATGCACGTAAACACGCACAGTTGCAGACTGGAATCGGCGCTGCGGCAAGACTACAGGACCTGGACCCGGTTCTTCAGCCCCAGGTTGAGGCCTTCGAGAAGGAGACACGCTTCCTGGCCCAGGCGACTGACCGTATACTGCGCAAACACGGCAAGAACATCATCAACATGCAGCTTGCCACCAAGCGCCTCGCGGATATCATGATCGACCTGTTCGTGCTGGCGTGTACGCTGAGCCGGGTACAGGCTTCAATCGAAGTACACGGTGTAGACGAGGCCTCACGGGAAATTGATATTTTGAGGTTGTTCACGCGAGAAGCACGCGTAAGAATGAAGCGGAACTTTCGACGCATCGACAACAATAACGATGAACTGTTGAAGGCTTTGGCGGATGACGCCTTTGAAGTTGAGCGTTTTCGTTGGGATACGATCTGAATGACCACGACCAAACGGTGTAGCGGGTTGGCCTGCTCGGGTAGCCAGGAGAGTGCCAGCGATCCGGACGACCACCTGTTCAGGTTGCCCCAACCGGGGTTCATTTGATCCAGTCGTTTACAGCAACTGATTTAGAGCGCATTGCTCATCTGCAGCCGGAGGGCTGGCAAAACATCCTGGTGTCCTTTCGGTTTTATCTCAATGCGCGGTTTTGCCTGCCACTCAAGATAGAGGACAAGAACCATATAGTGGCGATTGGCAGCGTGATCCTGCACCGGCAAACTGCATGGCTGGCGCACATCATTGTTGAGCCTGAAATGCGTCGCAAGCGTCTTGGATCCCTGATCACACAGGAACTTATCGCAACGGCAGAAAACAATGGCCGCAACATCCAGTTGCTGATTGCCACCCGTGAGGGAGAGCAGTTGTATGAGCAATTGGGATTCCGGCAGTCCTGTGACTACACCTTCTACCAACAGTCGGTCTACGAAGCCGCCGATGTGTCGAATCAGGTTCGTTCATCGGGACCGGCGGACACTGCGGAAATTTTGGCAATGGACCAACGGGCCTCAGGAGAAGACAGGAGTGCACTGCTTTCCAGTTATGTTGGTTCGGGTTGGGTGTATGCCGGTCCTGAAGCTAGTGAGATTAGGGGTTATTTCCTCCCGGACCTGGGAGAAGGAATCATCGTGGCTCAGGACGTCGAGGCCGGTACTGCCTTGCAGAGGTTGCGTTTGGCCACGGTCGAAACAGCTCCGGTTTTACCGTCGGGTAACCACGCGGCAAACGAGCTATTGCTTGGTTCAGGGCTCAAGCCCGAACATTCAGCTGCCCGCATGGTTCGCAACGGCGATGATCCACTGGACCAGAACATGGTGTTTAATCGCGTGGGCGGTCATCTTGGCTGACCTTCGAGTGCCGGAGTGACTTTTCATCAGAGTTTTGCCCGGAATCGGGCGTCAGAAATCTTTTTCAATCGACTCTCTCGCCAGATGATCAGCATATTGGAGGCAATCACAATGGCGCCGCCCGCGATCACTGTAGGCAGCGGCCAGTCGTTCCATATCATCCACCCAAATAATGTCGCCCAGACGATACTGCTGTAATTGAACACCGTGACAATGGCGGCACGTGCGTTGCGAAAAGCAATGGACAACAGCCATTGTGCGGCGGTACCCGATAAACCGACACCGAGCAGTAGTGGAATCTCGGCCAGCGTGGGTCTGACGGCAATGAAAGGCAGTGGCAGCGCGGTGAGAAAAGTTCCAATAATAAAAAAGTAAAAGGTGATGGTTTCCGGGCTCTCGTAGTGACCCAAATAGCGCAAGATGATCTGCAGAATTGCGTGCATCAGGGCGGCACAAATAGCGATCACAATACCTAATGTGTACACCTCACCGGATGGGTGCGACATGATGACGACACCGATGAACCCAATGGCGACGGCGGCCCAACGGTAGGGACCTACGGATTCCTTCAGGAATATCACACCCAGGACCGGGATAAATAATGATGATGCAAACAGCAGGGCAGTTGTATCGGCCATCGGCATCAGGGTGAACGCGGTAAAAGTTGTGATCAGACTAAGTGTGCCGATGACGGCGCGAACGCCAACCAGCACAGGTTTGGAACGGAGTACGAGGATTTCGCGGCGGCCGAATGCAAATACCATTACCAGAAAAGGCATGCTTGCGATCAGGTTTCGATAGAAAGCAATTTCGATGACCGAGTGGTTCACGCTCAGCAATTTGGCAAACATGCTCATGACCGTAAACATTAAAAACGCACCCATCGCAGCGGTCATGCCCCTGATGACGTGCTCCTGGTGATCGTTTGCTGAGCTTTCTTTTGGCATCTACCGCTATTCGATGGCCTTAGGTTTGAGAGGCACCTTGGTACCCAGAGACAAGTGATATTATCTGTAAAGAGGGTGGGGGAGTGGTTTTTTTTGGGTGGTTGCGAGTGCTGCCCCGTGGGTACCCTGCCTTGTTGGCTTAGTTGCCCTGTTGCTTTTTGCCAGGCACCTTGCCTTGACCGCGGCCGCCGCCCTTTCGGCCTTGACGCCGCTGTTTGCCACGGTTTTCTTTCATCAATGCGCGTTGCTCTTCGGTCAAGACTGCCAGTACTTCTTTACGTTGACCGCCATTTTTGCGGATTTCCCGGATTTGCTCTACCTGCTCATCACTGAGACCAAGGTTTTTCTGCATCCTGGTCAGTCGATCAGGGCGGCCGGGCATTCCCTTGCCTTGCTGACCCTCAGTTTCACTGGAATAGGTAGTGCCTGACAGCATTGCCAGGCCAAGAATAAAAACAAGCATCATTTTCATTAGTGATTCCTTCCGATGTGCTCCGGTCGGCTCAATAGGTATTCAAGGCCACCGGTGACGGCCGCTACCTGCGCGGCTATACAGATTTCGTCGCTTGCTTGGGGGCTATCCGGGTACATCTCTGTAGTGGTTACGAACCTGCCACCGGTGACACCCATACAGAGTCCTGACGCTTTGGCGGGATAGCTGATGACACCCCATTGCTCAAGCGTTTCGCCGATAATTCTTCCATCTTCATCCGGTGGTGCAATATGCGTAGTTTTTTCGACCGACCCGATAATAGCCGTTTGAAAGTCAGCGGCCGGTTTTTCAAGGTCACCAACCAGGTAAAAACCATCTGGTATGTTCCAGTTGTCTTGCACCACCGCATCACGTGCAGCCAGGGCAGGTCTGAATTCGCTGTTGTCGGTGTCAGTGGTTTCGTGCAGGTCGAAATGGGCCAGAAAACCCATCGAATTTGAATCCAGGTACTGTATCAGTGCTGCAGCTTCCTCAGATGGGCTGGCGGAAGTAAAAGAGCGGTTGGGATCGACCGCAAGAGGGTTCCAGCGATTGATGGTTTCATATCCCCAGGGGCTCACGCATGGCGCAACAACAATATTGAATTGCCCGGCATAAGCCTCGGCTTTGGTCAAAAGAAAACGGATTGCCCCTTGCACACCACTGGTTTCATACCCGTGGACGCCGCCGGTGACCAGCAAGCCTGGTTTTTCATCCTCCCAGTGGCGTGATTTGACCGCAAAAAGCGGATATTGATTAGGGGCACAAGACAAAGCACCATATTGCTCAACCTCAAAAGCCCCCCTTATCGTATCGATTTGCGCAACAACTTCTTCTGCATAGGAACGTCTGATTGTTTGTTCAGCGAGCCACGCGGTCTTTTCGTCCTCACCCCATTTTTTCCCAGGAGTACCAATTGGGTAGGTTTGTGCATCAATCATATTATTAGCTTACCTTATGGGGTTAAGAACGAGTAAATACAGACAGATCAGAATCTGCTCAAGTCCGTGAAACCCAGTAATCGGGATTCTTTTCAAGATATCTGTTTCGCAGCGAGCGGCCCTGAAAAACAAGCGCAGAAGCTGCTGTAAACAAAGCAACGCCGCCGAGGATCACGGCCAAGCGTGTCCATGGCAGGTCGTATTGGATCCTTAATTGTACGATGTTGTACAACGTGTGAAGCCACTCCAGCCCGCCCAGCACCAAGGCCGTTTGAATCAGGCGAGGCAGCCAGGATCGCTTTAGCGCAAGCATGAAGATCATCAATAGTGAGAGCAACACGAGTACCAGATGACCGGCCCTGTAGAAGTGTGCAGCCAGCAGCAGGAAACTGATGAAGACGGGTAATAATCTCAGGAAAATCACAATTCGAAAGTGCTCACGCTGTCCATAACAAAATGCATCTTACTTGATCCCGGTCAGCTTGGCAGCGTCGAAGATACGCTAAAGTTTATCCATGGATAGTTTGACCGGCAGACTAAAGCGTGAGCACCAGACCCTGGTGTGTATGACCGCAATATATTGCGAGCACCATCACCAGCAAGACAGTGACGGCTTGTGCACTGCCTGCGCCGGGCTGATGCGTTATTCACAGACCCGTCTGGCCAAATGCCCCTACGGCCAATCCAAGCCAACCTGCACCAACTGTCCCATCCATTGCTACAAACAACAACAGCGCGAGCAGGTTCGCCAGGTAATGCGCTACGCCGGACCGCGAATGACCTGGCGCCACCCGTGGCGGGCATTTGGGCACCTATTCGACAAACTACGCCTGGCGGCAAGCCCGATGGAGCTGCGGCGTGCACGCTTGGGCAAGCGGCGGTGAGAAGTTAATACTTCCCGGCTCACTCCCCCATTAAATGCATGGCCACCTGGCGTCTTTGCTGGTGGTCCCGATGCTCAAACACGTAGATCCCCTGCCAGGTTCCCAATGCAAGGTGACCCTGGTGCAGCGGAATTGTGAGTTGGGTTTGAGTCAGGGCAGTCCTGATATGTGCCGGCATATCGTCAGGCCCTTCAGCGGAATGGCGATAAGGACCGTGGTGCGGCGCTATGCGATTGAAAAAATCCTGCAAATCCAGACATACATCAGGATCGGCGTTTTCCTGAATGGTCAGAGATGCAGATGTATGACGGATAAACAAAGTGAGTAGACCAAACTGCAGACCTTGTTGTTGACACCAATTCACCACGGACTCCGTTATTTCATATAGACCAGGACCGTTTGTGGTGGTGCTCAGGGAATGCGTCATTTGCAGCATTCCTCTAGGGTAGCCAATAAGAGGGGCCGGAGTAAAATCTCCGGGTATCGTCAGGCTGACATGGTAGGCTCTCGCCATGGACATCATGGACTCATCGGCACTGGCAACTTTCCCGAATCCGGCGGCTGATCATATTATTTCCTACGGAGAAGATGGCCTGCAATTTGGCGAGCTGAGATTGCCATCGGGAGAAGGACCTTTTCCTGCCATGGTGCTGATTCATGGGGGCTGCTGGCTGGCGGAATTCGATATCGCGCATATTCGAAACCTGGCAGCCGCATTAACTGCTGCCGGCATTGCCACCTGGACAGTTGAGTACCGGCGGGTGGGTGATCCGGGAGGCGGTTGGCCGGGTACATTTGATGACGTGGCCGCGGGTGCTGATCACCTTGTGCCGCTGGCCGGGAAGTTTGACCTCGACCTTGCTCGTGTTGTTGTTGCCGGACACTCGGCCGGGGGGCAACTTGCCATCTGGCTGACTAACAGACCTCCCCGGTGGCCAGCCAGGCTCAAGCCCAAAGCGGTTCTGGCACTCGCACCTGCTGCGGATCTGGCCTACCTACATGGGCAGGAGTTCTGCGGGAATGTTGTGGAGCAACTTATGGGTGGTTCACCTTCGCGGTATCCGCAGCGATACCAACTGGTATCCGCGACGCAGCGGTTGCCCCTGAGCGTTCCCCAGCACATCGTGATGGGAGAGCACGATGAAACCTGGGGGCCGGTCGGTCGACTGTACCTTGAAAAGGCCCGCCAGGCGGGCAACTCACCGCAAATTATCAATGCCGGGCAATCGGGTCATTTTGAAATGATTGATCCAGAGTCCTCGACCTGGCCATTGGTGCTCCAGGCAGCCAGATCTGCCTTGAGTGTGGATGAAATCGATGAATGTACGATCCAGGTGCAAGACAGTAAGATAGATACACCCTGCTGACCTTATCAGCTGGATCCTTACAGGAGTCAGGAAAATATGAGCACATCAATGTTGTCAGGCAGTTGTCTTTGTGGCGAGGTACGTTTCATCGCTACCGGTGAGACGCAACGGTTCTATCATTGCCATTGCAAGCGTTGTCGCAAGGCCTCGGGGACCGGTCATGCCAGTAATCTGTTTCTGAAAGGTACACTGAGTTGGGAAGGTGGTGAGGATTTGGTCAAATCCTACAAGTTGCCTGAGGCTGAGCGTTTCACCAATACGTTTTGTGGTACTTGTGGTGGCCGTGTTCCGCGTTTTGTCGAGTCACTCGATATAGTTTTTATTCCGGCAGGATCGCTGGACGTAGAACCGGACCTTGCCCCGCAGGCGCGAATTTTTACCGGTTCAGGTACAGACTGGTCCTGTGATGAGGCAGGTTTGCCGGGATTCAGCGAGTACCCGGATTAGGTCAACAACAATGCGCAGTAACAAACCGGGATACCCGTTATTCCAAACTGCGGGTGCCCATCGCTTATTTAACAGTCGTCCAGGAGCCATACATCGGGTTTGGCAAAATGTACCAGCCGGCCCCCCAGTAAGCGTCGTGTTCAGTCGCTAAGGCCAGTCGGTTTGCGATCGTAGCTCCCGTTTCGCAAGGAGCAACCGGTGAGCGTCGGACGCAGGGGACAAAATCCCCCAGATCATCACCAAATAACATAATGACACGATGATTCCGGGCAATGTAGTCGCGTCTCACCTTTTTCTCGGAACCCCAGTCCTGTTGTTCGCCTGCCAGGCTTACGTCGGCTTCGTCTGCCGGAATTCCGGCTTCAATGAGATCTTGCACTGCAATCGATTTTGGTGGGCAAGAACTTTCTGCCGTGGTGCTACACGGACGACCTGTCAGAAAAAACACCTGCACACCTGATGCCCGCGCCAACTCTACAAACTCCGACGCGCCGGGGACGGGCATGGCGACGTGTGAGTCATTCCATGCATCATGCTTGGTGCTGGTAAACGGGCGCTCGTACCCCAACTCAAAATCGATACCGTTCACCACGGTTTGGTCGATATCCATGATGATTGCAGGCGGCAGGTTTTCTGCATTGTTTTGGTACGGAATCGCACTCCACGCTTTATCGGCGATCAATGCCGGCAATGCCATCGACGCAGTCCGGTAAACCTGCCTGGACACTGCATGATACTCGGCGGAGTTTTGGACCCAAAGGGCGCCCAGATCGGGTGATTTTTCACTACCGTCCTGTGTGGTGCAGGCCACCAAAAGAAACGGGAGACACAAGGGGACTACGAGCTTTCCTATTTTCATTGATATCCACGTAGTTCCAGACATGTAAGGTCAGGTTATCACGCAAAGGCTGCCAGACCAAAGAATGTGCCAGCCGGAAAGTTAGTGGAAAATGACCGGCCTACACAGGGGCCAATTCCTGTACACATCCATGTGTTGTCGTGGCGGTTTGACGGGTCTATTGCTGATCTATCGCAAACGAGACGTTGACCGTCACTTTATAGGTGTTTTCGCCGGCAGCCATGGGTACGGTACCAACTGACCGGGTCCTGGCCATCTCCATCCTTGCCATGGTTACGGGTTGCGGGTTGGACGATCGCTCGGAAATTTCCAGCAAATCACCTGTTTTTACACCCGCTGCCTCGGCCAGGGTTCCGGCTTTGGCAATTGCGTCCTTCACGGCATTACTACGGGCCTGGGTTATTGCAGCAGAGGGGTCTGCATTGGTCAAAATGAAGTTGCCACCCTCGTTGACCCCGAGTGTGACGGATTTGTCCAGAATTACACCCACTGAGTTGATATCCCGCACTCGCACGGTGAGACTGTTACGCACCGTGTAACCTACTATTTTTGGCGGTTCATTTTTGTTTGCCGAGTTTGAGGACGGATAGACGTACTTGGGCTGAATTGATAAGTTTGAGGTCTGCAGGTCACGCGCCTCAATTCCCTCGGCGGTCATGGCGGCCAGCACGTCACTCATGGCCGATGAATTGGCACTTAACGCGGCGCGGGCTGTCTCTGCTTCACGTGTTACCGTCAGCGTTAGAACAGCCATGTCCGGTGCAACATCGACGCGACCTTGCCCGGTGACCAGAATGCGGGGATATGGGCCGTTTTCAGCAGCACAGGCGACGGTGCCCGATATCAATACGAGGACTGTAACGGCCAGCAGGACCGTGTGATTGAGTTTCAATGGATGGGTCATTACGAATTCCTTTCCAAAAGGGGCCAGGTACATGTTACCAACAAAAGCTTGGATTGAATAAGATGATCCAGACAACAAACGTAACAGCTTCCTGATGCAAAAATTTTCTCCGTCCGGGCGCTTGCTCTATAATCTCCTGCCGAACCCGTGGTCTAACGCCTAAGACAACAGACAACCAGGATCATTATGACTTTAAACTCTTGTCGGCTGCTGGGTGCAGTCCTGATTTTTATTTCCCTTGATAGTACCGCAGCCATCAGGCAAACCAAGGGCGACTTCGAGGATAAATTCCGTCAATTGGATGAAGTTCTGCCAACGGCCAATATTTATCGTACGGCCGGAGGTGAACCTGGCCACCGTTACTGGCAGCAAAAAGTCGATTACGACATCGATGTCACATTGCTCGAGGATCAGCGCCGCGTGGAGGCCAGCGAGCAGATTGTCTACACCAACAACAGTCCGGATACCTTGCGTTTTTTGTGGTTACAACTGGACCAGAACCGTTTTCGCAAAGACTCCATCGCGGAATTGACCCGGGCTTTCGCGGATAAAAGCATTCGCGGTGCCAAGACCGAGGCGGCCAAGGACGGGAACCCACCCCGCATCAGTATTGATGAATTACGGCGGCAGCAGTTCATGGCGGACAACCAGGCGGGCTATGAGATTTCTGGCGTCACTGACACCCGTGGTAAGGCGCTGGCCCACACGGTTGTGGGCAGCTTGATGCGGTTGGATCTGCCGGAGCCTCTTAACACCGGCAAAAGTGTTTCTTTCCGAATTGATTTCGCGTTTAACATCATGGAGGAAAATGCAGTGGCCGCACGCGCGGGCTATGAGCATTTTTCGGACGACGCCCGAGAGGGCGGCAACGATATTTTCCTGCTGGCTCAGTGGTTTCCGCGTTTGGCCGCCTATACCGATTACGAAGGCTGGACCAACAAGGAGTTCCTCGGGCGTGGTGAATTCACGCTCGAATTCGGTAATTATACCGTGGACATTACCGTTCCGGCCGATCACATCGTTGCATCCACCGGTGTGTTGCAAAACGCCAAGGCCATGCTTACCCCCACACAACGCAAACGTCTGAAGCAAGCCGAGAGCGCCACAAGACCCATATATATTGTAACGGCCCAGGAGGCGCTGGAAAATGAGAAAGCCGGTACGGCGGACTCAAAGACCTGGCGCTTCGAGGCTGAAAACGTTCGTGACTTTGCCTGGGCGTCCTCTCGCAAATTCATGTGGGATGCCCAGGGCTACCATCAAGGTGGTAAAGCCCAGCCTTTTGTAATGGTGATGTCCTTCTTTCCCAAAGAAGGTGATCCGTTGTGGTCGAAATACTCTACCCGGGCCGTTCTCCACACCCTGGAAGTGTATTCACGGATGTCATTTGACTACCCGTATCCGGTCGCTCAATCAGTCAACGGACCGGTGGGTGGTATGGAATACCCCATGATCACGTTTAATGGCCCGCGTACCGATGAGCAGGATGACGGTAGCCGCACATACAGCCAGGCAGAAAAGCGCTTCCTGGTTGGCGTGGTCATCCACGAGATTGGCCATAACTACTTTCCCATGACGGTAAACTCCGACGAACGCCAGTGGACCTGGATGGATGAGGGGCTAAACAGTTTTCTCGATGCCATCGCCGGTCTGGAGTGGGACCCAGATGTTCCCTGGAAAATCGAGCCACGTGACGTGGTGGATTACATGAAGTCCGATCAGCAGGTTCCCATAATGACCCAGTCAGACAGCGTGCTGCAATTGGGTCCAAATGCTTACTCCAAGCCCGCCGCTGCTTTGTTTATTCTGCGGGAAACCATTTTGGGGCGTGATTTATTTGATTTTGCCTTCCGTGAATACTCCCGGCGTTGGATGTTTAAGCGACCCACTCCGGCCGATTTTTTTCGCAGCATGGAAGAGGCATCAGGTGTAGACCTGGACTGGTTCTGGCGGGGTTGGTTTTACACCACCGACCACGTTGACCTGTCCATTGACCGGATCTGGAAACTGCGTATGGACACGTTGGATCCCGATATTGATTTCGAACGCCGACGTTTGGAAGAAGAAGACAAGCCCTTATCCATCATAGTCGAGCGCAATCGCGCCGATTTCAAGCTGTGGGTGGACCGCAACGAGGAGGTACGTGACTTCTACGACAAGCATGACCGCTTTACCGTCACCAATAAGGAGCGCAATGAATACCGGGAGTTTGTTGATGAACTTGAAGACTGGGAGAAAGCAGCCCTGGACCGTGCGGTCAAGGAGGACAAACATTACTATGTGTTGAAGTTTTCCAATCTCGGCGGACTGGTCATGCCCATCATTCTTGAACTGACCTATGCCGACGGCGAGCAGGAAATGATGCGGATTCCGGCCGAAATCTGGCGACGTAAGTCCAAATCTGTAATGAAAATGATCGTCACCGACCGGGAGTTGACCCAGGTCGTGATGGATCCACGCTGGGAGACGGCCGATGGGGACGTCGAGAACAACCACTATCCGCGTCGGATTATTCCCTCACGAATCGAGGTCTTTAAAACCCCTGAAAAAGAAGACCCGGAGTACCGTGACATCATGCAGGACATAAAAACCGAGATTGATACCGGGGAAGAAGGGGATCAGGAAAGGTGATTCCGCTGCGTTGGTTGGCTGTAGTAATGCTGTTTTGGCTGAGCCTGGCGGGCGCACACCAGCAGAAGGAAGCCGTAACCAGGGTACTGTTCAATGCCAGAACCGATAACATTGAAGTGATGCACCGCTTCCTGCTGCACGATGCTGAACATGCAGTCAAGCAACTGATCGATGCCGGTGCCGATATCCTGGGTTCGGAGCAAGCCCGTGAGTCGTTTTCAACTTATGTTTACCGGCACTTTTCAATTTCAGACCAGCGTGGCCACGAGATTGAACTCACACCTGTGGGTCATGAGGTCGAAGGACGCTTTTTATGGGTCTATGAGGAAGCCGCGATTCCTGCAGGGCTGACCGCCTTGCGTATTAGTCACAGTGCGCTCCGTGACCTGTGGCCGGATCAGGTCAACCTGGTCAACGTGGAACGGGAGGACGGTGTGAGAAGTGCGACTTTCCGGGGTGGTAATCGCGAGGTGCTTATAGAGTTTTAGAATCGATTTTTGGAGTCGACATCCTTTAGTCGTTCATCCTAGTGTTTTGCAAATGGAATCCTTTGCAAGGCGATCTGCCCATTGCTCATCACCAGCAATACATCCTGTAGCGCCGAGATATCTTTGAGTGGGTTGGCAGGTACCAGGATCAGGTCAGCCTCAAAGCCCACATCGATCCGACCGGTCCGGTCGCCCAGCATCAGCAGTTCAGCGGCATTGACTGTGGCTGCCTGGAGGGCCTCAAACGGGCTCAGACCCAGACGCACGAGGTGCCACACTTCAAGTGAAATTCGGTTAACGGACTGCGAGTCGTAGTAGTTGTCGGCACCCGTGGCCATGGCTACACCCAGTTTGTGTGCCTGGCGGATTACCTTTTCCAGCTTGGGCACCATGTAGGTTCCACGCACACGTAGTACCCCTTCGTACTCTTGTTCAAGCATTTCGACCATGGTGATATAGGTCGGCACCAGGAAGGTTCCCCGCGCCCGCATCAGTTTCAGGGTGTCGATTGTGAGGTAACTGCCGTGTTCAATACTCCGGGCACCGGCCAGAACAGCAGCGCGGGCGCCTTCATCACCGTGGGCATGAACCATGACGGGAACACCACCCCTGGTGGCCTCGTCTACTACGACCTCCAGTTGGTGTTGGGTATAGGTCTGTTCCCTAGGATCGGTGTCCGCCCTGCCTGCGCGTTCGGTGCCCCGGGTTTTGATCACCCCCACACCGCGGTCTATGTTGACTTTAACCAGGTGCCGCAGGGCCTCATCGCTCTCCACACCATTGGCCAGTTCAACTAACCGGGGGTCGGCCAATACTGACCCTTCAAGATTGGGCGTAACGTAAACTCCGGCCGCTACCACGTCAGGGCCTGGCACTTTACCGGCTTTTGACAGTGCCGCCAGCGATACATCCTGGTAGGCGGGTACACCGGCTGTGCGCACAGTTGTTACACCCGATTCAAGGGCACGCCGGGCCTGCTCCAGGTTTGCCAGATGGGTATGGACATCGAACAACCCCGGTATCAGGTAGTTGTCTTCACAATCAACGGTGGTAAAACCCGCCGGCACCGTGTCTCGTGTCTTGATAATGTCCTGGATGACACCGTCGCGCACCAACACGGTCCTTCCGGAGACAACTTTATTCTCCAAGCCATTGAAAATATGGGTATTTACCAGGGCATAGCCCTGTTGATCACTGCCGTGGGTATTGACGCCAAAAGTGCTGGCCAATATCAGACCAAGGATCAGGCCGGAGCGGAGTATGGTTTTTGGTGTCATGGGAGGACTCTCACCGATGGACATGACCACATCATACCAATTGTCCAGTCAAAATAACTCATCACCCATTTCAAAATTCGGCTTTGTGGCAGCTTTTAAATTCTCACTTTCTGAGAATGTCGTCAAGCACACTCTGGTCCTGGTAAAAAGCGGAGCAGGGTAATGGGGCAACAGTTGTTTGCCACGCTCAACGCACAGCAGCATGAAGCTGCAACCCACGGTCAGCCCGTGCAGGGGGGTGTCAAATCCGGTCCGGTTTTGATTATCGCCGGCGCCGGTACCGGTAAAACCATGACGCTTGCCCACCGTACCGCATTCTTGCTGGTCAAAGGTGTTGCTGCCGAGCGCATTCTGATGCTGACATTCAGTCGCCGCGCGGCACGGGAAATGGCTGACCGGGCGATCAGGGTGACAGCAGCACACCTGGGCAATGCACGTGGCGGTACCGTGCCGCTCAAGCTTGCGTGGTCCGGTACCTTTCATTCTATCGGTAACCGTTTATTGAGAATGTATGCGCCGAGTATCGGTCTGGATTCGGGTTTTACGATTATCGATCAGTCGGATTCCGCCGATCTCATGGACTTGCTGCGTCATGAGCATGGACTCACCAAGCCCAACCGGCGTTTTCCTAAGAAGATGACCTGCCTGGGGATTTATAGCCAATGCGTCAATCGGCAGCTGGACATTACGACAGTACTCGACACCCACTATCCGTGGTGCGTTGAGTGGAAAAAGGAACTGACACAACTGTTTTGCGCATATGTGGAGGCCAAGCAGCATCAATCACTACTCGATTATGACGACTTGCTGTTGCATTGGATGTGGCTGTGCGAGGATCGGGGTCTGGCTGCAGCTGTGTCTACACAATTCGATCACATCCTGGTGGATGAGTACCAGGACACAAATGTGCTGCAGGCCAGAATACTGGCCCTGCTACGCCCCACGGGCAGTGGTCTGACCGTGGTCGGAGATGACGCACAAAGTATCTACAGCTTTCGGGCCGCAGAGGTTGAGAATATTCTGAGTTTTCCCAAAACCTTCGAGCCGCCGGCCAGCGTGATTCCCCTGGAGCAGAATTACCGCTCCAACCAACCCATTCTGGACCTTGCCAATGCGTTGCTGGCAGAGAGTTCCTGCGCCTATCGAAAGACGCTCCGTGCGAGCCGGGGAGGGGGCTGTACTCCCGAGCTGATCAGCGTGGAATCTGATCGCGAGCAGGCACTGTACATTGTAGAGCGCATACTTTCAGAAAGGGAGGCCGGGGCAAACCTGCGCGAGCAGGCCGTATTATTTCGCAATGGCCATCACAGTGATCGGCTGGAGGTAGAGTTGGTGCGGCGCGACATTCCCTACGTTAAGTATGGCGGGCTCAAGTTTCTGGAATCCGGCCACGTCAAGGATGCCTTATCCATCCTGCGTTGGGCCGAAAACCCCAGGAACAGAGTGGCTGGCTTCAGGGTGCTGAAATTGCTGCCCGGAGTCGGCCCTGCCCGGGCTGCAACAGCACTGGACCACCTGGCGGAAAATGGTCAAAACTTTAATGCTTTTGTTGACTACCGCATAGCAACCGGAAACTGCGAAAGTTGGCTGGAATTGGTGGATGTGATGATGCAATTAACCCGACATACACAGGTCTGGCACGGTCAGCTGGAGCTGGTGCGTAAGTGGTATCTGCCAGTGCTCGAGCTAAGCTACGACGACCATTACGTACGCGGCGGGGATATAGAACAGCTTGAGATGATCGCAGGACAGTATGCTGATCGGGGACAGTTCCTGGCTGAGCTGACCCTGGATCCGCCGGTTGCTACGGGGGACCTGGCCGGATCACCACACCTCGATGATGATTTTCTCATCCTTTCCACCATCCACAGTGCCAAAGGGCAGGAATGGAAGCATGTTTTTGTTCTCAACGTGAATGATGGCAATTTCCCCAACGAATTTGCCTGTGGTGAGCCGGAGCGTATCGAAGAGGAGCGGCGTCTGCTCTATGTTGCCATGACACGGGCCCGGGAGTCGTTGGCGCTGATCCGGCCCTTGAAATACTGGGTTCCGGAGCAAGCCCGCCATGGTGACAAACATGTTTACGGTGCCAAGTCTCGCTTCCTGACCCCCGCGGTCATGGAGTATCTTCAGGTTCGTACTCACGCAGGAGTACAAGCAGAAGCCCGTTACGGTACCCGCAACCAGCAACCGGTCATGGACTTGCGAGAGCGTGCCCGCACTATGTTCTAACGCGATGTGACAAAGTCTGAAATGACGTTCCAGGCGGCAAGTTTGGCTTGAAAATTCATGGCCGCGTGCGCCGGGCTGGTCGAGGGTAAACGCGTCAGTGGGATCTCCGGTTTTTTGTCCCCGAGACGGGGGCGGACATGTCGTAGGAATGAATCATAAGCCTTCGCACCGTTGCAGAAAATATGTTGGATTGGCGAATGTGCGCCTAAAAAAGCGGTGAAGTCATTGGCAATGATCGATGATTCGACAATATCCGCGTCCAGGCTGGACTGACGTTCGCACGTGGCCAGTACATCCCACAGGGCAATACCGGATTCCTGAAGGTGTTGAACGCGTGTGGGGTAAGGTAGCTGAAGATCAAATCCGAGCAATGCCGCCATAATGGGCCAGAACGTGTTTTGCGGATGGGCGTAATACTGCTGTACCTCAAGCGAGCGCTTGCCCGGGATGCTGCCCAAAACCAGTACTTTTGCCGCTGGACTGGATATTGGTGAGAGGCTGTAAATTTCGGTCATTACATACGCCGGCTCAGAACGGAGGGAAGCTGCAGGTGCTAATCCAGCACAACGTGGACACGGCGGTTACGTTTGCCTTTGTTCTCGATCTTTTTGACCCGGATCGTGCCAATCTCACTGGTATTACGCAGGTGGGTACCGCCGCAGGGCTGGAAGTCCACATCTCCTATACGCACCATGCGAATATCACCAACCCCGCGGGGCGGTTGCACTGACATCGTCCTGACCAGCTCCGGGTTACGCTCAAGTTCGGCCTCCGTGATGGCCTCGAGCGTGACTTCGTGGGCCTGAGCCACCAGTTGATTGAGTTTTTCGGTTAACTCTTCCTTGTCAATCTGGTGTTGACCCAGGTCGAAATCCAGACGGCTCTTGGCCTCGCCAACCGCACCACCCGTGACACCGACGGGGATCAAGGAGCCCAACAGATGCATACCGGTGTGCATTTTCATCAGCGTGTAGCGCCGCTCCCAGTGGATCGATGTTGCCAGCACATCACCCACCTGGATTTCATCTCCGGTAGATTCAAGCTGATGCACGATGCTGCCGGGTGTCGCACCTTTGCGGGTGTCGATCACCTGCCAGGACTGACCGTTGGAGGTGGTAAAAACTCCGGTATCACCCGGTTGGCCACCACCCAGGGGATAGAAAATGGTTCGATCAAGTTCAATCCAGGTATCATTGACCGCGGTCACGGTGGCTGAGATCTCCTTGCGGTAGGCATCCTGGTTAAATACGGTTTCGGTCATTGCGCTCACGGATTTGCTATGGAGTACAATACTTATTGTTACACACTGAAGGCTCAAAAGCGGCGGGTGTTAAACTCTGACGCGCCTTACGAGCCGGCCAGGCCAACGCAGACCCCACCCAGGATGGGTTTGCTTTCGATGGTGTAAAGAAATGTAAATGCCAGTGGCGTTAAGCCCCGGTTCAGCAACTAAATGACAGGCTGATAAGCAAACCAACGGACTACGAGGAACACTGATGAAACACCTAAAAGTACTTGTAATTTCTGTTTTAATGACGGCGGGCGTGGGAATGACTGCAAACGCCTTGGCAAAGAACCAGGTCTTGCTCGGCGAAAGAAATGTCAGTGACCGGACCGAGTACGACACGATCAGTGTGGGTAAGGGCCGTGGGTCTTTTACGGGCTTGCGCGTGAAGGTGATGGGGGCTGCGGTCGAATTCAAACGCATCGTGATCCATTTCGAAAATGGATCTGAGCAGGTGCTCGAGAAAAACCGTCTGGTGCGCAAGGGGAATAAATCACGTGTGGTCGACCTGGATGGCGATACACGCCTTATTGACAAGGTAGTTTTCCGCTATGAAGCCCGCAGCAAGGGCTGGAAGGGTGCGAGGATCAAATTGTTTGGTGTCCGTTAGGTGCCCTCAGATCGTCTGCAGGGCAGGCGCCGTGGCAGGTATGGAGTTTCGGGTTCTGATTCATCTGGAACATTAGCGGGTCACGCAACCAGCCGTTGATTCAGTCTAGCCGGACTGGTCGAGGGTTACCTTGATTAGCCGGAGCAACTTGTCGGCCTCTTCGCTCTCATACCTGATTGATCCCTCGTCATCGACGAGTTTCCAATCCTTGCTGTCAATCCAGAGCTTATTACCCTGGTAACGAGGGTAGAACTCCTCATAGAGGACGTTCAGGTCTTCCAGGTAATTATCGCCAGTCGCGAGCAACCCTCTCTCTCCTTCACGTACTTTGCCTTCCTTGAGAAGTCTTCTCTCTATCCTGGCTTTGAGTTCATCGACCTCCGTGTGTGGATAGATCACCAGGTCAGGCTCCGGGATATTGTGCTTCATCGCATCGAACTGGTGCGTGAGAATCATTTTTTCCGATTTGGAAAGGAACTTGTCACGGTAGTTCTTCTCCGTGAAAATGTGGATATCCTCTTCCTTGATGCGGTCGGTTACACCCGAGTTCGGTGAGATGGTCATGTGCCACCAGTTTCTGAATCTGCTGGAGAGAAAAAATACCTGGGTGTTATAGGCATGCTCTTTACGGTCACCATAGTAGAAGTTGAGCACCAGTTCATCCACTTCTTCAGGGTAGAAGACATAATCCCATCTTTTTTCAATCAGTTTACACAGTGTGGTCTTACCTGCAGAGATGTTCCCCATTATCCCGATGATATGCTTCATTCGAACAGTCTCCCGGTCCCCGGCACGGCCTGGATGATGCCCTGGACAACCTGTTCCAAGCCGTCATCACTTCTGAAGTCGACAGCCTCGGTGTCGATGATGAGGTAAGGGTAGCCGCATCTCATGATCCATGGCCGGTAGAGGATATTGAGATTGGCAAGATAGGCGTTCTCCGGGCTGGCAAGTTCTGACTCCTCCCCCCGGCTTCGTTCCACGACTCGCGCCTTGAGGGTTGCCACGTCGCTCTCGAGATAGATGATGAGGTCAGGTGTTGGCTTGTTGTTCATCACCAATTTGAACAGATCCTGGTACCTTCTGTAATCCTCGTCGGTAATATATTCGTAGTTGTTGGAGTTCTTGGTAAAAATCTGATCTTCATAAATACTTCGGTCCTGGGCAACCGACTGGCCCTCGCGGAGGAGTTCATTCAGGACGCCGAGGTCCAGCAAGCGTGACAGGAAATAGGTTTCCTGGATCTTGTAGCCCCAGTACTCGGCCTCTTCCTTTACCTTCAGGAATCCACCGGGGTCTTTGCCATCCAGCTTCTCTCCTTTCAGTTGGTCATAGGCGTTCACGGCTTTGTAGTACTGCTGCAGATAGCCATGCTGCTTGACATAATCAACCCGCTCCAAAAAGGAAACTATCTTGCCGTTGCTCCTCTTTTCCAGGGCCTTGGTCAGGGTGGATTTCCCCGCAGCGATATTCCCTGCGATTGATATGAGGTAGCTATCCATGATCGTCCCTAAAAATCGGTGGCGGGGTTAATTCTAACTGAACCCATGGACAAATGGGGTCGGAGTGCAAACTATTTGGGTGTGCAGTCTAAACACCTGCATTGTTGCATTTTCCCCCTCCAAAAGCATTGCCTTGGTCGCCCCGATTGAACGCGCAAAGTCAATTTTTTACAAAGCAGTGTCCGCCCCAAGTCCCTCGTCAGAAACAGTCCCAATAGGCCAGGATTTCTGGCAGAATAGCGCTTGCTTTAGGTGCATTTCCGGGGTTGGATTCACCAATTCAAGGAGAATTGTCGGCGAAGTCGCCAGGTACAACTTTTTGTTTGGGGTCTGTGGTGGCCCGCGATGGTCTGGGCCGCTGTATTACTGGGTACGGCTGCGATTGTCGAATTTGTATTCAAGGACTGCGCCTTTTGCAGGGGCTTCTGTCCGGTTGGCCTGTTACTTGGGACCTACGGACGTGGCGGCATGCTGGCGATTCGGAACGAATTGACCGAGAAGTGCAAAACCTGTACGAGCAGGGACTGCATACAGGCCTGTAACCAGGATCGTTGGCAGGGACGTAGCGTTTTGGTCTGATTGCACTTGGTTGGGGCCTCGCGGCCTGACATCGCTAAAACGGCATCTGCCTCACTTCGCCGGAAATAGCCGTCATAGCCCCGGAGCGGCCGTACTCAATCAGCACCGTTTGCGAGTGCTGTTCTTTGCCATTGATGAGGTCGGTGCTCTCGCCCTTCACAATGCCAAAAGGGACCTTTTCTGAAATCCACATTAGCGATTGACTCTTTATTTCGATCTTCTTAAAAAGAACCTTGCCACTGGAGCTGCCCAATCCAGCTACGCGCCTGGCTTTGAATTGCCCGGCGGCGGTGTCAACGGTTTCTGCGCCTTCCACGGTGAACTTATAATTGATCTCGATACCCATGGCCTGCAAAGCTGCCCCGGCCAGCATCCCCCCTCCGGATATTCTCATCGGCTGACTGTCGCCTGTCTGCATGATGATCTCCTGGCCAAAGCCCTGCAGATTGTTGACGACATTGGCGGGATCTGAACGCATTGCCTCCTTTGACACCAGAACTTTCATCACCGTGTGCTCGCCATCGCGCTTGCGTTTGCCCTTCTTCTTGAGTTTGTAATTATCCATTTCAGTTTCCAGCCAGTAATGGGTCTGGCCCTGACGTTGTTCACTTCCGAGAAACTTCTGTCGGATGATCGAGACGCTCCGTCGCCCTTTATGATCGGTCGTCATAATTTCGCGCACGGCCCAGCTACCCCTTGGCGTTGATGCATCGAAATCGAAAAATGATTCGGCCCAGGCGTTGGCTGAGAAGCCCAGTATGCAGATCAATAACATTCGGCGCGCGGTAGACATAGGTGTCCCTCGATTTGAAAAACTGGGATGACGCACTTATCAGTATTGCGTGTTGGTGGGGTGGGTGCAAGTCCGGGGCAAAGGGAGGGCACCAGTGGTTCTTGCAAAAATGAACGGGCTTAACACAAGTCATCTGAACCATTGATACAATTATTGCCCGGGCCCGAATTTTTTGGGTTCAGCGGTACTTTGAGATTTTCGTACGATCCCTGACTATACTGGTGGTAGATTGAGAAAGTGCTCGTCATGGACATGGGAACCAGTGAGAAAATGCAATATGTGCTCTGATCAAGCGGACCAATTAATATTGGGTCGAGGATTTTCTTTGCCCCATTTGCTTGCCACGTTGGCCGTACTTTCTGTCTTCGCAACTTTCAGCATTGCTGCTGCCACAGCCGTGGATACCCGGACTGCACACGAGCAAATTGCCCTGGAAGACCGTTACCCGCCGGCGGCCAGGTGTGCGAGTTGCCATCCAAAGCAATACCGGGAGTGGTCAGTATCCCAACATGCGTACGCGCAGTTAAGTCCGGTGTACATGGCCATGCAGTCCACAATCAATCTCAAGACCAGTGTCTCTAATGGTGACTTCTGTCTGCGTTGTCATAACCCCGTTGGGACCGACATCGAGGAGCCGCTGGCATTAACCAACCTTGACCGAAACCCTGCTTCCAGGGAAGGGGTCACGTGTATAGTCTGCCACCGGGTGTCACAGGCTTATGGAAAAATATCCGGACGTCTGGCACTTGATGAAGGCTCCCTGGTTGCGCCGGTAAAAGGCCCGCAAGGGGACGCCGGTCTGCAAGCCGTACTCGCGGACCGTGAAACCTATCGCAACCTGTCAACTGATCCCAATAATACCCGGGGTAAGAAGGTCCACGCTGCAGTCGATCACTTTTTTGAACTGACATCCTCACGATTCTGCGCCAGCTGTCATGACGTGTTGCTGGTGAACGGATTCCGCCTTGAAGAGGCCTTTAGCGATTACAAGACTTCACCGGCCATCCAACGTGGCGTAACTTGCCAGGATTGCCATATGGGCCGCGTGCAAGGCAGGGACGAGGGGTACGAGTACGGGCCTGCAGCGCGAATCGTCAATACGGATACGCCTGAACGTAAAGTCACGAACCACTATTTTGCCGGACCGGATCATTCCATCATCCATCCGGGCATTTTCCCGCACAAATTGAATCCACCCAGGAACCTGCGCAAAAAAACTTTGCGGGATTGGATATTGTTCGACTATGCAGCGGGGTGGGGTGAGACAGGTTTTGAAAAACAAACCGCCAAAAACACCAGGTTTCCGCGGGCCTGGAGAACAACCAGTCACCGTAAGGCGGCCCGACGCCTGATTGTAGAGCAATGTGAAACCCTGGACTGGGCCCGCGAGCAAAGGCTTGAAGTTTTGCGCAATGGCTTTGTGCTGGGAGAGCTGGACTCCAGTCTGAAGGGTGACAAATTGAGGTTGAGCGCCATCGTAAGCAATGGCACCGACGGACACAATGTCCCTACGGGCTTTGATGCCGAGCGGATTATCTTTCTCGAGGTCGATATCAAGGACAGCCACGGACGGCAGATTTATATATCCGGAGACCGGGATCCCAATGGAGATTTGAGAGACACGCATTCCTTACATGTCGCAAACGGTGATATCCCGTTGGATAAAGACCTGTTCAATTTACAGTCCAAATTTCTTGTCAAACTGGCGCGTGGCGGTGAACGCGAGCAGGTGCTGGCAGTGAACTGGTCACTCAGCGCATTGCCCTTCATACGTCCAGAGCTAAGACCCAGCACCCTCTATGGCAGACCGGCGGGCGCCCGAAAACATCGGCGGGTGTTAAAGGCCAATGGCTCCCGGAAAGCGGTTTACAAGGTGGATACAGTGGCAGTCAACTGGCCGCTAAGCGCAGAAATTTCGCTGATCATACAAATGGTGCCGGTTAACCTGGTCGCGGCTGTTGCAGCCGCCGGTTTTGATTATGAAATGAGTCCAAAAAGTGTCGCCGAGCAGGTGGTTAGTGGTGCCGAAACCCTGTGGAAGCGTAGACTCAGCATCGCTCGGGATGGTCGGATACTGACCGATATGCCGGTCGCCGATAAGCAGGACCAATGTACCGCAGAGGCATTTAAAAAGGGTGAATGTCAGTTTAATAACAACGTCTGTCGCGTCTTGTGACCGCAAACGATCGTGGCAATTGTCAGATGACTAAGAACATCATGGGGGTTTTTTACACGGTGCTGGTCCTCGCCATGCCCGCTATCGGCCAGGCGGGGTCAGGTGCGGCGCTGTCCGATGAGGTCGTCAGGCTTCCTGAACCGTTCCAGCCTGGGGATTGTGAGACCAAAGACCCCAGCAAAGATGAGTCCTTGCCACCCATCGCCAATCCATGCGCAATGACACGAACAGGCCCACCGTTGGAGTGGGGACCGGATCTGCTGGGTCTGGGCAAGTTGCATCCCGGCTTTGAACTCCCCACGGGGGCTGTTTGGCAACCGGCGCTCTATTTGTTCGGTGGTCTGCGCAGCACACTGAACTGGGCGGATTCAGATGCTGACATCAAGCTTGGGGAAATTGCCGTCAGTGCACAGTTAGCGTTCAACTTGCAGTTGTCCGCAACCGAACGGATCGTCCTGGGCTTCACTCCCCTAAATGACAACGCCGAGTTTACCAACTATCAATTCACCCCTGATTCAGGTGATGGTTACAACGGCGTCTTCAACGGCAATATTGAACAGTTGTGGTTTGAGGGTGATTTCGGTGAGCTGTTTCCCAATCTACAGAAAAGTGACCATGACCCACGATTGGAAAAAAATCATGATTACGGTTTTTCCATCGGTCGCCAACCTCTCAATTTTCAAGATGGCATCCTGATTGATGACACCATGGACGCCGTTGGCATTGTAAGGAACAACCTGCAGCTGTTTGACAAGTCCCCCTCGACCCGAGTGACATTTTTGTTCGCATGGAATGATGTTAATCGCGCCGACAACCGCGACGATGACGATGCCCGTTTACTGGGTTTGTTTAGTGAGACAGATACCCTGCACAGCACCATCGAGTTTGATGCTGTTTACGTACACAGTGACAAGACCGGCGATGGTCTCTACCTGGGCTATGGTTCCACCCAACGTTTTGGGTTTTGGAATTCGACTATCAGGGTCAACGCCTCCCATGCCCTGGACGAGGAATCTGCCGCGGTCGGTGATGGTTTATTGTTGTTTTTTGAACTTTCCCGGTCTCCATTGGGTACCCACAACCTTGTTTACATCAACGGGTTTGCTGCCTTCGAAGACTATACCTCGGCATCCAGAGGTGAGACTACCGGTGGGCCCCTTGGCAGGACCGGTATACTGTTTGCTTCGCCGGGTCTGGGGCGTCTGGCCGCACCGATGTCAAACCAATCCAGCGAGGCTATTGGTCTGGCCATCGGTTATCAGTGGTTTTTTAAGCATGAACGAAGTAACCTGATTCTGGAACTGGGTGTGCGTAATGATCGTACGGGTTCTGCAAACGATAACCTGGGGGGCGTGGGTTTGCGTTATCAGCATGCCCTGGGACAACGCTGGCTGTTACACACCAATGTGTTTGCAGTCGATGGGGATGAACGGGGCACTGATATTGTCATACGTACGGAAATTAACTTCACATTCTAAGCAAGCACCATGACCTTGTTTCAATGGGGAGGCGCAGCGTTACTGACCCTGGCTTTTACAGGGGTCCTGACAGCCCTGGTGTCGGCTTGGCGGCAACGGCGTTACAGGTTGCGCGAACTGCAATTGCGCACCCAAAACCTGGAACTGCAAATAAAAGTTCTGTCATCACGTCAGCGCCAACAGTGCCTGGGTTGGGACGGTTATCGCAAATTTATTGTAGAGAAAAAAGTGGATGCCTGTGAGGACATCGTTTCCATTTATCTGAGGCCCCACGACGGTCTGCCGGTACCTGATTTTAAAGCGGGCCAGCACCTTACATTTCGATTGCAGATTCCCGGCCAGACGAAACCAGGCATTCGTTGTTATTCGCTGTCCGACGCTCCCCTGGGCAATCATCAGGAGGGCTACCGGATTTCGGTAAAGCGCATTCCGGCGCCAAGAGGTAAGCCCGATGTTCCAGCCGGTCTGGTTTCCGGGTTCTGGCATGCGGGAATATCCGAGGGCAATCTGGTCGATGTACGCGCTCCGAAAGGGTCATTTCACCTGAATGAACTATCAAACCGCCCTGTGGTGTTGCTCGCTGGTGGGGTTGGGATCACCCCATTGTTGAGCATGTTTCGTCACTTGGCCAATACCGGCGCCAGTCGGGAGGTGTGGTTGTTTTACGGCGTGATGAACCAACACCAGGTACTCAATCGGGAGGAGTTGCTGGGGGCGGTCAGTCAAAGTAGCAGATTTCACCTGCGTTTTGCGTTCAGTGATCCGACTTCGTCCTGCCAACTCTCCAGACATTACCACCGCAAGGGTTACATTGAAGTTGCGTGGATAAAAGAAGAACTCAATCTGCCGGACCAATTCATTGATGTTAGCGACCACCGGCAGCCCGAGTTCTATTTTTGTGGTCCGCCGCCGATGATACAAGCCATCAAAGGTGACCTCGAGGCATGGGGTGTACCTGTAGAAATGATAAATTATGAGGCCTTTGGACCGGAATCAATCAAACAACTCAAGTCGCGTGTCGAAGTGACCGCCGAAGAAACGAAGGTACAACACACTGTCAAATTCCGCCGCAGTGGCAGAACTATCGACTGGCAACCCGCCAGCGGGTCCCTTCTGGAAGTTGCCAAGGCCAATGATGTACCTCTCGATTGCGGTTGCCGCTGCGGCGACTGCGGTACCTGTGAAATTGCTATAATCAGTGGTGAGGTGGAGTATCCCGACAAAGAGCCCCGGTTTGACGTGCATACCGGTAATTGTCTGGTCTGTATCGGTGTGCCAAAAACCAATTTGGTTCTAGATGCATAGTGACTCCCATAGTCAGAAATCTTTGGCAATTACGAGATGTGGAACGCTGGTCAGGCAAGTCAAACTACATGGGGGAAAAACTATGCTGGGAAGATTAGTAAAGATCGGATTTGTGCTGTTATGTGTGGCTGGTATTGAATCAAGCCCGGCATCGCCGGATCCATGGCGGGTGACGGGACCGGAAGAGTGCGCGGAGTGCCATCGAGTTGAATACCGAATCTGGGAGGAAACTCCGCATTCTCTAACGTATGAAAGCATGCCTGATTCTGAAGATGGCGTTGCCATTGGCGAAAAAATGGACCTGGATGACGTGGTGGAAGCTGAGCTCTGCCAAACTTGCCACCTGACACTACAATCTGAAGGTGAAGACGAGCCAGCAGATGTTATTGCCGGGGTTAGTTGCGATTCCTGCCACGGAGCGAGTGTGGATTGGAACAAGCCGCACGGCAAGGAAAACAAGACCTCAGAGGAGGAAATAGAACTCTGGGCCGCAGCGGAGGCAGCAGGCCTGATACGTCCCGGAAATGTGTATGCCTTTGCAAGAAACTGCCTGGGTTGCCACCTGGTGCCACAGGAGGCCCTGGTCAATACCGGCGGCCATGCTGCGGGCAGCAAATTTAATCTGGTCACATGGAGCCAGGGTAAAATCAGGCACAATACGTTTTACACTGTTGATAACAATGAAGCCTCTGCCGAGCGCAAAAGAATGATGGCCGTCATGGGAGTCGCAGCTGAGTTGGAAATCGGATTGAAGGCCATCGCTGGAATCGAAGATAAAGACGGAAAGTACGCCCAAGCCTTGCTGAAGCGCTTACAAAAAGCCAGGTCAACGCTCGGGAATATGGCCGCAAAAACCGGGGTTGCACAGGTTCAGGCTATCTATGCGGAAGTTGAAGATATGAATATGACCCTGCCGATGGATAATGCAATCGTGACCGCCGCGGTCACTGCGATTGCGACCAGTGCAATGGCATTGTCAGAGAAAGGGGCTGATCTGGGGGAACTGGATGCGCTGATCGAGTCCTGGGGCGAGTACCTTGGTGAACCCCAACAATAAGCAATTAAATGGGTGAAGCAAGAATAACAGCGGGCAGCCCAAAAAGCTCTGCTGATCGTATTCACCGTATTCCACCACCGGCCCGGTGGGACAAACCGTTTGGCGACCCCGACAGTTTGGGGGTTGAAAAACTGGCCTTAATAAGCGCGAACAAACCCTTCAGTTTGCTTGATGAAGGACAATTCAGGTCTGGTTTGGCCATGCAGGATATTCTCAAATTCGACGGTCGTATCACCCACCATAAGCCGGGCGACGTGATTACCCATATTGGCGATTATGGAACCAGTTGTTTTTTGCTGTTGACAGGACAGTGCAGAATCCTGCTATCACCCATTGACAGGGCGGCCATTGAGAACAAAAAGCGGAAGATTACGGGAGTTCTGGATGCCATCAGGCAACACCTGAAGAACAACGCCTGCCCTGAAAGCAGGGATACGGCTGGTTACGGGAAGCAGAATTCAGTCAATACCCGTGAAAGTCATGGTCGGGTTATTCACGTACTGAGAAATATCGAAGAAATTGTTGGGCAAAATAATACGAAAGTCATGGGTCCAGGTGCTTTTTTTGGTGAGATCAGCGCCCTGACGCGTGCGCCTCGTTCTGCGATGATCTTCGCAGCGACAGAAATCGAATTGTATGAGTTGCGTTGGCAGGGGCTCAGGGATTTGCGCAAGTTCAGCACGAAGTTTCGTAGCTGGGTGGATAAATTGTTGTCCGGGCGGTCAATGTTGCCGTTGCTGGCGGAGAATCCCGTGCTCAAGTTGCTGCCGGAGAATCAACTCGCTGAAATCGCCAGACAGTCCAGTTTTGAACAGTTTGGTGACACCTACTGGTACCGGGCTTTGGGCAAGCTTGAGGAACTGCCAGATGAGTCAGGCGACGAAATACATATCATTAAGAAAGATGCGTATCTTGATGGGGTGTTATTGATTCGCGGTGGGTTCGCGCGTGTGCTGGAAACCTATGGCGGTGGCGAACGTACCGTTGCTTACCTGACTCAAAACCAGATGTTCGGTCTGGACGGCGTCATCGCGCATGTCAACGATCCTGACAGGCCATTGATCTCACCCTTCTCACTCAAGGCAATCGGCTATGTCGACCTGATACGAATTCCCACACATTTGGTGGTTAGCCATATTGTGCCGGCACTGGTCACTGGTGGCTGGATAAAAGATGAGCAACGTCTACGTGAAATTGCACCGACGTTTAACGATCGGGGCGAACTTGACCAATCGCTAATGGAGGACCTGCTGGACAAGCGTGTCGTCAACGGCACGGCCACGATGTTGATAGACCTTAATCGCTGTGTCGGCTGTGATGAGTGTGTCCGCGCCTGTGCCGTGGCCCATGATAATAATCCCAGGTTCATACGCCATGGATTGCAGCACGGCAACCTTCAGTTCGCCAATGCCTGTATGCATTGTCGGGATAATGTATGCATTGTGGATTGCCCCACCGGGGCGATCGTGCGTAATTCCGGGGAGCAGGTGATCACGATTGATGACAGCGCCTGTATTGGTTGCGGCAGTTGTGCCCAATCTTGTCCCTACGACAATATCCGCATGGTGGAAATTCGCGACCGAAGAGGCAGGACCATCATCAATGAGCAAACCGGACAAGCGGTACGAAAAGCCTCAAAATGTGACCTGTGTATCAATCAGCTAGGGGGGCCTGCCTGCCAACGGGCTTGTCCGCATGATGCACTCGTACGCATTGATACCGCCGATCGTGAAGCACTGGTGCGATGGCTGAATCGGTAGTGAAATTACGTTGGCGCGGTACCGTGTTCCTGGTGTTAGTATTGGCCGTCATTTTGTACGGGCAATGGTACAACGACGTCCGGTTGGTCGATGTTGCGCTTTTTTCCGGCTGGTTGCTGGTTGGATTGCACATTTTGCTGGCGACCTACAATTTGCGTAAAAAAATATCCAGCTTACCGATGGGCCGCGTCTGGTACTGGCGCAGAGTACACAGTTTTCTTGGCTGGCTGACTGTGACGTTCTTTCTCATCCATGCGGGTATCGTGCCACCCGCTGGTTGGTTAAATCTGTCATTGTGGCTGATGTATATGTTGTTGTTGCTCAGCGGTATTCTCGGGTTGTGGTTCACGCTGACCTTGCCGCCGCGTATCGCTGCAGGTGGTGAGCGAATTCAGTTCGAGCGTGTCCCCCACTTGCGCGAAGCCCAGTATCGACGCGCTGAGTACGTGGTCCTTGCAGCTTCTGCTACTGGTGGTGGTCTGCCGCTCCTTGAATTTCATAACCTCCATCTGAGGTCGTACTTGAGTCGTTCCCGTGAGTACTTTCGGCACTGTGTCAACAGAGCAGAGCACGCTGGCCGATTGTTGCAGCAGTTGAAGAGTATCGATCGTCATGTCGACCCTGATTCCAGGAAGTACGTGGCAGAATTGGAGGAGATCATCCAGATCAAGCAGAATCTTGATCGACAATATGCATTGCAAATGCTGTTAAGGAAATGGACTTACGTCCACATCGCATTGAACTACACAAGTTGGGTATTTATCCTGCTGCATGCATTTGTAATTTATACATTCCGCCAGGAGTACGGTCTCTGAAACGCATACAGTCCATAAACTACGATGAGAGCCAGTATGACCGTGTAACCCAGAAATGGGTATGTGGCGGCGGGCGTGGTGGGCAGGTCTGCAATCAGGGACCAGATAGAAAAGGTCGCTGCCCGTACGCGCAAAAAGGAGCAGCACCCAGGTGTCTGTGCGAACCGGTACGCAAGAGCAAACAGTGGCAGTGTGGACTGCCGCAATCGGCGGGTGGGCCCTGCATCACTGGTCCGGATTCGAGTGGTCATTGCTGCCGGCAGTTGCCGCCTTGCAGTCCCCAACTGAGTCAACGCAAGATACGGGGACGATTTGTAGGATGGTGTGTTGCCATTGCCCTGGGTCTGATCGCACTGCTGAGCGCGGGCCAACAGTTCATGAGTTTTATTGATCCCGGGCCTGCGAACCGTCAGCACGTATTTATTGAGGATTGCAGCCAATGCCATACACAGGTTGCCACAAATCTCTCGGAGCTGTTCGGTATGGGTGTGGCGGGTTTCAATAACGAACATCAGGATGTCGGCAGGAAATGTCTGGGTTGTCATGTCACCGCTGAAAATGCATTTGTGCCCCACGGCGAAGCGGTCAGCGTATTGAATGCCATAAGCATCCGGCTTGCACAGACCTCCGACCAGGAATACATGCGTGATAGGCCGGTGGCCTGCGCAACTTGCCACAGCATACATCAACAGGATGAACCCAATGGAATCAAGGCGTTGACAGATGGTCAATGTCAGGTTTGCCACCTCAGCAAGCACATGTCCTTTGCGCGTGATCATCCGGCCTTTAAGCGGCTACCGGCAATAACACCACAGATACTATTCGATCATCAACGACACGACAGGGAACATTTTGCCAAGAACAACCTGCTTGAGCATGTCCCTGCAAATTGCACGACTTGTCACCGGATCGACAGCAATGACGATCTGCAATTTACCGGTTTTGATCTGATGTGCGCGGATTGCCATTTACGTCCGGATATTATCGACAAACAATTGGATGCTATCGGTCCGACCAGTTTGATTGCCATACCCCGGTTGGACACAAAACAACTGGCCATCGGCTACTGGCCCAATTGCCGCACCACTCGTTTTAAACGGTTGAGCGACATGCCACTGGTAATGCGGGCAATGTTGGAAACCGACGTGGCGGCCAGTGCGGCAATTGCTTTGCTGGAAAGTCAAAAGACCAGGCTTCACTTGATGAAAAAATCCAGCGACAAAGAGCGTGCCGCGGCCACGCAATTGGCCTGGTCGATCAAGGCCATGGTGCAGGATTTTGCGGCCGACAATGCGGTGGAGCGGTTTTCACCAGGTTCCCAACACCGCAAAATCAGTAATTCGCGCCTGGCACGGGTGATTGCCCAGGTACCTGCTGACATACGTCGCCGGTTGGCGGAGAGTTGGTTCCCCAGTCTTGATGAGGAATTACAACCCGAAGCGGAAATACATGGCGGCAGTTGCCCGGATTCAAAAGAATGGTCCGCAATGCGTGGTTTCATTGAGAAAAAGAAGAAACACATCAGTGGCAATTCAGGTTGGTATCTGCAGGCTAAATCGTCGTACATGGCCTTGTCGTACGTTTCACAGCAGCATCGGGACACGCTGATGAAAAGTCTGGCAGAAGTTATTTCAGACTACCCCCAAGACCTGCAGCAAGACGCACAATTCCAATGTGCGAAATGCCATGGCATTGCAACGCCAGATGGCGTGTATGCGCTACGTTTGTTGATCGAAGTATCGCCACGCAAAACCGAATTCACCCATGCTTCGCATATTGCCGTTGGTCAAAGTTGTGACCAATGCCACCAACTAAAAGACGGCGAAGAACCGGACCCTGTCGCTTTAGCTGACCATCACCCGATCAAAAATGATCAGTGCACCGGCTGCCACAATGGCAACCGCGTGCAACAGCAATGTACACATTGTCACAGCTATCACTGGCAGGATTTTTCAGCCCCGCCACCGCCGGGACAAGCCCTGGTTAAAAAAAAGACCGCACGGGATAAGCGGACCGGCAGCCTCTAACCCACAGCGATAGCCGCGTCTGGTGGGTAACCTGTAACAGAAGTTGGCCTGGCGCGGTCGACTATGCAGTCCCTGTCACCGGCAACCGTTTACTTCAGCTGGGTCCAGAGGTGGCTGTAGGCCAGTGCCAACCGGTAGGCAAGCTGGTCGTTGGTGCTGGATCCTCCATGTCCGCCTTCCAGGTTTTCGTAATACCAAACCTCCTGACCATACTCTCGCATACGAGCAGCCATCTTGCGCGCATGACCGGGGTGAACCCGGTCATCACGCGTGGAAGTGTAGAAAAATACCGCCGGGTATTCGATACCCCTGGAAAGGTTGTGGTAAGGAGAGTACTGCTTGATAAACTCCCATTCCTCCGGCACATCCGGATCACCGTATTCGGCCATCCAGCTGGCCCCGGCCAGCAATTTGTGATAACGCTTCATATCCAGCAAGGGCACCCCGCAAATGACTGCCGAGTACAAATCCGGGCGGCGGGTCATGGTTGCACCAACCAGCAGGCCACCATTGGATCTGCCCTCGATTCCCAGATGTTCGGGTGTGCTGATGTTTCTCTTGAACAGGTCCTCCGCTACCGCCTCAAAATCTTCAAATGCCCGCTGCCGGTTCGCTTTCAGGGCTGCAGCGTGCCACGCCGGCCCAAACTCTCCACCACCGCGGATGTTGGCCAGCACGAAAATCCCGCCCCGGTCCAACCAGAGCTTGCCGTAGGCACCCGAGAGGCTTTCGTAAGAGCCGGAATATGACGGGGTTAGTGAATTGCGAAATCCGCCGTAGGAAAAAATGTGCGTTGGGTTGCTTCCATCCCGTTTCGCTCCCTTGGGCAGAACCACAAAATACGGCACTTTGGTGCCATCTGCGGAGGTGGCGAAATACTGTTCTGTCTGATATCGGCTGCCATCAAAACTTGGTGACTGACTCTTGATTTTTTGTGGTTGCCAATCCTTGGATGCAACGTAGTACAAGGCGGGTGGACTCGTGAATGACTCATAACGTGCGAAAAAATTGCCAGTGGTGTCATCCGTGCTGGTAATTTCGAGTGACCCGTTGTCTGGGAAGTCCACCTGCACCCGCTCCCAACGACCTTCAGATCCGGGTATGTAGCGATAGATCTTCCCACGCACGTTTTCCAGCACCGTGACCAGAACCGTTGTATCGGTGGTGGTCACCGACTGCACGATAGTGGTGTCGTCGGGTTCAATCAGGACATCGATCACGCTTTTGCTGCCAGTGCGCAATGCCGCAGGGTCGGCAATCAGCACGGCACCCTGGTGGTAGGTCTTGTTGGCGCGTGCCCAGTCTTCCTTGAGTGAGATTATCAGACGGCCCTGGAAGAAACCGTTAACGCTGGCGCTAAGTGGTATATCGAGTGGGTGTTTAGCACCGTTTAACAACTGGTAGCGTTCCGCTGTCCAGAATGTCTTACTCTCACGAACCATGTCAATGTCGCCATCTGCCGAGTGCAGACGGGCCGCACTTACGGCAACGGATTTGGATTCACCCTTATGGACCAACTCAGCAGCAGCCAGTGGTGTTCCTCGCTGCCAACGTTTCACGACTCTCGGATAACCGGACTCCGTTACTGTATTTTTACCAAAATCAGTGGCGACAAATAGGGTGTCGGCATCTACCCAACTTGTAGATCCTTTGGCCAATGGTAAATAAAAACCACCCTTTCGGAAGCTTTTGCTCACCGAGTTAAATTCACGTGTTACAACCGCGTCTCCTCCACCCGGGGACAAGCGGACCAGGCAATGCTCAGGGCCGTCCTGCAAGCAACTCATGCCCTTGAATACCCACTGTTTATTTTCCTTTCTGTTTAGGGCATCAATACTAATGACGACCTCCCATGCGGGTTCGTCGGCGGCAAAGCCGGCCAACGTCGTTCTTCTCAATACACCCCTTGGGTTTTTCTCATCCCGCCAGAAGTTGTACAGCCAGCCTTCTTCCTGATAGACATTCGGTAGACGGGAAGCGGCGTTCAAGGTTGCTTTAGCTTCGGCGTAGAGTTCACCGAATAAGGGACCGGACTGCAATCGTTCAGCGGTTGACGCATTTTCTGACCGGACCCATTTCAGGGCCTTCTCGTCGTCAATGCCCTCAAGCCAAAGATACGGATCATCCTCGGCCCAGGCGAGCAGGGTAACAGTGAGGCTGACCAGTAAAACCAGGGTTCTTGTATACATTTTCAATAAGCTCCTCAGGTACCACAAAAAGTTTGTTTGACGACCTCGCCGGGGCGTGGTGGCATGGCATATCGGGCACGGTTCTTGTCAAATTTACCAGGCCGCGCAAGAACGTCAACAAGTGTGTGGAATGGTCCAAAATCCTGTTGCGTTACGGCAGCGCTGATCACTTCTTCAAGCAGGTGATTACGTGGGATATAGACCGGGTTGACGACATACATGTCGGCTTGACGTGTCTCGCTATCCTGCGGGTCGTTGCGCAACCTCTGTTGCCATCGTTCCAGCCAGGGGTTGAAAGTCACGGGCAGATCAAAAATCAATTCTACACCGCCATTCGATGCATGTCCTGGGTCAGCAAGGTCAGACAGGCGACGGAAGGTCAGGGTGAAATCGGTGCCTTCCTCTTGCATGAGTGTCAGCAGGTCCCGAATGAGTATCTCGTCGTCAGCCCTGCTTTGTGTCAAACCCAGTTTCCTGCGCATACCGTGTTGATATGCGGCCAGAAACAAATCCGGGAAAGCATCGATCGCTGCCTGGGCCGAACTGATTGCCCGATCCCGGTCACCGCTCAAAAGCGGAAGCAGCGCCTGGGCAAGCACACTCAGATTCCAGTGTGCAATGTGAGGTTGATTGCGGTAGCTGTAACGACCGCCTTGATCGATGGAGCTGAACACCGTTCCGGGGTCATATTTATCCATGAACGCGCAGGGACCATAGTCGATGGTTTCACCTGAAAGCAGCATGTTGTCCGTATTCATTACACCGTGTATAAAGCCCAGCAATTGCCATCGGGCAATCAGACTGGCCTGGTGCTCAACCACTCCGTCGAGCATGGCCCGGACTGGGTTATCGGTCTTTGCTGCTTCTGGGTAGTGACGCTGAATGGCATGCTCTGCGAGAAATCTGAGCGCACTGATGTCCTGGCTGGCGGCAAAAAACTGAATGGTACCGAAACGAATATGACTTTGCGCGACACGTGCAAGCACGGCGCCTGGCAGAGGGCCTTCGCGCATCACATTCTCACCCGTGGTGACCGCTGCAAGCGCCCTGGTTGTCGGCACAACCAGGGCCGCCATCGCTTCACTGACAATGTATTCACGTAGCACTGGACCCAGCGGTGCACGCCCGTCTCCGCCACGGGAATAGGGTGTGCGGCCAGACCCTTTGAGTTGGATATCGAATCGCAGGCCGTCGACAGCAATGACTTCACCCAGAAGGACGGCCCGGCCATCCCCCAACAGTGGGTTCCAGTTGCCAAACTGGTGGCCGGCGTAAACCGTCGCGAGCGGGTCGGCTCCTGCTGGTATACAGTTGCCGGCGATAAACTCCAACCCGGTTTTGGACTCCAACCAGTTGGGGTCGAAGCCAAGATGAATGGCGAGGGCTGAATTTATGCGGATAAGACCGGGTGCTGAGACGGGCTCTGGCAGTTGACGTGTGTAGAACCGCTCGCCGAGACGTGCAAAACTGTTATCAAAGTCCACAGAAAGTTTAGCGTTCATTGGCCTCTATTGACCGGTCGCGTCGGGGGTAGTGATGTCTGCGTTTACTCCTTTAGAGTCTTCAGCTTCGCGGCAGGCAACCAGGTTCACCGCTTTTATGGTCATGACCAGCGCATCATCCTGGTTGAAAATTTCGGTCGTTGTGTGCAGGAGTCCACGGTCGGGATTGCTGGTTGAACGTCGCGCGTCAGTAATTCTCGGGTGCACCGTTAACACGTCTTCGGGACGTACGGGCGCCAGCCAGCGCAACTCATCAACACCGGGTGATCCAAGACTGGAAGCACTGTCAAGATAGCTATCGACCAACACTCGCATAACCGCCGCTGTTGTATGCCATCCGCTGGCGATAAGGCCACCGAAGTGACTGACTGCCGCTTTTTCCGGATCAACATGAAAGTCCTGTGGGTCATACTTGCTCGCAAACTCAATCATTTCAGCTTCGCTCAGGCTCACGGATCCCACCTCTTGCTCCATACCGATAACGTAATCTTCAAAGTATCGGTTTGCCCTGGAACTCGTCATCGTTTACCTCACTATGTTTGAAAATCCAAAACGGAAGCATAAAGTCATTTCAATTGAATTTCGATAGTTGATGAAAAATGTGGTCAAAGAGCGCGATAATGTCTGACTTGCCAACATGTGAATTGGCAGGTATGGAAGATTGGGCAGCAATGGATCAGGGGTTACTGACATGGCCGGTGGCTTTGCGAAAGATGGTGCAGTACAAGACCAAATTGATGCGACCATTGAGGACGCAATTCAGTATGCGCGCAGCCAATTATCGTGTGGCGAAAGCCTGAGTGACTGCGCAGAATGTTCGGCCAGCATTCCCGCGGCACGCCGCAAAGCCGTGCGTGGTGTACGTTTATGTGTCGGCTGCCAGGAAGAACATGATAATAAACAAAAACTTAATAGTGGCTACAATCGACGGGGCAGCAAGGACAGCCAGTTGCGCTGAATCACCTGAATCTGTTTATACTTTGTTTGCAACTTTCAGCAGCCAATCCAACTTGAATACTTGAAGAGGAGATAAGCCATGACGCCGGAACTAAAATACCTTGCAATGACCTGCATTCTAACGGTGTTGATGTGGGTTCCTTATGTTATTAACCTGCTCAGCCGTAACAAAATTGGTGACGCGGTAGGTTACCCCGAAACACCACTGGTAATGGCGCCCTGGGCCGAACGATTGAAGAAGGCTCACTATAACGCGATTGAAAACCTGGTAATTTTTGCCGTATTCGTGTTAATTGCCAATACTCTTGAAATCAGTAACAACGCGACGACCTCAGCGGCAGCAGTCTATTTCTGGAGCCGAATTGTCCATGCAGGAGCCCATACGGCTGGAATACCATGGGTACGCACGCTGGCGTTTCTGGTGGCCTGGGGCAGTATTTTGTGTATCGCCTGGCAGGTGATGAAGTAAAAAAGGCGCCGGTCGGACAAACTGCCAACGCTCGCCCGTCGGATGCGAGTTTCGCGCGTGACGCTGGTGATAGTGAGCTGAGGATTTTCGATTCAGCGGCTATTCAGTGTGTCTGAAATAAACTGCAATCAAATTCAACGTACTATCTGGAGGTACAAGATGAGAAAGCAGATTGTTATTGCACTGTTCGCAACCGCCTTGCTGACTATCGCCGGAGTGACCCAGGCCAAAGACTCAGACCGGGGTCACCGCAGCAATCACTCACGTGGTCACAGCAGCGGCCACCATCAGTCCAAGCACTTTCGCAATCACAACAGGCGCGGTAAACATTACTATGGTGGTGCTTATCGGCATCATGGTTATCGGCCCTACAGCTATGGACATCGCGGTTACAGACCCTATGGCTACGGACACCATGGGTACAGCAACGGGCTAGGTTACGTGGCAGGTGCCCTGGTTGTGGGTTCGCTCATCCACTCAATCAATCACCGGCAACCCAGTCAGATCGTGTATCGATCAAAGCCCGTGAGCAGAGCACAGGATTACTGGTATCGTGTCGATTCAGACGGCCAGTGTGTTGAAGTCAGGATGAATCGCGACGGTCAGGAAGTCTGGACATACGTAGACGCTTCCTATTGCCGCTAATCCTTGCGAGTGGGTGGTCCGAAGGGTTGTCGCAAATCCTTCTCCACCCACTTTCCGCCTTTATGGGTTGGCCACTTGTGCACTCAGCACAGTGACCTGAACCCGATTTGCGAGTTCATCACTGTCCAGGATGTCGCGTATATTTGTGGGGACAGCGGTTTGCTCCCCCGGGCCCAGTGATCCACGCACGTAGCGTGAGAACTGTTGTAAACGGCCGTTAGCATCGTAGTATTCCACCTTCAGCCTGATGTTGTTCAGTGTGATCGGTGCATTGTTCAGTGCGACTGCGGCCACGTTCCCATTTTGTGCCAGCACGGCGCCCGTCTGAATGTACTTGCCAGGGTTACGGGGTAGCTCAATGAGCACCAGTTCCTTTTGGGCTTGTTTGCCGGTGGGTGTATTGGGATTTGCGGCCGCTTGATAGTACCTGCTGGCAGAATCCATGTTACCCGCGCGTTTTTCCAGATTGCCGAGAACCAGATTGGCTTCCGAAGTAGGCAACAATTCAATACTGCGTTCCAGATCGCTCCTTGCCGCAGCATAATTTCCCAGTTCATGTCGTATCTGACCGCGGCGCAGGTAGTGGTAGAAGAAACTGTCATCGCGCTGCAGGGCGCTGTCAAATGCACGCTCCGCACGTCGAAAATCCTTGCTGGCGGCGTCAATATCACCGGACAAGGCAAAGAACAAAGCTTCCCGTGGTTCCAGCTCTATCGCCCGGGTTGCCAGCACCCGGGCCTGTCTGATATTGTTTTGCTCCAGTTCCTCACGGGCCTTGTCATGGGCCTCATAAGCGGGTTTTAGCCTGCGCAAATGGGCAGTTTTGCGTATGAAAACGTCTCTTCCGAACTCACCGCCTTCAGGTAAGTTCGCCGCAGTAGCCCGGTTGTTGTCCACGCGTTCTTTTGATGCAGGATGTGAGGCAAATAATCCGGAAAGCCAATCACTGCGGTTGTTTTCAGATAACTTGACAAAGGTTTCCTGCAATTCCACTGCACCTTGCGGGTTGTAGCCTGCGGCCGACATATAGTTCATCCCGTAGAGGTCAGATTCACGTTCGGCATCCCGTCCATATTTGCTGCTGATCAGTTGTGCGCCCAATTGCGGCACGATCACGGCAATTTGCTGGCCCAGTTCGGTCTCGGCTTTGCTGCTGCCGTACAAAATGACCGCCATCATACCCACCTGGGTGAGTAGTCCCTTGGATTGCTGGCGTGCGCCATGGGCCGCGTCGGCATGTACAATTTCATGACCTAACACAGCGGCGAGTTCGGCCTCGGAACCCAATTCTGTCAATAACCCCCTGTTCACTACAATTTTGCCACCGGGCAGCGCCCAGGCATTGGGTACAGAATCATTCAGCACGCGGAATTCATAGGCCAGATCACGGCTGGCCTGTGCGGCCAGTCGGTTGCCTACCGTGGTCACGTAGTCACTGAGAGCCGGATCCAGTATGTAATCTCCACCCTGGGATTGACGCATGGGTGCGTACATTTCCTGGCCTACCTCGCGTTCCCAGCTTTCGTCAAGATTGGGAAGGATGAAAACATTTTTCCCGGTGACTGGATTGACACTACAGCCAACCAGTGCGAAAAACAGGCTGAGCAGTACCGCTAATATGCGACGCATCGGAGTTCTCACATGTAGGTGTGGGCTACGGCAGTCGGCTAGACTTCGTTACCACGCGCGGCAAAATATAAACCCGCGGCCAGCATCAGAACCTGGAATTCCATACCACCATTCATTACGTTCCAGCCGTTCTTGAAATGAACCATCCCAATAGCGCCGATCATGATGATGATAACGAGCAAGCCGCCAAGCCGCGTCAGTGCTTCCTTTCCGAATGAGCCAACAAGCAATGCCACACCGGCAATAACTTCAGCCACCGCGATCGCCCACACCACTGCTGCGGGCATACCCATGGCACCGGCAGCCGGGACCGGGAGTTTCATAATTCCGTGATAAAGAAAAGTAGCAGCTAACGAGAGGCGTAGTGCCCAGTGAGCATGGGGAGCAAGGGGTGCGAGGAAATTCATTTCATTCTCCTTCAGGGGGAACGTCATACCATAAACAGGAAAGGAAATTAATGCCAGCCATTTGCAGTTTTCATGCGAATATGCGTGTCGGTCGGTAAGACTAAGTTTGGAGCTTGATATTGGTTTTTGTCACCACGATCAAACGCTGTTTGTAAAGTGCCCCTAACGCCTTTTTGTAGTTGCCCTTGCTGACTCCAAACTGTTGATATATGGCCTCGGGTGAGCTGTAGTCTGTCAGGCTGGAGCACCCATCGTTGGCTTTGAGGAAGTTCAGGATGCGGTCGGTTAGTTCCTCCCGCGCCTTTTTGCCCTGGCGTTGCAGACTGAGATCGATTTTCCGGTCTGCGCGGATCGTCTTGATGTAGCCCCTGATTTTGTCGCCCGGGTTCAATGGTCGAAAGACTTCGTCCCTGTAGAGCAGGCCCAGGTGAGTGCCGTTGACCACGGCCTTGTATCCGAGGGCAGTTCCGTCGACGATCAACAGTTCGACCTCTTCGCCGGCGGCCATACTCTTGGCCCGTTCGTCCAGAAAGCGATAGAGTTTACTGCTACCAACAACTCGTTGTTGAGGGTCTTGAAACAGGTACACCACATAGCTTTTGCCTGCTTCCATTGGTGCTTGTTGCTGAGATACCGGCACCAACAGGTCATTGCCGGTACGCCACTCCATGAATGCACCGGCCGCGGTGACATTGATCGCTTTCAGATAAGCACACTCGCCCGGATGTGCTGTTGGTCTTCCCTGCTTGTCGAGGCACGGACCGGAACTGGAGACGTGTGGCTGCATCCCATTAGGGTAACGCAATTTGCCCACGATTGATTATCTTGGCAAGTGTCAGCCGTTCCCTGACAGGGTACTATGTAATCTGGCCTCGCAAATCCGACCTCTATGTTACTGCTTGTTACATACATTTTTATCGCGTTGGGTTTTTCTTTCCTTTGCTCTATTGCAGAAGCTGTCATCCTGAGTGTTACCCCCGCATATGTCGCACTGCAGGTAGAAGAGCACAAGGCATCCGGTATCATCTTGAGAAAACTGCAAGCAGATATGAATCAGCCGTTGGCCGCGATTCTTACGCTGAACACCATAGCTCACACCATGGGTGCGGCAGGGGCGGGTGCGCAGGCGGCGCAGGTATTCGGTAACGTCTACCTGGGCGTGATCTCAGCGGGTTTGACACTGTTGATTCTGATTTTTTCAGAGATCGTCCCCAAAACACTGGGGGCGCACTACTGGCGACGACTTGCACCGGTCACGGCGCATGGACTGAAGTTCCTGATACGGGTGCTGTATCCTTTTGTGAAGTTATCCGAGTACCTGACCGGCGGGCTGGTCGATGGCCCGACATTGCGAGGATTCAGTCGCAAGGAATTTGCAGCCATGGCTGACCTCAGCGCCAGTGAGGGACAGCTGGCTCACTCAGAATCTGAAGTGCTGAGGAATTTGCTTGAGTTGCGTACAACCCCTGTGACCGAGGCGATGACCCCCCGCACTGTGGTTTTTGCACTCCCCGATGCACTAACCGTCGGAGAGTTTTATCTTGAGCACGAACAGCAACCGTTTTCCCGCATTCCCATCTACCACGGTGACCATGACTTGGTGACCGGCTTTGTCTTACGTAGCGACTTGTTGCTGGCGCAAGCTTGTGGTCACCACGAGAAAACACTGGACAATTATCGGCGAGACATGACCTCGCTGCCGGAAACCATCACCCTGGCCAGGGCTTTTAATGAATTGCAACGCACACAGGCCCACATCGTGCTGGTGGTGGATGAGTACGGAGACATGCAGGGCGTGTTGACACTTGAGGATATTTTCGAAACCTTACTGGGTCTTGAAATAGTGGATGAGAGTGATGCCACGGTGGACATGCAAAAACTGGCACGTAGTCGGTGGCGGCGGCGTGCGCGAAAAATGGGTCTGAAAATTGACGGGGACAATTGACCGCTGCTAAACCGGGTTCGGCTAATGTGATCAACGCATGGGTCGATTTTATCCTCGGGCTCGGGCTGTAGAATCCGGGAAGAGTGGCTCGCGCCTGGGTATGTGAATAGCTCGAAATGCCGGTGAAGTAATCAGTTTCGTAGTTCGTCGTGAGCCAATGCCAGGTTTTGGGGCGTATGACAAATGTGTTTCCGATAAAAAAACCCAGCTGATTCAGCTGGGTTTTTTTTCGTCCCACTCAGTGCGGTAGTAGCCGCAACCTGGACGTGGGTCTTTGGTAAAGACTATTCCGTAACGCGATCTTTGATGTGCATCAGAATAACCGCTACCGCACCTGCATTAATAATGGTGCTTGTGTTGCCCAGTATGGCGGTGAGGTGTTCGCCGACCGCCGGGATTGGCCCCAACGCACCGGTAACCCCTGAAAGGGCTACTGCGACAACCAGAAACATCAAACGGCGATCCTCGGACACCCCCATAAATCCAATAGCAAGACCCAGGATTACCATGATTAATCCGACGTAAGGAATTGCCACAAAGGCCGCGACAATAGCCACAATTAGTGCAACAATGCGAATGATTTTTGTTAAATCCATAAGACTCTCCCTCGATTTAAATTGCTTGGTTTTTTGTACGACACCTTGTTGGTTTGTAGCGGTGTCGGTGGCATAGCGTAGCACATGACACGGCAAATTTGTTTTGGCAACAGGATATTGACCGGAACATGGGCTTATTTTAGCGCGTTTGTTAGATGCTAATTCAGTCAGTCAGACCCTTTTTTCTACGCCCCTGAAATCTGGTTTACGCCGTCAACCAGGCTGCCAAATCTGACGGTTTCCCGATGACTTTATCCGGCTGTGCGCTCCAGGTGGTCGGGTCGGCACCACTATAGGTTACGGCGATGGAGAGGACCGTAACGGCCGGTTCCAGTCGTGCGGCCAAGTTTCTCGCAAACAGGACGTCAGAAACGTGGTCACCGACGTAAATGACTGTTTTCACGTTGCTATTGCCCAGTAAATCCTGCAAGCACCGCAATCCACCTTCCGCTGCCGGTTTCTGTGCCTCAAGGGGCAGATCCTCGTAGCCAATCACCGACTGAAAGACTGCACCGATACCATGGCTCTCGAGAACTCTCCTGATGGTGCGAGATTCATTTGCCGAACAGATGCCTTGTCGAATATGCGCCAGGCGCGAGACCGTGTCGATAACGCCATCGAACAATGCAACCGGGGTTTGGTCCTGCAATTGATAGGTCTCCCAAAGTGGTCCGGCCACTTCAATTTCGGCCATGGTCATGCCAAAGAAGTCACGGTATAGCTCACGCCAGTTGTTGGCACCATGGACGGCGACGTGATAATCGGTTTCACTGGTCAGACATTGAGGCAGATTGCTGCCTGTCAGTCGTGGCGCCACACGCGCCAGAATCTGCCTGGTGACAGAGATATTCTTTGTTGCGGAGTTGGCCAGGGTGCCATCGAAGTCCCACATCAGGGCATCAATTTGAGTGTGTTTGTTGATATGTGGCATATTTATTATTCAGATTGATCGTCTATCAGACGTTGGTCAGGCTACCGACTTTTTTGATTTTTTCAGAATTAATCCCAGTATACCCATTGAACTTCACAATGCCCCATTTTGTATACATTTGGCCCGAATTCGGTATACACTGTAACCATAGAAAGGTTTTTGTTTTATTTGCCGCAGAGTAAAACGCCGACCCCCGCAGCCCGTCCCCGGGCTGCCGTGGTTGGTGGCTATGGTAGAGGAATATCTATCAGCGCTCTGCGGTCATGTGCACCTTTAACGCATCCCGCACGCGAATCTACACTTAATTGTGGGAGTAAGTGTGAAAGATCATCCGGCGTTTGAAACAGAGCAATGGGCTGGCTGAGTTGCGCAGCGATATGAGCACGGCAATCGTCAACCATGACGAGCAACGTAAGCAGGTCGAGGAAGCGCTGGTCGAGAGCGAGCAGCGTTACCGTGACCTGTATGAAAATGCGCCGGTTGGTTTCTTGTCCGTTGGCATTGATTTCATTATCCGCCGTTGCAACGGGTTTATCTGCAACATGCTGGGCTACTCCAAGGACCAGTTGATCGGAAAACCAATCTTTCATTTGCATCCCGACTCGACGGCGGCCAAAGAACAGGCTCAACAGGTCTTCAAGCGCTTTATGGTCGGTGAAGAAGTTGTTGCTGATGAGATACAACTCAAGTGTGCGGATGGCTCGTCCCTATGGTCTGAAGTGACGGTCAAGGCCTCGCGCGACAGTGATGACAAAATAGTGGGCATATATTCCACACTGGTAGATATCACCGAGCGTGTACGGGTCAAGGAAAAGTTATTACAAAGTGAGACACAATTACGTGCATTAATCGACACATTGCCTGATCTTGTCTGGTTGAAGGATGCCGATGGTGTGTATCTGGGTTGCAACCACAGATACTCAAGTTACTACAACGCAAGCGAAGCCGAGATTATTGGCAAGACAGATTACGATTTTGTTGACGAAGAGGAAGCAGATTCATTTACGGAGCATGACCGGAAAGTCATGCTCGAAGGCAAACCACACAGGCACGAAACGGAAGTTATGTTCCAGGATGACGGGCACTTGGAAACGCTCGAAATCATCAAAGTGCCAATACACATGGCCGATGGCGGTCTCATGGGCGTGCTTGGGGTTGGTCATGACCTGACACTGTACAAGCGAAAAGAAGTCATTAAAACCCTCACGGGTCACCGGGCCCAGGCTTTGTTGGCACTTGCCCAGAGTGAAGAACAGATGGGTGAAGCAGCTTTCATTCAGTTTGGTCTGGAGCAGATGGAGGGTCTGACCGACAGTAGTGCTTCATTCATGCATGTCGTGCACGATGAAGAAGTCATTGAGCTGATCACCTGGTCTGACAGAACGAATTATGACAAACACTATCCGGTCAGTGGAGATAGTATCTGGAAGGATACTGTGCGTTTACGCAAACCTGTGACAATCAATGCCTACCCCGAAAACAGGGATCAAGGCAATTTGCTGCAGGGACAAAGCGGCTTGAAACGGTTGATCAGCGTGCCGTTAGTAGAAGACGGTAAGGTGGTAATGCTGGCCGGCGTGGCTAATAAAAACAAGGACTACACAGATCTGGACACTGAGTCGGTACAGCAGATTGGTGAGGAAGTCTGGCGCATCGTGCAGCGACGTCGCACCGAAAACGAACTCAACCGCTTTAGCAAGGTGCTGGAACGTTCACTGAACGAAATCTATATTTTTGACAGCGAGACGATTCGTTTTGTCGATGCAAATCGCGTTGCGCGGGCAAATCTCGGTTATTCCATGGAAGAAATGTACTCACTGACCCCGGTGGATCTGAAACCTGAGTACACTTTCAAGTCATTTGAAAAACTACTGGAGCCACTGCGTACCGGGGTCCAGCAAGAAATTGCAATGACAACGATCCACCGCCGTAAGGATGGTTCTGAATATCCGGTCGAAGTGTATCTGCAGATGACGGATGACGAATTACCGGTATTTGTGGCAATTGTACGGGATATCACCGAGCGAAGGCGATTGACCGAAGAACTGTCAGAGCACCGTGATCACCTGGAAAGCCTGGTGAAAAAACGCACCCAGCAACTGTCCGAGGCACAGGCAAAGGCCGAAATCGCAAACCAGGCCAAGAGTGTATTTCTGGCGAATATGAGTCACGAAATCCGCACACCAATGAATGCCATTATCGGGCTTACCCACCTGATGCAAAAAGCCAAACCAACCACGGAGCAGGTCGACCGTCTGTCCAAGATTGACTCCTCAGCCGAGCATCTCTTGTCCATTATCAATGACATCCTGGACCTCTCCAAGATCGAGGCCGGAAAGCTGACTCTTGAGCGGGTTGATTTCAACCTGGATGCTATTTTCGATAATGTCCGGTCATTGTTGTTAGGGCAAACCAGCGCCAAGGGTCTGAGCATCGAAGTGGCCCAAAACGATGTCACGAGCTGGCTCAAAGGGGATCCCACCCGTCTGCGACAGATCCTGATCAACTACGCCGGCAATGCCATTAAGTTTACCGAGGACGGGACAATATCTTTACGTGCCAAGATACTCGAAGACGGTGAGAATGAGATACTGGTGCGTTTTGAGGTACAGGATACGGGTATGGGAATTGAGCCCGACAAGCTCGCGGGTTTGTTCAAGGCCTTTGAGCAGGCCGATGCCTCCACGACGCGCACCCATGGTGGCACCGGTCTGGGTCTGGCAATCAATCGACATCTTGCAGAATTGATGGGCGGTGAAGTGGGGGCAGAAAGTGAGCCCGGTGATGGCAGTACATTCTGGTTTACCGCCAGACTGGGTCGTGGTCAAGGGGAGACACTGACCACCACAGCGGAAGACGCAGTGGATGCCGAAACACACTTGCGCTCTGAGTTTGCGGGTACCCGCATCCTGCTGGCTGAAGACAATGCCATCAACCGCGAGGTGGCACTGGCGCTGTTAGGTGGTGTGGGCTTGACGGTGGACACCGCAGAAGACGGTGCCGAGGCGGTGGCAATGGTGGGTGAGGGTGATTATGCCCTGGTATTAATGGATGTGCAGATGCCCGTGATGGGTGGCCTGGAGGCAACCCGCGTCATTCGTACGGAAAACGCAGATTTGCCCGTGTTGGCAATGACCGCCAATGTGTTTGCGGAGGACCGTCGAGCCTGCGAGGAGGCCGGAATGAACGATTTCGTCGCCAAACCGGTTAATCCAAAGGACCTGTTTGAACTGCTTGTTAAATGGTTAACAGAGCCCGAGGCATAAGGTCAGGGCTGGGGATCCAACTCCGGGTCTCTACAACCAAACTTCTATTTGTGTGGCCAGTCATCCAGATGAGTATCCTTACGAATCGCCTGGCTGGGTGATCCTACAATTAACGGGTCCGGTGCTGATACGACCTCCAGATCCTTATCTGGGTAGTCCAGGTTGATCAGGAAGTGTTGCATGCTGTTCAGACGGGCGCGTTTCTTGTCGTCCGATTTGATGATTGTCCATGGGCACGACGCAGTATCCGTATAGAAAAACATGGCTTCCTTGGCCCGTTTGTATTCGCTCCACAAACTCAGGGCAACTGCGTCTACGGGGCTCATTTTCCAGTGTTTGAGTGGGTCCCGTTCGCGGGCGGCGAATCGTAGTTTTTGTTCTTTCTTGGTGACGGAAAAATAGTACTTGAACAACTGGATACCGGAATTTACCAGCATGCGCTCCACCTCCGGGCACTGGCGCATGAACTCAAGGTATTCGATCTGGTCGCAAAAACCCATCACCCGCTCTACACCGGCACGGTTGTACCAGGATCTGTCCAGGAACAGGATTTCACCACGGGTGGGCAGGTGTTCAAAATAGCGTTGAAAATACCACTGACCCTGCTCACGGGGAGTCGGTTTCTCAAGTGCCACAACCTTGGCGGCACGGGGGTTCAAGTGCTCCATAAACCGCTTGATCGTCCCACCTTTTCCGGCTGCGTCGCGGCCTTCAAAAATGAGAACGATTTTCTGACCGGTTGTTTTGACCCAGTTCTGGACCTTCAATAGTTCGATCTGAAGTTTTTTCTTTTCAGTTTCGTATTTCGCCTTTGGGATCTTATCGGTATACGGAAATTTCCCTTCCTTGAAAAGTTTGCTGATCTCGTGGGGGTTTTGCCGTAGTTTTTTTATCGTTGCCGAAGAATACTCCCCACCCAGGTAGGCCTCATGTATTTCAGGTTCCTGTGTACCTTCCTCAGCCTCTTTTTCAGGGTGTTCAGATTCCACAATCTCTTTTTCAGGGTGTTCAGAATCCACAATTTTCAAATCCGAGGTCATGGTTTTACCTCCCGGGTACGTCGGTATCCCCACTATTACATTGGATGAAAACGAATGCAAATCATCTCGCTAGGTTTGGTATTTGGCAAATGGGTTTACTTGCCCCAGGGGAGGTCAGTGAGGATCGGGCAGATTGCGGACCAGCAGGGAAAATTCGTCGATGTCAGCCGATTCGATATTCCCCGGGGTCGGGATCCGGACAATGTGACCGGATCCGGGCGCAACGTTGGTGGTCACGCCCTGGCGGTTAACAATTTCAGGCAACTTGAAGGATATATTTCCATTGGTCGTCATCAGCTCCAGTTGGTCACCCGTCTCAAAATGGTTTTTGACATCCACCGTTAACCAGCTTTCATCGCACTCCAGAATCGCACCTACAAACTGTTGCTTATCACTGCTTGAAGTACCCCGTTCATAGTTTTGATACTCACCGGGTGGATGGCGTCGATAAAAGCCCTCGGTAAATCCACGGCTGGCCATGCCTTCAAGAGAATTCATTAGACCCAGATCGAAGGGACGTCCTGCGACCGCGTCATCAATGGCCCGGCGATAGACTTGTGTGGTGCGGGCGACATAGTAAACGGACTTGGTGCGGCCTTCTATCTTGAAAGAGTCAATCCCCATGTGGCTGAGTCTCTCGACATGCTGGACTGCACGCAGATCCTTTGAGTTCATGATGTAGGTACCATGCTCATCTTCAAACGCCGGCATCAATTCACCCGGTCGGTTTTGCTCTTCGAGTAGCACCAGTGGAGATTCGTCGCTGCTGTCCGTGATTGGCGGGGTACTGGGCACGATGTCACCGCTACCGGTTGCACGGGCTTCCACAACATCATATTTCCAACGGCAGCTGTTGGTGCAGGCGCCCTGGTTGGAATCACGATGAGACATGTAACCGGATAGCAAACAACGACCGGAATAGGCAATGCACAAGGCACCATGTACGAAGGTCTCAAGTTCCATATCCGGGCACTGCGTACGGATTTCCGCGATTTCAGACAAGGCCAGTTCGCGAGAAAGGATAATGCGGCTGAGCCCCAAACCCTGCCAAAACTTGACCGCGGCGTAGTTGACTACGTTGGCTTGCACCGAGAGGTGCACAGGTAGGTCAGGCCAGCGCTCACGTACCATCATGATCAGACCCGGGTCGGACATGATCAATGCGTCAGGGCCTGCTTCAACGACGGGTTCAAGGTCGGCAATGTAGGTTTTCAACTTGGCGTTATGCGGTGCTATGTTACTGGCGAGAAAAAATAGCTTGTCCAGTTTGTGAGCTTCCTCTATGCCGGCCGTGAGTATTTCGTGTTTGCTGAATTCGTTATTGCGCACCCGCAGGCTGTAGCGTGGTTGGCCCGCATAAACTGCATCTGCACCATAAGCAAAGGCGAATCGCATATGCTGCAATGAGCCAGCCGGGGAGAGGAGTTCTGGTTTTTTCATTCGTTCCAGTCTACAGGATTCACTTCCATCCGGCGTGTTTTGGCCGGACTTGCGACCTGACCTGAATCAAGGTTGCTGCCGCTTGTTTGAGCTACCATATGCAGATGCTCGGCCAAAATAGACTTGATCAGGTGGGTGTTGCCCATGTATCTGATTAAGGGGATGATACAGTCCATCATGCGACGAATTACACCATGATAGGAGTTCGCTCGGTACCATTGCGGTTGTGGTTGACCGTGACTTTGGTGGGCACATTTGGTCTGATGCTTTCACTCATGGCTTGGCGAACGTATTGGGATTTTGAGTCAGAACTAATTACCTCAAGCTTGCATTTTGCGGATCACGATCTTGGTTCGCTGCAGGCCGAATTGAGTCGCGGGCTTGCCGGTAACAAATCTTTTGATCCTCGGGATATTATTGTTCAGCGAAAGGACGCTTCGGGTTACGAAATATTGGCGGTGGCAGATGATGAGGGGCGCATCCTGCACTCGGCTGGTCAGACAGACCCGAAATCTCAAAAGGGAGAAATTCTGCCTTTTTTTGAGACTGAGCGGTTTAACAGCTCGCTAAGTAACCAGAAGATCGAGCTCCACTATGATGTTGCGAACCTCAGGATAGTGGCTTATTTGCCGGTGGTGCCGGCGAGCACTGACGGAGCAGAGGATTCATCAGCTTTTGAGGTGTTGTACGCGGTGTATGACCTCGGGCCTGAGCACGCCGGAATCTGGAGCTCAGTGCTGCGTCTCCACTATGTAATCTGGTTGTTGATAGTTGCCTTTTTGATTATCCTGCTTGTTTTTTTACAGTGTTTTGTCAGCATCCCGATCCGGCATCTCGCAAGTAAAACGAAGGCGTTCAGTGACGGTGAGGCAGGTGTGATTTCTCGAATTCGGGGACATGGTGAACTCGCTGATCTCAGTGCAGCCTTTAACGAAATGAGCGAGCAGATTGGCAACCGGTTTAAACAGCGCAAGCACGTTGAAGAACAGTTGCAGGAAAGCCAGAAAAAATTCTCCGGGGCTTTCCACTCTCACCCCATCGCAATGCAGATCCTGAATCTTGCGACCGGTCAAAGACTGGAAATCAATCAAAGATGTCTCGATGTTTACGAGGTCAGTAGTTTGGCAGAGCTCAATGAAAACATTTTTGACAACAACGCCTGGGTGGATTCGGGCAAACAGGCAGACTCGGTACAACAACTCCTGGATGAAGGGGAGTTGCATAATTATCCGATCGAGATTTTTTCCAAAGCAGGGGAGATCCGACATCTGCGTGCTCATGCGTCCATGCTTGAAATGGGTGATGATCAAGTGGCAATTATTTCCTATGTGGATGTTACCAAGCGAAAATTGGCAGAGGCCGAGCTTGAAAATCACCGTAACCAACTTGAGGAACAGGTGGCCAAACGCACCAAGCAACTAACCGAAGCCCATGAGAGCCAGAAAGCCCTAAATCAGGCATTGATTGACAGCGAAGTACACTTCAAGGATGCGGCCCGTGCTGCCCGCCTGGGTCATTGGTATCTGGACACGAGCACGGGTGAATTTACTACTATCTCGGAGGAATATGCGCGTATTTACGGTTACACGGTGGATGAGTATATGCGGCGCTTCGGAACTATGGAAGCTAATGCGGAAGCCACCCATCCGGAGGATCGTGAACATGTTAATGCCGCTTATGACCGTCAAGATAAAGGATACCTGGAATACCGAATAATCGCGAAGGACGGCAGTGTAAAACACGTGCGTAAGTACTACGAAGGAGTAATTGACGATAACGGCAGCTTAGTTGGTGAAAAGGGCACTTTCCAGGATATAACTGAAACTAAGCTGGCAGAATTTGAACTACGCAAGGCCAAGGAAGCGGCCGAGGCAGCCAGCAAGGCGAAAAGTACCTTTTTGGCCAATATGAGCCACGAGATACGTACGCCCATGAACGCCATCATCGGGCTCACCCACCTGTTGCAACGGGCCGATCCGACCGAGACCCAGATCGGGCAGTTA
>JAJFLB010000031.1 GCA_021772915.1 Gammaproteobacteria bacterium | reverse complement strand
AAACGCTTGGGGAACAAGCTGGGGTAAGCAGGAAGTTGAGTATATTGACTGACTGCATTGTGTAAAAGGGGCGAGTGAAGGTTTGATGCTTGATTGCTATCAAACCACCTCCACTCAAAAAGGACCCGTTTCGTGCGGGTCTTTTTTTGGCCCGGAAAAAGTGCCGGTTAGTTGGTCGCGGACGGTTCTCAAGCGCCGGTGTAATCGGTAATGATATAGCCACCAGACTTCTGGTCGTGCTCCAGACTGACCAGCTCCCGCTGCTCCATGTTTTCAAGCAAGTCACTGAAAGAACGGAAACCATGATAGCGCTCATTGAAGCCGGGCTTACGCCGCTTCAGGGCCTGTTTGACCATTGAGCCCCAGACTTTTTCCTCGGGATCACGTTCACTGAACAACACATCCATGGTTTCAAGCACCCACGTGTAGGCCTTTTCTTCACGATGGTTGCTTGACTGCTTGTCAGCCTCCACAGTATCGCCATTGGCCTTTTTGCCATTGCTTTTTTTCTTTCTGGGCTTACTGCGCTCAGCGCGCCGAACGATATCATCGTAATAAATGAACTCATCACAATTGGCGATCAGTAAATCCGAGCAGGATTCTTTTACCCCGACACCGATAACAATCTTGTTATTCTCGCGCAGTTTGGAAACCAGTGGAGAAAAATCTGAATCCCCCGAAATCACCACAAATGTGTCAACGTGGGCCTTCGTATAACAAAGGTCCAGGGCGTCAACAACCATGCGGATATCCGCTGAGTTTTTTCCAGATTGACGTACATGTGGGATTTCAATCAATTCGAATGAAGCCTCGTGCATGTCGGCTTTGAAATCTTTATACCGCTCCCAGTCGCAGTAGGCTTTTTTTACAACAATATTTCCCTTGACCAGCAGTCTCTCCAATATTGCGGCAATATTAAAACGTGCGTAACGGGCATCACGAACACCCAAAGCGATGTTTTCAAAATCACAAAAAAGTGCCAGGTTTTTGGACTTGTTGGTCATTGCGGGTCAGCCCTTGGGTGGTTGGCCTATTCTACTGCCAAATTGTGGTCCTAAGAAGGGCTGGAATCAATAACATTACTTACAGGTATTTGTATGGCCTGATCACAAAAACCGTAAACTATACGAATGCAATCAGGCCACGAGGACAACACACCGTATTACCGGCTTGATCCGGATACCGTTATCCGTGCCATTGAATCAACGGGACTGGTTTGTGACGGCCGTTTGCTGGCCCTGAACAGCTATGAAAACAGGGTTTACCAGGTTGGTCTCGAAACGGGAGACCCCTTGGTTACCAAGTTTTACCGGCCCGGGCGCTGGTCTGATGAGCAAATTCTCGAAGAACATGAGTTTTCTGCGGAAATTGCAGAAGCAGAAATACCCTTGATCCCACCAATGCGAACCAACGGACAGACCTTGCATGAATTCGATGGGTTTCGATTTGCCCTGTTCGAGCGACGGGGTGGTCATGCGCCAGAACTGGATCAAAAGAATACGCGTGTGTGGTTGGGTCGTTTCCTCGGTCGTATTCACGCTCTCGGCGCCGCACGACCTTTCGTCTCGCGGCCTGAATTAACCATTGCAAGTTTCGGAGGAGCAGCGATTAAATCATTGCTTGATGGCCAGTGGCTGCCCATGCACCTTGAAACGGCCTTTTCCACCCTGTCTGCCGATTTGCTGACTTCGATTGAAGCCGCGTTTGAGCGCACAGGAGAATTTGCGGTAATCCGACTCCACGGCGACTGCCACCCAGGTAATATCCTGTGGCGGGAAGGTCCGTTTTTTGTTGATCTCGACGACTGTCGCAGCGGCCCCGCGGTTCAAGACCTGTGGATGCTACTGTCCGGCGAGACCCACGAAATGGCGACGCAGATGAAAGACGTCCTTGATGGCTATACCCAGTTTCACGATTTTGACCGATGTGAACTAAACTTGATCGAAGCCCTGCGAACACTGCGAATGTTGCACCACGCGGCCTGGCTCGCCAAACGCTGGCAGGACCCCGCTTTTCCGATTGCTTTTCCATGGTTCGGCGAACCACGGTACTGGGAAGACCTGATTCTGGGTTTACGCGAGCAACTGGGCCGAATGCAAGAACCGGCACTGCAAATACCGGAGCACTAACAGAGATAAGACCATGTCAAAGTCACCCTACAGGCCATACACACCCAATCCGGAACAATTGGCGCTAATGCCCACAGTTTCCGGCAATACGATTAACGGTCTTGGTGAGACCGCATTTCGCCGGCCTGCGGCCGTCTACTGGCATGATCCCGACACCATCGAACACGGTAAGTTACAACAGTGGTTCTACACTCAGGACCCGGACAATAAGGCGATTGCAAGGGCCCGTGCTGCACGCGCAAAGATCCAGGCGAACGAGGTGCCCCCCGTCACGGGTGAGCCCCTGATACAAACAGCGAGCGTGTGGTCACAGGAATTGGCCGCCTACACCAAGACATTGGATTTGGAGTTATTCGGAATAACTGCGTTCAGGTCAGAGTGGGCTTTTGACGGTAAGGATCTAGATTTCCAATGGGCGGTCATGCTTGGATTTGCGCACGATTACGAACAAGTAAAGACAGCCCCAGAGGCTACGGCCGGTGCCGAGGTCATACGTCAATATGGCAGAGCATCAAAGGCTTCCAAGGAAGTTGCCACCTGGATAAGACAGCGGGGGTGGTTTGCGGCACCACACGCGGGACCACTGGCCGGGCCGATGTTGTTAATTCCACCAGCGATTGAATGTGGTTTCGGTGAGCTCGGTAAACACGGCTCAATCATTAATGAAGAGTACGGCTCTTCGTTCAGGCTCGCCTGTGTGCTAACCAATGTGCCGCTGATTTCCACACCGAGCGTCAGTTACGACGTTGATGACTTTTGCAGCCGCTGCCAGGTTTGTGCAAATGCCTGTCCGCCCGACGCAATCCTGCCGGAAAAGGTACCTGTTCGTGGCGCCACCAAGTGGTATGTTGATTTTGACAAGTGTATTCCATTTTTTAACGAGAACTACGGCTGTGCAATTTGTATCAGCGTATGCCCGTGGAGCATCCCCGGGAGAGGACCAAGAATAGTCGAACAACTTAAACGAAGAGCACAACGTCAAAAAATGCCGTAGGACCGGCGAGCCAGCTCGCCGGGAACCTTACACAACGGGTTCGTTTGTTGGTCGGCAACCTTCCCGATGAACAAGTTCATCGGTCCTACAGGCCTGCAAATCGTTTACTGGGCGTGCTTTCCCATCCACAACGGGGTTAGTAATGTGGCGGAATCTCGGCTTCTGTCCCGCCGCCGGGCACGGCTTCACCAAAGTCCTTCAGTCGTGCAGCCAGCAAGTTGACCTGGCGTTTCAATTCGAGAATTTCACCATCTTGTTTCGCCACCACGAGGTTCAGGGACTCGTGCAGACCATCTTGAAACGCAGCCTGGTTTTCCAACTCCTCGATACGTTTGGTCAAAGTTTCCAGGGGGTCACTCATCTGCTTCCGGCATTTTCTCAGGGGGTTCCCATAGCTCTACGCGGTTGCCGTCAGGATCCACAATCCAGCCAAAACGGCCAAAATCATGTTCTTCTTTTTCCGGAATCACGTCACCGTCGGCAGCCCGAACATTAGCCAACACGGCATCCAGGTCATCGACAACCAAATTGATCATGAAAGACTGGGATGCACTGCCAAAGTACTCTGTATCCGAGGAAAACGCGCTCCAAACCGTGAATGAATTGGCCGGCATGGCCGCTGGCAAGAAACTCGATCCATGGGTCGACCCCCAGGCCTCAATGGCCAGGCCCAAGGTTTTCTGATACCAGTTTGCAAGCCGTTCGGGATCTGGAGACCGGAAAAATATCCCACCAACCCCCAACACTTTGCCGGTATTCTTTTTAGCCATCAGTTTTTGCTCCCGCACGCGATGTGTGGTTTCAATAGTTACCATGCCATGTGCCGATTATCATGGTACACCATTGGCAGTTGCCTTTTCCCCCTACCGACCCCACCTCGCTATACAGTGAACACAGGAACCTATTATGAGCCAGACGGAAACCAGCCCTGAAATAAGTATGGATCCCGCAGCCTTGACTCGGGAAGAGGTGTATACCGATTCGCGTGTAGGAACGATCCGTAAATTGATCCCGGTGACAAAAACCGGCGATCCAGACGCCGACCGGGAAACGCAGTTTGTCGGCTCCACACAGATCATGACACCAGGTGGTGCGTTGCCACTGACCTTCGAAATCGAGGCTGAATCCCTGGAACAGGCGGTGGCCGGTTTTGGTGAGGCCGCCAAAGCGGCCGTTGAGCGGACCATGGAAGAACTGAAGGAAATGCAGCGTCAGCAAGCCTCTTCAATCGTTGTACCCGGCAGGGAAAACAGCAAAATACAAATGCCCTAGTTCACACATCTACCCCAAATGGGGTCGGAACCGGAATTGGATCCGACCCCATTTTTCCACTACACCGACCCACTTCCTTTACACTACTACCGGTACAATTTTTGAATACCGGTGACGCTATGCCAAACCCTCAATATTCGGCTCTTGGGTACAGGACCCTCATGCTTGTCTGCATGGCCATCATAACAACCGTATCCACTTCTCTGCCGGCACAAAATGACCTGGTCTGGAACGCCCTGAACCCCGCAAATACCGTCTATCTGCGACTGACTGAAGGCACGGTGGTGATCGAACTCAACCCGGTTTTTGCACCAAAGACCGTGCAACAATTCAAGCTGCTGCTTGGGCAGCAATTCTATCGTGGGCTCAGTTTCTACCGGGTAATTGATGGTTTTGTCGCCCAGGGTGGTGATGAGAGTGATCTGGGTGAAGCCCATTCAGTCCCGTTGCTTGCATCAGAATTCGAAATCGACTGGCCACGCAAGCCGACTAATAAGAAATTGGCAGACGGCTGGACACCATTAGCCTGGACGCCCGTGCAAAAAAATGACTTGTTCGCAGCACAAACAGGGTTCATCAACGGCTTTCCCGCCGCCCGGAACAAGAAGGGTGACAGGGCGTGGTTAACCCACTGTCCGGGTGCGGTGGCCATGGCACGCAATGATGACCCGGATACCGGCAGCACGGATTTCTACATCGTCATCGGACAGGCCCCTCGTTACCTTGACCGTAATCTGACCATATTTGGCCGTGTGGTCTGGGGGATGGACGTGGTGCAACGCATCAAGCGTGGTTCGACACTCAAGAACGGAATTATCAAAAATGATCTGGAGCGCAGCTGGATCAAGCGTATGTATCTTGCCTCTTCGGTTGCGGAAGAAGAGCGACTGGATATTTTTATCGCCGATACCAATACGGCCGGATTCAATAATTTACTTGAGGACCGCCGCAAGCGAAATAGCACTTTCTTCCACCACCAACCTCCGGGGGTGCTGGATATCTGCCAGGTGCCCGTGCTGGCCCGGCTTGAGCAGAAACGCTAGGGTTCCGGCAAAGTGCTTCTTCGTCGCCTATACTGAAACTGACATCAAACAGGAGTTTAGCCCATGAAACTGGACTGGAAAGTAATTATAGGCGGCGGCATCTTGTTATACGCCGGTCAATTCGTCATCAGTATGGTAGCAGGCGTGTTCATACACGAAGGGGTGCTGGAGCCGTACTATCAGGCAACAACCGAGTTCTGGAGGCCAGAGCTTAACCAGGACCCGCCAGACATGGCGGCGTTAATGCCCCGTTGGATAGCCACCGGGCTGTTGGCTGCATTTGTGCTTGCCGGGATCTATGACAACATTCGCTCAGCATTCGACGGGTCGGGAATGATCAGGGGTCTGAAATTCGGTTTGATAATGGCCGTGATCTATGCCTTGTTCGGCGCAGCATATTCTGGAGTTTTCAACTTGCCCAACGTCATTTGGTTCTGGTGGGCCGTTGAGGGTTTCCTGGTGTACCCGCTCGGCGGGTTGCTGCTCGGCTGGTTTGTGGGAAAATTTGGATCGGACTAAATCTCTGCCAAATTGTGTCGGAATAAATGGAGCCGGTTCCAATTTCTCGGAAATCGCAAGTAAATTGGGTCTGAAAATTCGTGAGAAATTGGTTCCGGCCTACTGCTGTCCCACATATTCTGAGAGTTCTGTGCAGAAATGAAGCTATGGACATGGCTTCGGTACGCCAAGTGCGTGTGGGGTCTTGCCCCAGGACACATCGTAAACCCATCCATGGGGATTCGGTCGCGACTTCCCTGTCGCTCACGGTCCTGAGACAAGACCCCACACTCCCGTGGCTGGGAAGGGTTGGAGTGCCGCCAGATGCTTCGATGTCAGTCGGCTCTACGGCCTCGCGGACATAAGCTGGGGTGGGTAGCTGCTGTCAGGACCGTGAGCGACAGGGAGGTCGCGACCGAGCGCACATGGACGTGTTCACAGCGAGTCCTGGCAGTAGTTACCCACCACAGCGACCCTTCGTTGAATTAAATGGGACAACAGTGGGTCGGATCCTATTTAGACCCCCTTTACATACCAAACTGCAGTTTGGCCAAGCGTGAATACAGTTCACTGCTTTGCTTCAATTCGTCATGGTTGCCGACCGCCACGATGCGCCCCTGGTCCATGACCACAATCCGGTCGACCTTCTTGACGGTCGCCAGACGGTGGGCAATAACCAGGGTGGTGCGATCTTTCATCAGCCCCTCCAGCGCCAACTGCACCAGTTGCTCGCTCTCGGCATCCAGCGAGCTGGTTGCCTCATCCAGTAACAGAACCGGCGGATCCTTCAAAATGGCTCGAGCGATCGCGACCCGTTGCCGCTGACCCCCGGACAAACGCGTACCACGCTCCCCCAAAAAGGTGGCGTAACCCTCAGGCAAGGCCTGAATAAATTCATCGGCTGCTGCTGCCACGGCTGCCTGCTTAACAGCAATATCATCGGCTTGTGGATTACCGTAGCGGATGTTCTCCATGGCACTGTCGCCAAACAAAACCGTGTCTTGTGGTACCAGCCCGATCTGCCGTCTCAGTTCAGAGGGAGATAACTGTGATATCGGCATACCGTCGATTTCAATACTGCCAGCTTGCGGGTCATAAAACCGCATTAGCATCTGAAAACTTGTACTTTTACCCGCCCCTGAGGGTCCGACAATTGCAACGGTCTCCCCGGGCTCAATACCGAGAGAAAACGCCTCCAGCGCCGCATCGTCCGGACGCGAGGGGTAATGAAATGTTACCTGTTTGAAATTGATACGCCCCGCAACACGTTCAGGCAGTGCCAACGGCTCTTTCGGTGACCTGATGGCCGGGGTAGCGTGCAACAGCTCGGACAGCCGCTCCATCGCACCCGCACCCCGCTGGACTTCACCCCAGACCTCGCTCAATCCCGCCGCCGAGGAACCTACAAACATCGAGTACATCAAGAACTGCGCCAGTTCACCCCCCGTCATGGACCCCGCCAGAACCGCCCGTGAACCGGTCCAGAGAATGAGGGTGATCGCGCCAAATACCATCGTGATACCCAGCGCGGTCAAAAACGCCCGGGTCCGAACCCGCCGGATGGCAGCTTTGAAACTTGCAGCAACCGCTTGGCTATAGCGTCCACTCTGTAGTGACTCCAGAGTGAATGCCTGTACCGTCTGTATCGCATTCAGAGTCTCATCAGCAAGACTGCTGGTATCAGCAACCCGGTCCTGGGTTGTGCGGGACTGGCGTCTGATACGACGGCCCACAATGATAATCGGCACAATTACAACGGGCACGCCCAGCAGGATATAGGCCGTCAACTGAATACTGGTGAGAGCCAACATAACCAACCCACCAAAAAGATTAACCGTGGCCCGCAATGCAATTGAAAGACTGACACCGGAAATGCTTTGTACCAACGTAATATCCGCTGTCAGACGTGACAGCACTTCGCCGGTACGAGTGGTCTCAAAAAAGGTCGGGTCCATACAGATGACGTGGTCATAAACAGCCGTCCTGATGTCAGCAACCACTCTTTCACCCAGCCAGGAAACCAGGTAAAAACGCAATGCCGCAAAGCCTCCAAACATGGCTGCAGCTGCAAAAAACCACCCAAAATAACGGTTGATCGTGCCTACGTCGTTGGCCACAAAGCCATTATCGATCAAAAACCGCAGGGCCACCGGCAGCGCGAGCAGTGCCGCCGCTGCCACCAATAATGCCAGTAGCGCGGCAACCAGGGTGCCACGATAGGTGAGAATAAATGGCACCAGAGCACGTAAAGGTTTGAGGTTGGCGCCTTTTGGGTTTGAATTCTTCTCAGCCATCTAATCCAGATGGGGTTAGGCGCGGGGGGATTAAAGGAGCGCCATTGAAAAATCTCGGGTTAAAATCAGTAAATTCCCGTTGCTTTTGCAAGCATTTTTGCGGACGCTCCCCATTGTTGCAAAACCTGTTGCAGATCTGTCTGCGCATGACCCGCCGCGCTGCCGATCTCAGAGGGTGTGCGCGAAAACCGGGGGGCCGGGGCTGCCTGCGGTACCCCGTCCACATTGACAAATGTCTCACGGGCCTTGTTATGCGGGTGCTCCATGGCCTCACGAATCCCCAGAATCGGTGCAAAACAGGTGTCCGTGCCCTCAAAAATATCACACCATTCGTCCCTGGTGCGGGTTTTAAAGACGACTTCAAGACGATTTTGAAGCTCCTTCCATTGTGCCGGCTTGTACTGGTCTTGCGGGTCAATGTCGTGACAGCCAAGGGTCGTGAGTAAGTTTCGATAAAATCGGTTTTCAAATGCCGAAACGGCAATATACTGGTTATCGAGGGTGCGGTATGCACGTGCAAAAGGAACGCCCCCGTCAAAAACATTGCTGCCTCTGTCCTCTTTCCACATCCCGGCAGCCAGCAGGCCGTAAATTGAAGTCATTAACGAAGCCGCGCCATCCACCATGGCGGCATCAATGATTTGACCCTGACCCGATTTACCGGTCTCGAGCAATGCTGCAAGTATCCCCATCACCAGGTAAACACCACCACCACCCATGTCCCCGGTAAGGTTCAGCGGGTAAGCCGGAGCGCGCCCTTTTTCGCCGATGCTGGCATAAATCCCGGTCAGTGCAATGTAATTGGCGTCATGGCCTACCGTATCCGCGAGTGGACCACTTTGCCCCCAACCCGTCATGCGACCATAAACCAGTTTTGGGTTTCGCTCCATACAAGCTTCGGGCCCCAGACCCAACCGCTCCATGACACCCGGTCGAAACCCTTCGAAAATGGCGTCCGCCTCCATACACATACCAAGTACCAACTCAACCCCTTCCGGTGTTTTCAGATCCACTTCGATCATGGGTCTGCTACGGTTCATCAGGTTAAAACGAGGGTCTATACCAAAGCCGGGGTTGGTGTCACCGGGTGGAGCTATACGTATCAGGTTGGCACCCATATCTGCCAACAGCATGCCGGCAAACTGGCCGGGCCCAATCCCCGCGATCTCGATAATTTTGAAGCCTTTGAGTGGTCCCATTTCAAGTGTGGTGTCCTATATTGGGTGACCATTAAGAGCCGCTCAAAAGAATCAAGTCAAGGCGCATTCTGTATTAGTAGCTGTTCCCTTAACAAAGCCCCTTAATTTGCGGGGCCAATGAGTGTTACGATTCCAGGGTAGTGAACGCCATTTATGAGAGTACGTTGATGAGACCTTTACGTTCCGATACCACGACCAATGGCCCACTGGCTGCCGCTTCACGTTCATTGTGGCGTGCTACCGGCATGCGTGGCAGTGACTTTGGCAAACCCATCATCGCGATTGCCAACTCCTATACACAATTTGTACCTGGGCATGTACACCTGCAGAATGTCAGTAGCCTGGTCGCCAGTGAAATCGCCGCCGGCGGGGGTGTATCCAAGGAATTTAACACCATCGCAGTAGACGACGGCATCGCCATGGGTCACGACGGCATGCTTTATTCACTGCCAAGCCGCGACCTTATCGCGGACAGTGTGGAATACATGGTCAATGCCCATTGTGCGGATGCATTGGTGTGTATTTCAAATTGCGACAAGATCACACCTGGAATGTTGATGGCGGCCTTGCGGCTCAATATCCCGGCGGTGTTTGTTTCCGGCGGACCAATGGAAGCCGGCCGATTGCCCACCAATAGTGGTCAGGTCGAGCGCATAGATTTGGCCGATGCATTTGTGGGTGCGGTTAATCCGGCTGCTATCAAGGACAGCAATGTTCTTGCAGTGGAGGAAAATGCCTGTCCAACCTGTGGCAGTTGCTCCGGCATGTTCACCGCCAACTCAATGAATTGCCTGACCGAAGCCCTGGGCATGTCACTGCCAGGTAATGGCTCGCTATTGGCCAGCCATTGTGACCGGGCAGAATTGTTCCTGGAAGCGGGGCGTGTGATAGTAGATCTGGCTAATCGATATTATCGCGAAGATGATGATTCGGCACTTCCCCGCTCCATTGCCAACTTCGAAGCCTTTAGCAATGCAATGGCGGTGGATATCGCAATGGGTGGTTCAACCAATACGATTTTGCACTTGCTTGCAGCTGCCCAGGAGGCTGAGGTGGATTTCCATCTGGCGCATGTTGATGCCATGTCAAAGCGCGTTCCGCACCTGTGCAAGGTTTCTCCTGCAACCCACGAGTACTTCATGGAGGACGTGCATCGAGCGGGTGGCATCATGGCGATAATGGGAGCGCTGGAGCAGAAGGGTCTGGTCAACCCCTCGGTACCCATGGTGCATAGCTCCAGTTTGGGCGCAGCCCTGGACAAGTGGGATATTGGCAGGAGTGGCGATGGCGATGCCAAACGGCTTTATTCCGCCGCCCCGGGCGGGGTACGTACTACCAAGGCTTTCAGCCAGGATAAGCGTTGGGAGCTTGATCTGGATCGCAGCCAGGGGTGTATACGTGATGCCGATCATGCTTACAGTTCAGAAGGCGGTCTGGCGGTGCTTTACGGCAATATCGCCACCCACGGTTGCATTGTAAAAACGGCGGCAGTAGCGGACAAAATGTACCAGTTCGATGGCACGGCAAAGGTATTTGACGAAATGGAGGTTGCCCATGAAGCCATCCTCGGGGGAAACATCAAGCCTGGTGATATTGTCGTAATCCGTTACGAGGGACCACGTGGCGGGCCGGGCATGCAGGAAATGCTGGGTCCAACAATGGCATTAAAGTCCATGGGGTTGGGAGAGTCTTGTGCCCTGATCACCGACGGCCGTTTTTCAGGCGCAACCGGTGGCTTGTCAATTGGTCATATTTCTCCCGAAGCCGCTAGTGGAGGTTTGCTGGCCCTGGTGGAAGCGGGTGACACCATCAGCATTGATATACCGGAGCGCCGTATAGAGTTGCAGGTCGATCCAGACGTGCTTGCTGCGCGGCTTGCCGCTATGGAGGCCAAGGGGCCTGACCGGGCCTACAAGCCCGCGGAACCGCGACGCCGACGGGTAAGTAAAGCCCTCCAGGCCTATGCCGTTTTCGCCAGCAGTGCCGATCGGGGTGGGGTACGGGATCTGGGAAAAGTAAAGGGTGCCTGAATGATTCTCCACGACCGCAAAATTTCGGGTACGTTTTGATGTCCCGCCTTGATAACGCCCTTAACTTTGAAGACCTGAGAAAGCTCGCCCGTAAAAAACTGCCGGCACCATTGTTTAACTACATCGACGGCGGTGCTGATAATGAATCCAATGTGCGCGGCAATACACTGGCTTTTGACACGGCCAAACTGGTGCCGGAATACCTGATTGATGTCAGTGATATCAGTCTGACCACCAGGGTGTTGGGGCGTGAGCTTGCAATGCCGCTGTTACTGTCGCCAACCGGGATGACCCGGTTGTTTCATCCCGCCGGCGAAACTGCCGTGTCCAGGGCTGCGTCAGCAGCTGGTGTTCACTACGCCTTGTCCACGGTTGGATCTACAAGTATTGAAGACGTTGCCGCAGCCAGTGATGGCCCCAGGTGTTTTCAGATATACGTGATGAAAGACCGCAGCCTGACACATGAATTCATCCAGCGCTGTAAGGATGCCAGGTACGACGCATTGATATTGACCGTTGATTTGCCAGTGGCCAGCAACCGCGAACGTGAGTTGCGCTACGGCTTCACCATGCCACCAAAGCTCAATCTCGCTGGTATCGCTGGTTTTGCCGTCAAGCCCGGTTGGATTTTCAACTATCTTTCCCATCCACCGGCTTTGCTAGCCAATGTGGTTCACAAAATCCCACAAGGTAGTTCGCAACGCAGCTCTTTAATGGAGTACGTCGCCAAACAGTTCGACACTGCCGTGACCTGGGATGATCTCGAATGGATGATTTCCGAATGGGGTGGTCCCTTCGCAGTCAAGGGCATATTGTCACCCTCCGATGCACGCAAAGCGGTTGATGTCGGCGCATCAGCCGTGATGGTTTCAAATCACGGCGGTCGTCAGCTGGATGGCGCTTTGTCTTCTTTTGAAGCCCTGGGCCCGATTGTCGACGAAGTGGGTGGGGAATGTGAAATCATCTGCGATGGGGGTATTCGGCGTGGCACACATGTATTAAAAGCCCTGGCCCGCGGTGCCACTGCCTGTTCGACGGGTCGACCCTATCTATACGGGCTGGCGGCCGGCGGTGAAGCGGGTGTTGCAAAAATGCTAAAACTGTTGCGGACCGAATTGAAGATCGACATGGGGCTGCTTGGGTGCCGGAGTATCAATGAGGTCAGTGGGAAGCATATCTCAGGAACAATACACAGGAACCACGCATGAAAAGCAATCAATTTGTCCGGGTGTTAATTACCCTCATCGCCCTTTCGCTGGTATCAGCAACACAGGCCCGGCCACGGCCCGAGCGGGCCGCAGATTACGCCGATAAGCTGGTTGCATGGCAGGACCACCAGACGTTGGTTGCCACGTCACCTCTTGCCGGGTTGAAGTGGCGCAGCGTCGGTCCGGTGGTGCAGGGCGGTCGACTGGTGGATCTGGAGGTTGTTCCGGGACAACCTTATGCGTTTTACGCTGCCTACGCCTCTGGCGGTCTGTGGAAAACCACCAATAATGGGCACAGTTTTGAACCGTTATTCGATTCTCAACCTAGCATTATCATGGGTGACATCGCGGTGGATCCGAACCATCCGGAGACCGTGTGGGTGGGAACCGGTGAGAATAACTCCTCCCGTTCATCTTACGGTGGTATGGGTGTTTACCGCTCTGACAACGGTGGTGAGAGTTGGCGCTACATGGGTCTTGGCGACACTGATCGTATCGGCCGCATACTGATTGACCCACAGGATTCAGACCGGATTTACGTGGCCGCGCTCGGCAAGTTGTACACACCCGGTGGTCAACGCGGCATCTTTCGCAGTATCGATGGCGGGCAAAGCTGGCAGCAGGTGTTCGAGGGAGATGACTGGACCGGTGTGATCGACCTGGTGTTCAGACCCGGGGATCCTACTACCCTCTACGCCGCAGCCTGGGATCGCAAACGACGACCCTGGGATTTTACCGAAGGTGGGGTCGGCTCGGGTATCTACAAATCTACCGATGGAGGTGACACATGGTCGAAGCTTGCGGGGGGCTTGCCCAGCGGTGACTGGGTTGGGCGTATTGGCCTGGCAGTCAGTGCATCCAGCCCCGACACCCTGTACGCCAGTATTGACAATCAACAGCAGTTGCCCGAGGACCAGTGGGACCTGGGCGATCGCCCGGTCAATGCCAAACGCTTGCGCAACATGACCAAGGAGCAGTTCCTGAAACAGGACAAAAACGAAATCGAACGTTTTGTTCGCGGTTCGGACTTTGATGTCAGTATTGATGCCGACAAGCTGATCGAATGGATCAGGACCGATAAGGTCAGCATCCAGGACATCGTCGATGAACTTGGTGACGCCAACGCCAACCTGTTCAATACCGATATCGTGGGCTTGCAGGTATGGAGATCCGACGATGCGGGTGTCAGCTGGCGTCTGACCCATGACGGACCACTGGACGCCGTAGTTTACTCCTATGGTTATTACTTTGGGGAAGTCCGTGTTTCTCCAAAAAATGTGGATCAGGTTTACGTGCTCGGTGTTCCGGTGGTCAAGTCAGACGATGGTGGAAAAACCTGGTCTTCAATCCAGGGCCGTGGCGTGCATGGTGATCATCAATCGATGTGGATCAACCCGGAACACCCTGATCATTTGCTGATCGGCAACGACGGTGGCGCCGACATGAGTTATGACGGTGGCCAGACCTGGGTCAAGATCGATGCCCAGCCCCTGGGACAGTTTTATACCGTCAATGTCGACATGGCCGAGCCCTACAATGTGTATGGAGGTCTGCAGGACAACGGCACCATCCGCTGCGCCTCTAACAACCGTTGGAAGACCGGCGCCAACTGCAAACGCATCAATGGCGGCGACGGAATGTATGTGGCGGTGGACCCACGGGACAACAAGACCACTTATTCAGGCTCCCAGTTTGGTTACTACGCCCGCCTTGGCGGCAGTAACGGACGGGTTGAGGTACGGCCACGCCGCGCCTTTGGAACTCCGGCCCTGCGTTACAACTGGAACACACCAGTCATCCTTTCTCCACACAATGCGGACGTCGTATACTTCGGCACTAACCGCCTGTACCGTTCGATGGACCAGGGTCAGACCTGGGCAGCCATCAGTGGGGATTTGAGTCGCTCCAAAAAACGTGGTGATGTGCCTTACGGCACACTGACAACGCTGTCTGAATCCAAACATCATTTTGGCCTGATCTGGGCCGGTACCGATGATGGTCAAGTGTGGGTGACCGACAGTGGTGGTGTGCGCTGGGAAGACGTGGCAGACCGGCTGCCGAAAAACCGCTGGGTAAGCCGGGTTGAAGCCTCCTCTCACGATCGAAACCGCGCCTACGTCACACTTAATGGGTATCGTGATGATGACATCCACGCCTACGTTTATCGCACCGACGACATGGGCAAGCACTTCAAGGACATCGGCAAGGGGCTGCCCGCAGAGGCCGTCAATGTCATCCGGGAGGATCCTTTGATGGAGGACATCCTGTATGTCGGTACTGACCGCGGAGTGTATGTATCGACAGACCGTGGCGAGTCTTGGAGTGCCTTGCAGGGTGGCTTACCCAATGTGCCGGTCCACGATCTGGTCGTGCATCCCCGTGAACGTGAACTGGTGGCAGGTACCCATGGCCGCAGCATCTGGATTGTTGACGTACTGCCGCTACAGGACCTGGTGGAAGTGGGCGGTGAGCCCGCACTCAAGGTATTTTATATCAACCAGGTGAAGTCCAGCCGAGGTTGGCGCCAGAAACGCTCGCGTTGGTATTTCCGACCCGATGACGCACCAAAATCAATCATCACCTACTGGAGCAACGACGCTGGTCCGGTTGGCATCGAGATTATTGACAACAATGACAACGTCGTTCGCCGGTTGAGCGCTGATGCCGTCAAGGGAATGAACACCCTGGAATGGGATTTGCTGGTCGATGAGAAATTGGCGCTGGCTGCTGAAGTCTCGGCCCACGAACAACCAAAGGAACAACCGGACGATGCTGTAGACGCCAGCCTGGCAGACGCGCCTTATGCCGAATCAGTCAGACTGGGTCACGCACTCTATGCCTCTGCAGGCGATTACAAGGTCCGTATTAGTGTGGGTGAAAACAGCGACAGCACCAAATTGAAGATCAAGGCACCCAGAAAGTTTGAACCAAGATCTAAGGAACCTTATGCCATTCGGGGTAAGAAACAATAATTGTCTGATGCGGTGATCTCAAATGCAGAGCAACCAACCTTTTCATCGGTACGGGAATCCGCTGCCGTATCCAGGAACGACTCCTGATGGATAAGATGCCGTCGTACAGAAAGTGGCTGTTCAGTTCGGTTATTTTGCTACTGGCCGTGCTATCGACTACCTCCGTGGTAGATCAGCGAGCCGCGGCTGATTATGAAAAACTCTTTCAGAGAGCGTTTGTTACTTTTGCGTTGGCAAGGACCATCAACGGGGTTATATCGGTAGTACAGGGGACCGAGGTTGCGCTGCAACCTGCGGGGGTCGGTGTCACGCTGACACCCGGGGAGATTCTGGATCCCGTCAATGACCTGGTTGAGCGTTTTTCCTGGATCATGCTGGGTGCCACGGTTTCACTGGGTGTGCAGAGCGTGCTGCTGGACATTGGTGCCTGGTGGGTGTTGCAGGTTCTACTTGTTGGGCTCGCCACATGGCTGGTCGTGCGGGTGTGGTATCCGGATAATAATCAGCGGTTACCGGGAATGTTACTCAAACGGCTATTTATTTTGCTGCTTTTTGTACGCTTTGCGGTCCCTTTGATGCTGGTGGCCAACGATTTACTTTACCAGCAGTTTCTCGAGCCCCGCTTTGAGCAAAGCACCCAGATCATTACCACTGCAGGCAGGGACCTCGAGAAATTGCATGAACAAGCGTCGACCGAAACCCCAAACCCGGCTGAAAGCGGATTGCTTGATTCCATCACCAGCGCCTGGGGCAATACCATTTCAGCGTTGGATTTGTCGGGGAAGCTCAGCCAAATGCAGCAACGCGCCGGTGAAATCATTGAACACATGGTACAACTGAGTGTTGTGTTCATTTTCCAGACAGGCTTGCTGCCGGTGGCCTTTTTGTGGCTGTTTCTTCAATTGGTCAAGTGGTTGTTTCAATCAATGTCACGCGCTGGGCGTGTGGAAGACAACCGCAGGTAGTTCACTGGACAGCAGATCGGTTTGCGTGACGTTCAAGCTAGCCGCTGTTGATACCTGATTTGATCTCGGCCAGTTTTTCTTTCACGACCGCAGCGTTGGCATTGCCCATGCGTACCAGTATCTTCTGGCCCGCCGTCATGAGCTCCAGTTCCGGTTGCCGATACAGGTAAACGGCCTCGGGTTTGGTCAGGTAAATTGGGGCTTGTGCTTCCGGCGTTGCCAGCAAGTCATCAATCACCTCTTCCAACCTTTGGTCGAAAAACCCCTCACGACCGTTGTCCTCCCAGGCTTGTTGAAACAATGAGTCATAACGTTGATACAGGGCCAGTATCGCGTCGGTGTTCATATTAGCCAGTAGGGATACATAAGCATCGTAACGGGCAAAGTTCTCTGAGCTCAAAACCACGCTGTCGCCTTCGCCCAGAACTTTGAAGCTGCCGGCAACGGGTCGAACTGGATTGACCTGTGGTGAGACCTGTCGGCTGGTGAGGCCATCAATCACGGTCACAAATCGGCTGATGACGTCACTTTTTACCAGGTACTGTGTAAATGACTCTCCGCCCAATATTTCCGCAAGGGCACGGGTAAACTGTGGGTCGCTTTCATTCAATTCCGGTAATGGTTCCGGAATAATCTCGGGTTCAGGCTCAAGCTCGGCAATGATGGTTTCGGGCTCTGGTTCCGGCTGTGGCGCCGGCTCGGGTTTAACCGGCAGTGGTTGGGGCAGAGGTAACTCGTGAACTGGTTCCGGCTTTTCGGTGAAAAAATACCAGCCGGCACCCCCGAAAAGAATAACCAGCAGGAGTATCGGGATCGTCTTTTTCATTTTCGATTGCCGCCGTGATTGCCAAGCGTATTCATTAGGACCTCGACAAGATTATAGCAGTTCAATGCGATGTGAAACGTTATTGAACTAGCACAATTGACCAGCTCACTCGCCCGTCGTGTATCGGGCTCACACAAGCACCAGCACGGGACCCGACAAGCGGGTCCGTTGGGGCTAACCGCCCTTAAGAGCCTGGGCGGGTACCTGCGATTGCGACATTACAAGGCGTATCAGGGTTTGACAAACTTGAGGGTCCACCGATCCGTATTGCCGGTAACGGTCTTACGACCCACCTCGTAACGCAATTCATCATCGGGTCGGAAATGGCGGTCGCTGTAATCCACCAGCTGGAACCCGGCAGCCTGAATTTCATGGATGGCCAATACGGGATCAATACGTCGACGATTTTCCATGTTGTCGGCTTCCATGTGACGCCGGGTGTGATCAACCACAGCATACACACCGCCACTTTTAAGGGCGGCAAACGCGACTTTGTTCATGGTTGCCCGCCCCTCGCTGGAAAAATTGTGGTAATTGCGGAAGGTCAGCACCATGTCCACACCGGTTATCCCCAGCCCTTTGGTTTCCAGTGTATAGGTACGTGCGCCTTTTTCACGGTAGGTTTTTGAATCTGCGGCAATGATTTGTGCGGCTTCGAAACCGGGCTCCTCAAGCAGTGATTCAGAAATTCTCATGGTTCCAAATGCAGCGTAATACTCCCCCTTTTCCCTGACAACGGGAACCAGCAACTTGGTGTACCAACCCCCGCCGGGCAGTAGCTCCACTATTTTCATGTCATCACGCAAGCCGAAAAATTTGAGTGTGTCAGTCGGTCGGCGGTTGCGGTCGCGTTCTTTCTCCGCATCCGTCCTGATGTCTGCTTCCAGAGCCATTTCAAGTTTGGCCTCAACGGCGTCAAACTCATCAGCAATACCTAAATTGACCGACATGATCAGTAGGAAACTTAATAGGGTTTTCATAAACGCTCCTGTTGCTCGGTTGGAGTTAAACACAGCTCTGTCGTGATGGATTCTGTGGGCGCGATCAGCGCATACGGCTTTGAAGCTCCGCCAGGGCTAAGCTGCCCGGGTTGAGCTTGTCAAAGCGGAGGTCCTTCATTGCTGTTTTTGAGGTGCCGTAGATAAGATGCATTTCAGGCAGCTCCGCATTGATGAACAACAGACCTGTGACGACCTCACCCCTGGCTCGCTGCTGTTCCAGATAGCGTAAAACCTTGCTGCGGTTGGTTGCGTCATAACCGCTGTCGGCTTTTTTGAGTAGCAGCTTGGAACCGTCGTGTAGTTCCACCACGGTGCTTTCGCCCTCGGCATAGCTGGTGGTGATTTCATTAGCCGGCGCGACAAAATCCGTTTCCAGGGCCGGATGATAATGATCCCGCGTATAAAGATAGCTCTTGGTTGAACCCAGATGATCGTTGAAAGTCACACATGGGGAAACAACATCCAAAATAGCACAACCCGGGTGCATGACACCGGCTTTGATCAACGTGACCAATTGCTCCCGATCACCCGAAAAACTGCGTGCCGCAAAACTGCCACCCATGGAAATGGCGGTGGAAACAGAATCTATATTTTTCCACTGGTTGATTTCACCCCGTTTAGCCTTGCTACCCTTGTCGGCAGAAGCTGAAAACTGCCCTTTGGTCAAACCGTAAACACCGTTATTCTCAATAATATACAACATGTTAATGTTGCGCCGGACCGCATGGCCAAACTGTCCGAAACCAATAGACAGGGAGTCGCCATCACCCGAGACCCCGATACAAACAAGGTCACGATTTCCAGCCAGCGCACCAGTGGCAACCGAAGGCATGCGACCATGTACCGAATTAAATCCGTGGGCCCCCGAAATGAAATAGGCAGGTGTCTTTGATGAACAACCGATACCTGAAAGCTTGACCACCTTCTCTGGCGGTATGGATAACTCCCAGAATGCCTGTACGATCGCCGCGGTAATGGAGTCATGCCCACAACCGGCACACAGTGTGGAAAGTACGCCCTCATAATCCCGCCTGAGCAAACCTATTTTGTTGGTTGACTGACCTGGCAGGTCAATTCGTGGTTTAGTGATATAGGTCATGCGGCCTCCGTATCCAAGTGCTTGCTCACGCCTTCTATGACACACTGGCTCGGAATGGGCATGCCGTTGTAGTGCAAGACCGGAATCAGTTTTGCAGCATCCGTGTTCGTTTCCAGGATAAGCAGTGTCCGCAATTGCCCATCACGATTCTGCTCAACCACAAACACGGTTTCATGGTCCTCCACGAACTCACTGACTTTACCATTGAACGGAAAACCCAAAACACGTAGGTAATCTGCGTGGATGTCCTCCGTGCGCAAGTGGTCCAGTGCTTCCAAAACTGCGCCGTCGGAACTTCCATAAGCAATAATACCAATGCTTGTCTTCTTTTTTGCCGGCTTCAATCTGGGTTCAGGTATCAGCTTCTTGGCGGTTTCCCACTTAACCATAAGACGATCAATAATTTCTTTGTATTCGTCCTCGTTCTCAGTGTAGGCACCCAGTCTGTTATGTCCTGACCCACGCGTGAAATAAGCACCCTTGGGATGGTCTCCAGGGAGGGTGCGCGCTGCGATACCGTCACCGTCGGTATCAAGATAACGATAGAATTTCTCGAGCTTCTCAACATCTTCTGCTTGTAACACCTTGCCTCGGTCCGGTCGGTAGCCGTCATCCCACTTCAGTTCCGGAATCATCCAGTCATTCATACCAATATCAAGATCGGAAAGAACAAAAACCGGGGTTTGCAGGTGTTCCGCAAGATCAAAGGCCGCGACTGCCATTTCAAAACACTCGCCCGGATTTGCCGGCAACAGTAACGGGTGCATCGTGTCACCATGTGAAGCAAAGGCACACAACATAATGTCGCATTGCTGTGTCCGCGTGGGCATGCCGGTGGATGGCCCGACCCGCTGCACATCAAAAAATACCGATGGTATCTCAGCATAGTAAGCGAAACCGATAAACTCACTCATCAGCGAAATGCCGGGACCAGAGGTCGGGGTAAACGCCCGTGCACCGACCCAGTTGGCACCCAAAACAATACCCGCCGCCGCCAGTTCATCCTCGGCTTGCACGATGCAATAGTTCTTGTCACCACTACTCTTGTCTGTGCGAAACATATTGCAATAGAAATTAAAACTGTCCATTAACGAGGTTGATGGAGTGATCGGATACCACGCACCCACGGTGGCTCCGGCATACACACAACCCAGGCCAGCAGCAGCATTACCATCCATCAGGACATAGTCCTTGTTATCACCCATTGCTTCAGCACGCACGGGAAGCGGACAGGTGAAGTTGTCAGTGGCGTACTTGTAACCGAGATTGATGGCTTGCAGATTACTCTCCACCAACTCGGTTTTGCTGGCAAAGGTCTCTTCCAGCAAGGCTCGTAAAATACGCGTGTCTATACCCAGCAAAGCAGATAAGACACCCACGTAGGCTACATTTTTCATCAGGATACGCACCCTGGCCTTCCTGAAATGCTTGTTGCAAAGCTTGGCCAACGGCACCCCGAGTACGGTGATGTCATCGCGGGTCAGTTCGCGCTCACGCGGCCAGGTGGAGTCATATATCAGGAAACCACCGGGGCTGACTTCTGCCAGGTCACGCTGATAGGTCTGGGCATTCATGGCCACCATGACGTCCACCCGCCCGGATCGGGACATATAACCGCGATGATTGGCGCGTATTTCATACCAGGTCGGTAGCCCCTGGATATTCGATGGGAACAGGTTTTTACCCGTTATCGGCAATCCCATGCGAAACAGGGCCTTCATCAGCAGGCTGTTGGCACTGGCGGAGCCGGTACCATTTACCGTGGCGATCTTTAAAACGAAATCGTTTACCCGGCTTTCTGGCATTAGCTTGTTCCGTTGTGGTCAATGGCGCGCGGAAATTCAAACCCGGACTTTTGCATATCCCAGGCTGCCGTGGGGCAGCGCTCGGCACACAGACTGCAATGTAAGCACAGGTTCTCATCCTTGACCATGACCCGGGTGGTCTGTTTCAGTGGCTCAGAAACGTACAGCGGCTGCTCCGGCTCCCGGCGCGGTGCTCTCAATTGTCCGAACAAGTCACCCTTGTCAGCGTTGGTCGTGATGGTCAGGCATTGGGTCGGACAGATATCCAGGCAGGCATCACATTCGATACACAGGGAATCAAAAAACACCGTTTGTATATCACAGTTCAAACAGCGCTCAACCTCTTGCTGTGCCTGCTCGGCGGTAAAACCCAGCTCTACTTCCGTGGTCAGGTCCTTGAACCTTTGGTCAAGTTCAACATGTTCCATCTTGCGCCGCGCAGCCGGGTCAAAATCATTGGAGAAACTCCACTCGTGCATCCCCATCTTGCGACTGCCCAGATTCATCAACACCGGCAATCGCTCTGTCAGGGCTTTACCCTGACAGTGTCGGTGGATGGAAATCGCGGCCTGGTGTCCGTGTTCAACGGCCCAAATGATGTTCTTTGGCCCGAAGGCCGAATCACCACCAAAAAATACGCCTGGCAGAGTTGATTCAAAAGTCGTTTCATCCACCACCGGCACTTCCCATTGGTCAAACTCCATCCCCAGGTCTCGTTCAATCCACGGGAATGCATTTTCCTGACCGATGGCCAGAATTACGTCATCGCAGGGAACCACTATTTCGCCAGTGGTCCACTGGTTTACGATCCGGCCGTATTCAATGTCGTATTCCACCTGTTCAAACTTCATACCCACCAAACGCCCATCTTCAAGTACAAATTCCTTGGGCGAATGGTTAACTATGATTTCAACATTTTCTTCTTCGGCGTCTTCCAGTTCCCAGTCCGAGGCTTTAAAAAAATCTCTTGGTTTTCGTGCCATGACCTTGACGTCTTTGGCACCCAGTCGCAGAGAGGTTCTGCAACAGTCCATCGCCGTGTTGCCGACACCAATGATTAGTACGCGTTTACCGATCGCGTCAAGGTGCCCAAAAGCAACGGACTCCAGCCAGGTGATGCCGATGTGGATATTGGCCGTTGCTTCCTCTCTTCCGGGAAGCTTCAGCTCCTTGCCTTTGGGTGCCCCGGTGCCAACAAAAACCGCATCATATCCTTCGGCCAGCAGGCTTTTCATGCTCTCAATGGGGTGATTCAAGCGCAGGTCTGCACCCATGTCGACGATGGCGTTTATTTCTTCATTGAGCACGTTCGCAGGCAGGCGGAAAGAAGGAATGTTTGATCGCATCAACCCACCGGGTTCTTTCAAAGCCTCAAAAATGGTGCATTCATAACCAATCGGCATCAGGTCGTTGGCGACCGCCAGTGACGCACACCCGGCCCCGATGAGGGCAACCCTCTTGCCATTTTTGTTCTTGGGAATAATCGGCATGTGCGCACTGATGTCACCGCGGTGATCTGCAGCAACACGCTTTAAGCGGCAGATGGCCACAGGTTTTTGGTTAGTGCGTCCACGCCGGCAGGCAGGTTCACAGGGACGGTCGCAAACACGCCCGAGGATGCCTGGGAAAATATTGCTTTCCCGGTTGAGCATATACGCCTGGGTGAAGTCGCCCTGGGCGATCTTACGAATGTACTCGGGCACATCTGTGTGTGCCGGACACGCCCACTGGCAATCCACCACCTTGTGAAAGTGGTTCGGGTTATTTGTGTTGGTGGGCTTCATTGCTGATGCCAATTAGTCTCCGTGTCCCCGTTGCCTCGGCTGGGCCAGTGTTCTTTCAAGGAGTAACAAACGCAAGGATAACCGTTTTACCGAGGCAAATCACCAAAGAATGCTTGTCGCTCTTTTGGGGGACAGGCGGGTTCGGTTTAAAGGTGTTGATCAAGTGCTTCAATCAACCGATTAACCTCTTCTTCGGTCGTGTAGTGCACAAACGAAGCACGCAGCACGCCCTCATCGGTATTGATACCCAATGCCTCGATCAAGCGGTAGGCATAGAAATGCCCCACACCTAAACCAAGCTTATCTTCCGCCAGCTTTTTTGCCAGCTCATCTGGTGTTTGATCGACAATGGAAATTGACACGGTTGGTGCACGATTCTCGGTGCTGTCGCTCCCCAGCAATCGAGTTTTCGGATGGCCGGCAAGAAACCCCAGCAGAGCTTGCAAGTTTTTGCGCTCCGCCTGCTGAAATAATTCTCGGACCGCCGTTGCTTTGCGGGCCGCTGTCATTTTCGGTTCGTCAAAATGATGGGTGTAAATAGCTTCCAGGTAATCAACAACCCCGTTAACTGCTGCTATCTGGGCGTGATCCGGTCCAGCTGGAGTAAACCGGTCAGTGCTGTGATTCTCGTTAAAGAAATGCCCCTGGTTGGGCAGTCGCTCATTCAGGGCCTTGCGCATCACCATGACACCCAGGTGTGGCCCGTAAACCTTGTAAAGCGAAAACAAATAGATGTCAGCACCCAACGCAGCAACATCCGGCAGACCGTGGCCAGCGTAAGAAACCCCGTCAACAATGGCAATGGCGCCTGCCGCGTGAATTTGGTCGGTCCACTCACGCACCGGGTGCATGCTGCCAACAATGTTTGAGCAGTGGGTAAACGCCACCATGCGGGTACGCTCGCTCAACAATTTCTCGAGGTCGGCGCTATCCAACGCCCCGCTAAGCGGGTCAACCTGCCACTCACGTATAACAATGCCATCGGCCTCCAATCTGCGCCACGCGCCAATGTTTGCCTCGTGATCCTGGTTGGTGACAATGATTTCGTCACCCACCTTGAGATGTTGGCGTAGTGCCTGGGCAACGACATATGTGTTTTGCGAGGTCGAGGCGCCAAAGTGCACCTCGTCCGTTTCTACATTTAGCCAGCGCGCCAGCCTGGTCCGGGATTGGTCCATTTGCTCACCGGCTCTGCGAGAGGGCTCAAACCCATAGTAGGGTTGCACCTTGGTTTCCCGGTAATAGCTATGCAATAGATCAACAACCTGTCCACAGGCATAGGAGCCCCCGGCGTTCTCGAAATGCACAAAACCCTGCAACGAGTTCTCGGCAAACGCGGGGAACTGGCTGCGAACAAATTCTATATCCAGCTTGTTCATTTTCTCGAACTACTTAATTAGGAATTCAGTCCAGCCATGGTAATGGTCTTTATCTCTATGAACTCATCGATGCCGTACTTGGACCCCTCTCGGCCACTGCCGGATTCTTTTACCCCGCCAAAGGGAGATATCTCATTGGACAGGATGCCGTCATTGATGCAAACCATGCCGTATTCCAGCCCTTCAGCCACTCGCCATACACGCCCCAGGTCACGGGCGTAGAAGTATGCGGCCAGTCCAAACTCGGTGGCATTGGCCAGCTCAATCACTTCCTGCTCGCTCTCGAAACGAAATACAGGCGCCACCGGACCAAATATTTCCTCTCGCGCAAACTCCATATCGGCCGTAACGTCTACAACCACCGTTGGCTGGTAAAACTGACCACCCATTGCATGGCGTTGGCCTCCTTCAACCACTTTAGCCCCCTTTGCCGTTGAATCTGCGAGCAACTCTTCCACTTTTTCAACTGCGTCTTCAGAAATCAACGGCCCAATGTTCACCCCGGCGGCCTCACCGCGGCCTACCTTGAGTTCTTGTACCGCTGCAGTGAATTTTTCAACAAATTCGTCATAAATCGCATCTTGCACATAAAACCGGTTGGCACATACACAGGTCTGGCCGGCGTTGCGGTACTTGGATGTGATCGCCCCTTTGACCGCCGAGTCAATATCCGCATCATCAAATACGATAAACGGTGCATTGCCACCCAACTCCATGGAAACTTGTTTCACTGTGGAAGCGCATTGTCTTATCAACAGTTTGCCCACGCCGGTGGAGCCGGTAAAAGAGAACTTGCGTACCAACGGGCTTTCGGTCAACTCTACCCCAACATCTCTTGAGTGGGTCGTGGTGACAATGTTAAACACGCCCGCGGGGATGCCGGCCTGCTCTGCAAGTTCGGCCATCGCCAATGCAGACAGGGGTGTTTCCCTGGCTGGCTTAATGACGATTGAACAACCCGCCGCCAGCGCCGGTGCAGCCTTACGGGTTATCATGGCATTTGGGAAGTTCCACGGCGTGATACACGCAACGACACCAACCGATTGCTTGATAACAATGAGTCGCCGGTCACTCATGTGCGTGGGGATCACATCGCCATAGACCCGTTTGCCCTCCTCGGCAAACCACTCGACAAACGAGGCACCATAAATAACCTCGCCGGTAGCCTCTGCCAACGGTTTTCCCTGCTCGGCTGTCATCAGCTTTGCCAGATCGTCCTTGTTATCGATCATCAGCGTGAACCAACGTCGCAAGATCACTGCCCGTTCCTTGGCGGTTTTGTCACGCCAGGCAGGCCAGGCGACATTGGCTGCCTGGATGGCACGGCGCGTCTCCGCCACACCCTGGTCGGGAACGGTGGTCAAAACCTCCCCGTCCGCCGGATTATTGACTTCAAAAGAGGAGCCGTCATCAGCATCTGCCCAGGCACCGTCGATATATGCCTGTGTCCTGAACAAATTAGGGTTTTCTAAATTTAGTGGGTTGCTTGTTTGATTCGGCATTTTCCTGCTTTCCGTATGCAATGTTTCGATGGGGCACACATTCCAAGGTCTTGACGAGAATGTCAATACCGCAGGGTCAGGTTGCACCCATATCTGACCGACCCCTGGCAATTGCTGCCTTGAGGACGTCTTCTTTCATATTGATGGTCTGCTCGTTGAAAAGAACGTTTTTGAGCCAGTCAAAACCCAGTTGCAACAATGAAATGTCGTCGGTCCGCAGATCCTCAATGGTTTCTTCATCAATCGCATAGGTTTCGAGGAACCTGGATTCAAATACAAACCGGCGAAATGTCGTGACATCCGTTGAGACCATGAAAAACATTTGTTTTGTTTGCTTGCTTACTTTTTTGGCATTTGGACCACCGACAGACCTCCAGGATGTCATTTTCATCATGATGTCGATCCAGGCACGATTAATCTCATCAAGGGTTTCGAGGTCCTGCTCGGTGCGAAATTCTGCCACCGTTTGCTGCCTGTCTTCCTTATGACCCCGGCAATGGGATTCCCTGACCAGGAAATAAAAATCTTCCTTTTTCTGCGCACCCATCATTTTTATCGACGCCAGCCCCAGAGGGTAATAACGACAGGTCGCAGGTCGGGCGTCATATACACCACAGCCCTCATCACCGGCAAGAAACACACAAGCACCCTCAGCTGCCTGCCCGTCCGTGCGTAACTTGGCAACTGGCAGATCAGATTTTTCCCAGTTATCCGGGACGGTGTATTGAGCAAGGAATTCAGCCGGTTCGATCGCCAGCTTTCTGGTCAGCATCAGGATATCAGCCGGGGTCAGTGTGACATCGGCGTTGTGGCAGCAGCGATTCCAGCAGGTAACCGTGGGGTGACAGGAAAAACAAAAGCTATCCGTACTTTGTAGACGGACGGGCTCAACCGGGTTGCCATCGGACTGGCGAACACCGTCGAAAATATCCAGCTCAACCTCCTGCTCAGGACCGGAAGACCGGAACCCCGTTTGCGGCATTGCAGACTTACCCGTAGTGTTTCTCGACCAGGTCTATGTGCGGAACCTTCTTGAGTTCCCAGTCACCGGTTTCCGGATCCATTCTCGAGTTGACGAACACCTTCCAGTTGGCATCGTCCAGTTCGGGATAGTCGACCCGATAGAAAAAGCCCGGATAACGTGTTTCCTTACGAAACATGATGTGCCGCAAATGTGTTTCAGCCGTACGTGTTCGGTGATAGTTTTCCCAGGCACGTAACAATTCATGCAAATCCTTTGCACGTAAGTGCTTACTGTCCTCTTTCAGCATCTCCAGGTAGTTCAAACCCATATCCAGCAACTTGCCGTTGGTATTGTAGTAAGTGGAAACACCTGCGACATACTCATCCATTATTTTTTGCAGCCGCATCTGGTACTGCTGGGGGATAATATAGTTGGGATTAATGTCTTCGGCCGTCGTCTTGTCCTTGTGTTCCAGGTAGGTACGTACGGGTCGATAGATTTCTTCGGTTATCTGCTCAATATCCCCTTTGATCTTTGGACTAAGGTCCGCGTGCTCACGCACATAACGAACCATGTTCTTAGCCGCAATACGACCTTCAGCGTGTGACCCGGACGAGAACTTGTGACCCGATGCTCCAACGCCATCACCCGCGGTGAATAAACCATTGACTGTTGTCATGCGGTTGTATCCCCATTGCCACTCTTCGGGTGCAATGTCCTCCGGGCCGGAGACCCAAATACCGCAACAGCCTGAATGGGAACCCAGCAAGTACGGTTCGGTCGGCATCAGTTCCGAAGCTGTCTCTTCAGGTCTTATGTTCAAACCAGCCCACACACCCGCCTGGCCGATACACATATCCAGGAAATCCTCCCAGGCCTCGGATTCAAGGTGCTTGACCTCCTTTGGACTCATGCTCTCGGTCAGTTTGGCCATGGCTGTTGGCGTATCCATCATGATAGGGCCTCGGCCATCCTTCATTTCCTTCAGCATGGCGTGGTTACGCAAGCAGGTCGGAATCACCGCAGCGGTGTCGTAGGGTGCGAAATCTTTCAGCATGTCGGCGTTCTTGACCATGTAGTTTTCGCCGAAGCCATTGACCGCCTGCGACTTGAACAACAGGAACCAGGCACCCACCGGACCATATCCATCCTTGAAACGACAGGGCACGAAGCGGTTTTCCATCATCGTCATTTCGGCACCGACCTCTGCCGCCATGGCATAGGTGGAGCCGGCATTCCAGACCGGATACCAGGTGCGCCCCATTCCTTCGCCAGTGGATCGCGGCCGAAACACGTTGACAGCCCCGCCGGCCACAAGCAGACAGGTCTTGCAACGGAAAATATAAAGTTTGTGTTCGCGCACTGAGAAGCCGACCGCACCGGCAATCTGGTTTTCGTTATTGGCATCAAGCAGCAACTTGACAATAAACACACGTTCATAAATGTTTTCAATACCCAGGGCTTTCTTGGCGGCCTCTGCAACGATGGGTTTGTAACTTTCACCGTTGATCATGATTTGCCACTTGCCGGAGCGCACTGGCTTACCACCATCCTTGAGAGCCACACCTTCGGTGCTTTTGTCCTTCCAGATGGGCAGACCCCACTCCTCGAACAGTTCGACCGAATCATCTACGTGACGACCAACGTCAAAAACCAGGTCATCCCGGGTAATGCCCATCAAGTCCGCCGACACCATCCGGCAATAATCTTCAGGTGAATTATCGCCAAGATAGGTATTGATCGCTGAGAGCCCCTGGGCGACCGCGCCTGAGCGATCCAGCGCAGCCTTGTCTACCATGGTGATACGTACGTCATCACCTGCCCAGCGCACCGCCTCATAGGCGGCACCACAGGCAGCCATGCCGCCGCCCACGATGAGCACATCTGTTTCAACAGTTACGATCTCCGGGTTGCCGAATGTACCTTCACTCATTAGTTGCTCCTTCTGCCGGACAGTGTCATCGGACCACCGTCCGCTCACAAATCTCTGGTTTTCCTCAGCTTGCGATTACGGGAAGTTCCCGACCTGCTTCTGTAAACAACAACTGGCTGTTGATGTCACCGGCTTCGGGTTTGCCGCTGTAAGGGTCAATGGTTCCCACCGGCGTTGTCCTGATTGGAAACTTGAATCGTTTCAATTCACCATCCCGGAATTTGATGGTCCACATGATGGCTGAATCCGTGCGCATCGGGATCGCTGCGCCCCCCATGGGCACCCAATCCTGAAAAGATCTGACTTCGATCGCCTGTTGTGGACAGGCCTTGACGCAGCACTGGCACTCCCAGCATTGCTCTGGTTCCTGATTAAAGGCTTTCATGCGCCCGGTGTCGAGTTTCATTAGATCGTGCGGACAGATATACGCACAGGCTGTGACTTCACCACCTTTGCAACCGTCGCATTTTTCAGTGTGAACGAATGTTGGCATTACGCGTGCTCCCTGACAACAGTGCGGTTTTTGCGTCCGCTCCGGGTCAGTGAGAATAGCATATATGCAATTTTTGTAAAATACACTTTTGCCCGGCGCATACAGCCATACGGGGGTTAAGGTAGTGTATTGAGCAGGACGTCGATAATCTCTGTTTCCCCACGTGCGGTGGCCAAGCCAAGCGCGGCTACCCCTTCGGGGTCGGTCGCCGCGGGATTGGCACCGCGCTCAAGCAGAAACTGGACGATTTCGGAGCAGCCCGACGCCACTGCCCAGATAATTGCGGGTTTACCCGTCTCATCACATGCATCAGGATCAGCGCCCTTGGCACAGTATGCGTGCACGATCGCGATTTGTTTTCGCTTGATTGCATGCAGCAGGTTCTGTGCCAGGCTTAGTCGATCTGCACCCCAACCACCCACGCCGAGTATTTGCAGTTGACCGTCGACCACCCGTTGGATCATTGGTACGTACACCGGGGCCAGGGTATCGACAAGGTGTGCATCTTCACCCAGCTTAATTGCAGCCCGCTCTGCCACTTCTGCTGTGTCGTAGTCCGCGATCACTTGGCCATCGGGTGAGCGAACAAAGTAGCGGGCATTCCCCTTCAACAATCCTCCAGTCCGCGATAGTAATTTCTCAAAATCTCAATGACCTCCGGACGACTGAACTCCAGTGGTACGTCCGTTTGCCGGGAAAGCATGGCCCGTTGTTCGGTGCCTGAAATGTGGATCCGATCCTCATCACCGTGGGGGCAGGTTTTGCCGGTGGCCATGCCATAGCACTTGTTGCAAAAGAATGTAATATCGATTTTCAAGGCTTGCGTTTCCAGGGCCCCAACCCACAGACTGTCAAAGATATGGTGGGCATCAAAGGGCCCATAGTAATCACCGACTCCGGCGTGGTCACGCCCTACAATCAGGTGGGAACAACCGAAATTCTGACGAATCAATGCATGCAACAAGGCTTCACGCGGGCCCGCGTAACGCATTTCAATCGGGTAACCCGCCTGGATCACCGTGCCCGGCACAAAGTAATTGTCGATCATCGCCTGGATGGCCTGAGTGCGCACGTCAGCCGGTATGTCCCCGGGTTTCAGCTTGCCGAGGACCTGGTGTATAAAGACTCCGTCGGTGACCTCTATGGCAATCTTCACGAGGTGTTCGTGAGCCCGCTGCATCGGATTGCGGGTCTGAAACGCAGCCACCTGTGACCATCCGTTATCCTGGAACATCGCCCGCGCCTGGGCCGGCCGGATATACAGCTCCGGGTATTTTTCCGGGTAGTCGCCTTCGGACAGACAGGTCACAGGCCCGGCCAGATTGGTCTCACCTTGCTGCAGAACCTTTTGCACCCCCGGATGGGCGGTGTCCCTGGTGCGGTAAACATGCTCGCATTCCAGGTTTCTGTCAGGTGTGTACTTTTCCGTCACCTGCATGATCGCCATGACCGCCCCATCTTCAACACCAACCAGCGCAACCTCTTCTTCAATGTGAATTTGGTCTGCGAGATCCTGATTGCACGAGAGCGTAATTGGAATTGGCCAGAACACCCCGTTTTCCAGTTTCATATCAACACTTGCACCACGCCAGTCTGCCTCCCCCATGAAGCCTTGCAGCGGTGTGTAGGCGCCCATGGCCATCATCAGCAAATCCGAGGTTTCCCGGCTCGTCATGGGGACCTTCTTTAATCCTTCGGCACGACTGAGTTCCCTTGCCCGCTCTACCGGTGGCTCTAACAGCGCCTTGAGTCCCTCACCACCATGTGGTTCCACTAACTTTGACACGATTATCTGCTCCTCACAATGTTGTTTTGCTACAGCTCACAAAGCCTAGAAAATCACGCGTAACTGGCCACTTCAGTTCATCCACATCGATTATATGACGAAAATCGAATATATTAGTGTTCAGGTAAGATTCTAAAGTTAACAAGGATCGTCGAAAAAGTGAGTTTGAGCAAGCGGAGAGGCAGGTTGAACCAAGGACCAGCAAGTCAAACCATCCTGGTCGTAGGCGGTGGCATCGCCGGAATCACGGCCGCAGTAGAAGCGGCAGAAACCGGCTATGCCGTGATCCTGCTGGAAAAAAGCCCGGCCCTGGGAGGACGGGTGGCAAGTCTCAATCGCTATTTCCCCAAACTTTGTCATCCCTCCTGTGGGTTGGAAATCAACTACCAAAGAATCCGGAACAACCCAAGTATCAAGGTCATTACAATGGCCAGGGTTGAGTCCTTGAACGGGCAGGTAGGCGACTATCAGGTCTCGGTCAAAACCCGGCCGCGTTTCGTCAATGAAAAATGTACCGCTTGCGGCGACTGTGCCAAGGCCAGCAAGGTGAAAGTTTCAAATCCGTTTAACCATGGCATGGACTCGGTGAGTGCCGCGTATTTGCCACATGAACACGCTTATCCGCAACGCTATGTAATCGCTCCAGAAGTGATCGGCTCACCAGATGCAGAAAAAATCAGGGACGCCTGTGGATATGGTGCAGTTGACCTGGAGGAAACCGAAACGGTATTTGACCTCAAGGTTGGAGCTGTGATCTGGGCAACCGGATGGAAACCTTATGACGCGACCAGGATCACACCTTATTCATACGACGCCAGCCCGGATATTATCAACAACCTGGAAATGGAGCGTCTTGCAGCTCACGATGGACCTACCGGCGGTAAAATCCTGCGCCCCTCAAATGGGAAACCGGCGAAACGTGTTGCGTTGATCCAGTGCGCCGGTTCCCGCGACACCAATCACCTGCCCTACTGCTCACGGATTTGCTGTCTTGCTTCAATGAAGCATGCCGTTTATGTACGCGAACAGTATCCAGATGCGGCTATCGATATTTACTATATCGACATTCGCGCACACGACAAACTGGAAGCTTTTTACCAGCGTGTAAGTGCTGACCCGCAGATCAATTTCGTCAAGTCCAAGCCGGGACATATCGAGCTTGAGGACGATGGCACACCGGTTATATGTGGCGAGGATACATTGAGTCGGGAAATCTACGCCAGGCCCTATGACCTGGTGGTGCTGGCGCTCGGTATGGAGCCCACCGCGTTGTCAGATACCACCTCCGTGCAGATGGGAAACCGGGATGATTATGGTTTTATCGTACCGCTGCCCGGTGATGAACCCGGTATGTCCGCAGCGGGTGTGAGTGGCGGGCCTCTGGATGTTTCCATGTCAGTTCAATCAGCCACCGCGGCAGCATTAAGGGCGATCCAGGCGATCCGTACCGTTAGCCCCGGGGCAAGTACGGGATGAGCGACTACATCACAAGAACCGGTGTATACCTGTGTCAGGGTTGTGGTATCGGTGACGCAGTTTCTGTCGACGCGCTTGAGCAGATAGCCAGTACCGAACTTAAAGTACCGATATGCCGCCGGCATGATTTCCTGTGTAGTAATGAAGGACGCGCACTCATCGATGCCGACCTTGTCGGAGGTGATGTAAATCAGCCGATTGTTGCCGCCTGTTCCCCCCGAGCGATGACAGATCGGTTTACCTTCGATGGCGCCACGGCAGTGCGCGCTAACCTGCGAGAGCAGGTCGCGTGGTCACAACCTGCGGGCGAAGAAGACACGCAGATGCTGGCCGACGACAACTTGCGCATGGCCATCGCACAGGCGACTGAGACTTTACCTGCAAGCGCTGAACCGGAAGGTGAATACAGCCGGACCCTGCTGGTTTTAGGTGCTGGCACAACTGGATTGACGGCTGCGCTAGAGGCCGCCAGGACCGGATATGAGGTTTTACTGGTCGAGCAGCAAGATCATGTGGGTGGTTGGGCCAACAAATGGTCAAAAACCATGCCCCACCTGCCACCGTATCGCGACCCCCAGGCTAACAGCACTGACGAACTGATTGCGGCAACCGAGGCGGAACCCGCTATTACGATCCTTACCGGTGCCCTCGTGACAAAAACCGAGGGTGGCCCCGGAAAATTCACCGTAACCATTGAGCTGGGTGATGAATCACGAACGGAGCATGTCGGCGCCATCGTAGTCGCCACTGGCTGGCGTCCCTATGACGCCGGCAAACTCAGTCATCTGGGCTACGGTCAGAGCACTGACGTTGTCACCGGGGTTGAGCTTGAGGAGATGCTGGGTGAGGGACCATTGCAACGCAAGTCAGATGACAAACCAGCCAAGACTGTCGTATTTGTACAATGCGCTGGCTCGCTTGATCCCGATCACCTGCCTTACTGTTCATCAGTTTGCTGCGGGGTTTCGATTAAACAGGCGCTCCAGATAATCCGGGCTGACCCCGGTGCCAATGTCTATATCCTCTTCCAGGAGCTGCGTACTCCCGGTACGGCGGAAGAGTTTTATCGGCAGGCCCAGGAAGCCGGCATTGTATTTATCAAGGGCAAGGTGCGTAGCGTGTCTGCGGATCTCGGGTTGGTGTATGACGATATGCTTCTGGGTGAAGAGGTAAGCCTGCAGAACCCCGACCTGGTCGTTCTGGCCACGGGGATGGTGCCCAATTCAACCAACCCTCATATTGATCCGGCCGAAACCGGGGCCGATCAACTGGTCAGCGATGTCAACCCGAATGCACCTCTGCCGCTGGCCATTCGGGTTATTGACAATAATGACGATAAATCCAAATCTGAACCCGGTGAGAATACGGAAGCTGTCAATGGAGGGGCCGCAGCAGAGCCGGTCTTGCCGGGAGGGGCCTTACTCAATTTACAATACGTGCAGGGACCTCATATCCCGATTCTGACCGACGGGTTTTCCGACTCGCACTATCTTTGCTTCCCTTATGAAACCCGCAGAACCGGCATTTATACCTGTGGACCGGTACGTCGACCGATGAATATGGCGGAAGCAGCAGAGGATGCGGCGGGTGCGGCACTTAAAGCCATTCAGGCGATCGAGGGAGCGGCTCGAGGGGCGGCCATGCACCCGCGTGTGGGAGACCTGTCTTTCCCTAAATTTGGCCTGGATATCTGCACCAAGTGCCGCCGTTGCACGATTGAATGTCCATTTGGAGCGATCGAAGAGGATGAAAGGCAATTCCCCATATTGATTGAGTCGCGTTGCCGTCGCTGTGGTACCTGTATGGGCGCCTGCCCCGTGCGCACTATCAGTTTCGACAACTACAGCCCACATATGGTCAGCGAGATGATTGCCGCCATTGAGGTACCGGACGAGTTTTCGGAAAAGCCCCGAATTCTGATCTTCGCCTGCGAGAATGATGCTTATCCAGCGTTGGATATGGCCGGCTTAAATCGTTATCAATACAGCGCCTTTGTTCGTATTATTCCTGTCCGCTGCCTGGGATCGATTAATTTGTTGTGGATTTCGACCGCGCTTGAAAAGGGCTTTGACGGCATCATGCTGATGGGCTGCAAGTCTGGTGACGACTACCAGTGCCATTACATCAAAGGCAGTGGTCTAGCCAAGGAGCGTTTGTCCAAAGTCGGCGAAACCCTGAAGAGCCTGATGCTGGAAGAGGAACGAGTGACCCTGGAAGAGGTTTCAATCGCTGACTCGGGTCGCATTCCCGAGGTTATTAACGGCTTTGTTGAAACGATCGAAGCAATCGGGTTTAACCCATTCAAGGGGTTTTAGACGTGGCAACACCGTTACCCGACAGCAGCCAGAAATACGACCTTGGTTTTGCCAGGTGGGTCTATGAAAACGTCAAGGGCGGTGACCAGTTGTCGATGTGTATGCAATGCGGGGCTTGCTCGGGATCTTGCCCGATTGGTACTGACATGGACCACGGTCCACGCAAGCTCATCATGATGATCAGGGCGGGCATGAAGGATACCGTATTGCGTTCCAATACCCTGTGGAACTGTACCTCCTGTTACCGTTGTACCGTCCGCTGCCCCCGTGGTATTCCGGTCACCTCCATCGTACAGGGTCTGGCAGCCAAGGCCGTTTCCCTAGGTTATGCCGATGAGGTGGTAACCAGTCGCTTTGCGCGTTCTTTCTGGTGGAGCGTTACGCATTTCGGCAGAACAGACGAAAGACTGGTGACCGCAAAGTTCTATTTTTCCTTTGGTTTGGCCGAAGGCATTAAAAGGGGCCTGGGAAATCTGAAGATTGCCCTGGATCTGATTCTGAAAGGGCGTATGCACCTGGGTCTTCCGCACAAAGTTTCAGACACCGGTGGTCTGCAGGCAATACTGGAAAAGGCCGCTGAAATAGAAGCCCGTGATCAATTGGGTGAAGACAAATCATGAACAGCAAAGACGCCAGGAAAAAATACGTTTATTACCCCGGGTGTAGCTCCCAGGGCAGCTCCAAACACCTCGATGAGTCCCTGCGTGCAATCATCCCGGAGCTCGGGCTTGAAATGGAGGAACTGGACGACTGGAATTGTTGCGGGGCCTCAGTTGGCAATATCGGCGGGGGGCCATTGCCAACAACAGCACTGACCGGACGCAACCTGGCGAAGGCGGAGACCCAGCATGCAACCGATGTGATTACGGGTTGCGCTGCTTGTTATCTGAACACCCACGGGGCAAATGAGAGAATCAAGGCCGACGTCGCCCTGCAAAACAAAGTAAATGAGTCTTTGGCGGTTGCCGATTTGTCCTACGAGGCCAGTTTGCAGGTCCGCCATGCCTGCGAAGTTATCGTCAACGAGGTTGGTATCGACAAAATCAAGGAGCGAGTGACCCAGCCTCTGGATGGGCTTAAAGTGGCGGGCTACGTTGGCTGCCAGACTGTTCGGCCCTTTGCCAACACGGAATCAGGCGGCAATTACGATACCTTTGATGACCCTGAGTTTCTCGATCAATTTGCCGAGGCCTGTGGGGCCGAAGCGGTGGACTTCAATGTCAAGACCAGTTGCTGTGGTGGTTCGATCTCGGTTATTTCCCCGGAGAAAACCCTTCACCTGATCAAGGAAATCCTGCAAGCCGCCGAGGATGCCGGGGCTGACGTCATCTCAACACCCTGCCCTTTGTGCCAAACCAACGTGGAAATGTATCAGGCGGAAATCAACAAAAAATTCGGTACTGACTTCAATCTTCCGGTGGTCTTCTACAGCCAGCTGATGGCCAAAGCCTTCGGTTTGGATGGGAGGAAAGATGCCGGTCTGCACCGCAACACGGTCCGTTCTGAAAAGTTGGACATCCTGGTACAAAACGCCTAGCACCCACACATTGCCGCCACAAAAATGGATTCCAGACTGCCGGGCGGATAGTTGGGTTAATCCAACTAACCTACGATCTATTCTCAGTGGCCTTGTGAAGGCAGATTGCAACTTACCGGGTCTCATACGTCGTGTTGGCACAAAATTCCGACCAGTATTTTTGCCTGTTGCATTGAATATTCGATTTCCCTAATAAACGAAGTTTAATATATACTCGAAACTCCTAAGCTACTAACAAAAGAAGGTTTTACCTTATTAAATGGACCACTCATGAGCAACAATATTGACCCCAATACCATGTCTATTATCGTCACGAAAGGCACGCTTGACTGGGCCTACCCACCCTTTATTGTCGGCACCACCGCGGCAGCCATGGGTTTGGATGTCACCATGTTTTTTACCTTTTACGGCTTGCCATTGCTCTTGAAGGATCTGAATTTGCAAATTTCCTCGTTAGGTAATCCGGCCATGAAAATGCCGATGATGGGTATGCACATGGGAATGCCGAATATCGTATCTGCCATTCCAGGTATTGACGCCGCAGCCTCAAAAATGATGAAAAACCTCATGTCCAAGAAGGGTGTCGCGACCATTGAAGAGTTGCGTGAATTTGCCCTTGAGGCCGAGGTTCGTATGATCGCATGCCAGATGACCATGGATCTGTTCGAATATTCATTTGATGAAATGATTGACGGCCCTGAGTTGGGTGGTGCGGCAACTTATGTCGAGGTTGCGACCCAAAGCCATATCAATCTGTTCATCTGATCGCTTCGTTTTATAAAGCTGCCAAAAGGAAACTATCATGGCCGACCAATTACTCGACGCAAAGGGCCTCAACTGCCCATTGCCCATTTTGAAAGCAAAAAAAGCCCTCAAGACCGTACCCGAAGGCGGCACGCTGGAAATACTTGCAACTGACGCCGGTTCGGTGGCCGATTTCGCGGCATTTTGCCGAACCACCGGCAATGAACTGTTAGAGCAGGGTGAAGAGGCCGGCGTTTACCGGTTTGTATTACGCAAACCTGCCTAGCCCGCATATTTCACCAGCCGGTAATGGGCCTCACCGCAAGCAAATGAATCAGTTGACTTAAATGACATATTTGCAAACAAACCCCAAGGTACACTTTGTACCCGGCCCAATACCTATCCCGCCCCTGGCTTGTCCATATACGCCTGAACTTGAGCTTCCATCAGACCATAGCTACGGCTATGGCCTTCAGTCCAGCTCGGCATCCAGTCGCATCTGGCCGGCGCCATCATCCAGGATACTGGTGAAATATGCGGGCTGGCCCACCTCTTGCATTACGCGGGCTGGTGATCCGACGAGGTCATACTGACCTTAATCCTATTTCCCAATACAAAAGCTGGCAAAAATAGCCCCAAGCAGCTCGTCTGGCAAAAATGCGCCGGTAATCTCCCCAAGGGCCTTATGGGCAAACCGCAGTTCTTCTGCCAGCAACTCCGGTGCCGCGTGCTCACCGAGTTGGGTTTTCCCTGTCTGCAGGTGCTGCTGTGTGCGGCGCAGTGCGTCCAGGTGTCTTTTCCTGGCTGAAAAAACACCTTCGTGACTCGCACTGAGGCCGGCGGCGTCACGAATCATGGTTTTCAGTGTTTCAATGCCCTCGCCGGTTTTAGCCGATATGTTTACTTGGTTTACCTGGTCTGTATTATGACCTGCTGCGATATCCATTTTGTTCCATACCTGGATACAACGAATGCCGGGTGGCAGCTCCAGGGCCCGTCGTTGCGCTGAATCTCCTGGATCACTCAAGTCGAGTACCAGCAACACCAGGTCTGACCCCTCTACGGCTGCCCTCGCCCGCTTGACGCCTTCTGCTTCAATCACGTCCGTCGCGTCCCGTAACCCTGCGGTATCGGCAAAGTGAACCGGTATGCCCTCTATTGAAATGGATTCGCGCAGCACGTCCCGGGTAGTGCCCGGTATGTCTGTCACAATGGCGGTATCCGTCCCAGCCAGTATATTGAGCAGGCTTGACTTGCCCACGTTAGGCGGTCCGACAATGGCAATGGTGATACCGTCGCGCAATAAGCGTCCTTGCCGGGCTTCGTCCAGCAACAGACGGGTGGTTTGGATTGTCTGTTCCAGGCGCTGGTGTGTATCGCTGTCAGCCAGGAAGTCGATTTCTTCCTCTGCAAAGTCCAGTGATGCCTCAATAAATACCCGCAGGGACGTTAATTCTGCCAGCAGCAGGTTGACCCGGTTGGAGAAAACACCTTCCAGTGACCGTTGTGCCGCGCGCGCAGCGGCCTCTGTACCTGATTCAATTAAGTCAGCGATAGCCTCCGCCTGAGCAAGATCGAGTTTGTTATTCAGAAATGCCCGTTCCGAAAACTCCCCGGGACGTGCCGGACGCGCACCCAATTCAAGCACACGTGTCATCAGTAGTTGTAGGATCAGCGGTCCCCCATGAGCCTGCAATTCCAATACGTCTTCGCCGGTAAAAGAGGCCGGTGCCGCGAACAACAAAGCAACGCCCGAGTCAATAGTCGAACCATGATCATCCAGAAATCGCGCGAAAAACACGCGTCGGGGAGTCAGCGTAACGTCCAGTAACTGCTCTGCAATGGTTGTGCAAAGTGGGCCGGAAACACGGATGATTCCAATCCCGCCTACACCGAGAGGGGTCGCTATGGCACAGATGGTGTCCGTGTCAGGTGTTGGTGGTTTCTTGGTTCCCATACCCGAAGTTTATGGCCAACCCGTAAATTGCACCAGCACTCTGGAGAAGGTGAGAGAAGGTGAGACCGGGAACCGGTTGAGAAACTGGCCTGGGCCACCGGGAACCGGTTGAGAAACTGGCCTGGGCCGTCCAGAGCCACTCGAGAAACGGAACTTACTTACTGTCTGCTTCTATTTTTCGCGTGATGTACCACTGTTGCGCCAGGGACAAACCGGCGTTAGTGGCCCAGTAGAGCACCAGACCTGCCGGGAAAAATGCAAACATGATGGAAAAGCCGATCGGCATGAATTGCATGAGTTTGCGTTGCATCGGATCCATACCTGCCGTTGGTGTCAGGCGTTGGGACAGGATCATGAAGGCTGCGTTGAGCACCGGGAGGATAAAGTACGGGTCTTTTGCGGTCAGGTTATCAATCCAGAGAATAAATGGCGCCTGACGCAGTTCAACCGATTCGAGTAACACCCAGTAAAGCGCAATGAAAATGGGTATCTGCACCAATATGGGCAGGCAACCGCCCAATGGATTTACCTTTTCGGTTTTGTACATCTCCATCATGGCCTGGCTCATACGCTGGCGGTCGTCACCGTATCGCTCTTTGAGTTGCTCTATACGCGGTTGCAGTTTTCGCATTCGCGCCATGGACCGGTACTGGGCCTCGGTCAGTTTGAAAAACGCCAGTTTGATCAGCACAGTTAACAACAGTATTGCCCAACCCCAATTACCCACCACCTTGTGAATATTTGAAAGCAGCCAAAATAATGGTTTCGAAAACACGGTGAAAATACCGTAATTGACAGTATGAGGAAGTCCGGTTGCAACCGCATCCAGCTCGTCTTGCAATTTGGGTCCAACATATAACCTGCTTTCAAACACCTTGCGGTCACCGCTGCTCACAACAACCTGTGGTGACACGGCTCTGGCTATATAGCGGGGATACCCGGCCGGGGAATAGACCTGGGTGGAATAGCTGTCCATTTCTTCGCTTGGGGGGATCCACGCCGCAAAGAAATAATGCTGCACCATGGATACCCAGCCGCCACTGTATTGACGTTTAAAAGGCTCTTCGGCAATATCCTCGAAATCCACCTTCTCAAACTTCTCAGCCGGACTATAAAAGCCCACACCAAAGAAACTGTATCTGCCGGGGTTAGTAAAACCACCATCATCTTTATCTGTCAACACGGCACGTTGCAACTGGTCATAACGACTTCCGGTCCAGGCCTGTCCACTGTCGTTGGTCAGGGTGTGTTGTACAGTAATGTCATACTTGCCACGTTTGAAAATAAAGGTTTTGGTCACGTGGATACCACTTTCATCATCCCAGCTCAGTGGTACACGAATTTCATCTGAGCCCGGTCCCAGTTCATATTGCATACGCTGAGCGCGATAGCTGCTGGTGTGGTTTGGAGCGACCTCTCGACTCAACAGCCCCGACTGTGCGACAAACATTTCAGGGCCATCGCGGAGGAGCAGATCAACATTGATTCCCGGGTTGTCCAGGTCAACAAGATAATCCAGCAACTTTGCCGTAACCACCGTTCCACCCGTAAGATCAATGCCCACTTCAAGCACATCTGTTACAACTGTTAGCAGTCCACTGTTCCCAGATGCGAATACAGCCTGTCCGGCTTCCCAGTCAGGTTTGCTGTTTTCGGTTTCCACGAGCCCGGCATCCGGTTCGGGCAGATCACCCGGCAAGTCGCCGCTTACAGGGCCTTGACTCGCTCCCAAACCGGGCACAGAGAACTCTTCGGCCGGCGTACTGACCACAGTTGTTTGTGGTTGTGGGGCATAGTCTTTTTGCCACTCCACCCACATCAAATAGGCTAAAACGAACAATGACATAAATAGGACGGGGCGAAGGTTTGCCATTATCTAAATATCCTTAGTTCTTCAGGTCGGATTGCCAGCTAACCATCATTGGGTTTTGGACTGTTGTCATTGGAGTCTTCGGCTTTTCTGCACACTTTTTGCCAATGCACCGAAAGCGATTTCACCAATGTTTCATTACTTTGGTTTGTGGCCCATGCAGTCGGCAAAACAACAAAATCCAGATTGCCCGCCGAAACCTGCCCAGCCTGTTGGGTACGAAAACTCTCCCGCACCAGTCGTTTGATCCGATTACGTCCAACGGCTTTGGAACAGGCCTTCTTGGATACGGCCATACCAAGACGATGGTGCTGCTTCCCGTTCACCCGCGCCAATACCCGAAAACATGGGTCACTTGATCGGATAGGTTGATTGAATACTTGCTTGAATTCCCTTGGGTGGAGCATTCTGAGTTGCCTGGAAAATTTCATCTCTCCTGGCCTGCCTTTCCCTTTTGTGTGCTAGGTGAGCCTGTTTACCCAGTGATGGTGGTGGCTCCGGACTATACTGATCAGGCGCTCAGGCGCTTGCGACCCTTGGCTCGGCGCGCATTGATGACTGCGCGGCCACCACGGGTTGCCATACGAGCACGAAAGCCGTGTCTACGAGCACGTTTTAACCGGCTGGGTTGAAAAGTACGTTTCATTAGCGAGCCTCTTTAAATTCTCTCAGGACTGCCTTTTCATTACTGAAAGCAGTCAACACAAGAGGCGAATGGTATCCCGTATAGGCTGATCATTCAAGCAATTAGCCACGTATTTTTGTTTCCCTCCTAATAGATGTTTTTTTATAGCCAAGTTATCCACAGCACGTTAGACTAGGCCTTTACCGGGTGGGGTGATTACATCATCCTGGGAGAACCTGGCGGTGTATCATGCGATCCTTCGTAAATTCCGGTAAACCAAATAAGAACCTGGCACATTAACGCCGACCAGTCTTTGTGCCGGATATGACAAAGCCCATAGGTTTGAACTCGGCATGACGCAAAACACCTGGCTTCGCTGCCTTCAGCATCTTGAGCGGGAGATACCCCCCGAGGATTTCAATACTTTTATTCGTCCACTTGAGGTTGTAACCAGCAAAACCCGGACCCGCCTGGTGGCACCGAATTCTTATGTCAGAGACCACATCACCACCCATTACCTGGAGCGGGTACGTGATATTTTTGAGCATCTCGGTGACTCCAGAGATACGGTGAGTATTGAGGACAGTCAGCTATCTGAGCCCGAAACTAAGAAGAATAGAACACCGTCCATGTCACTCGGAAACAGACCAAAAAATGGCCTGGACAGTCGATACCAATTTGATAATTTTGTACGTGGTAAGTCCAATGAACTGGGTTACGAGGCGGCGTTGCAAATTTCAAAAAAGCCCGGCGGTGCGTACAACCCCTTACTGCTGTATGGCAGCACCGGATTGGGTAAGACCCACCTCCTGCACGCTATTGGGAATCATATCCGTCAACAGAATCCGTCCATCAAGGTTTTGTACCTGGACTCTGAGCGTTTTGTCAGTGAGATGATCCAGGCCTTGCGTCAAGGTGTTATTGGTGAATTCAAATCTCATTACCGTTCAGCGGGGGCACTGCTGATTGACGATGTCCAGTTTTTTGCAGGAAAGGAAAGAACCCAGGAAGAATTTTTTCATACTTTCAATGCATTGTTAGATAGCAAACAACAGATTGTATTGACTTGTGATCGCTATCCAAAAGAGGTTGAAGGACTGGAAGCACGCTTGCGCTCACGTTTTAGCTGGGGATTGACTATCGTCATCGAGCCACCAGATTTTGAAACCCGTGTTGCCATCCTTTTGAATAAGGCCCAGGAGCGGGGTGTTCAACTGGAAGAGTCCGTGGCATTCCTGATTGCCGAGCGTTTGCGTTCCCACGTACGTGATCTCGAGGGCGCACTGAATACTTTAATTGCAAACGCAGGGTTTACCGGTAAGGCAATAACCGAGAGTTTTACCCGGGAAGTTTTGCGTGATTTGCTGACGGTTCACGATCGTTTGATTACGATTGAGAACATCCAAAAAACCGTTTGTGAATATTACAAGATGCGGCTTTCAGAGTTACTATCCCGGCGTAGAACCCGCAGCATAGCCCGTCCCAGGCAAATGGCAATGGCGTTGGCTAAGGAGTTGACCCAGCACAGCCTGCCGGAAATTGGTGACGCTTGCGGTGGGCGTGACCATACCACTGTTTTGCATGCTTGTCGGAAAATTGAGGAGTTGTGCGAAACGGATGGTCGTTTGCGGGAAGACAAAGCCAAATTACTGCGTTTGTTGACCACCTGATACATGTGGAACAATAGTAGTATAGACACTGTACAACCTGTGTATAAGATCGACTTAAAAAATTTGCGGTTTTCAGTCCACAGCTTGTGCACAAATTACAGGACCATATTTACACAGGCAAGTCGTTTTTAACTGGTTAAAATATAAAAGGTTTATCGCGTTTTAAACTTACTAACAGGGCTTACTACTACTACTGTTTAATATATATCTTATTTATAAGAACAGTAATAAAAGGAACGGATCATGAAACTCACGATATCCAGGGAAGTCTTACTGCAGCCACTCAGCCAGGTCATCGGAGTTGTTGAACGTCGCCAAACTTTACCCGTCCTGGCGAATTTTTTACTTGTTGGACGTGACCAGAGCTTGACTGTGACCGGTACAGACATGGAGGTTGAATTGGTCTCCAAAGTGTCTGCTGATATTTCAGCTGACGGTGAAATTACGGTACCGGCCCGTAAAATGATAGATATCATCAGGGCGCTTCCTGATGGAGTCAAAATTACCTTCTCCAGTAGTGATGACAAGGCCACTATCTCCGCAGGTCGAAGCCGCTTTACACTTTCAACGCTGCCAGCGTCAGAGTTCCCCGCAACCGATCAGGTAGAAACACTGGAAAACGTAGTTGTCAGTGAAGCAGCCTTGAAAAAGATGATGGACAAGACCTCGTTTGCGATGGCAAATCAGGATGTGCGTTACTACCTTAATGGTTTGCTGTTTGATTTGAGTGACAAACTTCTACGAGCCATCGCGACGGACGGCCACAGATTGGCGATCTGCGATCTTGAGGAACCCATAGAGATTTCCGGTGACCGGCAACTAATCGTGCCCCGCAAAGGTGTCATGGAGTTAACACGAATGCTTTCCGGTGACGAAGATGAGGTTACACTGGCCATCGGTCGAAACCATGTGCGTCTGGTCAAAGGGGAAACGACCTTCACTTCAAAATTGATTGATGGCCGGTTTCCCGATTACAGGGCGGTGGTTCCGGTCGGTGCGGACAATCAGATACTGGTTGATCGCCTGGCGTTTACACAGGCGTTGCAGCGAGCAGCTATTTTGTCGAACGAAAAATACAAGGGCGTCAGACTGGAGGCAGCCGAGTCCATGATAAAAATTGTGGCTCACAACCCGCAACATGAAGAGGCGTTGGAAGAAATCGAAGCCGAGCTTAATTTTGAGCGCCTGGCGGTAGGGTTCAATGTCACTTATTTGCTGGATGCACTCATGGCGATTGAAACGGAGCAGGTCTCATTGGAGTTGAAGGACGCCAATAGCAGCTGCCTGGTTTCAGCCCCCGATTCTAATATCAACCGACACGTGGTAATGCCCCTCAAGCTGTAGGGCTGACCGGTTTGTTGGTCAGATAAGTTTCCTGGTGGACACGCTCATTGGTCCTCCAAACTGAAATGCATTAAAAAATGCTTGTAAAATCCTTTAGTATCAATAATCTAAGAAATGTAAAGATCGCACAATTCAACCCTATTCCTGGTCTGAACTGCTTCGTTGGTCCAAATGGTTCGGGTAAGACCAGCCTGCTTGAGGCCCTGGTATTGCTGTCAAAGGGCAGATCCTTTCGATCTGGACAAATATCCTCTATAATTGGTAATAAAAACAATAAGTTACAAATTATAGCTACCATAAAAAGCGACTCAAAAGATTCACACCAACTGGGTATGGAGCGAGGTGTTGAGCATTGGAATGCCAGACACAACGGTGAGGCTGTGACCCAGTTAAGTGAGTTAACACAATTGCTGCCTTATGTCTTGCTAGAACCCAGCAGCCATAGGTTGGTCAGCGGCCCTCCGGAGGGCCGTCGAAAGTATCTTGATTGGGGTGTGTTTCACGTGAAACAGGGTTTTCTCACTTTGTGGCGACGTTACAATCGCACCCTGAAACAACGCAATGCTGCCTTGCGGCAATCCGCAGCGGATGTCGTTGAGAGCCTGGACCTGCCACTTGCCAGTCTGGGAGAGGAATTACATGGGGCTCGCGAGCAGTATGCCGCCTGTCTTACCGGGAAGCTGCAAGGCCGGCTGGAACAACTGGACAAAAATCTGGGTGGAATCGGAATGCGGTATCGAAAAGGTTGGTCCGGGGAGAGCCTTTTGGAAGCGGTACAGCAGTCCGTAAAGCGCGACACAGAGCGTGGTACCACTGGTTCGGGCCCACACAAGGCAGAATTATATTTTAGTCTGGACGGCACCGCTGCAAAAGAAAAACTGTCACGCGGGGAACAAAAAGTCCTGACTGCTGCACTGCTTATGGCCCAGGCTCAGTTGATCTGTGAATCCGGTGAAAAACCTGTTTTGTTGCTGGATGACCTGGCTTCAGAACTCGACCGGAAACATCTTGAAAAGGTCCTCGGTGCAGGCCTGGATTTGGGAGTACAGATCTGGCTGACAGGAACAGTTTTGCCACAGGCGGTCGAGCTTTGTGGGGCGGATTTCAAGCTGTTTCACGTGAAACATGGCAAGGTGTCCTGAAAATCTGCCAAAGCGCTTAAAAAAGCCGTTAAAACAGGCATTTATTGCTAAAAAATGGTACAATCATGCCTGCTTCAGGATGTTTTTTTCCGTACCAAAACTGCAAATAGCATCTGTCCTGCCCCATGGTGGTAACAGACCTGTTTAGGTCAATATTCAGAGGTTCTATGAGCAAGCAAAAATACGATTCCAGTAACATCAAGGTACTCAAAGGTCTTGATGCAGTACGTAAACGGCCCGGTATGTATATCGGAGACACCGATGATGGTACTGGTCTTCATCATATGGTGTTTGAGGTCGTTGATAATTCGGTGGATGAAGCGCTCGCTGGCCACTGTGATGCCATCAAGGTCGTCATCGAGGTCGGTGGTACGGTTTGTGTATCCGATAATGGTCGCGGTGTTCCGGTAGATATACACAAGGAGGAAGGTCGTTCTGCAGCAGAAGTTATCATGACGGTACTGCACGCTGGCGGTAAGTTTGATGACAACTCCTATAAGGTGTCTGGTGGCTTACATGGTGTGGGTGTCTCCGTCGTAAATGCCCTGTCAGAGCAACTTGATTTAACCATCAGCAGAGAGGGTAATGTCTGGCAGCAGACCTACAAGATGGGTGTGCCCGTCGAGCCATTAAAAAAGGTTGGGACAACCAAGAAAACGGGTACGGAATTACGTTTTTTACCCAGTACAGATGTATTTTCAGACACAGCTTTCCATTACGACATCCTGGCCAAACGTTTACGAGAACTGAGTTTTCTGAATTCCGGTGTACGTATAGAGCTCTACGATGAAGTCAGCGGAAAACAGGATGTGTTTAAGTATGTGGGCGGTATCAAGTCATTTGTAGAGCACCTTGGAAGAAAGAAAAACCCCTTGCATCAAACGGTTATGCATTTCCTGGGTACGTCCAATGACGTCACCGTTGAGGTCGCAATGCAATGGACCGATGCTTACCAGGAAAGCGTTTTTTGCTTTACCAACAATATTCCACAGCGAGACGGTGGTGCGCACCTGGCCGGCTTTAGGGCAGCGCTTACACGGACGATGAATCACTACATTGACCAAACGGGCGCGGCCAAGAAAAGCAAAGTGTCCATGACCGGTGATGATGCCCGCGAGGGTTTGGTGGCGGTATTGTCGGTCAAAGCGCCTGATCCGAAATTTTCCTCTCAGACCAAAGATAAACTCGTGTCATCGGAGATAAAACCAGTCGTAGAGTCCCTGGTGGCCTCCAATCTGCGCGACTTTTTGCTGGAAAACCCGGCTGAAGCCAAAACCATCACCCTCAAGGCGGTTGAGGCAGCACGGGCACGGGAGGCAGCCCGCAAGGCGCGGGAAATGACCCGCCGCAAGGGTGTGCTTGATATCGCCGGATTACCGGGAAAGTTGGCGGACTGTCAAGAAAAAGACCCGGCTCTGTCAGAGCTGTTCCTGGTAGAGGGTGACTCGGCAGGCGGTTCCGCTAAACAGGGCAGGAATAGAAAGACCCAGGCAATTTTGCCTCTCAAGGGAAAAATCCTGAATGTAGAAAAGGCCCGCTTTGACAAAATGCTTTCGTCAGCCGAGGTCGGAACACTTATTACTGCCCTTGGTTGCGGTATTGGAAAAGATGAGTTTGACGTTGAAAAATTACGTTATCACACCATCATTATCATGACTGATGCAGATGTTGATGGCTCCCACATCCGCACCCTGCTGTTAACTTTTTTCTATCGGCAAATGCCAGAGCTGATCGAGCGAGGTCACATCTATATTGGTCAACCGCCGCTCTATAAAATTAAACAGGGTAAGCAGGAACAATATCTGAAAGATGATGTGGAAATGAATGCCTATCTGCTGGCAAGGGCGGTAGAAAACGCATCATTGGTTTATGATCCGCAGGCGCCACCGTTGGTGGGTGAAGGCCTTGAGGGCTTGCTACGTGACTACATGGCTGTCAGGGCTGCCAACAGTCGATTGGCGCTTCGTTACGAACCGTTATTTTTAGAGCAACTAATTGATAATAAAAGATTTTCACAAGACTGGGATAAAGGTGACGGTGATAGCTGGTGTGCCTCGGTACAACAGGGTATGAACCAGGATTCACCGCCGAGTGTCAGCTATGAATTACATGCCGAAGCAAACGAAGATGAGCTTGAATTGAGCCTGAGTAAAACCACCTATGGTGTGCTGGAAACCACCCACATGGGCAGGGAATTTTTTCGTTCACCTGAATATCGGTTAATCGGCAAATTGGCCGACACCCTTTATGAAATGATTCAACCGGGTGCAGCGGTTACTCGCGGAAAGGCAGATCAGGCCGTTGTGAAGTTTGCACAAGTTCATGATTGGTTAATGAGAGAAAGCCGAAAAGGCAGAACCTTCCAGCGGTTTAAAGGCCTGGGCGAGATGAACCCGGAGCAACTTTGGGACACCACCGTTAACCCAGAAACCCGGAGACTGCTCAAGGTGACCGTTGAGGACGCCGTGGCAGCAGATGAAGTGTTTACCACCTTGATGGGTGATGAGGTGGAGCCACGTCGGGAGTTTATCGAGCGCAATGCGCTATATGTAACTAATCTGGATATTTGAACAGTTTCAGCATCTTCCACACGGTCACATGCTCGGTGGTTAACTGGGGACTACTGATTCTGCGCCGTATCAGGTGTTAACCAATCAGGGCAAAATTCGCTATGCGGTCAAACAGACCTTTGAGTCTTGCTAGCAGGTTTAAGCGGTTAAGACGGATTTTCGCATCGTCATCCATGACGAGAACCTTATCAAAAAAAGCCTCAATGCTGGCTGACAGACCAGCAAGCAGGGTCAGGGCCGCGGTGTAGTCAGCCTGTTCAAAAAACTCGTTCAGTTCCGTGTACAAACCGCTAATTTCATTGAAAAGGTTCTTTTCTTCGTCGATAACCAACCTATCCTCGTCAATATCCCCATCATACTTAATCTTGGACTTGCGCAGAATATTACCAATTCGCTTGTTGGCCGCCGCCAATTTGGCAGAATCATCATGATTCATGAATGTATCCAACGCGGCCAGTCGGGCAGAAAGGTCTGGCAGGGTGTTTAACGGGGCATCCAGGGCTGCATCGACGAGGCTGGCCGAATAACCCTGGTCACGTAAATAATGCTTAAGTCTTTCAACAATAAACTGATGCAGTTCCGTGCGAACCGGGGGCTCAACAGGAAGCTGTTTGTGCAAACTCGTTGTAGAAATTGCAAGTAAACGGTTCAACCCGATATCAAGCTCACTCGCAAGCAGTATGCGAATCAGACCAAGTGCGGCGCGTCGCAAGGCAAAGGGATCCTTATTACCGGATGGTCTTACACCGGTTGCGAATATTCCGGTTAAGCTGTCCAGGCGGTCCGCGAGGGCGACAATCTTGCCCACGGCGCTGCGGGGTAGACGGTCGCCCGAAAAAGCGGGGAGATAGTGGTCGCCAATGGCCTGAGATACCAATTCACTCGCACCACCACGGCGGGCGTAATACTCTCCCATAACGCCTTGCAAACCCGGAAATTCAGCGACCATTTGACTGACCAGATCGCACTTGCACAGCCTGGCAGCCTCCTCGGCCGCGTTTTCATCTACACCAGTTTCTTCTGCTATTTTCTTCGAAACATACGCTAAACGCTTTGATTTGTCGCCAACTGATCCTAGTTTGTTTTGAAAAACAACCGTGTCAAGCTGTGGTAGCCAAGTCTCAAAGCTGGTTTTGTTATCCTGGTCCCAGAAAAAACGCGCATCAGCAAGACGTGGTCGAATTACGCGCTCAAATCCCTTTTGAACATCGGCAAAAGACGTACTCTCAAGATTTGCTACCGCGATGAAACTGGCCAGTAGCTGCCCGTCACCGGTGTCGACCACGGGAAAAAACTTTTGATGTGCCTGCATGCTTGCGATCAATGCTTCAGCAGGTACGGTCAGGAATTCAGCGTCGAAACTGCCACAGATGGCTCGGGGCCACTCGACCAGGTTGGTGACTTCTTCCAGCAGGTCATCGTCTATCACGGCCACGCCACCGGCGTCTTTACCCAGCTTAATGACCTGCTGCTTGATCAGTGATTTACGGTTTTCCTGATCAGCCTCAACAAAAGCTGCGTTGAGAACTTTTTCGTAGTCACTTGCCGAATCGATTTTATGTGGACCCCGGCTGTGAACTCTGTGTCCCTGGGTCAGGTTGCCGGCTTGCAGACCAAACAGACGGCCTTCAATAATGTCAGCACCGTGCATAATCACCAGCCAGTGCACCGGCCGGATGAAACTGAAGTCATTTGCCCCCCAGCGCATGGGCTTGGCTATTGGCAATGAAGCAAACACCGCCTCCAGCATGGGATAGAGAAGTTCCCCGAGCGGTTTCCCCCTTTTTTCAACACGACAATATAGCCATTCGCCGCCATCAGTCTTGAGGGTGTCAAGGTCAGCAACATTCTTGGCCACGGACTTTGCAAACCCCATGGCTGCCGGGGTGGGTTGTCCGTCATTATCAAAAGCGGCGCTGACTGCGGGGCCCTTACGCTCCATTGACTGATCAGGTTGTTGTGTCGCGACCTCAGCCATAAGCAAACCCAGACGCCGGGGTGTGTAGTAGGCCCGGCTCGCAGCAACATCAAATGACAGCCGTGCTTTATCAAGCTGACCAGATAGGCCGGCCAATAAAGATTGAGCCAGGCCGGCCAGGGATTTGGGCGGTAATTCCTCACAACCCACCTCTATCAACAGATGTGGGCTAGACACTGCTTAATCCCGGAAAACCCAGCGCTTCACGTTTGGCATAGTAACTCTCGGCGACCAGGCGGGCCAAATCTCTTACCCGCAGGATAAACCGTTGGCGCTCGGTAACCGAAATCGCTCTGCGGGCCTCCAGCAAGTTGAAGGTGTGGGAAGCTTTCAGGACCTGCTCGTAGGCCGGTAGCGGTAAATTCACCGCCACCAAGTTCTGGGCTTGTGATTCACAGGTGTCAAACCAGGCAAAAAGTGAGGTGGTATCGGCGTGTTCAAAGTTGTAGGTGGATTGCTCCACTTCGTTTTGGTGAAAAACTTCGCCATAGGTCACTTTCTTACCACCAAAATCGGTCCAGACAATATCAAAAACACTGTCTACGTTTTGCAGGTACATGGCCAGTCGCTCCAGACCGTAGGTAATCTCACCCAGTACGGGCCGACATTCCAGGCCGCCTGCTTGTTGAAAATAGGTGAATTGGGTGATTTCCATACCGTTGAGCCAAACCTCCCAGCCCAGACCCCATGCACCCAGTGTCGGGGACTCCCAGTTGTCCTCCACAAAACGGATATCATGAATTTCAGGATCAATACCGATGGCCTTGAGTGAACCCAGGTATAGCTCCTGGATGTCATCCGGAGAAGGCTTCATGACCACCTGGTACTGGTAGTAGTGCTGGAGACGATTCGGGTTTTCACCATAACGGCCATCGGCGGGACGTCGGCTGGGTTGCACATACGCCGCATTCCATGGCTCCGGCCCTATTGCGCGAAGAAAGGTAGCGGGGTGAAAGGTGCCCGCCCCCACCTCCATATCCAGCGGCTGAACAAGCACACAACCCTGATTTGCCCAATAGGTCTGCAGGCAATTGATAAAATCCTGAAAGGTCATGAAAATCCTGTGGTACCAGGGACGATACCCTGTAGTATAGCCAAGGGGGACAAAAGACAGAAGGTGCTAGCCCGCATATTTCACCAGTCGGTACAGGGCCTCGCCACATGTCAATGAATCAGTTGAATTAAATGATGTTTTCACTATTAAACTCCGTGGAACATTTTGTATCCGGCCCAGGACCTATCCCGGCCCTGGCTTGTCCACGCCCGCCTGAACTTGAGTTTCCCTCGACCAATAGCTACGGCTATTGGTCTCAGTCCAACCCTGCGTCCAGCCGCACGTGGCCGGCGCCATCATGGCCCAGGCCAGCCTCTCATCTGGTTCCCGGTCTCACCTTCTCCAGAATACTGGTGAGATATGCGGGCTAGGGGAAAAACCTCATGGCAGTACCCACGGGGAGCGAGATGAAGCCGATTGCATTGATAAAAACCGGCAGCACGATTGGGCCAATAAAGTCAGAGCACGGGGACTTTGAGGACTGGTTTGCGGCTGGAACGGGTGTGGAAGACCTGTTGCAGGTAGATGTTTACAAACAGCAACCACTGCCGGAGCCCTCACAACTATCGGGTGTTTTAATTACAGGTTCTGCGGCCATGGTTTCGGCGCGGGAAGACTGGAGTGAGCGATGCGCAAGATGGCTGACGGTTGCCGTAGAGGCTCATATTCCAATACTTGGGGTTTGCTACGGACACCAGTTGCTCGCACACGCCCTGGGTGGCCGGGTGGGACCCAATCCAAATGGCCGGCAGATTGGAACCACTACCGCACAGTTACTGAAAACAGCAGCAAATGATCCTTTGTTGGGGCATTTGCCGCAGAAGTTAGAGGTGCAGACTTCTCACTCTGAGAGTGTTCTTGAATTACCCGCAGACGCGGAGCGGCTTGCCAGCAGTCCTTTGGACGACAACTTTGCAATGCGGTTTGCCAGGAATGTCTGGGGTGTACAGTTTCATCCAGAGTTCTCTGCGGCCGTCATGACGCAATACGTGAAACTCAGGGCCGTTGCTTTGCGCGAGGAAGGGCTAAAACCAGAGCAACTTGTTGCACGTGTGAAGGCTACAGAAAAAGCGACGACGGTATTGCAAAGGTTTGCTGAAATAGTCCTCTCACATGACAGCGCGGACCGGATTCAGAGCTAAGCCTGGAACATGAAGACCCGTACGGCACGTTAGCCTGCCAGTTTCACACAAATACTATTTCAGGCCGGGATAGTGTGCCGGAGAAAATAATGCTCCTGCAATGCAGAACATTCAGCTTTGCTAATCAGCAGCATCCACTCTGAATATCACGCCGTCAATACCGGTAACTTTTATGGCCGTGCCGGCAGGCAGATCAGGGCCCTTGACCCGCCAGGTGGAGTCATCAACGGTAACTTTTCCGACCCCATTGGTGATGGGGTTATCAAGTGTAAACACACGACCGATGTACTGGTGTCCACGCCGGTTCAGGTGTGGCTGGTCCGTTGCAAGTGGCCGGGACTCCCGGTATTTGCGCCAGGCGAGAACAGCAACAATGGAGGCGATACCAAACAGTACCAACTGGGTTTCAATGGGGATGGATGGAAACACCAACAGGATCATACCGACCGCAGCAGCAGCAATACCCAGCCATAGGAAGAAGAAAGCGGGTGCAGTCAACTCAAGGATCAGCAATAACCCGGCGAGAATCCACCAGTGCCAAAATACAATATGTTCAAGCCACTCCATCATGGCCACTAAACCCCCTGTTTTTGGTCAGTTAATGCAGCTTTAGCCAGTTCGGTAATACCCGCAAGACTGCCCAGAATACCGGTGGTTTCCATTGGCAGCAGCAGCGTTTTCTGGTTAGGGCTGCTGGCAAATTCCTTGAGCGCTTCGACGTATTTCTGCGCCACAAAATAGTTGATTGCCTGCATATCACCCGCTGCGATTGCGTCTGAAACGGCGGTGGTGGCATTGGCCTCGGCCTCCGCCAGTCGTTCACGTGCCTCGGCATCCCTGAAAGCCGCTTCCTTGCGGCCTTCTGCATCAAGTACAACGGCTTGCTTTTCACCTTCGGCACGTAGAATCTCTGACTGGCGGTGGCCTTCGGCTTCGAGAATATTGGCGCGTTTTTCACGTTCGGCTTTCATTTGCCGGGCCATGGCATTAACCAGGTCCATCGGTGGCGTAATGTCCTTGATCTCAATACGCGTTACCTTGAGACCCCACGGCGTGGTGGCTTCATCCACCACCGACAGCAATTGTGCATTGATGGTGTCGCGTTTGGACAGGGCATCGTCAAGATCCATTGAACCCAGAACGGTTCTGATATTGGTTACCGTAAGGTTCAGGACAGCGTGTTCCAGACGAAAGACCTCATAGGCCGCTTTGGCGGCATCCAGCACCTGGAAAAACACCACACCATCCACGGTTAGAACCGCGTTATCTTTTGAGATGACCTCCTGTGATGGCACATCCAGAACCCGCTCCATCATGTTAACGCGTTGTCCGACCCGGTTAACAAACGGGATCATAAAGTGAAAACCAGGACTGAACGTAATGTAGTAACGGCCAAACCGCTCAATGGTGTACTCGTAACCCTGTTTCACAATGATGACCGCTTTGCGAACGACGATTACGGCCAGAACAGCAGCGACAAACGACCAGATCAAAGGATTATCAAACATTTCACACCCTCTCTTTATCGCATGAACCAACGATTCCTGTACGATACGTTATACCAATCTATAAGCATTTTCTCCAATTGAAAGGGTAACAGAAGCGATGGTTAATCGGATGCGCCAAAAGTCACTGCCGATCCCGGCAAACAAGGGGCGCAAGGCAGGTTGGGTATGAGAGACAAACGTGACCACTTGTTTGCGAAAAGCCGCATAATCACCACAGAATTTCGCTTTGACGAACAGGTGGTAAAGGTCTTTCCAGACATGATTTCCCGCTCTGTGCCGGGCTATGAATTGGTGATTCCAATGATAGCCATGTTGGCACGACGTTATGCTCAGGATGACTCAAACATCTATGACCTTGGCTGTTCATTGGGTGCCGCCAGCCTGGCCATGAGCCACTCGGTTAAGGCGCAAGGCGCTGAAGTTATTGCCGTGGATAATTCTGAAGCCATGGTAAAGCGCTGCCGGCAAGGCCTGGAAGACAATTGTGGGCCAACCGGGGTCAAAGTGCGGTTAGAAAACTTGCTGGATACGTCTGTTGAAAACGCCTCGGTCGTGGTGCTGAATTTCACATTGCAGTTCCTTGACCCGGGACAAAGGCAAGAACTGGTCAATAGAATATCGACAGGTATGCGCACCGGAGGAGCGTTGATTCTTTCAGAAAAAATCTGCTTCACGACTCCCCGGGAACAAGAAGACCAGGTCATGTGGCATCATGACTTTAAACGCACCCAGGGATATTCCGATCTGGAGATCGCACAAAAGCGCAACGCACTGGAAGCGGTGTTGATTCCCGATACGGAACAACAACATTTGGAGCGCTTTTCCCGGGCCGGACTGACCCGCTCAAGACGCTGGTTTCAGTGTTTTAATTTTGTCAGCTATATTTCCTTTCGGTGAGAAATCCCTACCAAAGACTAACAGCGACCAGTTGGGCGGAACTGGCGGAACTGGGCTGGCAAAAACTGCAAAGCAACCCGCACGGTGACTGGCCCCGTTGGCAGGAAGTGATCGATGGCCTGCCCGCAGGTGATCCCTGGTTCGAACTTAACCGGGAAACGCCGGTGCTGGGCCGCGCCGTTGATGACCCTCAACAGCTGGCAAAAATGTTAATGAAGCTCCACCCCTGGCGAAAAGGACCAGTGGCATTGGGTGGAGTCGAAATAGACACCGAATGGCGGTCTGACTGGAAATGGAACCGCATTGCGCCGCACCTTGAGCTTGCAGGGCTGCGGATACTGGACATCGGCTGTGGCAATGGCTACTTCGGGCTACGAATGTTGGGCGCCGGTGCGGCTGTGGTAGTTGGTATTGATCCAACGCTGGTGTTTGTCATGCAATGGCTGGCGATGCAAAAAATCTGTCCCGGACTGAATAACTTCGTCTTGCCGTTGGGTATCGAAGACCTGCCCACATCCACGTGCGCGTTTGACTGTGTGTTTTCAATGGGGGTTTTGTATCATCGACAGAACCCGGTCCAACACTTGGAACAGCTCAAAACACTGACCCGAACCGGCGGGCAGATTGTGTTGGAAACACTGGTCCTTGAGGAAGAAAGCGAGCAGACACTGCAGCCAGCCGGCCGCTATGCCCGCATGCGTAATGTGCACGCCATTCCCACGCTCATCAAATTGCAACACTGGTTAAAACAAGCCGGTTTGTCGGCCGGCAAGGTGCTTGACATAAGCAAGACCACGACCCGTGAGCAACGCTGCACCGAGTGGATGATCTTTGAATCACTGCGCGAGGGTTTGGATAACAAAAACCAGACCTTAACCGTTGAAGGACACCCCGCACCGGTCAGAGCCGTGCTTTTGATTAGAGCCTAGTCAATAGAACAAATATAGGCACCCGTTGTTGAAGACCAGTCTAGGTCCGCTCTAATAACAGGGCAACAGCGGTTGCTCCCGCACCACAAATGCTGACCAGACCATAGCGCGCATCGCGTCGTTTCAATTCATTTGCAAGCGTGGTAACAATACGCGCGCCGGTTGCAGCGAATGGATGACCGACAGCGATTGAGCTGCCCAAAGGGTTTAGGATGTCGCGATCAACGCGGCCGATGGCCGGCTCCTTCCAACCCTGTTCCCAGGCCTTTAGGTTTGAAACTACCTGACCACCAAATGCCTCGTGCATTTCAATGATGTCGATATCATCAAGCGCCAACCCGTTTTGTTTGAGCAGTCTGGGCACTGCGATACCGGGACCCATCAGTAACCCATCCCTTGGGTCGATTCCAACGCTGATAAAATCTTTGACGTAAGCAAGAGGTTCATAACCTGATTGATGTGCGTGGTCTTCTGACATCAGTACTACGGCAGCCGCACCGTCCGTCAGCGCACTTGAGTTGCCGGCGGTAATTGTTCCCGAATCGCTTCGATCAAATACCGGTTTTAATTTCGCCAGCGCGTCCATATTCGTGTCTGACCGAATCAACAAATCACGATCAATACCCATGAGAGGATAAATCTCCGCCTGTAGTCGGCCGTTTGCAGTGGCTTGGTACGCGTTCATATGGCTACGAAACGCAATTGCATCCTGCTCTTTCCTGGAGATCTGCCATTGTTTTACTGTGATTTCGGTATGTTCACCCATGGTCAGACCGGTGGAGGGCTCCGCAATGCCGTATGACCAAGGTTTGAAGTCCCGCGGCCGTAACCTGGCCATTAGCTTGATTCGGTCACCCAGTGTTTTTGCATTTGCGACATCCAGGAATATGCGACTTGCCTGTTTGGTGAACATCACCGGTGGGTTAGACATGGACTCCACGCCACCTGCAATCCCGGTCTTCGCCCTGCCCATTGCGATGCTGTCGTGGACAGATTCAATGGCAGAGGTTCCGCTGATGCAATTGTCCGTCACCGTTAGCGCACGTACTTTTGCCGGCAGTTCGCTTTTAAAATTGACCTCACGAGCAAGATGAGGGACCGCTGGATTGACAATCACCGTGCCATAAACTAATTGGTCAACAGTGCCAGGATCCAGGTCCAGCTTCTCCAGCGCGCCATTTACGGAATGAACAGCCAACTCCAGGGCGGAATAGTCCTTCAGCGCGGTCCCCGCTTTTGCAAAGGGCGTACGTGCACCACCGACTACAGCAACTCTGTTTAGTGCCTTACTGCTCATGATATTTCTCCGTTTGGTTAAGCGTTACCTGTGGTAAGCACAGCTTGAAGGTCGCTTATACCGGTAGTCGCTGCACCCTGTTTTGTACAACATTAACCACCAGCGGTCTCATGCAGCTTTTCCTTTAGTATTCTCCGACAACAGCCAGTCTAGACTCCCATTATTTTCCGCTACAAACAGCTCATCGCTGCCACCCAGGTGCTGCCCGCCAATAAATATCTGCGGCACCGTATGTTTTTCAGAACGATTGATCATTTCCAGCTCTCTTACAGAATCGTTGGTGACATCAATCTCCTCGTAACTTACGCCCTTGCTATCAAGGTGTTGTTTGGCGCGGGCGCAATAGGGACACCAGTTCTTGGTATATATTTCTACTCTTGTCATCGTATTGAGCCTTTCTTGCAAATTCTTGATACATATAATATGGTTAGTCATCAGCTCTTTCTATAACAGAATGTATGTATTTTTATTACCAATCGTCTATTTTGTATTATTTAAGGAAGATAGTCTATGGAGGCATTGAGCGACATTTTGAGATCCATGCGGGTGCGTGGGAGTGTGTATTTTTGCGATAAGCTGCAGGCACCCTGGAGCATGGAATTCAAAGACACCAAGTCGGCCAGTTTTCATCTGGTGCGCCGAGGTGAATGCTGGCTGATGTCTGCGGACCGCAGGGTGTGCCTGGGTCCAGGGGATCTGGTATTTATCGAGCCTGGTCGGGATCACGTATTGGCCAGTCACCCGACGGGCCAAACACCACCGTCGGGCAAGGCTGGTACATTATTGCTTTGTGGCTATTGTGAGTTTGAACAGGAAACCGGCACGCCGCTGTTGGATGTTTTGCCGACCCTGACCATCGTCAGGGAAGAGGAGTTGTTCAAACATCCCTGGCTTAAAAGTACCCTGGACCAACTAAGCGCTGAATATCTGTCCCAGCAACCCGGGGCGGAGTTAGTCGTGAACAAACTCACCGAAGTCGTCCTGGTCGAGTTGATTAGAATCAACTTTGGCCGCGGGGAGCAAAGCCCGTTCATAAAGGCCTTGTCCGACAAGCGTATTGCAAAGGCTTTGCAGCATCTTCACAACACGCCCCACATGGCCTGGACGCTCGAAAAGCTGGGGGGGGAGATTGGAATGTCCCGGGCAGCCTTCGCAAAGCGATTTAAAGAACTGGTAGGCCAACCCATGTTTGAGTATCTGACCTTGTTGCGTGTGCAGCGTGCCAAGGAGTTTCTGCAGACAACAAATCTACCCCTCTACGAAGTTGCTAATCGGGTTGGATACGAGTCGGACCTGGCCTTCGCTAAAACATTCAAGAAGCACACCGGAACTACACCCACCCGCTATCGAAAGCGATAATCAGCTTGTCGGCGGGGCCTGTCCAATCTTGCAGTTAAAGGCGGCAAACATGTGCCGGCAGAACACTGAACCTGCTGTAGTACAGATAAATCAAGCCACTTACCGTAGTGTAGTCAAGGCTAAAACACAGCATGACTGAGAATGGATACCTGACATACTGCCAGCCAGCTCAACTGGAAGGAAAATGTGCTGCCCACTGGTAGCCTAACTGCTGACGCAGCTCCCGGGTCATCCAGTCTACAAAAACCCGGGTTCTGGTGGATATATATTTTGCATGCTGGTAAACCACGTGCACGGGCAAGGGTGATGTCTCAAACTCATCTAAAACCAACCTGAGCGTACCTGCTTTTAATTGCGGCGCCACCATGTATGACAAAAACACACCGTAACCAAGACCCGCCTCACAGGCTTCAATGGAGGCTGCAGCCTGGTTGCAGGTAAACACCGGCTTGATCTGAATATTTCTGGTCTTCCCGCCTTCTTTGAACTGCCAGTTGTTGCCTACAGTTATACCTGAAAATTTAACACATGCCTGATCAAACAAGTCTTCAGGAATACCAGGCTGGCCAGAGGCTTCGAGAAACCTCGGGCTGGCACAAACGACGCGTCGGGTTTCGCCTACCGGTATGGCAATCATGGAAGAATCTGCCAATTTGCCGATACGCACACCCACATCCAGTCCTTCCTCAACCAGATTCACGACCCGATCCAAAAGCAATAGACTGACCCGCATATCGTGGTACCGTTCGAGAAAACCGGTAACGATTGGGGCAACATGCATGTGTCCAAACAACTGTGAAGCGGTTACTTTCAAGCTGCCGCTTGGTTCGGCATGCTCAGCGCTGAGTTCAATTTCGGCCTCGTTGATATCGGCCAGTATTTTCTGACAGCGGTTCAAATAATGCCGACCCTCCTCGGTCAAAGCCATACGCCGCGTGGTCCGGTTTAACAGTCGCACACCGAGAAAGTTTTCCAGTGTGGCGAGTGAACGCACCACCGTGGGTAAGGATTTGTTCAGCACCTCTGCGGCAGCGGTCAGGCTGCCCTCGTTGACAATGGTGACAAAAGTAGTCATTGCCTGGACTTTGTTCATTTTTTTATATTACTCCATAAAATGGAGTAGTCAAATTATATATTCCGTATTTATTATATTTTTTAAATAAATTAAAGTGACCACCAGATTAAACAGTTCATTTTTCAAGCAACCAAGGAGAAAGCAACATGTCTGCACAACAACGCACCACACCAATCACACGCGGGGCACATCATATCGGTCTGACGGTCCCTGATCTTGAAGCCACCAACAGCTTCTTCAAAAACACGCTTGGCTACGAGCAGCTTGGTGAAGTACCCGATTACCCGGCAGTGTTCTTAACTGATGGGGTGACCATGATTACCTTGTGGCAGGCGGCAAACCCGGATACTGCTGTTGATTTTGATCGCAAGAACGTCATTGGTCTGCATCATTTTGCCTTGGGTGTGGAAAATCATGCAGCGCTGGATGGTTTGTGTCAGGACCTGCAGGACGCCGATGATGTAGTCATCGAATTTGCCCCTGAACCGCTGGGCACCGGACAGGTACGCCACATGATGACCAATATTCCGGGCGGTATCCGGGTAGAATTTATTTCCCCATCTGAATAATTGACGAACCCAAAACCATCAGGATGATTCTGCATGGCTAAAATCAACATGACGAATTCCGGGAGCGAGTCCCCGTTTCACCAGGGTGAACAGGAAATCCAGAGTCGTTTTGGTGTTCGTGAGAAAATGGAAGCCCAGGGTAGGCGCTTTATCCGTGATTTCATGCCTGAGCAGCACCAGGATTTTTACAACAAACTGCCGTTTATGCTGCTCGGGACGGTGGATAAAGACGGGCGGCCCTGGGCATCGATAGTATTCGGTCGTCCGGGTTTTGCCAACGCGCCGGATTCACGCACTCTGAATTTGGCGACACGTCCAGTTTTTGGAGACCCGCTGAACGAAAACCTCACCACTGGATTGCCTGTTGGTGTGCTGGGTATTGAATACCAGAGCCGCCGCAGAAACCGGATGGCCACAAAAGTAGCAGAGTTTGGTGAAGGCGGTATCGTATTGAAGGTCGATCAGGCTTTCGGCAATTGTCCCCGATATATTCAGGTTCGTGAACATGAACTTCTGCCGGGTATTGAAACCCTGGGAGAAAATAAGTCAGTTCATAAACTCACCACCCTGGATGAGCGGGCAAAGGAGATCATCAATAAAGCTGATCATTTCTATATTGCCTCCCATTTTTCGGATGACGGCAGTAACATTGCCCAGGGTGCGGATGTATCACACCGTGGTGGCAAACCGGGTTTCGTTCGTATCGACGATGAGCGGACCCTGACTTTTCCCGACTTTAATGGCAACCTGCATTACAACACCCTTGGAAATATTTCCATCAACCCACGGGCCGGCTTATTGTTCATCGACTTTGAAAAGGGTGACTTGTTGTATCTCACCTGTAGCGCGGAAATAATCTGGGACTCGGAAGAGCGCCAAGCCTTTACCGGCGCGGAGAGTCTCGTTCGTCTGGTGCTTGATGAGGGGCTCATCGTAGAAAAAGCCGTGCCGATCAAGTGGACCTATGGCAATCAGTCACCGGTATTGACTGAAACGGGATCCTGGCAGCAGGTTGCGGAAAAGATCGCAGCTCGGGCACAGGGAAATGTTTACCGAGAGTACAAGGTGACCCGCGTAGAGCCGGAAAGCAGCAACATCACCTCTTTTTACCTGGAACCCAAAGGTGGTGATCGGATTCCTTGCCACGTGCCTGGACAGTTCCTGCCGATTCAAATTTCACCGGAATCCGGCAAAGAAAGTATCCAGCGCACTTACACCATATCCAATGCACCCAACGGTAGGTATTATCGATTGTCGATCAAACGGGAGACCGCACCAGGACCGGATTTGCCACCGGGTCTGTCATCCAACTATTTTCACGATCAGGTGAAGGTGGGCGCCACGATCCGGGCGCTGTCACCCCGTGGTGGTTTTACGCTTGATGAGAGCAGCAACCGACCGATCGTTTTGCTCAGCGCCGGCGTGGGTATCACACCCATGATCAGCATCCTGGAACACCTGGGTGTTGAAACCTCCAGTTGTCGTAACAAGCGGCCCGTGTGGTTTATTCATGGCGCGCGAAGCAGTTCAGAGCACGCATTTGCCCAAAACGTGAATGGCCACGCACAGAATATGTCTTTTCTTAGGACCCACATTGCTTACAGCAAACCTGCTGCTGAGGATGTGCAAGATACGAATTATCACTCTACCGGGCGGGTAGATATCGGATTGTTAAAGCAACTATTGCCGTTTGATGATTATGAATTTTATCTGTGTGGCCCCGCGGCCTTCATGACGGGCTTGTTCGAGAGTCTGAAGTCGCTCAACGTGCCTGATGATCGTATTCATTATGAGTTTTTCGGTCCTGGTGCTGCCCTTCAGCCCAAAAAGCCAGGCACGTTAGTAGAAGACAAGTACGGTGAAATCTCGCCGGTCGCGGTGCGCTTTGATCGATCCGGAATAGAAACCACCTGGAACCCTGCAAAAGGCAGCCTGCTGGATCTGGCTGAGTCAGAAGGATTACAACCCGATTACAGTTGCCGTTCAGGGATTTGTCAGACCTGTGCAACCCGTGTGATTGAGGGTGAGGTTGCTTATAGCGAACCACCCATGGTGGAACCGGAGGAGGGCGTGGCCTTGATTTGTAGTAGTCACCCGTTGAGCTCAGCGAAAGATCGCAAAAGTCCGCTGGTTCTCGACCTGTAAGTCCGCCCCCCTACAACCAAAGGAAAGTTCTGATGGTCTCAAAAGGGTGGCAAAAAAAAGTGTTCCCTTCTCCATACTCCATTCAGTTCGCTGTGGTATCTGGCAATATAGCGATTGAACCGCCCGCATCTAACGATTAAGTGATTCTGAGCATGCATGAAAGGATAAAGAGGATTGACAAACTGAGGGCAGATTTGCTGTCAGGGACTGATCTGGAGGCCATTTATAAAACACAAACACGCGTATTAACAAGGAAGTGAAGCTTTGACTCTCCATGATCGTCTATTTTTCCAATTGATCGGCAGACCGTTCTATCGAAGGGTCATGTTACCGTTGGGGTTCCTGTTGTTCGTTGTGGTGCTCGCCGATGCGAGTGTGAATTGGTATGCCTTGCGGAACCAGCTCGCGATATGGCCAACTCTACGATTATCCGCTTTGTTTACGTTCCTCTTCTTATTTTGGGGGCTCATTGCCGGAAAAGCCCTGGCACCGGTTTGGGGTCAGCCAGCAATCGCTTTTCTGGTGCGCCAGCCCATATCACGATGGCGATGGGTGCGTTTTTTAGCACCATCGCTTCTGATCGCATTCCTGCCCTTAATTGGTATTTGGTGGCTTGCCCCGAATCATGGCAACACGGTGGTCCATTATTTAGGGTTTGTTGGCCTTGCCTGGCCAATCATATTAGGTGCTTCGTTTCACGGCAAAAGCAGATATAAATGGCTCACTATCGGAACCACTTCCTTCGCTATACTCACGTTCACATATACCTATCAAGGCTGGGTCTCTTTGTTGGCGATCATTATCACCATCGCTTTTCTACCCATGAGCAGTTCAGCGATACGTGAACAGACTGTTTCTCATTTAAAGGCAAAACCGGGAAACCTCAAAAGCAAAACACCGGTCATGGCGGTCATTCGTCGCGATTTCAGATGTTTGTGGTGTCTGGAAAGGAAAACGCTTTTTGTGCTGGTCCAGCTTGGTGTCGTCACATTACTCATGATGCTTGCAATTAGAATAAATACTGAAGCTGGAAGCAGGATGACCTTTATCGTTTGTAGTTCCCTGCTGGCTTTTGGCATCACGCCGATCTACGAAATACTTTCACGCCTGGCCACACATTTGGGCCCGGAGCTGATGCGGCACCGCTGGCCAATAAGTCACCTCCACCGTGGTCTGGCGCTTTTGGGTCTTGTTTTTCTGCTGACGGCTCCAGTTTTTATGCTACTTGGTATATTGGGTTCTGCAATGGGTGCCGCATACCTGACCTTGTTTACATTACAAATTTTGACTTCGCTGGTCGTGTTGTGTGGCTTATTCTGCCATACACTTTTGGACACCGGGACTGCGCTCGGTTGGGGTCTGTGGGTAGCGCTGATCAACACGCTGCTGGTAACCACTTTGCCACCCTGGATTTATGTCACGATGCTTGGTTTTGTCGTGCCAGCGGGCGTTGTACTGATGGTTCGAGGACTGAAGAAATTTACGCTGCAAACAGAGACCGGAACACATGGGTAACAGGCTTGAGATCAAAAATTTGAAAGTAACTTTTGGCGGGTCTTTTTCGGTCGGTCCGATGACCCTGTCAGTAAACTCCGGGCTCATTTACCTTAAGGGTCCAAACGGCGGTGGAAAGACCAGCCTGATGCGCGCAATTGCCGGTGAAATTCAGCCCTCTAGCGGTAAGGTTTCGGTGGCTGGACACGATGTGTATTCCTCATTAGACGCACGACGTCAATTGGCGTTTGTACCGTCGGCTCAGGAACTACCTGGTTTTCTGACAGTACAGGAAGCCTATCAATTCACCGCCTCACTGCGTGGCGTACCGGCATGGGATGGCGCTATTTATTGTCAGGCTCTGGACTTGGATTTGCAGCTTCCACTTGGGCACGCTAGCGCCGGTCAACGACGCAAAGCGGAGCTGGTTTGCGCACTGGCAGCAGACCCCCGTGTTTTGTTACTTGATGAAACTTTTTCTCACCTGGATAAGCACAGCGCCAATCAACTTGTCGACTGGCTGCACGAATGGGCGGAATCCAGAGTCATTTTGCTCACCCATCACGGCGAGCCACCGCTATTGGCAGACCAGATCCTCCATGTCATGCCTGGGCAAAGCGTGAGAATAGAAAAGTCAGTAAGACCCAAGCCATAGAAAACCTGAAAACCATAAACTTTCGGGTATTGGCCAGTTACCCGGGTTTATGGACGCCTGGATTTCAGGTCAGCGATCGGGCCCTGGTGCAAATACCCTGCGGTACCACAACCCCATGACAGCGCAGGTATTGAGCATTGTTAAGGCACTTTACTTACAGCATTTTGAGAAAAGCGCCATTGTGACGACCAAGACCAACAACGAATACTGCCAGCATTTGTTGGCAGCATGGGATTGCTCGCACACCCCGACCACCGAACAAGCATTAATCGCTGGCTACTGCCACACCCTTGATCTCAACCTCACTCACTCCACATATCGCCAGTATCTGCAAAGCACGTTGCAACCGAATTGTTCCACGAGAGATTGAGCGGCTCAGGGAACTTGGCAACAGCTCCGCTCCGTAGTTGGATTTCAAGTGATCATGAACTTTCTGAAGCGTCAGGCCAGATTCCCTTATCGCCCGTTGTAACTTGGACGGGGTGTCGCCTGGATCACCCGCGGTGGTGAGATTTCGCGGTGACCTGACTGAAAAACATGAAAAGCTGATGCAAAAAGCTGTGACAATACATGTCAGTTTCATGACAAAGGGCGTTTATCCCTCTTATACTCTCGGCTCGGCGGGCCTCTTCGCCCCTATCGAGAGGCTGCATGACTAGTTTGGATGAATACTCGCACCATACCCCATCATAATTGAGACTCACTATGACCCGACACCTCCTGACTATCCTGATGCTCATCCTATGCGCCGCCACTGGAGACTCCGCCGCATCAAGCGATGTCGACGATCGTCTCGCGCGCTACGTACAGGCCCTCGAAGAGCGGGGCGCGGATCCCGTGCGCTTCATTCTCGACACGCTCGGTCAGCGGGATCTGGTCATCTTCGACGACGCGCTCCACAACGCGGTGGAGCCCTTCGAGTTCTACCAACAGCTGGTGCTCGAACCGGCGTTTCAGGCCCTCGCCCCCACGATCTTCATCGAGGTGATCTCGATCAAGCATCAGCCGCATCTCGATGCGTACTTCTCGACATCGCCTGAAGATCCAACGTTGTTGTATCCTGCCTTGCAGAATGACTTCAGCGGATACGGGTGGCGCTATCAGACCTATTACGACCTTCTGCACGCCATCTACGAGGCCAACCGCGAGAAGCCCGAGGATCAGCGCATCACCGTCGTCGGCGTGGCCAATCCAACGTATTGGACCGAGATTCACACCCCGCGCGATTACCAACTGTTCACCCAGCGCGCCCTGCTCAGCTTCGACTACAGCATGTACATGATCACCCTGGCGGAACTGGGGTACTTCAAGGCGGGCCGAAAGGGCATCTTTCTCACCAACACCCGTCACGCCTACAAGGGCGTGCGTCGAAAGGACGGCTCGCTGCACTGGAACTTCGGCACGTTCTTCGCCCGATGGCACCTGGGCAAGACCTACTCCATCCGCTTCCACAACGTGTTTCTTTCGATCGAACAGAAACAAACTGCCCCGACGAAAAAATCTGCCAGCGCCGAGGGCCTCAATGACTACGAGATCGGCTGGGTGCGTCCCGCCCGGGGTCTGTGGGATGCCGCCTTCGCCAGCCACGGCGATCGCCCGGTGGCGGTGCCGTTCGAGGGCACGCCGTTCGGCGCCGATCGGTACCTGGGCAACCACATGCTGACTGCCGCCCCTGATTCGACCATGCTCGATGCCTACGACGCGGTAATCTTTCTTGCCCCCATGGAGACGCTGCGCCAGAGTGCCCTGACCAACGCCATCGACACGCCCGAATTTCTCAAGGAGCTCGTGCGTCGGCATCGGATCCTGACCGACGAGGACGCGATCAGCGTCGCCCTGGTCGAAGCGGGCGTCGACACGGTCGAGGAACTGCTCATGCAGGATCTCAAGCCGCGTGCGGAATCGCTCTCCGCCCAGTCCCAGTCCGCGGGCCCGATCGACGAATGGCGCGAGCCGAAAGGCGACTGAAGACCACACACCGCTTCACCGCAGCTGGACCATGGTTTCTGCTTTACAAACCAGCAACGTACGGGGTATTGAACTCCTCAGACTTCTAATAAAGTGGAGTTTTCTCTATTATTTTTGCTAGATATTTCTATAGACCAGGCCAGACAACAGGCAAAGAACAGCAGTCAGGGCAGCAGTCAGTGCCAGCCAATTGACGGTGATTCCCTAGAATAGTTTATTCACCGCCATCTGATGGCGCTTGCACAACTACTACTTGCTTATCGCGGCCAATTAGAAAGCCGACAACCAAAAACACTGCGCCCAAGAAAAAACCCAGAAAGCCAGCAAAAACTGTAATCAAACCACCGCCAATAACTACCCCGGTAGCTGCAGCAGCCGCATGCTCACCAGCAGCTGCGGCAGCTTCAGTTGCGACAGATCCTGCAAACACCATAGTAGAGAGCGGAAGTGCCAAAGAAAAAATTCCAGAAGTTAGAAATACACGGCGCCAAGCTTTCGCCGGCCGGGCGGCGGTGACAGCTAATGCCAGTCCCAAGACCCAAAAAACACTCCTCCTGCACCTGCAGTTTCCCCTGTTTCTGGGCTTACTGTAGCCAATGCAACTAGAGCCGCGCCTAATATGGCGATCAAAAACCCACCAGCAATACCTGCCACTATTTTCCCAAACATTGTACTCTCCCGACTTGCTACTACTGTGTATCTGAATGTGGAACTAGCATACACCTCAATAACCAAGACATGCTGTTACAGGTCAATGCGCCACGATTCGTGGGGTGTAGGCAGCGGCAGAGTCGTTTCTTTCCCCACGAATACCATGACTCCACCTAGCTGAGACAAACAGGTAGAACCAGCCTGTACCAAGGCATGCCAACGGTACCACCCATGTGATATTCGAGCCCAATAGCCACTACCGGGCAAGGGTGACACCGGCCAAACGGGGTAAGGGTAAAAAGACCAAAGCAGTAAACGATAAACAAGACCAAAGCCCGGCCGAGCGCCATGCGGCAATGACCGGTTTTTGCTCCTGCAAAACCGGCATACATGCCATCCTTGGCAATAACCTGGGCACAATTATTAAAACGAGTGTTTAACATCGACAAGGTGAATTGATGCGCAGCATCAAGAGAGGGTGCCCTGGGGCATATTAATACCTGCAATGAATGTGGTGGTGATGTGCGCAATCAGGTCACTGCCATTAGTATAAAATGGTGACTGACATCAGGGCTGCTCTGTGCCGCTTGACCGGAGACGGCTAATGGGTGACCCCATTTATTAATTTATTAAGTTAAACGCACTCATCTGCGGATGCTGCGTCAAAGCTGGTTAGGCTACACGGTTAGTAACCAAGCAATTGCGACTGGTTAATCTGAAAATAACGCAACTACAGCGAAAATGGTCAATACCAATAAAATCAAAATACCAATGCTAAACACACCTCGCCGTAGTGGTACGTAGTTTGAGCCTGTGTGAATGTAGGCGTGTACGATGCGTGTCGCGACGAACAACCACGAAACGACGTGGACAAAGATATTGACAGCGCCCAGACTCCACAAGACGGTTATTAATACATAGAACAGCACCGGTACTTCAAATTGGTTACGTATGCAGTTATTGATTTTGAGGACACTCTCTGGCCATGCATCGTCAAAAAGTGCGCGCCGATCTTCGTCTACTTCTCCTCTGTGTGAAGCTCTGGACTTGGCGATTGCCAGATAAATGTAGAGTGCAATGACAAGCATGATCTGAAGGAGGACAGATAGGAATATCGAATTCTGGTTCATCTGAAGTTCCGGCGGTTATCCAGTGCTGTCGACACCGCCTCGATCGATCTTTCCACGTCAGCTAGTGTTGTCCTCCAGTTGATTACGCTAACACGCATTGCTCGCTTTCCCTTCCAATCAACCCCGGAAAAGAACGCCTCGCCTGTTGCATTGATGCGGTCTATCACCTCAGCCGTGCGCGCGTTATTCTCCGCTTCTGTCGCCCAGCTATCCGCAAGATCGACACCGTCGACCAAGTGGCGCTTGGACCGACTCGCACGGGCAAAAAGCCCGAAAGCTCCGTCGATATGCACCCATGCATTTGCGGCATGGGCGATTGGAATGAGTTCACTGAAGTCGTCGCATGCGCCGATATTGAGATCGGCGGCATTTAAGACAACAATCGTGGGACCGTCAGTGTCTTGGAGAGCGGCGCTCAGCCCTGTGGCAGTAGCTTGGCCGTTTTCATTCATAGGAATTAGCTCAATGGACTTACGTCCAATACCCAGGAAGCGAACCGCGCGCTCAATCGATTCGTGATGCTGAGCGGTTGTCAGGACCGTTAGTCGCTGGGCGGTGAAAAGACTCTCTTCCTCCACATTCCAACCTTGGCGCATCAACAGTGAATGCTGTGCGGCCGCCAGGCCGGTCACGTGAGCGGATTGGCAACCGGTGGTGAAAGCGAATGACGCCTCACGTGGCAGGTCGAGTAATCCCAATATCCACGCACCCGCCGTCTGCTCAACCACTGAAACGGAGGGACCGCAGGCGTAAATGGCAGCATTCTGGTCCCATGTTGACACCAACCAATCCGCGGCCAGCGCGGAAGTGAGGGAACCTCCAATAACCCACGCGAAGAATCGTCCGCTCGCGCTACCCATGTGGCCGCTCTCAGACAATGCGACGAGTTCGTCGATGACGCGCTCTGGCAAAATGCCTCGATCTGGCATTGCTCCTCCCAATCGATCTCGAAGCGACGCTAGATCTATCTCTGGGCTCACTGGTCGGCGGTCGAGTCCGTCTAGCCACGTCTTCGCGTGATCAAGTGCATGGTCAAGGGCCAATGTTGCAGATGGCGCGACACCTCTATTGATTGCCTCATCGTAGATGGCTAGACCCGCATCATCTGATCTGTTTATTTCGGCCATTGTCATGGTCTCCTATGAGCTTTCGTCTGATTGAAGAATGCGTCACCACGGGCGTGCACTATTTCATTCGGTCTTCACTGCGATTCCCAATTGGACATCGACACTCAACTTGCCAATCGTTTGGCGACAGGTGACCACGCTCCAGATTCAAACGCTTCGTCCAGAATTGTATCGGCGACGTGGTTTGTGTAGTTGCTCAATGTCTTAAAGCTGACTCCCAGGACTACCTCAAGTATCTGCGCCCGCGAGAACCCTGCTGCGAGGAACGCAGAAATGTCGTCATCCGAAACCCAGCCTCTTCTTTGAACAACGGCTGTAGCAAAAGTCCGTAGTGCTTCCAGTCTGTCGTCGCCAATCGGGCGGTCCTCTCGGATCGCCTCAATAACGTCAGTGGGAACCTTTTGCATCCCGGCCACGACTGTATGCGCCGCCATGCAGTAGTCGCACTCGTTGTATCGACTGACCGCGAGGATGACCAATTGCCTTTCTGTTGCCGAAAACGAGGACTCATCAAAGATTTTTCCCATGGTCATGTAAGCGCGTAATGCAGCGGGAGACTCGGCGAAAATACCGTAAAGATTCGGGATGAATCCGTAAGCCCTATTGATATCGTCGAGCATCTTGGCGGCCGACGCTTCTGCTGTTTCTACTGTATGGATGTCAAAGTTTTTCATGTCGTACTCCTGTCAATAACTTGGCTAAATCGTCAGTCCAAGATCCAAAACGTGATTATCGTCAGCGCGGCAGCCGTGGCTGACGCGAGAATGGATACGGCGGCGATACCGCGTCTTTCTGGCGACGACGAGGGAATAAGATTTGCGAACGCGCTGGCCAACGCCATTGGAAAGCCGGCAAGCCACAACTCCCGAACGGCACTAGGCCCACTGCGAACCAGCACGTCGCGGACGTATCCCATGGCAGCGACCACTGGTCCGATCATTTCTGTGCTTTGCTTCGCAGGCGCGACCGCTCCTGCTACGGCGGCGGCCAAAGCGCCGCGGATTGTACAGGTGTCAGATGCCCACAATGACCGAAAGATTATCGTCCCATCGCTGTCAACCAAAAACGCGGAGTTGGGCTTCGGGTCCAGTGCACGATGTAAGTCACCATCGATATTATCGACAGCCACGGTCCACTGTATGAAGTAGAAGTCCTCCAAGGCTCGTGCATGATCCATCTTTTCCTCTTCAGTTTCAGCCTGTTTGATGTACTCGCCAGGATGGGCTTCGCGCACATAGAGCGTGACAAACTTCACCTGATCGCCGAATTCGTCAAATAAGTCGTCCAGTCCTGGCGCGGCACTTGCAGTCATTGGGCAACTCAACGAGCCGCAAATGAAGAGAACGGGCTTGTCGTCAAAAACGTATTCGCGACACAGTCGGTTACCGCGAGTGGTCATCAGGTTAAATTGCGGAAAGGGTCCGCCAGGCTTTGCCGCGTCCCTCGCAAATCGCAGATCTCGGAATAGCAGGCTGGTTGTGAAGCGTTTGTAACGATAGTCATCATTCAGCATTACAGCATCCTGACGAATGTCGGCAGTCGTCATTATTTGCTCCTCACCCGAATGACACGACGTCATCGATTCTGACGCCGTGTGTAAGTGTCTTGTGAACTGGACAGCGCTCGGCGATCTGAGCAAGCCGCTTACGCTGTGTGTTATCGAATTTACCGTCGATATGAACGTTGCTTGTAATTCTCTCAATGAAACCTTTGTCAGGAACGTCGCAATCCTTACAGTCGTTCGCATGAACGTGTTCGAAATCGTAAGTAGCGCTTACCGACTCCAGCGGCAGTTTCTTGAACTGGCAATACCAGGCAATTGTCACGCAGGTACATGCGGCGAGAGACCCGAGCAGCAGCTCATAGGGAATCGGGCCGGCATCGGTGCCTCCGGCGTCGACGGGCTCGTCGGCCTTCCACTTGTGCCGTCCATTCGATACTTGCACGGCCATGCCTGATGTTAGATTCGCAGTGATGCGCGTCATTTGCTTTCTCCTGATTTTCCAGGCGCTAATCGTCGGGCCAGACGACCCGACGATTAACCGCCCCGGTCATTACTCGTCGCCAGGCGCCCACTCTTGTAGGCCGTGAATCGCCGTAACGTCCCGAATGACATCAGCAAACGTGCGCTCCGGAACAAATTTCAGATCATTCCAGCGGGCGACACCGAGCTCGATCGTAAATTCTTCCAGGTCATGCGGCCTCGTTGTCTCGACAACCCAAACGAGTGTGTGCTCGAGTCCGGAGTGATACATGTCCACTATTTCGGTGATACCGTACTTCCCCATCAGCGGCGCAAGATCTGTTTTGCTGATGGTGATGACTTCTTTCGCAGTTTCGCGATTGTTGACAGGACAATCGTGCCTGTTATGTGCGCCGTAGATACCCCACAATGTCGGCTTTGCTTCTGCAAAGGCGTTTCCAGCAAAGAGCGGCAACAGTACGCAAAGCGATGTGGCTATGATGTGTTCGATTTTCATGATTACTCTCCAGTTTCAGTTTTGATTAACTTGCTTAACACTCGATCTACTAGTTATAGAAATAGCGCAGGTCTAATTTCCGGCGCTCTTTCTAATCTCCACGCGACGATCGGCCCACGCTTCAATCTCGGATTGGGTATACCTTTGTGTGATGTGCTGAGGACAATTCCAGTCAAACGCAACTACATCAATAAATACGACACGCTCTACCTGCGCCCTGTAGCTCGGTAACTCCACGTTCGAGAGGTCGGTGACCTCAGCCGAGCGGCCGTCTTCTATACGCATGTGGCCGAGAATTTTCAGTCGACGGCGATTGGGATAGTCCATCAGGATCAACGAGCAGCGATCGTTTTTCGAAATATTTCCGACACTGATCAATTGTGTATTGCCGCGGAAGTCCGCGTAGGCAAGCTGATTCGTCCCGAGGACCTTCAAGAACCCAGGTGGGCCACCGCGGTGCTGCACGTAGGGCCAGTCCGTCTCGCTAACCGTTGCAAGGTAAAAAGTGTCGCGCTGTGCAATGAATTCGATTTCTCTCAGAGTGAGTTGGTCATTTGGGCCAAAGTTTTCCTGCAAGCGTTGGTTATGCACGCGCGACCCAAAACGTTCCTGAGCGTCCTTTACGCTGTCAGTAAATGCGATGTCTGCGAATCGATGAGTCATAATTACTTTCTCTTCTTGAAAAGACGCGGTCGTAAGAATATGGCCGTACAATAGGTGTTCCTAGTTCGCCGTAATGGTGTTACTGTCAACCTTCCGATTTCGCTGGTTCTACGAATTCTATTGGTCGCATATCGTACCGATCGAAACTATGCATTTATCTCTCCACAAAGTGGCGCTAACAACTTATTCGTTAGCCCAGGAACTGATTGATGCGATCCCCGATTTCATCCGGCTTTTCATCTATCAGCCAATGACCAGCGTCCTCAATCCAGACTAGCTCTGCATGTGGAATTGCATCCGCCAGTTTCGGAGCATATTCCGGTTTTTGGAAGGGGTCCTTGTCGCCCCACATCACCAGCGTTTGATGCGGAAGATGCTTAAGCTCGTCGGCGATAGACAGGGTATATTCTTTGTTCAGTCGCCTAAGATTACGAAAAAACGCCCGCTTGCCGTCTTCGGTTGACCAGGGTGCCAGATAGAGATCGATGACATCATTAGTCATTGCGCTTTCGTTATATACGCCGTTGGGCATAAAGCCTCGCATCATGCCAACGAAGTCGCTAAGGCTCATTGCGGTGTCGGCACCTGGCTGCTGTAGCGGCTCAAATTCTGGAATGGGCCACGAATCGAAACATACACTATCCATAAGGACGAGCTTCCGAACCCTCTCCGGATAATTGACAGCAATCAACTGTGCAACACCACCTCCAATATCATGTGCTACAACATCAGCTCTACGCACACCCAGGGAGTCCATCAACTGAACGATCATGCGGCTTTGAGCGTTTATTGATACATCGGCACTTTCTGGCTTATCAGATTGGCCATAATTGAGCAGGTCAGGAGCGATTACACGATTGTCTTTGGCAAGTTGAGGGATAATATCCCGCCACATGAGGCTGTTAGTTGGTATCCCGTGAATTAGAATCACCGGGCTACCCTCGCCCTGCTCCCGAAAAGCAATCTTGTGCCCGCCAATGTACGTATGGTGTTCTGTAATTTCGCTGCTCATCCCATTCTCCTCGAAGTGGTGTCAATCAAAAGTGCGTTCAACGTACTGAACGGTTGTACACACGGTGTTAGCGATGAATCGGTAATCAACAGGGCCGTACGGTTTGGTACAAGCTCGACGCTCGGGTCCGGCAGTTGCGCATTTGCATCGCTCGTCATTCCTGCGAGAGTCAGAACGACGGTGGCCAGTGTCTGTTGCGTTTTCATGTTCTTCTCCCATCCTTCGTAGAAATCAATGTCCAATTCGCCGTTCGCGGGCGGATATCGAAATATCGTTGGCACTCATGTCGCGCCGAGTCATGTAACCGTGCGCATCGAACTCCCAGTGTTCATTGCCGTAACGTCGATACCATTGGTCGGACTTACAGCGTTGCCATTCGCACTCAAAGCGCACAGAAATTCTGTTGTCGGTGAAGGCCCATAGCTCCTTCATCTGTCGGTAGTGCAATTCAATCGTCCATTTGCGCCTGAGGAAGTACTCGATCGCCGCTCGACCCTGAAATACTTCGTCCCTGCTTCGCCATACACAATTTGGCGAGATCGCTTGCGCGACTTCCCTTGGGTCTCGCGTGTTCCACGTGTCCTCAGCGGCTTGTACTTTTGCTTGCGCTGTTTCACGGGTAAAAGGCGGAATTGGAAGTCGATCCATATCAGTAAGTCCTATAGCTGCCGTCGGTGGACGTGCCCGAAATGGTGCTGTTTTTCATGTTGTTTCTCCACTCAGAATAGATAGTAAATCTAGGCCAAAATCATAGAGTGCGAAGATCCATGCGCCTTTTTACGCCTAATTCGATGCCTAGACAAACGACGATTTCTCACGCAGACTTAGAAAAACTAAGGTGAATCCATGCCCCGACGAATATACCCATTGAATGCGCTACGTGCGTTCGAAGCCTCCGCGCGCCAACTCAGCTTTGTGAGGGCATCGGAAGAGTTGTCCGTAACACCAGCGGCGGTTAGTCATCAGGTAAAGCGGTTGGAGGAGTACTTGGGCCAGCCTCTTTTCCGACGCCTGCCGCGCGGTTTGTTGCTGACGGAATCCGGACAGCTGTTATTGTCCGAGTTGAGTGACGTGTTTCTCCGCCTGGACAGCGCGATGGAGCGAGTGATAGAGAGCGACTCGCGTGGAACAATCACCTTAAGTGTTGCCCCCACTTTCGCTGTCATGTGGTTGATACCGCGTCTGCAAAAGTTCTATACGCTAAATCCGGACATCGACGTACGAATATCAACCAGCCTCGGTTTGGCCGACTTTCAGCGCGACGACTATGACGCTGCGATCAGACTTGGCAGCGGAGAGTGGATTGGTCTGGAAGCGACCAAACTTTTCGACGAGTCGGTGACACCGATGTGCAGCCCTCGTTTGCTTGAGGGGGCCGACCCGCTAATGACGCCGGACGATCTCGGTAAACACGTTCTACTTCACAACCATTCCATGGATTATGACCCTGATGCGCCTACCTGGCAGTCATGGTTGGAAGCTGCTGGTGCCAGCGGCGTGGATGCTTCACGTGGCACACACTTTAGTCTGCCCGACCACGGATTGCAGGCCAGCATTGATGGCGCCGGTGTCGTTTTGGGTTGGCGTTTTCTGGCAGCGAAGGACATAGAATCCGGACGCGTTGTGGAGCCGTTCGACCTTGCCCTGCCTCTTGGGTCTAGCTTCTACCTGGTCTATCCGGAAGCGCACTCGCTCAGGCCGAATATCGCGGCTTTCCGTGACTGGTTAGTGCAGGAGGTCCGAGAAAGTTAATTGGGGTCAGACCGAATTTCAGAATCGCAATATGCGAGTGGACCCCACTACTAAATCTTTCACACTGGATTGCGGGAGTTTTGCGTGATTCGGTTGTGCATTGTTGTGCATTGTTGTGCAGATTAGGGCAGCTGAGGGTACTGACAAGTTAACTATTGGAAGTGGGCCGACGCTACCTAACGCCGCTCGTTCCGCCCCACATCTCGACCGTAGCGCCCACACCCTAGTTATTCTTGATCTGTGCAACGCACCAAATGTCCACTTTTTCGTACGAAAATAGTTAACTTGTCAATACCCTGGATAGTTGCCAGATAGTCACCAACAGATGTTGCATCGATCAGTTGAGATCGCAACCCCAAGCGGACCTTCCGGCGGTATACTTGACAGCATGATAATTAGCACTAGTGAAAGGTAATAATTGGCTAGGCAGCGGGTGAATGAAACGAAGGTGAAATGATGTGGCTGTAGAAATGCTAGTTGGTCTAAATGTCATAGACGATGAAGCATATCAATTGTATCGCGACGAGATGACTCCAATTCTCCTGAGCTATGGTGGTGGATTTGGCTACGATTTCAAGATTTCTGAAGTCCTCAAGTCCAAGACAGAGGCATTGATCAATCGAGTGTTCACGATTTATTTTTCGAACGAAGACTCGATGAAGTCATTTTTCTCAAACGATGAGTATCTCAAGATCAAGGAAAGGCATTTTGGGAAGTCAGTAACTGATACAACGATAATTGCGACCTATGGCCGGTAGCAGAACGTATCCATCATCACCTAACAAGAGGTTGTCCCTCCCATTAATGCGTCCGCATTGATTTCGTTGGCTATTTATTGGAAGTCAGTTAGCGTTGGGGAATGACATAATAGCTATCACTTTTCCTACAATCTGCGGCTTCGGCGATTCGATCACGTCGTGATCTAGCGTTCGAAAACCTGCTATTGCGACAGCAGTTGGCTGTCATGAAACAGACCGGGTCACGACCGTCCGTTTCTCCAGCAGACCGCCAGTTCTGGGTCTTTGCCTCCAGACTCTGGCCGAATTGGCGGGATGCTTTGCATATCCTCAAGCCCGATACCGTCATCCGTTGGCATAGGAAGGGCTTCCGACGATATTGGACTCGCAAGTCAAGACCAAAGGGACGGCCGCAGGTCGACATTGAAATACGGACGCTGATTCGGCGAATGTCTCTCGCAAATCCTCTGTGGGGAGCACCGCGAATCCACGGTGAAGTCCTGAAACTCGGCCTCGTTGTTTCTGAAGCGACCGTATCGAAGTATATGATCAGACACCGGCGACCACCGTCGCAGTCGTGGCGCACCCTCCTGGAGAATCACGCGGCGGATATCGTTGCAATCGATTTTCTTACTGTCCCAACCGCAACTTTTCGTATCCTGTTTGTGCTGGTGATTCTTAGTCATGATCGAAGGAGAATACTCCATACCAACGCAACAGGGCGTCCGACTGCGGCTTGGACAGCTCAGCAGCTTCTCGAAGCAGTTGGTCTGGATGATGCACCCAAATACTTGTTGCACGATCGGGATGCGATCCATGGTGCGCTGTTTAGCCGAAAGGTGGCTTCGGTTGGGCTCAATGAAGTCGCAACGGTGCCACGATCGCCCTGGCAGAATCCTTACGTTGAACGTGTCATAGGATCGATTCGTCGAGAGTGCCTGAATCATACGATCATTCTGGGAGAGCGACATTTGCGACGGGTCATCGGAAACTACGTTAAAAACGGCAACAAATACCTGACCTGGGCTTTTATGGAGGCAGGCCACTATGGTGCGATCTGGGATCCAAGAATCAAACGTTTTTATCAACGCAAGAAAGCCAAGGCACACATCCTGGTGGCCAAAAAGGCGGTGGCCAACAAACTGGCCAGGGCGTGCTATCACATGCTCAAACGTGGCGAGGAGTTCGATGTGACCCGCGCTTTTAGCTAAAAGTTGCGCCGTGACGGACAACAGTATGGGGTATGGTGAAAATCCTGGTCTCTCTGATTGTTGCCGTCACGGCACTCAAAATGACAGTTTATCTGGAGCGCCTGGCACATGAGCTTTATTGAGGTTGGCACCCTGATGAGGGTAGCCCTGACTCTGTACGAATAACCTGGTCATGTGCGGGTACTGAGGTTTTTCTGGAGCGGCGCCCACATCACCAAAGAATTCGGCGAGTACTTAAAATTCGGCAGACTGGAGCATGGTTTCTTGAGAGTCCAGTGCGAGACTTGCCATGTGAGAAATTGGTGGCATTCAGTTGCAAACGACGCGGCTTTTGCCCCAGTTGTGGGGCCAGGCGCATGGCGGATAGCGCTGCCCTGCTGGTAGATGCGGTTTTGTCACATCAACCCATGCGCCAATGGGTACTCAGCGTACCATTTCCGCTACGCTTTTTATTCGCCAGCAAACCGGTTGTCATGGGTAAAGTGCTGGGTATCGTTGACCGCGCCATTGCTACGCATCTCACCCGCAAGGCCGGTTACACCAAGACCACCACGCGGACTGGTGCTGTCACCATGATACAGTGTTTTGGGGGAGCGCTTAATCTCAACATCCACTTCCGTATGCTATTCCTGGACGGTGTTTACATCGATAGCACCGCTAGCTCCCGGCAACGGTTTCGCTGGATCAAGGCGCCAACCAGTAATGAAATCATCCATCTGACACACACAATTGCCCACCGCGTTGCCAGATCCCTGGAGCGGGAAGTCGGCCACGCTTACCTTACAGCTGATAGTGTGGATGAGGACCCTGAATCACCGATGAATCAATTACTCGGAAGCTCAATTAATTACCGTATTGCCGTGGGGTCACAGCAGGGCCGCAAGGTGTTTGCACTGCAAACCCTGCCTGACGCATCAGATAGCTTGTCGTCAAGCCCCGTGGCTGAAACCGCTGATTTTTCATCACCCCAGGGGGCTCTCTCGCCCGTTTGACGGGCTCACCTTGTGCATGCAGGGGTTGCCACCTAGGCCAATGAGCGTGCCAAGCTGGAGCGTTTGTGCCGGTAATTCACAAGACCTGCGGTATCCATCAAGCGCCTGTCGCTTACGCGCAATGGACAGCTACGCTATGAGTTGAAAACGCCCTGGCGCAATGGTACGCGCTGATCGGCACGCTGCGGGTTCTTCTTGCACTTTGTGCAAACCGCCCCCTTGCTTAGCCGGCGCTATCCATGTGATATTCGAACCACTGGATTTTATTTCCAGACTGGTTTCCCTGATACCCAAACCGAGACAAGGTGAGCCCTGGAACGCGTCGAGAGGATACCCTGGGGTAGTTAACCTTACCCGTATTCATGGCGTTTTCGCGCCGAATAGCAAGCATCGGGCACTGGTCACACCTGCGAAGCGCGGCAGAGGGAAAAAGGTTAAAACCCCAGATGAAGCACAAAACCAAACCCCCGCCGAGAAACAGGCTTCAATGACCTGGGCAAAGCGCTTAAAACGAGTGTCTAATATTGACATTGAAACCCGTAGTGAATGCGGCGGTGAGGTCAGGATTATTGCCAGCATCGAAGACCCGGAGGTGGTCCGCAAGATACTCGCTCATCTGGATGAAAAAGTGACTCCAACCGGAACAGGCATGTTACCGGAGACGAGGGCTCCGCCGGCAACGGGGTTGTGCGTTTGATGGAGTGAAACCGAAATTTCGCTAAACAGGCTGTTCCCTACAAGACGCGGCACGGCTTCTTTTGCCCCGGGAACCGTAATCGGCCAAATTAACAGTGCTTCGGTCTCCTACGGGCTTGAATCCAGCACCAGTAACTCCATTTTTGTGAGATTTCACGGCAATCTAACTGGAAAATGTGAAAAGTTGACGTAAAAACTGCTTAGGTAATTGTCAGATTCGTGGAAAAGGGCTTTTATCCTTCCTAAACTCTGGATTTTTGGATTTCCTATATTTACGTGACGCCCGATTTTTCTTTTAGAAACTTATCCACCCAATATCAGTGCTGTGACAAGCTTGTCGGTACGGCCGGTTGGGACAGATGTGCTGTTAAGCTAAGCCCTGTAACTAACGAGCCTTGAGTGACCGTACGATCACGGCCCTATTGTTGAGACCAGACTTTCGAAGCAGCCGCGAGATTTCGCCGAGATCGAAGTTACGAAATACAAAACCTTCGCCACGCATGGTGACCATTCGATCGATTAACTCGTCGATTTCTGCTAATGTCGGGAATTGTTCCAGGCCTACATCTGGATCCAACCGATAAATACGTGCAATTCCATCTAGTATCTGATCGAGTGCCAACCTGTCGAGCCATAAGCCGCGCACCGCAACACTATCAATCTGTTTCAGGCTCCGTACAGTATCGAGTGGATTGGCAGAAACCAATAGCAAGTCTGCTCGTTTTCCAATTTCTATCGTCCCGAACTCGTTACTTCGTCTCATGGCCGCAGCTGCATTGGTCGTCGCGGTTTGCAGCGTCTGGAATGGCGTCAATCCGTTTCCCTGCATGACACGCAATTCGTCATGCAAGGCGAAGCCCGGAATCATAAATGGCGTCCCGCCGCCCGAATCAGTGCCGGCCAAGAACTGAGCATCAACGGTCTGTAGGTCAGCGAAGATGTCTTTTGAAAGCTCGAACACGTTTGCGCGAAGCTCGTTGAGCTTGTCGGACGGTAATTCGGCAAGCCTTGCCCAGTCAAGCCGGTCACTCGGTGAAACGTATTGGATTTCATCGCTTTCCAGAACGATCTCGCGCGCATCATCGCCACGTAACTGGGCGCGATAGGTATGAAACGTGGGCGTGTTCCAGATCACCTGCCCATCCGTGGCGGAAACATAGTCCTCGTCACTCAGTGTCAGCGAGCTGTCAAGAATATAACCCTTAAAATGCTCAATAGTTCTCAGGCCAGCCGCAACAGCCTCAGTGACAGTCAACCCGTGCGGCACATGACCGACGACATCCAAACCTTGAATTATCGCCTCTTCATGTATGGCGACAAATACATCGGTTTCCATGATGTTATGGATCTTGATGAAGTCGTATCCGGAAGCGGCTTGATCGCGGACAACGCTTCGCGCCGCCTCAGGTGTGCTTACCAGCGTTGCGTAATACTGCATTGGTTGCGCGTTTAGAATGTGCCCGGTGACGTACATCGTCGGTCCCAGCAGCAGGCCATCGTTAATCCGGGCCCGCATTGAGAGCATCCAGTTGAATCCGCTCATATCACGGACGCTGGTCACGCCGTTGGCCAAATTAAGCAGCTGCTGGCTATTTGAAACGAGG
>JAJFLB010000004.1 GCA_021772915.1 Gammaproteobacteria bacterium | reverse complement strand
ACTGCCACCACGCTATTGTTGGCATGTAGGTCAATTCCGCAATAAAGTGTCATGGTCGTCTCCTAATTTTGTGTGGTTCGTTTTGGTTTGCACTTCAACGAGTACCACATGAGTTAGGAGGCGGCTAGAGGATTATCAGAGTGGACTAACCCGGATTCTCGGACAGATTAATTAAGCCACTAATCGATATTCTTCTTCAACCTGTTGTGGTGTTTTGTAGTCCAGCGTCTGGTGGCTGCGCTGGCGATTGTAAAATACCTCGATGAACTCGAAGATGGCAGTTTTCGCAGCCGCTCGAGACTCGAACACCTGCTGCTCGATGAGTTCGAACTCCAGCGTGGCAAAGAAGCTCTCTGCCACAGCGTTGTCCCAGCAGTTACCGCGGCGGGACATGCTCGGTCGCATCCTGGCCTCGGCCATTCGTTGTCGGTACACCTTGGCTGCATAGGGCCGGCCTTGATCTGAGTGATGGATAAGCCCCGGGTGTACGCCTCGCTGTGCAATCGCCATATCCAGAGCACCCAGCAGCAACTCGGCATTGTTGTGCCGGTGCATGGCCCAGCCGACAACTTGCCGGGAATAAAGATCGATCTGAACTGCCAGGAACAACCAGCCCTCGCGCGTGGCTACATGGGTTACATCGCCCACCCACACCCGATCCGGTTGATCAACGGTAAAGTTGCGCTTCAGCAGGTTGGGCGCCTGCCACTTGTTGTACTTTGATCGGCTGGTAGCCAGGTAGCGCTTGCGGCGCCTGGCGACTATGTCGTGTAGCTGACGTAAGCGCGCGACCCGGTGTTTGGCACAGGCAATGCCCTTAAGTTGCAGTACACGCCAGGTCTTCAAGGCTCCGCTGTGACCACGGTGCTCGCTATGCACCCGTTGGATCTCCTGTAGCAGTTTCTGATCCGCTTGAACGCGCCTATCGGGATCCCGCTCCAGCCAGCTATAGTAACCGGAGCGGCTGACTCTGAGCATACGACACAGGTCTGTGAGGGTGTGATGACGCCGTTGGTTGCTGATAAACGCGTACTTCACCGCCGTTTGCCGGAGAAGTACGCCTCTGTAGATTCAACTGGTCGCTGCAACAGATACTCTTTAAACAGTTTTTGCGGAGAGATATCTGATGAAACGGACATACAGCAAAGAAGAACGTGATCTTGTCTTTAATTTGTGGAAGCAAGGCGCTGGATTTAGCGATATCGGCCGGGTGCTCCAGGCGAAGCCAGGTTCCATATTTACGATTCTCAGAGAGCATGGAGGCATTAAGCCTGCGAGGAGAAAGCGATCAGCAATTCAACTTACGCTTGAGGAACGCGAGGAAATTAGGGCTGGCCTATCAGCTAAAATGAGTCTTCGAGCGATTGTACGAAGCTTGAACAGATCGCCATCGACAATCTCTCGTGAGGTCAATCGTAACCGAGGTCGCCGATGGTATAAGGCGGTCGCAGCTGACAGAAGAGCTTGGCGGCTTGCTAAGCGGCCTAAGCACTGTGTTCTGGCCGAGAATATCCAATTAAAAGAAATCGTCATTGAGAAGCTTCAACTCAACTGGTCACCGGAACAAATTTCGGGTTGGCTAAGAAGAAATTTTTCGGCAGTGAAATCTATGCAGATTTCTCACGAAACGATCTACAAAACGGTCTATGTTCGCTCTCGCAAAGCGCTTGATCATAAGCTAGCACGCCATTTTCGGCGAGCGCATAAGATGCGCCAAAGCAAAAAACACTCTAGGTCTGGAGATAGAGGCACAATCAGCATTGTAAACGGGGTATCAATCCATGAGCGTAGTCAGAGTATTGATAATCGACGAACAAAAGGTCATTGGGAGGGCGATCTGATAGCCGGTTCAGGTAACACTCACATCGCGACGTTGGTTGATAGGAAAACAAGACTCACTTTGCTGCTCAAGGTGGCTGGCAAAGACGCAGGATCAGTCAATACAGCTCTACTCAATGCATTTGCAAAACTTCCAGGAAAAATGAAAAAATCACTGACTTGGGATCGAGGGATGGAGTTGGCAAGGCATGCAGAGTTTACCCAGAAATCAAATATACCCGTTTACTTTTGCGATCCTCAAAGCCCATGGCAACGAGGTACAAACGAAAACACCAATTCACTTATCCGGCAGTATTTTCCGAAAAAGACCTGTTTAGCACGCCACTCCCAAATGGTCCTCGATGGTGTGTCGGAGCAGCTAAACGGAAGACCCAGGAAAGTTTTAAATTTCAGGACGCCCAAAGAGGCTATGGATAGAGCTGTTGCATTGACAGCTTGAATCTACATCGGCCTTTTTTAGGATGGCGTTTTCCTCCTCAAGTCGGGCCACGCGTTTCTTCAGTGCAGTGAGTTCGGAAACGTTTTCTTTGGCCGCGTTGCGCCCAGGACCCTTAAAAGCACCGTCTTGTCCGCGCAGCTGAACCTCGCGACGCCATTTGTAAAGCTGATTACGCCGTATACCCAGTTCGCGGGCAAGCTCTGCACCGGCTTTGTTGCCTTGCTCCAACAAGCGTAATGCTT
>JAJFLB010000030.1 GCA_021772915.1 Gammaproteobacteria bacterium | reverse complement strand
CTGCATGCAGGCGTTGCGGCCAGCGCACAGGAACGCGAGAAGGTGAGGGCCTGCAAGGCCCGAGAGGCTGCCCTGGGGTACAAGCTGGAACGCTTGTGCCGGTATATCGCAAGACCGGCGGTGTCGACAAAACGCTTATCAATGACCCGCAACGCTCAGGTACGCTATGAGTTAAAAACACCCTATGCCAATGGCACTACCCATGTCATATTCGAACCGTTGGATATTATGTACAGGACGTACGGTATGCCGTGGGCGCAGGGATGCGCAGGAACGGCCATATCCAGACTGGTTGCTCTGATACCCAAGCCCAGACAAGGTGAGCCCCGGAACGGGGTGAGAAGGTACCCTGGGGTAGTTAACCTCACTCGCTTCCATGGTGTATTTGCACCCAACAGCCACCACCGGGCAAGGGTGACACCGGCTAAACGGGGTAAAGGTAAAAAGACCAAAGTAAATGATCAACAAGACCAGACCCCGGCCGAGCGTCACGCAGCAATGACTTGGGCACAAAGACTAAAGCGTGTATTTAATATAGACATTGAAACCTGTAGTGAGTGTGGTGGTGAAGTCAGGATTATTGCCAGCATTGAAGACCCGGTGGTGATCAGGAAGATACTGGCTCATTTGGATGACAAAGCGGTTTTAGCTACAACAAGACTTTTGCCGGGATGCCGGGCACCACCGGCATCGAGACTATTTGACTGAAGTAACAAGCCTAATCAATCCTTCTGCTACTCCCAATCGGGGAGCGGTATGGAGGATTTCGCGCCGTGCTTAGGAATTGACCTGAAATAGAGGGTAGCAGGGTAAAATCCGGCCTCTGGCACTCAAATCAACGACAGTTTCACGCCGAGAAGACTGAAAACCCTGAGTCACGGGTAGTTCAATACATGCGGGTTTCTGGCAATATAGCATTAATGCTGCCTATACCTATGATGTCGCCTTGCCATCTAAATTAACTCACTTTCGACCAGCTTTACCCAATAACTAGCTCCTAGTGGAATGATGTCATCATTAAAGTCATATTCTGGGTGATGCGGCATAAAATTTCTCTGGTTAGCCTTTCCGCTACCAATACAGATATAACATCCAGGCTTTTCCTTTAGCATAAAGGAAAAATCTTCTGATCCCATAATGGGTTCGATGTCGAAAGAGACGTTGCTGTCTTCCACTATTTTTTTTGCAACACGAACAGCTTTCTCAACGCAAGCTCCATCATTTATTAAGGGTGGATAACCCAGATCACGAAAAGCCAGCTCACCCACCCCGCCAAATGCCTCAGCTGATGACTTAATGATTTCTGTCATCCTGCGTTTTATCAATACACCTACGTCCGGCAACAAATAGCGAATGGCACCCGACATTTTAACTTTAGCTGGAATCACAGAATGGGAATCACCCGCATGAATAGCGGTCACACTCACAACAGCGGGTTGAATTGTGTCCAAGGATCGACTCACAATAGTTTGCAACGCCTGCACTACCTGCGCCGCAATAATGATGGGATCAACGCAATGCTGGGGCAAAGCGCCGTGCCCCCCTACCCCAGTAATGGTGACATCAAATCTATCTATTGCCGCCATCATGGGTCCTTTACGCGTGGCAAAACTGCCAACCTTCATGCCAGGGTGGTTGTGCATGGAATAGACCTCTGCGACGGAAAACTTTTCGAACAAGCCCTCTTTGATCATTTCATAAGCGCCTGCTTTACCTTCCTCAGCAGGCTGGAATATGAAGTTCACTGTACCGTTAAATTCAGCGTGTTGTGAGAGATGACGTGCTGCTGCAAGTAACATAATGGTATGCCCGTCATGGCCACAACCATGAAACTTGCCATCAAAGACGGATTTGTGATCAAAATTGTTCAATTCCTGCATGGGCAAGGCGTCCATATCCGCACGCAGCCCAATAATTTTACCCTCATTACCTTTTGTCAATGTCCCCACAACACCTGTTTTACCTAAACCTGAATGTACTTCGATCCCCACTTCGTTAAGTTTGTCAATAACAAATTCTGCGGTGCGGATTTCTTCAAAGCCTAGCTCCGGGTGCGCATGTATCCCTCTTCGCCATTGACTTAATTCGGCATGATTCTCGACTAGTTCAGGGTAAAGTTTCATAATAATCCAGCTGGCTGAACATGGGCGATGCCTCGGCTTAACAAGACAGTCGTTTGATAGCACTTGTCGCAAGGGTAATTTTATTAATCATGTTACGGACAACATCCAGGGTGGAATCGGGATCATCATAAGGAAACATATGTCCTGTTCCCTTAGGTGCAAGAATAATCTTGTTCTGTGATGACAAAAGCGCTAACCGTTTTGAGGCATCCTCGCTGCTCTCTAACATATTTTTCATCTGGATCTCTGTAAAATTATGATGTTTCCGAAGATACTCCCGAAGCCCGGAGTCATTACTCTCGGGCAAAACGGCCATAACAGGCATACTCCCTAACGCGCTTGCTGCCTCAACAAGGTCAAACGGATTCTCGCATGGATGCCAGAGGGCCGACCCCATCGCGCAGATTGCCTTGGGCAAAGCGCTTAGAAACCGGACTTCGGCCATTGGCGTACCAACGGAGCTGTATTTGGATCCAGCGCCAAAGCGCTTTTTCTTTATCAGCCATCCGAGTCCCAGATTCGCCGCCAGCGCAGTCTTGATGGACGCCCCAGTCACAGCCCCAAACGAAAACCTACCCGCAGTGTTCATGTTCCAAAGCGCCGATGCATCCAACAAAACCAATCCTGACACCAATGCGGGATATGCATTGGGAAAATTGCAAGCGAGTAAGCCACCGAAGGAATGACCCACCAGAATGAACGGGCCTTCCTCTCAGACGCAAAAAGTAGCCGCTGCAGTTCATCCACCTCGCACCTGGCTGTATTCAATATTATATTTAAAGCTTTGGAAATATTGCTATAACACAGATCCCCAATCCTAAACAAATACATTTAGGCCGGGTTAGCAATATAGGCCAAGGCCTGCTCCAAGTCTGCAATTAGGTCTTCCACATTTTCAATCCCAGTTGAATAGCGAACCAGACCCTCCGGAATTCCGACGGTAGCACGTTCCTCATCGGTACATTCAACATGACTGGTTACGAGAGGTGGGCCAACAACCGTTTCGACACAACCCAGATTGGCTGCCATGTGCGCGTATTGCAGTTTTGGAAGGAAGGTTTTAATCGCGTCAAGGCCTCCTTTTACACTAAAACTCAGCATGCCGCCAAAACCACGCATTTGGGTTTTAGCGATAGCATGATTTACGTGAGTTTCGAGACCCGGATAATTCACCCCCTCCACAACCGGGTGCTGTAACAACCACTTAGCAATGGTCATGGCACTCCGGTTTTGCTGCGCTACTCGCAAGCTCAGCGTCTTCATACCACGCAATAGACTGTAGGCATCCGTGGGAGACAAACAAGATCCATTTATTTCACGAAAGTGATAAATCTTTTTAATCAACTCCTTGCTGCCGCAGGCCACACCACCCAGGGCGTCAGCATGACCACCGAGAAATTTAGATGCGCTTTGAATAACGATATCTGCCCCTAGCTCAAGCGGGTTCTGATTGATAGGTGTGGCAAAGGTATTGTCCACGACTGTCAGCGCGTCAACAACCTGCGCTGCATTTGCTAAACGTCTTATATCCGTGATTTTAACAGTGGGATTAGTCGGGGTCTCTAAGTAGAGCATGGTGCAACCCTTTGCTACCTCAGCTTCAAGTTCTGCATGATCGTTGGTATTACAAAGACAAACATCGATACCCATCTGCGGTAAAAATTCTGTGAACAGCCTATTGGTACCCCCATAGCTATCCTTAATTGATACGACTCTATTTCCAGGTCGGAGGAAAGTCCCAAAGGTATTACTGATTGCCGCCATACCACAGGAGAAACTGGTAGCGGCCGCTGCGCCTTCAAGCTCTTTTACCTTGTCTTCGAACGCCCGCACCGTAGGGTTGGTATTGCGAGAGTATATGTGCCCCTCTTCCTGCTCCAATGCCACTGCCCGCCAGGTATCGATATCCTTGTAACCAAAGGCAATACTATGCACTACCGGTACTTGAGTAGAACGTTCATAATGTGCGTGTTTAGTTTCACCGCCCCAGATACTGATGGTGGACTTACTGGGTTGTTTTGTTTGAGTCATTTGCACTAATTCTCGACGAAAGTTGCCTTATAATTGATTTTGTTTTCAATCCACTTAGCGCTGGCTGCCCTTGTGAATTACCAGAATATCTTCAATTACAGCGTAAGCGGTCTCCATCCGACCAGCACCGGATCCAACCAGGGTGACATCTCCCAGCAGGTCGGTGGTATAGGTAATGCTATTGGTCGCACCGTATATCGCCGCTAGCGGGTGGTCATTGGCGAGCATCACCAGCTTAACGGCGGCGGTATAATTTTACGCCGCCTTTTCAACGGTTCCGATCAACTTGCAATAACGGTTTCTGCTCTTGCCAAATCGATATCTGCTGCCGTCAGCTGGCTGATACCGGGTTCATTCAGGGCATCGGCCACCTGATTGAGCACCTTTACTCTGACATGCACGGGGTGGGATTTGGCTTTCTCAAAAGCCTCGGTTGCAAGGCAATACCAATTATCGGGCGAACATCGGACTCACTGACAGTTGCCACTTCGCCAACCCATGCCTCACCCTCAGGGTCAACCACAATAATAATCGACTTGTTATGGATAGATTCAGTCTCAACTGTCATTTATTAAACCTCAACAATTTGAACCCCAAACAGTATTGCAAAAGAACCGGCACAGACCCAGCTTCTCTTGGCAACCAATGATTTAAGTACAATACCAATATTTTGTAATGTAATATCACCTATATTCGTTGGCTTGCATTAATAATCTGTCATATATTATGAATATATGACTTAATTCGATCATTTCATTAATAGTGGTTCTGAACGAACATGAAAATAGATAATCAAGATCTGAAGTTACTGAAAATTCTGCAATTAGATACGCGAACAAGCCTGGATCGTATTGCCGAAGAAGTGGGGCTGTCTTCAGTCAGCGTCCACCGCCGACTAAAACGCCTTAGAGATAACCATGTTATTTCAGCCGAAGTTGCCATTGTCTCCCCCAAAGCTGTGGGGCAAGCAATGACATTTGTAGTATCGGTAGAATTAGAGAGAGATAATCTTGATTACCTCTCTCGCTTTAAAACTAAAATCAAAAAAGAATCACGTATTCAGCAATGTTATTACGTAACAGGAGAAGCTGATTTCATCATGATTGTAACCGCCAAAGATATAGAAAGTTTTGATGCATTTACCCAAAACATGTTTTTTGATGACAGTAATGTCAGGCGCTACAAAACATCGGTAGTGATGGACAGGACCAAAGTCAGTTTGGCTCTACCACTGGATTAATGATTTACCTTTAACGCACCGCCTCATGATTTTTGCGAAAAACATCCTTTTTCCTATAACTTCGTGAGCAACATTAATTCTGTGTCAATCTTTGGACGTTTGCCATAGTGGCTTTCACCCCGTATTCACCCACCATTGTCACAAAGAAAAAAACTTGCTTGCAACTGAAGACGGTATCTATGCTCTCAGGTTTCGCCTGCAACACGAACCGTGTTCGCGGTATAAGGTGGAGCCGTGAAAACGATCTGGCCTGAGTACGACAATGCTGTCGCCCTGGCTTTGGTCATAGCGCTAAATTGCCAGTACGCAATTGGTCATACTTTGCGCTTGGCGTTTCGCCAATAAGTGTCGCGCAACACACGCTTGAGAATCTTTCCGGAGTCTTCTCTTGGTAGAGCGTTGCTAAAGACAATGTGCCTGGAGACCTTGTATCCAGCAAGACGAACACTCAACCATGAGCGGATAGCAGCCACATCGAGTATGCCATCAATTGCAGCCTCGATATGTGCGACAAGAGACTCTCCGTACTCATCGTCCGGAATCCCGAACACAGCACAGTCCCTGACACCTGGCATCGTGATTAGTGCGGCCTCGATTTCGGCCGGATAAATATTGACCCCACCCGAGATCACCATATCAGTTGCCCGGTCACAGATGAACAGATAACCGTCCTCGTCCAGGTAACCTATATCACCCACCGTAATCAATCCGTCGCGTTCAATCGATCGCCTTTTATCATCTTGATTATTATAGCTAAAGTCACTGTAACCACTGATCCATACATATATGTCTCCAGCTTCGCAAGGGCAGTTTTCCTGCCCTTTCTTATTCAATATCCTGACCGTTGCTCCATCGATTGGCCGGCCGACGGTGCCGGGTTTCCTTATGGCCTCCTCAGACGTGTGAAAAACCGCCGGACCAGCCTCAGTAGAGCCGTAGTATTCATTTATTATTGGTCCCCACCAATCGATCATCTGCTTCTTAACCTGTGGAGCACAGGGTGCCGCTGCGTGGACTACAAATTTTAGGGATGACAAGTTATACGCAGACTTTATATTCGCCGGTAAGGCGAGAAGACGTACAAACATAGTGGGCACCATGTGCAGGTGAGTAATCTGGTGGCATTCTATGAGCTCAAGTAGCTCCCTGGCGTCGAAACGCGGTTGTAAGACAACTGTGCCCCCATATTTTGCGGCAAGCAAAGCATAGGCATTGGGAGCCGAATGATAGACCGGACCGGTAATGACGGTTCGTACCGGCCTGTGCTCTTCGATGTCAAAGACAGTTCACAGTATCTCGGCAAATCTTATCGACTCTAATGGCGTTTGTGCGTGTCGCACAACGCCTTTTGCGGCACCTGTAGTCCCCGAGGTGTAGATTATATTTGACCTGGGCCGGCAAGGTGCCTCGTTCCAGGGTTCCTGCTCCTCTAGCCAGGTATTCCAGTTGACGAGCCCGCCTTGTACCTGGCTGAAAAAGGGTGACAATCCATAGGCATCGATTATTTCAGGTGGAGTGGGAACGACCAGAACCTCAGTGCCTACGGGAATTGAATTCTCAATACCTGGCAGTAAGTCGGCGTGAACGACGAGGATTCCAGCATTGCAGTCATTGAGGATATGCGCCACCTCTATCGACTTGAAATGCCAGTTGATGGGTACTGCGTATGCGCCGTTAATGGCCGCTCCAATTGCGGCTTCGAAGAATGTGAAATCGTTTCGCAATAAAAGCGCGATAGCATTCCCTTCACCAACACCGAGTTGCCGAAAGCCCGAAGCGACCATGGCACCCCGGACCTGCAAATCTTCGTGTGCAAGAGTTCGTTGTCCGCTAATAATCACGCGACGGTTACTCCCTTCAACCGCATACTGGCATCCCGTATTTATACCTCAACCAGATAAATCCAGAGTTGCGAGGACCGTGTCAAAAGCCCGCTGCGTGCGGGCGACAACGTCGTCCACCTGTTCAGGCGTAATAATCAGTGGAGGTGCGAAGCCAAGGATATCCCCGTGAGGCATCGCACGTGCAATCAGACCTTGTTCGAGGCAGGCTGCCGATAATCGGGTGCCGACTTTCAGTTCGGGATTGAAGTGCGTCTTTTGCTTTTTGTCAGCAATGCATTCGATAGCGCACAGTAACCCACGACCCCTGACTTCGCCTACGATTGGATGATCGCCAAATGCCTTTTGCATCTGTCCCTGAAAGTAGGCGCCGGTTAACTTTGCATTTGTGGTCAGATCTTCACGCTCCAGTACGTCCAGATTGGCAAGACCCGCAGCTGCAGCAATTGGGTGTGCCGAAGAGGTGTAACCATGACTGAAGGGCCCAAACTGATCAGAACCGTCTTTCAGAACTCCCCAAACACGCTCGCCTACGATCACTCCCGACAACGGAATATAACCACTGGTAAGTCCCTTGGCTATCGTGATCAAATCAGGCTGCATTGCATAGAGGTGAGAGCCAAATTTCTCGCCGAGGCGCCCGAATCCCGTAACTACTTCATCGGCGATAAGTAGGACATCGTATTTCTTCAGTACGCGCTGGATTTCTACCCAATACCCCTCAGGGGGTGGAATGATTCCACCCGTTCCAAGAACGGGCTCACCGATGAATGCTGCGACAGTCTCTGGTCCTTCGGACACGATCAGCTGTTCAAGATCGACGGCGCATTTCCGTGAGAAATCCTCCTCACTTATCCCTTCACTGGCCTCAAAGTAATGGTGGGGATTGGTCGTATGCAGCACTGGGCCCTGCGGCAGGTCGAAGGCCTTATGGTAAAAGGGTAAGCCGGTTAAGCTGCCGGCAATGACGGTACAACCGTGATAGCCCCGTTGCCTTGAAATGATTTTCTTTTTGTTAGGGCGCCCCAGGACATTGTTGTAGCACCAGGCAATTTTGACCTGGGTTTCGTTGGCATCCGAGCCGGAAAGGCCGAAAAATACGCGACTCATACCGGGACTGGCCCAATCCAGAATTCGGGTAGCTAGATGAATGGCTGCCTCGTTCGACCATCGAAAATGTAAATGCCATCTCCGTTCCTGACGATTCTTGGATCGCCCAGTTCGCCGGAGGCGTACTGCTTCAATGCCGTGAAGGGGTGAATCAGAGCTCGGCGATCTGCCTCGGCCAGGGAGATGTCTTCTGTTGTGGGCATCCGTCATGTCCCCGTCAATTTGTGACTTCGGTGACTGTCACGTTATTACTTGCATTGAGCAAAATGGTTCCCTTATTACCGCCCCGGCAAGTGCTGACAGGAATTAAAAAGTAAAGGTTTCAAACGTACTCGAACAGGGTGGTCCTGAGGAAACGTGCATACAGGGATAGCGTCCCAGTTCCATAATGATGCAAAAATTAGTCATTGCATCGATATCCCGTCGTTTGTGCCGGCACACAGGGTGTTTGGTCGAATCGTGAGCACTCAAGACCTGTTTCGCAGTCTCGACGCCAAAACCGGACGATAGATCGCCCAGCCGCTGGGCCAGAGATTCAGCCCTGATTCTGGTGTTTTGATCGCCGTTTCTGATTTGCCAGACTATTTCCTCGGGCAGGTTTGTGAACTTCTCCTCGATTTGCTCGGTATCATCATTAACGAGTGGGTGGTTGGTATGATAAACAGGCCCCATATCGCCAAAAGGAAAAAAACGCCGCACGGAATTGGGAGAACATTCAAACGCAGCAATTTCGCCAGGCCCTCCTACGGTATAAGTCTCACCGGATGCGTGTGGCACCCTCGATAAGAATTTCGACGCCTCACTAAGTGATTTCTGGTCCAGAATTTTACGCGAAACAAATATCGTGCCAAGTCCCGTTGTAGACTTTTTCAGACGCAATGACATCGCATTCAGGCAAACCCCGACCGCACAGTCATTCAATCCGTAAATTCCAATTACACCCGGAACGGTCACTATTATGCTTCTGCACCCACTTTGCGTATTCGTGATTTTCAAAATGGTTCCGAAACCATCTACCGCCTTGCCCATATCAGCGTTTTGGGCAAGAACCGTCACACCATTGCGGTTGCCCGGCACTCCAATGGTGCTACAGTTGCTTTCATCCAGGCTCGAGTAATCGAGTTGCTTGAGCGCCATTAGCCAACCCAACTCATCCAACAATTGGATCGCAAAAGCCAGACGAAAGTCGAGTCGGGCACCTTCGGCCAACCCCTCAATTTCTTCCACAAGCTCCGGGGCCCATTTTCTGGCAGTCTGTAGCAGCCCGGTTTCATTGAATACGGTGTTCAACAAGTCTTCTTCTTTGAGGCCATTCCTCCTAAAAAGACCTGCTCGTTGAATATCCAGTCTCCGGGCTATCTCGTCCCGCAAGGCTTCACCATGTCCACGGCCGATCTCTCGGGGGGTTCCCTTGAGTTCAAGAACGTTCATTCGAAAAGGGGTTTTCAAGACAACCTCCTGCAATGAAATCAAAATCCGGTGAGGAAAACCTTCGGCTGGGGAGGGTTCGCAAAACGCTTCAAGTAATATTAGCGAAACCGACTATTGGTAGAGTTCGTTTCTATATTGAAATCGTCACTTTTCCTTTACAGGGCCTTCTGCTTGCCGCCTGCCCAGAAATGATCTCGGCAGCGCGCCAAAATAATTCTTGAAAGCCACCGTAAAATTCGTTGGGTGTGCATAGCCTACGGCATAGGCAACCTGTGCTATCTGAAGCTGTTTGTTGAACAGAAGATCCAACGCATGTTCCATGCGCCGCTCAAAGCAATACTCGGACATGGTCACGCCATACACTTCCTTAAAACCATAAAACAATTTGGTTCGGTTGAGGCCCACTGTTCGCGCTAAATCAGTCACGTTTCGCGGGTAGACATAACTCTCGTCCAAAATCTCCCGTGCGTGATTCACGTTCTTGACATCGCGAGCGTTGAGTCTAATTTCCCGTACCGGTTTGTGTTCCGCTTCATTAAAGCGGCTGCATGCCAGGCATAGTAATTCACACACTTTGGCTTTCAGGTAGGCACGTCGCATTTCCCGGGTGAAGTCTGTATTCATCGCTTCCAGCGTCGCCCGTGTCATTTCAGCTGTCATGGGGATCGCGCGGAAAAAGAACTCGGGAGGGTCGCCCCGGAGCAGGCGTGAGAGGGGACGCAGCATTTGATCGGGATGAAGCCTCATTTTTTTGGTCAGGAACCGGGGCTTACATGACACTGACAGGGAAACCTGACTCTCGCCCTTGCGTCCCCGGTGGGCCCATTCGAATCCCTGTGGTGTGGATAAAATAGTGCAAACCGAATCCACATGTGAGAAACCACATATCTCTCCGAATACCGTTGCTGTGCTGTCTTGAATTTCGAATGCGAACGTTATCCAGTCGTCACCGACTAACTTGTCAGTGGCATCTTTGGCGAGCTTCGACTGAAGCATGATGGCGTAGCAATCGGTGTCCAGTCGCACCACTTCGGCGAAGCCGACTCCGTTATATTGATTCTTGGACAGCCTCAGACCAGTGCCCGCAGCGTAAGGTTGTGCCTTGCAAACGGGATCGGTGGCGTTAGCTGCGACTGCATCGACAAAAGAAAAAATCTCCCCAAGCTTTTGGCCGGGGCCGCCGGGCATCTTGAATGAAGGTTTTTGCAGCAAATTCATTTCCTGTACTCTCTAAATCCGGCAATGTAATTTTTCATTTGTGTAAAGATCTGCACGGCATGATTATTGCTAACTGGCTGGAGCGTGTTCTTGAGTTGGATTGGTGCGCGCGGCACGTTCAGCTCGTTGCTGAATGCGCCTTGCTATGATCGCTTGTCTTTTTGCATTAATGGGAAAGCGCCAGGCGATCAGGCCCGTAATAAGAAAAAAGACCGCTGGCAAAATGACGAAGGCGAGAAACAGGCCGATTCGTTCGTCAAGCGCATGTGCCTTGCTCTGAGCGTCGTAGTTAAACCAGCCGATGATCCAAAATCCCATTGCTGCCCCAAACGCTGCGTTTGCCTTCACCATCATTGTAGAAATGGCAAAATAACTACCCGCCCGGTTCGTACCGGTCTTTAGAATATCGTAGTCTATCAGGTCGGCCAACATTGCCATTGGCGCAACCATCCCACCACCCATCGCAAGTCCGACCAGCAGACTCAAAATCAGGAACGGGATAAATGCTCCCGGCCCTGGCGGGATTGCCAACATTGGTATGGTGAATAAGGCTATTCCAACACAGCTGGCAGCCCAGGCCCTGTGTTTGCCAAAGGTGTAAATGAGTTTGAGCCAAATCGGCATACTGGCAAGGGCCATGGCGTAATTTGCGATAAGAAAGTAAGACACCTTGTTACCGATCAGAAGGTAAGTATCGAGAAACATGAATTTAAGAGCGCCATACATACCGGTCCCCAGTCCAAATGAGATAAATACTAAGGCAAAAGCCCAGAAAGGCCGGTTCGACCTGACTGAATCATAGAGCCCAGACAGGCTGACTTTTTCTGTTACCGCGACATGTTTGCCTTGTGGTGCCCAAACCATGGCGATGATCACAGCCAGGGGAAATACAATCATTACGAACCAGGCGACGTATTTGAGAACATCAAACGTCATTTCGCCACTCGAAAAAACCGGCAATAGCGGAGCCGCAGCGAAGCCGATGGCGCCAATAGCCCCTGATACGTTACGGAAGGTGATAATCCTTGTGCGTTCGTTGTAATCGCGGGTCAACTCAGTGACCCAGGCGTTGTACGGAATTTCTGACATCGTCCAGGCCAGGTAGAGCAACATGAACCATAGAAGGTAATACCAGCCATCAGGATCTTCACCTGGGATGAACAGTCTGTAGACACAAAGTAAGGAGATTAAAGAGCCAGCAATAATCCACGGTTTACGCCGTCCGATCCGTGTCTTTGTCTTGTCGGACAAGTGTCCGATGATTGGGTCTGTCGCCATATCAAAAAATCGAGAAGCAAACAGGATGAGTCCGATGAACGCCAGGTCAATGCCAAAATTCTTGGCGTATAAAGTGGGCAGTATCCCGCCAAGAGGGCCAAATATGAATGAACCGACGAAACCTGGCAGGGCGAACGCAATAAGCTGAGACCGCGGCAATCTGTGATTGGATACGGTGCTCTCGGTTTGATTCACTTATGTGATCTCCAACTCAAAACGATTATTTGATCCTGTTTTTCCGGTGCTGTAGGCCCCAGGGCCAGTCATTGATGCATATTGAGGCACTGGAACCAGCCACAGGATTTCTGTCCATTAGGATGTGCTCTATTTGATCAAAAATCAAGCATGAATGATCAAACTAATTGAATTTACGCATAGCCATGTGTAATATGACGGAATGATTTGGCATGTGAGGCAATGGCACATGGGCAGGAAAGGAAAGTTAAGTTAAGTTAAACAGATGATCCTGACAGCTGAAATAACTCAAAGTAAGGATGAAAATGGTCCCGGTCCCGGTCCCGAGTTTCTGGCTCCCATCGCTCGTCAACCTCTGCACGTGCATGTCTATGAACAAATCCGCGAGGCTTTAATAGCTGGCCGCTTCCACCCGAACCAAACGATTACCGTGCGACCCTTGGCGCATGCCCTGGGTACCAGTGCCATGCCGGTGCGCGAAGCATTGAACCGTCTGGTAGGTGAGCGCGCGCTGGAAGTGCGCCCTAACCGCTCAATCGTGGTGCCGCTGATGACTGCTGGGCGTTTGCACGAAATTGCCACCGTACGTTATGCGTTGGAAGGTTTGGCCGCAGCGCAGGCTGTTCCCAGGGCAACAGCCGATGATATTGCCCAACTCCATGCAATCAACACCGCCCAGATAGAGGCCGCCAAGGCTGAGAAACACGATGCCTACCTGGCTGAAAATCGCCGTTTCCACATGATGCTTTATGGTTTGGCGGACTCGGAAACTCTGATGCAGCTTATCCAAACGCTATGGCTGCAGATCGGGCCGGTACTTTACTTTGTTTCCGAAGATCCAGAGCGTGCCAGAGAATCCCTTGCCAATCACACCCCGGTTCTCGAAGCTCTCAAGGAAAAAAAACCCATGGCTGCAAGGAATGCCATCGTTAAAGATATTAAATTCGCCATCGCCTTCCTAACAAAAAAACTCAACGAATTAAGATAACGACAATCCGGGAACTTCAGCATGGCGATGAGACTTGAGGCAGGTATCGGACGCAGCGACATCACACCTACGGCCAATGCACCGAGCGGAATTTGGAAAACTCAGAGACATATTAGAGCTGAAGGCATTCACTTGCCGCTTTCCATTACCTGCCTTTGGCTTAGTTGCGAGGGCCATGACGCCGCCATATTGAGCTTTGATCTTTGTTTTCTTTCCGCTGCTCAGGCCTCAGAAATCGCGTCAGCGATAGCCAGCTCAACGGGGTTGTCTGAAACGCAGATATTTCTGTTTTCGACCCATACCCATGCGCCACCGTTAACCATGGCGAGCTATCAAGGTCCCGGAGCAGATGAAGTGAAGGCCTATGTTGGCGAATTGTCTGGGAAAGCGGTCGAGGCGGTTTGGGCGGCACGCAATAGTCTGGCTCCGGCTTCAGTAGGATTTGGGCATGGCGCCAGCTACATTGGCGCCAACCGGAATTATGTGACGAATGACGGTCGAACCATCGTCGCCCCCAATCGGTCAGGCTTTATGGACCCGGACGTGGGTGTAATCCGTATCGATCATGACGATGGTACTCCTTATGGCTGCATAGTCAGTTATGGCTGTCACCCCCATGTTCTGGGTCCAGAGAACACTCTGATCAGCCCCGACTATCCGGGGACAGTTCGCGCCGTAGTAGAAGAGTTAAGCGGGGCAACCTGCATTTTCTTGCAAGCGGCCGGCGGCAACGTTTGCCCGGTTTCAACATTCCAAAAAGATGTTTCGGAAAGCGAGCGACTCGGCCGGATCCTGGGGTGTGAGGCGACCAAAATTTTGCTGGAAATTCAAACAGGCGACACAGAAGATGTCCTGGATCATGTGATCGAATCGGCGGCACCTCTGGGAATCATGAAAACCATCAGGTACCCAGAACCTGCGATGAAATTTCGAACAGCGGCACGCTTTGTCCGTTTACCTATCAAGAATTCTCTAACAGAAATGCGTGCACCACTTTTGGCAGAATTGTCTGAAATTTCAGCCCGTATCAAAAACCTTGAAAAGAGCAATCAATCAATGGATACGGTGGAAGCAAATCAGGCCGACATCGAGCGAATGCGTGCGCAAAATACGCTGTCTGCATTGGACAAGATTATTGAAGACCAGAGCTTTACCTTGGCCATAAAGGCCCTGAGGATTAACCAACGAGTGCTGGTAGCAACGGAAGGCGAAATCTTCGCCGAGATTGGTAAAGCGATAAAGGATGGCTCGCCATTTGCCGATACGATATTTGCGGCCTACCTCGATAAAACCGGGCCCTATCTGGGCCCTGAGAAGTACCACACAGACCAACCTGGATACGAGATTGCGCGATCACCCTTCGCACCTGATGCGGCCGAAATTTTAATATCAGAGACCATAGATCTACTGAATAGTCTTTTTTACGATGACGAATTTTCCACCCTCCAGGGCACTGGACCAGAATAGAGGCTTTGCCGATGGAAAAACGGTTGGAAAACAGGGTTGCGCTAGTTCTTGGCGCCGGGTCCGCTGAGGCGGAATCGGGAGACAGTCCGGGAATTGGCAACGGTAGAGCATCGGCAATCGCCTATGCCCGAGAGGGCGCCAGGGTCTGGGCTATTGATATCAATTCTGAACGGTCTGCGGAGACCAGGCATATCATCGAACAGGAAGGCGGATGGTGTGAAAACAGGGCGGTCGATGTGACCTCAGCTCAACAGGTACTCGAGCTTGTTCGCACTGTTGTTTCTGAGTGTGGGCAGTTAGATATTTTACATAATAACGTTGGTATCAGTTGCTTCGGAGGCCCGGTGGAGCTAAGTGAAGAGGACTGGAACCGTTCCCTGGACTGTAATTTGAAAAGTGTTTTCCTGAGTTGTAAATATGTCATCCCCCAGATGTTGAAACAGGGCGGTGGGGTTATTACAAATATCTCTTCGATTTTAAGTATTCGTGTTTCGCAATACGATCAGATTGCTTACTACGCATCGAAGGCTGGAGTAGATCATCTGACCCGGGCGGTTGCCGTCAAATACGCCAAGCAGGGAATTCGTGCCAATGCCATCTTGCCAGGACTGATCAACTCGCCGTTACTATTTGCCAATCCTGATATCGCCGCGAGTCACGGCGGAAGGAAGGCCTTGATCAAGCAGAGGAACCAGGCATCACCGACCGGGAAAATGGGTGAGCCCTGGGACGTGGCAAACGCTGCGGTTTTCCTGGCGCTGGATGAATCCCGATACATCAATGGTGTTGTGCTGCCTGTCGACGGTGGTTTGATCTGCCAGCAGGCCTAAAGCGTACCAAACTAAAGGATCACCTCAACCATGCAAGATTGGAATATCAGTGACGCCGCGGCCACCCTACACCGGGACGCGCTGGTGTGGGACAACGTGTTTCCGCTCGAACCCAGTATGAACAATGATCTGGGCCAACTGGCGCGATTTGCAGCCTCCGGATTCAATGTAGTGTCTCTGACCATTGCCGGTGATAACCACAATATCAGCCAAGCTGTACAACGGGTTGCCGAAATCCGGCGCCGTGTAAAGCAGGATGCAGTAAATCTTGTTTTTGTTGAAACCGTCAATGATATAGAGACTGCAAAGCAAGCTGGCAAGCTGGCTGTTACCTTACACTTTGAGGGAACGCGTTGCCTTGAGCGCAACGTAGACATGGTTCAAATATTTTACGATTTGGGTGTTCGCCATAATCTGTTGGCTTTCAATCAGAGCAACTCGACTGGCAGTGGGTGTGCTGAGCGTTGCGATGGTGGTTTGACCCGTTTCGGCTCACGCCTGATAGCCGAAATGGAGCGTGTCGGTATGCTGCTTGACCTCAGTCACACTGGTTATCGCACGACAATGGATGCGCTGGAACAGGCAACCAGACCCGTCCTGTTTACTCATTCGAACGCAACCGCGATAGCCCCCCATTACAGGAACCTGAGGGATGATCAGATCAAGGCGTGCGCAGAGACCGGAGGATTGGTCGGAATCTCCGGATCCAGCGACTACCTTGGAGATCCCCAATGCCGGAACGAGACAATTTTTCGTCATATAGACTACATCGTTGACTTGGTCGGTCCGGAGCATGTGGGGCTAGGACTCGATGTGGTTTTTGGCAAGGATAAGCTCAATGCTTTTATTCGATCAAGGCCCGATGAGTGGCCGGGGGCAACCGAATCAGGCTGGCCCGGTTTCAGTTACGCCAAACCAGGTCAAATTCCTGCACTGACTGAGATGATGCTTGAAAGAGGTTACAGCAAGGCAGTGATCAGAGCGGTACTCGGGGAAAATTACTTGCGCATTGCAAAACAGGCCTGGCGATGAAGAATGACTGGGATATTGGACCCCAGGCGGCGCGTCTGCATAGCGAGGCTCTGGTCTGGGACAATCACGGCTGTATGCCGATCGAAACTAACGATAAGTTCTTGCCGGAACTTCAGCGCTGGGCCGCAGCCGGGGTCAACGTGGCTTGTGTCAATGTGGGCTACGGCGAAATTCCGTGGCAGCAACATGTGTTGACACTTGCGTTTATGCGGCGATGGTTGATTAAACACACTGATGATTACGCGTTGGTGACGTCAGTTGATGATATCCATCAGGCCAAAGCTGATGGAAAACTGGCGGTGGCGTTTGACATCGAAGGCGGAGCAGCGATCGAGCATGAAATCAGCCTCATCCAGATGTTTTATGACCTTGGAGTCCGCTGGATGCTAATGGCTTATAATCTGAATAACAAGCTCGGCGGTGGTTGCCATGACATTGACACCGGTTTGACCGACTTCGGTCGCGAAGTGCTTGATGAAATGGCAAAAGTTGGGATGGTTGCCTGCTGTTCCCATACAGGTTATCGCACGACAAGAGACGTATTCAATTATTCAACCAATCCCGTTCTTCTCTCGCATTCGAACCCTAAAGTCCTGAAAGACCACCCGAGAAATGTACCCGATGAGTTAATCCTGGCTTGCGCACGGACTGGCGGTGTGGTGGGTATCACCGGAATTGGATTGTTTCTGGCCGACGATGATCCCAGCGTGTCTAATCTTGTTCGCCATATCGATTATGTGGTCCAACTAGTAGGTTCGGATCATGTCGGCATCGGCCTGGATTTTGTTTTCGATCCCTCGGAGTTGGACACGGACGTAGCAACTCAATCCGAGACATTTCCTCCTGGCTTCGGATATGGGGGCAGTATTAAAATTGCGTCACCGGAGTGCCTGCCGCGAATTACCGAAGGTCTTTTGGGTCTTGGTTACGCAGAATACGATGTGCTTAAGATTCTGGGCAAGAATTTGCTGCGTGTAGCTGAAAATGTGTGGAAATAAAAGTCCTTCAGGTAACCGATTCAGCAGCATATTGCTATGAAAAAGTTTGTAGGCATGGTCTGATCTCGCCTACTTGAATTCCGCCCAGACTCCGGATTCTGGGATTTGCAATGGCTTTTAGTCGGCTCATGGCTTCGCGATCCAGAACTCCAAGTTGGCCTAGCACAGCAGACGCGGCAACTGAAGTCGCCCGGTACGCTCCGTCGTCGATCTTTATGGCAATTCCAAGACCCTTGCCGGGAATTGAAAGCGCAAAGAACCCCTCGGCACCGCCCTTCGCAATGCCGGGAAAGCCTGAATCTTGCATTAGCGTGGTATCTGGTCTTCCTGTGCCTGCCACATACCATGGATGGGCGGTCATTGCCGAGACCACTAACTGCGCTGCTGCTGTCCGTTGACCACCTGTTTTTTCGGGGCGCCCCAGCCGTGCCATTGCCAGCGCAAAAGACCGCAGGGGGAACGAATAGGCTGGTGCACCACATCCATCAACAGAGGTCTGAGACTCGCTCGGTACATGGTCTGTGAACTCCGTAACCACTTCTTTGACCAGCCGTTGAACCGGGTGATCAAGATCACAATAGTCGGCTGTGCTGATGCCTAAATGTATCGCTGTGGTCAGAAACCCTATATGTTTACCCGAACAGTTATTAGCCAGTAATGAGGCACCTGGGGCCTCTTTAGCCCCAGATACATCCAACAATGACCAGGCTGGACGTTGTGGCCCACAAAATAGATGTTGTTCCCCCAGGCCGAGGCGTTCGAGCCATTCCGCCAGGCGTTTGAGGTGTTTGGGTTCAGCGTTGTGTGAGCCACAGCAGAGCGCTAAATCGGGCATACTCAGCCCATAGGCTTGAAAAGCACCGCTCTCGATCAGGGGAATTGCCTGAAATGGCTTGAGAGATGATCGCGGATGCGCAAAACGATCAATGTCGCCCCAGGACCTGACAAGTTTGCCATCAACACCGACTACGGCAATGGCGCCACGGTGTTGGCTTTCCACCTGGTCAGCACGGGTTATCTCGACGAGAACCGGATTTTCTGGTTGTGCAGGCATCATGCTCGTTTAAAAAATATAGTTCATGCTCCGTAACTTATCACCCTTTAACATTGGGCTCCTACCGATGTCACAGAAATTGACGTTATCAATATTGTTCGGGACTAGGCCATTATTCAAACCAACTAAGCTACATATTAGGCTGGTCGTGCGAGTGCACGCCTAATTTTAATGTAAATTATTTGAAAGAGATTCAAACAAATGACGCCTTCGATTCTACAGATATTAAAAACGTTGCCTGGTGCAACAAAGCTTGGACTAACTGTCGCGTTGGCAGTGGGTAGCGGGTTGGTGTTTGCCCAAACGACCGACGAGGATGGTCTTGAGAAAGAGAATCTCGTCATCGAAGAAATTATTGTAACTGCGACAAAAAGAGAGGAAAGGTTACAGGATTTAGCGATGAGCGTTGCAGTACTTTCAAGCGCAATGTTGAAGGACATGGGTGCTGATGATATGCGCGATTTTGCTCGCACTGTGCCTAGTCTTGCCTTTGCCGAGAGAGGGCCAGGCCGGAGCAGGATCGTAATACGTGGTATGGCGCCGCTGGCCGGGGTCGGAACCGTGGGGGTCTATATTGACGGACTTTCCGTTAACGCCGCTTTTCAGGAGCCGGATTACAAACTCTTCGATGTTGAGCGTATTGAAGTATTGCGAGGGCCACAGGGTACGTTGTTTGGCGAGGGATCGATGGGTGGAACCATTCGGATTCTTAGCAAGAGGCCTTCCAACAGGATGGAAGCCGAATTCGAAGGCACGGGGTCGAAGACTGAAGGAAGTAGTGCTGTCAACTACCTGGCCAACGCAATGATTAACATACCCCTGGTAGAAGACAAACTAGCCATTCGAGCGGTCGTTTCTTATCGCAGCAAGGGTGGCTGGATCGATGATTTGACCACCGGGGAAAGCGGAATTAACGACGAGGAAACCATTGTAGCGCGAGTGTCAGCCCAGCTAAACGTCTCGGATAATTTAACGGTGCGAGCGATGTTCAATTACCAGGACGCTTCATTGGGTTCCTCCTACGGTGTAGTCCCTGGAATTGGCTCCACTATCGACGAGACTGCCAGCATTCCCGGTTTCGGTCCAGAATTCATGGACGATGAAAATTCAACTCTGGAACTTGATATTAATTACAGTTTGGGTGGGAGCGAATTGGTTTCGATTACGGGGTATACCGATCGTAGCATCGGGTTAAACTCCTTTCCTTTCGGCATACTAATTAATGACTTTGAGATTTTCAGCCAGGAAATCCGGTTGGCTTCGACGGGAGACGGTCCTCTGCACTGGCTCGGTGGTGCGTTTTACAAGGACCGGAGTGAACCGGTAACGGTGGCTGAGGGTAGTCCGTTCGATAGTATCGTTTTTGAACAAGACGTGAAGCAACTCGCATTTTTCGGTGAACTGACCTATGACATCAGTGATCGGTTGCACGTAACGGCAGGCGTCCGGTATTTTGAGGAAAATAAGGACTCTCTTACCGATATTCCACCATTTGGAATAGTCGGATTTTTTGCCGAATCAGACAACGACGCAATTACGACCAAGTGGAATATTACCTACGACACCAGTGATGACGCTTTGGTCTATTTGACCGCAGCTCAGGGTTTCCGCTCAGGCGGCATTAACCAAATCCCCAATCCGAGCCCATTGTTTGTCGCCGAATACAAAGAGGATAAAGCCTGGAGCTACGAGGGGGGGTTCAAATCGGTCTGGAGCGATGGCCGCTTGATTTTTAACGGTGCGATTTATTACGTCGACTGGAAAGACGTGCAGATGTCAGGCGACCCAGCAAACCAGGCCATTGCTTGGACGACTAATGCTGGTGATGCCCATACCTTTGGTATTGAGCTGGAAATGATGGCGCAGCTTACGCCGAGTTTACTGCTTACAGCGGGTGGTGGATTCGTTGAAGCAGAGATCGACGAACCGGCACTAGCTACACCGAGTCTTGAAAATCCTACCGGGATCGCACCAGCAGGTAGCCGTTTACCTACGGTTCCTGAATTCACTTTCAATGCTTCCGCGCAATACTCGCGTCCTGTCTTCGAAAAGTTTAATGGTGTTTTCAGGGCTGACTACACCCATACAGGAAAATCGTTCGGACGGGTTGATGAGACCTTGCCGTCCGACGAACTGGACATTGTAAATCTGCGGCTGACTCTTCAATCGCCTCGTTGGCAAATAGGATTATTCGCCGATAATTTGTTCGATAACCGTAAAGTTGTCCTGCAGCTTAGCGAATTGTTCTACCAGCGCCCACGAACTCTGGGTGTGTTTTTCGCAGTGCAATACTAGCCCACATATTGCACGAGTTGCCGGAATTGTCGGTTGATTTCACGAGTGTAACCTGGTTAATCGCGTGCAGAGTCATATCTTCAGCTAGTACTCCTTAAAGGCACTATTGCCATGTTTAAGGGGAATCAGCCGGGATGTGGCGACAAACCGGCAGTGACACATTTTATATTTCTTACCGAACTTGTATTACGTTTGTATGCCATTGAAACATTCAAGAAATCAAGTAAAGCCCAGCGAAACTTGTGCAATATGCGGGCTAGTACTCACTTGCAACAGCAATGGTATTCGAGTAGAAAATTTGTGTTGAGTGGCGTCCAGGAGAAATTGGGAGCGAGCATCGAGAAGCACCGTGTGCCCGGGGCAACGATAGCGGTCTATCATCGTGGTCGAATTAGCGAAGCGGCGGCCGGTATATTAAACGTTGACACCAAAGTTAAAACGACGGCTGATTCCCTGTTCCAGGTCGGATCGATAACCAAGCTCTACACGGCAACGATAGTGATGCAGTTGGTTGATGAGGGGCTGATCGACCTTGATCAGCCAATGAAGCGATATTTACCGAAATTTGCAGTAAATGATCGTTCGGCATCGGAAGCCGTAACGGTCCGTCAGATATTAAGCCACAGCAGTGGAATAGATGGCGATTTTGTGAGAGACACCGGGCGTGGTTCGGACGCACATGAAAACTATCTCGAGTTGTGTGCCGACCTTCCGCAACTCTTTACGCCTGGAACCAGGTTTTCATATTGCAATGCCGGCTACGCCATACTAGCGGTACTGGTTCAAGCAGTTACCGGTCACAACTGGGCCAGTGCGGTGACCAGCGGACTGATCCACCCGCTTGAGCTGAACCATACTGTATTATTACCGGAAGATAGTGTTAGGTACAGGGTTGCGGTCAACCACAAAATCGACAGTGAAACCGGGGATATCTCTATTTTGCAACAACAACTCATGCCCTATTGCATGATGGCTGCAGGATCAACAACATCGGCCAGTGCCAGAGATGTCGTGGCTTTTACGAGGCCCCACCTGACAGGTGGCAATGCGCATACGGGTACGGCGGTGCTTACGGCTCGTTCCACCCAGGAAATGCAATGTGTACATATCCAAAGGCCATCCGGAGCTGTGCCTACCGCACAGGGTCTGGGCTGGACCGTGGATGACAGCCAAGGCAAAATTGTCCTGGGCCACGATGGAGGAACGTACGGGCAGTTGTCCTTTCTTCGAGTGGTTCCGGAGGACGACCTTGCGGTCGTGTTGTTGACAAATAGTTATGGTGGCACAGGTGTTTTCAAAGACATCGTGGAGGGTATTCTGTCCGAACTTTCGGGGCTTAACTCGTCGGATCCCCAACAGAAGCGGCAATTGACCGACATTGACGTGTCGAGATACGTTGGAATTTACCAAAACATGAACACAAGAATTGAGATCAAGCTGGAGGCGTGCAGACTGGTAGCTTCAATCGTTGCTCTTCCGGACTCCGGTGAAGATCCGATGACGCAAAAACCTACCACCCTGGAGCATTATGGAGCCGGCCTGTTCTTGGTGGATTTGCCAGGCAGTCCGGGAGTTACTCGCCTGCAATTTGAATTGGATCGTTTGGAGCGAGCTTCTCCCTTCGCCTGGCTGGGCGACCGTGCCTACCGGCGGGTCGCATAACAGGCTGAAATGACTGACATAATTTACGTGTTCTTGAGCAAGCAATGGGCGGGACTGGCCATCTCGACCTGCTTCGGTATGCTGGCAATTCTCATTGGTGCGTTCGCAAGCGGGCAAGATCCTTCTGCCTTGAAAACAGTCATGTGGATAGTACAAGGCACGGTGACTATTCTGGTTATCGCCCTGTTGGCCAGTGCGAGCTGGCAAGCCTTGCGGGTTCGAAGCTTTATGAAAAATAACCGGCCACAAGGCAAGCTCGTCGATATTGGTGGATTCAGATTGCACCTTTTTGCAGAAGGTGTGAGATCAGACGGCCCTGTTGTGCTCTGGTTTCCCGGATCACACGACCAGGGTATGGTAATGCAGCACCTGCACAAAGACATCGCGACCGAGACTCGTTCCATTCTTTTTGATCGCGCCGGTAGCGGCTGGAGCGACCCTGGCCCGTTTCCGCGATCGGTTGCCAGTGAAGTAGATGAGTTGGGCCGACTTCTTTCCAGTGCCGGTGAGAAAGGTCCGTTTTTATTGGTCGGTCATTCCTTTGGCGGTTTGCTTGCAGTCAACTTCGCCCATGCTTTTCCTGAGCTCGTATCAGGACTGGTTTTGCTCGATGCGACATCGCCGTGGAACATGACGACAGCGGGCAAGATATCTTTCGGCACCTTGTCCCGGATCTCCATCAAGAATGCAATAGCCGTGAATCTGGGGCTCGAGAATTGGATAAAGCAAAAGCGTTTTGGCATCGAGTCCCCCTATCAAATCATTGGGGCGCCTCTGGACGAAATCCGATTCTTAAGTGCCTTGCCGAAAGCAATCTGTGCGATGGGATCCGCGCTCTGGAGTGCTTGCAGGAATCCCTTCGACCTGGCAGACGGCACAGGTACTCTCGGGAATGTTCCGATTGCAAACGTCCTGCCAGCGAGCGACCACCAGCAGACCCGGGAATATCTCCGCGCCCGGTATGACTTCACGGATATTCAGTTAAAAAACATTTGCCAGGGTAGTGACGATGCTTCAAGGCGGTTGACCTCGCTGTCGTCCCAGGGTGAGGTTGTTTTGGCGCCAAAAAACACCGGGCACATGTTCCCCTATGAGGACCCCGCATTTACCCTCAACATTATCCACAGCATGATCAAACGTTTGACGCCCACCGGTGCTGATGCAGTACACTAGCCCGGACTATTCATGAATAGTCCGGGCTAGACAGTGGCATCAATCGCCGCAATCAGCCGGTCGACTTCTTTTCTACTGTTGTAATGCACCATGCTCGCCCGCACAACGCCATCACGGGGATCTATTCCTAAAGCCTCCAGACAGCGCCGAGCATAAAAATTATGATTGTTGACACCTACTCCGTGGCGAATGATCCCGTCAACGATATCTTGTGAAGACCTGTCACGGACTGTGAACGAGAATGTTGGAACGCGGCGGGAAGCGTCAGGCACGGAGAGGCCAATGAGTCGAATGCGAGAGTGGGAGTTGAGGTACTCCAGCAATTGGCCAGCCATATTTTGCTCATGTCGGGCGATCAACGGGTAGGTGCGCTCCACACTCTCACCGACACTTTCGCGGCCACTTCCGAAGTGATGCCGGCTAAGATCCTGAAAATATCGGTAGATCCCTTGTAACGAAGCGACCGCCTCGTAGTTCATGCCTCCGGGATTGAGTTTCTTCGACAAATCATCTTGCAGGAAATAGTGGTTTTGATTGTGCAACTGAGCCAAATGTTCCTGGCGTATGAACATCAGAGCGATGTGGGGCCCGAATAACTTGTAGAAGCTGAACAAATAAAAATCCACATCTAACTGCTTGACATCAATGCGGCGATGAGGAGCAAAAGCTACACCGTCAACACAGACAAGCGCTCCTGCCGCATGCGCTTTTCGCGTCACACTGGCTACATCGTTAATTGAGCCGACTATGTTCGAACAGTGCGGCAGGCAAACGAGTTTCGACTGTTCCGTCAGAAGGTTTTCAAAGTCAGTCGGATCCAGTTCTCCAGTCGAAGGATCGATTTTCCATTCACGAACCACAACGCCGTGCTCGGCCATCTTGCGCCAGACACCCGAGTTCGCCTCATGATCCTGGTTGGTGACGATGATTTCATCACCCCGCGCAAACAATGGGCTCAAGGCATGCGCTAAAACATACATATTCAAAGTTGTTGAAGGTCCGAATATCAGCTCGCTTGGCTCGGCATTTATAAATGCTGCAGTTTGTTCTATGGCACGGGATAACTGTCTGTTTGCCTGGGTGGATTGTTCAAATCGCGAGTAGGGCTGAACCGGCGTTTCCCGCATGAAACTACAAGCGGAGTCTATTACGCTCTCGGCAACATACGACCCTCCGGCACTATCGAAAAACGCCAACTCGTTGGATAGGGCGGTAAATTGGTTCCTCACGTAAGGAAGATCGAGTTTGATATTTTCTTTCATTTCGGAAGTCGGTGAGGCTTTATCGTGGCATGTTACATTCCGGACAAGGAGGATTCAACTTATTTGATCACATAATCTTGATATTTGATCAAATAATGGATAAACTTTTAAAAGGAAACGATGGGATAGGTTCAATGCTACCACCTGAGAAAAGGCCAAAGATGATACTTTCAGTTGCCATTACAGGCACTGATACAACGCCTTCGCAAAGCCCTTTCATCAAGATCACACCGGACGAAATTGCTGATGATTGTTATGCCTGCTGGAAAGCCGGTGCTGCGGCTGTGCATTTGCATGTGCGAAACCCCGAGGATGGCAGTCCAACATCGGATATTGACCGGTGGGAAGAAATGCTGATCAAAGTAAAAACGCGGTGCCCTGATCTGATCATCGGGGTGACAACCGGAGGAGCATACGGGCAAACGCCGGATGAACGACTGAGTACCGTAACGCGGTTTAAACCCGAAGTGGCATCTTTGACTCCTGAAAGTGTGAGCAATACGCTTCACCATGTAGTACCTCGAGTCAAACAGTGGCGCTATGACTGGGAAAAACCTTATCTGTCGTCTACATACAGCGGCACATTTTCAAATTCGACTGAGCAATTCGAATATTTTGTCAAAGTCATGCGGGAAAATGGTACCCGACCGGAGTGCGAGTGCTTCAGCATGAGCGGGCTTTACAATACACGCAACATGATCCGGGATGGTGTTCTAAAAGGTCCGATCTGGATGCAATTCGTTCTTGGTGTACGAGGTGGAACCGGGGCAACGCCGGCAGAAGTTCTTCATATGCAAACTGAAGCACTGCGCATTTTTGGACCTGATGACTTTCACTGGTCGGTTATTGGCGTGGGTTATCCCCGGCAATACACTTTGGGCGCACTGGCGATGGCCATGTTCGGACACGTCCGTGTGGGAATGGAAGACAACATCTATGTGCGCAAAGGCGTGTTATGTAAGAGCAATGTCGAGATGGTGAACGACATTAAGACGATCGCGGAGATATTCGGGCGTGAACTGGCGACACCTGATGAGGCGCGCGAAATGTTGGATTTGAAAGGTCCAAATCATGTCGATTTCTGAATAAGGGCTGTCAGATGAACATCGGTGTTTTACTGACCGATGCAGCCAAACTCCATCCCGAACGGAAGGCGTTGGTCTATGGTGATTTATGCCGGACATACCGGGAATTTGACGATCGGACCACTCGATTGGCTATCGGACTCCAGGGACTTGGTATCCACCAGGGCAACAGGGTTGCATTGTTGCAATACAATCGCCCGGAATTTCTTGAAGGCCTGTTCGCATGCTTCAAGGCCGGCATGGTCGCAGTTCCCATCAATTTCAGGCTACACCCAAGAGAGATCGCTTATATTATTGGTCATTGCTCCGCTAAAGCGGTGATCCTTTCCCCTGAATTTGTGGCTGCCAGTGGTGAACTCCGCCGCCGTCTGCCCAGGGTTAGGAATTGGATTACTGCCGGCTGTAGTATGGAAGGCCTGCTTGATTATGAATCGCTACTGGATAGGGGAAAGCGGCGGTTTAGTAACGCCACAGTCGCTCCTGAAGAATTGGCCTGGCTGTTTTATACCTCAGGTACAACGGGGCAACCCAAGGGTGCAATGCTGACACATGGCAATCTTTTGGCGATGGTTGCTGCCTATTTCAAAGATTTTAGTCGACCCGGCATCGAAGACACGATCTTACATGCCGCTCCACTGTCCCATGGCAGCGGCCTATATTCGCTTCCTCATTTTGCAGGTGGAAGCACCAATTTGATCACAACGGAGCGATCGTTCAACCCCAAAAGCGTGCTTACGGCAATCGAAAAATATGGAGTATCCAGTATGTTTGCGGCACCGACAATGGTGAAGATGCTGGTTGACGTCCAGGCCAGGGAAAACTTTGATCTCTCTTCTCTAAGACATTTGATTTACGGCGGCGGACCGATTCACGTCGCTGATCTCAAGCAGGCAATTGCAATTCTGGGACCTTCCCTTACCCAGTTGTACGGCCTGGGTGAGGCGCCAATGACCATCAGCTATCTTCCCCATCGGGATCACGTGGTCAACGGATCATCGAAGCAAATCAAGCGGCTTGCCTCAGCCGGAATTGCTCGTTCGGGCGTTCGTATTCGTGTCGTAGATGATGCTGGTAAAGAACTTCCCCGGCGCAATGTTGGCGAAATTGTAACAAGATCAGATGTTGTGATGAGAGGATATTGGCGCGATCCAACTGCCACGCGCGAGGCAATACAGGAAGGCTGGCTGTACACCGGTGACAGGGGGTTTATTGATACTGATGACTATCTTTTTCTACTGGACCGAGCCAAGGACATGATTATCTCTGGCGGGGAAAATATTTATTCAAGGGAGGTCGAGGACGTGTTGGCAGGCCATCCGTTGGTGCAAGAGGTAGCAGTCATTGGCATCCCGCACAAGAAGTGGGGTGAGGCAGTGCATGCAGTCATTGCGTTGCGAACCGGGGCAATTGTCGAAGCATCTGAATTTCAATCTTATTGTAAGCAGCGCTTGGCTGCTTATAAAAAACCCAGCTCTGTCGAATTTGTTAAAACGTTGCCAAAAAATAATTTTGGGAAAATCGTAAAGCGTGAACTGCGAGAGAAATACTGGGCTGGCCACGAGTGGGGAATTTAATGGCCAGGTCAGCCTATGAAGAGCTTGAGAGTCGTTATGAGGTACTTTCACGACTGAGCAGTATGGCGGCGTTACTGAGGTGGGACTCTGCCATTTTTATGCCTCCAGGAGCCACTGTTGACAGATCGGATGATCTAGTTGCACTGGAGACTATCCGCCACCACCTGGGCAGCAACCAGGAACATGCCTGCTTGTTGGCCGAGGCAGAATCCAGGTCCGAACAACTTAACAGTTGGCAGCGTGCCAACCTGAAGGAAATGCGCCGTCTGTGGATGCATGACAGTGCTGTAGACCCTGAACTGGCAAGGGCAATAGTGAAGCTATCCGGGAAACTTGTAGCCGATTGGAAGCAGGCTCGAAAAGACAACAACTTCTTGGTTTTCCTCCCTGGCATGGAAATTATGGTTACCCTCCAGCGAGAGATCGCCGAAGCCAAAGCAGATTACCTGGGGGTCACACCCTATGAAGCACTAATGGATGCCTATGAACCGGGTGCACGATGCTCACAAATTGATGTATTGTTTGATGAGCTTGCTGCTTATCTTCCCGATTTGCTAAACCGCGTAGCAGAGCGTAACTCGGGGTGCGCCGGGAACACACCGGTCAGAGGGCCGTTCGATATTTCCAGCCAGATCAAATTCTGCACACAACTTGTTCGTGAGATTGGCTACGACTTTGATCGTGGCCGTCTTGACCAGTCGGATCAGGCGTTTACGCTTGTCGGACTAAGAGACGATGTTCGCATTGCGGTTCGATTCTGTGAAGACGATTTCTCGTGTTCGATTACCGCGGCAATCCATGAGACAGGTCATGCAATTTATGAGTTGGGGCGTCCTGCCAGGTGGTACCACCAACCGGTAGGTCGAAGCCGGGGGGGCTCAATCCATGAAAGCCAGGCCCTGATGTATGCAATGATTGCCGGGCGCAGCAGGGAGTTCATTTCCTATCTCGCTCCTCTGGTTATTGAAGCTTTTGGTGGTGCTGGCCCGGCATGGGAGTTACCGAATATTGCCCGTAGTTTTTTACAGGTAAAGCCATCTCTGATTCGTGTCAATGCGGACGAAATCAGCTACCCACTTCACGTTATATTACGTTACCGCCTTGAACAGGCTTTACTTAACGGAGACTTATCAGTATGTGATCTCCCGGGGGCCTGGAACGATGGTATGGTGGAACTGTTGGGTGTAGCCCCGGATTCCGACGCACAAGGTTGTCTTCAGGATGTTCACTGGTCGCGTGGCCTGTTTGGCTATTTTCCAGTTTATGCACTTGGGGCATTGACGGCGGCGCAATTATATCAGGCAGCCTGTGCATCAAGTCCGGACATTCAATTGAAGCTGTCCTGTGGCGATTTTTCGCCGCTCACCTCATGGGTGCGGAAAAATATCCACAAGCAGGTCAGTCGGTATGACACCAATGAATTGATCGCTCGCGCGAGTGGAAATCCGTTGGGGACTGAGGCTTTAAAGACCCATCTGAAACAGCGTTATTTGCATGAGACGGTCTTCGGTATTGGCGAAAAGTGAAGGCAGGCCCAAGCGCGACTTGCGGCTCAACTCCTTCTCTTCCTTCGAGAGTCCGATAAGCGACTTCCGCTCGAAAGCGCTTCTTGCCATCCCAGATGGCACATAGCTCATCAATGAACACAGCTAGCGAACCCAGTCCAAAGGTTTTGGCAATCTGGCCAATTAATTCATTTTTGCTCTTTGCGTTAAACAGTCTGAGTGTCGCCCGGATGAAGTCAACAACCCTGACCTTGATTGCACATTCCCGAGCTGCCCGTCTGTCATCTGACTCCAGGTAGTTGCGGATATTTTTGATGCCATCATCGCGGAGCCCGCTGAATACCGCCAAAACTTCCGAAAAGTCATGGACCCAAATGCAGACTTCTGAATTCTCAAATAGTCCCTTGTATTGTTCCTCACCCAGCTTTATTTGGTCTTCAGCTTGATTACTTAAGCGCAGGTTATCGGCCTCTTGCAGGGTCCGCTCCAGCACCACGGTGAGCCGAAGAAGATCGTCTTTGCAGATAAAATCGTTAGCCCCAGCCTTGATCAATGTGATCGCGTCTTCCACGTCAAAAACACCCGAAATAACAATAAGGGGTCACTTGAGTCCGCTTTGCTTGAGTATTTCCAGAGCTACCGGTGCAGCCTCCGTAGATGTGTCGAAGTTGGGTATGTCCGTGTCACAAAGAATACAGTCCCAAGTGTTCTCTATCAGTGCCTTACGCATGGCTGCCGCGTTGTCCACCCATTCAAACTCCAAGCCCGGTGATACTGCTGCAGTGTTTCGCCGATCAAATTTACATCCTGTTCTGAATCATCGACGATTAATACACGCAAAGGTGTTGGCATTATTGATTCCCAAAAAGGGGTCGGGTCCGAATGGCACTTACTTAAGGAATAAAAGTCCTTGATCCAAAGAAAATAGCGGCTGGTCCAAGGTGATAAAGTGTGTGGTGTGAAACAACCACTCATCACCAGAGGAACCAGCCTTCATGCATCCTACCCGCAGCGTACAAGTTCATCAACAAAGACGTATTCGTAATCGTGCCAGCAACAGTGATTCCTACGAATTCTTCAACATGCTCACCAGTCCTGAGTTACTGGATCAGGTAGAGGTTTTATTACCCGATCACAGAGAAAGACTGTATCCACCGACGGAGACACTGTCGATGTTCCTGGCCCAGGCTTTGAGTACAGATCGTTCTTGCCAGCGCGCTGTCAATGACGCAGCTATTAAGCGTTTGGCTGGTGGCTTGACGCCTTGCAGCACCCATACAGGTGCCTATTGCCGGGCTCGGCAGCGGTTACCGGTGGAGATGGTATCTACTCTGGTACGCCAATCGGGTCAGCTGATGGCAGGAACGGCGTTAGACGCGTGGCACTGGCGGGGGCGACCGGTGCGGTTAGTAGATGGCACAACAGTATCAATGCCAGACACACAGGCCAACCAGGCATTTTATCCACAATCACGCAGTCAAAAGCCTGGCTTGGGCGTGCTGAGTTGCAAGACACCGTCGATGGCTGAAAAAGAAATATGGGTATACCTGCTGGCCTACAATCTGATCCGTATGATCATGGTGCAGGCGGCAATACACACCCAGCAGCTACCACGTGAACTCAGCTTCAAGCACAGCCTTCAGCTGTGGCTTGCCTGGGATCGCCAGGGAACTGTCGCCAAACACGGCAAAGCCCCTTCAGTTCTGTTGGTATTAATCGCACAACAAAGGGTTGGGAAACGCCCCGGGCGCACTGAGCCAAGGGCTTTGAAACGAAGACCCAAACCCTACCCTTTGCTCAATCAGCCACGGCAGTTAGCCAGGCAACAGGTTCTTGAACATGGTCACCCGAAAAACGTTAAGTAAGTGCCATTCGAGTCGGGTCCATTTAGTCTAGTTGATATGTGGAAACACCGCCAATGAATGAATCCGAGGGCGGTTGGTGCTATAGATGCACCCTGAATATCAGGCTGCCGCCAAGCTGGTTGGTATCCAGCGCGGGTGAGTTCGGCACGCCGAACTGGTTTATCCAGTAATCAAACTCCAGTCCCAGGTAATATTTTCCGGGCTTGCCGTGCATTTCACCTACATCGAGTAAAAGTTGCGGCACTATGTGTAAATTACGTTCCCTGGGCCCCCAGCCGAAGACAAAGTCACTGGTGCCCCCGGTTACGAGCTGGTAGTTACCCAGTTGAAACGGGTAACGCCAGGCGAAGGTAAACTGCATATCATCAAAACCCGCCCCCCTGCTCTTGTCTTTACGGGCATAGAGGTTGGCCTTGAAAAAACGGAAGCTGGGAATATCCACGCTCACCCCGGCACCGATCAGGTAGGACTCATTGCCATCTTCACCACGCTCCCAGGTGGTGGCGATGAGCAGGTCTTTCACGAAGCCGCCGCGCAGCGCCAGGTCGGCCATTTTTACCAGGCTGAAACGAGGGGAAAGCTCGCCATACCATGTGTTGGTATTGACCGGATGGTCATGCTGTTTACGGACATCAACAAATCCATAGAAGTCACCGCCAATCCAGCCATTGGAGTTTTCCAGGGTAAATGCACTGAGATGGTCGCCCGGCAACTCGTATCCCCAGCCAGTCAACACAGAAACACTTGTGTCGCTGAACTGGAAAAAGTCTTTAGCGCGAGCGGCTGTGCTAAGTTGCAATACAGCGAGAAACATAAAACTTCGCACAAAAATTTTTGAACGCCGTGTTTTCATTTGATTGGGTCTTTGCCCTTTGTTGGCGGTATCACAAGTTTAACAATAAAAGTGCGCGACGCCTGTTCAAAATATTTCGGGGTGGGTATAAAAGGTGGTTACTCAATTACTCCAGACTTGCGCCTAATCCTGGAATGGAGAGTTATAACTGAATCTGGTGTTTGAGTAGTTGAAAAAGAGCGGCGTATCTGGTTGATTTGATGTTACCAAGCATTAAAGCAACCAAAGGAGATACGCCACCATGGAAAAGAATAACGTTATTGAACTTGCAGGTCGAGATACGATTGTTGATCCATTGACCGATTTACTGAGGACAGGCGCAGAGAAATTGATTTACCAAGCGGTAGAAGCTGAGCTGCAGGACCTGCTGATGCAGCATTCTGAGCATCGCACCGAGGCCGGTAATGCCGGTGTTGTGCGCAATGGTTTCCTGCCAGCACGCCAGTTACAGACGAATTTGGGCCCGGTAACCGTCAGGATTCCCAAGGTCCGTTCAAAGACTGGTGAGCCAGTAACCTTTCAGTCTGTACTGGTGCCGCCGTATGTGAGGAAAACAAAAACATTGGAAGCAGCGCTGCCCTGGTTGTATTTGAAAGGCATCTCCAGCGGTGAAATGAATGCGGCCCTGAAAGTCCTGGTGGGTCAGCAAGCACAAGGCCTGTCTGCGAGCACGGTGTCGCGCTTGAAACAAGTTTGGGCGGATGAGTACCACTGTTGGTGCGAGCAACGTCTGGACAAAGACCGCTGGGTTTATATCTGGGCAGACGGCGTCTACAGTGGCCTGAGGGCCGAACAGGCACAAGTTATGTGCCTTGGTGGTGATGGGTGTGAATGAGCGTGGAGAAAAGCATTTTCTGGCCATAGAGGATGGCGTCCGGGAATCGACACAGAGCTGGCGCGAGGTATTGCTGAGGCTGAAGTCACGCGGTATGAATCCGCCGAAGCTGGCAGTCGGTGACGGCGCTATGGGATTCTGGGCGGCTTTGGATGAAATTTATCCAGAGACTGGTCAGCAACGCTGTTGGATGCATAAAACCATGAATGTACTCAACTGTTTGCCGAAGTCGGCACATGCAAAAGCAAAACAGGCGCTACACGCCATCTGGCAGGCGGAAACCCGGGAACATGCGGAAAAGGCTTTCGATCTGTTTATTGAAACATACGAACCAAAATACCCGAAAGCGACGCTTTGCTTGCAGAAAGATCGGGATGAACTGATGGCTTTCTTCAACTTTCCTGCACAGCATTGGCAGAGCATACGTACGAGCAACCCGATTGAGTCCACCTTTGGCACGATCCGCCATCGGACCAAGCGCTCAAAGGGCTGTCTTACCCGCAATGGCATGCTGCACATGATGTTCAAACTGGGTTTGTGTGCTGAAAAGAACTGGCGCCGGCTGCGTGGTTTTAACTACCTGGCCAAGGTGATTACTGGGATCAAATTTAAAGACGGAATCGAGGTAACAGATGTCGATCAGGTCGCCGCTTGAATGAAACGGCTAAACACCACTTTTGACAATATCTCTTATATCTTCACCAAGTAGGTTTGCTTGTACTTCTTTGGCCGTATGAATTTCATCCAGCCGTTTGGCAAAAAGTAGGTAGGTTATTTGCTCAATAACGGATAGAGGGTTAGAGACACCGCCCGACCAAAATGCGTTCCAGATTTGATCTACTTTGTTTTTAATTTCGCCTGTAATCATAAAACTCTCTTTATCCAATATCTGTATTAACACCCAACCGTTACAATAAAAATAGCTACAAGCTATACCACGTTGCGCGCGCTTTACCATGGCGTTTCACGCGCCCCTCATTAACCAATTCGCGCAGACGCACTTTTAACGTATTTTGGTTCGCACCGGTTTGTTTAACTATTTCCGCTATGGTTAGACGCTCATTTTCTTTCAGCAGCTTTAATATTTCCAAAGACAGCGTGGGCAATTCCGTTTCAGCCTGCTCTTGTCCTTTTTCAACTTTAGCGGCCAAGTTAGCTTTTTGCTTTTTTAGGCATCGCAGAAAAAAACCTAACCAAGGCTCCCAATCAGGAGAATCCTGTTTCAGGGTTGTTTGCGTACGGCGCAATGCCTTGTAATAAAGATCCTTGTTTTCCTCCACAACGCTTTCAAGAGACGCATAAGGCACATAGTCGTAGCCTGCGCGCAATAGCATTAACGTGGTTAAAATACGCGACAATCTTCCATTGCCATCCTGAAAGGGATGGATTGCCAAAAACACGACATTAAATACAGCAATGATCAGCAAAGGGTGCATTGATGTTTCATCAATTGCCTTGGCTGTCCATTTGACCAATTCTTCCATTTCTCGCGGTGTATCAAAAGGCGTGGCTGTCTCAAATACAACGCCGATTTCATTCCCTTCCGCGTCCTTGGCAACAACATGGTTTGGCAACGTCTTGTAGTCACCGCGATGGCGTTCATCTTTATGGCTATGACGAAGCAACTGCTGATGCAATTGGCGGATATGGTTCTCGGTTAAATGCAAATCTTCATGGGATTGAAAAACCAAATCCATAGCCTCGGCATAACCGGCAACCTCTTGCTCGTCTCGTGTATTGAAAGATGTAGATGTCAGGTTGGACAGCAATGTTTCGACTTGTGCATCACTGAGCTTCGCCCCTTCTATTCGCGTGGAAGAGCCAACACTTTCGATGGTTGCCACTTTGCGTAATTGTTGCAAACGCTCCGGTGACATGGTTTTGAGGGCAAGCCATTTTCCCTTAAACTCATCGAGTTCCGAAATGAGCTGTAGCAGGTCTTGACCAACAGTGATTTTAGGTTCTTTCATTAAAGTCTCATATCCGATTTCCTACCCGATTATACCCGATAAAGCCCGATTGCAAAACACTTAATTTGGATATTAATCATCGCATCCAAGGGCGTTTCCTTGGTCGTGTTTGAGCGTCGAAACGCTCACGGCATCCAAACGGCGAACGGTTGGTCTTAATGAAATTATCGAGGGTTCCAAGGGGCTATGAAATGCCCTTTTGGTTGACGGGAAGTCCATGAAGGGAGAGCTAACTTCTCCCTTCTGGTCGATGGGGTTTGGGGCAGCGCGAAAGCTCCCCAATGGTGATCAGAACGGACACACTGGGATTGCCATCACACCAAACCTGCCAGATCCGGCCAAATTCATCCGCAGTATATGTACGCCACAGGCCAGAGACGACCTTACTCTACCAAATCGTTCGTGAGTACTGGCCTGAGTTTCAGGCCGAACTGACCAGCCATG
>JAJFLB010000029.1 GCA_021772915.1 Gammaproteobacteria bacterium | reverse complement strand
TCTGGACTAACCCGAGTTTATCGGACATCAAACAAAGGGGACAATACCCCGAGGAGATGTCCAATGAAACGCAAAAGATTTAGCAAGGAATTTAAACTCGAAGCATTACGCTTGTTGGAGCAAGGCAACAAAGCCGGTGCAGAGCTTGCCCGCGAACCGGGCTGTCCCGGCACACGATTCGCAATTACCTGGCCAGTGGGGTCACGTAACCGAAGTACGCGTTAGGAAGGAGTGTCAACAAGCTCGATCTGTTTTTCGGAACGCTGTCGGACTGATTAAAACGCGAGTCTGGTCGTAACTCACTAGTCGAATTCCAGCTGAATCAGACGTCGATCATTTCTATCTAAAGGCCACCCTCCCTCAATTTCATCCCAATTCTGGCAGTTTCTGTCCCCTGTGATTCTTCCGTATTGCACACTCTCGAGCGACTGAACGAGTTTTCTAATTCTTCTTGCAGGTGACTCGCTCGGGTCTAGACTGTAAAAGTAATTAAGCACCTCCAGTCCCACCTCACTGACATCCGAATACTCTTTTCTCAGCATCATAGCCCCAAGGTATACTTGTTCAAGTCTTGCTTGAGCGTAGAATCGCTCTCCACGACCCGATTCACGCCGAAGAGATTTGTAGTCGATGTTTTTTACCAAAGAGATTCGCGACTTTAGGTCACTTAATTTCTCAGCCCTTTTGAGCTGCTCATCTTCAAATTTCGTCCCTGCGAACATCCAAACGCAAGGTCTCAAGCTGAACCGACGACCTCTACGTAAGTAGTTTCCCTCTTCCAAAGGTGATAGGAAGGCCGCGTAAGCGTGTGTCCCCTCTAGATAGGCGTTTATCTCATCGACGAATACAAGAACGTCCTTCTTGGACTCAGCTTGAAGTGTTGACACGCTCTCAAAGAGATCTAGGATTTCGTCTCGGCACATCATCTGGGTAAGATCGAAATGCGCAAATTCAAAGTCATATTCAATCGACAAACACTTGGCAAGGTAAGTTTTTCCCGCACCTGGATCTGCTTGCAATAAAATACTAAGTGGCGTCTTTCTTTGTGACTGTTTGAATCTCACAATGTTGCGAGCAATGTCATTAAGAATCGCGTTTTTCTCCTCTATGCAAGTGACGTACCCAGAGACTAGGCTCGAGCCACGCCAAACTTGCAGCACGTCCCGTTTTTGTTCATTCTCCTCAACTTCTACTATTCCCTGTCCCGATTGTGACTGCTCCCACTGTCTTACCTCTGAATTCCAGTCACCAAAGGGTGGACAGGGATTTGAATCAATTGTGTGGGAGACTCTCTTGAATCTTGGAGGTGAGGGAACTCCGGCGTTGTCATCTGACCACTTAATCGCTCTCGCAATAGACTTCTCATTGAGGCGCCCATGTTGCCGTAACATACGTTTTACCACTGAGGCAAAAAAGGCGGTTGGCCACCCAAGCCATGAGAATACCGATGGTTCGACAGTAGATTTCGCTGTTAAGGCACTTGCACCCTTGTTTACTTTACCCAGTACCTCGCGATTGTTTGAAACCAAAACTACGTTTTCCCCAGGGAGATTATTGATAATATCCAGAGCTCGGGCAGAAATCTTGCCGGAGACTAACCACTTGTTTGCCGGGCTAAACTGAGATGCTACCTCTGGTCCGACCATATATAGCACAAGTTTATCTTCGATCAGGCTTATCCATGACGGAGCCTTATCCTTGCTACGTACAAACCATTTAGCTCCCAGGTACTTATCTCTGAGAGCCCGGATCAAATTCTCGTCGACCACATCACGTGCCAAGTCATTTACCACGATGGCTTTCGTAATTTCCTCATGAGGAAAATTGGCATTATCCAAGTCTATAGTTACATCTGTTGATTTCCTACCCGGACTTGAGGGTTCCCAGTCAATTCGGTGCAACTGCCTTAGGCCACCGTGCTCCTCGTGATAACAGCGAATTATCCGAGTAGTGGGATGCTCAGAATCAAGGTTGATCAATTTGATTGGGACGGGGTTCTTACAGAATCCAGTTGTTAAACAAAAACCAGCTCGCGCTGCCATGCAATCCTCGTTCGATCTTGCATGAATCAAGTGTCCGATAAGCGCCTCATCTGACTTGTTCCACTTGCCGATCCCTATCATTTGCTCTGAAGCTTCATCTTCGTCTGTTAAATCATAAAAAGCTCTTGCAACGTGACCTGCTCCACAGAGATCTATGTAGCGCTCACCCTTATTACAGCTCACCCTGAAATGCTCGAAGCCAACGTGGGAACTGATTGCCGAATGGTGACGCACGAGAAACCAATACTCGTCCACAACCCAATCTCCAATTATCAAGATCGCGTCTTCAGGTGTAGGTTTCTTAACTTTCTGGCTCGTGGCCATTCGTACACTCCCGCTCTTACTCAATGATCTCGTATTTGAAGGGTGTTAGTAGATTCTGCGGATTGTAGTTGTTTGAGCGCCTCCTCTTTCTTTTGAAGGCGCTATTGTGAACCTTTGAGCCCAGCGGGATTTTTCTTACATGCTTTCCCCGAATACGCCATATCCCTTTGTATGAGTTGTGAAGCTGATCGTGTGGATTAACAATCCGCGCGTCTAGTGCTGCTTGGTGTATTTTCAAACCCTTTGCTTTTGCGTGATTTAGCATCCAATGCAAAGAAGTATTGGCGAGGCCGCGTTCGTCATACCAACCGCCGACATCTGCGTGAACCCCAGCAAACCAGACCTGCTCAATAGTCTGGCCGCTAGCGAGATCAGCCTCATCATCAAGCCATAGACATGGTGGAAAATCTTTTCGTTTCTCATCAATCGACAAGGCGTGGTAGCCGTTCTTGACTCCGGGATTTAGGGCGCCACTATGCCAGCGCACACCAGCGTTCATCACGAGTGAAGAAACGGTGTCCCAAACGCCGATGAAGTGCACGGGACAGCTTCGGCTAAAGGTGTCTCTAAATCCGTGAGCAATGTTCAAATTACCTTCGATGTTGTAGAGCTTGGCAGCGTAAGGAATGAGATTATCGTTGTCAGATGGCAGCAATCCGACTTTGTAGAGCATTCCAGCCAGAGAACGTACTGTAAAGGCACCACGACTGAAGCCGAATAGGAATATCCTGTCCCCTGTTTCGTAGGTCTCCATGAGATACCCATAGGCATCGTTAACATTCTTTTGCAAGCCTTTGCCGGTGGCCTGATCCGCAAGCGATGTCAGAGTTTCTTCGCCGGGTTTCTTACCTTCCATATATTCCCAACCCCCGGTTCCTACGCCAGGGTCATAAAACGCGATCTGATCCTCATTTTTTTTACAAATTGTGTAGGTTTCAACGACATTGGTATTGTTTTCACCATACTCGTTCCCAGTACCGTCACAGCAAATAACAATATTTTTCATTTCATACGCTCCCAGCTAATAGTGAAAAACACAGATCAAGGCCATTTCAAAGGTAATTTCATTACATGTTGAATTGACTTGAATATTGAACCGCTTTGCAACAACACTTTCCTGTCAATTGAGTTCTAATAACTTGAATATATGAAGTAATTCTTGACTTTAAGAGGGTTAAATAGAAATGCAAATGCGGGTCAAACTAGCATACAAATCAACACCCTTTTCACCACGGCTTGTAGTACTAGTGATGAAAGTGAGGGAGATCTCTCACTTGAGACAAAAATGGGCTGCCGGTAGGTCTCCATATGCGGAATTTCGCAGGGAGTTAAACTCACTCGGCGAAATCAAGAGAATTGGCGTGAAATAGGCTATCGTTTCGATGCCCATGGATGTTAACAAGCATTTCGGCACCGTTAACAAACTTAAGTAAGTAATCTAAAACTGATCCCAGTTCCACACGATCTTCCCAGATATGACCATCTCAATAACGATGTTGTCGGAGATTCGAAAGTCGCCTTTAGGTCCAATGGGACGTCTTCCCGGAATATGTGTCAAATGCGACCGTTGCCCTTGGCGTTAAAGTGAACCGCTCCGGGAATTTCGGAGACTCGCCAGCGTGAGTCAAATGGATAACCGTTAAGGATTTCCCCGAATAGGCTCTGAAAGCGGGCGTTGGTGCGACCGATTCCAGCGCAACGCCATTTCCTGATCGAGGACATCGGCGGATAGGTCAAGAAGCCGCGCCACTTGGATACGGTGTTGACGATAAAGGATCGTCTGTCCACATTCCCAATTTCTCCATGTTGTCGGATCGACGCCTAGTACCCGAGCAGCTTCCGTGATCGACCAACCCATCTCCCGGCGCTTGGCGAGCAGGTGTTGAGACAGGGTCTTTGACTTCAGGAAGGGATCGTAGCCCAGGAATTGTACAATGGCAGGAATGGATACCATCGGTGGCGCGGTATGGCCCTTTTCCCAGTTCAGGATGGTCCGGGGATTCACGCCGAGCGGCGTAGCGACTTCTTTCTGCATAAGTCCCATTTTGAGACGTTTTCTTCTAACATGATCACCCAATGTTTTTGGCTCAAAATCATATGGCTTTGAAATCAACGACTTAAGCGACACATGAGCAAATTGTAAAAAGGCAATAAACCCCTGAAAATTCCTAGACTAGAATAACTGAAATGTAGCGTGAAAATGGTATAACTACTGGGTCAATTTTGGTTGCAAATCAACAATCTCCCTCCTGAGCGTGAGTCGGGCTTCGAGGTCGGACATTCTCTTGGTCTCTCGGAAGGTCACCTCCAACTTGCCCGTCAGGAAGGTTCCCAGGGCCGGAATCCTGAAGTCACGCCCGGCTGCGAGTTGCTCGCAGGCGAGTGCCCCCAGGCCGTCAAGCAGCTTGCCGACGGCAGACTGCCGACACTCGAGGAGCGCGGCTAACCGCTTCTTCGTCTCGCCGTTAGTGATGGACCTGCCCTTGGATTTCTGCACCCGGAAGGTTCCAAGGTGGTGTAGCCCGAAAACACCTCGGGCACGAAGCTCGTTCTCGGCAAGATCAGGCAACGCGGCGAGGAACTTGTCGGCGAAAGCCTGACTCAGGTGATTCCGGTATGCGAGGCAACCGGCGATCTCTGCTTTGGTCATGCTGTTGCGGCCTGGCTTCTGGCACGAGTAGACGAAAACTTTGCGCTCTCTGGCTGATATCTGCTCGATCAGACTGTTGCCGTCGATGTGCTTGAGTCCTTGGAAGCTGGCACTGGGATAGGCCCGATAGATCGGTGGCTCCTTGAACAAAATAAGTGGACCACGGACACAGGCCACGCCGACGAGTTCATCAGGGAGCCGGACGCTCCTCTTATGGGTCTTCTCGGTTTCCGCCGCCACCTCCATGAAGAGTCGATGAGCATCCTCCAGAGCCTGATCTTTGGCAAAATCGTTTCCATCGCATTTGGCCTGCTTGTAAACGTCCGGTATCCTGGCCTGGTATAATCGTCGGCAGAAAGCATCGGTGATGGCCGCGTCAAGGGCATCGACGGCATAGACGGCGCCTGGGACGAGCCTGAGACCTGGTTTCTCCGGGATTTGGGTCGGGCAGTCCCGCGGCACCTTGAACTTCTCGCAGTCAATGGGCCGCATCTTGGGACACTTCTTCCCCGTCTTCTTCCAGTGACCGTTGACACAGACCGCGATATCGATCAACGAACCGTCAGGGCAGCGAGTAGTGAGTCTCGCCCCTTCGTCGCATTTGATATCCGGAATGTCGGGGCACGTCTCCTTGGTGCGAACCCAACGGCGCTTGACATGTTGATGAGTGATGATGGCGTGTCCGTTCCAGCACTTCTGGATGCGGATTTTCTCGTCCTTCTTGCCACCACCGGTTTGCCCGTCCAGATCCGGAAGCAGCACCTCGAGGCGGCCGAGGACGAAGTAGCCAAAGATCCTACCCGAGCCGCGGGAGAGGCCATCCCTGTATGTGAGGAAGATCCTTGTCCGCCCCGGCACCGCCCACTTGGGAATCCGTGGTAGCTTGCGGCTGATCCCACGCCATTCGGCCTCGTGCACGAAACAGTGCGGTTTCCCCCACTTGAAGGGTGTCGCACAGGTCGTTCTGGAGGCGCACAGGAACTTCTTGTACGAAGAGCCAATCCAAAGCAGTCCATCAATGCACCCCTTGAGCGCCGACGAGGGAATTGTCAAGTTAACTAATTTCATGGAAATTTCACTGATAGCGATGCCAGCTAAACTGCTGATTCTTAGTGCTGACTAGAATAGATTTTATCTAGAAATAAACAAACTCTAGTGAAATGACAATACCCCGAACCGGCCCTGAACCGAAATGGTGGTCACTGACTGTGTACCAGTGACTAAGCGACATCGAAACGAATATTTCGCTTTGTCCGCCGGGGCGATAAATCGCGTAATAGATTTCTCCTCTTCGGTCAACTAACCAGTACCCGATTTTTCAATCATCGATTTTCCCTGAATGACTACAGTTGTATGGTTATAAAATGCTACTTACAAATTTGTCTTCTACGATCGAATGACACGGCCTCAGTGTGAAGTTCAACCTCGCCTCCCTGTTTTTGGCCCGCCGCATGGGTCTAAGGTCTCTGCGGTTACCTCTCGTGGCAATACCTGACACGGGCGCTGAACAGAATGTCCGTGTGTTCCACGTTTGTAGACCCTATTAATAATTAGTGTCAGAAGCCACCCAAATCTCTCACCTAAATAACTCTTGAGCGTAGCTACTCGTGGTTTTAGCACTGCCGTCCACTTGTTTGATGGGGTTCATTCCATCCAAATAACCAAGAATAGAGAAGACCATAGTCTGTTCATCGTGGTCGGACCAGGCAACAATCGCTGCGATTTTGGTCGCGATCTTTGCGAGACCTTCTGTAACCTTGGCGGCGGTCGTTGCGTAGCGGGCGATCTGCTTCAGACTGTCCAGATCATCTTTCAAACCCTGATTGATCTCATTCATTTTCCCAGTCAGCTATTTGACTTCGTCGGACTGGTTAAGCCGCTGCAGCGTCACAAAAGTCAGGGCCACATAGGCCTTGCGGGCTTCGGATTTTTGGGCGCGCCTGTTGTTTGGCGTGGCACGCTCCTCGTCCGTCATCGCCCGGTCCTGCTGAAACGCGCGGAACCGGATCTCATCGATCTCTTCCTGAAGGTCTGCTTCAAGATCAGCGAGGTTCTGCCGGGCTGCTTTCGCTTCGGCTTAGTCTTCCTGAAGGGGCGGGAATCTCGCGTACAAAGAACGTAAATCAACTCTGCCTGGAAGATAAAACGACTTGTGGTTGTAATTTAGAGGTATTTCACCTGGCAGAGTGATGTGAGTGGGCCGGGTATAGTTTTGACCCTAAATCTGGGCATTTGCCTGAAGATGTCCCCTGCTATTTTATCAAGGCGCGACCCATCTAAACGTGCCCAACCATTTGTAACGCATTGGTACGCAAGTTGCTTGGGGCCAGTGTCAATTCAAGAGTGGTGCAAATTATCGTGCAAATACCCGCCCTTTGTGCTTCAGACTCATTAATGCCATTTCGAAACAGGGTTTGTCACGGTATATCAGCTCGGATAATGACCTACTATTCTTGTATCATCAACGACGATCCAATCTCAGATTGCCCTACATTAAGAAAGGCAAGACCGTCACCCACCTACCTTTTTTTCAACCCAATAATGGCGGGCAAACCAGCCATTCATGCCCGCGCCATTGGGACTTGGGTTTCTAGGCTGCATCAATCATGTGTTGTTAGTCCTGAGTTTCTCGCATGAGATCCAGTCTCGCTTCTTTTTTTTTCACAAATGCAATAGGCTTTACCTGAGATTATAGTACTTGACGCTGAGATTCTTGGAGTTGTTATGTGGTTCCAGAGCTAATTAAGACGTGTCATTACTAATCAGCAAGGTTGTTCTTTTCGGCGTTTTGCTTGTCGTATTGCTGGCGGGCTGCGGCCAGAAAGCCAGTGCACCAACATTAATCTGGTCTGTCTCAGACCAGGTCATCACAGATCAAACTCCCCTGAGATTTGAAATCAGGCAACATACAGGTGTTCCTCTACTAATCAAGATTTCTGGGTATGAAGCGGAATACAAAGCCACATTCGTGGATTCAAATTCACTGACCAGTAATAGTGCCCGTCTGCCCTACATTCGGCTCGGCCCGCTGTATCAATTCATTCCAGCACCTAATTCTCCAAGTATATCCACATTAGAGGTCACGGGAATCAATGTCACTAAGAATGCCTCCGTATCAGTTGAAGTGTTTAGTTTACCCACAATAACGCCAGCTGACCGAGGCCAGTCAGAAGCATTCAGGTTAGTTTCCGATGCCATTCAATCCACTGACAGCGAAGACTTGGAGCTTTGGCAAGAGCGAGTGCAGAAACTCGAAAGAGCGATTGAACTGTTCAAAAAGTTTGGTCAAAACCAGGACTGGCTGTGGATTGAGTATTACGCTGCCTACTTCTCGTACTTCCCGCTTTATCAGTATAACGATGCCATCACTCTCGCCAAGGACATTTGCAAAAAGTCCGGTGAGGCCGGAATGAATGAACTTGAACTAATGGCATTACAGCTTCAGGGACAGGCACTGATTGAGAGAAACGCTAAGGACTCTGAGGAGATGGCCCGATTGAAGCTCATTGAGGCCCAATCAATACTTAAGCGTGCATATAGTAAAGCTAGTCAATTGGGTTTTCAATTTGAAAAAGCTTGGAGCGCCAATAACCAAGGTGTCGGCTACCTCTATGCCGGAAAAACTTCACTAGCGATTCAACGACTGCAAGAAGCAGCTCAATTATCCATGGAAATTTCTGATTCATTCTTGGCCAACCTTGTTAGAGAGAACATCGTTGCTGCTAAAGTTGAATCTGGAGACTTGGGTGGTGCAATAGAAACTCTCCAAGAAATCAACAAGACTTTGAGACTGGATGAAAACAGATCAAGAATCGGTCGAAACCAGGTCGAAATAGGTAGGCTATATCGCGCCCTCTATGATTTTCCAAAAGCCATCAAGAGCCTTTCCTCAGGCCTATCTAACCTTCGTGATATTGACGATCATGAAAGCATGGGTCGAACGATGGTGTCCCTAGGATCGACCTATTTTGAGATTGGCAATATCAAGCGTTCTAAAGAGCTAATTTTGCAAGCCATAAACGAATTAGAGCTCGCTAATTTTGGGAGGGGCTTGTACGACGCCTACCAAATTACGGCTAATATCAACAGAAAAGAACGCGACTTCCGGTTGATGAATCAGTATCGAGGCCGACAAAAACAATTGCTCGCCACGGATAATGAAGATGCTTTCTTCAATTACTCACTGGCCAAAGACTATCTAGCTCAGAATCAAATAAGTGAAGCCCAGAAGCACTTCAAGCTGAGTGCTGAGATGGCGGATAGAACAGACAATTTACAACTTAGAGAGCTCTCACGGCTGAATGCTTGTGTCGTTGCCAATCAACTGAATAACGGTAATGACCACTGCACTTCCAAATCACTTTGGTCAGCATTTCAAGCCTTAGAATCATTTCAGCAACCGAAATATCAATTTGAAGGAAGGTATCTGTGGTCCCGTCTTCTGTTACAGGAAAACCAAATAGAAAAAGCGATGATTCTGCTTGATCGTCTTATTGGTGACATCCAGCTATATCGCATTAAGTTACCTGGTGTTCTCGGTGCGTGGTACTGGGAAAACAGAAAGCGTATTTTTGAACTCTTCCTACGGACACATTTGGATAAGGCACTAAAATCAACAGACATCCCCATTGACTCCCTGATTGCGCTAGACAGATTGAAGAATTTCAACTTCTCGCCGGATCGTAGCCCTCGAGAACTAACGGGAGGCCTCGTCCCCGACAAAGAACTTGGCTCTTTGAGAATCTTGCTCGCAAAGAGAAGCTCGAATCCATCTCCCTTAGATCGAATTGAGATTTCCAATCAAATCGACCAGAAATTGCTTTCACTCCGCCGCAATTCTTCCTCAAATCAGAAACCAATTCATCAAAACTGGATCCATTCGCTTCTCCGCCGACTGCCTGAGGACACAATGTTTCTTGCCTATTATATGTTAGGGGAAGACATTTATACTTGGACAGCAAATCAACATGGCGCCAAGTTAGATGTAATCAAAACGGATCCCAGCACCCAAGAGGCTTTTGATAACGTACTAAGAAACGCTCGCACTCTTGGCAGATTATCAGTCAATGCAGATTTGGAGGAGATAGGAAAGGTACTCTTGGAACCAATATCATCTAGGTTACCCAAGACAATTTTCTATTTACCTACTGGAGTTTTCAATGGTTTTCCTCTTGAGATTCTGAAGACTAACGGTGCTTTCCTCGCTGAACACTCACAAGTCATTAATCTCTATTCACTTCGATCACTTGAAACTGCAATAGAAAAACACTCTGACAAAGTCACTCCCAGAACTGTATTCCTCGCCAGCAACTCGGAGTTTTATACTCACAACCTGGCAGATCTACCCGGGGTTAGTTTAGAGGCTGATGCCATCAAGAAGTCCTTTGATGGCTCTGAAATTCATGTGGTGGAGGGCGAAGATTTGGTTCTGGATTCGTTTAGAAGCACCGAGTTCAAAACGGCAAACCTGATTCATATAGCCACCCATGTATCAATCAATACAGAGTACCCAGAGCTTTCAAAGATTCATTTGTCCCCACTCAAAACTGGTGATATTACGACCGAGGAATTCCTCACTCCAGCAGATCTTGTATCGCAAGATATTTCCGCGCAATTGGTAGTGCTGAGCGCATGCGACTCGTCTGGAGTGAGCAGATTTACTTTCGACAGTAATTTAGGATTTGTGTCTGATTTCCTTCGTTCAGGTGCCACTTCCGTAATCGCCAGTCTTTGGCCAATTCCTGATCGACAAACCGCGCTTCAGATGAAATATTTCTATACTTTACTCAAAGAGGGGAAGAGTCCAAGTGAAGCGCTAACTATAATCAAGAGGGATCTGATCAGGCAAGACGATAGGGGTCGGCTGGACGTTTGGGCTTCATTCCAGTTGTACATGTGAAATCTATCTTAATCGTTAGTCGTGGGCATGGTAAGAGCCCGGATGATTGCAGTCATGCGCCGAGCAATCCAAACTGGTAAGAATAAACTCTAATTCTCCACCTTCTCTTTTCACCGCATGACCGGGCAACAAAACGAATGTCATTCTATTCGTGCTAATTGTCTTGCTAACATGGCATTCATCTGCCAGTTTCCCCATGCAAGTGGCTTCGCACCGCTCTATGCTGCATTGATCCGTGTTAGGCGCCCCGGCATTCCTGGCCGCCTGAATGCTATGGATAGTGTCGTGGGATAGAACGTCACCCTGTAGGACGTACTGATCGCCGATACACTCACCTTGCCAAGGGTTTAGGCTTATTGTAAATACACCAGCAAACGTCACATTAAACTGATCTTTACCATCAATGCTGTCCAGGTAATAGACTTCGATAGTCTCCTGATACTCCACATGGTCAGATACACCAAAATCGACGTCATGGACGTACCAATGACCAATCACGTCACTTCTTTCACACGAAGTTGAACCGGCAACAGCATTAGTAGTCATTAACAAAAGCACAATCAACACGAAGCATTCAATCGTACGAGACACGGTTTCCCCTTAGTAGGAAATGTTACTTAGACTCAATTACTTACATAGGTGCAAGCACAACTAAGAACCTCTCACCAAAGGACAAAAAATGTCATTGTCATCCCAAGAAACCCCTCTGGGCGGATACGCCTACATTGTGAAAAGACTGATGTGGGAGTTCGTCGACGAGACGCCACTTAGTGCGACAGATTCGGCGGAAATTGCTACTGCCGCCACCTTCGATAACCTAGCTGCGGTTTACCCACTTGTTGAAGTAAAGGATCAAAATAGAAAGCTCGTCGGCACAGTTGTGAGTATTGGAGGCGGCTATCTGCTTGCTGCCGGGCATTCGGTACTGCAGAACTCCAGGCCTCTATTCTCCGATGGCAAACAAGCTCCTCCTAGGTTGGGATTAATACCAAGTGCGGCACCTAATCTTTTCACTGATGAGCTAGTGGATCTAAAACTCGTCTATGTCGATTTTGGAGACAACATCGACTTGGCACTTTTGAGAGTTGCCGACATCCAGGACAGCCAACAGCTCAAATTCGCCAGATTGCCGGCTTTTCAACCCAGGACTACTGTCTCAGGCATGACTAAATCTGTAATTGAATTTGGCCGCTGCGCCCTTTTTGTTGGCTATGGGGCCATGAAAAAAACGGTGGTAGCCAGTGCTATGAAGAAGAATGATATCGCTGCGTTCATTTTAAATGGAAACATGGCGTCAAAAAACCTAAGTAGCCTGTTTCAACGAGGTTACTTTGACACCAAGCCTAAGAAAACTTCCTCTGCAGACTTCGGCCAACTCTTGCTGACCATGGGATCGTCGGATCGCTACCCTTCCTCGAACGACAGTGGCGGCGGGCTGTTTATCCTTTATGAGGGCAAAACGTACCTAGTTGGGATTCACTTCAAGACAGCAAAGGTAGGCGTCGATCAGGTACTAAGATATCCGATGTACATCAACTTGCTCTCGCTGGGCGAACGTATAGCGGAAATTGTTAAACTGGATCGTGACAATGTAGTTAAGGCAATGTAACCTCCCATCCCTTACCATAGTAGGGACAATACCACCACGATGCGGTGGATCAGTCGGTACTTCACGGGTAATAATTTAGAGTGCTAATCTGATCCCTGATTTGCGAGGTTTTGAGAAAAATCAGGCAAATCAATTTCCGGAATCAGGAAGCGAACAGTAACCAACTCGCAGACTGCACAGAAAATGCTGGCAGTTAAACCCAGCAAGGGATTCGATTTGCAACGGGAAGCACTAAACACAACTGACTTAGTTGACAGAATCCGGGATGGTGACCGGAAGGCCGAAATTGAATTTGCCGAATATTTCTCGCGTGGCCTGATGCTATTACTCCTAAAAGAAACTCGAGATCCTGATATAGCAAACGACTGTTGTCAGCAAACTCTGTTGATCACACTCAGAAAAATGCGTGCTGGCAAAATTGTCAATTCAGACAGGCTCTTGCATTTTCTCAGGCGCACAGCAAAAAATGTCGCTATCACCTACTTTCGGAAAGAGAAACGCTATACACGGCTGGAAGATGGGGAAGTTTCATTGCGTGCGCCAACGGGCCGTACTGCTGCCTGGGAAATAGATTACGCGGTAATCGAGTCACTGCTCAGTGAATCACTGGATCAATTAACTATCCCAAGAGATAAGGAAATTCTACGGAGATTCTATCTGTATGAGGAAGACAAAATTGATATTTGCAAGTACCTCGACGTCTCATCAGAGCACTTTGACCGCGTACTGCACCGAGCAAAAAAACGGCTGCGCGCGATACTCGATAACCAAATAGGTTCAAGAGCTCTGTTGCTAGGAGGTTTGAGTGAATAAAGGACCGTTCATGAATAAGGACATAACCGACCGCTATGTTCGAAACAAGCTATCTCCTTCTGCGGTCGAGGAGTACGAAGTTCGAATGCTGGAATCACCAGAGCTGCAAAAGGAGCTTGAAGAAGCCCTTTTGCTCCAAAGGGCCCTGGAATCGGATGAACAGGTAACGGGTCTTACCCGAACTGAGCGTTCCGAACTTTCTCGCTACTCTCACTGGAAGTCAGTTGCCCTGGCCGCGAGTTTTTTCTTAGCGGTTATCAGCCTGGTTCTATTTTTGGATTCAAGAGGAACCACCAACGCACTGAGAAGGCAGCTTGACGAGCTGACACAACCGCGCACACAAGTTCTCCATGTACCTGTACCAATCATGCGATCAGCCAACTCCACGATACCCGACGTTATTGTCCAATTGCCAGATGGCTACTCAATCATTATGTTAGATATCGAATTGGGTACCAAGTCCAGGACAGCTCCGACGCTAACATTTATCCTAAATAATGACGATCGAGCTCCAGTCCTTACCTGGACAGCCAAACCCAAGACCGATGGTAAGTCAACCGTGGCTTTGAACTCAGAGCAAATCTCGGCAGGTCAGTCATGGTTGATTATCTCATCAGCAGCCGGTGAAGAGCTCGAACGTCGGCTTCTCGAGTTCAGGGACTCACTATAAACTTTGATTCTATGAAGTAAATTAGGTATCCAAGTGGTCATATGGTTACATGATGCATATCTTCACTTTTGTTGTTTGGGAGCATTTGAGGTTCTTGCCACCCGCCTTTGATTTCTCTTCCTTTCTTTATAGTTAATCTTTACTGTGAGCCCGCAAATCAATTTAAGCTCATTGCATTTTTACCACATGAATCGTCGTATAAACGGAGCGCGGCCGCGCCGACCATCTGATTGTAGTGTTGTCAACCAACCGAGACACTTCCAGGGTTCATAAGTAAGGTCTTGAGGGCCTCGTAGGGCGCCTGTCCCTCATGGGCGCCATGAGGCCGATTGAGGTTGTAGAAATCCTCCCATGCAGCAAGCTTTTTCGAGA
>JAJFLB010000028.1 GCA_021772915.1 Gammaproteobacteria bacterium | reverse complement strand
TGAGAACTAATGTATCAAATAGAAGTTAAAGTGTATCTTTATTGCGAAGTATATCATTCCAATCATGTTTATGAGGGCGTAACCTTTTAATGGTTGGATACCGATCAATCAAATGTTTAGCAATATAGTCTCCAGCTTTGTCAGAGTCAAAGCCACAAAAAATATCGTATCCTTTATTGATAAAAGCCATCAACCATGCAGGTCTTGAAGTAGCACCGGAAGTAGAAACTGTGGTGGCATCTTGATAAAGAGCGTAATAAGAGATAGCGTCAATAGCGGACTCACAAAGAACAATTTTTTTAGAGTTTGCGAGTTTAACATAGAAACAACCCGAGTTTTTCCTGGAACCTTTAGCCATGCCGCGCCACTGCCTCATGGTCGTGCCACGAACCTCTGCTCCCACTATATTTTTTTCTTTTCCAAGTAGTAAGAAAACAGCATTGCATTTGCAATCAGCATATAGTTGCCCTGAATTAATGAGATAGTCAATGATATAGTGAGGAATGCTTCGATCACACAAAAGGTATTGTATGACCTTAGTGAGTTTAGAATCGTCTTTTTTAGGAAGTTGAAAAGGAAGAGGCGCACAGAAACGATGATGAGAAACACCGATATTGGCAGAATAGAAATTATGATCAAGCCATACAACAGCGTTTCTAAAACAAAATGATTTTAAATGCATAACAAGGTCTATAGAACCTCCGCCTCCGGTATTCAGCGTCCAGTTCATAAACTTTAAACCAGAAAGTGAGATAACCCCTTTATATGTATGCCATTTGTTTTTATCATATCTATCTTTCCTTGCTCCGATATGAGTCAATATCGTCTGAAGATTAATATTGCGTAATGTATCAGCTTTTTTTTTATATTGTTATAAGAGGAGGTCATTTTTTCAACATAAATAAACCGATTAATGATTATAGCTTATGTCTTAAACTAACACAGTTTTTCATGTTAAAGACATGTGAGTTTTCTGTGAGCCGGTCAATCAGAGCCGCACTAAGATGGTTGTTTTTCAAGAAAGTAGGCCAATTACTGAAACCAAGATTTGAAGTGATCAATGTAGTTTTTTTCTTATGTCTTTTATTCATCAAGGTAAAAAATTGACCAACCTGTTCAGCCTCCACCTCAACGTATCCCAACTCGTCAATGAGTAAGCAATCATATGCGACAAGCTTATTTATCAAGCCAGGAGTTGATTGATCAGCCGAGCATTGACAAAACATCCTTATAATCTCCGGGAATGGTATAAATCGTGCGGTATAGCCGTTGTTGACAGCTTTGAGTAGAAACGCCGTAGCAAGTCCGGTTTTTCCAGCTCCGGTAGGACCGATCCATATTACATTTTGACACTTTTGCACATAATCAAAACTATCATATAGAGATAGTATTTTCTTTTTATTTAACTTTGGCTGCCTCTGAAACGGAAATGTTTCCATTGCAAATAGTTCAGGTATACCAGAACGCTTAATCCTCATTTTTCTGGCATTTTCTTTTTTCAGATTGTATTCTTGCTCAATAATGTATTTGAGAAATCGCACATGTGAAAAGTTGCTTCCTCCGGCAACTTTCAAATGATGATCCCAATTTGCAATCAATCCCGTAAGCCTGAGATATTTAAGTTGTTCAGCTAGTTTTTCATCCATTGTCCTCATCCCCTAATTTATCATATATAGATAAATCCACATCATCGCTAAGGCGGCCTTCAAGGTATTCCAAACGCTCTTTAAATTCTTCATTGATTTCAATAAAAACCATTTGATAACTGCTTTGACGCATAAGCAACTTTGCAATACGCTCCACAGTGTTAAGATCCGTAATGCTATACTTTAAGGCCCGCTTAAGAGTTTTTATAAACAGCGGCAAAACAATCTTTTGATGCAAAGCAAACAGCTCTCTTATGAACCTATGTTTTTGTATTCCTTTTGATTTAAGTGCAAAATCTAAATAAGTGTTTACTTCAGGGCTTGCGGTTCTTAATCTTTGCTCTTCTTGCTCGGTAGGTTTTTTACGATTGTTCGGTTTGTTTTTTGGTTTAGGCAGTCCATCAGGCGAAAAATTTTGATTTTTAACATTCTCACCTGCCAACTTATATTCCAAAAGCAGTTTTCGGTTCTGGTAAATCTTTATTGATTTATCATACTGAAAAACAGATACACTTGAACTTGCGATTTCAGGAACCCAATAAAAATTGCCGCCAAACATAACGTACCCATATTTATCAATGATCCTGTTATGGATACAGTATGGAGGTTCTATAAACGGCAACAACTTAACAAGGTAAGATTGTTCAAACTCGAACGCTTTTGCAGGGATCAGACCGGTTCTGCCAACCGGTCTGTTTGCTATCCTATTTGTTGACCACCCAAACGCTTGCCTGTTTAAATCCTCAAGACTCTCAAATCTACGGCCAGGAAAAAAATTTGTCTCTGTTGTATAAAAACTTCGCTCGTTACCCGCCTTTCTGTTGGCATGATTAATTTCATGACAAACAAATTCGAAGCCGTATCTTTTACCAAAATTCAACATTTCAGGTACAATTATCGCGTTCTTACCGCTTCCACGTAATCGTGCAAGGTTTGTATTGTCGATAATGCAAACTTTTGCCGTATAACCGAAGAAACTTAGGGCTTCATGGAAAAAACATTTCATTTGAAATCGGTTAAATGAACGGTAAAACTTTAAATAGCGTACTTTAGAGTAGCGAAAATATATAATACTTGCCACCACTTTGCGTTGTTTATCGCCTATTTTAATCTTGTAAGTGGAAGTGTCGTTTTGCATCTCCACTCCCGGCTCATCAGGGACATGATCACATCGTTTCTTTGATGGTTTTGAAATACCCAGTTGACTCATCATTCTTACTAATGTTGAATAAGCGATTTCCACTCCCTCTTCTTCGGTTAGCTTTTCATGCACACGTTTAATGTAACCGTTGCATTGACTATAAAGTTTTCTAAGAAGATGAGGCTCTATTATTATTTTGTCCTCTCTTACCAAGTCGGGTTCATTGCCTTGCTGTTTAACAATAGTGCGCACTGTATTGCGGCTCACTTCTAAACGACGGCTAATATCCTTTATACCCATACCATCTTTATGTAATAAAAATATAGCTTTACGCTTTTGAGGTTCTATCATAAAATATATTTATTGATTTTTTAAAATTATCTAATTCCCGCAGGATACCTCCGGCTAGGAGATTGGCTTGTGCGTAGAATGCGTTATTTGAGTATCTGGTCTCTTCGCTTTTGTGTATTACCCTTTGAATATACTTTTGCGTGATCTCAAGCTCCCTTAGCATATTGCGTTCTATTTCAGTGCAATCTGTTTTATCTTGGTTTGATTCGCCCAGAGTGTTCAACACCCAAGAAATTTTACCCTCTTCAATTTGTTGCCGTAAGTCATTGCTTCCTCGAAAATAACCATGGGCAAGTTGGCTTATTTGTCGAATACTTAACTTTTTTATTATACATTCAGCTTCATCACTACCCAAACTGATATACGGTACAACGTTTATATCTAGCATGCGCGCGCACCTATATCTTTTAAATCCGTTGAGTAACAGACATTTGTGATCTCGATCTATACCTTGCAACGGCTC
>JAJFLB010000027.1 GCA_021772915.1 Gammaproteobacteria bacterium | reverse complement strand
CCATACGCATCAACCTAACTTTTGCTAAAAAAAAGAGCTGGAAGAGTAGCTTTAAATTAACAAATTAATTTTTTGCGGGACACAAAGTCATATTTTTTGTATAAAGGTAAATATCACGAAATAATTTACCTTTATAAATTTATAAAAAGAAAAAAAGACCGTGCCAAAACTTAATGAAATAAAAAAATTTGCACAAGAGCATATAAAGTGTTTAGAAGATGACAAATTGAACGAGATAGCGGTAGAAACATCTTTTGTTCAACGTTCAACAACCAACAAAGTATCGGGTCGAGAATTTCTTGAACTGATGACAATAGATCATTTTAATCAAGGAACAATATCATTAGAAGGGCTGTGTGATGCGCTTGCGGCAAAGTCATCAAAAGCAGATATTAGTCCACAAGCATTGAGCTCAAAGATAAATAGCGATCAAGCGGTGTGTTTTTTAGAAAAGACATTGGAAAATGTATACGCAAATCAATTAAGGCCAAAAGTATCGAAGATACCGTTAAAGGCGTTGGAAAGCTTTTCAAATGTATACATACAGGATAGCACGCAAATCGAATTGAATGAACATTTATCGGAAGAATTCAAAGGGTCAGGTGGAGATGCAAGTAAATCTGCGTTAAAGATAGACGTATTATATGATGTCATAAATCATATATTGAAAGAAGTAAACATTACAAAAGGAACGTACCCGGACCAGAAAAACGGAACAAATGTAATGGGTCAAATTGAAGAAGGAGATTTAATAATAAGGGACTTAGGATATTTTGTAGTATTGTTGATAGAGGCGATTGATAGTAAGAAAGCCTTTTATTTAAGTCGTTTATTTAAGGGCGTGAACGTATATTTAAGTGCAGAGTTGAAGTCAAAAGCCATAAACCTTCCTGCATATGTAAGCGAAAAAATAGGCAATAGAGGTTGTATGGATATGGAAGTTTACATAGGAGCCGAAAGGGTATGCAGTCGCTTAATATGTTATCGAGCCCCTGAGCAAGTAATAAATGAACGAAGGCGTAAAGCCAAGAAAGCGGCACAAAAAAAAGGGAAGTGCTTGAGTCATGAGGATTTAGAATGGTTAGCTTATAGTTTTTACATTACCAATGTGAAAGTAGAAAACTGGTCAGTGGAAATAGTAGGAACAATATACCGAATTAGATGGCAGATTGAATTGATATTTAAACAATGGAAGGGATTATTCCAAATCGATGTAATGAAAGGATTCCGTAAAGAAAGGATTCGTTGTCTGCTCTATGGACGTTTAATAATGATAAATATAGTTACGGGAATATATGCGCTGAGTGCGTGGTATTGTAGAGTAACTTTAAGTAGAGAGATAAGCGGAGTAAAGCTAATTCAATGGTTGCAAAGAGAAGGTCGTATCAGTCAAAGCATAGTGAGAGATAGAGTCTCAGCACTAATGGAAGAATTAATAAATAGTATACCACGTTGTCTTCTAAAACAAAAGCGACGGCGTAAGACAACGATAGAATTAATAGATGAGCAGATAAATTTTGTAGAAAGTTTTGCATGAAGAGTAAAGATAGAATGCAAGGCAAAACAGGAGAAATTCTCAAAGATACGAAAGGAATCACCACGGTACGTTATTGTGGACGAGACTTTAGCGAGGAGGAAATGGGAGTTATTTGTGAGCTTGTAAAAACAAAGGGTTTGGGCAGGACAGCAATTTCCGAAAGGGTATGTGAAGAGTTACAATGGTTAAAAGCCGATGGCAAACTAAAAGACATGAGTTGTCGAGTGGCGTTGCTTCGTATGGAGCGAGACAACTGGTTTAAGTTACCCGCTCCATTAAGGAGAAATGGTAACGGCAAGCAGTATAAACATAGCAATAGTTTAAAAGAAGGCGAGCCATTGATAAATTTATCAGCCGAAAAGATTGAAGGTCTAAGTCTGGATATGGTAAAGACGGCAAAACAATCACAAATATGGAATGAAATGATTCATCGTTGGCATTATTTAGGATACAAGAAATTAGTAGGCGCCCAGCTTCGCTACCTGATAAATAGTAGTTATGGAACATTAGGTGCATTGGGGTTTAGTGCCTCGGCATGGAATGTTCAAGCGAGGGAAGAATTTATTGGTTGGAGTAGTCATGTTCGAGAACAAAAGCTTCATTTGATAGTAAATAATTCACGATTTTTAATTTTACCGTGGATAAAATCTAAAAACCTTGCCTCAAAGATATTGTCTTTAGTTGCTAAGGAGCTTGCCGATGATTGGGAAGAACGTTACAAGTATAGACCGGTAATGTTAGAAACGTTTGTAGAGAAAAAACGTTTTACAGGAACTTGCTATAAAGCATCAAATTGGATTTACGTAGGAGAAACAAAAGGTAGAGGCAAATTGGGAGATCATTCCAAGCTTTACGAAAATATCAAATTAATAATGTTGTATCCCCTATGTAGAGAATTTAGGTCTGTGTGGGTTTCTTCGCCAATATAAGTTTTTAGGTTGATGCGTATGGGGTTTGTGGGTCGTCTCATTTGTAACGTATATTGGGTAAAACTGCACATTTAGTGGAAAATCCCCATATGATTTGATGCCTAAATTACATATAGCCCCGAAACAGACCCCTAAGCTCAATGCTATAGATACCATTTTTGATTGCCTTTTCCACGAAAACATCAAATTCTATATCTGGGAATGTCTTATTACATTTAAAACTTCCATCAAAATACTATATGGGTATTTTGTACAACGCCCCGAAAAGGGGTCAAATTGCATAAAGGTACCTAATGTTCCGTAGGATTATTTATAATCACTTGTTAAATTACATTTTGTCCCCATTATTAGGGGGTCTGACGCTCAATGGAACGAAAACGTACGTTAAGCCTTAAGTTTCTAATATGGCCTAAATTACATATAGCCCCGAAACGGCCCCCTAATGATTTATCCCCATGTGATGGATGTCTTTCTGATCCATAGATGGGTAAAACTACATAAAAGTAGCAAAAGTCTCATAGGATTTGCTGTGATTTTTTCTTGCTGATTTTTCTATAAAGGGCCAAATCCCATAAAGGTACCTAATGCGACATAGGAATATTTATAACTTGCTGAAACTATTATTTATACGCCAATGGGTCAAATCCCTCAAAGGTACCTAAACCGCCACTATTTTTCTATAAGTTACTGTTAAATTGTGTTTATACAATAATTCTATCCCCCCATTTTCGGTTACCAATCAAGCGACTATTTTCGGGGCGGATGCCAAATGAATCCTGTCGTCTTTCGTCTGAGAAATCATACTGGGTATTTTTGCACAACCCCCAAAAAGTGGTATTCTAGAATTTAGCTGAGGGATTAGATGCCTGGATTGTCTTGTCGTATTGTCTCTATAAGCCTACTTTATAATACATATGCCTTGACATGTCTCAATATGGGGTTTTGAGTGAAACCCTTCCAGAAGTACCAATAGGATAAGCTACTGCTAGTAATAATGGGTGTAATTAAACAAATGGATAAAGACCCTATGGAAATTTTAATCTGTCTCTTAACTCCACATACGTGATGCAATATCGTGTTGCTCATCACCAACTGCATTGGCATAGATTGCTGTGGTTTCCATTTTTGCGTGCCCCATCCACTTTTGTAGCATGTTGAGCGGTATTCCTTTACTGATGGCTTCAACGCCGTAGCCGTGTCTGAGTCCTTTAGGGCAGAGGTGGGGGCCTTCGTTAATTCCGGAAGCGACCATCAACTCTTTAATTCGTCTCCATGCTGTTGTGCGGGACAAGTCCCATAAAGGTTTATCGATTCTTGGAGACTTGGGGCGACTTTGAATGATTTTGATATCATGTGCCATGTTTAGGGTGTCCAGAAAATCGGGGGGTACCGGGACGGCTCGAAAAACGCCGTCTTTCCGTTTTTTGAGGGATTCAAATATTAGAACGTTGCCGGATAAG
>JAJFLB010000026.1 GCA_021772915.1 Gammaproteobacteria bacterium | reverse complement strand
GAGTATGCTCAGGTCCTTTGCCAAATCTGTGGGACGACGATTCATCAAGGGCCATGCCTTTGGTAGAGAACTTTGTCCGGAGCGGGCATAAACACCAGGATTTACTGACTGCCTGAGTCCCAGGCTGTAGGGCGGTGGCCGGTTCCAGCCGATTTCCAGCAAAACCCATCCAGGAACACCCTGTTATCCAGTTAGCCTGCAGCACACTTTCGCTCAGGAAACGAGGGACAAAACAACTTGATGTCTTGTAGGATATCGATTAGTTGTGGGTGTCCGGGTTCTTTGTCGATTAGTTGTGGGTGTCCGGGTTCTTTGGGTTCTTTGGCACATTACTTATCTCGACTGGTTATTAGCTTGTATTAGGTAGAGAATCAAGGTTTTCAAATATAGTCATCTATTTGAAAGTAAACTGGGAAGGAGGTAAACAATGTATCGTACCATCAGGGCAATCTTGACGTTCGGCATTTTGTCTTCGATCCAGTCCTTGGCAATTGCCGATCAATATGTCGGATATAGTCTGGTTTATCCAGAATGTTTAGGAAAATCTGCACCACTAGAAGGACATTTTGTTGTCACCAATCTCACCCATTATGGATCCACCAGACGCGATATTGTTTTGCAGAGTATAGATATACGTATAGTTAGCCCGAGTTACCCTTATTATGAGGGGGTCGTCGGCTTTGCAGGTTGGAATTACAACGCCGCCCAGGTAGGGAGCACGATATCTCCTGGTCACTCCAAGACTATTAAATTTAAGATCTACCTCAGAGACAATTGGGCAGGTCAAGCTAACGTTGAATACAGAACACAATTCCAAGCCAAATCTCGCGGTTTTGGTAAGTTTCATGATGAAACGGGATGGTTCGAAGATTCCAATGGCAGGCGTGAAGAAATGATCGTAGAAAGAGCTGTTGTCGGTTCAAGTTGTTGTGCCATTCTGACGGCAGCGCAGGGTTCGCGTCTGGCTCCCGGCGTTGTTAGTATCAGAAAATTTCGCGATCAGCAGATTGCACAGTCTAAAGCTGGCAAGAATTTCTTGCGTGTAGCTAATCGGTTTTACTACTCATTTAGTCCGGAAGTTGCGCAGATATTAGTAGAACATCCTCGTCTTAAAAAAGCCGCAAATATCTTGTTATACCCGTTTGTCAATATTATGAACTTCTCTTCATGGGTATTTTCCAAGTTTCGTGGCTTGCCTGAAGTGGCGTTTTTATTGTCCCTTGTTACTTCAAGCGTGCTTATAGGAGCGGTATATTTAGGCCTGCCAGCAGCTGCGTTCTCATTTGGAAGGAAGCGTAAGAGTCCATTCATCAACAGGCTATACGCTTCATGTGGTATTAGTTTGGTGCTATCAATTGTAATGCTGATAGTAGCTGAGTTGATAAGAAGTAACACACTAATGGCGATAACAAGTTCCATGATTTGTGTTTTTAGTGTTGTTTTGGCAACAATTTTTGTTTCTGACCATGCAAATCGATTGCTGAAATTTCTTCACCTGCAAATACAGTGATCCCATACGCCAACGTAAAAAGGAGCCGGAGGGATTAACAAATAGGCAGCCTTGGTAGGCCTGCTGGTTGAACCGCCCCGACTTTACAGGAGACTTAAAACTTTGAGAGGTTTATCGACCAGCACCGGGACGTATATAGGGTCGAGCTGATCTGTAGTGAGCTACCGACCGAACCAGCGTCCTTTGAATCCAGTGGTAGAAGAAGAAGTGAATACGCCGCCAGGGCTCGTTCAGCTATACTCCTGGTGGTAACTTTCTTTGGTTGCTGAAGGTGCCCAACTCCCAATCAGCTATACTGACTGTCACGGTAGTTTGCAATGTGGGTAGGTTGTAGGTGCAAAAAAATAAGACATAGACCACGGATGCCGCTGGCGGTTAATTTAGAGGAAGACTAACTATGAAACCAATCGCAAAATTCATGCTAGCTTTTGTGCTTTGCTCGACGTTTGCAGTCCAAGCGTTTGATGCTGAAACTACCGGTGTAACCCTGAATGCTCTTGGATGCAAAATTAACATACCGGATGGTTATTTCCTGTCACCAGCTAATCAGGGAGTCATTCAAGCATCTTATTCAGGTAATGATTTCTCTTCGAATCCGGCCTTCCACTATTTTCCAGGCGTGTCTTTAGATGATCACGTCTCCAAGACTGGCATTTACTATCGAGTCCTGTCGGAAGAGCGGTTAGGGGAATTGAGATTCTTGAAGGTGAAATTTGACGTAGGGTCAAGCCATGACTTGACCTGGGATGTGATCACCAGCGATTCAGCATTCTTTGAGTCGTGGGCGTTTCCGGGTGGCACATTCTTAGACCAGTTTAGAGAATGTGCCACTGGATCATCTAACGAATCATTAGTCACGGACACGAGCGATGCCGCTTGATTCATACATTGGGTGAAGACAATTACGGTGGCAAGTTCAAAAATTCAAAAAGAAAGTCACAGGTCAAAAAGATTGCCGAAATGGAGAAAATTTCTACCGGTGGTGTGTTTTTTTAGTCGTCATTAGTCACTGATTCACTCGCGTTTCTTTGGAGCCTCGTCTTCTGTCCAAACGTCATCCGCTTCTATGCTCTTGGGAACCAAACCCTGTTCAATACAGAGTTGTTGACCACTCTCGTTAATAGCTTTGGCCGTGCTTGTACCGGCAATCTGTACTATCCAGGGCAACTTAGGCGTAGACTCAATCAGGCGTGCCAAAACTCCTTTTTTGTATGCATTTGGATGCACCGGATCCATCTTGATCGTGAGGCTGTCATTTTCGTCTGACGAGACGATAACGGCTTTGCATTTGTTGGGACGCAGGTCTGCGGTCTTCATCATGTTGTCGCGTTCGCGCTTCTGTGCCTGCAGCCACACACATTCAAAGCCTCTGCACACGTTCGGTCGGTCTTCGTAGATCTTGCAGCCCTTCTGCGGGTCCACATGCTTGCACCACTCACCCGCCGGTTTATCAAGCTCCGGGATGTACATGAGTTTGCAGCACAGAGTGCAGGTACCACATTCAGACATTATTCACTCCGGGGTGGTTAATTGTCGGTAGGTCTTCGAAATGCATATGAACACCGGCCGACCTTAACAGTTGCGCAGGTTTCAATATGGCACGGCAATTGACATAGCTCAAGGCAAACGGCGTAAATCTCAAAAATTTACGCTCTATCTTGTTTTGCCGACGACATAGTATTTGACCCGCTCGTTCAGTTGAATAGCGAGATAGGTTGCCGCTTCGCGGGACAGGTGAAACCGGTCCCACGTAAATGGATTTTGTCGCCAACAATTAGGAGATTGGATCGATCATCGACCCTGGCGTCACAGTTATTCCAACTATTTTGATAAATTGCCTTGGTCAAGGCGCCTCGGCTGCCGCCCTGACATAGGCCTCGATGTTTTCCGGGGGCGTGTCCGCGGTAATTTCACATCCCGGTGCGAGCATAAAATGACTGGCTTGGCGGCCACCGGCCTCGGCAATCGCATGCAGACACGCCGTCCTCACATCCGCTGGTGTCTCCAAAGGCAACAGCCGGATGTGATCGATGTTGCCGGCCACCCCAATTTCGGGCGCAAACTGTTCCCGCAGCTTTTTCAGGTCAAGATCGTGACCCACATTAATCATATTCAGACGCGTCAAGGTCTTGAAGGCCTCGACATTACGTTCCATGTGAGGGGTCACCGCACCACACATATGGACCATATTGTAGTCGTAGTCCTCCAGTAATTCGGGATAATATTCAATCGAGTATTCCAGCGTATGCTTGGGACTCATCATCTGTGTGTCATGCTCACAGATCATCAGAATGGTCGCCCCTGCCTCCTTGAGCTTTTGCGCGTAGGCGCGTGACACCGCCGTTGCCTTTTGCACGAGTTGATGCGAAAACGCTTTGTCCTTGATCATTTCACGGATAAAGGTTTCATAGGGCATCAGTTGCAAAGCCATGGTCAATGGGCCGGTAATAAAGCCTACCACCGGGACATCTGATCGTTCAGCCAGGATTTTAGTGCCCTCAATCAGGGTACGGGTACTGCGTGTCGCCATGAAATCCGGAATTTCATCCAGCTTGCCAATCTCGTCCTTGGCCTTGACCAGGTAATCTGTAATCCACGGCGCTTTCATCGGCGGATAGGTCACTCCGGATCCACAGGCCTCGGCTACCGGCCAGCTGGGCTCAACCTGGATGGTCACCACGTCATAACCATATCGGGCCTGGGCATCAAGATGGGATTGTGCGGCAATCTCGGCATCCTTGTACATGATGTCGTAGGTGTGACCTGCCAACAGTCCGGCGTGATCACCGATTTGCGGAAACACCGGTGGCCGGTCCACGGGCTCGCCCTTCAGGGCGTTATACACTCGCTCTGTCGAATTCATAATACTGGTCTTCCTTCCGGTCTTCTTTCCGGTGTTAGTCGTGTCAAGAGTTAGTTGGGAAACTGCATGGCATGGGTAAAGGCCTTCTGGAATTCGGGTGACCCGGAAAGCTGAATGTGTTCGGTTTTCTGTGCAATCCGGATGGCACGACGGCGCTCCACCACGGAGACCAATGCCAGCTTGGCACCGACACCGGCGGCGTTGCCTACCGGACGAATCTTGCCGAGGCCGACCTGCGGTGTTAATCCGGCTCGCAGTGCGTTCTGAGCATCAATGAAATTTCCGAAGGCACCTGCCAGGCACACCTCTTCCAGGTCATCATCGGTGATACCCATTGCATCGATCAACATCATGGTACCCGCCCGGATCGCGCCCTTTGCCAATTGACATTCACGCACATCGGCCTGTGAGAATATGATGTCATTTTCAGCCCCGGTATCAACGGCACGAGCCAGGATAAAGTAGGTGTCTTTGCGTTTTTCAGCTTCAATTAGCCGCTCACGCAAAGCTGAATTGACTTCTTTTTCGAGCTCATCATGGCGCTTGAAAGCACCTGAGTGATGCATCAGGCCGCAGTTGACCAGCTCGGCTACGATGTCGATCAGTGCAGAGCCACAGATCCCGACCGGCGGGACCTCACCGATCACTGTAATTTTCACATCCTCATCGATTTTCACATGGTCAATGGCACCCTCGGCGGCACGCATGCCCATTTTGATGCGTGCGCCCTCAAGCGCCGGACCCGCGGGTGCTGAGCAAGCGATAATCCGGCGTCGGTTGGACAGGGCCATTTCGCCGTTGGTACCCACATCAATGGCCATCCGGTAGCTATTTGATATCGTTGTTTCAGCCGCCAGCATGACGGCGACGGTGTCAGAACCCACGAAACCGGCGATATTGGGTAAGACAAAAACCGGTATGTTCTCACCGAGTGACAAACCCAGTTCACTGGCGGTAACGGTAATCGATTCCCGGATAACCGGTGCATAAGGAGCCAGACCAAGGAAGGTCGAATCCAGTTTTAGCAGAAAGTGGTGCATCGCCATGTTGCCAACGACGGTGACCTCGTATATTTCATCCAGCCCCGCGTCACCGGACCTCGAAAGTTCTGCAAGAATAGTGTTGATTTGCCCGATCAACATGCCGTGGAGTTTCTCCAGCCCCTCGGGATTGCGTTGGGAACGGGACAGACGGCCGATGACATCGTCACCGTAAACGCTCTGCCGATTAACCGCGGATGCTGATGTCACTTCTGATCCGTCGGACAGGTCAATCAGGAATCCAACAATGGTTGTGGAGCCGATATCAAAGGCGACTCCGAACTGTCGGTGGGCTGTATTTCCCGGTTCAAGCCCAATGACATCACGACCGGCGAGCGCCAGCGTCAGACCCTCCGGCAGACGACTCAGGGCTGGAAGTTGGCGCAGCAAGGCCAGGGGAATGTGCACCGGTCGAAGCTTGCGGGGCATCTTCATACGTATCCTGTCCCAATCGGCCTCGTGTTCATGACTGCGTACATCCTGGTAAGGAATAAAGACCTTCTTGATATTTGGCTGTAGTTCTACATCCCTTTCGACGCCGTGGTGCAACATTTGCACGGTCGCCTTGTCACCGCTTTCCGGGACCCTTACAACCATGTCTTTGTTGGCGGTTACCTGGCAGGACAAGCGGTAACCGGCGCCTATTTCGGCACCGGACAGGTGCATGTAGTCGAGCGAACAGGCCGCCGGTGGGTCAGCTTCAAATTGCACCTTGCACTTACCACAGCCACCATTGCCCCCGCAGACTGTGTCTACCGTTACGCCTGCTTCGGCGGCGATCTCAAAAAGGGTATCGCTCTGAACGACATTGAACTGCCGACCACTGGGCTGAAAGCTAACCTTCACAGTGCCCTGCTGAACATCGGCCTTCGCGGACGTATTGTCTGACCTATCCTGTGCGCTCATTTAATCACGACTTTTACGGGATCGCTGGTAAATGGAGTATCACTGGCGATCGGATAGCTGTAGTCCGACTGTTCCGCCTCGGCACCGGGTTGTGCCCTGCCCTCCATGATTGCGACCAGTCTGGTTTCAAGATCGCCATAGGCAACATGCTTGACGAGCAATTCCAGACCCAGGTCAGCGGCAATGAGATGTGCTTTTGCTATCAATTTTTCACTCTGTTCCTGGCTGTAGTAGATCATGCGTTTGTAGTGGGCAAACATCAGGGTTTTCAATTTGGGGTGCTGGTCCATCTTCAAACCACGGATAATCAACTTGTCCCAGACCTGGATCAGGTAGTCCGTGAGGATATAGGTGCCGGGCACTTCCTTGACGGACTTTCTAAAGTCCTCACCACCATACATTTCATAGCAATGCGGCCCTACGGGACGGATGGCACCCTCGTGTTCGGCTATGATGTCATCAAGTCTGTGTGCGCCACACTGACCATAAACAACCACCCTGCGCTCAAATAGACCATCGGTCTCAAGCAGCTTTTGTTGCACCGCTTCTTCGATCTTTACGGGGTAGAGATGGTAACGGGCATCGACAGGTACATATTCTGCATCCCATTGGTGCTTCCGGATGATGGCCCGCACTTCTTTACCCAGGGCTGAACAGCTTATAAATAGCGTACTTGAGCGATCACCATTGTCAGTGCGCGACCGTCCGGATTCGTAGCGATGAGGGCCGGGACCTCGCACGGTAAATCACCACTCCTGCTTCATCAGTTGCGAGAGTGGTGTCACCTTGAGTTTGGAGCGGATCTTTTGCTGACGCTGGGTATAGGCAATCACGGAATCCACCATCGCCATTGACGGCACAATCTCGAGTTGCTTGATACCGTACATGAAGAAATCTGCACCCATCATGATGGTGGAAGTCGCCAGGCTGGTCTTGGTGCAGGTATAACCCAGGTTACCGAACTTCTTACTGCCAAAGTGCCAGCGGTCCATTACCATGTGGGTGGGTGAGCAACCCGCGGGATACCCGTACTTGTCCTTCAATAACCAGATGGTCTTGGAACATGGCCCGGGCTCAACCAGATCCAGCACCGCGGTATCAAAGATAAACTGAGTAAAGCCCGCTTCACTGGCTTTCTCCAGACATTCATCGGCAATGTCGAACTTCCCTTTGAATGTCGGAACCTTTGCATTGTGCGTCATCACGATACAGGTTTTGAGACCCAGTTCGCGGACTTCGTCGATCTCTCTCTGTTTGGTTTCGGGACCAATGGAGTTGAACAGGCAGCGATCACCGATCCCCAGTTCCACCGCCTTGCGTGCACCCGCCATTCGAACCGCGGGTGTCGTGCCGTCAATAAAATACGGCAAACCGGTTGGTGCGATCCACTCGACGTAGTTAGCCATTGCCTTGGTGCTGCCACCGATCATGTCGATGATCAGTGGCACACCCGCTTTGGCGCAGGTGTCACGCATGGTCTGAACCACTTCGTAGGCTTTATCTTTGTCGAATTCCCCAGCCATTTCATCCAGAATGAGTTTATCACCCATATAAAAGATGCTGGCACATAGCGCTGTAGGAAACTCTCCTGGCTGTCCACCGACCATCACACCGCCTATGTCATAGGCGTGCTGCTTTGCTTCAAAAACCCACATAATAAAACCCCTGCTACAGTCCAGAATTTACAAAAAAAACCTATCAACCATCTTCCGCCGTGATGTCGTGGTTGATCCTGTCAATATCAATTGGATAGGTGCCGTATTCCTTCAAGGCGTTGACCCAGGCGTGGATGTTTTCCTTGGTGGTTCCCATCGGGATCATGTTGGGTACCAGCACACAACCCTTGTCACAAGGATAGAGATCACGAATCACACGGCGCACTTCGGCACGGACTTCTCCGGGTGAACCGGACAGTAGAACTTCGTCCTTGATACCAGTGATATAGCTTTTACCCAGACGTTGGGCAGTTTCGCGGAATTTCTTCAGGTCATTTGAAGGTGGTGTGTAGTAATCGGGTGCCAGATTTGTGACGCAAAACGTCCCCGTCTCGGCACTTTTTTCCAGAAATTCTATCCAGTCGGTGGTAATACCCGGGATATTCCCGTCACCGGTCGGTGCCAGACCCCAATAGAAGTAAATCATCGGGGAAGGTGCAATCGACTGGACCAATGGTCCGACATAGGGTTTTTCGAAGGTATACAGTTGCTCAGGGCGGAAATTGGGAACCGCATTCCACGCATCGATACTGATGAAGAAAGTGACTTCCAGTGATTTCAGTGCTCTGAACCACTTGATATTTGCTTTCAGCTGAGACGAAATTGCGCGGTGGAAGTTTTCAGGCTTGCGACGCATCCAGTTAACCGTTCGTTTGAACCCAAGGGCGTTGACGGTTTGTGCAAAGGTTGCCGAGGGTGCGGCCAAAACCGGCCAGCCACGCTGTTTGGTCAGGCTCTCCACCAGACGCTGGTACAACTCTATACGCCGGGGCAAACGACCGTCGGTAAACGGGTTGAACCTGTCCGCTGCCTCTTCCCAGGTATCGAGAACTTCTTCATCACTCATCTCGTCAAAATGTCTTATTTTCACATCACCGGGAACATTTTCCGGTAACTTCATTTTGATCAGACCCATTGCCTCAATTTCAGAGTTCATGCTGTCGATGCCCTCACCAAGGGCTTCGAAGCCGAACTCCTCGGTCCAGCGTTCTACAACCTGGGCATGAAGTTTTGGGTCACGCTCAACCTGACGACAGGTGTAACCGTACAAATTTGCCGGTCCGTCGGTGAAAAATGAAAAGGTGGGAATTCTGTCTGGCTGGTTCTGGCTACCGACAAGCAGGGTACGTTCCATACGGCTCAACTCGGCACCACTGTCTCGTTTTGCAATAGCGCCCTGGATCATGGTCATCATCATTGCCCCCTGATCTTCCGGGGCCGGCCATCCCTCCAGGGGGTCGTTCCAATCCTTATGGGGCAGGACTTCCTCTACCAGTGACATTCTCTCTTCGTGTGTCGACATCGCTCTTCCCCATCAATTAGTTGTGTTTGAACTCCAAATCGCTGAACGCAAAATTCTCAGCTGCCTGTACACGTGATTCCGGTGGGTGACTCATGATCTCCTTACACAATTTGATCATCTCCCAGGCGTCGTCGCCGTAGCCATTGGCTTTTGCTACTTCCTCGGACCATCGGCGGTTCACCGCAACACCGCCTGAAAGAATGACCATATTGTCGGTCAGACCTTCCGCATGCAGCCGTTCAAAGGCTGGTGGGATATTGACCATGGTCGTGGTCATATAGGAACCGAGACCAAGAATATCGGGTTTTTCCTTTTTGACCGCTTCAACGATCTCGTCAAGCTCCTTGTCGACGCCCATATCAACCGTCTGGAAACCCTCAGCAGTCAACATTGCCAGGCAGATATTCTTGCCAATGTCATGCACATCGCCCTCGACGGTGCCCATCATAATCGTGCCACCGCCTTCATCTTCCTCGCCCAGTCCGGCCAGAAGTGCCGGCATCACAACCGCCAAACCAGCCTTCATTGCCTCGCCGGCGAGCATCAACTCGGGTAAGAAAAACTCACCCTCATTGAATTTGTCACCTGCCTCTTGCACACCCGGTGACATACCGTCTTTGATAATTTCCTTGGGGGGTACATCGCTGTCGAGCGCCTCCTGAGCCAGCTCTGCGGCATCTTCTTCTTCGCCCCACAAAACCGCGTCATTGAGTTTTTCGAAAATTTCTTCTTTGGAAGCCATATGATCTACCTCATCGATAATGCCGTGAGTCCGGGTGACTCGCTTGATGTAACCTTGCAGCAGTCACGCTCTTGCGGCATGTATGCCATAGTGTCGCGTGAATTAAGTTGATCTTTAGTATTCTTTAATGATCAATATTCAGCAAAAACATTAAAGTCTACATTCGGGCCGTTGTCAAGGAAACCATGCAGGCACACAGCACTTCAGCACTGAGTGGTACAGGTTTTTTCTGAGCTGACAGGAGGGCGAAACCTTACGGTCTCGCCCTTAAGTGAATACTGAATTAGCTAGAAACCAACAAATCGGGACAGTGGAAACTGGAATGTATCCTCGTGATTCTTGAGGGCCTTGACGATAGCCGTGCCGGTAAATTCCCGGGCATCGTACTGGCATAAACTGACGACCGCAAAGTTCTTGGCAAGTGAATGGTTATAGCGCATTTCAAAATCCATTAATTCTTCTACACTCATGCCTTTTTCTACAGACCACGCCATATCCCCAAGTACACGGATATACTGGCTGCCACCACGACTGGATTTAAGAAATTCTTCTTCAAAGAACTGGTACAGGTCATTGCCGGTCAGTGCCCCATCCGTAACCACAAGCTTTGCGTCCTTAATTGCAGTGCCCGTATCCGGATAGACTTCCATCAGCTCATTGATGATGTGTTTCTGCGCCGGACCTGAAGCGATCAGGAAGCACTTGTCGCCGGCCCGCAGACCGTCTGCGAGGAACGGTACCGAGAGTTTGACGCGGCCAGTGTCTGTTTCGTAAAGCGAACACAGGTGGTTACCAAAATCAATCTCTATACCTTCCAGCAATATGCCGACGGCTTTGTCGCCTTTTGACCTGGCGGGCTTTTTCTGGCCTGATTTCACCCCCGACTGAACTTCAAGAAACTCAGTCAAATCCTCTTGCTTGAAACGTCTTTCGCGCCGACCACCAATACGCAGACAGGAAAGTTTTCCTGCATCAGTCCAGCGGCGAATAGATATTTCACTGACGTTCAAAAACTGTGCTGCTTGTTTGATATTTAGTAAATCATTTTCGAGTGTAGGCATCATGTCCACCAACTTGTTATTTAACTCTGACTATCGTCCCTGTCTATCTTCAGTGCTCGGATTATGGCACATATTAGCATACCGCTGATCTCATCAATACTACTCATAAGAGATCATTAAAGATTGGTAAAGATTATAAAAGATCAAACTTTCGTCAAAAATTGTTGTATGCTAACCGCCGGGTGTCGGCAAGATCGTCCATTTTTAGGCGCCACTTTGTGAAAACCCGCGTTACTGGGATGGAAGCCACCCCGAATTTAGATCGTGCCGGAATACCGGCTGCACGACGAAACAGAGCACCCAAGCTGCGTAGGTTTCGCAGGCTTTATGGCTCCGTTGCTTAGCATCACTTGGAGAATAGCAAATGAAGAAAGCACTTCTCGGCTCCACCCTCACAATCACCCTTCTGGTTTTGTTACTGAGCCTGTTTTCAGGTCTCGCCCAGGCAGGTCCGCACGGTTCTGAATTTGACTTGACACTGACCCCGGCAGCCGGTGGTATGGAGGGTGTAGGCATCGCCCGGCCTCAGGATCCGGTCGCCATGCTATTCGCCAATCCGGCGACACTAACCCAGCTTGAAGGCAGCACGACCTTCACTATTGGTGCGACCTACGCTTCACCGGATCTTGATGCCAGTGGTGGCCCGACTGATTTATTTGGTGGGACCGCAGCGGCGGGTACCTTTAACCCGCAAGCCGCACTGACCGGGCCGTTCAATGATGACTCTTCATTTACCACAGCGGTGGCGCCGCATGCGGTGGTTATTCAGAGACTCTCGGAAAAACTGGTCGCGGGCTTTGGTCTTACTGGCGTGTCTGGACTTGGTTCGGAATGGCGTAACACCGAGAACCTGCCCAATCTTATTGCTGACCTCGGTTTATTTGGCACCAACATGAGTGTGGGTTACCAGGTGTCTGATCAACTGAGCATCGGCGGTACCTTTACACTGGGTATCGCCAGTCTCCAGGTTGGTCTGACAGAAAGCGGCTCCACGGTCCATGAGCTTGGTGTTGGCGGCAGTCTCGGTATGACCTACGATGCCGGTGCCGTGATCATCGGCGCCACCTATAAATCACCACTGAGTATCACTTACTCAGGTGCGATTGAAACCGCACCGGATGTATTTTCCGATTTCAAGCTGGAGCAACCCCAGGAAATCCAACTGGGTATCGCCACGAGCTCCGCTTTTTCAGCCGACACGTTGATTGAATTTGACTTCCGTTACAAGAACTGGGATTCCGCGGCCGGGTACTCATCTTTTTGGAAAGACCAGTACATCTACTCACTCGGTGCCCAGCACAAGATGGGTAGTCTCTATTTGCGGGGCGGATACAGCTTCAACAGCAAGATCGCCAAGAACGCGGCAGACCTGGGTAATTCATTCGGTGATATTACCTTTGTAAAAAACCCTGGCTTTGCAGATCCCGCACAACCGCCCAGCTTGCCTGTAACGCCAACTTTCTTGCAATTGGCCCAGGCTACCATTGCCGATGGTCACTGGCAGCAAAGTATTTCTCTGGGTCTGGGTTATGAACTTCCCGGTACGAACATACGTCTGGACCTGAACACTTCTTTTGCCTTTGATGGCGAAGCGCAGCTGGGACCGTTCCATGCAGAGGGCTCGCTATTTACGGCGGGTATGGGTTTAACCTGGCTGATTAAATAGTTTGGAGGTAGGAAAAATGCTTGGTCAATACCTGGACGTCGTTTTATACGCATTGGCAATGATATCAATACTGGTCATTTTTCTGCCATTTTCACCAATGACCATTGATATTGTAAATTTTAGCCGTGATACACAACTCAAAGTCTATTTGAATCGCCGCATTCTTTGGACGATTACCAGTGTCTGTTTCGCTTTCCTTTTGTACCGGGCATTCACGGGCTCGGCCGATCCATCATGGTTGACAACGGCATTGGTCAGTATTGGAATGATGGCATTCATGTTTTGGAGTGGCTATGTTCCCTATGTCATGACACCGCCGGCCAACCCGGAAGTTCTCGCGCCTGCTGAAGCGGACACAGTAATCAGTGATGATGAAGTTGTGATAGGTCTGGCCCTAGGTGGTGAGGTCAGGGCCTACTCGCGTGACAGTATTGCCAGACCCCATTTCTACTGTGACACCGTTGGCGGAACACCGGTGACTGTCTCTTATTGCATCCTGTGTAACAGTGGCATGGCGTTTAAGAACGAGCTCAAGGGCAAAGAGATGAATCTGAGCTGTGTCACCGCCTACAACAACAATATAATTTATCGCGACTCCAAAACAGGAAACATCATTCAGCAATTGGACGGTGAAGTCATCCATGGCCCGGACAAGGGCCTGAAGCTCGATTTTCTGCCGGCAATCATGGCTACCTGGGGTGAATGGAAACAAATGCACCCGGACACCACGCTGTATCACGCACCGGCCAAGACCCTGCGCGACAAAATGGTCGGTCTGATGTTGAGCATGATGATCCCCATCCATAAGCTGGCCGCCCGCAGCAAACCCTGGCATCGAATTCAGGGCAAGCTGGACACACGCCTGCCGGCCATGTCGTTTGTTTATGGAGTTGAGTTGAACGGTGAAACCTGCGCCTATGCGACGTCTTTCCTGAAGGACAACCCGGTTTACAATGATACGGTTGGAGGCGAGCCTATCGTTGTGCTCTACGATGCGGCACGAGACCTCGGTGCAATCTATTCCAGGAATATCAATGACTCTGTTTTGGATTTCGAGCAGGTAGCTCCTGGTGATGCGTCCACGGACGCCGTTGCAGTTGATAGCCAATCGGGTGGCCAGTGGAGTCTCACCGGTAGCGCGACCAATGGCGAATACGCAGGCCAATCATTACAGGGCGTACCCCATTACAATAAGATTTTCTGGTTCAGCTGGGCATTATTCAAAGACAGTACCCGTCTGGTTGAGGCGACATAGGCCAGACAAAGCCTCGGAGAGGTGCATTTCCCGTTCCAGATCATCTGCGAGCCAGATGGTGGCGGAGAGGTATTTCAGATGTCTTATTAGTACATTGTAAATCTCAGTTTGTCACCACCAGATCATTAGTTATAAAATGCCCAACGAATAACGATAAAGGGATGAGTTATGCCCACTGATTACGAAATTGCCAAGCAGGCCGGTATCCGGCCAATCCAGGATATTGCCGCCAAGCTCGGTGTGGAAAAGGAGCACCTCTTACCCTATGGTGACGAGGTCGCCAAGGTTAGCTTAGATGCACTGAGTAGCCCCCGTAAAAGACCCGGAAAACCGCGTTTGATCCTGGTGTCAGCAACCACACCGACGGCTGCCGGTGAGGGCAAGACCACGACCTCTATTGGTCTGGGTCAGGCTCTGGATAGCCTCGGAGAATCCGTTTGCCTCGCGCTGCGTGAGCCCTCACTCGGGCCCTGTCTCGGTATTAAGGGGGGTGCCACCGGCGGTGGCTACAGCCAGATTATTCCGGTGGATCGCATCAACCTGCACTTCACCGGTGATTTTCATGCCATCACCACGGTCAACAACCTGATTTCTGCCAGCATTGACAATCATATATTTCAGGGTAATGAACTTGGGCTGGATCCACGCCAGGTCAGCTGGCGGCGGGTCATGGACATGAATGATCGTAGCCTGCGGAAGATCGTAATTGGCCTGGGTGGCAAGATGCAGGGCATACCACGAGAAGGTGGTTTTGAAATCACTGCGGCGTCTGAAATCATGGCCATCCTGTGTTTGGCCAATGATCTGGATGACCTGCGTACAAAGCTGGAAAATATCCTGCTGGGAACCACCTGGAAGGGCAAGCCAGTGTACTTGAAGGCGCTCAATATTACCGGGGCCATGATGGCGCTGTTGCGCGATGCGGTACACCCAAACCTGGTGCAAACCCTGGAGGGTACACCGGCGTTCATGCACGGCGGGCCATTTGCGAATATTGCACATGGTTGTAACAGCGTATTTGCCACCCGTATGGCGATGCACTACGCAGACTGGACGGTGACCGAGGCGGGTTTTGGTTTTGACCTTGGCGCAGAGAAGTTTTTTGACATCAAGTGCCGTTCTGCCGGGCTTGACCCCGATGCGGTCGTATTGGTGACCACGGTGCGTGCGTTGAAGCTACATGGTGGCAAGGACAAGGACACGCTTGACCAACCCGATTTGGAAGCGGTCCGGCGCGGCCTGGAAAACCTGGATAAACACATCGAAAGTGTTTCCCATTTCAACAAACATCCGGTGGTCGCTTTGAACCGTTTCGCAACGGATATCGACGAGGAAATCTCCATCATTCGCGAGCGGGTGGAAGCGCATCACGTTGCATTTGCCGAATCACGGCATTTTTCCGAGGGTGGTAAGGGTTCTCAGGACCTGGCCCGGGAAGTGATGAAATCTGTTGATAAAAACGAAGCCTTTACACCGCTGTATGACCTGAGTGACACGATCTACCAGAAGGTGCACAAGGTATGCAAGGATATGTATGGGGCTAATGATGTTGCGTTTAGCAAAGACGCCGAGAAAGATCTGAGTATCATTACGCAACTGGGGCTGGACAAGTTACCGGTGTGTATTGCCAAGGCACCGAGCTCATTATCCGACGACCCGACACTGCATGGTCGTCCACGTGACTTCCAGGTTACGGTCAGAAACATCCAGGTCAGTGCGGGTGCGGGTTTTCTGGTCATTTTGACCGGGAATATCATGCGCATGCCCGGTTTGCCCAAACGTCCCAAGGCGGAGCAGGTTGAATTACTGCCGGACGGTACCGTAATCGGCGTGGGGTGAGCCCCACGCTGCTATTGATAAATCTCTTTTTTCGAGGCCAGCAAAGTATTGTGTAGCAATGCTGCAATTGTCATGGGCCCTACCCCACCGGGTACCGGGGTTATGTAGCTGGCCTTTGGCTCCACCTCGTCGTACTTGACGTCACCCTTAAGTGCATATCCCCTGGGCCTGGTCGCATCGGGAACCCGCGTAATACCTACGTCGATGACCACGACGCCTTCGCTCACCATATCCCCGGTCAAAAATTCAGGAATACCCAATGCGGCGATCACGATATCGGCCTGCAGTGACAGTTCCTTGATATTCGGGGTTCTGGAATGACAAACCGTAACCGTGCAGTTTCCCGGTTTGGACTTCCTGGACAGAAGGATGCTCATGGGGGTCCCGACAATGTCACTTCTGCCGATGACCACACAATGTTTTCCTTCCGTCTCAACCCCGTATCTTTCCAGTAATTGCATAATGCCAAACGGTGTGGCGGACACGTAGGCCGGCAGGCCCTTGACCATTCTGCCGACATTGACAGGATGGAATCCGTCAACGTCCTTTTCAGGCCGGATACGCTCGGTAACCTTCCTGGCGGAAAGGTGTGCGGGAAGCGGCAGTTGGACAATATAGCCATCGATGTCAGCGTCGTCGTTTAGCTGGTCAACAACTTGCAGCAGTGTTTCTTCGTCAATGTCAGCGTCTAATTCTTTCAACGTCGATTTGAAGCCGACATACTCACAGGCCTTTACCTTGCCGCCAACATAGGCCTGGCTGGCACCATCGTCCCCGACCAGAATGGCTGCCAAATGAGGTATCTTGCCACCCTGCTCTTTTATTTGCCTTACGCTCTCAGCAATTTCGTCCTTGATGTCCTGGGCGGTTGTGACGCCATTAATGATGGTTGCCATGATTAGTTTTCAGCCAATTTTTGTTGAGTCAGAAGGTGATGATATACAGGTGCATTTCACCACTACCAGCGCCTGCTTTCAACAGGTTTTAGAGGTTTTGGGGAATAAAGTTAAGTTTCTGCAAAGCCCAGGTGAAATGAGCCTGATTTCACGATAGTTACTCAGTCAGATGCCAATCAATCCCAAGGGCTGGTGAGCCCCTTCGGTACAGGGTTTCCAGCACTTATCGAAAACGCTGATTGTTGCGTTTAGCTGCTCCGCTCCGGCAGGCTTTCTGCAGGTATGATGCCCTGAGGACCATAACTCGCATAGGTGATTGCGGCAAAGCGCTTGGCGTGTCGTTGCTCCAGTTCACCTTTGGCCCAAAAGCTTGCACTTGCCATTTCTGCTTCCCGAAACTCGAATCCATCGTGGGGGCGAATCGCAATAAAATGTGGTTCATCCGTCACCGGGTTTCGGATGGGTTCAATGTCTGCCTCCAGCACACCGTCCACAAGGAAACGACCTGTCCGACCCTCGATGTCCCATTCAAATTCAATGTCTGCAAACAGGGGTTCGGGTTCGTGCTCGACAGTGGCGCCGTAAATGGCAAAACCGGTATTGGGTTCCTGCTCCTCACCACCCAGAATCTTGAAGAGCGCCTCCACCTGTTCTTCCGAGGCAGCTTTGTCGATGATGCTCCACCAGGTGCCGTCACATTCGTGGACCGGTCCCGGCCAGCGGTACACGCCGGCCACACGCAGACCGTCGAGCCGTACGTCACCGAAATATCCCTCGGTGATTTCCATGGCCATAACACCCTCGCAGGGCAACCGCGTAGGCGCGGCATTGAATTCGCATGGACAACCGTAGTCACAACTACAGGTTCCGAGTTGTTTGGTGCGGATCATCCAGTCTACGTAGGACATTGCGTATCTCCCGAGCTTAAGCAAGAATCATTCAAAGTTGAACCAGGGTAACTATAGCAGATCGTTATTGTGGACAAATATATGACCAATATTTCAGATGAGACATGACACTTGACCTGACCCAAGGCTCGGTTGCACGGAACTTGCGCCGGCAGGGGACACCGTTTGCTTTTGGTCTGCTGGCAATTTTTTCCTTCGAGGCCGTTGACCTGTTTTTTATTGGCCAACTGGGGGATGCACCACTGGCCGCGATCGGGTTCACATTGCCTGTAATCTGGTTGATTTACGGTATTGGGATTGGATTCGAAGCCGGGGCTGCCTCCTGTGTTTCCCGTGCTGTCGGGAGTGATCAGCAACACCTCGCCCGCCGCCTGACAACTGACACTGCGGTGCTGGCCGCACTGGTAGCACTGATATTGTGTTTCATTGGTCTGGCATCCATCAATCCGGTTTTCGGCCTGTTGCGGGCACCCGCGGAACTGATGCCGCAGATCGATCGTTATATGAGCGTGTGGTATTGGGTCGCCCCAGTTGATGTCGCGCTTTGGTCCTGTCTCGCGTCCATCCGGGCACGTGGTAATGCAGCACTGGAAAGCAAGATCATTGTCATTGCAGCCTTGTTGAACCTGATACTGGATCCCCTGTTTATTTTCGGCTGGCTGGGTTTTCCACGTCTCGAAATCCAGGGTGCGGCGGTCGCAACGCTGATCTCCAACATTTGCATGCTGCTGTTCACCACCTGGTACCTGCACACGCGCCTGAATGTGTTCGCCAGTGTTATTGCCCCTCTCCAGGATATTTTTGACTCCTGGAAGCACATGCTGGCGATCGGCATACCGGCGATGATCACCAACGCGATAATCCCCCTGTCCAGCGCCATAGTAGTGGCGATGGTGGCAGGCTATGGTGCTGATGCGGTCGCCGGCTTCGGTATCGCCATGCGTATAGAGCCGATGGCGCTGATTCCGTTCTATGCCCTGTCAGCAGTTTCCAGTCCGTTTTTTGGTCAAAATTTCGGGGCCGGTTGTTTTGAGCGTTTACTCGAGGCCCGCCGCATCATTACACGGTTTTGTCTGGCATCTGGTTTGCTGCTCGCCGTCATTGTGAGCCTGCTGGCTACACCGCTGACAGCCTTGTTCACCGACTCGGAAAACATCCAGACGATCGCCTCACATTACATTTGGCTGGTAGCCTGGAGCTGGGGTGCATACGGTCTGGTGATGTCAGTCAATGCCAGCTTTAATGGTTCCGGAAGGCCCAGGCCAAGTGTGGTGATTTCTACCTTGAGGGTGGTGGTTGTGTTTTTGCCACTGGCGTTTGCCGGGCGGTGGCTTTTTGGGCTCGACGGTCTATTTGCAGCCAGCAGTATCGCGAATATCATTGTCTCTAGCGTTGCATTTGCATGGCTCGGCAGGCACATCCGGGCGAACACAGGGACAGCACCTGGGAGGACTTTAGATTGAGTATTATTTCCACCCACAGCCCCCAATCACCAGCACCCAGATGCACTTCACCTCAGTACCATGCTTCGTGGTCCACCCAAACTCAGGCGTAATAACATCCCAGAATCGCTGTAATTCACCCTTCAAACCCGGGTCATAGGCAAAATGAATCAGCCCGGGTGAATATTCAAACGGGATATTTGGCAAAGGCTGGTCGAGCATGGAAACCATGTCTTGCCTATGCGGAAAATGAAATCCCCTTCCCTCATCGGGGTCGCGTTGTTCCAGCGGCAAGCCAAATATACGGTCCGCCACGGACTTTTCCGTGATGAATTGCCGGGACAGGATGGTGCTGGTTAAGCGGCTTCTTTCCACTGCGTCCATATGTTCCAGATCATGTGGCCGGACCTGACCGGGCGGCAGCAATGATTCTGGGGACTTAATTGCTGCTTCCACCGGTCCAGCCTCAACAGTTTGGGGAGCCGGTACGAAAGTTGGCTCGGGAACGGACTTATCGGGTGGTAAAACCGGTTGTTGTTGAGGGTGTACGGGGTCTATTGTGGTTAGCTGGACCACTATCTGCGCGGGCCAACCTTTCTGACCGGGGAATTGCCAGGATATCGGCAGTGACAAAATAATCAGGTGCAATCCGATGGCAGTACCCAGCGCGAGCCAGATCGTGGCTTTTCGTCCAATTATGCGCTGCCGGGATTGACGCCCGGTTGAGTGGTCAGTTCTGTGCACAGCCGCATCATACTTACGCAGCGTTAAGCTGACGTTAATCACTAATCATGATTAGTCTTATGTTAGCCTTACGTTCTATTCTTTTTTTGGATTAATCTCTTGAGGAGCAGCACTCAATGAGCACCCTTGTGCAGGACCCGCAGGTCAACTCAAAATCTGCAAGCACGGATGAGCTGACACGCTGTCTCGAGCAACAGCGTACAGCCTACTTTGCGGCCCCAAACCCGGATTACGTACAGCGAAAGGCTGATTTGACGGCACTGCGGCGAATGCTCACCGAAAACCGCCCTGCAATCATTGCTGCCATCAATAAGGACTACGGCAATCGTTCGCGTCACGAGACCTTGCTGGGTGAATTCATCATGGTGATGGACGGTCTAAAATTTGCGCTGAAGAACCTCAAAAAATGGATGAGGATCCAACGCCGCAAAATTGACTTCAGTTTATATCCCGGTGCAAAAAACCGTGTGATACCGCAACCCCTTGGTGTAGTAGGTGTTATCGTGCCGTGGAACTTTCCTATCCAGCTCAGCGCTACCCCCCTGATCTACATTTTTGCGGCCGGCAACCGGGCCATGGTCAAGATGTCGGAAAACTCCCGGCACCTGACCCGTTTGCTAATCGACCTGGTACCGAACTACTTCCCACCGGAGAAACTACGTATTTTTGAAGAGACAGGACAGGTGGGTATCCAGTTCTCGCAATTGCCGTTTGACCACCTGCTCTTCACGGGCTCCGCCACCACCGGTAAGGCCGTAATGGCGGCAGCGGCAAAAAACCTGACCCCGGTTACACTGGAACTGGGTGGCAAGTCACCGGCCGTGATTGCCCCCGATTATCCGTTACAAAAAGCCGTCGAGCGGATCATCGCCGCCAAGTTGTTTAATGCCGGACAAGTCTGTGTCGATGTGGACTACCTGTTTGTTCCGGCGGACAAGCTTGATGAATTTGTGGACCGGGCGAAAACCTGGGTAAGCAAACACTGTCCCGATATTAACAGCCCTGATTACACCTCCATTATTGATCAAAAGTCTTACGAGCGATTAATCGCTACGCTGGCCGATGCAAAACAGCACGGTGCGACCCTGATCGAACTTGCAGCCGGCCAGGATACCGCTCGGAACATGCGGAAATTGCCGCCACAGCTTGTTTTGAACCCATCGGATGAGATGATTCTGATGCAACGGGAGATCTTTGGTCCGATTCTCCCAATAATTGCCTATACTGATCACTCAGACGTACTTGCCTACGTCAACAAGCGTGAACGTCCCCTGGCATTCTATACCTTTACAAATATCCGGGAGTTACAGAACTTCTACCTCAAGCATGTCATGTCCGGTGGTGTCTGCATTAACGACGCGATGCTCCACCCTGCACAGCACGATTTGCCGTTCGGTGGTGTGGGCTCCAGTGGAATGGGTCACTATCACGGTTATGAGGGGTTCGCTGCTTTCTCCAAGCTGCGTCCGGTTTTTTACCAGTCCGGCTTCAGTGCATTGAAGTATCTTGCACCACCCTATGGAAAATTGGCGGATACAGTCTTAAATTTAATTATTAAGTTAAAGAAATAACTAGTTGAATAATATACTAAAACAAATCGAAGTAATCGTCGGCTCCAAAGGCATATTGCTGGGAGAGGATGTTGCAGGACGGGTGGATTCCTGGTCACAGACGAGTGGCTGCCTGGCCAAAGCCATCGTCCGCCCCGGAAGCACACAGGAAGTTTCAGAAGTACTGAAAATTTGCCACTCCACTGGCCAGACCGTGGTTACCCATGGTGGTTTGACCGGTTTGGCGGGTGGTGCGATCTGTGACACACGTGACATTGTGCTATCACTGGAGCGGATGCGTGCCATCGAAGCCGTGGATACGGTCAATCGAAGCATGCGGGTAGAGGCCGGCGTAGCCTTGCAAACGGTCCAGGAAGCCGCAGAAGCTACCGGTTTGTTATTTCCTTTGGATCTGGGCGCACGTGGCAGCTGCACCATTGGTGGAAATATTGCCACCAACGCAGGTGGTAACAGTGTCATACGCTACGGCATGACACGTGAGCAATTGTTGGGTGTCGAGGCGGTCTTGGCAGATGGTACGGTCATTTCCTCTCTGTCCGGAGTGCTCAAAAACAACACGGGTTATGACCTGAAACAGCTGTTCATTGGCTCGGAGGGCACATTGGGTGTCATTACCCGTGCCGTTCTGCGCTTACGTCCCCTGCCCCGGTCTTGCAACACGGCACTGGTTGCGATTGCACAGTTTGACCAGCTGGGACAATTTTTGCACCACATTGACGCAGCATTGGGCGGGACGCTCAGTGCGTTTGAAGTGATGTGGAATGATTTTTATACGCTGGTCATCGGTGATGGATCGAAACACGGCACACCACTGGAGCCGACTCACGAGTTTTACGTCTTGCTCGAGTCCACCGGTGGTCACCAGCAAGCCGACCAGGCCCGGTTCGAGTCGGCCCTTGAGCAAGCATTGGGAGAAGGACTGCTGGTGGATGCGACGATTGCCCAGAGTAAACAGCAACGTAATGCACTCTGGGGCATCCGTGATGACATCGAGGGACTGGTGGAAGGCTTGTATCCGCCAATGACCTTCGACATCAGCCTGGACATATCGCAAATGGATGACTATGTCGGTGACGTTCGTAGGCAACTAAGCGAAAAGTGGCCAGATTCAAAAATGGTCGTGTTTGGACACCTCGGTGACGGAAATATCCATCTTGTTATCACTGTCGGCAGTCTTGAGGAAACCACCGCACGGGCGGTGGAGAGCATCATTTACCAGGCACTGGGTCAGTGCTCAGGTGTAGTCTCAGCTGAACACGGCATCGGGCTGTTCAAACGGGCCTACCTAAAATATTCCCGCAGTCCGGCGGAGATCACCCTGATGCGGACCCTCAAACGGGCTCTGGACCCCAGGGGCATACTCAATCCGGGAAAGATCTTTCGCCAGAATTCAGGAGCGGGGACGACTTCATGAACGGTGCAGAACGCCTGCTTGAAACCTTGGTTAACAGTGGTGTGAAAGTTTGTTTCGCCAATCCCGGGACCTCTGAAATGCAGCTGGTGTCTGCCATTGGCAAACGTGAGGAAATGCGTGCGGTGCTGTGCCTGTTCGAAGGTGTGGCGTCCGGCGCTGCCGACGGATACGCTCGTATGCGCGACAAACCCGCGGTGACGTTGTTGCACGTCGGCTCGGGCTTCTCCAACTCCATGGCCAACCAGCACAACGCCAAGCGGGCTCACGTCCCACTGGTCAACATTGTTGGCGACCATGCCACGTATCACTTGCAATTTGACGCACCATTGACTTCGGACGTACCCGCACACGCAAGACTGGCTTCGGACTGGGTGGCGGTGTCTGAATCGGCCGATGATCTGGCTGCGGCCGGGGCGCGGGCCGTGCAGGCCTCGTTGCAGGGTTGGGGTAAGGTGGCGACCCTGGTCGCACCCGCCAATCATGCCTGGGAGGAGGCCACACAAGTTCACGCTGCCATGGCCCCCGAAAAACCGGACGAGGTATCCACTCAGGTCATTTCCAGTGTGGCCAGTCTACTTTCCAATGACAAATCCACGGCCCTGTTCTTGGGTGGCCATGCCCTGCGTGAACAAAGTCTTGAAGCCGCCGGACGTATCGCCAGGGCCACCGGGACACGAATCATATGTGAGACCTTCCCGGCCCGCTTGCAACGTGGCAATGGGCGGGTCGCCGTCGAGCGATTACCCTACTTCGCCGAGCAGGCCATGGAAGTTTTAAGTGGTCTCGAGCAACTTATACTGGTCGGTGCCAGCGCCCCGGTATCATTTTTCGCCTATCCCGGGCTGAGAAGCACGCTGAGTCCGGAACAGTGTGACATCATTACTCTGGCTGAAGTTGACCAGGATACAAGCACTGCCCTTGCAGATCTGGCAGTCGCAATCAATGCGACCGAACCCGCAATTACAGCAGCGCCCGCCACCCGACAGCCTGCACCTACGGGTGAGCTTACCCCACTGGCAATCGCCCTGACTGTGGCTCAACTCATGCCCAGGAACGCGATTGTTTCAGATGAGGCAGCCACTTGTGGTCTGGCCATGTTTCCGGCTACACAGAACGCGCCACCACATGACTGGATGACCATTACCGGTGGCGCCATTGGCCAGGGGCTACCCCTGAGTCTGGGCGCAGCCATCGCCTGTCCAGACCGCAAAGTGATCGCTTTGCAGGCCGACGGCAGCGCGATGTATACCGTTCAGGCACTGTGGTCCATGGCCAGGGAAAATACCGATGTCACCGTGGTCATCATGAATAACCGCAGTTACGCGATTCTCAATATTGAACTGGCCAGGGTCGGTGCCGGGAAGCCCACCCCCAAGACCCTCTCCATGTTTGACCTCTCCTGTCCGGATATCAACTGGGTTGAGCTGGCGAAGGGATTAGGTGTGCCGGCCACACGCGCTACGACAGCAGAGGAATTTCACCAACAGTTTGGTGCCGCAATGGCTGACCCGGGGCCACAGCTAATAGAGGTGATTGTCGTGCAGCAGATGCCCTGACGGAACCTCCAGCCAAGCTATATACGGAGCGCAGTCGGGTGACTACTTGGTAAAAAGCTGTAAACCAGCCCAGTCAGCCGGTTTGCCTACCCCTGGGTTTACCAGGTACTGACGCTTGGTGTCAGCCAGCGCTGTGACAATGTTTCCAGAAGTGTTCAAACGGTGGTAAAAGTCCGCCACAAACTGTTTGCCAACATCACCATCGCTGGTCCAGAGGCTGCTGACCACGGCTTGGGCACCGGCGTCCAGAAAACCGGAAACAATCCCCAGTCGATGCTCAAACTTCCCACTTGGGCCAGCCCCAATTCTGGTTGCACTCAGGAAAACAAGGTTTGCTTTCAATGCAAATTTCTGGATATCTGCAGAGCCAATGCTTTCCCTGCCCAGACCACGGCCGGCCTCGGAAAGCTCCAGGCTTGAATGTCCTGGATGTTGCGGGTCAATGACCCCCGGCATCGCCAGATGAACCAGGTCTGCCCTTTGGAATCGTGGGTCGTGAAATTCGTCTGCCAGCAGGGCACGGCCCTGAACAATGTGCAAACCCGGACCGACAAATATACGCGCTACCGCCTGAACCTCAGTCGAGGTCTCCAATTGACTTGCGTATCCGGCAACGTAGTCCTGTGGATGGCCGGCCAGGAAGAATTCACGTGGTTTGGTGCTACCCACACGTAAGTATTCGGACGGCCTGGGTCGGGCCGGGAAAGACATCAGGTTAACCACATTGTGGTGTTCGGCGAGGTAATGCCCGTCGTGTCGTATGGCGTCCAGCGGAAAACCCAGCAAGGGACCGGCCGGAATCAAGTAGATGGTCTCCGGTAGCGAATCTGCAACCGGTGCGATCAAATATTTGCCCAACTGGCCAATTTGTTGCTCGAACGCTGCACCGCCAACTCCGGACAGACCGTTACGTGCGGCCTGCAGTGTCGACTGGATCGCTTGTGCACCAGCTAACCGCCGGCGGGTAATCCTGCCTTTGCCGGCGATCCACAGGTGGGCGGCTGAAGGGGTAATATGATAAGTGAGCACGGCTTCATTCTTGTTGAGACCGCGCACATGTTTTTGTACGCCGGTTTTAGACAGGAACCTGAACCTCTGTCTGAACTGCGAACGGAGTGATTCCATCTGTTTGTCATCATGTTTTTTTGTACTGCTCGCGTCTCCAGGGCGATTCCTGCCGTCAGATTGCGTTAACGAAACTCTTAATTGCTCAACTTCCGCGGCGAGGTCGCCCGGCGCCGGGCTAGGTCCCATGGCAAACCTGATCCTGCTGAGCGCCAGGAGCGACTGGAGACCGTTGATTTCATCCTGAACACCGCCCTGCTCTTCAGCGGTCATCAGCAATGTCAGATAAAACTCAAAAATCGTCTCGGCCCGTTGCCAATACCAGGCGCCCAATCCCCCGGGGAGTGTGTCGCGAAGGAAGTGAACTTCAGCAACCAACCCGTCCAGCAGTGTAATGGCCTGGTTATGTTTGCCGCGTGTTACCAGGAATTTTGCCCGCAGGTACATGGCTTCGACGACCTGTCTCAACGAACCGTTGGCGTGGAGTGCATCATAAGATTTGCGTGTAGCGGTGGGTGAGCAAAACGCCAACGCCTTGTCTACCGGTCTCATTAAGGCACAGAACTGTAACCGTGACAGGTGTTCCAGGGGTGACCAGCCACCTCCGGCTGCTGCCTCGTAACTTTGCCGGAACAAGGCTTGTGCCCGCCCACGCGCACTGATCCCCTGAGTGCGTTCATCCAGCCCCTTCTCATAGAGGTAACCAGCATAGTTGTCTCCGGTTGTTCCCAACCCGGATCGAATAAATTGTCCCTGGGCCCTCCTGACCTGCTTCATTTGCGAAAAATTTGTCTGGGTGCGGTATATGTTGGCCAGAATTCTCAAGCCTTCACCAATATCAATTGTAGAATTGGGCCGCTGGACAATTCCCGGCCCACGGTACACTTGTGCTGCAAGAACGTAGCCCAGGGATTGCCCCCAATCACCGGATTCATAGAGTGCCCTCGCCAGTTCAAAATTGATTTGCCGACGGGTCGCACTGTCATTTTCATGCTCCAGTGCCTGCAACAGTACGTTGATTGCCTGCGTGTATTGGTAACCAGACATCAACAGGCGACCCTGCTGCAGCAAGTTAACGGCCAGGGCTTCACCGGCCTCCCGGGTAGTCAGTTGTGCCTCAATCTCCCGCAAAACGGTACCTGATGCCGGCGTGTCCCCCTGGTTTGTATGCACCTGTACGATACTTTCCCGAATCGCAGTGGCCAGCTTGTCATCACCGATTGATTCAGCAATCTCCAGCGCCAGCTGAAACTGCTCAAGGGCCTGTGGATACATTGATCGGGATGCATATTCTGCCCCGCTTTTTTTGATGGCAAGCGCTCTTTCGTATTGAAAATCCATGGACTTGGCGAGTTCTGCTACTTGCAACAAAGCTGTTTGAACCTTGTCCGCACCAGATGCAGAAACTCGCATAGAACCTGCTTCCCGCAGTTTGATGAGTGTGTCACTTTGCAATTGCAATGTGGCCAGGATGATTTCCTGCCACCGGGACCCTTTGAGATCCGCCAAAATGTCACGGATCATGTCAAGCGCGATGCTGTAGTCGTGGAGGTGAAAATGGATGAGGTGTGCAGCCAGGTACGTGGACCAGGCACCCAGTTCCTTCATACCCATGCTTTGAAACACACCGGCTGCCTTGATTAGGCTGTTGATTTTCACCGTCCAGTTCGCCGGCGTTTCCGTCACGAGTGTCTCAGCTCCAAAAGACAGATTCTGATATGCCTGTGCCAGTCGCTCACTTCTGTCGTCCCAGATGGTAATCCGGGTAAGGCCAAGACTGAATTTGCTACGACGGGTGTTTTGGTCGGAAAATACCCTGATATCGAGTTGTCGTGGACTCCTGACTGCGTTAACGAATTGAAATACCGGAACCAGACGGCTGTTGCCAATTTTCGAGACAAGCAATGGTCTGCCCTCTGGATCGAGCAAGCTGACTTCGAAATCGGCTTCGAAGGTGTTGATCCTGATCAACAATGCCTCATCCGCATTTTGATGGACAAAGTACTCCTGCTGCTCGCGGGAGCTGTTCTCCTGGGCCACCACGGACTGCGTCATCACAGCGAGGGCAAATAGTAAGCCCAGGATCAGGCAAGTGGATGACCGTAGAGTATCTATCGCCGGTGCCGGTCCTGTTAATCTGAATGTCATTATAATATTGAACATAAATCGCATTTGCGCTGTCAACTTTTACTCATTTAAGCGAACATTGGTGCCGTGAGACTACCTGCAAGAGACATCGCTGTTTTTTCGACCTCTGCCATCGATTTGTTCGCCTCAGCGTTGGGTGCTTTCATATTGCTGGTCATGCTGCTATTTCCTTACTATCGCCACGCAGGCACGAATGATGCGTTTTCAAAAACCCAGGAGATCACTCAAAAACGTCGGCTTACGACCGGCCAACTTGAGGAGGTCCAGGCTGAGCAGGAAAAAGTACAGAAGGAGCTGACACAAATTACTGCTTTCAACCAGGGGGCCGAACAGAGCATTTCCAGGTCAAGAAAGAAGATAGCTGATATTGAAAGCCAGCTGGCGGACTTGCCTGTTGTCATCACCGAGCCTACCGAAATCCAACCCCCTGAACCGGAAGTTCTGGCCCTGACCGATGGTGTGAAATTCTCAATACTGGGTCTTGCCTCCGAGGTAAAGTCATTTGTAATCGTCATTGATATGTCCGGTAGCATGATGCAATACGAGGCCTTGATGGTGCGTTCGGTGCTGGAAATTTTACAACCGCTGGATGCAAGCAATCAGTTTGCCATTATTGGCTACCATGGGAATCCACAACCCGTTCTGTGGAGATTCCCAAGCGATGCCAGCATGTTGATTGCCAACCCGGATAATCTTCAGTCCGCGGTTGCTTTTACACAGTCATTGGCGCGCCAGTTTGTCGGCTCAACACCTACCCATTTTGCCTTGCACGCGGCTTTGGAGTACCCATCAAGCGCGATCATTCTGATGTCCGACGGTGAACCAAACTCCTCTCCGGGTTTTATCCTCCAGAACATTACCAAGCTTAACCAATTTCGGCGTACAGAAATACACACAGTGGCCATTGGCGATTACACGCATAACCGCAACCTGGTGCTTTTCATGCAAACCCTGGCTCGTCTAAATGGCGGAGATTTTGTAGGTGTGTCGAGATGAGAACGCGACTGCGTAGTCTGGGCGTGTTTTCACTGTCGGCAATTGATTTGTTCGCCTCGGCGATGGGTGCATTTATCGTTATCACCATAATTCTCATGCCGGATTACCAAAAAGAGGTGCGCCTGGAAGGGCACCTGATGTACATAGAGTCGTTGGCCGGCCAGACAGAGGATTTACTCGATGACACCCGCCTGGGGCTCGACAATACCCGTGCCTCCTTGCATAACGCACAGACACGTCAATCACAGTTGCGAGCCGAACAAGACCTGGTCAGCAGCGAAATGGAAACAATTCTCGCCTTGCTGCAGGCACGTAAGAAACAGCCACCCTCGCCACCACCCGCACCGGTGGAAACGGAAGAAGAACTGGGGAGTAATCTGGTTACCTTCAGATTCCTTGGGCTCAAGACCGACAAACTCCGGTTAATTTTACTTATCGACATGAATAAATACCTGTCGACACACCAACTGTTGATGTTCAAATCTGTGGCAAGAGTGCTGGATTCATTGCGACCCGGTTACGAATTCGCAATCCTCGGCTTTCAGCAATTGGACTCGGGCCCACGCTATTACCGTTGGCCTGAGGACGGCCGGTTGGCCGCCATGAATCGCCCCAACCAGACACAGGCCATGCGCTTTGTACGTCAGCTTAACGGCAAGTTTGCCGGTGGGTCATCACTTCAAAGTGCATTTAAAATGGCCTTCGACAGCCCCGCGCAAGCCATTGTCCTGTTCAGTGACGGGCTTCCAAACCCCAGTTTCAATAACGATCTGCCACCCAGGGCACTGGTACAGAACATCACGCAGGCGAATACCGGGTCGAAAGAAATTCATGCGGTGACCGTCGGGGATTACTTCAAGTACAAGGGTACTGTTGAATTCATGGAGGCCCTGGCAAGGGCCAACTCCGGCGGATTTCTGGCGCTGGCACAGTGAATTATTCAGCACGGGGAAGTGCGTCGGCCGGTGTTATCATATCGGCGTCAGGCTGCAACCCATCTACCTACCGGAGACACTCCTTTTGAAACTCAAAACTGCCGGACGAGAGCCCACCTGTGATCTTGTCCTTGAGGACCCAACCGTATCCCGTGTTCATGTCAAAATTGAACTGGCTGACGATGGTCATGTCTTCTTACTTGATGCCGATTCCAGCAACGGGACGTTTTTGCAACGTAACGACGGCTGGATAAGGGTCAAGCGGGTCTCTCTGTGTATCGGTGATCGCATCCGCATGGGAGAAAAAGAGGTCAGTTTGGAACACCTGACTGCCGTATTTGGAAAGCGTAGCAAGGCCCGGCTTGGCCCCAAGCACTTTTCCCTGCGACGGCGTGCAAAGCAAGGCGGATTGTCCGCGGATTGGTCGGAGCCAGAATCATTACTCCACAAACCAAGACGAAACCTGGTGACGGGAAGAATAGAAGAAGACAAGCAATGAATTATTTTAGGTCAAAACAATGCGTCAACTAACGCTCCTCGTCAGCCTGCTCACAGCAATATTGGTGATCGCCTTGCTGGCTCGGGTTTTACCGGCCGATGCGGCCGCCATTTTGCTGGATATCAAACGCGCTTCGTGGCCATTTACGGTTCAGAACATCCTCTGGCTGGCTTTTTTTGCCGGTTTGGGTGAATTGACGATTCGCTGGCGCACCAGCCGCCTGGAAGAAAGCCAGTTTGAACGGGATTACCTGCCACTGGACGAAGCAACCGTACTGCGTCCCGGTGATGACATGACACCCATTTACCAAAAGGTACGCAGCAGCAAGTACCGTAGCACCTGTTTTCTGCCACGTTTGATCGAGCGCTGCGTGCTCAATTTCAACCTCGGCCAGTCTGTAGACCAAACCAATGCGTTGCTGAACTCCAGTCTTGAGTTGTTCCTTCACGAGCTCGACCTGCGCTACAACATCATTCGCTACATTACCTGGTTGATCCCTTCGCTGGGGTTTATCGGTACTGTCATAGGTATCATGCTGGCGTTGAACTACGCCGGTGACAGGGCCAATGTGGAGAGCCCCGAAATGTTGTACCAGGTGACGGAGAGACTGGGTGTGGCGTTCAGCACAACACTGGTCGCCCTGGTCATGGCAGCCATCCTGGTTTTTTTGCAAAACATGATCCAGGGCAAAGAGGAGAACTCACTTAACAAAGCGGGGCAATATTGCCTCGATAACCTGATTAACCGGCTCTACTCTCCCTGATGCGGGGAGACTGGCTACACTAAAACCAATGATTGCCCGATCCCCTTCACGCCTGTTGCTGCTAATGGGCATCATTCTGTTATCTACCCAGCCCGTCATGGCTGAGGAGCCGGTTCAAGGTTCGGATTCGATTGTGCTGGTCCTCAAACTGGTGTCAGCAACTCATGTCAAGCCGACTACGGGTCTGGTCGTGTCGGATACCGGTCTAATCGTCATCTCTGCGGGGTTTGCCATCGAGAGTGATGAAATTGTCGTGCTCGATGGTGGTACTGATATCTCCAGGTATGGCCGACCCGCAAGGGTGGTAAAACACTCGTCCTCGGGTGAGCTGGCGTTGCTCGCGGTCGAAGGCCTCAACAGACCGGCCGTAGAATTGTCACAGACTGACACAAATGATGAATTGCCAGTGGCTCGTGTGCTGCACCTGACGGCATTTCCACCAGCCAGGGGCATTGCCGCAGGTGAGCAGCCACTGTGGGTGCCGGTAACCGTCACTGAGCATGACTCAAGCGGAAAAACTTCAGCCTCGCCCGCAACCCCCCTGCCCAATGTGACCGGTGCGATTATTGATCAGTGTGGACTGCTGTTTGGGTTGAACCTGGCGCGTGGCGAGCAAAGCCTGGATGCAAGCAAGAACCCAACCACTGTTTTTTTCGCTGACCTGGTGCGGGTGCTTGATTCAGTTAACGTCAGCTTATCTACTGCCAGTTGTAATACACCTGCTCAAGACCAGGTCCCCGACGTTCCAGAGTCGCAAGAAGCAGCCAGTGCCACCGGGTCCAAAGCCACTGAAGAACCAGCCCCGGTAAGCGAGGAACGGCCAGCGGAGCTGACGCCCGATGAGAAGGCCGAATCCATACCAGACCTGGACACAAGCGCCAAGGATTATGAAGAACCCGTTTATAGTGTGGCTACAGGTGACGAATCCGCGCCGTTTTTATCCCCATGGCAGCAACTGCTTGCGTTGATCGTCGTTGCAGCAATGGTTACGGTTGCGATGAAATTTTTCTCCAGAAGCACCAGACCTTCCAGGCAATCGGACTCCCTGACCGATGCAGTACGTCCGTTGGTTGACTCGGATGAACCGGGTACTGCGGTGCTGCAATCTGCAGAAGACAGTCCTTTACTTGATTCTGCGGCAAGCTGTGCGGAAGCAGACGAACTACCGAATCTGGACAAGCTGCCCGCTGGATATGACGGCTATGTCTTGCTTGAGGGTCTTGCCGATAAGGTTCACTTTAGACGTTTTTGCATGGTTAATTCAGAACAATTCGATATTGTCATTGGTAGAATCGGTGCCGATCTCAAGCTGGAATCTCCAGCTATCAGTCGAAGTCACGCTCGTCTGGAAGGCAGGGACGGTTTTCTGACATTTGCTGACCTGAACTCAAGCAATGGCAGTTTTATCAGGGGTATTCCCTGCTTGCCCGGTGAGATCATGTTTATTGATCCTGCTGACGAAATTCAGCTCGGGAATCTTCATTTGCAGATCAAGACCGTCACCGCGAAGACGGCAGCGACATGAGCGAACTGTCCCAAACCCTCCAGCCAGGATCCCTTATTGGTGACCTGCAGGTCCGCAGCATTCTTGGCGAAGGCACTTTTGCCAACACCTACCTTGTCTCCGACCCTGCTATCGGAACGACTTTTGCACTCAAGGAATACTTGCCCGCGCAATACGTACTCAGGGACGAGGATGGCGGAATCGCACCAAAGAACGACGCGGCGAAAATAGCCTTTGCAACAGGGCTCAAACAGTTCCTCGCTGAAGCCCGCCTGCTTGCAACGCTTGATCATCCAAATATCGTCAAGGTCTTGAGGTACTTTGAAGCCAATGACACCGCCTATTTCCTGATGCCCTACTACGAGGGCCGGTCACTGGATAAGGCACTCAGGTCAGACGGCGTTTTTACGGTCGAACAAGCCCGGGCCGTGCTGTTGCCCATGATGGACGGGCTTGAGTATATCCACCAGCAAGGTGTTGTTCATCAGGACATTAAACCCGCCAATATTTATCTATGTGAAGATGGCACCCCCCTGTTGCTTGATTTCGGTGTAGCGGCACAAGCCAACGACAGTGAAGCGGGTGTTGCCAGGCTCGGCAGTGAAGGCTATGCCGCGTGGGAGCAATCCACACCGGAGGGCCGTATGGGGCCCTGGACGGATATTTATGCCCTGTCGGCAACGCTGTATCGATGTGTTACAGGGGTTATCCCGGTACCCGCAACGACCAGGCGGTCAGAATTCGAGACAGGTGCCGAGGATCCGCTGGAACCACTTTCGCAACGGGTCAGCACGGAATCTTCCGGCGGCCTTGCGGATGCCATTGAAACGGGCTTGAAAATTCTTCCGCAAGACCGACCGCGCGACGTAGAACAATGGAGGATGTCGCTCGAGAGTCTGGATTGGCGACATTCGGTCACCACTGAAGCAGATACTGGGGACTATCCACATGAGGACCGGGAGTGGTTGCCCCTGATACTGCTCAGCGCTTTTGTAATCATCATGATCGGAATGGGCATTTATCTGTTCACCGATTGGATACCGGATCAGTCCGCAGTCGTTTCCACGCCGGATAAGGGTGTCGAGTTGGACCTGAAGGACACCGGCCCGGTGGTGCAACAACCAACAACCCGGGAAACCAGTCGATGGCAGACCGCGTTGAAGGCGGACACGATTCTTGCCTACCGGCGTTTCATGGCGGATTTCCCCACTTCGATCTATCTTGACCAGGCACAAATCCAGTTGGATGTGCTGGATGATAAGCACTGGCAAGAGTTGGCCGCCGAAGACACCGTGGTGGCCTATGCGGACTATCTGGAGTTCTTTCCTGACGGGATTCACCAGCAAGAAGCCATGCGCAGGATTGACACGATAAATCAGGAAGAAGCACGTAAGAAGCGACAGCAGCTGGAGCAGGAGCGGCTGGAAAAGCTGGCCTGGGAAAACGCGCGAACCACGGCAACAATTGAGGCACTGGACCAGTACATAGCCGAATGGCCCACGGGTTTGTATCTAGCTGATGCCAGACGCATGCACCGTGAACTAACGGACCAGTCCAACGACGAAAAAGCGTTTACGACGGCACAGAAACTGAACACAAAAGACGCGTTCCAGGCCTACATAGACGCATTCCCACGTGGCACGCAGGTCGTGGCGGCACTTGAGCATATGGATGAGTTGACCCTGCGTCCGGGCAAAACTTTCCGGGACTGTCCTGATTGCCCACTACTGAAGGTGGTTCCGGCAGGTACGTACTGGCAGGGCTCTGATGACTCTTCACCCTACGCACTGGGTATGGAAAAACCACGCAGACTGGTTGCCATAGAGCAACCGTTTGCGGTCAGTATTCATGAGGTAAGCATGGCCGAGTGGGATGCATGCTTTGACGCCGGCGGCTGTCAGTCAAAACCCGGGGACAATGGTTGGGGTAGAGCCGACCGACCCGTGATCATGGTTTCCTGGTCGGACGCCGAGGAATACGTGCATTGGCTCAGTGAGAAGACGGGTCAAAGCTATCGCTTGCCGAGTGAAAGCGAATGGGAATATTTCGCCCGGGCGGGTGAAGAAAGTGAGTGGCTGGGCAGTGATCCCACCCGCTTATGTGAATTCGGCAACATCGCCGGCAGTGAAACGGGGTTTCGTTGGCAACATAAGGAATGTGGCGACAGGCTGGCCCTGGGAACCGCCCCGGTGGGTAACTATAAAGCCAATGCATTTGGCCTATTTGACGTCATTGGCAATGTTGCCGAGTGGACCTCAGACTGCATGAACCTGTCCTATCTCGACGCACCCGTGGACGGTAGCGCCTGGGGTCGGGGAATGTGTAGTTCGCACATGACCCGGGGTGGCTCATGGATTACCGGCAGCAAGGAGATCAGACTGCCTGCCCGGTTTAACCTCAACAATGGTGATCGTAATGATTTCACGGGTTTCAGGCTGGCCCGCTCGATAGTAGAATGAACTTGACCAATATGAACAAACGAACACACATTCTGAGTCTATTGCTGATTGCCTGGGTCCTGCTCCCGTTGACCGGAACAACGCAGGATGATGAGATTCAGGCGGGCAAGGTTGATACCGGGGTTGATACCGGGAAAACACCGGAGGAGCCGTCTGAATCGTCAAGCCGGGAAGTGGATGTATCCGAAGATACCTACCGGCATTTTATGGAACTCAAAGACGTGCAACGGGAAAGGGATTTCATTCCCGAAACAGTATTCCAACCTAAGGGAAACCTGCAAAAGATCGACGAGCTACCCGAGGATTCTCAAAAGCATCTGCGTAATCAACTGCGGGAGGTGATCCTGCAGGGTGAGCAATGGAAACCCGGAGATGAACAGGTGGATCACCCCTATACCCCCAGCGAAGCGGCGCGTACCAACCAGTCATTGCAAAAACTCGAAGCGGAAGCATGGGCTGAATTGCTCGGTGAGTACCACCAGCGTGAAGCAGAAATTTATGCAAATTCGACAAGGTCAAACTCGGCGACCGCATCCGCTACCAACCAGGGTGAAGGAAGCGATCACGGGGAAGACGCTGACAACGGAAAAGGGGATGGCAAAAACGCGGGTGACCAGGCAAGCCAGGAGCAAAATATGGGTCGTGAAAGTACCGCTGTTGACGGCTACTCACCGAATGCCAGCGCCGCATCCAATTCCAGCGCCACCGTGGGTATCTCCCAGAACGCCCTGGAATTTCTGACCGGTGGCAATCACGCGAATGGCCAACAACAGACCGACTCAAAGGTGTCCGGGGAGTTAGTTTTGCCGGGCGGAACCCTGGCGATTAAAGACCTTGTAAACGCCCGTGGTGTGATCGTTGAGCGAGGCATTGGCGAGCCACCAGTCGATGAAAACAAAGAACAGGAGAACGACGACGGTTAACCATCATCTTTAAGAATCAGGCTGGCTTTGGGACAAAATCACACTTCGCATGATCTCCTCGGTTAGCTTGCCCGCATGTTCGTCAAATTTCTCGGAACGATTAAAAATAAACTGTGCCGCGTCAAAATTCCGGGTATGTTCCTTTGTGTCCACTTCTTCATCAAACATACGCTGGTAAGCATCCAGCTTGCCACCCAGGGTAAGGATAGCCTCGTGGGTTATTTTTTTCAGTTCTGCGCTGAAGAGCTCATATTCCAGCATGTTTCGCAGATGTATTGTTTGGGTACGATAGCCCAACACCTGCGCTGTAAGGCTTGGATTTTCACTGGTGTTTGCATAACTGATACTGTCGGCTATGGCGTTACGAATAATGATGGCGTCCTCAGTCATTGCATGAACGTCCAACATGCTGATCAAAACAGGATTATCTCTGATGAGGGAAGCTAGTTTTGACAGTATTTCAGCATGGGAATCTCGCGCAAACTGCAACAAAAATACAGCACCCGCAAGCATGGACTGTTGGTCAACAATGCGGGCCAGCGGCGTCTTGTAATCATCAGGATCAAATTTGCTCTGTGCACTATCCCGGGTAAAAGGCAGCAGTGTGTCCACCAGCCCCGGATTTGCGTCTCCGGATATCAGTAGTACGAGGCTAAGTTGACGGTATTGTTCACCCGGTGGAAGACTGTCGAACGTTTCCATTTGGGTATCGCCGCTTGCCTTCAAGAAAGTGCTAAAAACAAGACCCACAAGAATAAGTTTGTAATTCATTGGATGGACAAATTTTGCGCTGGTGTACTGGTGGCAAATTCAAGTCGCCGCAGTCCGTCCGGATTGCCTTTGCCAACATCAGCTCCGTTGCTGAATTTCCTCACGCGTGTGGGCGCCCCGGTTTTTTGAATGCGTACAACCCCATCGGGCAAGCCCTGCTTGAATCCACCTTCGTAATAGGTCGTGGCAACTTGCCTGCCGCGCCGAATGATCATGCCGCCCTGGCCGGAGGCCAAACCCTGCTCGGCATCACCGATAAACTCAAGTGAGTCACCATTATCAGCAACAATCAGCCCATAACCTCTGCCGGAAGCCCGGTTATTGGCACAGACACCAAACCAACGTCCATCCTGCACAAAATCCGGATGGGTAAACCGGCATTGCGGCTCGGCGTTGATACTCATGGATCTAACTCGCGACTGATACAAGCTCAGCGTTTTGTTTCTGAATTCTGCGAACCCACGTGCGGTTATGAGTTCCTTTGACTCCAGCCACTCCATTTGCACAGACATTTGCCGGTCAAAAGCCGGCGCCATGCGGGCGAGAAAATACCTGCTGACTTCCCCGGATTCAGCCCTGATGTCCCTGGCATTGTGCATCGCCCAGACGGATCCGGTAAGAGCCCCTGCCGAGGCTGCTGCCACAGCAGCGGTACTCGCCGCAGTTGATGCCACCGCCGCCCCGTAGACGGCACCTGCCAGACCAATCACCGCGACGGCAGTCGTTACATTCTGAGTTCTGGCCAGTTGTCGTCGCTCTTCAAGCATATGATACTCAGCCGCAATGATCCTGCGCATCTTCAAGCCATAGTTGCCGGTGTAAGTCCCGGCATAAATGCTCTCAGACTGGGCGGCGAGAAACTCGCGCTCTGCGCCAATCAGGGCATCGGCCAGCAACATGCGCGCCCGAATACTCTCGTCTGTTGATTGGATAAAGAATACCTTTGCCAACTCGGTATCAAAACGATTCAAGGCAATTTGTCGTGCAAAAAATGTCGCCCGGTTGTGATCAATAGAGTTCAGAACTTCAACTATGCGTGTACTCGCTCCGCGCACGAAACCCGGTACGAACGGATCTGCAGAGAAGTCTTCCGGAAGCCTGGTGATGGCAGCACCGCTCATCTGTATCTTTTCCACTGAATAGGGTTCAATGGCAGCTTTAATTCCGTTGCCTTTGCCGTTGGTCTTGAGTGGCAAGGTGGTGTTTTGCTCATTTCTCTCACGCAAAAAAGCAATGAAATCCAGTGAGGGAGGCTGATACCGGATGACATCCTCTAGCCGCATCGCAAGGGCTTTTTCAGTTTCGTTTTGAGTCTGGCGCCAGGCCGAGCTGATCAAGGGGCGACTGGAAATCAACAGACCGTTCAGGGCCGGCTGGATCCAGCGATTGCTCTTGACGACAATCATTGGTGTCACCAGGTCTCCAAAAGTGACCGGGGGCGCATCCATTAACTTGTTAACATCCGGGTAGGAATAAATATTGAAATCTACGGTTAATACACTGGGTATCTGTTCCGTGGCGAGAATTGGACGACTGTGCAGATTTCTCTCTTTGTCCCAGACCACGATATGCGGTGAAAGTAATACAGAGTCCTTGGGAAGAATTTTCTTCAGTTCATTGTAAAGTGACATCGCGTAGTAACTGGATTTCTCAATGACGGATTGCGCGACTCTCGATGTCTGTGGTTTGCTGTACTCGGCGTACGGAACCTCACCACCTATCGCATTAATTGCAAAAGAGCTCACATACAGGTTTTCCGCATCGGCATGGATCATGGCCGGATAACGAATAATCACCATGGCGGACGAGCCGGAAGGTGCTTGCTCCAAAACCTCATCTGCTTTCAGACGAGAATAGACGGACGTGTCGACACCTTGAGCCGTGCCTGCACAACCACTGACAACAAAACTGAAGGCCAGTATCAGGATGAGCGCTAACATGCGTTGTGAATAATCGGAAATTGAGTGCACCCTATTAACTGTCAATCATGGAACCGGCAAGTTCAGTTTGAACCTCTGGCGTCAATAAGGTTCCTGCGTTGAGTATTACATGCGCCGTTCCTGGAGTCAGCTTGATGATTGAAGACATAGGAGATAAATCAACTATACGTTGGAGTGGTTTCGATGGTTTTGCTATGATTAAGGTTAGCAGGGAACGCGGGGGCGCGTACACCACCGGTAATCGAACAAGTTGGCAAGCAGTCAAAGTCTGCAACCGTGGTGCTGATCAAGGTACACTGCGGCTTCGCCAATCGGTTGAACTCAACAGGTTACGATGTATGAATAACAAGATTGTCAGGTTTCAAATTCTCACACACTATTTAGCCATGGTCTTGCTGGCACTTGCACTGCCCGGATTGGCTTTGGCAAATGGAATGGGCTTCGGTAAAGTGTTCAGTCCCAGCACCATTGGACCGGGCAGCGCCAGCAAACTGACATTTACCATCACCGGAAGCAACACCCCCGCCAGTGACCTGGCTTTTACCGACGTGCTGCCGGCGGGAATAACCCTTGCCACACCGGCAAGTGCCGTCACAGACTGTGTCGACGCCAGGGTCACCGCAGCGGACGGTGGTACCACGATAACCATGGCAGACGGCCGACTCCCCGCCAGCCCTGCAACCTGCACGGTTAGTGTAAACGTAGTAGGTACCGCGACAGCGACGAATACCAGTGGCACTCTGACATCCAGTTTGGGTACCAGCGGCACGGCAACTGCAACCCTCACGGTGAGTAACAGCAGACCCGGGTTCGCCAAGAGTTTTGCACCAGCGACCATCCCCCTGGGCGGAACCAGCAAACTCACGCTGACAATCACCAACAAGGACGAATCTGCGATGTCATCCATGGGGTTCGCTGACTTTCTACCCACAGGAATGATCATCGCCACGCCAGCCAATGCTGCCAATACCTGTAACGGCGCCCTTACAGCCGTTTCCGGGGCAAGCACAATTTCTCTTGCGGGTGCTTCTCTGGCAGCAGGTGCAGGATCGACGACTTGTACCATTTCCGTTGACGTCACCACAACAATCACGGGTGTTTTTGTCAACACAACAGGCATCCTGGAGCGCAATACCAACAGTACGCCCCTCGCCGGTGGTTTTGCTACCGCCGCGCTCAATGTCCCGGTTAACTTCCTGGTCAAATCCTTTACCGACGACCCGGTTGCACCGGGTGGCACGGTAACCCTCAAGTTTTCCATCCAGAACCCAGACCGGATCAACACCGCGACCGCCATCGCCTTTACTGACCCCTTGCCAGCGGGTCTCAGCGCGACCGGACTGCCGGCGACGGTTTGTGGGGGGACCCTCAGCGGTACGACAACGCTGAGCTTTGCCGGTGGCAGCCTGGCAGGCGGCGCTTCCTGCAACTTTAACGTCACGCTGACGGTGCCAGGAGGGGCCACCCTTGGCAGTCACACCAACACCACGACTGCGATTACGGCCACTATTGACGGCACCGGGGTTACCGGCAACACCGCTACGGATGTGCTAGTCGTCACTACCGCACCCAAATTGACCAAGCTTTTCGTCGGTGACCCGGTAGGAACCGGTGACACGGTCACCCTGCGCTTCACCATCGAAAACACCAGCATGACCTCGGCCGCCACGGCTATTGCATTTGATGACGAGTTAACCAAATCCACCCTGGGTGGCGGCGGATCAACGCTTGGTTTCCTGCCCTTCCCGGTTACGGTGGCCCTGCCTGCCAATCCGGTTTGCGGTGGAACCCTGTCCAAGGTGAGTATGGGTACCGATCGTGAGGGCCTGCGGCTGACTGGTGGCACCCTGACCGCAGCACCCGGAGCCGGCTCAACTTGTACCTTCGATGTTACATTGACCATCCCGGCGGGACTCGCAGCCGGCACCCACATCAACACCACCGAGGAAATTACCGCCACCGTCGACGGCAGCACACGCAGCGGGTCCCCCGCCAGTGATGACCTGGTGGTAGTGGCACCACCGACCCTCGCCAAGGAGTTCACCAACGACCCGGTTGATCCCAGCAGCAGCGTCACCCTCAAGTTCACACTAACCCATGCATCCACCGCAGCGGGTAATGCTACGGCCGTTGGTTTTACCGACGACCTGACGACCCTGGTGCCGACGATTGCAGGCCTGGCAGCAACCGGTTTACCACTTAACGACGTCTGTGGCACTGGTAACGGCACCCTGAGTGGCACGACTTCACTAACCTTTTCCGGGGCCACACTAACACCCGGCCAGGTATGTACATTCAGCGTTACCCTTAACGTGCCTGCCGGAGCCACCCCGGGAAGCCACACCAATACCACCAGCGCTGTCAGCGCTACGGTAAGCGGCGTGACAGCGACCGGCAACAAAGCGTCAGACGACCTCCAGATTGCAACCCTGACACTCACCAAGGAATTTACTGACGATCCGGTCATCGCCGGTGGCATAGCGAACCTGCGTTTTACGCTCAATAATCAGACTGCAGTCACCGCCACCAGCATTTCCTTCACGGATAACCTGGGCGGCTCGGCCGCTATACCACCCAACATCGTGGGCGCTCTACCGGGTTTGAAGGCCACCGGTCTGCCACTCAGCGTTTGTAGCGGCACCCTCACCGGTTCTGTTTTGGATACCAATCTGATCTTCGCAGGCGGCAGTGTAGCTGCTGGCACGTCGTGCTTTTTCGACGTCAGCCTTCTGGTTCCGGTTGCGGCCCCGGATGGCACCCATGTCAATACGACCGACAGCGTAACTTCCAGCCTGGGCACCGGTGCTTCCGCCAGTGACGGCCTGATTGTCAATTCAACTCTCCTGCAGCTGACCAAGGCATTTACCAACAACCCGGTCGCCCCAGGTGGTACCGCCAACCTGCGTTTCACACTCACCAATCTGGCTACCGGTGCGGCCTCGGCTATTGCCTTTGACGACGACCTGACAACAAGCCTGGCTCCTGCCCTCGCAGGTCTGACAGCCACCGGTGTGCCAAAAGCAGTCTGCGGTGGCACCTTAGCTCCCAACCTTAGCTTCTCTGGCGGCAGCCTGGCGGCGACCGGTTCGGCTGGAGATTCCTGTACCTTTGATGTCTCGGTAACAGTGCCGGGAGCAGCAGCGAAAGGCACTTATACCAACACCACCACCGCTGTGAGCGGCACAGTGGGTGGCCTTGCTGTCAAGGGAACCCCGGCGTCTGGCGACCTGCGGGTTGATGTGGTGAAGTTCACCAAGTCCTTTGCCGCTGACGCGGTCGCGGGCACCACAGTGAAGCTCAGTTTCACCATCGACAACTCGGCCTCAACAACCCCCTTGACCACGCTTGGTTTCACCGACGATCTGGCCACCGTGGTTGGGGGTCTGATCCCGATCGGTCTGCCCAAGAACGATGTCTGCGGCACAGGATCTGTTTTCTCAGTGGCCGGCTCTGTCATATTACTCACGGGCGGCAACCTCCTGGCCGGTGCCACCTGTACTTTTGATGTCACGCTCCAGGTACCCGGAATAGGTTCGCAGGGGACCTATTCCAATACAACAAGCGCGCTTAAGGAAGTTGGTGTGCCGGTCACTGGTCCAGCTACCGCCTCGCTTACCGTGTTGCCTGCAAAGACTTTCACGGGCACGACCGGCAGTGGCAGCGGGAGTGCCACACTGACCTTCACGGGCGGAGGCACAAGTTGTGGTTACACCGTCTTTGACTATATTCCACTTGAGGGCCACGCCAAGTCACCACCTGCCAGCAGCGCGCCGGCTGGCTTTACCTTCCCGCACGGCCTGGCGAGCTTTGTCATTGCGGGCTGTACACCGGGCTTTACGGCCGCGTTTACGTTTACGCTGCCAACACCACCTGATGCCACTACGGAGTATTGGAAATACGGCCCCACCGCGGCCAACGCGACCCCGCACTGGTATAAAATACCCGCGACGGTGACCGGCAGCACGGTCACTTTCAGCGTCACCGATGGTGGTCTGGGGGACGACGACCTGACTGCGAATGGCACCATAGTTGACCAGGGCGGACCTGGCGTTCCGCCACCACCACCGGCATTTGCCAAGGTCTTCGCGTCTGATACCATCGTTCCCGGTGCGACCAGCACGCTGACCTTCACCATCGACAATACCGGCAGCACAGTTACCGCAACAGCCCTTGACTTCACAGACAGCCTTCCAGCGGGGGTTGTAGTTGCCGGTACACCGAATGCCTCTACGACATGTACAGGCGGCACACTGACCGCCGTGGCCGCTGGCGGTACGATCACCTATACCGGTGGCAGTGTCGCCGCTTCAGCCGCCTGCACGGTTGGGGTTGATGTAACCAGTAACACCATTGGTGCGCATCTCAATGTCAGTGGCAGCCTAACCTCGTCCCTGGGGACGAGCAGCACGGCGACTGACACCCTGACTGTCAACTCGGCGCCGCCTTTCAGCAAGCTCTTTGCACCTAATGCCATTGTCGAAGGGGCAACCAGCACGCTGACCTTCACCATCGACAATACCGGCAGTACCGTGGCCGCTACCCCGCTGGCTTTCACCGACACCATGCCGGGGGCAGTTACCGTGGTCGCCCCACCCGTGGTTAGCAATACCTGTGGTGGCACCTTGACGGCAACCGGGGGGACCAATGTCATTACTTTGGCGGGTGGAACTGTCGCCGCCTCGGCCAGCTGCAAGATCGACGTGGCTGTCACCTCCACCCTACCCGGCACCCACGTCAACACCAGCGGTGACCTTACCTCGCCGCTGGGTAACAGCGGTAAGGCAATCAGCAGCCTACTGGTAACGGGAGTTGCGGCCCCAATCCCGTCAATGACCGATTGGAGTATGGTGCTACTGACCAGTGTGCTGTTGCTTCTTGGGTGTCTACGGCTCTTCCAGAGCCGGCAATGGGGTCGTCGTCACCCTAGGTGAGTAAAGTGGGAACAGGGGGACGATCAGGTTGATCCTGATTCGTCTCGCTTGAGTAACTGGAGGCCAGGGTCGGAATCGAACCGGCGTAGACGGCTTTGCAGGCCGCAGCATAACCACTCTGCCACCTGGCCTCGGGGATAAAACCTGGAGCGGGAAACGAGACTCGAACTCGCGACCCCAACCTTGGCAAGGTTGTGCTCTACCAACTGAGCTATTCCCGCATCAAGGTGGCGTATTGTAAGCAAATCAGTTGTTGTGTCAACCGTGGGACGAGTGGCACAATACCGCCACCTGAACAAGACGTGAGGACACATGGCGAAAGAAGATGTAATTGAGATGGAAGGTACGGTTCTCGAAACCCTGCCCAATACGCTCTTCAAAGTCGAGCTCGAAAACGGCCACGTGGTGACTGCACACATCTCCGGTCGCATGCGAAAACACTATATCCGGATTCTCACCGGTGATATGGTCAAGGTTGAATTGACTCCGTATGATTTGTCCAAGGGACGTATTACCTACCGAATGAAGTAGTCACCCGGTCGCACCAGGCCACGAACAAAATTCCAGCTCAGCTTTCTTTTTCCGTTGCCGGAGGCAGTGCCTTTTGTGTCTCCTTGTGCGGTCGCGTTCGGATTTTCAACTGACGGCCGTTCTTGTTGGACAGCGTGACATTCACTTCCCCACCTGTTGCCAGGTCACCAAACAACAGATCATCGGCGAGTTTGCGCTTGATCTGGCCCTGAATGACGCGTTGCATTGGCCGGGCACCCATTTCCGGGTCAAACCCCTGCTCGGCCAACCACTCGCGTGCCGGCACGGAAACGGAGATACCCACATCCTTTAAAGCCAGTTGTGCTTCCAGCTCCAGGATAAACTTGTCAACGATTTGCAATACGATTGCGAAATCGAGCGCCTTGAACTGAATAGTCGCATCCAGACGATTGCGAAACTCAGGTGTAAAGGTTCGTCGTATCGCCTCGGAGGTATCTGAAACATGATCCTGACCCGAAAAACCGATGGCGCGACGTGCGCTTTGCTGCGCACCTGCATTGGTGGTCATCACCAGGATGACATTACGAAAATCGGCTTCACGACCATTGGTGTCGGTCAATTTCCCGTGGTCCATGATCTGTAACAGTATGTTGTAGACGTCCGGGTGCGCCTTTTCGATCTCATCCAGAAGAAGTACGGCATGCGGATTCCTGGTCACTGCCTCGGTCAGCAGGCCGCCCTGGTCAAAACCGACATAACCCGGTGGTGCACCCACCAGACGGGATACCGAATGTGCCTCCATGTACTCCGACATATCAAAACGGATCAATTCGATCCCCATGATCAGTGACAGCTGACGGGTGACCTCGGTCTTACCGACACCGGTTGGACCTGCAAACAGGAATGAACCAATGGGTTTCTCTTCTTCTCCCAGGCCTGAACGGGACATCTTGATCGCCGTGGCCAGTGCCGAGATGGCCTCATCCTGTCCAAAAACCGTCAGTTTCAGATCACGTTCCAGATTGCGCAGTGCATCCCGGTCTGAGCGTGATACCTGTTTGGGTGGAATACGCGCCATGTGGGCCACGATGATTTCAATATCGTGTTCGTCCAGGAGTTGCTTACGTTCAGCTTCCGGACGCATGCGCTGCCTGGCCCCGGCCTCGTCGATCACATCGATGGCCTTGTCGGGCAAATGCCGGTCATTGATGTGCCGGCCGGCCAGCTCTGCTGCAGCGCACAGTGCTTCATCGGTGTACTTGACCTGGTGGTGATCTTCGAAGCGGGACTTTAAGCCACGCAGAATCTCAATGGTTTCCACAATGCTGGGTTCGACGATGTCAATTTTTTGAAAACGACGGGCAAGAGCCCGGTCTTTCTCAAACACACCCCGGAATTCCTGGAAGGTGGTCGAGCCAATACAACGAAGTTCACCGGAAGCCAGTACGGGCTTGATCAGGTTAGATGCATCCATGACACCACCCGATGCGGCACCAGCGCCGATAATGGTATGAATTTCATCAATGAACAGCACGGCACCTTCGATTTCCTGTAACTCTGCCATCACCGCTTTAAGCCGCTTTTCAAAATCCCCACGATACTTGGTGCCCGCCAACAAGGCACCCAGATCCAGGGCATAAAGGGTCGCGCTCTCGAGTACGGCGGGAACCTGCCCTTCGACAATTCTCAATGCCAGCCCTTCCGCCATGGCAGTTTTCCCGACACCGGCCTCACCGGCAAAAAGAGGATTGTTTTTGCGGCGTCGGCATAACACCTGGATGGTGCGCTGGACCTCGCTGTCACGTCCAATCAGAGGATCGATCTTGCCCTCGCGGGCACGTTCATTCAGGTTGGTGGTAAAGCTATCAAGCGCCGACTTCCTGGGCTCGGGCTCTTCCTCCATTGTTTCTCTGTGGTTGCCGTCTTCATCCTGCTCAGAATTGTGGTCCCGCGGCGATATGCCATGGGAAATGTACTCCACCACGTCAAGGCGGGTGACATCATACTTATTCAACAAATAGGTGGCGTAAGAGTCTTTCTCACTGAAGATGGCCACCAGCACATTGGAGCCGATAACTTCCTGTTTTCCTGCTGACTGGACATGGTACAAGGCCCTTTTCAGCACGCGCGTGAATCCAATGGTTGGCTGTGCATCACGGCTGTCTGTATCTTCCAGCACCGGGACGGTCTCAGCCAAAGCCGTACGTAACTCAGCCTCCAGCGCGGTGAAATCCGTGTCGCAGGCACTGAGAATGGACAAAGCCGAACTATTATCCAGCAAAGCCAGCAGCAGGTGTTCAACTGTCAGGAACTCATGCCGGGCGGTACGGGCTTCCTGGTAGGCCTGGGTGATGGTGACTTCCAGTTCTTTACTGAGCATGCGACATTCCGTGGTTTAGCTAATGGTTCTGACAGGCCGCTGCCCGCCAGGTTCAGGCTTTCTCAATTGCACACTTAAGCGGGTGTTCGTTTTGGCGTGAGTATTCATTAACCTGAACTGTCTTGGTTTCCGCAATTTCATAGGTGAATACGCCACACACGCCCTTACCGCGTGTATGCACATGCAGCATGACTTGTGTTGCCCGATCGTGACCGAGTCCGAAAAAGCTCTGCAGGACGTCAACGACAAAATCCATGGGGGTAAAGTCGTCATTCAGCAGCACGACCTTATACATCGGTGGCGGCTTGACCTCTGGACGGGCCTCTTCCAGTGCCAGATCGCGACTGTGATGTGATTCAAGTTCATTACCCATAGGCGTATTCTAGTACAAATGTGCACAAATAATTGACCTTAAAAACTTTGGCCCCATCTAACCCGTATGAGTAAACCGAGTGGCAAAATCATGGTGGCCTTGTCTGGCGGAGTAGATTCTTCAGTCTCCGCACTACTGCTTCAGCGACAAGGTCTGGATATTGACGCTATGTTCATGAAAAACTGGGAAGAGGATGACCGTTTTGGCAAATGCGCGGCTGAACAGGATGCTGAAGACGCCGGCAATATAGCAGACTCGTTGGGTATCACCTTGCACCAGCGCAATTTTTCCTTTGAATACTGGGACAGGGTATTTGAAGAATTTCTTAGTGAATATCGGTCAGGACGCACCCCCAATCCTGACATATTGTGTAACCGCGAAATCAAGTTTAAGACTTTTCTTGAGCACGCCGAAGATCTGGGTGCGGAGACCATTGCCACGGGTCATTATGTGCGTAGCGATTGCAAAGACGGCAAGCACCGTCTTTTGCGGGGAACAGACCACAATAAGGACCAAAGCTACTTCCTGTATGCGGTCGGATACCAACAACTCGCGAAAACGCTGTTTCCGGTAGGTGAACTAAGAAAGCCTGCGGTGAGAGAGTTGGCCGACAGGGCCAATTTCACCGTCCATGACAAGAAGGACAGCACGGGTATCTGTTTTATCGGCGAACGTAACTTCACGGCCTTCCTGAGTAGGTACATACCGCCCGTGCCTGGTGATATTAAAACCCAGGATGGGAAGGTTCTTGGCGAACATCAGGGTTTGATGTTTCATACCCTGGGTCAGCGACAGGGTCTGGGTATTGGTGGGGTCAAAGAGTTTCCAGAAGCGCCGTGGTATGTACTGCACAAGGACATGGAGAACAATATACTGTATGTCGGACAAGGCCACGAGCATCCCTGGTTGTTGTCAACTGAACTGGAAGCGAACCAACTGGCCTGGGTATCAGGTGCTGCACCAGACAGGATTGACAAGCTGACTGCCAAGGTAAGATATCGTCAACAGGACCAGCCAGTGACAATTGAGGATATTGATGATGAGTCCATGCGGCTCAAGTTCAATCTGCCGCTGTGGGCGGTGACACCCGGTCAGTCGGTTGTCCTGTACGATGGCGATGTATGCCTGGGTGGAGGCGTGATTGAATCCATGAACACACCACCGATGAAGGGATTGGTATGAAAGACCGTACAATGGCACTTGCCGGTATTTTTCAAGCGACCGAGTTGGTAAGACAGGCCGCCAACCACGGCACCTGGTCCGGCTACGCTGCGGAAGCCAGTTTTCGCAGTTTGTTGGCAGTTGAGGCGGACTCAATTGACACCATTTATGGGGGCAGTGAGGATCTGCGACTGGGTGTGCAAACACTGATTTCCGTACTAGATGGGAACCGCCGCTATATGGAAAGTCTGGGTTACGCAGTGTCGATCATGCAATTGGAAACTCGTTTTCGCAACCGGGCGGAGATGCAATCAGACATTGGCGAGAAACTCCAGACCATCGCGGGTCTGGGTGATGAACTTGAAGCGTATGAAAAATACGATCAACAGGCCGAGGAAATAGCCGGTCTGTACAGCAAGACCATCAGCACCATCAAGCCGCGCATTGTGGTGAACGGAAGACCGCAGTACCTGCAGGTACCACGAACTGTTAATTGGATACGAACACTTCTGTTTGCCGGCTTGCGCTCAGCAGTATTGTGGCGACAACTCGGTGGTGGACGTTTTAGCTTGATGTTTGGGCGAAAGAAAATGCTTGAACAGGCACTGACACTATTGCCCTGAGTCAGCCAGATACGGGCTGACCAGCAATTAGACTATTTGAGGAGCACTAACATGCAAGATTCTTTTTCGGTCCGTCGTTCGCTTTCAGCAAATGGGCATGATTACAACTATTTCAGTTTGCCCGCTTTAAGCGCGACCAAGGATGTCTCCAAGCTGCCGTTTTCTTTGAAGATTCTACTGGAAAATCTGCTTCGACATGAGGATGGCGTCGATATTACACGTGCCGATATAGAAGCGCTGATGAACTGGGACCCAACGGCAAAACCGGAAACTGAAATTGCATTTACCCCTTCAAGGGTCGTGTTACAGGATTTCACAGGTGTGCCCGCCGTTGTAGACCTGGCTGCCATGCGTGATGCCATGCAACGTCTCGGTGGCAACCCGGAACTGATCAACCCTTTGTCTCCCGCTGAACTGGTTATTGACCACTCCGTACAGGTTGACCATTATGGCAGTGAAGATGCACTGGCGATCAACAACGAAATTGAATTTGGACGTAACCAGGAGCGCTACAGCTTCCTGAAGTGGGGTAAAAGCGCATTCAGCAACTTCAACGTGGTGCCACCCAACACCGGTATTGTTCACCAGGTCAATCTCGAGCGTTTGGCACGTGTCATTTTTGGAACCGAGAGCGATAGTGAACGGATGGCATACCCGGATACCGTGGTCGGCACGGATTCCCACACCACCATGATTAACGGCATTGGTGTGCTGGGTTGGGGGGTGGGCGGCATTGAAGCCGAAGCCGCGATGTTGGGACAGGCCATTACCATGTTGATACCCCAGGTTGTCGGTTTCAAACTGACCGGCGAACTGCCTGAAGGTGCTACCGCGACCGACCTGGTATTGGTCGTGGTGCAAATGCTGCGCAAGTTGGGTGTGGTCGGTAAGTTTGTGGAGTTCTTCGGTGCCGGTCTCTCAAGACTACCGTTGGCCGATCGTGCGACACTTGCCAACATGGCACCGGAATACGGTGCTACCTGTGGCATCTTCCCTATTGATGAGGAAAGTCTTAATTACTTACGGCTGTCGGGACGATCAGAAGAACAGGTCGAACTGGTTGAGGCTTACACACGCGCACAAGGCATGTTCCACGGCGCCGAGTCCCCGCAGGCGCAGTACTCGGATGTGCTGGAACTGGATATGTCGACGGTGGTGCCCAGTTTGGCGGGACCCAAGCGTCCACAGGATCGAATTTTGCTCACCGAAGCCAGCCAGGCATACCTGCGGGACAAAGATGTATTCACGTCAGGACGTGTGGGCGCAGGTAGCGCTGCAGTGGATTACAACGGCGAGCAATTCGAACTGGAAGACGGGGCTGTGGTGATCGCAGCCATTACATCCTGCACCAACACGTCAAACCCCGCCGTCATGCTGGGGGCAGGATTGCTGGCCCGAAATGCAGCCGCCAGGGGCTTGAAAGTCAAACCGTGGGTCAAAACCTCTCTTGGACCAGGCTCCCGCGTGGTGACCGACTATTTGAACAAAGCAGGCTTGATGGACGATCTGGAAGCCATGGGTTTTTACGTGGTGGGTTATGGCTGCACGACCTGCATTGGTAACTCCGGTCCATTGCCCGAGCCGATTGGCGATGCGATCCGCAAGCATGACCTGGTCGCCTGCTCAGTACTTTCCGGTAACCGAAATTTTGAAGGTCGTATCCACGCCAATATCAAGATGAATTACCTGGCTTCACCACCGTTGGTGGTTGCCTATGCCATTGCCGGCAACCTGAACGTTGACATTAGCAGCGAATCACTCGGCAATGATCATGAGGGCAAGCCGGTTTATTTACGGGATATTTGGCCCAGCAGCCACGAAATCCAGCAATGCATTGCGAATAGTGTTGACGCTGAAATGTTCAAACAAAGCTACAGCAGCGTGTTTACAGGTGACGAGCGTTGGCAGGCTGTTGATTCACCCGTGGGTGAGAAGTTTGACTGGCAGGACGACTCCACCTATATCCGCAACCCACCTTATTTTGACGGCATGAGTATGGAAGTACCGTCGGTCAGGGACATTATCGGTGCACGCTGCCTGGCGAGACTGGGCGATTCCATCACCACCGACCATATATCACCGGCCGGTGCGATTGCTGAAGACTCGCCGGCGGGTGATTATCTCAAGTCAAAAGGTGTTCCCCGCGCAGAATTCAATTCGTATGGATCTCGTCGTGGTAACCACGAGGTGATGATGCGTGGCACCTTCGCCAATGTTCGCCTGCGCAACCAGATGGCCCCGGGTACGGAGGGTGGATGGACCACTTTCCAACCGGGTGGTGAGCAGATGACAATTTTTGATGCCTCCATGCAATACCAACAGCAGGACACACCACTGGTCGTCATTGCCGGAACTGAATACGGTACCGGTTCTTCACGTGACTGGGCGGCCAAGGGTACACAGTTGCTGGGAGTAAAGGCAGTCATCACCACCAGCTTTGAACGTATACACCGTTCTAACCTGATTGGAATGGGTGTATTGCCTTTAAACTTCATTGCCGGTGAAAGTGCTGACAGTCTGGGGCTCGATGGTACAGAGACCTATGCCATCGAGGGTTTGGGTGATGGTTCTGCAACCCAGGTGACAGTAACCGCGACCGCCGCTGACGGCAGCAGCAAGCAATTCCAGGCCAAAAGCCGTTTGGATACACCTAAAGAAGTGGAATACTACCGCCACGGCGGTATTCTGAACTTCGTGCTGAGACAGTTGGCAAAGGACTGAATCATCTGCAATACTGAATTAGCACCACTCTGCCACTCGTTTTTCAGAGGCCGTTATTGAAACAATTAGTTGTTACTAAGTCGGGAGATACTAATGCGACATAGAAATTGGAGCTGCCCGAAGTGTAGGCATAATGAGTTTAATACCGGAGAAATCCGAGTAGCCGGCGGATTCTGGTCAAAGATATTTGATGTGCAGGCCAGTAGGTATACGGCAGTTACCTGTGATAAATGTAGCTACAGTGAATTTTACAAGGGCAAAAGTTCAACTCTCGGTTCTATCTTTGATTTCTTTACGCAGTAAGACAATTCGCGGCGGTTGTTTCAGCGGACATCGCGTACAAGTCTGACCTGGTTGTAAATCCGTATGGCATCGCCCTGTGGACCGCGACCAGTAGGGTAATCGGCGGGATCACCCGTCTTCGGGTCACTGCGTTGTGCACCTGCACCGTGTACATCTACCCATGAGTTGCGCATATAACCCATCGACCGGCCAAAATTAAGGTACACGCTGGCGGCACCGGGGAATGTTGTGCTATTGACATGTGTGGTACTGGTCCAGTAGGCGGCATAGTCGGCCAACCCTGCCTCGTTGGTAATGTCCGTGGTATTGAATAACGGATCTATGGCTGCGGAGTTTGTGGTGTCAGGTGACCGGGTGTAGTCCACGATACTTTGTAATTCCTTGGCATTGGGCAGCCGCCAATCGTTATAACGCAGGTAGTTGCTGACGTTTTGTTGCACCACCCAGTCCAGGGCCTGCTGCCAGTCAAGACTGACGACACTGTCATCCTGTGCCCACATCAAACCACTGGCCTTGTCGGTGAGGGTAAGGTCGCCGTTGGCAATAAAGTCATTCTGGCCATAGTTGCCGCGGCCGCGTACACACCTGACATAAAAGGTCTTGTCCTGGCCTGACAGACTGAGCCCATAGCCTTTGATGCGGCCATCGGCAAAGTTGACCCCAAACAGCGTACCGCCACCGTCGTTGGCCGTATTGGACACATACAGGGTGCTTGAAGCGTACTGGGCGTCAATAATGCGTTCCCCGGCACCGATATCACCGTATCCAAAATCGAAGTAGGCCGTATCAATAAAGGGCGTCAGACCGTTCGTATCAGTTCGGCTGGCATCAATGTCAATTCCACTGAAATCTATCAGAGAGTAAAGTTGCTTGATGTCGGGAAGCCACCAATCGGAATTCCCGGCCAATGTCAGATTGCTACAGTAAGTCTGGGATTGGACATGGGTCAGCTTATCGGATGTATCAATGTGGCCGTCGAGGTCGGTATCGGGGCTTTGCTGCCACAGCAGGCCGGTAATATTGTCAGACACGGTTCCATCACCGTTGTCGGTGAAATCAGGCTTATTGCCTTCGTACTGGGCGTCCTGTCCGTGTAAGGGCTCACCAACGATGGGGCATGTTGCCGCCATGCCCAGCTCGTCGTAGCACAGTACCTGGCCGGTATCTACAATAGAGAACCTCATGATCTCGTCTGTAGTACCGCTGTCGAGGATTGCCAACGGCATGTCGTCGAGACGCAGCGCAACGACCTGCAGGGTGTTGGCATCATTGAAACCGGCGTAAAAACGCCTGGATTCGGGCATCATCAAAGGCAGTACTTCTTCACTCGCGTCTGTGAGCGATAACACCAGGTCCCCACCCATCAACTCCACACTGCCCACCGCGGCGTCATTAAACCGGTCTGTGATCAGCGCGAAACCGGAGTCACCGGCATCGGTGATGTTCACGATCTGGCTTAACGGGCTTATGCCGTCAACCTGGGTCAATAACCAGGTACCAGAAAGCTGGTCGACAGCGTCAAACCAGGACCACTTGAATCGCGTGATGGGAACGGTTTCCCCGGACCACTCCAGGCTGCCATTTTGATTATCAGCAAAGTTAATCGTGAGCGGACCTTGCGCTGACTCTTCCGTCAACGGCGTCGTATACGCACAGCCGATGCACTGCCCGCCACTGCTGTAATACACCGTACCGCTGTAGCTGCCGATCAGGCCGGCCACATCATCGACGGGGACGAATGAACCCTGTGCACTGAGCCATTGTGGTGCCCCGTTTTCGGTGTAGACAAACGCCGCTACAAACATGACATCCTGCTGGCGTTCTATAAAGTAACCACGACCTGAAGCCCCCGGGTTCCACCACCATCCGTCTTCTGGATAATGGCCTTCCGCACCGGCCGTGCTGGTGACCAGTAGCAGGACCATGGTGAAGGCAAGAGATATGATGTTTTTAACTTGATAATTCACGTTTGCGTTCTCCTCTTCCAGTACGTCCAAAACAACAACCACCACGGCCCGGGTCTCAGCAGTCTCCAGGTGGTGGGCCACGGCGACCCTTTCCCCGTCCTGGAGAGCCCGGCCGGTGCCGCCCACGATGCTGCTTGAGTTCCTCAAACTGGGTCTGTTGTGAAGTGGTAAAGACTTCCATTAACTGCGCATCAACCGCTGCCCTGATCGCGCAGTGCTCTTCTCGTTGCAGTTTATTGGAAGCATCGTGTTGCTCCCGCGCCGTAGCAAAGATGGCTTCCACCTCTACAGACTGCTCCGGTGAAAGATTGAGTTCTTCAATTAATCGCGTCGCCGGGTTATGACCCGGCATGGGTCTGTGAGACCCATGGGACTTTGCACTGACGGTGCCACACACCATACTGATCAGCGCCATTGTAAGTAGTGTTCGATACATGATCGTATTCTCCTGTTTTGTGCCACCGGATTTTCGAGAACCGGCAGATTGCACTATGAACTTCCAGTTAGGAGAAAAATTGAAGAAAGTATGGAGATTGCATTGCAGTATTGCCCACGGCCACCTTGTTGGTGCAGGATAGGACCGTAGCGGAAAACCACATGAAACTTCGACTCTTACATAAGTTGCTGCTCGCGCTGTTTGCCAGTACTGCGATGGTATTGGTACTCATCATTCTGCTAACGCGTATGGGTATCGGTCGGGGATTTGAGGATTTTTTACAGCAGCAAGAACAATCCCGCGTGGAGGCGCTGGTGCCCTCCTTGATAACCTGGTACGAATCAAATGGTAGCTGGGACGCCCTGGCACGCGACCCCAGAAGATTTCACCGGATGATTGACACGATCCTGCCTGCCTCTCCCGAAAATACCCGCCCACCGCGGCGACCACCCGCGCGTGGGCCAACTCCATCCCAACGGGCACGTGGACCAGCTCCATCCCAACGGGCACGTGGGCCAGCTCCACTCAGACGGCCGGGTCCCGGTGGCCAGAGGTCCGGTGAAGAGCCGCTGCCGAGGCGTGTTTTCCTGTTGGAAGCCAACTTTAGCCCGCTTATTGGACACATGCCCCCCGATGCGGACCGGGATGGTCTGCTTCCCATTGAAGTCTCTGGCACTGTTGTAGGGTGGTTGGGATTGGTAAGCAACCGCGGCTTAAACACCCCGGAAGAGGCAGATTTTATCCGGCGTCAGCGTAACGGCCTGCTAGCAAGCTTCGGTATTGGCATCGTCCTGGCTGCGATACTCGCGTGGCTGATGGCCAGACATCTCAGCCGTCCGGTCTCAGCGGTGGCAGGCGGTATCAAATCACTGGCGAAAGGGGAATATCAGACCAGGGTCACGACCCACGGTGATGATGAAATTGCCGGCCTGGGTAAGGACGTGAACACACTGGCGACTGCCCTGACCGAACATGAGTCGGCCCGGCGCCGTTGGACCGCGGATATTGCCCACGAGTTGCGTACCCCGTTGGCCATCATCTCGGGCGAACTGGAGGCCATGGCCGACGGCGTACGGCCCATGAATGAGGAACAACTGGCCTCGGTCCGTGAAGAAGTCGGTCACCTGAATATTCTGGTGGCCGATTTGCACAGCCTGGCGCTCACTGATTCCGGTGCGTTGGCCTATAAGATGCAAGCTGTTGATCTGAATGAACTGGTTGAGTCAGAGGTGGGCGTTTTTAAAAAACAGGCCCTGCAAAAGAATCTGGAACTGGGTTTTAAAGCTACCACCTCGACAAGCATCATCAGTGGTGACGAACAGCGGCTGCGACAACTCCTGCGTAACCTGCTGGAAAACGCCATTCGCTACACTGACGCCGGCGGCGGAATCTCGATCACCCTGGAACGCGTCAAGGCGCTGGTAACACTCGAAATCAATGACACGACCCCGGGTGTGAGTGCAGACGAATGCGAAAGACTGTTCGAACGTCTCTACAGGCCGGAAGTAAGCCGCAACCGAAATTCGGGTGGAAGTGGCTTGGGCCTGGCCATTTGTAAAAATATTGCGACGGCGCACGGCGGCATCATCACGGCCCGGCCCGGCCGCCTGGGTGGGCTTCAGATCATCGTGACACTACCGGTGTAAGCATGACAGAGCAAGCCACCATATTGATTGTCGAGGACGAGGAAAAAATTGCGACACTTCTGCGTGATTACCTGGAAAAAACCGGTGGCTACCAAACCTGTTGGGTAAATCGTGGGGATGAAGTCATGGAGGCAATCGATGCAACACCGCCAGACCTGGTGTTGCTGGATCTTATGCTACCGGGTATGGACGGCCTGGAGGTGTGTAAGGCCATCCGGGCACGCGGTAGCCTGCCCGTTATCATGATCACCGCACTGGTTGAGGAAATTGACCGTTTGCTCGGTCTTGAGTTGGGTGCTGATGACTATATCTGCAAACCCTTCAGCCCTCGGGAAGTGGTGGCACGGGTCAAGGCGGTACTGCGCCGTGCCAGCGGTACGCTGCAACTGCCCGGCGGTCTGGTCACCGACAGTGGGCGCCGGGTCGCAAGCCTGAACGGCCAGACTCTGACACTCACCCCGGTGGAATTCGAGTTACTTAGTTATCTAACCCAACACCCCGGGCAGGTATTTTCACGTGACCAGTTGATTAACGTGATCTACAAAGACTACCGTGTCGTCAGTGACCGCACCGTGGATACCCATGTCAAGAATCTGCGTCAGAAACTGGCCATGGCCAGTCCCAAAGAGGAAATCATCGAATCCGTGTATGGTGTCGGTTACCGTTTAGTTGTTTGACCTGTACAAACAACGAGAACGTGGATGGACAGCCTCAATCAAGCTGAAACGGATATAACGATGAATAAGGAATGCGTTACCCTGCAAATTTCGAACCACCTGGCCTTTGTTACTCTCAACCGCGCTGAAAAACGAAATGCTCTGGATATGTTGATGTTTAGAACCATTGACAAGATCTCCCGTCGACTAAGGCAAAACCGGTCAATCAGGGCGGTCATTGTGCAGGCAAAAGGCGAAGACTTTTGCACCGGGCTGGATCTCAAGTCCGTAATGAGTCAAAAATCTTCTGCGTTGTCGTTATTATGGAAGTGGTTGCCGGGTCGGGCTAATTTGGCACAACGGGTATCCTGCAACTGGCGAAAAATCCCTGTGCCAGTGATCATGGTGATCCAGGGACGCTGTTGGGGTGGCGGTTTACAAATCGCACTCGGTGGTGATTTTCGAATTGCCACGCCTGCTGCTTCATTTTCCATCATGGAAGGCAAATGGGGATTGATCCCGGACATGGGCGCAAATTTGGCGCTGCGAGAACTGCTCCCGAAAGATATTGCCTTGAAATTGGTAATGACCGCTGAAGTCATTTCAGCAGAGGCTGCTTTGGACTATGGACTGGTTAGCCATGTAAGTAACGACCCGCTGCAACAGGCAATGCAGCTGGTTGGGCAAATCACGGATCGCTCCCCCGATGCGGTTGCCGCCGTGAAGAAACTTTATCACCAAAACTGGCTAAAAGCGGAGTGGTTGATGCTCGCAAGGGAAAGCTACTACCAAATTAGGATTTTGTTGGGTAAAAACCAACAAAAATCGGTAAAAAGCCAATTAAACCCCGAGGAAAAAGTGGCATACCTCGAACGGAAGAAGTGGTAAATACGAAACCGAAGAGAATGAAGCCCACATTTTGATCGGGACTTGTACCGATTATCGCTTCACTCCAACTGCAACATACACAAACCCGCCAGGTCAGCGTCCATCTGCTCTCCACCCCACTGGCAGGAACCGGTTCCGGGTTTTATTTTAATGCCAGAGCGGGCGTTTTCGGTCATTAACGCGAAAACCTGCTGAATACAATCGTAGCGACGGAGCCGTATGATGCGCATACCTTGTGGTTACTACCAAAAACTGGCTGACCTGGAAACAGCGGGTGAAGTAGCTGCCATACGCGACGCAGGTTTGCGTGAGTATCAGGTTAATCCTGACGCGCACGAGCCAGCCCCTGCACTGCGTTGACGGGCTCATGGCGCTGGATAGCGAAGCGATGGACAAGGCACTCGGTAAACGCGATCCAAAACTGTAGCACCCACCGGATACAACAGCGCGTCACGTCATCTTAACTGGCAAAGTTAACCCGCAGGTTTTCTGACGGTAGAAGTGGGCCAAGGTCTCACGACCAGAAGCCGATGTCTGGCCTCACGACTGGCCTGCATATTTATCCCCGCAAATTCGTCCAACTCCCCACCTAATGCCCGGGCCACTGGTAAGCCATTCTCCAGCAATATACGGTTGCCCGGAGTTGCCGGAGTTTTTACACCGGGTGTTATTAATCCACCCAGATTTAAAGGGTCACAGGCACTGATAACGGTGAATATGGGCTTGCCACTGGATGCTGCAGGTTGGCGGAGTAAGCCCAGCGCTTCGGGCAACGCAAATTGTTCACCGGAAAAGCCATCCACAAACCGACCGCCACGGACTTCTCCACGGTCTTCCATTCTTCTCAAATAGTTCAACAAATCACGCCACGGGGGTAACAGTGGCTCTCTTTGAATGACTGCACGGAAAACGACACCGTAGCGGCGCAACAGGGCTTGGCAAATGACGGCCAGCTTTTGTTGCCCGTTACTTGCTGCCCCAGCAGTCTGGTCTTTGTTGATACCCCTGGCTGGAACACTCCAGCGCCCGACTGGTAAATTAACTGCATGCCGCTTTGCCATCCTCGAGTGACGCAGTTTTTGTGTCTCGGGCCGCAGCAACCACCGCACAGGAGAGAAGGCATCTGATGTGATGGCTCCAGCTGCGATCAGGGTTTTTAGAGCCTGCTCCAGTTGCGGGCCCAGTAGACCCGATTCCTGTTCGAGGTCGGACGCGAACATGGCACCGTGCTTTTCAAGTAAGTCCAACACTGCACAGGCTTGGGAGCTTGAAATAGTATCGATGGCCGGGTGCCTTGTTAACCAATCACTCATACTGGCTCGCGACACGATGGCAAGTGGTGTGGCCGAGACGATCGTGCTCGTTTGCTCGGTTGCAGATAGAGGCCGAAACCAGGCCAGCTGCCCGCTCAGAAAACGCTGGTCCAGTTGCGCGGGGAAATAATCCTTGCACCGTGAAGTCAGCAATGCATGCTCCCACATGCCGGCCGGTGCTGCCCAGCCTTGCAGCAAGGAGAGCGCCTGATCCAGGTCGTTACCCGCTTCATCCATGCCGTGCCATTGAACCAGGAAGTTCATGTACGTAGCGGGGGATACGGGTTTGATTGCACGACGTCGTTGTTCACGGCTGTAGCGGTGTATTCTGGCCAGCAAACGTCGCTCGCACCACAGGCTATCAGTCGCGGCATCTTGCATAAGGATGGCAAAGCCCTCGTTTTGTACACCCTGCAGTGCACGCTGGATGGTGTCTTCGTCCATTCCAAAATCATCAGCCAGCTGGGACCGGTTTATGGGCCCCAGCCCGATCAGACGGCTCCTGAGCAGTGTGGCGAGGGCTACTTTCTGCTCAAACACGGGTGAATCTGGCAGCATGGCAGTCGGATCGGGAGAGAATTCGGAATCAGGATGTATCGCCAGCCATTCCGGCAGTCTTTCAGCGGCCACCCACCAACGTCCCACCTCGCCCTGCCCGTTTTTCTCTGTGACGATGCTGCAAACGCGAAATTCGTCCACCAGTGCAGAAAACCAACCACCCCACAGTTCGGCATTGCCGGATATTCCTGAGCTGGAATTGCCGCTGGTAAACTCTGACTGCGTCAAAAAGCCCAGTTGCAACAGGCCATCATGCAATTCATCTGCATTTCGGGGCTGAATCCAGGCCTCTTCCCCGACTTGTGTCCGTGCTGCAACGCTGATGATGCTTAAAGTTGCCGCAGAAGACAGATCATCAGCCTCGTAGCTGACGGCCCGGGTGCGGCGGTTTTCGGCTTCCCCGTCATCGAGAAACGCATAGGGGCGTGCGTTAACGATTTCGCGTGACATGGGGGATGGTCCAACGAGATCAAGACAATGCACCTCAACATCGCCAGTGACAATTTGGGTCAACAGGCCCTCCAGGCCCACGATATCCATCGTATCCGTCAGGCAATCAGTAATGGTCTGGTTGACCAGCGGGTGGTCAGGAATCTCGCGTGCGCCACGAATATTTTCGAGACAGGCAATTTGGTCAGGAAAGACCACCGCGACCAGGTCCTCGGCCTGATTTCTTTGCCACTGGGGTGGGAGTCGCTTGCCATTGCGCATTCGCTGTACGGCCAGGGCTATGGTGGCATTCCAACGCCAACGTAGCTCGAACATGGGTGCATCCAGTAAAGCCTGAACCAGCACATCACGTACCGTTTCTGGCTTCAGGTAAGCGGCCACATCACCCAGTTCGAAACTGTGTGTTTCCCCCAGCGACAGAATCAACGAGTCTTCCAGCGCCGACGCCTGCAGTTCGAAATTGAACTGTCGACAGAATCTCTTGCGCAGAGCCAGACCCCAGGCACGCATGAGACGTGAGCCAAATGGTGCATGAACGACCAGGTGCATATCGCCGGAGTCGTCGAAAAACCGTTCCATGACTATTTTTCTCTGAGTGGGTAGACAACCCAGAGCCAGCAGGGAGGCGTGCAGGTAATCGACAAGTTGTGTGGCCGCGATACGCGCAACGCCCCGGTCACAAAGATTTTCAATGACCGCAACCGGGTCCTGTTCCTTGAGTCCCTGCTCAATCTCAGCGCGCAGACCGGATACGGCCTCTGACAATTCATCACTGCGCCCGGGTTTGTCACCAGTCCAGAAAGGAATGTTGGGTGGCTGGCCGTGTGCGTCCTCGACCAGCACCCTGCCCTGTTCTATTTTGAGCATGCGATAACTGGTGTTGCCGAGTTGGAAAATATCACCCGGAATGCTCTCGAAGGCGAAATCCTCATTCAGGGTTCCGATGCGATGGCCCTGTGGGAGCATGATGACTTCATAATCAAAGTGATCAGGAATGGCACCGCCATTTTGCAGTGCCGTTAAACGGGCTGCGGGCCGGCCCCGTAGTTGCCCATTGATGGCATCGTAAAACACCAGCGCCGAGCGTCTACCCCGGCGTGTTGAATATCCGTCCGCCAGCATTCGAACAACAGCAAGAAAGTTCTTCTTCTCCAAACTGTGATACGGCCAGGCGGTGCGTACGACCGCATGGAGCTTGTCGACCTGCCAGTCCCGTGCTGCCACTTCTGCCACTACTTGCTGGGCCAAAACATCAACTGGTGCGGTGGGTATGACTATGGCATCAAGCGCGCCTGTCTCGAGTGCCATTTGCAGGGCCACACACTCCACCAGGTCATCCCGGCTGAGTGGAAACAAACGTCCTTTGGGGGTATCACCCACACCGTGACCGGATCTACCGATGCGTTGCAGTAACGCCGCAATACTACCCGGTGTACCCATCTGGCATACCAGATCCACGTGACCGATATCGATACCCAGTTCCAGGGAGGCTGTGGCCACCAGCGCTTTCAATTGACCGGACTTGAGCGCCTGCTCCGCTTCCAGGCGGTGCTTGCGTGACAGACTGCCATGATGGGCCGTGACGGCATCGCCATCATACTGACTGGCCAAACGCTCGGCCAGGTGCCGGGCCAGACGTTCTGCAAGACGACGGGTATTAACGAATATCAGGGTGGTTTTATGCGCCACGATGTAAGTCATCAGTCGATCGTAAAGCTCTTCCCAGACCTCGTTTGACAACACCGGTGTCAGGGGTGAGTCCGGCAACTCCAGACAGACATCCATGTGCCGCTTGTGTCCGGTATCCACAATGGTGCACTCCAGACCGCCAGAAAGATAATCTGCAATCCTGGCAATGGGTTTTTGGGTGGCGGAAAGACCAATCCGCGCCGGTTGAGATCCACACAGGGCGTCCAGTCTTGCCAGTGACAGCGATAAATGACTACCACGCTTGTTACCTGCCAGTGCATGAATTTCATCCACGATCAGCGTGGAGACCCCAGCGAGCATGTTTCTGCCCGATTCCGACGTCAAGAGCAAATAAAGTGACTCCGGTGTGGTGACCAGAATGTGCGGCGGCCGTCTGGCCATCTTTGCACGCTCACCTGCGGGTGTGTCCCCCGTTCTGACTGCCGCACGGATGTTGTGCGGTGATTCTCCGTCGGCGGCCAACTCATCCGCGATACCTTGCAAGGGTTCTCGCAGGTTCTTTTCTACGTCATTTGAAAGGGCCTTGAGAGGTGAGATGTACAAAACCTGCACCCGGTCTTCCAACAAACCGTGGCGGCTTTGCAATACGAGACTATTGATAGCACCCAAGAATGCGGCAAGGGTCTTACCACTTCCAGTAGGTGCTGCAATCAGTACCCGTTGCGTTGTCGCAATTTTTGGCCAAGCAGCAGTCTGTACCGGCGTCGGCTCCGGGAAAGCCTGCGCAAACCAGGCATGGACTGCGGGATGGAACAGCTCAGGTAAACAAGTCTTCACAATATGCTCAGCCATTCACCGATTGTAGCAAAGGCTTTCTCAAAAACCGGTAATGGACCCTTGATGCCCTGTCTATAGGTCGAACTGTACCGGCTGCCAGTTTGCGGTCAACAAAAGCCACTCACCACCAACACGTTTCCAGCCTGTCTCAACCGCATATATTTGTCCGCGTTCAGGCAGCAGGCCACTCCCACCGGTAACGAGCAGTCGGAACCGGGCCGATGCACGGTCCGGGTCTGTTTCTTTGACGTAAATGGGCAGGAATTGCGCGTGTAAACGCCGGTTTTTGTTAATCTGAACAAGCAGGAATCGGTGAAACTCCTTACGGTTCATCGACCCTTTTTGAGCACTGAACTCATCTGCCACATGTTCCATAAAACCAAATGGCCGGCCACTTTCCGCCGCCTCTTCCATGCTGTGCAAGGAAGCGATTATTTGTTGCTCAGTACTGAGATTTCCGGCGCAGGCCACCAACAGCAGGACCGCCAAAACGAGGCCGGGTGCTCTCACCTGCCTTTTATTCCCCTTCGTCCAGATAACGCTCCAGTAAGTAGGAGGAAACTATGATCAGGTCATGTTCAGTGATCAAACCAACCAGTTTGCCTTCATCAACTACCGGCAGGCAGGATACCTGTTCTTCACGCATCAGACGTATAGCCCTTACCGTAGAGGTATCTGAGGTCACGGTGACAGGATCCCGCCTCATGATTTCGTCAACCGTGACCTTTTGCGATTCGCCCCCCCGTCCGGTGGCTACCAGTCGCAGCAAGGCACGGTGAGTGACCAGACCCACAAGCTCGCCGTCATCACCCTCTACCGGAACATGTCTGACATGTCGCCAGTCCATGAGGGTTGCGGCGAAGTCTACGATATCTTCCGGGCGCACGGTAAACAGGTCCGTGGCCATGAACTGCGATACTTTGAGATAACTTGCCCGCCAGTCCAGGGTTTCACTGAATTCGGCCAATTCCCACTCTGATATCGGACGTCCGCTTGATTGCTGTTTGACCATACTGGCAACCAGACTGCGTAAACGCTGGTCATTGGTGCCGCGGTCCTGCATGTCACTCAGTGACTCCAATGCCCACCGCGCACCAGTTCTGCGGGTGGTCACACGGTCCCTCATCACCCCAAGATAGCGGTCAATGTCCGGTTGGTCGACGTTGGCGCTCCGCAATCCTTTTTCCGCAAGTGGCAATAACTGCTCGAGGATCAACTCCCTGGCCGGCATGTGGGTGTCGCCAAACCAGTTCATTTGTGCACGAATACCATCCCTCGCAGCCGCCATGAAGTTGGCTTTAACTTCCTCAAAGCGAATTAGCTCACGCACATCGTCAACTTCGTCTCCCATTCCGGCCATCATGCCGATAAAAAACGCCGTGTTGGCAATTTCATCAAGAACCGTGGGGCCGGAGGGGATAACACGGTTTTCGATTCTCAAGTGCGGCACGCCCCCATGTACGCCGTAGCAGGGCCGGTTCCAGCGATAAACAGTTCCGTTATGCAGACACAGCGCCTTCAGTTTAGGCGCAATCCCTTGCTCCACCATGGCTACCGGGTCGGTTTCGGTTTCGGTTGTCAGAATCACCCGGAAACGCGCGATATCTTCCTTGAATATTTCAGTCACGGACTGGTCAACCCAGTGATCACCAAAATGCACCCTGGGTTTCAGGCCACGGGTCTGATGCGTTGCCGAACGGGCGTCGACAGAATACTCAAAAACGGAAATCCGCGTTTCATGCCATAAACGCTTGCCCAGCAGTACCGGCGAGTTGACCGCGGCGGCCAACAAGGGGCCGGTTACCGTTTGGGCGATGTTGTAGTAACGCGCAAAATTGTCAGGACTGACCTGAAAATGCACCTGGAAACTGGTATTGCAGGCCTCCAGCATAAGGTTATCGTGGCAGACGGTCAGCTGGTCTATGCCATTGATGGTGAACTGTAAGTCGTCGCCGCGTAGCGCCATGATGGCATCGTTCAGTGCGTAATAGCGCGATGTCGGCACCATGGAATCCAGACCGAGGTTTTTTTTCGTAAGGGTTGGCAATATACCTGTCAGTGCAATTTCGCTATCACACAGATGGGCGGCTTTACGGGCCTTTGCATAGACTTCCTGCGCTTCGGACTCCATACGGCTAAGACAATTCGAGTCAAACGCCTGTACCGAAAGATTGGCTTCGATGTTGAACAGACCAAGCTCATGCGTAAACCGTTCGTCATCCAACTGGGCCAATACATCCAAAGCTGTCAATGTCGGTTTCTGATCACCGTCAATCAAAAACATTTCCTGTTCAGCGCCGATTCGGCTGACACCGGATTCCACCATACCCCGGTCTAGCATGGTCTCAAGTGCCACCACTTCATTAAGAAGTGACTTCATGAACGCTTGCCGAGTGGTTTCGTCAGCGTGTTCTTTGATGTTTTGTTCACCCATCAGGTATCGCCCTAAATAGCCGTCCCTGTACTGATAATAAACACAGCCATGCATGTCAGCAATCAAAATGCATAAAACAACTGCACTGCGTGCCGTATCATGCAAGAATGATAGTTTCAAATTGGGTCCCTCACAGACCCTGGGCATACTTTTGTACTGCATCGTAATTAATGGTACTTTCAGAGGCACCCTGTGGCCGCAATACAAAGCGGGGCCCGCAGGGAATGGCTGGTCCTTTCCAAGCGGCCTAACGCGGCAGTGCAGCCACAGGTTGCCTCCCTTCGGGCCACGCGCAATGCGGTCATCCACTGTGTTATGCCCCCTTGAGGTAGAATGGCTACCCCGGCGGGAACATGCCTTGCGGCTAACCGCATTGCAGCTGGCTGAAAGTGCCATTAACTACGATGCAGTACACTAGGCTAAAGTAACGATGGAAAGGCCCTGGCTCGATCACTATCCTCCAGATGTGCCGGCGCACATAGACCTCAGTGGCTACCATTCCATTGTGGATTTGCTTGCGCAAAGCTGTGAGAAATTCAAGGATCGTGTGGCCTTTCACAACATGGGCGCAGATCTCAGTTTTTCCGAACTCGACTATCTGACAAGAAATTTTGCGGCAGTGCTGCAGGATATGGGTCTGCAGCAGGGCGACAGAATTGCGCTCATGATGCCCAATATTTTGCAGTACCCGGTGGCCTTGCTGGGGGCCTTGCGGGCCGGGCTTGTCGTCGTCAATACCAACCCGATGTACACCGCGCGTGAATTACGCCATCAATTGGTAGATTCCGGCGCCACGGCAATCGTGGTTGTGGAGAACTTTGCCCACGTACTCGCCAGCATCCGGGATGAGGTTCCACTTGAACACGTCATTACAACCGGCATAGGTGATTTGCTTGATTTTCCAAAATCGTCTCTGGTCAATTTTGTATTGCGTTATATCAAGAAGAAGGTACCCCGTTGGTCACTGCCCGGTTCGGTCAGCTTTAAGCAATTACTGGACAGGGGTATAAAGCTACCTCTGAAACCGGTCACCCTGACTTTTGAGGACGTTGCATTTTTGCAATATACCGGTGGCACCACCGGCGTCGCCAAGGGCGCCATGCTGACACACCGTAATATTGTCGCGAACCTGCTGCAATCAAGAGCGTGGTTCTCACATCTGGATGACTCGCAGGAGGTGATCATCACCGCCTTGCCGCTCTATCATATCTTTGCATTGACAGCGAATTGTCTAACTTTTATCTACCTGGGTGGCACCGACATTCTGATTACGGACCCACGTGACATGCCTGGCTTTGTTAAAGAACTGGGTCGTCACCGATTCACTTCGATCACCGGTGTGAACACCTTGTTCAACGGGTTGCTGCACACCGACGGCTTTGCAGAGCTCGATTTCTCCGAACTGAAGATGTCGTTGGGTGGTGGAATGGCTGTGCAGCAGGCTGTAGCCGAGCACTGGAAGCAGGTCACCGGGGTTACCCTGTTAGAAGCCTACGGCTTGACCGAGACATCACCCGGTGCCTGTATTAATCCAGTGACACTGCAGGACTACAACGGCTGCATCGGTTTACCGATCTCTTCAACGGACGCCTGCATCATGGATGATAGCAAGCAGTTGCTGCCGGTTGGTGAGATAGGTGAATTGTGCATACGTGGTCCGCAGGTCATGAAGGGGTACTGGCAAAGGCCGGATGCGACAGCCGAGGTTCTGGATGCGGATGGTTGGCTGCACACGGGTGATATCGCCTGTATGTCTGCCGAGGGGTTCTTCAGGATTGTCGATCGTAAAAAGGACATGATCCTGGTGTCTGGTTTCAACGTGTATCCCAATGAGATCGAAGACGTGGTCGCCATGCACGACAAGATCCTTGAAGTGGCCGCCATTGGTGTGCCCGACGAGCATTCCGGCGAGGTTGTCAGCCTGTTCATTGTCAAACGGGATGCAAGCTTGACCAAGGAGGAAGTGCTCGCGCATTGCAAAAAGAACCTGACCGGTTACAAACGCCCGCATTACATAGAATTCGTGGATGACCTGCCAAAAAGCAATGTCGGAAAAATATTGCGAAGGGAATTACGGGAACTGTAGAAGCAAGGTACTTGAATACTGAAAATCTCTATTTTTTTCCAATATTCATCGCCAGTCCACGTGTGGCTTTGCCATCGCCGTAGCGACGGTTAATAGCATCCAACGTTTTGTCCAGCGCTTTTTGTTTCGTCGTATCAATTTCAACCCCCTGTTCCGCGCTACTCTCGAGTCCTGCTAGACCAACGCCAAGCAACCTGAGTGGCGTGTTTAGATGCTCCCCTAACCACTTCTGCAGTAATCGCCGTGCCTGTTTGAACACGACCTGGGTGCTGGCCGTGGGCGCGGTCAGAGTCAGGCTGCGGGTAACGGTACGAAAACGGGGGTCACGGACCTTGATCTGGACAGTGCGGGCAAGCAGCCCCTGTGAACGCAAACGTCCGGTAACCGATTCGACCTGGGCTTGCAATTCAGCCAGTAATACTTTTGGTTTGCTGACATCCTTTTCGAAAGTCACTTCGCGGCTAATCGACTTTTCCGGCCTGCTGGCAACAACTTCACGCTCGTCCTCACCACGTGCCAGGGCAAGGAAGTGTTCGGTTCGCTTTCCCAATACCTGCTTTAGCACTGCGGGATCTGCTTTGCGCAACTGCCCGATGGTCAAAATACCGAGTTTTTGGATTTTTGGCAGCGTCTGCTTGCCAATCCCCCAAATTCTGGCCACCGGCATTGGGTCCAGAAAAGACCGCACACCATCATCGGCAACATGGACAAATCCCTTGGGCTTGCCAACATCTGATGCCAACTTGGCCAGGAACTTGTTCTGCGCCATACCCACCGAAGCATGCAGACCTGTTCGTTTAAGTATTTCCGCCCGCAGTGATGCGCCAATCGTCTCGACGCTGCCGAGCAGGGCCAGGCTTGCTGAGACATCCAGAAACGCTTCATCCAGGGATAATCCCTCCACCTGTGGGGTTGACTCACGAAATACACTGAAGACCTCAGCAGACACCTGCCTGTAACGTGACATTCTCACCGGCAGTACGACCGCCTGCGGACAAAGTCGCAGGGCACGTGTCATCGGCATGGCCGAGTGCACACCAAACTTCCGAACTTCGTAACTGGCTGCGGCGACCACCCCGCGGCCGCCAGCGCCGCCTACTACCACTGGTTGGTTGCGGTATTTTGGCTGGTCATGTTGCTCCACAGATGCATAAAATGCATCCATGTCTACATGAATGATGGCCCGCGGCTGAGTCTCAAAATTTGCGCTTGCAGTCACAATGGACTCATTATATCGACATGGATACTGGTAGTGCAGCACACATCTCCCCCGAGCAGTTTCCCATTTTGCAACATGGTCTGTACGCCAACCATGCCGCAATCTCGCCCTGGCCGCGTGTCACAACCGAGGCCGTAAAACAGTTTGCCGAGGATAACTGTACCAACGGGCCGCAAAAATATTCACGGTGGTTATTGTGTGAAGCCCAATTGCGCCAAATGCTCGCAGATCTGTTGAATGCGGGATCAGCAGACGATATCGCACTGCTCAAAAATACCACGGATGGCATCTGCACGGTGGCCAACGGGGTTGACTGGCAGCAAGGGGATAATGTCGTCTTGCCCGCGGGTGAGTTTCCGTCCAACCGCTTACCCTGGCTGGCTCTACGAGACCGGGGTGTGGAAATTCGGGAAGTCGACATTCGCTCAACGATTGAACCGGAGCAGGCACTGCTTGCAAGTATGGACGAGCGCACCCGTCTGCTCGCAGTGAGTGCGGTGCAGTGGACGGATGGTCTGCGCTTACGACTCGAAGTCCTCGGTGCTGCCTGTCAACAAAGTGGTGTGTTGTTCTTTGTTGATGCCATACAGCAACTTGGTGCCATGCAAATAGACGTGCAGGCCTGCGGGGTTGATTTTCTGGCTGCAGACGGGCATAAGTGGATGCTTGCGCCTGAAGGTATCGCTGTTTTCTATTGCCGTGAACCCATACGGGAACAGTTACAACTCAGCCAGCGTGGTTGGCGGATGGTGGACAAGCCGTATCAATTTGACCGCAATGCGTGGCTTCCGACAAGTACGTCCAGTCGCTATGAAGCGGGCAGTCCCAACATGCTCGGGGAGGTGGCGCTGCACGCTTCCATTGGCCTGTTGCAGAAGGTGGGGATGGATGAGATTGAAGCGCTGGTTACCGCTAACTCGCTGGAGCTATCAACTGGAATTGCGGATATTGCCGGAATCGAACTGGTTCGTCCCTTTGATGCGTACAGAGCTTCCGGAATCATCAGTTTCAGGGCTCCGGCCGGGAATCTGGCTGAAGTCCACCGTTCGCTGATGCGCAACCACCTGACCTGCGCACTGCGCGGTGATGCCATTCGGCTCTCACCCCACTTTTATCAGCCCGCCAGTGTTATCCAGAAAATGTTGTCGGTAATTGAAAAATGTATATAATGATCAAAGTTAATAAAGAACTGTATAACACTGATTTATATCACATTGTATGAGTTCTTTTTTCACCACTCAATAATTGAGCCAGGTGGGTCTCTATGATCGTCCTGGCATGCACACCGTCAGAAGTGTCGGCAAACTGCACCCCGATTCCTGGACGCCTGTTACCTTGCGCACCCGGTGGGGTTATCCATATAACTTTCCCCGGGATTGGCAATCGTTCCTCCAACTCCAGGATGGTCAACAGGAGAAACACCTCATCTTCCAGCGCATAGCGCTTGGTGCTTTGAACAAACAAGCCACCGCCTTTGATAAAGGGCATATAAGCGCTGTAAAGCGTTTGCCGGTCCTTAATCGATAGAGAAAGTATACCTTGTTGTACCATTTGCCTGTCCTCGTTCCCCGGTTTGCTTGGTCGGGTTCGTGCCGGTTTTCCATTACGCCGGTTTTAAGTGTTTTGCTCCGCCCATCTTATCAGCCAATCCTGCAGAAGTAAGTCCCCGCGTACAGGAGAGGTGGATATTTTCCGGTTTAAGTCTGCGCGTTTCTGCAAATGTAGAAGTACTTTTATTTTCATTACGGCATCTGCGGGCAACCAGTCTAACGACTCCCCTGCCATAGCAGACTTCGCGGCCGCAGCTGTGCATATGGACAGCCAGCGCCACAAATTATCTGGATTCAGTTTGGATAACTCGGTACCGATTGCCGATACCGAGCCCGGCCGGGTAATCAACGTGGCAAGGCCTTTTTGTATCTGATCAAATGAGTCCTGCTCCGGAGACGCCAGGAAATGAGCGCCCCGTACCGGGCTGCCCCCCGCTGCCTGCAGTGCTGCGGTCACCGCATCCCTTGATTCGCCGGAACGGCGCATCAGCCAGTCCAGGGTCAGCTTAAAATCCGGCTGGTGAACCAGGATAGATTGGCAACGGCTTCGTATGGTCACCGGCAGACCGCCGGCATCATTGCAGACCAGAATCAATACGGCGTTACCGACAGGCTCTTCAAGACTCTTCAGGAGCGCATTTGCGGACGCCCTGGTCATGGCCTCTGCGGGATGGATGTACGCCACCTTTCGTTTACTGACTGAAGTGGTCAGATTAAGTGTAGAGATCAGGCCTCGTATCTGGTCAATTTTAATGACCAGACTGTCTTCTTCTGGCTGGATATCAAACCTGTCTGGGTGGGCCCCACCGACGAGTAGTTTGCAAGAACGACACCAGCCACATGCCCGCGTCAGGCCCTCGGATTCATTCTCGACGCACAGCAATTTAGCAACCATGGCATCGGCCAATACTGACTTGCCGTTGCCCGCCGGGCCCTGGAGCATGATGGCATGCGCCAATTTATCCTGTTCAAGTCGTTGGCAAAAGAATGTCCAGTGCTCAAGCAGCCAGGGGTAAATGTCGGCCGAAACGCTCATAGCCCCAGCCCGGCCTCCAGAATGGATTGCACTTGTTCCCAGACTTGATCCTGATCCCTGTTGGCGTCAATCACTCTGAACCGCAGCGGGTCTTTTGCGGCCCGCTCCAGGTATGCGTCCCGGACCCGTTGAAAAAAAGCGACCGACTCAACCTCGATACGGTCTGCCGCACCACGCCCTGCAACCCTCGACATACCCAGTTCTACGGGCATGTCAAACAATAGTGTCAAATCAGCTTGTATATCGTGATGGACCAATTCTGCCAGGGTTTCAACCGCGTCCGCACCCAATTGCCGACCACCCCCCTGATAGGCGTAACTGGCATCGGTAAAACGATCACACACAACGACATCACCGCTTGCAAGAGCGGGCCGGATCACCTGCTGCAATAGCTGGGAACGGGCAGCGAACATCAATAACAATTCGGTCGTTGCGCCCAGTCCGTCGTTATGGGTATCAAGCAGCAATTGGCGAATTTGCTCAGACACGTGTGTCCCACCAGGTTCACGGGCCTCTACCACGGTTTTGCCGTGACGCTTCAGCCACTCAACCATACGCATCTGCTGGGTGCTTTTTCCCGCACCCTCGCCGCCTTCAAGAGTGATGAAAAATCCTTTCTTCGTTGAGCTCACTTCCCGCTGTCCTGTTGGTCTTTGGGCTTTTTTGGGCTTTTGATCAGTTGCCTAACGGCCTCATTGTGGGCCTTCAGCGTTACCGAGAAAGTATGTCCACCCTTTCCATTTGCAACGAAAAACATGGATTCACCCGTGGCTGGATGTGCAGCCGCCAGCAGTGACGCCTTACCGGGCAAGGCAATGGGTGTTGGTGGCAGACCATGGCGTGTATAGGTGTTGTATGGCGTGTCGTTCTTGAGGTCACGACGGGAGATATTACCAGTGAATAATGCGCCCATTCCATAAATTACAGTGGGATCAGTTTCAAGTCGCCAGTGTTTTCTCAAGCGGCGCACCAGGACACCTGCGATTGCCGCACGCTCACTATCGAGTCCGGTTTCTTTTTCAATGATAGACGCCATGGTGAGTAGTTCATTTTGTGTTTCATAGGGAAGCTTATCATCCCTGCCGACCCAGGTTTCCTCCAGGGCCTGCTGCATGGCCAGATAAGCCCGTTGGAGAATTTCCAGGACCGTCCCCCCACGTTCAAAGACATAGGTTTCCGGCAAAAACCAGCCTTCCAGATTGCCTGCGTGGAATTCCGCCTGACTTGCCAGGTCTGCTTTCCCTTGTACGTTATGCCGCAGCACAGGATCCTGACCAAGCTCATCGAGCAATTTCTGCAGGCTCCAACCCTCCACGATGGTAAATCGGTAACTGACAACTTTGCCGGAAGCCAGCAACTGCAATAGCTCTGGTGCCGTTAGGCCGGGCGTTAGCTGGTACTCTCCCGCTTTAATGACCAGTGGATGTAATCGGGCCAATAAGCGCCAGTGCCAGTGCATGTGTGTCACGCCTGAGCGTTCAAGGTCTGCCACCACGGTACGGATGCTGCCACCAGGGCTGACCACGATCACCAGACCGCTGGTCTCAACATTTAATGGTGTTTGCAGGAATCGCTGATAATGTTGCCACACACCCGCCATGCTCACACTTGCCAGTAGCAACAGGACGACGGCAATTGCCGCAAGTCGTCTCACGGCTTCAACCCATTTTGCAGCCAGGACTGTAACTCGCGGGTGAGTGGGCCGATTGCATAATCGTGTTCGTCAATTGCCGTGACCGGCACGATGCCCCGGATCGAATTACTCAGAAATACTTCCTCAGCTTCGGGCAGCATATCAACCAGTATTCGGCGCTGTTCACAACGTGCACTGAAGACGGACAGTATCTGACCACGCACGATACCGCGCACACCACAACGGTCCAGCCGTGGTGTGAGAATGCGATCGTCCACGACCAGGAAAATATTTGCCGAGATAGCACTGATGACATGATTTTCGCAATCCAGCAAGATACCGTCCGCAACCTCCTTTGTTTGCGGTTCGGCACTCGCCAGCACCTGTTCAAGCCGATTCAAGTGCTTAATACCACCCAGGGCAGGTTGAAGCGCCAGGCGGAGTGTACAAACACGGGTTCTGATACCTTTTCTCGCTACGTCAGCGATGCCCTCGGGCCAGGCGTGGGCACTGACTATCCGCAAACTGGTTGCGTTCTGGGCCGGCATATACCCCCGTCCTCTGCCATCACGGATGAGTACAATTTTAACCACCGTTTTGGACAGGCCGGCGCTGACCGTCTGAACTTCGCGCAACAGGACCGCCTGCGGTGGCATAACCAAACCCAGCCGCTCACAACCTTCACCAAGCCGGTCCATATGCGCCTGCCACCTGCTGGGACGACCGTCGCGCACAGACAAGGTCTCAAAAAGACCGTCACCGTAATCCAACCCACGGTTCGTGGCCGTCACAAATGTTGATATCTCACCGTTTACCAGGCACTCAAGCACGTTTCGACTCCAATGCCCGTAACAGTCCACGGGCTTTGTCCTCAGTTTCTAGCACTTCACTATCCGCATTAGAGTCTGCCACAATGCCAGCTCCCGTACGGAAACTGATCCGGTTTCCGTGTACCAGCATTGAGCGTATCAAAATGTTCAGATCCATCCTACCATCAAGGCCAAGGTAGCCAACTGAACCCGTATAGAAACTGCGGCCCTGCACCTCCAGCTCGGCAATAATTTCCATACAACGTACTTTTGGACAGCCGGTGATGGTTCCGCCAGGAAAAACCGCCTTGATGACGTCTATTGGGCTTACATCATTGCGTAGTCGTCCCCGTACATTGGAAACAATATGGTGAACATGCTCGTAGCTCTCAACAACCATCAACTCGTCCACTTCCACGCTTCCCGTCTCACAGACCTTACCGAGATCATTGCGTTCCAGATCTATCAACATGATGTGTTCGGCACGCTCTTTCGGATGCGCAAGCAATTCGCGGCTCAGTGCGACGTCTGAGTCATCATCCTGACCGCGGGGGCGGGTACCGGCAATGGGTCTTGACTGAACCAGGGAGCCCCTGGTGTTGACAAGACGTTCGGGTGAGGAACTCATCAAAGTGTGCTCACGCCATCGCACCATTCCGGCAAATGGCGCGGGATTGTTGTTGCGCAAAGATTGGTAAAGCGCCATGGCATCCACTGGCTGATCAAACGTACCTTGCCAGCCTCGTGACAGATTTACCTGGAACACATCGCCTTCGAGGATGTATTCATGAATTCGCTCAACCGCATCCTTGAATGCGCCCGGCGGATCAGCCTTCAGGCTGGTCAGCACCGCAAGCTCAGATTCTGGCACTGACGGCAGGCCTTCGAGCTCACGCTGCATTTCGTTAAGCACGTCAGCATTCTCTGCAACCAGGTGCAGCACTCCCGGTTGCTCCGTGCGGGTGTAGATTGCACCGGGACAGCGTGTCGCAAAGGCCACGGGGAAACCATCGCCGGCAAACGGATACGCCACTTTTGGTTCAATTTCCGCAGTCAACTCATAGCCGAGGTAGACAAACCAGCCACCGACGAATGGGAAGTCGCTTGTACTGACCTCAGCTCGTCGGTCTTGCCGGTACCAGTCGTCAAGACGGTCCAGAAAGGCGCTGCCGCTGCCTGGCCCACTCATTTGCCCGTTGTCTGCCAGGCACAACTGTTCAGCACTGCTCCTGAGTAGCAGACTGTACTGCCCCAGGGGTCCGGGTGTGGCACTATCGAGCAAGTAGGGGTAACGATGCGGCAGTGCAGCCGCAATGCTCAGCAGGTCGTGAGGGTATTCCCGCGAACAGCTACAGTCAGAATAAATCGGAGGTTCCCTAGGGGGCGTTCTCACACGCCATACTGTGTTGTTCGTCGTTCATTTGGAGTTACCAAACCTCTCTCCTCACGCCTTGCCTGGCGTATTTTCAGGTGCAACAGCGCAACCTAGCGTGTGAGAACGCCTCCTAGATCTTGCGAAAAATCAGGCTACCGTTAGTTCCACCGAATCCAAATGAATTGGATATCACTGTCTCCACAACCGCTTCACGTGCCGTGTTGGGGACATAATCGAGATCGCAGTCCGCACTTGGGTTGTCGAGATTAATCGTTGCGGGTAATACACCATCGCGAATGCTAAGCAAACTGAAAATGGCCTCGACCCCTCCGGCTGCACCCAACAGGTGCCCGGTCATGGACTTGGTTGAGCTGACCGGAATTTTGTATGCATAATCGCCGAAGCTAGTCTTGATAGCGATGGTCTCGGCCAGATCACCCAGGGGGGTTGAGGTCCCATGGGCGTTGATATAGTCAATGTCCCGCGGGTTTAAGCCCGCGTCTTTCAAGGCAATACGCATACAACGGGCAGCGCCCTCACCATCTGCGGGCGGCGCTGTCATGTGAAATGCATCACCGCTCATACCATAACCTATGACTTCGCCGTAAACTTTCGCCCCTCTTTGTGTGGCGTGCTGCAACTCTTCGAGTACGAGCACACCAGCACCATTGGAGAGCACGAAGCCGTCACGTGCATCGTCCCAGGGTCTGCTGGCTTTATGTGGTGCATCATTGCGGGTAGACATGGCGCGTGCCGAGATAAAGCCACTCATCGCGGTGGCGGTGGTGGCAAATTCAGAACCACCGGCGACCATTACATCCGCTTCACCGTACTGGATCATGCGCATCGCCGTGCCCATGTTGTGCGTGGCGGTACTGCAAGCAGTCACGATGGCAATGTTTGGGCCTTTCAGATTATGTCTGATGGATAAATACCCACCAATCATATTGACAATTGAACCGGGGATAAAAAATGGACCAACCTTTCGCGGTCCTCCATTCAAATAGGCCTCGGTCGTTCTTTCGATGGTTTCGAGGCCACCAATGCCGGCTCCAAGCGCACAACCAATGCGCTCTGGGTCCACGCTTGAGCTCTCATTCAAAAGTCCGGCGTCTTCAAGCGCATCAACTGATGCTGCATAGCCATAATGGACAAACTTGTCCATGCGTTTTGTATCACGGGGTGTCAGGTACTCGGCCACGTCAAGGTCAATGACCTCACCGGCGATTTGAGTCTTCATCAGAGAGGGATCCAGTGCTGTCAGTTTCCCTATTCCACTGCGGCCATTGCAAATAGACTCCCAGGCAGTATCAACCGTACTGCCAACGGGCGACTTGATGCCCATACCGGTCACTACGACGCGACGTTTCGACATCCAAACATTTCCAGTGCTAAAAAACTTGAGATAGTCATCTGAAACGAATCACGGCCGACAAAACGCCGGCCGCAATCACATATTCCATGATTTCAATTGGTGGTGGAATTAACGTAATCAATCGCCTGCTGAACGCTGGTAATTTTTTCCGCCTCTTCGTCAGGGATCTCACACTCAAACTCTTCTTCAAGCGCCATAACAAGTTCAACGGTATCCAGAGAATCCGCACCGAGGTCGTCAACAAAAGAAGCGTTGGCTGTCACTTCCTCCTCGTTCACACCCAGTTGCTCTACGACAATTTTCTGCACGCGTTCTTCGATGCTGCTCATTTTTTAGTGATTCCTTTAGTGTGACACAGAAACGCAATTTTAAAGAAACTGCGACGCTTCTGCCAGTTTATTGCTTCTTGCCATCGTATATACCAACGCTGGCTCCGGTTAAATCTACCGATCATCCCTTCCTTAAGATCCTTGCAAACCCCTTTTCAGGTCATGTACATACCACCGTTAACATGTAGTGTTTGTCCGGTAATGTAAGCTGCGGCTGGTGCGGCCAGAAAACTGACTGCCGCGGCGATATCACTGGCTTCACCCAGGCGTTTCAACGGGATGTCCTGTAACATGGCCTCCCGCTGCTCCTGATTCAACCCCCGGGTCATATCAGTGTCTATAAAACCCGGCGCAACAACGTTTACTGTTATGCCCCTTGAACCGACTTCTCGGGCAAGTGAACGTGAAAAACCCATCATCCCGGCCTTGGCAGCGGCGTAGTTTACCTGTCCCGCATTGCCTAATGAAGCAACTACAGAAGCAATACTTATAATTCGCCCGCTGCGTAATTTCATCATACCCCGCAAACAGGCCTTGGAAAGGCGATAAACGGAGCGAAGATTTGTATCGAGCACGGTTTTCCAGTCTTCCTCACTCATTCTCATCAAAAGCTGGTCGCGGGTAACACCTGCGTTATTGACCAGGATGGTGGGGGCACCCGCTTGCTGGTTGATCTCAGACATTAACGAACCGACACCATGGGTGTCATTAACGTCAAGGACCAAGCCCGTAAGACCCCTGGTGCCCCGCTCATTGATGGTTACGGCACCCGCATCAGTGGTTGCCGTACCATAAACACGCAATCCGTCAGCCGCCAGTCTGTCTGCGATAGCCGCACCGATACCCCGGCTGGCCCCGGTGACCAATGCGACCTGCTTGTCTGGGGTACTACTCATTTTCCAACCTCGCTTGCTCCACAAATGCCACTTAGTACCTGATCAGCGCCGACGCCCAGGTAAAGCCACCACCAAATGCTTCCAGCAGCAATAAATCACCACGTTTGACCTTACCGGAACGTATCGCTTCATCCAGCGCCAGCGGCACCGATGCAGCCGATGTGTTGCCGTGTCTGTCAACGGTGACCACAACCTGGTCCATGGTCAAACCCAGTTTCTTTGCCGTGGCCGTGATGATGCGGTAATTGGCCTGGTGGGGAATCAACCAGTCGAGATCCGACTTATCCATGTTATTGTGCTCGAGCGTCTCATCAACAATGCGTCCAAGGGTCCGCACCGCAACTTTGAAGACTTCGTTGCCCTTCATCTTGATACGGACACCTCCACGTTTTTCCTCCTTGAAGCCCACTCCCACGCCAACATCCACACCCAGCAGGTCGCTGTGCCGTCCGGCTGCATGGATATGGGTAGACAATATGCCCGGTTCGTCCGCTGCTTCCAACACCACGGCACCGGCACCATCGGCAAACAATACTGCGGTGCCACGGTCGTTCCAGTCCAACATGCTCGTCAGTTTGTCGAAACCAATGACCAGCGCTTTTTTAACATCACCACAGCGTATGTACTTGTCTGCAATGGACAGGGCATACATAAAGCCTGAGCAGGCAGCGTTAACATCCATGGCTCCACAATCCGGCAAGCTCAGCCGGGCCTGCAGAAGACAGGCAGAACTTGGAAACACCACGTCGGGCGTCGTTGTTCCAACCACGATCAGTCCTATTTCCTGGGGGTCAACACCAGCAGCTTTCATGGCGCGTTGGGCGGCGATTTCCGCCATGTCACTACCCGTTTCATCATCATGCGCAACCCGTCTTTCACGGATACCCGTGCGTTCCCGTATCCACTGGTCAGACGTGTCCAGTATTTTTTCCAGGTCGGCATTGGTGACAATTTTTTCCGGCAAGAAACTACCGGTGCCTATGATTTTGGATTTTTTCACAGCTCTACCTCGACCAGTGTGGTGTCAACCCCAATATTCCTTTATCTTCGACTCAATTAATTTTGGGACCTGTCGATCAGCTTCAGCCACCGCCTCTAAAATTGCCAGACCCAGTGCCTCCCGATTTGCACTGCCGTGACTCTTGACGACCACGCCGCGCAAGCCCAGCAGTGGTGCGCCATTATGCTTGGATGGTTCAAAACGTGCCAGTGTCCCCTGTAAGGCAGAACGCACGAGCAGAGCGCCTGCCTTTGCCAACCATCCGGATCGCAATGCCAAATCCAGGTGTCGAAAAAACATCCTGGCAAGGCCCTCACCGGATTTCAGGATCAGATTGCCAGAGAATCCGTCACAGACTGCAACATCGGCCTTACCAGCAAAAATATCGTGTCCTTCAATAAAGCCGGTGTAGTTGATCGCCATCTCACTCAAGGTGGCGTGAGCGGCGCGTACCCCCGCATCACCTTTGCTGTCCTCGTGTCCGACATTGAGCAGAGCAATTTTTGCTGGTCCCGTTCCATTGGTGGTACAGGCAACAGAACCCATTATGGCGAACTGTACCAATTGTGTTGCACTGACATTCAGGTTCGCGCCCAGGTCAAGTACACTGGTGTGGCCAGTTGCTGAGGGAATTCGTGACATCAATGCGGGCCGTTCGATACCTGGCAGCATGCCCAGGACTTTGACGCCCAGCGCCAACATTGCGGCCGTACTGCCCGCACTGACGCAGGCAACTGCCCTGCCACACGAAACCTGCTCCATGGCGAGACGTAAGCTGCTGCCACTGCCACGCCGTAACGCTTCAATTGGTCGGGCATCAGACGTCAAAACATGGGTGGCACTTACCATATGAATACGCTGCAACAAGGGACGTCTGCCGGGGCTGTGGCCTTTCGGCTCAAGCAGAGGGCGTATGTCCTCATCCATGCCGCATAACAGTATTTCCAGCTGTGGATGTACGGCCAATATATCCAGGGCAGCAGGAATGGTAACCGCCGGGCCAAAATCACCGCCGTGAACATCGAGTGCCAGGGTAGTTTTCTGGTTCGTACTCACTAAACCGCCGGCAGTGTAGCCGGCGGTATCATCCCCTCACACGGGCAATGACTACTCCTCTTCTTCAAATTCGACGACCGGGGTATCTATGACTTTGCGGCCCTTATAGTAACCCTCAGGGCTGACATGATGACGCAAATGGGTCTCGCCGGTCGTGGGATCGACCGACAGTGTCGGTGCCTTCAGCGAATCATGCGAACGTCGCATTCCACGCCGCGAAGGGGTTTTACGGCTCTTTTGTACAGCCATGACAATTTACTCCTGATCTAAAAAATAATAAAAATATCTGAACCCGTGCGGATGAACACCAGTTTCGCTAATCCGCATTACCGTCATCCAGCATGTCCTTCAAAACGGCAAACGGGTTTTTTGTATCCTTTGCCCGTGGGACATCATCGTGCCCCGCCTTAACCAAGCTCTCCGTGTTGGTTGAATACTCAATCTGCTGCAACCCCGGTTTACGGGGAAAATGTGGTAAACCCAGCAACAGTTCGTCTTCTACCAGGTCGGCAATGGCGATTCGACCATGCTCGACTTTAACAGCTTCACAGTGATCCGGAAGTTCATCAAGTTCGCCGTCGGCTTCTATGACCACCAGCTCACTTTGTCGCTTCACTTGCTCCTCGTACACTTCCAGACTGGCCTGGCAAACCAATGGCAACGAAGCTTCTGCCTGTAAATTTATGCGTACACGTTTGTCCATATCACGACTAAAAGCCGCCTGGAAAGCAACTTCGCCTTGTGCGTCAACCAACAGGGGCACGAGACGCTGTAACCGCACTAGCGGAATTGTTCCCCTGAAAATCCGCCTACCTTCGGCGGCTCGATCCGGCGAAATCCAGTCAGGGTACTCCCGCGACATAACACACACTTCCAAAAGATTGATATCTGTACTGGGTATGACCCCCAGAGTAAAAATAACTCACCGATAATTCATCCCGGTGAAATATAATAACGACCCCGGACCACACTACAGAAACTGGTAATAATGAGCCAAACTAACCCATCATTTTACAATATAAATGAGTAACGAACCAGCTCCGAAGTCTCTGGTGCTTGGCTCGAGCAGTGAATATCGTAAATTACTGCTGGGGCGTCTTGGTATTCCTTTTAGTTGCCACTCCCCGCAAATTGATGAGACTGCAGCCCCCGATGAGTCGCCAGCCAGGCTGGTTGCCCGTCTGGCCAAGCTCAAGGCGAAGACCGTGACCGGGACCTACCCACATGCAGTTGTTATTGGCTCCGACCAGGTAGCAGTGCTCGATGAGCGGGTCATCGGCAAGCCCGGCACTCATGATATTGCACTGGAACAGCTAGAGTCCTGTAGCGGAAAAATGGTTGAATTCCTGACTTCTGTCAGTGTGCAATGTCTTACACGTGGCTTCTCAGAGCAGCACACTGATCGCACCAAGGTCCATTTCCGCAAGCTACTCCCAATAGATATTGAGCGTTACTTGCTAAAGGAAAAACCCTACAACTGTGTTGGCGCGTTCAAAGCAGAGTCACTCGGAATCGTGTTATTCGAGCGTATCGTTAGCGAAGACCCAACCGCAATCATTGGGCTTCCCCTGATTCGTACGGCCACCATGCTACGAAATGCCGGCTTGCGGCTGCCATGAATCAACCCGTGTGGAAACCCGGTTGCATGTGCAGGATTTGCCCTCATCTTTGCATTAAACTCACTACATCGGCCGTGCCGGCCGGAAATTCGGAACCCCGATGAACAATACGCCACTCAAAGACAGACAATTTAAACACTGGAAACTTTCAAGCGATATCGACAATGTCCTTTGGCTGTCCATTGACCGTGCGGGCGAACGGGTCAACAGCCTGTCGCTGGAGTTGCTTGCCGAACTCGACACCATTGTTGGCTCCCTGGAATCCGATGCGCCGGCCGGATTGGTTTTACAGTCTGCAAAGCCAGGATCATTTGTTGTTGGTGCTGACGTGCGAGAATTCGATGCCTACGACGATGCCTCCGTTGCCAGCGAAGGCATTCGCCGCGTGCACCGGCTATTGGGCCGCATTGAAGCACTGCCCTTCCCGACCGTGGTCACCATAGACGGCTATTGTCTGGGTGGTGGACTGGAGCTTGCGTTGACCTTTGATTACATAATTGCAAGTAGCGTTGAGCACACCCGGCTTGGATTTCCTGAAATTCAGCTCGGCATTTACCCGGGTTTTGGTGGCAGTGCACGGAGTGTGCAGCGCATCGGCGCGTCAAAGGCCATGTCACTGATGCTCAGCAGCCGTAACCTTCGTCCCCAGGCGGCCAGGGCCATGGGGCTTGTTGATGAATTGGTGGGTGCGCATGGATCACTACGCTGGGCGGCTCGTCGGGCGATAAAACAAGGTCGTAAGAGCCGGCAACCCGGTTCCGTGACCCGCCTACAGAATTTTGGCCCGATCAGACCTCTGCTTGCGCGCATGATGCGCAAACAGGTATCAGCCAAAGCCAACCCCGGGCACTATCCGGCACCCTTTGAGCTAATCGAGGCGTGGGAACTACATGGTGATGACCCGCACCGCATGCTGGTGGAAGAGTCAGAACGTGTCGGCAAACTTATCACGGGTGAAACCTCCAGGAACTTACGACGGGTGTTTTTCCTGATGGAACGGTTGAAGGAAATTGGCAAGCAAGCAGATTTTAGCGCTCGCAGGGTGCACGTCATCGGCGCCGGTGTCATGGGGGGTGATATCGCTGCGTGGTGCGTATTGCAGGGGTTGGAGGTCACCTTGCAGGACCGGGAGTTAAGTTACATTGAACCCGCACTTAAACGCGCAAAATCTCTGTTCAGGAAAAAGCTGCGAGACCCTAACAAGGTCGAGGCCGCACTGAGTCGTTTGTTGCCGGATGTGGAGGGCAAAGGTGTTGGCAAGGCCGATGTCATAATAGAAGCCATTTTTGAAGATGCGGATGCAAAACGGGCACTTTTTGCAAGCCTTGAACCACGGTTGAAAGCGGGCGCCATACTCGCCACCAATACGTCTGCCATACCTCTGGATGAGCTGGCAACTGTGCTTGAGCAGCCAGAGCGTCTGATCGGTATCCATTTCTTTAACCCAGTAGCCAAAATGCCCTTGGTTGAAATTGTCCATGACCCGCAAACCGACGCTGCCCAAGTTGCCAGGGGTGCGGCATTTTGTCGTCTCATTAACCGTTTCCCACTGCCGGTCAAAAGTACGCCGGGCTTTCTGGTAAACCGGGTTCTGTCAGGTTATATGGCCAGGGCAATGACAATGCATTTGACCCAAAACATTCCCATTGACGTGTTGGACCATGCAGCCAAGTCGTTCGGAATGCCAATGGGTCCGGTGGAGCTGGCAGACACGGTTGGACTGGACGTATGTCTCAATGTTGTAACCATGCTGGGTGGAGACGACGCCAGGAAGGGAGCTGCCCGGTTACAACAGATGGTTAATGAAGGAAACCTGGGGCGCAAGTCCGGCAAGGGCTTTTACAACTGGGTAAAAGGCAAACCAAAAGGGACATCTTCGGATATCAAGGATTATCCAATAGAGCACATCACCAAAGAGCTGATGGCACCCTATTTTCAGGCCTGTGAAACAGCACTGGCTGACGATATAGTTGAGGATGCAGATGTACTGGATGCAGGCATGATTTTTGGCACCGGTTTTGCACCCTTTCGTGGTGGCCCATTGCACTACCTACGGCAACAGGAGCAGGACAATGACTGATTCTCTTCGTAAAGTCGCCATCGTGGGAGGCAGTCGAATTCCATTTTGTCGTTCCAATACCTTTTATGCGGATAAGAGCAACCTGGATATGCTCTCATCTGTCATTGACGGGGTCGCCGACCGATTCGATCTGGCTGGTGCACAAATCGACGAGGTAATGGCGGGGGCAGTCATTACCCACTCGAGAGATTTCAACCTGGCGCGTGAAGCGGTCCTATCCAGTAAGCTGTCACCGCTCACAGCGGGTATCACGCTACAACAGGCCTGTGGAACCAGTTTACAGGCTGCACTGACACTGGCAGCCAAAATTTCCAGCGGACAGATCGACTGCGGCATTGCAGCAGGTAGTGACACCACCTCGGATGCGCCAATTGTTTTTGGTAACAAGTTTGCCCGACGTCTGATCCGTTTCAGCCAAGCCAGAACACTGCGAGACCGATTGTCAGCGTTGAAAGGATTCAGTCCGCGCGAACTCAAGCCGGTGTCCCCCACCAATAGTGAGATGCGCACCGGTTTATCAATGGGTCAACATTGCGAACGCATGGCCCGGGAATGGCACATTCCCCGCGAGGAGCAGGACCAACTGGCTTTTGAAAGTCACCACAAAGCCGCAGCCGCCTACGACGCCGGTTTCTTTGACACCCTCGTAACCCCATTCAGTGGCGTCAGCCGGGATAATAATTTACGAGCTGACACCAGTATGGAAAAACTTGCCAGTTTACGCACCGTTTTCTCCAAGACATCCGGTGCCACCTTGAGCGCTGGCAACAGCACACCACTGACCGACGGCGCCGCTGCCGTTTTGTTGTGCTCGGAGCAGTGGGCGCAGCAGCATGACCTCCCGGTACAGGCTTTTCTGGAGACTGGCCGTTCCGCCGCAGTCGATTTTGTGAATGACGAAGGTTTGTTGATGGGTCCAACGGTTGCAGTGGCTGAGATGCTCCAACGCAAGGCGCTCTCATTACAGGATTTTGACTTTTATGAAATCCATGAAGCATTTGCTGCACAGGTGTTGTGTACGCTCAAGGCGTGGGAGTCGAAAACCTATTGCACACAACGACTCGGTCTTGAGAAAGCCCTTGGCAGCATCGACCGCAAGAAACTGAACGTCAATGGCGGCAGCCTGGCTGCCGGTCACCCGTTTGCAGCAACCGGTGCCCGCATCATGGGGACCCTGGCTCAAATGTTGGCGGATAAGGGTTCAGGACGTGGGCTAATTTCAGTTTGTACGGCAGGTGGTATGGGGGTCAGCGCTATATTGGAGCGGCCCTGATAAATAATATTTCCAGAAATTCAAGGAGTCCCCTTACTTCCTTTTGGTGAATTTCTTCAGTCGTCTGCGTTTGGCCAACTGCCGTTGGGTCAGCTTGTTTTTCTTGTCCTTGTATGGGTTGTCTCCACTGCGAAGTTCAATCAGCAATGGGGTTCCTTTCAACTTGAAGTGCTTGATAAATACGTTCTCAAGGTAGCGCTTGTATGCTGTCGGGATGGCATCCGTGCGATTGCCATGGATGACAATACGTGGGGGCAGATTGCCGCCGGCGTGTGCAAATCTCAGCCGTGATGAGCGCCCCTGACTCATGGGTGGCTGGTGGGCCTGCCAGGCTTGTTGCAGTACCCTGGTCAGTTCAGGAGTCGGCATTTCAAGGGTTGCGCTTCTCCAGGCTTCACGAACAGCCCTGAGCAGCACTTTCAATCCCGAGCCGCGTAATGCTGACAGTTGTATTTGCCGTGCCCAGTTAATGAATCTCAGACGGCGATCCATTTCCGACAAAACCTGCTTGCGTTGATCAGCATCCACACTGTCCCATTTATTCAGGGCAATCACCAGCGCCCTGCCCCGGCGCATGATGTGTCCCAGTAAAGTGGTGTCCTGGTCGGTTATTCCCTCGGTGGCATCCAGCATCAATACAACCACGTGTGCCCGGTCAATGGCCTGCAAGGCTTTTATTACGCTGAACTTCTCAATGGCGTCGGTAACCCGGGAGCGTCTGCGAACACCCGCAGTGTCTATCAGTTCGTATCGGGTACCCGCCCGCTCCATAAAGGTGCTGATGCTGTCGCGTGTAGTACCTGGGGTGTCATATGCCATCACTCTTTCTTCGCCAAGCAGACGATTGACCAGCGTTGACTTACCAACATTCGGTCTGCCTACGATTGCCAGACGCAAACGATCCTCATCCGGTTCCTGGCTCGCCTCGGGTACCTCGAACAGTGGTAATTCGGAAACTACCTGCTCCATCAAGGCGGACATCCCCTGGCGATGTGAGGCCGCTACCGGCAAGGCTGCACCCATTCCCAGTGCTGAAAATTCTGCCAGTGACATGTCAGGATCCGTGCCATCCGTCTTGTTACCCACGAGCAAAACTGGCCGGTCGCGCTGACGCAGTACTTTGCCTATTTCTTCATCAGCATGTGTCAGACCCTCCCTGGCGCTCACCACGAACAACACCAGTTGTGACTCATCAATGGCCTGGAGGACCTGGCGGGCTGTCAGGTAATCGATGCCTTCAGCCTGGCCCACCAGTCCCCCGGTATCAATCAAAACACAGGGAGAGTCACCCACATCGCTGATGCCATATTGCCGGTCCCGGGTGACCCCCGGAACATTGGCGACCAAAGCATCACGTGTGTGTGTCAGTGCGTTAAAAAGGGTGGACTTGCCGACATTTGGACGGCCGACGATGGCTACAACGGGTAACATGACTCATCCACCGGATCAATTCAGAGCTGCGCCCGCTCGGTAGGCCGACAATTCGCCCTTTTTGGTCATGGCATACAGTGTATTGCCCACCACCAGGGGCGGGCCGGCAAACCCATCGCCACCCAGCTTGATCCGTGCTGCGAACTGCCCGTCACTGTTGTTGATCCAATGCAAATAGCCCTCCGCATCGCCCACTACAACGAAACTGCCATAGAAAGCCGGACGGGTCAGACCCCGGCGAAGCAGTTGGTCATGCTTCCAGAATTCCGCCCCATTACGCCGGTCCAGCATCCACAGATTGCCATCCTTGTCACTGAGTGCCAAATTCACACGACTCACTGCAACTCCAGTGGCTGAAGAAACATCCTTGAACCACAGCAAACTACCGGAATCTGCTGCCAGTGAAGCAAGACGGCTTTTGTAGCTTGAAACCAGCAAATCAGAGGCTATAAAAACCAACTGACCGTCGATATCTGCCATCCGCTCAAGTTCTGTCCGGCCTCCTGAGGTGGCCAGCCGTCGCTCCCACATCAGCGTGCCATCATTCAGCCTCAATGCCACGACCTGCCCACCGTCATAGCCAATGAAGACAACCCCTGCTCTCAGTAATGGCGGCGCGTTGCCCCGTAAGGTCAATAGCGGGACACTGTGGTCATAAATCCACAATCGCTGACCAGTATTGGCATCCAGACCAAATACGCGTCCATCAATACAGCGCACAACTACAATGCCGTCAGCCTCAGAAGGTGCTGCCAGCACTTCTGAGGTTACTTTGGCCGACCACAACTGACCTCCAGTGGTCGCATCAAAGGCGAACACTTCACCGTCTTGTGTTCCCATGAGTAGTAGATTCCCTGAAACACCGGGCCCACCGGAAAATGGTAATTTGGTTTTGATCTCCCATTGCTTGCGGCCATTTTCGGCGTTAAGCGCCACCAGGAGGCCTTTATAGTCAGCCGCAAACAAACTGCCTGAAGAAAACACGGGGCGCAGCTGCCGCCCGGCTTCATCCAGACCACTGCCGACACCTGTTGACCAGACCTTTCTGACGTTGAGCGTAGCGCTAAATTCAACCAATTCAGCAGGGGCATCTGCATCATCGTCCTGACCCCAGCCTTTTATCCAGCTGCAACCGTCAAGCAGTAATAACACCAGCAGCGCGGGGAAAAAAAACCGCCTCACGGCTCACCCCCATTGGTATCGGCAATTGTATCCGGGCCGGCGCCAAGCGCCTCCAACTTCATGGTGAGGTATTCCCTGTTTCCGACGCCTTCCTCAAGTTTGTCCAGGGCGGACCGGTAACGTTCGATTGCCAGATCCTCCTCACCCTTGGCCAGGTGGATATCCCCACGAATTTCCTCGAACTGAGCTTCAAAGCCAGTTTCGGAAGACACACTGTCAAGCAGCTGTTGCGCCGTCTCGGTATCACCCTGGCTCAATCTGACACGCGCAAGGCGTTCCCGGGCAATCACTTTTAGCGGGGCGGGCTGCCCGTTTTCCATTGCAAACTCCAGGGCCCGGGCGGCCAGATCCACTTGACCGGACTCTATCCTTGCCTTGGCCATTAACATTGCCGCCATGGCGGTGTAAGCAGAACCGGAGAACTCTGATTTCAGGACTTCGTAATTGGGTACGGCAGCATCCATATTGCCAGCCTCAAGCAAGCTGACCAGCATCTGGTACTCTGCCGATGCCTGTTGGCGCTTGGACACTTCCCAGGCCTGCCACTGTTTAAAGCCAAACATCAGACCAAATGCAAGCACCAGGCCCATGACCATGGCACCACCGTTCTCTCGTAACCAGTTTTTTACGCGTTCACCCTGTTCATGAGTGTCATATAAGTCGGACATTGTTTTTAGCTATTCCATAAGTTGAAAAGTTCACCGGCTGCTGCACGGCAGAAAATTAACGGGCTCCTAAATTGAATCGATATATCCACGGAGCCAATCTGTGGTCTCACTGCGATCCAGTTTGAGTTGCTCCGCATCTTGGCGCAGAAACTTGACAGTAACCTGACCGCCACTGATTTCATTCTCGCCCAAAACCAACCCCAACATTGCCCCGCTACGGTCTGCGCGCTTGAACTGGGCTTTGAAACTGCCGCCATTCAGATTGTTGAGCAGTTGCAGACCCGGAACGCTGGCGCGCAAATCATACGCCAGTTCCAATGCAGATTCAGTACTGTTTTCACCCACTGCAATCAGATAGGCATGCACAATTGGTGGCACAATATCGTCTTTTTTCCGGAGCAGTTCAACCAGTCTTTCCTCACCCATCGCAAAACCGATGCCCGGCCAGGGCTTACCACCCTGCAACTCAACCAGATTATCGTAACGACCACCGGCGCAAACAGTGCCCTGAGCACCCAATTCGTCTGTTATCCATTCAAAGACGGTATGACAATAGTAATCAAGTCCACGTACCAGACGGGGATTTTCATGATATTCGATTCCCAACCGATCCAGATACGCTTTTAGTTGGTCGTAATGCTGGCGAGACGCAGTGCCAAGTTGATCCCTTAACAGTGGGGCTTCCGTGAGCAAGTCCCTGACTTGAGGATTCTTGCTGTCCAACACCCGCAGTGGATTCCGTTCTGCTCGTTCGTTTGTTTCGTCGTCAAGCTCATGTCGATGAGCTTGTAGAAATCCCTGCAGCCGCACGCGATAGTCCTGCCGTTCATCTGCATTGCCAAGTGAGTTCAATTCCAGCCGCAACCCTTCCAACCCAAGGTTTGACCACAAACGGCTTCCCAACGCGATGATTTCGGCATCCGCATCAGGGCCGGCGGCTCCAAAAAGCTCGGCACCGAGTTGATGAAATTGTCGGCTCCGGCCTTTCTGTGGACGCTCATAGCGAAACATGGGTCCGCTATACCAGAGCCGGTTGACCGGCCCGTACAACAGACTGTTTTGCAAAGCTGCACGCACCACACCCGCAGTTCCTTCCGGCCGCAGACTCAACGACGTGCCCTTGCGATCCTCAAAACTGTACATTTCCTTGGCGACAACGTCAGTTGCCGACCCTATGGCACGTGTAAACACCTCTGTTTTTTCCAGCAGTGGGATACGAATTTGCTCAAACCCGTGCGTCAAAAACGTCTTTTCAGCAATTTGTTCCAGTCTGCGCCAGTAGCGAATGTCCTCCGGCAGGATGTCGCTCATCCCACGGATTGACCTGATTGGAGAATTCATTCTGGCTGTGGCTGGGCTGTCGCTTGTGGCCATGTGATGCGGGCTACATTTTCATGGGTGAATCCGGAAAGGTCCACGGGTTCTCCATCCACGGTCAACCTGACCGCCGCCGCCTGTCCGAAGAGCATCCGGAATGGGGGTGTCCCCTGGTACGCTTTCTCATTGCCACCACGCAACAAGTCCATCTCCAGTTCCCGGCCGAGCGCATCAGTGATTTCAATCCAGCTGTCAGCGGAGACACGCACTTGCAAACGGCTCTCGCCCTCAGGTAATGCAGGCTGACTGACCGCAGCCCATGCCTGTTCAGCAGTGTCAGGTCCCCCCGCCCGGGTAGTATGCAGTGCACCCAATGAAGTAATGGATGCATTCACAGGAACACTGAATGTCTGTCTGCCATTGGCATTCTCTTTCCTGGTTTGCTGGTTTTCCTGGCCAAAACTGAACAGTGATTCGTTTTGTGACAAACGCACGGCCTCATGAGTAAACTGCCAGACCAGCGTCCCAACCAACAGTGACGCCAGAACATAACTGGTCCCACGTAGCCATCGATCCGCAGGATTGCGCCGGGTTGAAATCTGGAAAATAGTTCGCAGCTGCATTTCCGATGCACCAATGGACTCCACCAGCGTGCTGATTTCCTGCTCCGGAATTTTCAAGTAGTGTGCATATGCCCGGACGTAGCCTTTTTTATAAACCGTGGCAATATCAATAGCCCTGTCAGCCTCAATGTCCCTGAGTAATTCAAGGTCCAGGCTAATGGCGCTGGCCACATTCTCCAGAGACAATTTACGTCTCAACCGTTGCTGCTTCAGGTGCTCTCCTGTAGCGAGCGGGTAAAGGTCCGGTTGCTTACTCATTGTTCTATTGACCTCAAGGCTTGTTCAGCCTGCGCGGAATCGGGAAAACTGTTTCTTAGCGCCAACAAGTATGCGTCGGCAGCAGCGTCATCCTGCAAAGCGCTTTCCAACTGAAACCCAAGCAACAGTGTTCCTGCGGTATGGTTGCTGCTTACTTCATACCGCTGCATAAACGCACGTGACCGCAGGTAGTTCTTTTCCATGAAGCTCAACCTGGCCATGGTCACCAGGGCATCAGGAAATTTTGGATCGTATTGTAGGGCCCGGCGTGAATAATCATTGGCCTCGGCTATCTTATTCTGACTCAGCGCACAGGAACCGGCATTGGTCAATGCAACTGCCGGCGAACGATAGAACGGATCCTCTAGAGCCTTGAGAAAGTGACGCGTTGCACTGTTGGCATTTTTTGTCTTACACAAGTAGACCCCATAATTATTATTAACATCGCCATTCGCCGGGTCTGCCTTGTAGGCGCTTTGGTAGTGTTTTCCCGCCAACTCCAACTCTCCGATACGTTCATATAGTACGGCCAGCACGGTGTGGCCTGGTGCGTAGCCAGGGTCATCCACTACCGCTTTCTTGAGTTTCCCCAAGGCCACTTCCAACTGTCCGCGATTCATATACTCAAGACCCAGCGAGGTGTTGGACTCGGCAGATTTACGTCCAAGCGTTTCGTCATCAGTGTCGACGGCTCCACTACCTGCACAAGCTGACAACAGTATTGAGGCCAAAAACAAACAGAACACCAGTAGTTCCCGGCACACCCTTGGTGTGCGATCAATGCGGTACTGCTGGACTGCGGTCTTCATACAGTGGTCTCTGTCGTTACAAACTTTGCCCGTTCACTTCTTCGGGTACGGTCCAAAACCTTACCCACCAGCTGGCCACACGCGGCATCAATATCCTCGCCTCTTGTCTTTCTGACAGTTGCGATCAAGCCACCGTGCATCACTATTTCCTGGAACTGCTTAATTCGCTGGACACTCGAACAACGGTAAATTGTTCCCAAAAAGGGGTTAAATGGTATCAGATTCAGCTTGCTAGGTACGGTTCTTAATAATTTAACCAGTTTGTGTGCATGCTCGGGATGGTCGTTAATGCCGTCCAAGAGTGTATATTCAAAGGTCACACTACGCTTGTGTTTTTCCGACACAAAATCCCTGCAGGCCTGTATCAACTCGGCAATCGGGTACTTGCGGTTAAGCGGTACAAGCTCAGTGCGCAGCGCATCCTCAGGGGCGTGTAACGACACCGCCAGTGCGACATCGAGGGTTTCGCGCAACCGGTTTATCCCGGGAACCAGTCCGGCCGTGCTCAGGGTAACCCGCTTTGCAGCAAGGCCAAAGCCAAGGTCATTTCGCATTAACGACATGGCGGAAACCACTGCATCAAAATTCAACAGGGGTTCACCCATACCCATCATTACGATATTGGTCAGCCGTCGCTCACCGTTGCGTTCATGACCCAGAGCCTGTGCCGCAAGCCAAACCTGGCCTATAATCTCGCTACTGGTAAGGTTACGTGCAAACCCCTGTGCGCCCGTGGCACAAAAAGTACAGTTGAGCGCACAACCCACCTGCGATGACACACACAAGGTACCTCTTTTGGGCTCGGGAATGTAAACCGTCTCGACTGCATTTCCTCCAGAAAAACCAATCAGCCATTTGACGCTGCCATCGCTTGATCGCTGTTCATGAATAATTTCAGGTAGCTTGATCTCTGCAATAGCAGTCAGCTTCTGACGCAGGGCCACACCAAGATCTGTCATTGCGGTGATATCGGTTTGCGCGTGGTGAAATACCCACTTCAGCACCTGCTGGGCCCGAAAGGGTTTTTCCCCGATGGATTCAAAAAATCCACGCAGACCTGCTTCATCCAGGTCGAGCAAATTGATGCGGCTTGTGTGTGCCATTTAACCGTTCACCCGAATTACAGGTTACCAAAAAAGTAGGCAATCTCTGTTCTTGCAGTTTCCAGCGCATCGGAGCCGTGTACCGCGTTGGCGCCTATATCTTCAGCAAAATCAGCACGTATGGTACCCGGGTCCGCCGACGCCGGATTGGTGGCACCCATCAATTGACGATTCAGGTTGATGGCATTTTCACCTTCGAGTACCTGAATCATGACCGGTCCTGAGGTCATGAACTCAACCAGATCAGCAAAAAATGGCTGTTCCTGATGCACCGCGTAAAACCCTTCGGCTTCTGCCCTGCTGAGGTGCTGCATTCTCGCAGCAGCAATCACCAGCCCCGCCTTCTCAAAACGGCTATAAATTTCACCAATGACGTTTTTTGCCACAGCATCGGGCTTGATGATGGATAAGGTTTGTTCGATAGACACTTAAGAACTCCTGATATCTATTTGATATTTATTGATTTAATAAAAAAGACCATACGAGGTTCGTGATCCCTTGCACAACCGCTAATTTTAAGCTCGTGAAGACCTGCTTGCAACGCGTCAGCCGGGAGCGCGTTGGGGTAGTCGCAAATGGCTTGAGTTTGAACACAAAGCGAATTTTTTTGAGGAAAACGTTCTTAATGACTGTAAAATTGCCCTGGGTCACTTTAGTCAAAGACGAGGATAAGAATGACTGCCTTTTATCTGGCCATATTTGTACTGTCCCTGCTTTTGCTGGCCTACTACCGTATTCCACTGCTCATTACGGTCGCGATTCTGGCCGGATTGACGTTTGCGTTCACGGAGCTTCGGCATTTTTACCCCGTTCCAGGCTGGTTTCGCTGGTCCTACGGAATCTTGGCTGTCAGCCTGATGGGTTTCTCCATCAAACCACTCAGACGACTGTTAATCAGCAACCGTTTGTTCAGCCTGTTCCGCAAAGTCATGCCCAGTCTGTCCTCGACTGAACGTGAAGCACTCGAAGCAGGTACCGTCTGGTGGGACGCCGAATTGTTCAGCGGCAGACCCCACTGGCGCAGGCTGCTGGCCCAACCTGCCCCGTCCCTGAGCGATCGGGAGTTGGAGTTCCTTAACGGGCCGACTGAAGAACTCTGCCTGTTACTTGATGATTGGGAAATCTGCGATAAACACAAACATTTGCCAGACCATGTCTGGCGGTTTATTTGTGACAAGCGATTTTTCAGCATGATTATCCCTGAGCGGTATGGTGGCCTTGAGTTTTCAGCCCAGGCTAACTCTGCGGTCGTGATGAAACTTGCAAGTCGCAATCTTACCGCTGCCGTTACGGTAATGGTTCCCAATTCACTTGGACCCGCTGAGCTAATACTGCACTACGGTACTGACGAACAACGTACCCACTTCCTGCCACGTCTCGCCAGTGGTGAGGAAGTCCCCTGTTTTGCACTTACCTCACCGCTGGCCGGGTCGGATGCGGGTGCCATGCCGGACAAGGGCATCGTGTGCAGAGATGAATTTGCCGGCACGGAAGTTGTGGGTCTGCGGGTGAGCTGGAACAAACGCTACATCACGCTCGCCCCGGTTGCGACTTTGCTCGGCCTGGCGTTTCGCGTTTATGACCCGGACGGATTACTGGGTGATACCGAGGACCTGGGAATCAGCTGTGCGCTGATCCCGGTCGCCACACCCGGTGTAGAAATCGGTAGACGTCACATTCCAGTCGGTGCCGTGTTCATGAACGGTCCCACCAGTGGCAAGGATGTTTTTATACCCCTGGACTGGCTGATCGGTGGGCAGGAACGTATTGGACAGGGCTGGCGCATGCTGATGCAAAGCCTGGCAGCCGGCCGGGCTATTTCTCTGCCGTCTTTGGGCGCTGCGGGTGGCAAGATGTCGACCATGCTCACCGGGGCATATGCCCGAATCCGGACACAATTTGATGTGCCCATTGGTTATTTTGGCGGTGTCGAAGAGCCTCTCGCCAGGATCGGGGGCCGCACCTATCAAATGGACGCCGCCCGTTTACTGACACTGGTGGCACTGGATAAAGGAGAAAAACCAGGCGTACTGTCCGCCATCAACAAATACCAGCTTACTGAAAGCAGTCGTCAATGTATTCTGGACGCCATGGATGTGCACGGCGGTAAAGGTATTATCCAGGGACCCAACAACTATCTTGCCCACGCCTACCAAGCTCTGCCCATTTCAATTACGGTTGAGGGTGCCAATATCCTGACCCGGTCGATGATCATTTTCGGCCAGGGTGCCATTCGTGCTCATCCCTACCTGCTCAAGGAAATGCAGGCGGTTAGAGGTGGCGCCAGCAGCAAGGGTCGACGCGATTTTGATAACGCGCTGTTTGCACACGTCGGCTACACCTTGAGTAACGCGATTCGCAGCCTGCTTCTTGGTCTTGGTGGTGGTCGGTTAACCCCTGCACCGGTACGGGGCCCGCACACACACTATTTTCGAAAACTCGGACGGATGAGCGCTGCCTTCGCATTTGTCTCAGACTCGGCACTGGTGTTGTTGGGTGGAAAATTCAAATTCAAGGAAAAGCTCTCTGGAAGACTGGCAGATGTATTAATACATCTCTACCTGGGCAGCGCCATGCTGAAGCGATTTGAAGACGAAGGCCGGCAGGACAGTGATCTGCCATTGCTCACCTGGGGAATGGAAGACAGTCTCTACAACATTCAGCAAGGTTTGCTGGGGGTCCTTAGAAATCTGCCTGTGCCAGTACTGGGCACGCTTATCCGCAGGATCATTTTTCCAATTGGTCTACCGTACCGTGGCCCGTCGGACAAAGTTGTCAAGGCGATTGCGAAATTGCTACTGCATGAAAATGCAAGCCGTGACCGTTTGATTGATGGCGTATTTATTTCAGACACAAATGATGCCACGGGCCACGTGAACAAGGCTTTCCATCTGGTGCTGGAGTCGGCATCGGCCGAGATTGCGATAAAAAATGCACTCAAGGAGACGGTTAATTTTGAAAATTATGAAGGCCTTGTAAAACGCGCCACTGAAAGCGGTGTTATCACCGAAGAACAGGCCACTGGGGTTCGTCTCGCGCAACAGGCCACGGCCAGGGTAATCGCCGTGGATGACTTCCCACCTCTGAAAGAGGCAACGGGCCCGAACATTTCACCAAGGCGGACCATAGAATGACAAATGTTTCTTTTAATCAATAGGAAACATGTGTTTTTACTTATTTTTCGCAATTACAGTTTGTCCTATCCGGTTTTGCACCGAATCTGACTTCACATTTCGGTCGATCCTTGATGAAATGTTCGGGCTAGCCCTGAAAAAAATTAATGATCTCTGATTCTGCAGCCATACCATCGGCGTAACCCAGATCGATGAGTTCACTGCAATAAGGTGACGCAAACAGAAGATAACTGGCCATACGCCAGTCACGACCCCACCCACCCAGTGTACGTAACAGAATCTGCACACTGCGGGGTATTTCATGCACGTGTGCCTGGGTTACATGACGTAGATCTCTACTTGGCTTGATCACCAGGCTTTCGATATTGATCAGACCAGCACGCTTGTGAAATCTCTCGGGGACCAACTCCAAGGTCTTGTTAATGCGCTTCATGCGTGTCAGGTCCGCATTGAGCGTATCCATGAAAATGGTATCCATCAGGTAACCGCCAATCTCACCTGCAGAAGGATAATCGGGCAGACTTTGCGGTGCCAGGTCTGGTATATCATCACGTGTGCCGATAACCAGTATCCTGTTTGCGCCCAGGTGTACCGCCGGGCTCAATGGGGCCACCATACGCATGCCGCCGTCGCCGAAATATTCGAGACCGATACGTTCAGCCGGAAACAATATCGGCAGCGCCGCTGATGCCAGCAAATGATCCAGACTCAATTTAGTAGCCTGACCTCCACGACGTGTACGCTGCCATTCATCGATTTTGGGATGCGCCTGAAAAAAACTGACCGCACTGGCGGTTGTGTAAGCCGAAGCCGTGACGGCCACACCACGTAATGCCCCTAATTCCAGGGCTGTTTGTATTCCTTCGAGACGCAGTGTTTTTTGTAAAAACTGCCGCAGCGGCAGGTTGTCCAAAAACGCCTTGGGATTACCGTTGACCAGGCCACCGGTCAACAGTGTGACGGCGAACCGCATTCCGGATTTGAACACCGTCCATGCATCAGTGCGGTAAACGAGATCACAACGCATGGTGCGCCAAAAGTGCTCCAGTCTCTCAATACCCACCGGGAATTCATGCGCATGACTGGCGACTACTGCGGCGTTGATTGCGCCGGCTGAGGTGCCACAAATGACCGGGAACGGATTTTGATCACCGCCCAGCAATTCGGAAATAGCCTTGAGAACACCTACCTGGTAGGCCCCCCGGGCGCCACCACCCGGCAGGACAAGCGCTGTGCAATTGGGTTTCTTAGATCGCATCTCAGATACACTTCCAGTTTAGGGTTTTATACATCAGACCGTGACACCGAACAAGTTCGGTCAGGAAATGGTTCTCTAACCCCTTTGGCACTATACTGATTCGAAATAGCTCCCGTTCCCGGTGCATCTCAACAATGACTGAAATAACAGCGCATCCATCCACTTCCGCCAATGACAGATTGGAACGCCTGAAGACCGCGCTCGACGCGGTTAACCAAATTGTCATGGGTAAGGATCAACAAGTAAAACTGGCATTTAGCTGCTTACTGGCGCGTGGGCACCTGTTGATCGAAGATTTGCCGGGTGTGGGTAAGACAACACTGGCACATGCTCTTGCGACGGTGATCGGAGTTCGTTACCAGCGAATTCAGTTTACCAGTGATCTGCTGCCGGCCGACATTTTAGGTGTTTCCATTTACCGCCGTGACCAGGAGAAATTTGAGTTTCATCCGGGACCCATATTTGCTGAACTGGTGTTGGCTGACGAAATCAACCGTGCCACACCAAAGGCGCAGAGTGCATTGTTGGAGGCGATGGCGGAGGGCCAGGTCACCATCGAGGGCAAAACCCATACCTTGCCACAGCCATTCTTTGTCATTGCCACCCAGAATGCGTTAGATCTCGTCGGCACCTTCCCATTACCTGATTCCCAGCTTGACCGCTTTTTGCTCAGCATCTCACTTGGATTTCCCGAGCCGGACATTGAGCGTAAATTACTAACTGCCAGAGACCGGCTGTCATTGTTGCGTGATACCGAACCGGTGATCGGTCCGCATGATGTCCTCCAACTCCACCAGGACTGCCGGCAGGTGCATGTAAGCGAGGCACTTCTGGACTACCTGCAGGCCTTGCTCGCTGAGACCCGTAACAACCGGTGGTTCGAAACTGGCTTGTCACCTCGCGCAGGCATTGGTCTTTTGCATTGTTGCAAGGCATTTGCCTATCTCGAGGGCAGGGAGTTTGTGGTCCCGGAAGACGTCAAGGCGGTTTTCCCCGGACTTTCACGTCATCGCATGACGGTGCCACATGGAATGGAAACTTCGGTCGATGAGCAGATTTCCGGCATGCTGGACCAACTCGCAATTCCCTGAAGTATGTCCGGCTTTGGGCCAGCTCTGAAAGACTTAGTGGTAAACCGGGTCATGCAACGCGCGCGGATCAAACGCGGCCCAATGACATATCCGTTCGAGTTGCAATATCGACACATTTATATTCTGCCAACAAAATTTGGCTGGGGCTTTGGTCTGCTATTGCTTCTAATGGCTCTGGGTGGGCTGAATTTCAATAACAATATGGCCCTGATGCTGGTGTTTCTGTTGGGAACCATCGCGCAATTGACCACGTTTATCGCTTATCGCAACTTGTCCGAGCTGAGCATCGACAGCATTCACGCTGAGCCTATTTTTTGTGGAGAGGTTGCACATTTTCGGACTTTCATTTCCAATGGGGACGAACGCCAGCGGTTTGCGGTGCAGGCCGGTTTTGACAAGCCACTGGATTGTTCGGATTTCAAACTGAATGTCTGTGAACCACTGAACCTGGCGTTCCCGACGGTTAAACGCGGATGGGCTGAAATGCCGTCTTTCCGGCTTGAAACACGCTTTCCACTCGGACTATTTAAAGCCTGGTCGTGGGTTTTTCCACAAATCCAATGCCTGGTTTACCCGGCGCCCGCCATCAACGCACCGCCTTTGCCAAGCACTGGCCAGGGTCAGTCCGGAATGGCCAAAAAAGGCAGTGGTGATCAGATTTACGGTCTGCGCCAGTACCAGGCAGGTGACTCCATGCAGCGTATTGCCTGGCGGGCCAGTGCACGTCATGACGACCTCTACAGCCTGGAAATGGAAGCACCCCGGGAGCAAGCCTGTGAGTTGGACTGGGATTCCCTTCGTGATGAGAATCTGGAAACGCGGCTCTCCATACTGACCGCGTGGGTCATAGCCGCGGACCACAAACAGCTGCTTTACAGTCTGAAGCTTCCCAGCGCCCAGGTGACCTGCGGCAGTGGCGATGACCACCGTTCGAAATGTCTGGAACTGCTGGCGTTGTTTGAGCAATGAACACCAGACATGCTGCAATTTTGTGGGTTATTGCCGCTTTGGGCATCAGTATGTTGCCCCAATTGATCGGCATGCCGGTGCTGGTGGTGGCAATTGCACTACTGCCAATAGTCTGGCGCTTACTGGCCCAGTTTCGTAACTGGAAGCCCATGTCAATATGGTTGCGTGTTCTGGCAACAGCATTCGCCGTCACGGCACTGTTTCTTACCTATGGGCAACTGCTGGGAAGACGTATTGCGGTCAGCATGCTATTACTGATGTTATCACTTAAGCTACTGGAAACATTCCGTATCCGTGACGCACGTATCGTAGCCAGCCTCAGTCTGTTTTTGTGTGCAACACAGTTTCTTTTTCACCAGGGCATTCCGATGATTGTGTATTTCATCGCCTGTTTGCTCAGTACGCTGACCGCGTTGATGTACTTGCAGCGGCAAGAAGCCTTTGCCAATCTGCGCAACATCCCGGAAACAGGTCGCAGCCTGTTTAGCGAGTTGGGTTTCGGTTTGCGTTTGATGCTGCTGGCGTTGCCGGTCGGCCTGGCTCTTTTTTTGTTATTTCCACGTTGGGTTAGTCCATTGTGGGGTGTGCCGGAGGATGCCCTGGATGCGCGCTCCGGGCTTTCGGATTCAATGACCCCGGGCAGTATACAAAGTTTGTACATGGATGACTCTCCGGCTTTTCGTGCTGCCTTTGAAGGGCCTGTACCCAGTCGCGGTGAGTTGTACTGGCGTGGGCCTGTATTCTGGGATTTCGATGGTCGAAGATGGCGAGGCAATTATCTGGGCCGCACCATAGATGCCACGACCAAACCGGACCCTGGCAAGGCCCCATTTCGCTACTCAGTGCAAATGGAACCCACGGAACAAAGCTGGTTATTTGCCCTGGATTACCCTGCGTTAGAGCCCAGGGGTGCAAGCCTGAGCATGGACTACCAGCTAATCACCAGACAGCCGATCACACAACTACGCAACTATGTTATGGCCTCTGATCCGGATTTTGTTGACACGCCACAATTGGGTCTGACCATGCGCGGGGCCGCACTCGAACTGCCAGTGGGGTTTAACCCGAGGACGGCGAAAATGGTGGCCGGGTGGCGCAGGGAAACGAACAGTGACGCCGCAATTATCCGTCGGGCACTGGCGCACTTTAACCAGGAACAATTCCATTACACATTGAATCCACCACTATTGAACAGGAATACCATTGATGAATTTCTGTTCGATACGCGGCGGGGCTTTTGTGAGCATTACGCCTCGGCGTTCACTGTCATGATGCGTATGGCAGGTATCCCGGCCCGTATAGTTACCGGATACCAGGGGGGGTGGTACAGTGAGATGGGGTCTTACGTGCTGGTCAGACAGTCTGATGCGCACGCCTGGTCTGAGGTATGGATCCGCGGTACCGGCTGGAGGCGTGTTGATCCAACAGCAGCGGTAGCACCCGAGCGTGTTGAGCGAGGCGCAATGAGTCTGGCCATTCCACGCAGACACATACTGGATTTTGAATGGTTAAGAGACGTCAGGAATACCCTGGATTTGTTACAAAGGGGTTGGAATAGCTGGGTTATCGCTTTTGATTCTGATCGCCAGTCCCGTTTATTTACAGTATTTGGCTGGGGGATATTTGATTCCGCCAAACTGGTGATCGCAATGGGTGTCACTTTACTTGTCGCCGGTGCCGCCATTTTTATGATCATGCCACTGCTTTTAAGGTTCCGGTCATCCCGCAAGCAGGATCCACTGGTTCGGCTATGGCAAAAATTCATCACGAAACTGGCAAATGCCGGTCTTGATCCGCAGCCTTCCATGGGTCCGGCGGAAATTGCTGCAATGGCCAGTGCTCAATTGAGCTATGCAGCTGACGTAATTTACCGGATTACAGAGTTGTATACCTTTTGCCGCTACTCCCCACGCAACAGTGGTCAGGTTGAACTGAAGGAATTGATTCAGGATTTTAATCCCAGTAGGACCGACGAGTATGCTCGTCGGGAACCCTGATCGAATTACACATCTGAAGCACACACCGGCACGGACCGAATAGGTGCTTCGTATTGCTGCTTGAATAAAATCTCAGTACTGTATATATTTACAGTAGTTAAAATACAAGCTGCTCAGCATGTTCGAAAAACCGTTGACAAAACGCCAGGAAGAAATTCTTAACTTTATCTCGGATCATATTGATGCCGACGGTTTTCCACCGACGAGAAATGAAATATCAAAACACTTTGGTTTTCGCTCACCAAATGCTGCGGAAAGTCATTTACGCACCCTGGAACGTAAAGGTGTTATCCGGATCAAAGCCGGCCACTCTCGCGGCATTACCCTGACAGCACTATCACGTGCCAGCCTGCCCACGGCTAAAACCCGGCGTACACCGCTGCCACTGGTTGGTCGGGTTGCAGCAGGCAGCCCGATCCTGGCGCAGGAAAACATCGAGGACGAGTACCAACTGGATTCATCGTTGTTCTCACCCAGGCCAGATTACCTGCTGCGTGTTGAGGGTGACAGCATGCGCGATGTCGGTATCCTGGACGGTGACCTGCTGGCGGTGCACCGCACACCGGTGGCACAGAATGGACAGCTTGTAGTGGCACGCATCGACGATGAGGTAACGGTCAAACGTTTTGAGCGTCGCGGTTACCGGGTCAGGCTGGTTCCGGAAAACCCGGAATTCAAACCTATTTTGCTCGACCTGCGATCCCAGGAGCTGAATATTGAGGGCCTGGGTGTGGGGGTTATTCGGCCCAGGCTGGATACCTGAAAACTGATGGAGTCTGAAAGTCGAAGTAGGAGCGACGACCTGGGTCGTCGCGAATTTGCCAGTGGGTTCCCGATGAGCAAACTCATCGGTCCTGTGTGGCGGGGTAAGCAGGGCTTAGGTCACATACAGACACTGACTACCGGCCATACGGGTCTGGATGCTGCCCTGCCGGGAAATGGTTGGCCAACAGGTGCTGTTACCGAGCTTGTCAATGCTACAGCCGGTTGCGGTGAACTCAGCCTGATATTGCCAGTGCTTGCAAAACTCAGCCAGGAAAAACACTGGATCATCGTGGTTGACCCACCCTGGATACCCTACCCACCTGCCCTGCACGGACACGGTCTGGTGCTGGACAGGTTACTGCTGGTCCGCACCCAGAACCGGGGTGAATCGCTCTGGGCCTGTGAACAGGTTTTACGTGGTATACCGGGTGGTGCCGTACTGGCCTGGCCTGACACAGTATCTTTCAGCGAACTGCGGCGCCTGCAACTGGCGGCAAAGCACAGTCAGAAGATCGCTTTCATATTCCGCCACATCGAAGCTGCCTCTGCCTCGTCACCCGCCGCATTACGTCTGCTGCTCGAGCCGGATGACGACAGCCTGCAAATCCGGGTTTTGAAATGTCGTGGTCAGCGACCGGTTTCTGCCGTACGCATTCCAGCACCTCAACCTTTGATACCACCCCGGGTGAGTTCAAGTGGGTCCAGTAAGCGCTCGAGTTCAGCATCCGAAAGCCCACTGGTTTCTTTCGCCACTTCCCGGATCGGACGCCCTTCCTTGTAAGCCTGCTTGGCGGTCGCAGCACCCAACTCATAACCGATAACAGGGTTCAGCGCCGTCACCAGGATCGGGTTGCGCTCCAGTACCGCATTAATGGAATCGGTGTTTACACTAAAATCCCTGATTGCAGAATCTGCCAGCAAACGGCTGGAGTTGGCCAGTATCTCCATGCTTTGCAACAGGTTATGTACGATCATCGGCAGCATGACGTTGAGCTGGAAATTACCTGCCTGACCACCCATGGTAATACTGGCATCATTACCAATCACCTGGGCACAGACCATACACACAGCCTCCGGTATGACCGGGTTGACCTTGCCGGGCATAATGGAAGACCCCGGCTGTAACGCCGGCAAGGCGATCTCACCAATACCGGCCAATGGCCCAGAATTCATCAGCCGCAGGTCGTTGGCAATTTTCATCAGGCTGCAGGCCGTTGTCTTGAGTTGTCCGGATAATTCAACCGCAGCATCCTGTGAGCTAATGCCCTCAAAATAGTTATCTGCCGAGGCAAACTCAAAACCGGTGGCCTCCGTCAGTTTGGCCGCAATACGTGGACCAAACTCCGCGTGGGTATTGATGCCAGTACCCACGGCAGTGCCCCCTTGTGGCAACTGTCTAACACGTTGTAGAGCACTTTCAATGCGCTCGATATTCGATTGCACCTGCCGTGACCAGCACGTCAATTCCTGTCCGAATGTCACGGGCATGGCATCCATCAAATGCGTACGGCCGGTCTTGACGACGTCTTGCAACGCTTCTGCTTTTTTGTCCAGCACCTGCTGCAAATGCCTCAGCGCCGGCAACAGTGATCCGGAAGCCCCCAGGCAGGCGCTGACCTGGATCGCAGCAGGAATCACGTCGTTGGAACTTTGTCCCATATTCACATGATCATTGGGGTGCACTGCTGCACCTTGTTGACCGGCCAGGCGAGCGATGACCTCGTTGGCATTCATGTTGCTACTGGTGCCTGAGCCCGTCTGGAATATATCGATTGGAAAATGACTGTCGACTTCGCCGGCAGAAACTTTTGCGGCCGCGGTAACGATGGCGGTGGTCGTTTCCTCATCCAGCAATCCAAGGTCACGGTTGACCTCGGCAGCCGCAGATTTGATCAAACCAAGCGCATGGATTAGCCCATTCGGCATCCGTATGCCGCTGATTGGAAAGTTATTTACAGCGCGCTGTGTCTGGGCGCCCCACAGGGCGTCTGCGGGCACCTGTAGTTCACCCATGGTATCGCGTTCAGTACGAGTCTCATTCATGGCTTTGACTCCAGCAAAGTTCCTCAAAACTGCAGTACATATTATACACTCAGCGTTATAATGACCGGCATGCAACTTTCATCGCTTACCGCTGTTTCCTCCGTCGACGGACGATATGCGTCCCACACCACTCCCCTACGTGAAATTTTCAGTGAATATGGTCTGATTCGCTATCGAGTGATGGTTGAGGTGCGCTGGTTTCAGGCACTGGCCGCGGGCAGTGAATTCCCCCAGCTTGAATCGCTGAGCAAGCCGGCAGATGCTTTTCTTGACGAGCTGTTGGAGAATTTCGGGCTGGTGGATGCCCAGCGGGTGAAGGACATAGAAGCCACCACCAACCACGATGTCAAAGCGATTGAGTACTATCTGAAAGCGCGTTTTGAAGAACACCCCGAACTGGATGGTCTATCCGAATTTATTCACTTCGCCTGTACTTCCGAGGACATTAACAACCTGGCCTATGCACTGATGCTGCGTACTGCCAGGGAGCAGATTCTACTACCGACAACTACCAACATTGCGCATGCGCTGCGCTCCATGCAGGAAGCATTTGCAGATTTACCCATGCTCTCACGCACCCATGGACAGCCTGCCTCGCCCACCACCCTGGGCAAGGAATTTGGAAACGTTCTTGCCCGGCTTGAGCGTCAGACCGAACAGTTTCAAGTACAGACCATACTCGGCAAGATCAACGGTGCGGTGGGTAATTTCAACGCCCACATTGCCGTCTGCCCAGAGGTCGACTGGCAGCAATTTGCACAAACGTTTGTCAGCTCACTGGGTCTTGAGTGGAACCCCTGGACAACACAGATTGAACCGCATGACTGGCTGGCGGAATACTGTCATATCCTGGTTCGCTATCACACCATACTCATAGATCTGTGTCGGGACATCTGGGCCTATATTTCCATTGGCTATTTCGGGCAGACGACGGTCGACGGTGAAGTCGGGTCGTCAACGATGCCACACAAGGTTAACCCGATCGATTTTGAAAACGCCGAAGGGAATCTGGGTGTGGCCAATGCCCTGCTAAACCACCTGGCAGAAAAACTACCGGTGTCACGCTGGCAACGTGATTTATCCGATTCCACCGTGTTGCGTACCATCGGTACCGCCGTTGGACACGGATCCATTGCCTATGCCTCCCTGCTCAAGGGTCTGGGAAAATTGCAGGTTAATGAAGCGGTGCTGGAACGGGATCTTGAGCGCAGTTGGGAAGTATTGGCAGAGCCCATCCAGACCTGCATGCGTCTGTATGGTATAGAGAATCCCTATGAAAAACTCAAGGAACTGACCCGCGGTAAGGCCATCAGTGCCGAAATTCTTGCAACTTTCATCGCCACGCTGGATATACCGGAAAATGCCAGGCAGCAGCTATTGGCGCTGACGCCTGCCGCCTACACGGGCAATGCTGCTGACATGGCCCGAGATTTCTCAGAGTGATCACCATACTGCACTAGAATCGATTTTCCGACTAAAAAGCGTATAGTTAGCGGGTCACCAAAAACGTGGGTTACAAGAGGAGAAAGACCATGACATTCGATTTTACCAAGACACTAGCATTGGTCAAAGGTGGATTATTTGACCACCAGGCAACCTGGAAATCTTATCTGGAGGAAAATCCCGACTGGCAATACACCGCCACAGTACTCGCGGGGCCGTTGATTGTAGCCAATATTGTGCTCAGCGGAATCTTGTCAAGGATGTTGGGCGGATACAGCTATCTTCCTTACCACAGCAATTTTTTCTCCGCCTTGATTTGGGGACTGGTGATGGCCGGTATAGGTTTTACCATCTCGGTTTTTGTCTTCAATTTCCTGGCCGGTGTATTTAAGGGCAACAGCAATTTTGCACGCGCATTAGCCGCCGTCAGTCTGGCTGCTATTCCTTCCTGGGTCGCGGGTGTTGTGGGCGCGCTTGTGCCCTCCTTTGCCATTGGAGGTCTGATCGTGCTGGCCGGTGGCATCACGTCGTTGGTGTTCATGTACAAGATCATGCCTCTGGCACTGGGATTACCGGATGACAAGCGCGTGGCACATTTTGTCGTCTCACTCATTTCAATAATAATACTGAATATGATTGTTGGAAGTGTCATTGGCGTCGGCTCTTTGAGCAGTAACCTGGATCGTGACCTATTCAGTGCCGACCGGACCACTTCCAGCGCATTGACCGGTTCAGGTGTCCTGGGCGAATTCGAACGCCAGGGCCGCCTGATGGAAGCTGCAGAAGACGACACCTATGATCCACCGGACGATGGTGAGTTGGATGAGTCACAGGTCGTTGCCTATACCAAAGTGCTCAAGAAAACCCGTGCAATTCATGAAGAATATGCGGAAAAAATGCAAAAGTTCTCTGCTGAGATGGAAGCCAAGAAAAAGGCCGGTGAAGAGCCTTCAATGGGAGATCTGTCAAAAGCGTATAGCGGTATCGGTGGTGTAATGGGCGCAAATAATGCAGAGATGGAAGTGGTCAAGACGGGTGGGGGGAACTGGGCAGAACACGTATGGATTAAAGAGCAATTACGTATCGCAAGAATACAGCAAGGTGATGGCTCCGATGCGCTCGCCCATAACTACAAACTCTTCCGCAAATATGAAGAAGACCTTGACTAGGGCCTGTTAACACGTGGTAACCAAGAAAAAACAAAGCAAAAGTAAAGCCAGGCCAGTTGCCGTTCCAAAAACATTCAAAGCGTTTCGTATTCATGATGATGCTGAAGGATATCGCTCGGGTCTGGAAAAACTCGGCATCGATGACCTGAGCAAAGGTGACGTCACCATTCGTTGTGAATGGTCCGGCATCAACTACAAGGACGCCCTGGCGGCCACCGGCAAGGGCAAAATACTGAAGACATTTCCTCTGGTGGGCGGTATCGACGTCGCCGGTGAAGTGATTAGTTCTGCAAGCAAACGCTTCAGCACCGGTGACAAGGTGCTGGTCACTGGTTGTAAGCTGTCAGAGAATCGCGACGGGGGTTATTCGCAATATTTGCGTCTCGACAGTAAACATGTCGTACCTTTACCCGCCGGCCTCACTACCCGGGAAGCGATGGGGATTGGTACGGCAGGCTTCACAGCGGCGATATCGCTATATCGCATGGAAGCACTCGGCCAGAAACCTCAAAATGGCCCGGTGGTTGTTACGGGTGCCAGCGGTGGTGTGGGTAGTTTCGCTATCGATGTCCTGACCCAGGCCGGCTATGAGGTGCACGCGATCACGGGCAAAGTAGATCAATTTGATTACCTGGAAGAACTGGGTGCCCGCCAATGTATTTCCCGTCATGACCTGCACTGGGGACAACAACCACTGGAGTCTGTGCGCTGGGCAGGATGTGTCGACAATGTAGGTGGTGATATGCTCGCCGGTATCAGCCGGGTCATCGACCTATGGGGCAATATTGCCGTGTGTGGAATGGCCGGTGGCGTTGGACTGCATGCCACCAACCTGCCCTGCATTTTACGCGGCGTCAGCCTGATTGGAATCAGCTCCAATAACGCACCCTATCGTCTCCGAAAACTGCTCTGGAACCGCCTGGCAGACAAATGGCGCCCACAACACCTGGAGTCCATTATCACCAAAGAGGTGAGTCTGACTGAGCTGGGTACAGCCTTTGATGTCCTGATGGACGGAGAATCACTTGGTCGAACGCTGGTCAGGTTATCCTGACGGTTTGCCAGGCTTGCAGAGCGAGAGCAAAGAGTTCACCAGTTCTTGACTGCATTTCTGTAAGCGATTCGTGCATAATTGTCTGGGCGGGGTTGTTTTAAGTCTAAGAAAAAGGAAAAATCGTGATAGCAAAAGTGCTGATCGTAGACGACTCTCCCACACAGGTATACGCACTGACAAAATTAATCGAAAACTGGGGACACACGGCACTGGTCGCAGAGAATGGTGACCAGGCACTGGAAATTGCACGTGAGGAACAACCTAACGTGATCCTGATGGATGTGGTCATGCCCGGCATGAATGGGTTTCAGGCCACGCGCAACCTATTCAAGGACCAGGCGACCCAGGGTATTCCAATTGTATTCGTCAGTAGCAAGGACGGTGAGGCCGACCGGGTTTGGGCCATGCGCCAGGGCGCTGTTGCCTATGTAACCAAGCCGGTCAATCCGGATGTATTATTAAATGCCATTACGGACGCAGTTGCCGTCTGAGAAACCCAGTGTGGTGTAACGTATAAATGGCACCTATCAGAGGCCCACAAATGATTCAAGACAAGGCACAGCTCGCAGTTAATGGCTTCTCGTCACGCTGATAGGTACCATTTATACGTTACACCACACTAATCAAGGAGCTAAAGTATGACCATAGTAGTAGGAGATCGCATTCCTGATTCTGTCTTGACCCGCATGACGGAACAAGGGCCGCAGCCTGTTTCAACCAACGAATATTTTGGTGGGAAAAAGGTTGTGTTGTTTTCTGTTCCGGGCGCATTTACGCCGACCTGCTCTGCCCAACATCTACCCGGCTATATTGAGCATGTGGCAGATTTTAGTGCCAAGGGTGTTGATGCCATTGCATGTGTCGCAGTAAACGATGTGTTCGTCATGCATGCCTGGGGCAAAAATGCACACGCAGATGGGGTCGATATGCTGGCGGATGGTAACGGCGAATTTGCCGTGTCACTGGGTCTCGAACTGGATGCTTCTGCATTTGGAATGGGGCAGCGTTCACAACGTTTTGCATTGATTGCCGACGATGGCGTCGTCACCGGGTTATTTGTTGAAGCGCCTGGCGAATTCAGGGTCAGCGCAGCTGATTCGGTGCTTGCCGCGCTCTGATAGGGCTGTATGTCCTCTGACAGGGCCGTTTGTCAGGAACAGTAAACACACTACGCACCGGCATTTGCTGGTGCTTTACGCGTTGTGAAGGTATCCAGCAAGCCCTTTCACGGGGCCCGCGTGTCCTCCTCTTCTGAGCGTTCTTCTTCTGCCTCGCCATCTTCTGCCTGAATCTTGGCAACGCCAACCAGTTTTTCGCCATCCCGGAGACGAATCAGCGTAACACCCTGGGTATTACGACCCAATGTGGAAATTTCATCAGTACGTGTTCTGACCAGGGTTCCACTGTCGGAAATAAGCATGATGTCATCCTCATCGGTCACCTGTAAGGCCGAGATCAATTCGCCATTGCGCTCAGAAGTCGCTATTCCAATTACTCCCTGTCCGCCCCGCCCTTGACGGGAGTGCTCTTCGGGATGACTGCGCTTGCCGTAGCCACGCTCCGTGGCGGTCAGGATATCACCATCACCCAGCACCAGCATGGAGACCACAAGCTGGTCCTTCTTCAGGCGTATACCAATCACACCCCTGGCTGTTCGGCCCACTGAACTGACGTTGCTTTCTGCAAAACGGATACACTTGCCGGAGTTTGCAAACAGCATGACCTCGCATTCACCGTTGGTAATTTCAACGTTTACCAACTCATCGTCATCATCAAGATTGATTGCCCAAATTCCATTGACACGCTGATTGCCGTAAGCCGGCAGGGGTGTTTTCTTGACGATACCCTTACGCGTTGCAAAGAATACAAACTTGTCCTCCGAATACTCACGCACGGGTAGCACTGCATTGACTCGCTCGTCTTTTTCCAGAGGCAGCAGATTTACGATTGGCTTGCCCCGGCTTACGTGGCTTGCCTGCGGTAACTCATAAACCTTGAGCCAGTATATTTTCCCACGGGAGGTGAAACACAACAGGGTGTCGTGTGTATTGGCAACGAATATTTCATCAACAAAGTCCTCTTCCTTAACCTTGGTTGCCGATTTGCCTTTACCACCCCGTCGTTGCGCCTGGTAACGATCAAGGGATTGGGATTTTGCATAGCCTGCGTGCGATAGCGTAACTACAACGTCTTCTTCCGTAATCAAATCCTCGAGACTCAAATCGAGCTTCTTTTCCAGGATCAGAGTGCGCCGCTCATCACCGTATTTCTCCCGTACTTCCTCCAGTTCCTCGCGGATAACCGTCATCAGCCGCGTCGGATCAGATAGAATTTCAAGTAAATCTATAACCCTACCCAGGATTTCTTCGTATTCCCCAGTTAATTTTTCCTGCTCCAGACCGGTCAAACGGTGCAGACGCATATTGAGAATTTCCTGTGCCTGTACGGGCGACAACTGGTAACCGTCATCCTGCAGACCAAATTTATGGTCAAGATCCTCTGGCCGCGATGTTTCAGCACCACCCCGACCCAGCATGGAACGCACCACCCCCGGATCCCAGCGTTTTGCCAGCAGTCTTTCCTTGGCCTCAACGGGTGACGCTGAGCTCTTTATCAGTACAATCAGCTCATCGAGGTTGGCGAGGGCGACTGTCAGGCCTTCCAAGGCATGCGCACGGCTACGTGCCTTGCGTAGCTCAAATAATGTCCTTCGGGTAACCACCTCTCTGCGGTGTCCAATAAAGGCTTGCAGGATTTCCAGCAGATTCAGTACGCGGGGCTGGCCGTTGACCAGGGCGACCATGTTGATGCCAAACACATTCTGCATCACGGTCTGCTTGTAGAGGTTATTCAGGATAACCTCGGGGACTTCACCACGACGCAACTCAATAACAACACGCATGCCATCTTTGTCAGACTCATCACGCAATTCAGTAATACCGTCGATCTTCTTGTCTTTGACCAGGTCAGCAATCTTTTCCAACAAGCGCGCCTTGTTAACCTGGTACGGCAATTCGGTAACGATCAATGAGTCTTTGCCATTACGCTCGTTGGTCTCAACATGGGACTTGGCACGAACGTAAATGCGGCCACGACCTGTGTGATAGGCGTCATGTATGCCCTGGGCGCCATTAATCATACCCGCAGTCGGAAAATCCGGACCGGGCAGGTGCTCCATGATTGCGTCAATGCCCATGCCAGGATTGTCGATTAGTGCAATGGTGGCATTGATGACCTCGACGAGGTTATGTGGGGGAATGTTGGTGGCCATACCCACAGCGATGCCGGCAGAACCATTGACCAGCAAACCTGGCACGCGGGTAGGTAAAACCAGTGGCTCACTCTCGGATTCATCGTAATTCGGACCGAAATTGACGGTTTCCTTGTCGAGATCGGCCAGTAACTCATGGGCCAATTTCGCCATCCGGACCTCGGTATAACGCATCGCCGCAGCGGCGTCTCCATCTACCGAACCGAAATTACCCTGCCCATCCACCAGCATATAGCGCATTGCAAACGGCTGCGCCATTCTAACGATGGTGTCATACACCGCCGAGTCACCGTGTGGGTGATACTTACCAATGACGTCACCCACCACACGGGCTGATTTCTTATAGGCCTTGTTCCAGTCATTTCCCAGCACACTCATGGCGTAAAGCACACGCCGATGCACCGGTTTCAGACCATCGCGGACATCCGGTAATGCACGGCCAACAATGACACTCATGGCATAGTCCATATAGGACTGGCGCATCTCGTCTTCGAGGTTAACCTGCAGCACTTCTTTGGCGAGTTCAGCCATTAAATGTGAATACTCCGGAATGATCTATAACTAATTGATATATAGACTTAATATAATGTCCATATTTCAAACGAAATGTAAACGTTCTGGTTCTGCACACGCATGTGAAATTATAGCACATTTCGGCCTCAGAATGAGCTTGAGAAACCGATCTGACGAGAGCCTAAACAACGAAATTCATGGGGTTTTGAAAGACTAATCTTTATCCTTGCCCAACTCCCCAGTATCATGGGTGTTTTTAATGGAGAACTACGTCATGAAGCAACTGCTTACATTTGTCTCTGTCCTGGCCATCTGCCTGTCTGCTGCACATGCGCAGGGTCCTAATCCACAGGTAACGATACACACCAGTATGGGTGACATACGCTTGGAGTTGTTTCCCGAAAAGGCACCTAAAACCGTCGAGAATTTTCTGCAGTACGCTAACGAGGGTTTCTACGCCGGCACCATATTTCATCGTGTTATCAGCCACTTTATGATCCAGGGCGGTGGTATGACTCCCGACCTGACACAAAAACAGACACACGACCCAATTCCAAACGAGGCCGATAATGGGCTGACTAACCTGCGTGGAACCGTTGCCATGGCACGGACCAGCGAAGTCGATTCTGCCACTTCACAGTTTTTTATCAATGTCGAAGTAAACGGTACGCTGGACCACAAAGGCACCGCCAATTCCCGTGACTGGGGATACGCGGTTTTCGGCCGGGTTGTTGAAGGCATGGAGGTTGTCGATAATATCCGGTTTGTGACAACAGATGTGCGAGACGTGCCCAACGAGGTCGTGCTTATCGAGTCGATTGAGGTCCACTGAAGCAGTGTTCCAACCGCCATGCTGACACTATTCATATCAGACCTGCATCTTGATGACGAAAGACCCGAAACGATTGACTTGTTGCTGGATTTTCTGAGTCACGAAGCCGCCAAAGCCGATGCCCTCTACATACTTGGTGATCTGTTTGAATATTGGCTGGGTGACGATGTGGGTTCGCGGTGTGCCACACAGGTCACTGAGGCGTTGTCGTCCCTGGCTGTAAAGGGGCTGTCCTGCTATTTCATGCACGGCAACCGCGATTTTCTGTTGGGTGACGCTTATGCACGGCGAGCTGGACTCACTCTGCTGCCCGAAGAACACGTGGTGGATCTGTACGGGGATCAAGTCCTGTTGATGCATGGTGACAGCCTCTGCACACAGGATATTCCTTACCAGCAATTTCGCACGCGGGTACGGAATCCAGCCTGGCAGGATGATTTTCTAAGCAAGCCACCAGGCGAGAGGATGAAAGTCGCGATGGAGGCAAGGGAGGCCAGTGCCAGACACAAAAGTGGTGTTGAGATGAGCATTATGGATGTAAGCCCAACCGAGGTAATAAGCGCTTTTGAACGCCACGACGTACACAGGATGATCCACGGACACACACACCGACCTGCCATCCATGATCTTGACCTAAACGGACGGCCAGCCCAGCGTATTGTACTGGGTGACTGGTACGTCAAATCCAGTGTTCTGCGGGTAGCGCCCGGTCAGTATGATCTTGTGTCACTTGACTCAAAGTAATCGACCGGGCTATTACCGCTGCAACGCGTCCAGTTCCCGTTGGGTAAAACCTGCCTTGATACGTGCGGGTATGTTAAGCGGTCCACGTACCGATCCACTGTAATACTTTTTCACCAGTTTCTGAAAAGTGATTTCAGGATCACAACCCCTCTGGTCACAGCAGTTTCGAAACCAGTGGCTGCCAATTTCAACATGACGAACCTCCTCCTCGAGTATGGTTTCCAGAATGCCGGCGGTTTCCACATCACCAGCAGCTTGCAAGCGTCTGATCATGTCGGGTGTAACATCCAGCCCCCTTGCCTCCAGCACCCGCGGCACCAGGGCCATACGATGCAGGCAGTCTTCCGCGGTACGTTGCGCCATTTCCCAAAGACCGTTGTGGGCTGGAAAGTCTCCGTACTTATAGCCCATGGACTGCAGACGTGCAGACAACAACAGAAAGTGACGTGACTCATCGACCGCCACAGTTAACCAGTCCAGGTAATACTGACGTGGCATCTCCCGAAACCTGAAAGCCGCGTCAAGGGCGAGATTAATGGCATTGAATTCGATATGGGTTACGGCGTGTACCAGCGCGGCACGTCCGAGGGCACTGCCGAGTCGACGACGGTGTAATTTCGCCGGCTCAACCAAACCAGGCTCATCAGGACGCCCCGGCACGCCCATCGGTTTGACGGGTGTATGTGGGTCAAAAACAAAGTTGCCGCCTTGCACGGCAAACGACAAATCATTTACGGCCTGGCATTTTTCTTCCGGGGAAGAAATTTCCAGGCAGCGGGCTGTTTGCTCAAAAAACGCCACTGTAGCTGTTGGCTTCAGAGACCTGCTTCCTGAATGTGTTTTCGACCATTACTGCAGTGATTTCTGACCCTGGTGTGCTTACATGTTGCCAATCAGTGCATCCGCAAAGGCTGAAGTGGACACTTCGGTCGCACCTTCCATCTGACGGGCAAAATCATAAGTTACCGTCTTTTGTAGAATGGTCTTGCCAAAAGCGTCTGCAATCATCGCAGATACTTCACCCCAACCGATGTAATCAAACATCATGGAGCCTGAAAACATCAACGAGCTTGGATTGACCTTGTCCAGGTTGGCGTACTTGGGAGCCGTGCCATGTGTGGCTTCAAAAACGGCAATGTGATCGGCCATGTTCGCGCCGGGAGCAATACCCATCCCACCGACTTCGGCGGCCAGGGCATCAGACAGGTAGTCGCCATTAAGGTTGGTCGTGGCTATCACACTGAACTCTGCCGGTCGCAGTTGCATTAACTGGAACATGATGTCGGCTATGCGATCCTTAATGACAATTTTGCCCTGCGGTTGCTTGCCATCGTATTTATCCCACAACTCGGTCTCTGTGATGGTTTGCTCACCAAACTCTTCAGCCGCCAGCTCGTAACCCCATTTACGGAAAGCGCCCTCGGTAAACTTCTGAATATTACCCTTGTGCACCAGTGTGACGCTGTCGTGGTGATGATCAATGGCGTACTGAATCGCTTTGCGGACAAGTCGTTTTGAGCCAAAAGCTGACACGGGTTTGATACCAATCCCGGCACCTTCGAAAAATTCAGCACCCATCTCCTCTCGCAAGAATTTTGCCAGTTTTTCGTTTTCAGGTGTACCCGATTCGTATTCGATCCCGGCGTATACGTCCTCGGTATTCTCCCTGAAAAGAATGGCATGCACATCTTCCGGGCGCTTCATGGGTGATGGGACCCCGGCAAAGTAATCAACCGGCCGCACACAGGCGTATAGGTCAAGGTCCTGACGCAAAGAAACGTTCAGTGACCGGAAACCACCACCAACGGGCGTGGTCAACGGGCCCTTGACGGAAACAATCAAATCCTTGACGGCCTCGAGCGTTTCCGCAGGAAAGTAATTGCCATCGTAAATACCGGCGGCTTTTTCACCAAGGTATAACTCGGCCCAGTGCACTTTTCGCTGCCCGTTGTAGGCTTTTTCAACTGCCGCGTCCCAGACCCGCATGGCTGCGCGCGTGATATCCGGTCCAATCCCATCGCCTTCTACAAAGCCCAATACAGGGTTTTCAGGGATTACCAGGCGGTCGTTAATAATGGTGATTTTTTCACCACTGACAGGTATTTGAATGTGCTGGTAGCTCATCGATCGGGTTCCTTGTGGTGGGTCTTTTATGAATGTCGATATTATACGTCCGAAGCACCTAAATCACATACACAAATGAGGCGTTCGACCGGATTCCCACCGGATTCCCATCGAGTTCTCTTTATGCAAAACATTGGCGGATTTCGCCAGCTTCAAAAATGAAATACCCTCTTGTGCCCCAGGGAGTCCACGCGCCAGTGCGAATGAATCAATATGGCATGAAACCTGCATTTATCCAGTCATGGTCATTTAAAAGTTTGCAGGAGGATAAGATGGGTCGGGGTTCAACGGGTAATGTAATTGCAGCCTTATGCAGTTTCTTCATTCCAGGGCTTGGCCAGCTTTTGCTTGGCCGTTGGCTACTGGCGGGTTTCATGTTCATCATGTCCGTCCTGCTTTGGCTCATATGGCTGGGATGGATCATTCACCTGTGGTCAATCATTGATGCAGCCATCTATGATCCACCAGCGCGTTCCAGGTCATATCGACACAGACGAGGATACGACTGGTAAGAAGTTTTTATCATTCAAATGACCCCTGATTGCGATTTACGGTTTGACCAACTGGCAAGGCAAGGTTTTTTTTGAATGCAGCGCAAGCGATGACTTGATGACGATAGTTTGCAGCCCGAACCATCCGTCAGGTCATCGCTTTTTTTACACCACCTGATTTGTTGTTACCGCGATGTCGTGTGTTTAGAATGTATTGGTTCCCGCGAACACAGGACACAAAAAATGTACTTCAAACCCTTGCTTTTGCCCTTGTTGGCGCAGGTTGCCCTGACATTTGTTGTTACCTCAGCAATGTACCGAAAACGCATTGCTGAAATGAAAACCAAGCGAATCCACCCCCAGTCTGTGGACATTCGGGCAAACTCCACTACGGCATTGAGGGATTCCGCAAGCACCTCGGACAACCTTGCCAACCTGTTTGAATTCCCGGTGCTTTTCTACACCGCGATCCTGCTTACCCTGGTGCTGATGGTCCAGGATATGGTCATCGTCGCGCTGGCCTGGACTTTTGTGATGTCCCGGTGGATACACAGCTTTGTCCACATCACTTATAACCGGGTGATGCACCGCTTTATGGTTTTCATATTCAGCACGCTGGTCCTGTTTGCCTTGTGGACCAGACTTGGCTGGATCATTATCCAGTCATGAAAACGCCCGAGGAAAAACAAGTCACGGGTAGTTGTCTGTGTGGCGCAGTTGAATTTGCCATGCAGCTGCCCAGTAAGTGGTGTGCTCACTGCCACTGCAGCATGTGTAGAAAAGCACACGGTGCGGGTTATGTCACCTGGGTTGGTTTTGAGAAAAACCAGGTTGTATTCCCACAGGGTAAGATAAAACTCGAGTGGTACGAGTCGTCACCAGGCGCGGAGCGGGGCTTTTGCAGTGAATGTGGGAGCAGTTTGTTTTTCCGCTCCGAGCAGTGGGCGGGTGAATTGCATGTCGCACTGGGCTGCATCCATGACGAGATCGACCGTCAGCCACAGGCCAATGTATTTTTTGACAAACACGTCGACTGGATGCCGATAGACCAGACCCTCAAACAGACCGGGGGTTAATGGTCTGGTACCGACCAGTCAATGGGTTCCTGCCGGGACTTATGCAAATATTCATTGGCTTTGGAAAAGTGCCGACAGCCCAGAAACCCGCGATGGGCGGATAATGGCGAGGGGTGCGGTGCTTTCAACACAAGGTGTTTGCCACGATCTATGGCTGCGCCCTTCTTCGTCGCGTAACTTCCCCACAGCATGAAGACGAGTCCTTCCCTGGCATCACTAAGCATCTGCACGACCGCATCAGTAAATTTTTCCCAGCCTTTGCCCTGATGGGATCCGGCCTGTCCCTGCTCGACGGTCAGCACCGAATTGAGCAGTAACACGCCCTGCTCTGCCCAGGACTGCAGGTAGCCGTGCCCGGGAGGGGTGATACCGAGGTCAGAGTGTATTTCCCGGTAGATATTGGCCAACGAAGGGGGGATCTGCACATCCGGCAACACTGAGAAACACAATCCATGTGCCTGCCCCGGACCATGGTAGGGGTCCTGGCCAAGAATAACCACACGCACTTTTTCGAACGGAGTTGAATTGAGTGCATTAAAAATATCGGCACCCCTTGGATATATACGTACACGGTGATGTTTCCTGGTTAGAAGAAACTCACGTAAGTTATGCATGTATTCCTGCTGAAATTGATCCTCCAGCCTTCTGAGCCAGGTCTCATTCAACACAATTTTGCGTGATTCAGGCATAAAATTGTTTCACCCCATTGCGTAATTTTATACACTTCGCACAGAAGCCGCGACGACATTCATAATCCTTTGCGAGAACGCCCATGTCCATCAGCACAGATGTAGTCATTATTGGTGCCGGCCCGTCCGGTTTATTCCAGATTTTTGAACTTGGTCTGCTGGATATCCGCGCACATGTCGTGGACTCTCTTGCCCATGTGGGTGGCCAATGCGGAGAGCTGTATCCGGAAAAGCCAATTTACGACATTCCCGCCTATCCCGTAATCGGCGCGCAGGAGCTTGTTGACCGTCTGATGGAGCAGGTAAAACCATTTGAACCCCAGTTTCACCTGGGCCAGTCCGTTACGCAACTAGAGCGTAAGGCCGATGGCCGTTTTGCACTTACGACTTCCGCCGGCGTCAAGTTCGACACCGCAACCGTGATTATCGCTGCCGGGCTCGGTGCATTCGAGCCACGCAGTTTGCGTGCCCCCGGAGCGGCGGACTTTGTTGACAAGAACATACACTACCGCATTACCCGGCCGGAGGAAGTGACCGGCAAGGACATTATTATTCTGGGTGGTGGTGATTCAGCATTGGACTGGACACTGGAGCTACACGATAAAGTTAACAGTTTGGTGCTGATTCACCGTCGGGTCGACTACCGTGCTCAACCAGCTTCGGTCAAGAAAATGAAGCAATTGGTAAAATCCGGTGCACTGCGTGAATTTCACGGCATGGTGCGTGAAGTATTGTCGGACGATGGCAGGTTTCGTGGTCTGGCCGTAGCGGATGCCAATGGTGACCTAAGTGAAATCGATGCACAGCAGGTTTATGTGTTTTGGGGACTGTCACCCAACTTGGGACCACTTGCCGACTGGGGTCTTGAAATAGAGAAACGCCAGATTCGGGTTGATACAGAGCAATTTCAGACCGATGAGCCCGGCATATTTGCGGTCGGTGATATCAACACCTACCCGGGGAAGAAAAAACTCATATTAAGCGGTTTTCACGAAGCCGCACTGGCAGCATTTGGGGTGCAAAAACACCTTAATCCTGACAAGAAAGTATTTTTGCAATACACCACCACCAGTCCAATCATGCAGCAACGACTGGGTATTAAAAAAAGTTAACCAATAGATGTGCTTATGTGTTTAATATCAGAGTATTTCGATATTTTTCCAAAAAAGCCTTGAAAAAAATCGTTTTTCCCTTATCCTAAGCACTGTAACCCTAGCACAGTCCCCCCCTTCTTCTGTGACGCAGGGTTAATTGCGTACGGGGTTACACAGGCGGCCTTCGGGCCGCCTGTTTTTTGTTAACCCGTTGTATTGTCGTCTCAAATTTCAAACGGGACCCGTAGGACCGACCCGCTTGCTGGTCGGGAACGGTTGTCGCAAAACCCGATTCCCGACGACGATGTCGTCAGTCCTACGCTCGGTAATACTCCTGACGTTGTCTGGGTTGCGTGATCCGCACATAGGAATGACTACCAGGCGTAAACCCAGCCACCACCGAGTTATGGGCAAGGTCATTTTTACTATTTAGTATGCTGACTATCTGAGAATCTGCTTGTAAGCATGCGGTCCTTATTCACCCATAAATCATTCAACCAGGTTTTTAACTTGCTCCTGGCGACGGCATCAGCACGAAAATCCTTACCATGTAGATCAGTAGCAATTGAGCGTATTTGCACAAACACCGAAATTTTGCGCACCTGGCCAGAAGCGAATTGCCAGAGAGTCGGTGTTCCATCCGGGTACACGATGGTGACATCGATCAGGTTTTCGAGGGCCCCGTCAAATGAGTACAGGACCTGGCCTATACCACCGTAGCGGGGTCTGAGAAGGTGTTTGTAGGGCGACTTCTGTTGCTCCTGTTTAGCCCTGGTAAAGCGCGTACCCTCAGGGAAGGTCATCATGGACACAGGAATCTGCTTGAGTTTCTCACAGGCGCGCGCGGCATTTTCCAGATCCTTGCCACGTAAAGATGGGTCTTTGAGTAACTCTTGAGCGCTGTAACGACGCAAAAACGCCATATCCAGTGCCCACCAGGCAAAACCTAAAAAAGGCACCCAGATCAGTTCGTGCTTCAGCAGGAAGCGCATGAATGGCGCGCGTCGGTTGAGGACGTGTTGCAGGACAATGATATCCACCCAGGAGTTGTGATTACAAAATACCAGGTAACGACCCTTGCGATTCAGTCCATCGGGCAAATGAATGTCCCATTCCATATCGCGATAAAACCACACCAGGGTCTTGTTGACAGATACCCATAATTCTCCCAGTGCGGATAACCAGTGATTGACCGTGTTTTTTATCGCACCTGGCGGTGAAATCAGTTTGAGCACCGCCAGTACGAGAATCGCTGAGGTCATTGCAATGGTATTGACAATCACAACCAGCAGTGAACCAGTGCCCTTGATGGCGTTGAAAACGGGATTCAGCACGTGGTTCAGCTCAGTGGTCCAAGGCGGGCGCCAATACGGTCCAGATATTATCAAGTAACACAGGTTGCCCATCGGCATTCGGGTGGATGCCATCGGCTTGCATCAGCCCGGGTGTAAAAATAACACCTTGCATGAAGAATGGCACAAGCAAAACTTCAAATTCACGGGCAAGATCTGTATATATGGATTCGAACTTTTGGGTGTAAACTTCACCGTAGTTTGGCGGCAATTTAATTCCAGCAAGCAGAACCTGGGACCCGCTTGCCTGGCTTTGCTGGATAATACGGGTCAGATTTTCACGGGTAACGCTCAGGTCGAGCCCTCGTAAACCGTCATTGCCACCGAGTTCTACGATTACAAATACCGGCTGATAGCGCTGTAACAAACGCGGCAGGCGTGCGACCCCGCCCTGGGTGGTGTCTCCGCTAATACTGGAATTAAGAATACGATAAACATGACCACCAGCTTGCAAACGGGTTTCCAGCAGGGCAACCCACGACTGTTCACGGTCCATACCAAAACCCGCACTGAGGCTGTCACCCAGCACCAGTATGACAGGTGGCTCGGAGGCCAATACAATGACTGGCATCAATCCTGCAAAAGACAAGAAAAAGGCTAAAATAACTCCCATGAATACCCCACAAACAGTGTCAGAGACCCTTGCACTCAAAGCAGAAAATCTCAGTAAAACAGTTACCAGCCCCGAGGGCATGTTGACCATATTAGACCAGGTCAGCCTGCAAGTCAGCGTTGGTGAGCGGATTGCCATCACCGGGCCGTCCGGTGCCGGAAAGTCTACCTTACTCGGTCTATTGGCCGGTCTGGATCTGCCCACCACCGGCAAGGTCTGGCTGGGTGGGAATGAACTGACGGCACTGGACGAAGACGGCCGGGCTGCGCTGCGTGCCAATGAAGTGGGCTTTGTATTCCAGTCTTTTCACCTGATCCCATCCTTGACCGCACTGGAAAATGTCATGTTGCCATTGGAGCTGGCGAACCATGCCCAACCGCGGCGAACCGCCATGCAAGCTTTGGAGAATGTCGGCCTGGGTGAACGTGCCGGCCACTATCCGCGTCAGCTATCCGGTGGTGAAAAGCAGCGGGTCGCCATTGCCCGTGCCTATGTTATCCAGCCAACAGTCTTGTTTGCCGACGAGCCCACCGGAAATTTGGACCAGCAAACAGGCGAGTCCGTGATCGACATACTGTTTCGTATGAACCGCGAGTACGGCACCACGCTGGTGCTGGTCAGTCATGACCTGGGGCTTGCCAAACGCTGTGATTGCATTATTCAAATGGATGCCGGTCAAATTTTGACCACGAAGGTGCAACATGCGGACTAGTGTCCTGGCCTGGCGTCTGCTCGCCAGAGACTGGAAATCCGGTGAGATACTGGTGCTGAGCATTGCCCTGGTCATTGCAGTTACGTCCTTGACGGCGGTTGCATTCCTCACCGACCGCGTCGGGCACGCGGTGGAACTGCGTGCGGCCGAATCACTTGCAGCAGACTTACGACTTGGTTCCAGTCAGGAGTTACCCACCCGCTATACAGAAATGGCTGAACAGGCAGGCCTGCAAACCGCTTCCATGATCACCATGCCCAGTGTGGTATTTGCCGACGGCAACAACACGCTGTCAGCGTTACGGGCCGTCACCGGTGAGTACCCACTGCGGGGAACACTCAAGGTATCACCAAAACTGCTGGCACCTGCGGTCAAGACCGAAAACATTCCCAGCAGGGGCGAGGCCTGGGCCACGACCCGTCTGCTGGCCAGGCTTGGGGTCGATAGCGGGGCCACGATCACTGTTGGCAATGCCAGTTTCAAAATCACCCAGGTGCTGGACTACCGACCCGACCAGGGTTGGCGGTTCGTTGATCTTGCCCCAACGCTATTGATCAACATCGCTGACCTTGCAGACACTGCCCTGATTCAACCCGGCAGCCGGGTCAGTTATCGCCTGCTGTTTGCCGGTCCCAGGTCCGTGGTTACCGACTTTAAGCCGGAGCTTGAAAAGCTACTGGCTGACGGCGAACAATTGAGAGATATCGAGAATACGAGCCCGCAAATCCGTTCCGCCATGGATCGCTCCGGTAAGTTTTTGAACCTGGCGTCATTGATCAGTGTGCTGCTGGCTGCCATTGCTGTTGCCATGGCGGCCAGACGTTATGCCATCCGCCACCGCGATCGCATTGCCTTGCTGAAGTGCCTGGGTTCGCAGCAGGCAATGATTCTCAAACTGAATCTTATGCAATTGGTGATGCTAACCCTGATGGGTGCGGCAGTAGGTTGTGTACTGGGATATCTCTCACAGGAAGCCCTGGCGTGGGTCGCACGTGATCTCATTGCACAGGAGTTACCACCACCCGGCGCTTCACCGATCTTACTTGGGCTGGTTACGGCCTTGTTTATACTGTGTGGGTTTGCCCTGCCGGATCTTGTCCAAATGGGTAAGACCCCGGTCTTGAGGGTACTTCGACAGGATGTCGACCCACCACCCTTGCGGTATGGGATCAGCTACCTGGCGGGGATACTTGCCGTACTCGCCCTGCTGCAATGGCTGGTGCGTGATGTGGGCCTGATGTTAGGCATCGTCGTGGGTGCTGCGGGAACCTTTACAGTGCTTGGCCTGGTGGGATGGGTACTGGTTAAGGCCACAGGCCGGTTTCGTGGCGTCGCGGGGGTAGCCTGGCGATATGGGCTTGCGAATCTGAATCGACGTGGCCGTGAGAGCATCGTCCAGGTCGTTGCATTTGGTCTTGGGCTGATGGTCCTGATGCTTCTGACCCTGGTCAGAAATGACCTGATGGATAACTGGCGCAGCAGCCTTCCTGCCGATGCACCTAACCAGTTCCTCATCAACATCCAGCCGCACGAAGTTGCACCGATGGCACAATTCCTCGCATCACAAAATATGGAAGTGCCACTTTTTGTGCCGTTGGTACGGGCGAGAATGACTGCAATCAACGGGCAGGACGTCGGCCAGATCAGCTTCGAAGACCCACAGGGTGAACGCTGGGCGAAGCGTGAGTCGAATCTTAGTTTTGGCGATCAAGTACAGATCGGTAATCAAATAACCGAAGGGGTATGGTGGCCAGCCGGAACTGCAAGACATGAGGTTTCGGTAGAGGTCGATTTTGGTCGGGAACTGGGTGTCAAAATGGGCGACGTACTCACTTTTGATATTGCCGGTGAACCGGTTGAGGCAACTATCAGCAGTTTCAGAACCGTGGAGTGGGACACCTTCAGACCCAATTTTTTCATGGTTTTGTCCCCGGCTGCGCTCAAGGGGTACCCGGCCAGTTACATAACGGCATTATTTGCGCAAGACAAAGATTCTAAAAAAATCCTGACACTGATGCGTGAGTTCCCGAGTGTGACCGTCATTGACCTTGATGCCTCACTGGCACAGGTCCGCGACGTCATGGACAAAGCATCACTGGCGGTACAGGCGGTTTTTCTTTTTACCCTGCTTGCCGGGCTGGCCGTGTTATGGGCTGCCGTGCAATCCAGTCGTGATGAGCGCCAGTTTGAAAGTGCGATCCTGCGCACGCTTGGAGCATCCCGCAGCAGGGTATTGTCCGGTGTTGCCGTCGAGTTTGCCGCTATCGGATTACTCGCCGGGCTGCTGGCAGCCACGGGCGCAAGCCTCGCTGCCTGGCACCTTGGTGTAAACGTTTACGAGCTGCAGTATCACTTCAACCCCACGCTGTGGCTGGCTGGACCGTTTTTGGGTATGGCATTTGTCGGTGCCAGCGGTTTACTTGCCACCTGGCGTGTGGTCACGCATGCGCCGGTCAGTGTACTCAGGGCCAGCTAGCACGGTGGGACAATTTCAGCTGAACAAGGATCAGCAGAACCAATACCGGGACCAGGGTTTTCTGGTATTGGAAGACGCGGTAGCCGAGCGCGAACTCGCGCGCCTCAAATCAGCAGCCTTACAAATTGTTGATAAATTTGATATTGACAATCATCGCACCGTTTTCTCAACCCGGGACCGTGATTCGGGCCGGGACGACTATTTTTTTGAGTCTGCCCAAAACGTTCACTGCTTTCTTGAAGAGGATGCACTGGATGAAGATGGCAAACTGGTCAAGCCAGCAAGGTTGGCCATTAACAAGATTGGGCATGCGATGCATGACCTTAACCCCGTGTTCAGGGATTTTTGCCGCCAGACCTTGTTTGCTGCAGCATTGCGGGGTGTTGGTTATCAGCGGCCATTGTTGTGGCAAACCATGTACATATTCAAGCAACCCCATATTGGCGGTGAGGTCCGCTGGCACCAGGATGCCAGCTACCTGATTTCTGAGTCACCCGGTGTCACGGGTATTTGGGTGGCCATCGAAGACGCCAATCGGAACAACGGTTGTCTGTGGGTACAACCGGGTGGCCACCACTCGCCTTTGCGTGAGATCTACCAGGTCGATTGGGCCAGACGTGAAGGGCGTCTTACCGATCTGGACAAGACGCCATGGCCTTCTGATGAGGAGGCCCTTGCCGTGGAAGTCAAAGCCGGCAGTGTGGTGATTTTCCATGACCACATGCCGCATTACAGCTCACAAAACCTCTCCCCCAAATCAAGACACGCGTTGACGCTACACGTTGCGGAAGCGGAGGCCATCTGGTCCAAAAGAAACTGGTTACAACGGGCAGATTTTGGAGAGTTTGAGCTCTAGCCCATTTTCACACAATGCAGTTTTGTCGTCGCTACTGAGAAATGCCATCTCCAGTCCATTGGATTGTGCCTGGCGAATCTGCGCCTGGTCCAACCCGATTGCCGGGGCCGCAACCTCGTATTCATGACTTAAAACAATATTACTTATGCCAGGATCATCAGTGTTGAAACAGAGCTTTACACCCTGCTCTGCAAGCCTCCCAGCGGGGTGTTCCGGGTAGCTGTCCACCGCGCTGATATGGAGATTGGATGTCGGACAGGATTCGAGGCCTATGCCGTGCTCTGCCAGGTGCTCTACCAGCACCGGATCTTCAATGGAGCGGAAGCCATGACCAATGCGTTCAGCACCGAGATCACGGATTGCCGACCATACACTGTGCGGTCCGTCTGCTTCACCCGCATGGATGGTGACATGCAGACCTGCGTCGCGAACCTGCTTGAAGTGATTTACAAATAGCGATGCCGGAAAACCGGCCTCGTCCCCGGCCAGATCTACCGCGACCATACCTTCCCGACAAGCAAGTATCGCGTCCAGCTCCTTTTGACAGGTTTCGACCCCAAGATTACGACTTAATATCCCAATTGCGTTGGCCCGCACACCAGTGTCGCGCTCACCGGCCCGGATGCCGTCAAGACATGCCTCAACAACTTCCTGGGCATCCAGACCATGCCGTTGCGCCATAAACCAGGGACTGAAACGTAACTCGATATAGTCAATGCCCTCGGCTTTTGCATCTTCCAGGTTCTCGTACGCCACGCGGCGACAGGCCTCGGCGTCGGCCAGCACTTCAACTGGATACCTGAACCGGGCAATGAATGCCATCAGACCCGGTTCCCGCTTATCGATATGCACGTAAGGCTTTAAGCCATCCATGTCGTTTGCGGGCAGCTCGATACCATGTTGCTCTGCCAGTTCAAGTATGGTTTGCAAGCGAATACTGCCATCAAGGTGACGATGCAGCTCACAAAGTGGAAAATTTGGATCAATCATGAGTCTGCTGATCTCGGACCCATGCCTTGAGGTTGGCTTCCAACATGCTTAACGGTACGGCACCCCTGCCCAAAACCTCATCGTGAAATGCCCGGATGTCGAAGTTCTCACCGAGTTCATCGGTTGCCCAGGCACGCAGTTCCTTGATCTTCAGCTCTCCAATTTTGTAGGCCAGGGCCTGACCGGGCCAAACGATGTACCGGTCAATTTCAACGACCACGTCATGTTCCTGCTTGCCGGCATTTTTCATAAAGTAATCGATGGCTTTTTGCCGTGACCAGCCAAATTGATGCATGCCCGTATCCACAACCAGGCGAATTGCGCGCCACATTTCGTAAGTCAACTGTCCGAACTTCGAGTAGGGGTCTGTGTAGAAACCCATCTCCACACCCAGGCTTTCCGAATACAGCCCCCAGCCCTCGATGAAGGCAGTGTAACTGCCAATACGACGGAACCAGGGAACATCCTCCAGCTCATCCTGGATGGCCAGTTGCAAATGGTGACCAGGTACAGCCTCATGCAGGGTCAACGCTTCCATCTCCCAGCGCGGGCGTGTATCCAGGGCGTAAGTATTGGCGAAGAAATTACCGGGGCGACCAGCCTCAACTGAGCCCCGCTGGTAATAGGCCGTCGTTTGCGATTTTTCCGCATAAGAGGGTATGGGGATAACCCCATAGGGCGTTCGCGGCAACTTGCCAAATAGCTTCATCAGCTCCGGGTCGGCACGTTTGGAAATATCACGGTACTCACGCAGCAAGTCTTCCTTGCTGGTGTGATAAAACTGCGGGTCAGTGCGTAGAAACTTCAGAAACTCTTCAAATGTACCCTTGAAACCGCTGGCTTTGATGATCACATCCATTTCGTTACGAATGCGCTTAACCTCAGCAAGCCCGATTTTATGTATCTGTTCAGGTGTGAGCTGGGTCGTGGTGCGTTGTTTCACATTGTAGGAGTACCAGGCCTCACCGTTGGGTAAGTCCCGCATGGCTATGGAGCTTCGTGCCGCCGGTATGTACTCATTTTCGACAAAAGCCAGCAGTTTTTCAAAAGCCGGTGCGACCTTGTCACTGAAGGCCTTCATTGCCTGCTGTTTGAGGGATTTTTGCTGGAGTGAATCCACATTGGCTGAAAACTGTTTGAATGCACCCAGCATCGGGCTTTCTTCAGGCTCATCAACCAACTGGTTGCGAATTTGCTGCGGGACATCACGCAAAGTAATTGCGGGGGGCGTGACACCGGCCTGTAAACCCTTACGCATCCAGGCGATGGTCTGATCAACCACTTGTGGAACTTTCTCCAGTCGGGCAATCATATTTGCATAATCTGCAGCGTCTTTGGGCTGCGAAATCGTCATCATTTGAGCAATATTCTGCTGTACACCACCCATCTGATTAAGTGGCATCAACTCAGCCGGGAATTGTTGACCTTCGACGTCCCTTTTCTGGCTATCGAGTAGCAAATCGTAGCTGACCCGCTCATTAGCCGTTAGCGCCTCCCGGTTGATATTCTCCAGGGCTGCCAACAGGTCCTTTTCATCCTGCTCCCGTTGCCGTGTAATTTCTTCCGACTGGTCTGACCACCGGTCCTGGCCGCGTGGGTCACCCAGGTAAGTGGCAAATTCGGGATAGCTGAGCATCGTGTACTCATAGGTGATTTCGACCAATTCGTGATAACGTGCCGAATCACTCAGACCGGTATCGCCACCAGCCAATACCCGCACACGTGTGGTCAGGGCGTTGATTTCGTCCAGGAAATCCGCACTGGCCAAGGGGCAAAAGCTGAGCAGCATCACTGAAATCAAGAAAATAATTCTGTTCATAGCGTATTCCGTTTTGTTGGGTGAATGGCACGACCGTCGTATTGTACAGAGCCTGAAGCCGGGCTGGAATGTCTGAAACCCGACCTGTAGGATTGATCGAGCAGATAATGAGCAGATTTTTCACACCTCCTCCCCACCGCCCGCAGATTCCTGAAACGGATATAGATCGCAGTTATACCCGTCTGAGATGGCAGGTATACAGTGGAATTTTTGTGGGTTATGCCGGTTACTATCTGGTCAGAAAGAACTTCTCCCTGGCCATGCCCCATTTAATTGAAGAGGGCTATTCGAGAACAGCACTTGGTTTTGCCTTGTCGGGTGTCGCCATAGCCTACGGGCTTTCCAAGTTCTTCATGGGTAATGTTTCCGACCGCAGCAATGCACGGCTGTTCATGACGACAGGACTGATCCTGAGTGCCCTGACCATGATCGCCATGGGCTTGCTACCCGCAGCCACGGGGTCCGTCGGTATCATGTTTGGCTTACTGTTGGCCAATGGCTGGTTTCAGGGAATGGGCTGGCCGGCATGCGGTCGCACCATGGTGCACTGGTTTTCAGCCAGTGAAAGGGGTACGAAAATGGCGTTTTGGAACGTCGCCCACAACGTGGGTGGCGGCCTGGTCGGGCCCGTTGCCATCCTTGCGATGGCAGTGTTTGCCGACTGGCATGCAATCCTTTATCTGCACGGCTTTTTCGCCCTGGTCATCGCACTGTATATCTGGCTGGCAGTACGCGATACACCCCAATCCCAGGGGCTGCCCGCCATTGAAGTGTATAAACAGGACTACCCCAAGACGTTCAAATATCAGCAGCAACATGAACAGGAATTTTCAGCCCGCGATATATTCCTGCGCCATGTACTCAATAACCGGCTGTTGTGGTCCATCGCCATTGCCAACGCCTTTGTCTATCTGGTTCGCTATGGTGTGCTGGACTGGGCACCGACCTATCTCCATGAAGCCAAGAATTTTTCTTTTGAAGACTCGGGATGGGCCTATGCCCTCTATGAATGGGCCGGTATACCGGGCACCCTGCTATGCGGGTATCTGTCAGATAATGTTTTTCGTGGCAGACGCGCTCCCGTCAGCATAATCTATCTGTTGTTGACCCTGGTCTGCGTACTTGTCTACTGGTTTAACCCACCGGGCAACCCGGGCATCGATATCGCAATGCTGATTGCCATCGGTTTCCTGATTTACGGGCCGGTGATGCTTATCGGTGTGCACGCACTTGACCTCGTACCCAAAAAAGCCGCTGGTACGGCTGCGGGCTTCACCGGTCTGTTTGGTTATGTCGGGGGTGCGGTCAGCGCCAATCTTGTGATTGGATATCTCGTAGATCGTTCAGGTTGGGATGCCGGATTCATGTTGATTTCCACCGCTTGTATAATATCCATCATGATGATTGCCATGACATGGAAGGCCGAAAATCAATCGTTGGTGAAGACACCCCGGTGATCACATCAGCTCGCACAGGGGGTGAAGATCCGCAGGCCATCGCACAGACGATTCTGGATGGCTTCAACAATCACTACTACCTGTTCAGAAGCTTTGGCCATGAAGCCAAAGTTTGCTTTGAACACACCGACTGGTCACGCGCCGGGGAAGGCAGGAAGGAACGCATTCTTGGTTATGAGAAACGTGTAAGCGAAACCGTCAATTCCCTCAACAAGAGCTTTCCCCTGGCTGCCGGGAATGCACAATGGTGGCCAAACGTAAAAGCAGCGTTTATCACACTGGTATTGAACCATCTCCAGGCAGAGTGTGCAGAAACATTCTACAATTCAATTGTTTGTAGAGTTCTGCATAGGGATTACTACAATAATAGGAATATCTTCTGGCGACCGAGTCTGAGTACCGAGCACCTCTACGGTCCGACCCCAACCTACCGCAGTTATTACCCACTCACCAAGGGCTTACGACGATGTCTGCTACAAACAGTCACGAGTTTTAGTCTCGCTAATGGCTTTCAGAATCTGCGCCGGGACATACGCTATCTGGAAAGATCGATACTAGAGCAGCGGGCAAAAGACTGGCAGGCCCAGGCCAATTATCAAGTACAGGTGTTGGGCTCGCTGTTTTTTCGCGGTAAAGCAGCCTATATCGTCTGTCGTATTATTAACGGCGACATCGTGCAACCTCTGGTTATTTCAATTCTGCAGGACGGTAGCCGCAAAATGTTTCTGGACACGGCTTTACTGCGTCGCAAACACGTCAGTGTCGTGTTCAGCTTCTCCCGTGCTTATTTCATGGTCGATATGGAAGTACCGTCGGCCTACGTGCGATTTTTGCTTTCCATCATGCCCAGCAAACCACCGGTCGATCTTTATGCAATGCTGGGGCTTCAAAAACAGGCTAAAACTCTTTTCTACCGGGAAATGACACATCATCTGAGTCATTCCCAGGATAACTTCCAGATCGCGCCTGGTGTGCGTGGCCTCGTGATGCTGGTGTTTACGCTGCCGTCTTTCCAGTTCGTCTTCAAGCTAATCAGGGATCAGTTTGACCCACCCAAGTCCGCGTCCCGGGAAGAAGTACGGCAAAAGTATCAATTGGTGAAGTACCACGACCGGGTAGGCAGACTGGCTGACACACTGGAGTACTCCAATGTGGCAATCGCACTCGACCGCATCGACCCTCTTCTATTGGCCGAGTTGCGTGCAACTGCTGAAAACTCGATTGAGGAAGTGGGTGACCAGTTGGTCATCAAGCACATATACATAGAGCGGCGCATGGAGCCATTGGACGAGTATCTGACGCGCGCAACCCCACCACGGCGACGCCGGGCCATTCGGGATTTTGGTTACGCGATCCGCGACCTCGCCAGCGCCAATATCTTTCCTGGTGACATGCTCAAAAAGAACTTCGGTGTCACCAGGAGCAGGCGGGTTGTCTTCTATGACTATGACGAGATTTGTTATATCACCGAGTGTAACTTTCGCCGGATTCCGCCAGCACTTCATTACGAGGACGAGATTTCAGAAACACCATGGTATTCAATAGCACACAATGATGTTTTCCCTGAGTCGTTCGGACCATTTTTCTTTGCCAACGGTGATGATCTCAAGTTGTTTGAGCAGGATCATGCGGACCTGATGGACCCGGCATGGTGGAACGGCATCAAGGACACCCTGCTCCGCGGTGATCTTGCGGATGTGTTTCCCTATCCCGTAAAACACCGGTTCTCGGCCAAATACGGCAGTTAAGTCTCGCTGTAAAAACCAGGAGAACTAGCCCGCGATGGATTTGCCCTTCGAACCGAGGTCGTCACAGGCTTCCTGCAGACGTGCCACGATGCCTTCCTCACCCAGTCGCAGATACTTTCTGGGATCGTAAAACTTCTTGTACGGCGTACCATCATCAGGATCGATCTGGTGCTTGAATGCCCGCGCATTCTCCTCAACGAAGCTGCCAACCGGCTGCGAGAAAGCAAACTGTGTATCGGTGTCGATATTCATCTTGAATACACCGTAGCCAACCGCCTCGTGAATTTTGGCCTTTTCCGAACCTGAGCCGCCGTGGAAAACCAGATGTAAAGGATTGGGTTTCGTATCATGGGTTTGCTGCACCAGCGACTGTGAATTCTTCAGGATTTCAGGACGCAAAGTGACGTTACCCGGCTTATATACGCCATGGACGTTGCCGAATGACGCGGCAACGGAAAAATGGCCAATCGGATTCAGTAATTCGTAGGCCTGCAAAACATCTTCCGGTTGGGTGTACAACTTGGAGTTGTCCGCGGCTTCTTCAAATTCACTGCCGATACCATCTTCTTCTCCGCCCGTTACACCCAGTTCTATCTCAAGTGACATATCAATTTTTGCCATCCGTGTAAGAATTCTCGCGCACTCACCAAGATTGAAATCAATGGGATCGGCAGACAGATCCAGCATGTGTGAGCTATACAACGGTTTGCCATGCTTCTCATAGTGTTCTTCGCCTGCATCGAGCATGGCCTCGATCCAGGGAATCAGCGCACGGTTGGCGTGATCAGTATGCATGGCGACACATATACCGTAATGCTCCGCCAGCAACTGTGCGTGCTGTGCTGCAGCGACCGCCCCGACCACCTTGGCCTTGAAACCATCCGCAATACCCCGGCCCGCATAAAACTGGGCGCCACTGTTGGATAGCTGAATGATAATGTCGGAATTGGCCTGGGCAGCGGCCTCCATCACGGCGTTGATCGTATTGGTTCCGGTCACGTTTACGGCTGGTAAGGCATAACCACCAGACTTGGCAGCTGCCACCAAAGTTGCATAACCTTCTCCGGTGACCACACCCGGTTTTAATAACTTATTGCTCATCACAGATTCCTTGGTTGATACTGAGTTTTATTCTATCGCTTTTCACCCGCTGTAACGCACTCATTGCGCAGGTCGTCAATTTCCTGTCTTGCGTCCAACAAACGCAATATTGTTCTCCAAATAACCCCATTCCCTCGTGTTGTAACACACTGCAAAACTGTCCTGGAATCCAGCCGTGTGCATTTCTTCCAGTAAATCCATTCCAAAGTCACGAAAACTGAGTACACCCTCGCTGGACAACGGGTCACCGTGGTAGCAGGGCTCCATGAGGTGTTTGATATTGCCGTCTTGATCCAGAACGGCCCGAACGTCGGTCTCGTGTTTGAAATTAAAAGGAACACTCAGCACCAGTTGACCGTTCGTTGTCAGAACCCGGCAAAACTCCCTGAGAGCCTGACGATAATCCGGTACGTGCTCCAGAACATCAAAACACAGTACAAATTCGAAACTCTCGTCATCAAAAGTGAGTTGTGTCGCGTCTTCGTTCCTGACTTGGGTATAGTGCGCCTCGACCACGCTACCCGGCTCTGAATCCGGGAAATATTCGGAGGCAATTAGCAAGGGAAACCGACTGGCCAGATTTTCATAGACCGGTGACAAAGTTTCGGTCAAATAGATCCGGTCTGATTTTTTGGGCTCGCCGACAGCTTCAAACACGTGCAGGCAACCGCGCCACCGGTTGATAAGCCCGCACCCCGGACAGGACAGCGTTTCACGCCAGTTAATGGCTGCACCATCGGTGGGCGCATGAACATTGAAAGCGACCTCTTTGGCACAGATGAAACACTGTCCTTCAAGTGTTTCAACCGGGACTTGAATAGCTTCTGAGTCTGACTGACACCGTCTGACAAAATCGAGTACAGCATCAATTTTCTTCACGCTGACAAAAGGCTCAGGCAGCTCAGATACCAAAACCTGTTTCATCTTGCACACCCAATACTGCAAAGCCGCTCTGACGTCTCAAGTTCACGTCGCATGACTTATCGCCGAGTGGTACAGACAACTGGTTGGAGGTCGTATGAACACGGTAAACCCTTTTCCTTTGTCAGAGAGGGATACTCAGTAAGTTAGCCCAACTGCCTTGTAATAAATTGTAATTTATCGTTCAATCACGCCAGTAAAATATAACACACTGCCCATAGCTGCAAACAAACCAAATCACATTCCCTGTACATCGGATTTTATTTCGCCATGGTATTTAGTTCTTCAATTTTCCTGTTCGTTTTTTTGCCGGTAGTTCTGCTTTGTTACTACCTGCTGGGCCGGCGACTCAAAAATCTGTTCCTGCTAATGGCCAGTTTAGTTTTTTATGCCTGGGGAGAAATTTTTTACGTACTGATCATGCTGGGAAGCATCAGCATCAATTATGTATTTGGGCGTTTGCTGGGAGGAAGTCACAAGCCCACGAAAAAGAAAGCGCTTTTGGCAGCAGGAATTGTAATTAACCTGGGGCTACTGGCCTATTACAAGTACGCCAATTTTGTAGTTGAAAATATCAACAAACTGATCGCCCTGAGTGATATCGAAACCATTGACTGGTCACCGGTTCATTTACCACTCGGTATTTCTTTTTTCACCTTTCAGGCGATGTCATACCTGATTGATGTCTACCGTGGTGAAAGCAAACCTCAAAAGAACATTGTCAACGTTGCATTGTACATCTCATTGTTCCCGCAACTGATTGCCGGACCCATCGTGCGTTACCATGATATTTCGAAGCAAATACGCGAGCGGGTTCTGAGTCTGAAGCTACTCAACAGCGGGGCACAGCGCTTTATCTACGGTCTTGCAAAAAAGATTCTGATCGCAAATCCACTGGGGTTGGTTGCAGACCAGATTTTTGCAATCGACGGCGGACAACTGAGCACCGAATTGGCCTGGCTAGGGCTGATTTGCTATACGCTGCAAATCTATTTTGACTTTTCTGGTTATTCTGATATGGCAATTGGACTTGGTCGGATGCTGGGTTTCCGTTTCCTGGAAAATTTCAACTATCCCTATATTTCACAATCCATCAAGGAGTTCTGGCGTCGCTGGCATATTTCCCTGTCCTCCTGGTTCCGCGACTACTTGTATATCCCTCTGGGTGGCAACCGCTTCGGACGATTGCGAACATTCACCAACCTGCTGCTTGTGTTTTGCCTATGTGGACTGTGGCACGGTGCCAGTTGGACGTTTCTTATCTGGGGATTGTTTCACGGCAGTTTCCTGGTGGCTGAACGGACCTTTATGGGCAGAGTGCTAAGCAGGTTGCCGGTATTTATGCGACATATTTATACCTTGCTGGTCGTTATGGCCGGTTGGGTATTTTTTCGAACCGAGAGCCTGACCGAAGCGATGTTGTTTTTTGAAGCTCTTGGAGGTTTCTCAAGCGGCAATGGTGATATCCACTACCTGGAAAGATATCTGGACATAAAAATCGCTTTGATTCTGGCTGTTGGCATCTTGCTGGCGACACCGGCAACATCCTCTCTTAATCACCTGGTTCTCGCCCGCATGAAAGAGCTGACGGGATCCTACCAGAGGGCAGTGGCCGTGAGCTATACCGGTGTCAACCTGCTTGTGCTCAGCTCATTAATGGTCTTGTGCCTGCTGTCTATTGCCGCGAACGCTTACAGCCCATTTATTTATTTCCGGTTTTGATCATGCAGAAATCTACCAGAAATATCCCATCCATTTTGCTGCTCATCTTGCTCGGCACGATGTGTTTACTGCCAGGCTTGATGTTACTTCAGTTTGACGGTGAAACCCTTTCCGCAGCTGAGAACCGTAGCCTGGCTGCACTACCCGATATCCCCACTGATGCAGAAAGTCTAGTTGCTTGGCCAACCCGCTTCGAGAGTTTTGTCGCCGATCACTTTGGGTTCCGGGCCAAGTTGGTGCGTATGTACAACTTGATACACATGAAAGCCGGTGTTTCGCCCATCAGCAGGGTCCGTGTGGGTAAAGACGGCTGGCTGTTCCTCGAAGAAACATGGCTGGGTGAAACGAACCGGGGTGCTCACCCGTTTAGTGACAGGCAACTTGAAAACTTGGTTGAGAGTTTTGAACTTCGACACCGGTACCTTGATTCCCGGCAGAAATTACTTGTCGTATTTCCTGTGCCTGACAAGAATTCACTGTATCCGGAGTTCCTGCCGGATTCCGTCAAAATCGTAGGTCCGAGTCGTTTCAGGCAATTTCGTAAAGCAGCCCGAAACGCAGGGTTTCATGCCGTGGATTCCCTGCTTGCACTCGAAACAGCCAAGCAAAACGGTGAAGCGGTTTATTACAAAACAGACTCTCACTGGAACTGTCGGGGCGCCTGGTTTGGCTACCTTGCTTTAATGGCGAAGATCAGGGAAGTGGGCTATCAGGGTGGCCGGATATTGGATGAGTCTGAAATCAATTTTAACCGGCTAGAAAAACCACACAACACCGATATTGTGCACAACCTCTTGAATCTCTCTGGAGAGTTTCAAGAGCCTTATAGTTTCACCTGTAATCCAAACATGAGTGCTGACATAAAGGCAACAAGACCGTCTGATGGACAATCATTCGACTATATCTATTCCGCACCACCACCCAAGGAGCATCGTAGCTACAGACGATCGGAGCCGCGTGATCGATCCCGTGTACTGCTTTACAGGGATTCGTACGCCAATGCGATGGTTCCCTATCTGATCCACAGTTTCGATGAAGTGATTTACGCCGCACCGACAGACGTAATGGGCTTCGATCCTGCAGATGTAGAACGCTACGATCCAGACCTGGTAATTTATCAATTTGTTGAGCGGATTCTTATCTATCCGCCCGTTGATGACCTGTTGCGAGCACAACCCGCCAATATTAACCCGCTCGCTTCATCGCAGCGGGCCGTGTCTAACCCCGTCCAGATCCGAAACCAAGCTGGTATTTACCAGTGGGGTGAGAAAATCACGTTTGGTAATCAGGGTAACTCCCGGCCATACCAAAACGGAGGTTGGACCACTCCGGCTACCCCCCTTGTAACCTGGACACAGGGGGCAAACGCCAGTTTGGCTGTCGATTTTTCTGAAATCAATGGTCCCGTCACAATGCGTGTGAAGATCAAGCCACTGGTCAGCCCCGGCAAACTGGATCACCAACAGGTGCGTGTTTTTGTGGGCCCGGAAAATGTGGGTGAATGGTTAGTGTCATTCAATAATTTTCATACCATTGAATTGGTGATCCCTGGAGGGTTGTTTAACCCTTCAGGAAAAACTGACATCAAGTTTGCGTTGCCTGATGCCAAGACCCCACAATCACTGGGAATCGGCACTGATTTGCGAGTAGTCTCACTTGCATTTATGTCAATCGAATTTGAACGAACCGGTGACAACGATGAATCATAGAACAAGAAATACAACTCAGGCTTTTCTGGTGGCGCTTCTGTTTTGCTTCACCGTCGTAATCGTCGCCCCGCTACATGTACATATCACCAATCAGTTTGAATTTGTTTTCACCAGCGCAGATTTGTTCAAACAACTACTGCCGATATCCTTGATCTGTGTGGCTGGATTGACTTTGTTGCTGACCCTGCTGCGAGGAAACGCCCGTAGGGTGGTACTCAGTGTTTTGTTCATGCTCAGCCTGTTGTTATGGCTGCAGGGGAATTTGCTGGTTTGGGATTACGGAGCACTGGATGGACGTGATATAGACTGGGTTGGTATGTGGTACCTGGGTCTGCTGGATGGTGCATTGTGGCTTTTGGGACTTGGGCTTGCAGTCCGGTACTCCAGCTGGATGACCCACAACCTGGTCAACATTAGCAGTGTTTTCCTGATACTCATCCAGTGTGTAAGCATTTATTCTGGATTATCCAATCAGCCACCGGTGGACAGGTATAGAGTTGATGAACGCGGGAAATACACCTTTTCCAGTCAACAAAACGTCATATTGATAGTTGTAGACGCCTTTCAGACGGATGTATTTCAGGAAATCATTGACGATGACCCGGCTTTAAAAGATGTTTTTGATGGTTTTGTTTACTTTCGCAACGCAGTCAGCGGTTTCCGTCAGTCGTACCCTTCCATCCCCAACATCCTGACAGCAACTTATTTTGATAATTCAAAACCCATGTGGGACTATTTGCGTGATGCCTATCTGAGCAAGTCTTCGCTGCCAAAATTCTTCAACGACAACGGCTATAAATCCGAAGTTTATGAATCCAAACCCGGTCTGTATATTAACCCCGCTGTCATTACCAATGCCAGTCCCAGCACTGACTATGTGCAAGCGTCAAGTGACATTCTCTACAATCTGGATGTCGCTTTGTTTCGGTACATTCCTCATTTTCTAAAAAAACTGGTGTATAACAATCAACTCTGGTTTTTGTCATACCAGTTCTCTCAAAACTCGTCAATTACGAACACTGCAGGCAATGCCAACAAGGCTGCAGACGGCGAAACCGCTGGCTACATTGATTTGTCAAAGCGGCCAGCCAAGACACATTTTACCGAGGATGCTTTGGCGAAATTGAGCAACCTGCGAGTTGCCAACCATTTCATCAACTATTCAAAAGTTGGCTATGAGCAACCGGTGTTCAAGTACTTCCACATGTTGGGGACACATTTGCCGATCCGGATGACCCACGATTTTCAGTATGTGGAACCAGAAAGAAGCCGAACCTCACTTAAGGACTTGTCAGTTGGTGTCGTCGGCCTGGTTGACTTGATATTGGGTTCTTTCCGAGAGCTGGGGATTTTTGATAATGCCCTGATTATCGTTACCGCCGATCATGGCATGTGGACCAAGGTTGCAGAGGTAAAAATACCAGACTATCTAACCCAACTGCATGGCGAAAGCGGCTCGATTGCCAGAAATTTGTTGCCTGAGCGAATAGGCACAGCCCTGCCGCTGGTGCTTATCAAACGCATCGGCGCACAGGGAACCATGCGAACCAATGATGCCCCGATTGCACTCAGTGATATACCCCGGACAGTAGTTACTGAGTTGGGTTTTGAAGCCAGTTCTTTTCCGGGTAAGTCAATGTTTAATGTGCCGGAAAACGAAACCCGAAAACGGTTGGTTCATTACAGTACTTTTGCTCAAAACCCCGCTTATTCCGAACCCTTCAGAAGCACTATGACTGAGTTCATAGTTGAGGGCTTCAGCTGGCTGGATACATCGTGGATTAAAACCGGCAAGACCTACCCTCCGGCAAGTGACAAATAGCTTTTATGCCAGGTAATTGGACTGACAAGACCAGTCAGGCTCAGACGACTGTGGCTCCAGCTTTGTTACACAGAAACAATGTGCGGTCACCATTATTCACATCCTGTTGCATGCGAATTTCAAAATGTCGTTTGAGGTTTGCTTCCAAAGACTCGCGGCTGTAATCCTGGTACTTGTCCTCCTTGTTTCGCAACAGGGCCTGTACCTTGTCATCCTTACGAGACACGTATTCAATCACCAGCTTATCCGTCAGCCCGGCCAACCAGTCAATAAATTCCGCCAATGGGATATTTGCGGTGATGACAACGTGATGTATCAGTGCCAGACAAAGTACGAGCCCGGGCTCGCTGCGGCTTTGCAGATCGCTGCGCTCACGGTTGCGCCAACCCCAATTGGGTGAGGGATCTGCAACATTCTGTACCAACGGCAGGATGTTATCCGGTGTGCTTTTGTCCAAAAATAAACGCTCGACCGCGACGTGATCGATATCCGTTGCCACCACCTGCTGGCAACCGGATGCTGCAATGCGTGAAAACTGACCTGTATTGCAGCCAATGTCCCAAACAGTTGTCGGTTTTTCTGTCTCAATGGCGCTGCGGATAAACTCTTCCTTTTGCACGTGATCGTCATCAGAGTAATTGTGAAACTCGGTATAATCACCCCACTCCGAGCCAACCGCTTTCCATTCAAGTCGCTTTACCAGTCTTTGCAGTTTGCGTATATTCACCAGAATCAGTTCACGATTGAAGCCCGCAGATTTCAGGTCGGACCGAACATTCTCAGAAGTTCCGCCATAGCGTCGGTCCAGTTTGGACTGCAACCACACGTGGCTTAGTACACCCTTGCGGAAACGATCACGAAAACTAAACAAGCTGGCCGCGGTCTGTACATCCACACCGTCAATGGCAGCCCGCATGAATGGCTGAAAATTACACCCCTTGTAGGCCTGGAGCAACAAGGGAAACAAAAACATTTCACAAAACTGTCGGTAACCGGACCACGGCTCACCCTGTTGTAGCGGCGCAAATGAAGGTATATCTATAAACACCGGTTGACGACCAACAAACTGGACGTTATATGGGGTTGCATCTTTAAGCGTAAAGCCACTGCTGACCGCACGTTCCACCAAGTGCAACTGCAACTCGGCCGCGGCCTTGAGCATACTGAAGGTCCATTCGTAGGCATAACTGATAACTGGCACGACATCGTGCTCAAGAAAACCCGCCCATTGATTTTTGAGCTCTTCCGGTAGTGGGTTCTCACCCTGAGGAAGTTCACGAGTTGCTATCACTTTTCCGGAATTTGCCAGCTTCTTGTAAAACTTCTTACCCTGCAATTGCCGGTAGTTTTCCAACGCAGATTCACTCAAACCCCTGAAAACACGGCCCTGGAAGTGATACACACGCCCGTCACGGTCGCGGAAAGACCCCGCATTGAGTATCCCGGCGCTATTGCCCATCGGTTCTTTAATCCGATTCGTCTTCGATTTGCCGCTTTTTCCCTGCCCCAAACGCGGCTTTAAGCCTATGCCAGTACAACTTGAGCGCCACACCCACTGCGGCGATGCCGCCAAGGATAACCTGCAACAACATACTGCCCGTACCTGGATCCAGATAGGCTTGGACATCAGTAACAATAAGCAACAACAACGCCACTGTAGTGAAAATTCTCATACATTTATCTCTTTTATATTCAATTAGTTAATGCTGCCAGCGAGTCATACCCTAGGCTTGAAATGGGCACTGGCCGCGCATTGTATCACTTGCCACTGATTGCAGCGCCCCGTAGTCGGCGCTGTCCGAAAAAGCGCTTTAACAGAGCAGAACTTTCCTCCGCCCTGCACCCGCCGTAAATAAGTGGTATGTGGTTGTGCGCGGGATCACCCAAAAGGTCAAATCGACCTCCAGCCGCCCCCGTTTTCGGGTCCATGGCACCATACACGATACGCTCCAGTCGCGCATGTGTCACAGCGCCGGCGCACATCACGCAAGGCTCCAGGGTCACGTATAAAGTGCATCCTGTCAGCCGGTGATTACCCAATGACAAGCCAGCTTCGCGCATTGCCATGATCTCAGCATGTGCGGATGGGTCATGGGTGCCGATGTTGCGGTTCCAACCCTGTCCGATTATCTCAGCTTCCTGGACGACGACCGCCCCCACTGGCACCTCATCCTCCTCACCGGCACGTCTTGCCAACTCCAGCGCCTCCGCCATCCAGACCTCGTCCTGTTTGTGCGAGACACGACCTGCTTCAGATTTCACTTCATGTCTCGTTAGTTCGCAATGGAAGTCGGTAATTCAAGGACTCACTCCCATTCAATCGTGGCGGGCGGTTTTCCAGAAATGTCATAAACAACACGTGATATTCCGCTGATTTCATTAATTATTCTTCTTGAAACGTGTTCCAGGAACTCGTGAGGCAAGCGCGCCCAGATCGCTGTCATAAAGTCGATGGTCTCAACTGCACGCAATGCGATAACCCATTCATAACGACGCTGATCACCCACCACACCGACTGATTTTATGGGTAGAAACACAGCGAAAGCCTGGCTGACACTATCGTAAAGATCGTGGTTGCGTAACTCCTCGATAAAAATGTGGTCCGCCTGCGCCAGTGGTTGCAGGTATTCCTCCCGCACTTCACCCAGGACCCGCACACCCAGACCCGGACCCGGAAACGGATGGCGATATACCATCTCACGTGGCAGGCCCAAAGCCATGCCAATACGCCGGACTTCATCCTTGAATAACTCGCGTAAGGGTTCAAGTAGCCGCATTTTCATGGCTTCCGGCAGGCCACCTACATTATGGTGAGATTTAATCACATGCGCCTTGCCCGTGCGACTGCCGGAAGATTCGATCACATCGGGATAAATGGTGCCTTGCGCCAGCCATTTGACCGGCCCCGCCGACTTTGAACAAGCCAGTGCCTGTTCTTCAAAAATATCAATAAACAGCTTACCGATAACTTTGCGCTTTTCTTCCGGATCTTCTACACCTTTGAGACCCGCGAGAAACCGCTCGCGGGCATCGACACGAATGACGCGTACCCCCATGTGACGGGCAAAAGTTGCCATCACCTGGTCACCCTCACGGAACCGTAACAAGCCCGTATCAACAAAAATGCAAGTCAGCTGATCACCGATGGCTGAGTGCAGAAGACTCGCAACCACACTGGAATCCACACCACCTGAAAGACCCAGCAGCACATGATCGGTACCGACATTCCCGCGGACCTGTGCAACGGCGTCGTCAATAATACTTGCGGGTGTCCAGTTTGCTTCACAGGCACAAATATCAAGCACAAACCGCTGCAAAATTTGCAGTCCACTTTTGGTGTGAGTCACTTCCGGGTGGAACTGGACGCCATAAAAGCGACGTTTCTCATCCACAATGGCGCTCACGGGGGCGGCGCTTGTACTGGCAACCCGTTCAAAACCGGGTGGCAGGTCGACAACCTTGTCACCGTGACTCATCCATACATCCAGTTGCCCTGTGCCGGTGTCACCCTGACGATCGGTGATGCCGTCAAACAAGGACGAAGGACGAAGCAAATCGACTTCCGCGTAGCCAAACTCCTTGGTCTTCGAAGGCTCGACCTTGCCACCCAGTTGAGCGGCCATGATATGCAGGCCGTAACAAATGCCCAGCACCGGTACCTTCATTTCAAACACAATTTGCGGGGCCTGCGGACCGGTGTCACTGCTTGCAGACTCCGGGCCTCCGGTCAGGACGATCCCGTTGGGTGCAAAATCGTTGATTTCTGTTTCCCCGGCATCCCAGGGCCAGATTTCGCAATACACACCAATCTCTCGAACGCGACGCGCGATCAGTTGCGTGTATTGAGATCCGAAATCCAGTATCAATATTCGATGCTGGTGAATATCCTGAGGCATATTAGGTCCGTTTAGCCCAGCTTGTAATTGGGGGCTTCTTTGGTGATCTGTACATCGTGGGCGTGGCTCTCACGAACCCCGGCGTTGGTGATCCGGACAAACCGCGCTTCCTCGCGGAAACGCCCGATGGTGTCACAGCCGATATAGCCCATGGAGGACCGAAGACCACCGATCAACTGGTGTATTACACCCGAAAGAGGCCCTTTGTAGGGTACGCGGCCCTCAATGCCCTCCGGTACCAGCTTGTCGTCAGATATATCCATCTGGAGATAACGGTCTTTTGATCCTTCCGCCATGGCACCCAGCGAACCCATACCACGATACGTCTTATACGATCGGCCCTGAAATAGCTCAACCTCACCGGGCGCTTCCTCTGTACCCGCAAACAAGCCACCGATCATCACCGTCCAGGCACCTGCTGCGATGGCTTTGGCAACATCACCGGAAAACCGCACACCGCCGTCCGCAATACACGGCACGCCCTTTTTCTTTAGGGCCAGTGCCACATTGTTGACCGCCGTTATCTGTGGAACACCCACACCGGCGACCATACGGGTGGTGCAAATTGATCCAGGTCCCTGACCAATTTTGACCCCATCCGCACCGGCTTTTACCAGCGCGAGTGCACCTTCATCCGTCGTGACATTACCGCCGATGACTTGCACATCCGGAAACTGCTGTTTGACCCAGCGTACACGCGAGAGTACCCCGTCGGTGTGACCGTGCGCAGTATCGACCACAACCACATCCACATTGGCCTCAACCAGGGCGGCAATGCGATCTTCGGTATCGCCACCGACACCCACCGCGGCCGCGACCAGCAAACGCTCACGTGAATCCTTGGCGGCGTTAGGGAAGTCGGATGATTTCTGGATATCTTTAACGGTGATCAGGCCGCGCAGTTCAAAGTTCCCATTAACCACCAACACCTTCTCAATGCGATGTTTATGAAGCAATTCCAGCACTTCATCCTGGCTGGCGTTTTCGTTGACGGTTACCAGGCTTTGCTTACCGGTCATGATGTTGCGCACCGGGTCTTCGAGACGTCGTTCGAAACGCATGTCCCTGCTGGTGACAATGCCCACCAGTTCATTACCGTCCACCACCGGCACACCGGAAATATTGTGCCGGTGAGTAATATCAAGAACCTCGCTGATGGTCGTGTTGGGTGCGACCGTGATGGGATCCTTGATAACACCAGCCTCGTATTTCTTGACGATACGCACCTGCTCGGCCTGGTTTTGGAGACTCATGTTCTTGTGAATAACGCCAATGCCCCCTTCCTGGGCCATGGCGATCGCCAGACGGGCTTCGGTGACCGTATCCATAGCCGCTGATATCAACGGCACATTGAGGTTTAATTCAGTCGTCAGTCGCGTTTTGAGAGCAACATCTTTGGGCAGGATGTCGGAGTAGGATGGGACCAGGGATACATCATCAAAGGTGAGGGCTTCACCGATTAACTTCATGGCAGCTGCACTCCTGTCTGCGGCAACGCCCGGACCATGCCGGGCGCGTTAACCGGTCATTATAACCACCCGGCAATGTTATTGACAGAGTGTGTGGTTCTTTCGCACCCTTTCAAAACCGGGAGAAGCGACTTCGCAGTCGGTGATGTTAGAGTGTTCACTTTCAGGCACAGTCCAAATCAGCATCGACAGGGCACGATCGACTATGACAGACCAGAGTGTGACACGGGCATTGCCCGGCAAATTTGTACTGGCAGTTATTGTTGGTGGTGTCATCGGTCTCGGCATCTTACGGGGCCCTGGTGAAATCGCGCTCGTTATTCCTGACTCTGTTTCCTACCTCTCACTTTGGCTAATTGGTGGCTTGTTCGTTTTATTGAGCACGGTTGTATCCGCTGAACTGGTTGGCATGACACCACGTTCCGGTGGCACCTATTCACTCATTCGCCGCGCATACGGACCCTACCCTGGATTTCTGATTGGCTGGGTTGACTGGCTGAGTTTCGTTCCCGACATCGCACTCAAAGCGGTTGTAACCATTGAGTTCGTGGCGATTCTCTTCCCTGAAACAGCAAGCTGGCATACGCCGCTGTCTATCATGGTGACATCGGTATTCGCAGCCCTCCAACTGCGTGGAATCGCCTTGTGTGCCCTTATCCAGGAGTTTGCAACTGCGGCAATAGGACTGGTCGTCGTTGTCCTGGCGCTGGTATTGTTTTTTGTAGAAGCACCGGTTATCAATGCCACGGCTGTGATACCCACGAGATCCGGACTCCACGACTGGAGTCTGGTAATCGCGACTATCATTTTCACCTACGATGGATGGCTGTACGCGTCTTACTTTAGCGGCGAAATCAGGGGTGGCTCCGGTACCGTGGCACGCTCATGTATCAAGGGCGTCGTTATCGTCATTGCACTGTATATGCTGCTGAACATCGCACTGGTGAAAAGTGTTGGCTTAGCCGCGCTTGCGGGGAGTGATCTGGCGCTGGCGCATGCGCTTGAACTTGTCACTTCACCCGCAGTTGGCAACGCAGTGGTCGTCGCAGCCATCCTGATTCTATTGAGCCATCAAAACCTGGCCTATATGGGGGCACCACGTGTACTTCAAGCACTTGCAAAGGATGGTTTTGCGGCGAAGCGTGCCCAAGAGCTTGGCAAGGGTGGTAACCCTGTGTTCGCCGTGTTACTCACCTGGCTGGTTTCTGTTGGCCTGATTTTTCTGGGTGGATTCGAATTCCTGGTGCTGCTCTCCGTATTTCTCTTTATACCCCTTTACCTGGCATTGATTGTCGGCGTGCTCATCCTGCGCAAACGTGAACCGGAAAGTGAGCGACCGTACCGTGCCTGGGGCCACCCCTACTCTACGATCGTGTGCCTGCTCGGATGGACACTAATTACCGTATTTCAGGCCTACGTCGAACGGGAAACTGCGGTGTATGCGGTAGCAATGGTGGCCGTATCCTTGCCCGTGTACTGGTATCTTGTTAGCAAGTGAGCGCCTAAAGCAGGCTTCCCAAGTTTGCAGGCACCACCAGTGAAAAGCTGCTCCCGACCAGGAGTGGACCTTTGGATTTCTTGCCAAGGCCACCAAAAATCCACCCATTCCACCGTGTGAATAAGAAGGGCCGTCAGCGATTGACGGCCCCGTGAAATCAGTTCATGTTGACCTGCTCTGCCTGGTTCGCCACCAGCCGCGATACCAGATGCTCCAGGTCGGCTATGCGCTGCTCATGCGACAGGTTACGCGTATGCAGTTGCTCAATGTAGATATGTGCCTTTTCCAGCTCGTTCAGAATGCCACCGGTCTTTTCCGAGAGGTTCATCGGTGCGTTTTCCTTGGTGGGACCAACTGCCGGTAGATAACTGTTGCTCCAC
>JAJFLB010000025.1 GCA_021772915.1 Gammaproteobacteria bacterium | reverse complement strand
CAGAAAGTTTTCTAATTTCATATGGTTTTCTGAAAGCTTTCTGTTATCATATGGTTTTCTGAAAGCTTTCTGGTAACAGATAGTAACCTCTATAAGGAGTTTATATATGCCAAACATAATTTTTGCATCCTCAAAAGGTGGAGCAGGTAAGACCACGGCGGCTATTCTTTTAGCATCCGAACTTGCCAGACAAGGCAAACCTAAGAATATAGGGGTGACTCTAATAGATGTTGACCCAAACCAGCATAGCGCGAAGTGGGCGCTTAAAGACGGCTGTCCTGATAATATTGAATTAATTCAAAAAGCAGATGAAGAAAGCATCATTGATGATATTGAACGAGGAGATGAACAGAGTGCTTTTGTTATTGTTGATCTTGAGGGTACAGCAAGTATGGCTGTTGCGAGTGCAATAAGTCGTGCTGATCTCGTTATAATTCTTTGCCAGGGTTCCCAAGATGATGCAGACGAAGCTGTAAAAACTATAAAATTAATCAATCGACAAAGTAAGGTTTTGCGACGAGAAATCCCTTTCTCTGTTCTTTTAACACGTACAAATCCTGCTATAACTCCACGTACTTTACGGCATATAGTAGGAGAATTAAATGCAGCGGGCATTGACATTTTTAAATGTTCATTAATTGATAGAGAGGCTTTCCGCTCTATTCGGTCTTTTGGCGGAACCGTTAATGATTTAAACCCTAAAGAGGTGTCAGGTATTGATAAAGCCGCAACCAATGCGCATGCTTTTACAGAAGAAGTAAAGAAAAAGTTATTAGAAAGTCAGCATAATTTGAGGAGTATCGCAAATGGGTAATGAGAGAGCAGGTTTAAACTTTAACGATCAAATAGATATAGATATTGATATTGAAAAGGTAACGGGGGGGAATCAGCTTCCAAAAAAAGTTGATCCAACAAAGCTTGAGGAGATAGCAAAACAGTCAGGCTTTACAAGTAGACAGCCACAAACGAGCCGTCGCCGTCGTCAAAAGTCGCCATTTACACTGCAACTTGGTATTAAAGTACGACCTGAAATGAAAATTTTATTTCAGGATATGGGTGAGTATCTAGGTGTTTACGATTGTGCAACCTTTGAGCGAGCAATGCTGGCTTTACTTGAGAAGGAAGGAACAGAAGTCCTTTTATCGAAATACAAAGAGATAATTAAAAGTTGATATCCTTTAATCTGAAGAAAATTACTGTGCAAAATAAAAAGATGGTTAAACCCGGAAAACATAAAGCTGTTATAGCGTCTAAAGAACTGGAAAACTATAATCATTCAAAGCCACATCAACTTGATTTTTTTGAGCTTGTAGAACCGGACGAACAATGTTACTCAAACACAATAGAATTTTACGACGCTGTGCCTAAATATATATGGCGTAGTGAAAAAAGGGACAAAGGTGGCAATCTAAAACCTGTAATACGGAATTTCGTCCATAAAAAAGAAGAGTTTACTGTCACAATTCAGCCCGCAAGTATACAACAAAAGAACGGTGATTTTATAGATATATTTCCAGGTATACGTGAAGAGTTGGTAGAGGATGCCTTGCGGAAACTTGCTTCTACAGGAAGCGGCGTTTTTTTGGATGACAACGCAAGTGTAAAATTTACGTTGTACCAGTTGCAACAGGAACTAAAAAGGATGGGTCATTCACATAGTCTCATGCAGATAAAGGAGTCCATTACTGTTTGCTCAAAATCACATATGGTGATTAAAGAAAGAGATGGTAGAGGAGTCCTGATGTCTTCCTATTTTCCAACAGTCGGTCTGACAACAAAAGAAGACTGGAAGGGGGTCGGCAAAAAAACAACGGCCTATATCACATTCAACTCACTTGTAACCCAGAGCATCAAAAAAAGAACATTCCGCCTTTTAAATTACGATAAGTCTATGAGCTATAAACGTGTTCTTGCGCGTTGGATGCACAAGCGATTATCACATAATTACACGCAAGCTTCATTGCAAGACTTTTACACAATAACGCTAATGACGATAATTCGTGATTCAGGCGTAACAAAATATCAATCCCTTAGAAATAATATTGTTCAAGTAAAAGAAGCATTAGATGAGATGAAAGAAAAACAGACTATTGTACGTTTCGACACTAAAAACATACTTGATGGAAGAAAGATTGTTGATGCCAAATTCAACTTGTGGGCGCATCCAGAATTTATTTCAGAAGTTATTAAGTCGAATAGACGAAAAGGGCGATCATCATCACAGGAAGTAGCGGCTTTTTATGAATTACACAGAAAAAAACTTCCTTAAACTATAGTGGTAGTATAAATTAAGTTTATAAATATGGAGAAATAATTCCCGATCAACCTTCTAAACATATCCGTAAATACTTTTTGTAAAAATAGAAAGATATACATGTAGTCTCTTTTTGGTTTTTTGAGGTACACATATGACCCTTTATTTAATATCGTTAAATATAGAGAAACAATTCCCGCTTGGACGTTAAATATGGAGAAACAATTCCCGCTTGGACGTTAAATATAGAGAAACAATTCCCGCTTGGACGTTAAATATAGAGAAACAATTCCCGCTTGGACGTTAAATATGGAGAAACAATTCCCGCAATATAGAGAAACAATTCCCGCTTGGACGTTAAATATGGAGAAGTAATTCCCGCTTGGATGTGAATATGGAGAAGTAATTCCCGCTAAAACCCCGAAAATATGGAGAAACAATTCCCGCTTAGAATTGCCAAATTCCTTATAAATAAAGGGCTTGATGGTGTTTTTTTTGCAACTAACCTTTCTTTTAACCTTTTTAACCCTAAAGAAAGAAAGAAACATTTAGTAAGCAGTGTTATTCACAAAATTATTAACACATACTTTATAGTAGAAAAAATTATTTCCAGGAATATCCCAACAAAGCCAAACGCATCTTAGGATTAAAACTAAAGTTATTAAAAAATTAAAAAATAAATTTTTTTATAAAGCAAGGAGTGATTTTGACCGTTATGCAAAATCACTCCCTATTAGTACTTTTGAAGGCGTTTCACACAAAACCCCAAGATTACCACAAAATCAAAATACAAAACATTAAAGACTTTACGCAACATCAAACCAGCATCTAAAATCAATTTTAAAGCTTCAAATTCGGCCATACAGCAAAAAAAACGTTCTTATGTTACCTAAACAAACATTCATCCCACTAAATACTCTCCAATGCTCATTTGGGAATGCTTTTTTCTAACATCTAAAAACCTCATTTATCGAATTAGTTTCACTCAACTACAAATCAAACAAATCATCATTAATCGAAAAGGTCTAAAACAAAAGCGAGTAAATAGGGGGGGTATTTTATTTTCTTGTCATTCAAATCGCTAACCTCGAATTTGTTTCAAGAGTCAGCAGGAAGTTTTAGAACAAAGGCGTTTGTGTTAACTTTGTTTAAATTAAATCCTCCATAGAATTTTACTCACATTAAATATTACAAACTCGCCATTAAAAATATCAAAATTCATCCGTTCAATCGGTCAGCAAATAAGCATATGAAGATATTTCACTTTTAAAAATTTATGAAAAATCAAAAACATGTAACATGATTTTTATAGAAAAAGCACAAGTTTTTTGTTGTTTTTGTCGTAATAGCTTGTACAATTAGCATGTTTCTAGGGTTTCGCGCTGTTTTTTTGTTGTAAAATGCTTTTCGTTGTAGAAATATTGGAATTTTATTACATACATAAAAAGGAGGTGAAAAGGTGGATATTTTTAAAAAGGCGGGTTTTATCGTTATCTTTTTAGTTGTTTCAAGTAGTTTATCCTTTGCTCAAACTGTTATTGACACTATTAAAATATCAAATGCTAGTGATATTGCTATTAATCCAGAAACTAATCGAATATATGTTGCGGGAAATGATAGCCTCCGTTTCAAAAGTTTTGTTAGCGTGATAGACGGGGATACAAATGAAATCATTGAGACTATAGATATTGATGGAAGATCATCTCTTGATATTTCCATTAATACTTTATCTAATACAATATATGTTTCTAATACACACATATTGTCTACTTTAAGACCATTCGATTCCGTGAATTTTATCACTATAATTGACGGAGATACAAATGATATTATTGATATTATAGGTTTATCAAAAATAGATCCGAGAGGAATTATTCTTAATCAAAAAACTAACAAAATATATATACCCGGGGCAAAAGAGTTAAACGTTAAAAAAATGGTTATCTATGTTATAGATGGAGAAACTAATGAAGTAATTCAGACTATTGATTTACAAGAAGGCAATATCGGCTATGCTGCGATTAATCAAGAGACTAACCGGATATATGTTGAAGAGTTCCTGCACGATCGTTCAGGCGACAGGAAGGTTAATATTGCCGTAATAGATGGAGAAACTGACACCCTAATTGATACTATCGAGCTTGGTGATATTACAATTGGTAGGTTAGCTGTAAATGAGGTAACAAACAAGATATATTTAGCAGAAATAAAGAATTTTTTATCTGAAAATATCAATGATTTAATGAGTGTTATTAATGTAATTGATGGCGCGACTAATGAAGTAATTGATGTTATTGAATTGGATTCAACCGTTATTCAACCGGTTGATGTTAATCCGGAGTCAAATAAAATATATGCCGGCACATTAAAAATTGATCAAATTGGTTTTGCCAGTGAATTCGTTGAAATAGTTGACGGGGAAAACAACGATATTATAGGAGACGTTGATGTAGGAGACAGAGCATTGCCGGATAGTTGGCCATTTGATATTGCTGTAAATCTTGCAACAAATAGAATATATACGTCTATAATAGGTGGGCTTGTACAAGTTGCACAGGATGAATAAAGGTACTAATTTTAAGTATAAAACAAACAAGCCGCAAATTTTACAATTTGCGGCTTGTTTTGAATCTACACAAACTATTTTTAAATAAGATTAATCCATGCCAATATTGTGTAGTGTTATTTCAAAGCTCTCAACAGCAACATTCTGGGTATCACGATTATAACCATACTTAGAACAGATGATGTCATGGTCGCCATCGGGTAATTGCAACAAATATTGGCCATCAGAATTTGTTGTACTTGTCGCAATGTTCCCGCCTCTAACTGTTGCGCCTGTAATTACCAGACCGGTAGATTGATCGCGTACTATACCTTTAACGAAACCTGGAAATAAACCCATTTTTCAACTCCTTATAAAAAACATAAAAAATAATCAATAAACAAAAATAATCATGGCCATGAATTATTTTAATTAATAAATCTTAAAATCTATGTTGCACAGAATGGAAAGTAATTCGATAATCACAAAGCATACCATATATGATAAAAACCGTTCATTTTTACGGTAAAACACAATATATGGTACAGGGAATATATCCAAGGGTGGTATATAATGTCAAACGTTTTATTTCGCAAAATCACTTTAGGCGGATTTAACCGACAAATTTAACAATCAACGGAACTGCTATCGCACATATTCCAATGACAAATGTGCTGGCCAGATAGATGATTGTCATTGTCCTTTGATTAAGTTTCGTTTGTGTCTTGTTCTCTTCCAACTCTATTTTTAGAGATTCATATTTCAGGACCAATGAAGATAGACGTTTATCAATATGCATACCTTTAAATTCCGCTATAAACATATTAATGTTAAGGATCACATCATCTTTTGAATGCGCGTCCTCATGTGCGTGTATAACGTCCTCTTTCAAACTGGTGATTTGATTTGATATGTCTTGATGTAAGACATCTGATTCATTTTTAAGATCATTATATTGGTTCATAATTTCTTTGATCTTATTCTGTAATTCATTGATCTCTTGATGGTTTGACATGTCCGGTTTTGTTTGAACATTTTTGGAATTCATACTCTTTTATTATTGATGCTAGACGTTCATTAATAGACTTACCTTTAAATTCAGTAAAAAACTTGTTAATACACTCAATTAAAAG
>JAJFLB010000024.1 GCA_021772915.1 Gammaproteobacteria bacterium | reverse complement strand
TTGAATTTCTTGTGACAAAGAAGAAGATCGGGTTAAATCGCGGTTCGCGATGCTGGAAGTTTGGGCAGTTGGAACGGGGTCCGTTCCAACTGTATCCTCCGCACTTAGTACGACCTCATCCTCATCTATCTCATTGGTCTGTTTAATTGTTAAATATGAACTAATTGCTAACCCAAAAATTAACAACAGGGTAAATGGCATCCAGTACTTTTCGAATTTAACCATTAGCTCATTGATGAATGGCATTTGTTTCACTTATATTCTCACCACCTCAGTAATTATGCAGACGGAATTTCGAGAATTGACCTCCCTTTCAGACCATCATCTACCAATCTTGATAGAAATTCAGCAAACGGGATTATGTTTTGACCCACGCTGGCGACTTCCAATGCAGCCATATAAGCATTTCGTTCATCAACTGGAATAACAGTCCACGGATAGCCGCCGTTTGCTAACATCGTGTTCATTAAAAAGCGTCCCATGCGCCCGTTGCCATCTACATAAGGATGAATGTAGACAAATATAAAATGTCCGAGGACAACGCGAACCGACGGTTCGGGCTCATTTTTCAAAAGCTCAAATAACGCTGGCATGCAATCACGGACCGCTTCCCTTGGCGGAGGCACATGCATAGAACGGCGTATATAAACCGGGCCGGTTCTGTAGCCTGCAAGATCGACGGCACTAATAATGCCCGCTGTCACGCCTGGCCCAAATAGTTCCCCGTACCATATGCTGTGGTCAACATCTACGACAGTTCCCGGATTGCTGCCACGCAGAATCTTTCCAAGACTTTCCTGCATGACCTGGTAAGCCTGCCAGTAACCACGTGCAGCCAGGGCATTGCGGTGCTCCCGGTCATTCTCATCATCATCCGGATTCCAATTGCCGCTTTGCACTCGTTCAATTAACTCTGCACTCACGCGATAGCCTTCGATCGACAGTGAATGATAGGCATCGGTGACGTAAATATCCTCAACATGCTTGAGGTACGCATTGATATTCTCAGGCAGGCCGGGAGCTGACGGAAAGCATTCAATTATTGGCCCTCGCATTTCTGCCCACATCAGGCGGATGCGGTTGACATACGGAGAAGCTTCCCGCGTATCCAGTATGATCGGTGGTCTGTTTTCAAACGGGTCGGATTCCCACACCGCGTATCCGGCACTTTTCATTGTTCTTACGATTTGATCTGCAATCCGGTCACGTCCAGCATTCCGGAAGGCACCAGCTAATCGCCCGGCAATCGTGCTGTGTCCGCCTTCAAGCAGAATTGCCAGTACATCCGAGGCGTCCTTTACCGTTGCCACGGCAGCGCGTATGTCCGTAGATGCCTGCCGGAATAAATGTTCTGGACAGGCCACAAGAGCAGCAGGCACCGAATAAAGACGTAAACCGTCTTTGGTAACGATTTCATCTTCCCTTGGCATTGTGTAACGAACGTCAAAAATGGACGTCCCATGCGGTAGTGTTGTTGGTTTATTGCCCCCTTTCGGAGTTCGTACGAGCAGTTGGTTTGGTACCGTTCGATTGCCGGTATGAAGGGATATAGACTGTTCCGGAGATAAGCACCAATTATTATCAAATCGCTCACTCAAATAGGCTTCGCAAAAATCCCAGAATGTGGCATACCATGCGGTGCTGTCTCCGTAAGCCTCATCCGGGCGTGAAGGGATATACCAACCCTTCATGACTTCCTTCAAAAACCCGTTTTTGATCAGGCGCTCCCGGTGGGTCCGGCTCAAGTCACGAGATTTTATCGCCACAACCCCGCGCTCTTGCAGCTCTCTTAAAGTCTGAAGGGATTCAACCAGTTTTTCTGAAGGTGTTGCCATTCTGGTCACTCTCTTTCTATAGGTTTTCTTGCTCTACGTATTATAGGTTATTCAGTTGTATCATTTATAGGGTATGATGTCTAGCTAATAGTAGGCTTTTGTGTTCTAACGTGCCCCAGTGGACGGATAAAATTAGCCCATGCAGCAAGCGGGGTACCTGGAAAAATTTAATCTGGGGCTGGTCACTTCGGCTGGTAGTCTAGGTTTACTGTTCGCCCCTGCCCTGCCACTGATTTTGTATGGCGTTGTGGCTGAGGCGCCCATCGAAAGCCTGTTTCTGGCCGGACTGTTACCCGGTTTCCTCACGATGCAGTTGGTGCGGTGCTGTCAGCGGGTCAGGGGGTTAATTCGGGTTTAACGGCCGCTGTGATTGCTGCCCAATCCTGATAACGGGTATCAATCACATGAAAGTCCTCCTCATCGTCTACATCCAGACTGAGCCCACCAAATGGCGACACGACAACTCGAACCGTTCCGCCCAATACTTCACTGAGACATTTTTCCACGCGTCCCAGGGTATTGCCGGCCTTCAGACGCCAGTACAACCGCCCCTTACCGCTTGACAACATCAGGGTGAGCTGAATACGCATGGTCATCCACGCGGAATGCCATCCATGGGGTCGTCTGAAGAAGCTAAAGACCAAGGCCACGACATTGCGCCAATCTTTGGCCTTGCGATATGAAAAACCGGTTTGCAGGAATTCCTGATGAGACATGTTTCGCGGCCGGGCGACATAGATGTTTGCAAGCCTTAATCGCCCACTCGCGAGTTCCACAAATGGCCGTTTGATCCCCAGCGTGTCACCGCTCGGGTGAAACGGACTTACCCCGGGTTCATCGACCACACCCGCCAACATGGCCGCCGGCGGATTTGATTCATTGTCCAGACGCGCACAACGTGCAACAAAGTCATCTACTGCCCGGGAAGTGATCAGTGGCAAGTCACAAGAAATTATCAGTAACGGCCTGTCTTTCACGTCCAGGTCGGGATCGTCCCTATGGCGGGCCTCTGACGCCTCAATACCTGCCCAGCAATTGGTCAGCATTTTCCCGCGTTGGGCGATGGGCCTGACGCGGGAAGATAAACCGGTCAGTTCTTTCTGCAATTCATCGGCAGGTCCAACCACGAATACCTGGCCTATGCTCTCAGCTCCCAGCAGTGCATCCACCACGTAGCGCAACAGTGATTTCCCGGCAATGCTGAGAAATGCCTTGTTGCGGCCGCAGACCAGTCTTTTGGGGTTCTGATGAGTACCAGCCAGGATGACGGCATCCAATGGAAACGGATACGCTGACGCCCGTTTTTCCGTCTTGGAGTCTGTCAATACCTGCTGCATTTGTGTTCCGTCTCCGGGAAAATCATTGCACTTCAGATTTTATAGATTCCCGCCTCAACTTGATACATAAATAGCTGATTTCGAAATGACCAAAACTGCTGTACCCTATAGGGGACGGTGTTGCCGTCCCCACATCCATCACATTAACCTCAAAGAGGGAGGGTTCGAACGTGGAACTTGCATTACTTAGTGAAAATTCTTTAGCCTTTCTGTTGCGTTGGGCCCACTTATTGGCCGGCGTTGCCTGGATAGGACTGCTGTATTACTTCAACTTCATCCAGGGAGAGTATTTCAAGGAAGCTGATGGTGGCGCCAAGAGCGACGTCATCCAGAAAATGGTACCCCGCGCACTGTGGTGGTTCCGGTGGGCAGCAATGCTCACGTTTTTGAGTGGTGCCTACCTGATCTATCTCAAACATCTCAGCGGTATGGGCATCATGATTGGTGCTGTCATGGGTACGATCATGTTCCTCAACGTGTGGCTGATTATCTGGCCTAACCAGAAGGTCGTCATCGCCTCGGCTCAACAGGTCGCAGCAGGTGGCGATGCCTTGCCCGATGCTGGCACCGCACTGGCCAAGGCCGGTCTGGCTTCACGGACCAATACGCTGTTCTCGATCCCGATGTTATTCTTCATGGCCTCGTCCGTGCACCTGCCTCAGCTCGGGACTTCGGTTCACCAGGCAAGCGCTGCTACGCTGGCCGTTGTATTCGGACTGATAGCTGTGCTGGCACTCAATGGCGTGGTGGGAAAAACCGGCCCATTCACCACGGTCAAAGGTGTCGTTAGCAGTGGCTTTCTGCTAACGATTGTTCTGTATCTGCTGGTGGAAATGATCTAACATTTCACCAGAGATGATTTACAAAACCGACGAGCTTGCTCGTCGGTTTTGTATTTGCATATCCGGAAATTTATTTAGCATTATTTTTAATCAATTTTACTCGCTTTGTCGCAAAGGAAAAAACAGTCATTTTTTAAGATGTTTTCTTATTCATGAACTTGTGATTTCTTACTCACACACACGATGAGAAAAACAATCTAACTACCGCTTATGAGGCTTTGACAATTGCGTTTTTCGGGAGTAACTTAGTTCCCCCGTTATACGAAGCCCACCAACCGAAAGGTTGGAGTCGCAGGAAGGACGGAGGTGGTCGAAAGACCAGCATCGGACGGAGAGCGAGTCTACCGGAAGGCCGACCCGCCTGAAGGTGGAGAGGGTGGAGGAAAACGGACAGCGCCCAGGTGGTACAGGGCGCGTCACCCGGACCGGGTTCTGCCAAAAGAAGCGGTCGTACCATAAGGGTGGCTCGAGAGGAATACGCGGTTCCTTGAGATAGACGCGAAATGCGTCGATAAATAAAAGCGGGAGGAAGGCTCGCGACCAGAAACCGAAGGGCGGAACAGATCGGAACTGGACGAAGTTGGAAAGGCCTAGGAGGATCTGCAGTCCACCATAAGCGGAGTTCCTACACTTTCACGACGAGGGAGGCGCAAGCCTCCCTCGTTTTTTTTGCCCGTAGAAGACCCAATTCATACTACAATTACCCGGAACCTTCTGAAATAGACCCAGCCATGTAGCGGTCAGTAGTTTTGACCGCATGAAACGGGAATACGGAGACAGCGTTAGCTGGCAACGGGAAAATAGCTTGCACGACCCTATAATTTGCATCAACAACCTTGTATTTCATCGCGATGGCAACGTGGTACTCGATGATGTCAGCATGGAAATCAGGCGTGGCAGCATCGTGGCAATTATGGGTCCGAGCGGCGTGGGTAAAACGACCATCCTGCGGCTGATAACCGGGCAGTTACAACCAGCCGACGGCAGCATAGAGGTCAACGGAGAGCTGGTCTCGGCCATGTCGCATCGTGATCTTTACAAATTCCGGAAAGGGGTTGGTGTCCTACTGCAAAATGGCGCCTTGTTCACTGACCTGACAGTGTTTGAAAACGTCGCTACACCACTCCGAGAACATACCAAATTATCAGAGCAGGACATCACTGATCGGGTCATGGAAAAGTTGGATTCCGTGGGCTTGAGTGGCACGCAGGAGCTGATGCCACATAGCCTGTCCGGAGGAATGGCACGACGTGTGGCGTTGGCGCGTGCAGTCATCATGAACCCTGAAATCGTTCTGTTCGATGAGCCAATGACCGGTCTGGATCCAATTGCCATGTCCACCATAGGCCGGTTGATTCGAGAAACCAATGACCAACTGGGGTTGACCAGTGTCATTGTTACGCACAACGTGGCACAGATGAAAAAGCTGGTTGACCACTGTTATATTCTTGCATCCGCAAAACTGATTGCCGAGGGCAGTCCACAGTTGCTAACCAAAAGTAGCGACCCATCCGTAGACCAGTTCATGAATGGCCGGGTTGAGGGTCCCATATCGTTTAAGTACCAGCAAAACCAAGGCGGCGGAGCCGCTCAATCAAGCTGACCATGCCAACTGATAACGTCAAGAAATTGAGACCACTGCAAGGCATCGCGGAGATGGGGCACTGCGGATTTTTTTTGTTCCGGATGTTGGCCGGCATCCGTCCGGGCCCTGCGCTTTTGATGAGTGTATTACAGCAGACCTACCTGGTAGGCGCCCGCTCGCTTGTCATCATCATGATCTGCGGTTTTTTTGTCGGCATGGTTCTCGCCCTGCAAGCCATTAATGCGTTACAACAGTTTGGCGCGTCTGAACAAGTCAGTTTGCTGGTCGGCAAATCACTTTTTCGGGAGTTGGGTCCGGTACTGACCGCCTTGCTTTTTGCAGGCCGGGCCGGTACTTCAGTTGCTGCTGAAATTGGCCTGATGAAGGCCACCAGTCAGATTGATGCCATGCAACTGATGGCGATCGATCCAGTACAGCGGATTGCATTGCCTCGTTTTCTGGCCGGCTTTTTATCACTTCCATTGCTCACCGCCATGTTCAATGCCTTTGCCATCCTGGGAGCAGTCGTGTTCGCCATTGGCGTTTGGGGTATGGACGCTGGAATTTTCTGGAGCAAATTGCAGACCGGTATTTTGTTTGGTAAGGACTTCATGGGTGGGTTCTGGAAGAGCGTGGTATTTGGAGGACTGGTCAGCCTGATAGCGGTGTACTTTGGTTATTACGCAAAACCCACCGGTGAGGGAGTAGGAACTGCCACCACCCGGACTGTAGTACTGAGCTCAGTGATGGTGCTTATTTTTGATTTTTTCATGACGTCGTTTCTGGTGTAGTGCATCGGATAGTGCATAAACGGCCAGCAATCTTCACGGTTTGACAGGAATTAACATGCGTGCAAATTACAAGGTAGAGCTTTCCTCAGGGATTTTTTTGATGATGGGTATTGCGGCCCTGTTTTGGCTGGCCACTGAGGCGACAGACTACGGGGTACGTATTGGAAGTGACACTTACAGCGTAACCGCCAAATTTACCAATGTTGGCAATCTGAAATTGCGCGCACCGGTCAAGATCGGTGGTGTGGCGGTCGGATTGGTAAAATACATTGAGCTTGACCCCGTAACATTTGAAGCAGTCGTTGAAATATGGATCGACCGGCAGTTCTCTGACATCCCCACCGACTCCAGCGCTTCGATTCTCACCAGCGGTATTTTGGGGGACCGTTATATCGGGCTGGAACCCGGTGGCGCCATGGATGCATTGTCTGATGGCGATCAGATTCTGCTCACCCAATCTGCCGTAATTCTTGAATCATTGATCAGTAAGTATTTGTTCAACAGCTCCAAGGAGACCAGTGAATGAACCAGTACACCAGAATTTTGCTGTTGATAGTCTTCATGGCGTTCGGTGTTGATGGCATTGCCCAGGGACAAGGGATAGATCCCGACACACTGCTGGAAGACACCGCAAGCCATATTTTCGCCGAGGTTGACAGGAACCTGGAGAAATACACCGCCGACACCTCGGCGCTGGAAGCCCTCGTGCGCACGGATCTGATGCCATTAATCGATACACGCTATTCTGCCCGTCTTATTCTGGGTCGCGCCGGGCGGGGCATTGACAGTGAGAAAATTAATGAGTTCGCAGCAACAATGAGCGAGTTGCTGGTCAGCCGCTATGCAAAAGGGCTACTCGAATTTCGCAGTAGCTCACAACTGCAGGTATTGCCTCTAAAGGGGGAGCTAAATGAAAAACTTACGCGTGTGCGTACCCGGGTTCAGCTACCCAAGGGAGGTTTTGCACCCATCGACTACGCCTTTCATATGACCCCGGATGGATGGAAGGCCTTTGATGTAATTGTGGAGGGAATTTCTTATGTAACGACCTACCGCAACCAGATCATGCCCGATGTCCGGGCTAACGGAATCGACAGTGTCATCGCACGTTTGAGCGAAGGCGAGCTGGAGCTTGCGGATTGACATGAAAAACACAACTGCATTAATGTCTGCTGTTCTTTGCAGTCTGCTACTTTCCGCTTGTGCGGGAACACAAAATCAACACACGGATCCGGAGAACGACCCCTGGGAGGGTTATAACCGCAAGGTGTACAGGTTTAATGAAGGCCTGGACAAGATCGTGCGGCCCATCGCGGTTGGCTACGACAAAATCACACCCGATCCGGTGCAGCGCGGTGTCGGCAATTTTTTCAGAAACCTGGATGCTCCAGTCACTCTCGCGAACGCCGCACTACAGGGCAAATTCAAACAAAGCGGTGTCACCATAGGTCGTTTTCTGATCAATTCGACCATTGGCCTGCTGGGTTTTTTCGATGTAGCCACCAAAATGGGTATACCATTTTATGACGAAGACATTGGCCAGACACTGGCAACCTGGGGATATGAAAAAAGCCGTTATTTTATGCTGCCGTTTTTTGGTCCATCGACACTCAGGGATGGCATCGGTCGTGTGGCGGACAGTTATTATCACCCGGTGGGTATCTATGCCCGTGAACAAAACCAATGGTGGCCACTGGTCGCACGCGGCATAGATCAACGAGCACGTTTTCTGGACCAGGATGCTGAACTGGAACAGGCTTATGATCCGTACATACTTATGCGTGATGTCTGGCTGCAAAACCGGCGCTTCGAAATCTACGACGGTGATCCACCACTGGATGACTACGATCTCTACCTCGAAGAAGACCCCTAGGGCCGGGTAGAGTCATCTATCGGAATGCCTAAGACAACCCAGTGCGTAATTCTGCTGACCCTGCTTCTGTCAGTTGCTTGCAGCCCTGGGGATCCTGACGAGGTTACGACAAGCAAAGTCTACAGACACGCCATGGATGGCGCGCCGGCTTCGCTTGACCCAGCCCAGGCGGCTTCCTTATACAGCAAGTTCCTGGTAGTTAATCTCTACGACACGCTTTACCGCTACAAGTATCTTGCCCGCCCATATCAGTTGCAACCCAATCTGGCCACTGCCATGCCGGAGATTTCAGACGATGGTTTACGGTTGACCATTGAGATCAAAAAAGGTGTGCATTTTATTGACGACCCGGTCTTTGCAGGAGGGCTTGGCCGGGAACTCAAAGCAATGGACTTCATTTATTCCATCAAACGGCATTTTCACCCGAGTTCCCGTGCCCAGGGGGCATGGCTATGGCAGGACCGCATTCTGGGTTTGGACCTTTGGAAAGCCGAAGGCTCTGATTATGACCAGGAAGTATCCGGATTGCGTGCACTGGACAATTACACCATAGAGATAACTTTGACACGCCCTTTCCCACAGTTGATACATACCTTGACACAGGGTTTTGCCGCAGTCGTACCCCGGGAAGCGGTGGAGAAATACGGGCAGCAACTATCCAGTCACCCAGTGGGATCTGGTCCATTTCGATTGATCAGTCGCAACAGCACGCGCGCAGTGTTGGCCAGGAACACTAATTTCCGCCAGGAACCCTTCGACCTGAAAGATGAAGGCTATGATCAGAAAACACAGGGTGAAGTCGGGCTGGAGGACCTGCAAAACAAGGTTCCACCTTTTGTTGATCGGCTGGAAATTGAATTCGTGACAGAAGACGCGGCTCGCTGGAACGCCTTTTCAGCCGGGGAAATTGATTTCATCAAGGTCCCGGTTAGCCAGTTCGACAATGTCCTGAGCCAGCGCAATCCACCCATCCTGAGTTCACAGCATGAAGATATTTATCAATTCGAGGCAGCCTCCGAAGCGGGCTTCATTTATACCAATTTCAACATGGCCGACCAGCGCATTGGTTACCATCCTGACCCCGAAAGAAACCGCCGTAACCATGCATTACGCTGCGCCATGATCAAGGCCTTTGACTGGAAAAAAAGAAACGAAATATTCTTTTACGATATCGGCCACGTATTCCCGGGCGTCCTGCCCCCTTCGGTGCCTGAATTCGATCCGGAAGCTGACGCCGGCTACATACAACGTGACCTGGAGAGTGCCAGGCAATTACTACGGGTAAACGACTGGCAAGCGGACAACCTGCCAGTACTTGAATACGGTTTTCCGAACAGTGTGACGGAAAGGCAGATTTTTGAGCAATTTCGTAATTTCATGATGGACATGGGTTACCCCGCCGACAAAATTCGCCCCCTGGTATTTGCTACTTACGGCGATTACCAGCGTGCCTACTCGCAGGGAAAGGTGGCTTTGATCAATAGCAGCTGGACGATGGATTACCCCGATGCTGAAAACAACATGCAGTTGTACTATGGGCCAAACGCCGCCCCTGGATCTAATTCAGCCAATTACAATAACTCTGAATACAACCGCCTGTACGAGGCCAGCACGGCCCTGAACGAGTCGACTGAACGGACACAAATTTACCGGCAGATGAACCAACTACTGATGAATGATTGCGTCAGTATTACCGGTATCGCGAGGACATTGCTGTTTCTGTGGGACAAAAAGGTCATTATGAAACCGGATCGGTCATTTCTTGGTGGTTATTTCTTGCGCTTTGTTGATCTGGAAGATAGTTTACAAACCCATGAATAAACTGCCTTATTTCGTCCGCAGGTTGTTATTTGGCACGGCATTGGTGCTGGGCGTGACCTTCATCAGTTTCTTGCTAATGGTCCATTTCGGTCCTGACAAGACCTATGAACTCATTGGCAAGAATCCAACCGAACAACAAATTGCCGAAGTCAGGCATGCACTGGGCTACGACCGGTCATTCCTGCTTCGTTACGGCTCATATCTGCGGGAGCTGGTGACACTGGACTTTGGTTTGTCTGATTCCAGCGGCGAAAAAGTGTCTTCAATGCTCGCACGCAGCCTGCCGATTTCGCTGCTGCTGGTGGTACCTGGCTTTGTATTGGGCAATGGCCTGGGTCTGATTCTCGGGATGCTGGCGGTCTGGTACCGTGGACGCTGGCTGGACAGGTTGGTCACGGGTGCTTCTGTTGCAGGCATGAGCGTCAGTTTCCTGATTATTATTATTGGATTGCAAGTCCTGCTGTGCACGCCCCATGGGCTCAACCTGTTCCCGGTGCGCGGCTGGCAGGTCGATGGTCTGGCTTCGTACTTATTTTATGTAACCGTACCAACGCTGGCACTGGTGCTGGTGACCCTGGGTTACAACACACGTTATTACCGGGCAATCATTGCGGATGAATCTGAGCGAGAGCACATCCACGCCTTAAAGGCATACGGCGCAACGCCCTATGAGCTGATGCTAAAACACGTCCTCAAAAACAGCCTGGTTCCCATACTCACACGCCTGATGTTTTCAGTCCCTTTGGTGCTCATTTCCGGCAGTCTGCTACTGGAAAGCTATTTTGGTATACCTGGAATCGGCCAGGTAACATTTGATGCCATTACCAGTGGCGACCAACCGGTGCTCAAGGCCGTCATCGGTTTGACCGGTGTGTTATTTGCGCTGGCACTTACCGTTAACGATTTTCTTTATAAAGTGGTTGACCCAAGGGTGGCCAGGTCCTGATGGAATCGGTCTGGCAGCGGCTCAGATCTGATGGCTATGGCATGCTTGGTTTCTACATCATTGCAGTTTTTGCCCTGGCCGCCCTGCTGGTCTGGAGCGGCTTACTGGGTCAGAGTTGGGCGGTGGTCAGCGGAGGACGTTGGGAAAGTATCAGTAGCACACACTGGTTCGGCACCAACCTTTTGGGTCAGGATATCCTGCAACGCACACTATTCAGCTCAGCAACCGCCTTTGAGGTCGGTCTCAGCGTCACTATTCTTTCCACTTTACTGGGTACGGTGTTGGGGGCCCTCGCTGGCTGGTTCAGATCGAGCTGGCTGGATGAACTCATTTTGTGGGTCAAGGGTGTGCTGGACTCAATTCCGTTTTATCTTTTTGCAGCTGCCATTGCATTTGCACTTCAGGGCAATCGCTGGGCCATGCACCTGGCGATGGTTATTACGTTCTGGACAACCACAGCACGCATCATCCGGGGTGAAGTAATACGTCTCAAACAACGGGAGTTTGTTGAGGCCGCCCGCGCCATCGGACTGCCCCCTAGAACCATAATTTTCCGGCACGTGTTGCCAAACACATCCCACATCGTGCTGGTGCAGGCCACCATTGTATTTGTTGCCGCCATCAAAACAGAGGTGATTCTCAGCTTCCTGGGGCTGGGCATACAAAACGGAGTTAGTTGGGGTCTGATGCTGGCGGAAAGCTCACAAGAGGTGCTGGCGGGACATTTTGGGAATTTTGCAGCAGCGAGCATTGCGCTTTTTCTGTTACTGGTGGGGTTTAATCTGTTGGCAGACAGCCTGCAGGATGCGATGGACAAACGCAGGTCCGTCTCGTGAACACGGCGGTTCTAGAAGTCAGGGACCTCAACCTCTCGATTGACTCCAGCAATGGTCCTCACCAATTGCTCGATGGTGTCAGCTTTAGTATCAACGCCGGAGAAACTACCGGCCTGGTGGGGGAATCCGGCTGTGGCAAGTCCATGACGGCACTGGCCATCCTGGGCGTGTTGCCGGCAACGGGTATGACGATCCGGTCTGCCGGGATTATGCTCAATGGCGAAGATCTCACTGCTCTCAACCACGCACAGCGGCGGCGTGTCCTGGGCCAGGACATCAGTATGGTTTTTCAGCAACCTGCTACAGCACTTGATCCCGTATTTACGCTTGGGCAACAAATAGCTGCCACTGTCCATCGCCATGGTATCAGTGGCAGGAAAGCGTGTCGGCAAACCATGCTGGAATCACTTGAACTGGTTGGATTCAGCCAGCCTGAGAAGATAGCAGCGGCCTATCCACACGAGTTATCCGGCGGCATGCGGCAATTGTCGATGATTGCCATGGCGACCGTCTGCAAACCGGCGGTTTTGATCGCTGACGAACCCACGACCGCCCTGGACGTCAGCACGCAGCTAATGATCCTGCAACAACTCAAAAGACTGCAAACAGAATACAAGACCGCAATCTTGCTGATCAGCCACGACTTGAACATCATCAGGCAATGTTGTCACACGGTGCTGGTGATGTATTGTGGTCGCTTGCTGGAGTCCACGGACCCCGAAAGTTTATTTTCTCACCCCCGCCATCCATACAGTGCGGGCCTGCTGGGGTGCATTCCAAAATTAAGTGCTACCCGACCACCACCGATCAATGCGATTGCTGGCCAGGTTCCGGCGCTGACAGACCTGCCCCCAGGTTGCCATTTTGCTCCGCGGTGCGATCGAGCTATTGCGCAATGCCGGCACACTGCCCCCGAACCTGAATCCGATAATGGCCGGACCGTTGCCTGTTTCAGGCCAATGCCATGACTTCTCAGCGCACCCACCCGGCACACCCATTGCTTGAACTGCGGAATCTTTCCATAAGCTTCCGCGACCGGAGACAGATCGCTGTTGACCGCGTCAGCTTCAGTGTCTTAAAGGGGCAGACACTCGGTCTGGTGGGCGCATCGGGGGCCGGAAAAAGCAGTGTAGCCCGGGCCATTCTGCGGCTTGTTCAGGCAGATGGTGGTGAGATTCTGTTTAAGGGTGAAGATATCCACCGGATGAAATCACAGCAACTTATGGCAGCCCGACAGCGCATACAAATAGTTTTCCAGGAGCCATCCCGGTCACTCAGCCCCAAACGTACGGTGGCCGAGTCCCTACTGGAGCCACTGCAACACTTTGCCATTGGTAGTCCCACCGAGCGGTCACGCAAGGTGAAGAAAATCTTGCTCACAGTAGGTCTTGACCACGATGTGCTGCACCATTACCCACATCAGTTTTCAACCGGTCAGAAACAGCGAATTGCCATTGCGAGGGCACTGGTCACAAAGCCGGATCTGGTCATCGCAGACGAGGCAGTTTCTTCCCTTGACGTTTCTGTACAGGCGCAAATCCTACAGTTAATCCAGACCCTGCAAGCGGAGTATGGCATCGCTTTTCTGTTTATTTCCCACGACCTTGCGGTAATCCGGCAGATCGCTGACGGAGTCGCCGTGATGTACAGGGGTCAATTACTCGAGCAGGCACCGGCAGACACTTTTTTCAGTCAACCGGCTCATCCTTATTCCAGGTTATTGTTGTCACTCGCCAGTTTGGATGAACCGTCACCCGTTCTGAATCATCAGCAGCAGTTGAACCCGGATGGCATAACAAACCATCGGCCATCAGCCTGTGTCTATTCCGCCGGTTGTGCAGAAGTGATGCCTGTTTGCGGTCAGTCAGAACCCGCAAGGATCGAGATCAAGTACAAAAATCAAAACATGCGGGGGTCACATTGCGTAAGATGTCACCTTTACGATGAAACAAATATCAATGAAACATAAACGACAATTGGGATTGGCACTTGTTCTTCTGGTAGTGATGCTTTGCGCAGCCTGTGGTGCCAACGTGATACGCGGCGCAGCCCCCATTGTGCGCATGAACGATCTCAGCCGCACCAGCAACGGCATTACCTTGCAATTGAGTATGCGTAATCTCAATGGTGTGCCACTCGATACAATAAGCATTAACTTCAGCCTTATAGTCAAGGATGACGATCTGCTCGCTTATACTGGTCCGGCAGAAACCAACATCGCAGCCAATGGCACCGAAACCTGGACCGTGGAACTTCAAGAGAGCGAGTCCGGCAGAGCGTTGCTCGATAGCTTGCAAAGTGGTGACATCAAAAGCCTGCCTTATTCACTGGAAGGGTCAATCAGCTCCAGGAACGATGGCAGATTGCGCTTTCAGCATGAGGGTCACCTCTTCCCGGTCCCAGGGCGACCAGGACATTTTCGATAAATGACAGCAGGAACCACGCATGTCCTTACATATTAGTTTTGAACTCAGCCAGTCAGATCTTGATCAATTTCGCGAGGTCATGCTACGTGCGTGCAAGAAATCCAAAGGAGCATCCCAGGAAGACATCGTCGAAAAAGCACAACAGCTACTAGGGCAAATAAGCCAGTCTGATGCTGCAGATTTCATCCGTGACCGCATGAGTCAGTTGGAAGGTCTGGTAGCCATGGTTGGAGACAAGAACTGGGGGCTGGCGGATGACGACCACCAACGCGTGCTTGCTGCCCTGTCGTACTTTTCCGAACCCGAAGATTTGATCCCTGATGATATTCCATGCCTGGGATTCCTGGACGATGCCATCATGGTCGAAATCGTGTGCCGGGAACTTGAACACGAAATCCAGGCTTATAAAGAGTTTGTGGTCTTTCGAACATCCGAGGTCAGTCGCCGTGGAGAGGAAACCCCTACACCACAAAGATCCGACTGGCTGGAAGAACGCCGACAACAATTACATTCGCGCATGCGGCGCAGACGCCGAGGTGATCGAAGCGGTGGCGCATCAAAATCGCCGTTTTCGTTGTTCTGATCAAGCCGGCAACCAGTGGCTGGAATCCACAAGCTTGACCGGTTGCCCGTAGTGATGAGCCTTGAGAAACTTTTGTCCAAACCCCATGTAATGCGTCACCTGAAAAGTATTGGAATCGCACCTTATGAGTCTTAACGACAGCACCCGTGAAAAGATTGAAGGACTTTTGCAGCAGGACCGTGTCGTCCTGTTTATGAAAGGAACACCGCAGGCACCTATGTGCGGGTTTTCAGCAAAAACCACAGGCATGCTTGATTCCATTCTGAATGACTACTCCAGTGTAGACGTCCTGCAAGACCAGGACATACGTGAGGGCATCAAGGAATTTGGTAACTGGCCTACAATTCCTCAGTTATATATCAACAAGGAATTGGTGGGTGGGTGCGATATCGTGACAGCCATGTTCAACAATGGTGAGCTTCATGAAATGCTGGGTATCGAGGCTCCGGATCTTACGCCACCGGAAATCACCATCACCGATGCCGCTGCAGGGAAGATTCTGGAAGCCATAGCGGGTAATGACGGGATCGGTTTACATTTCAGAGTAGACGCCGGTTGGCAGTCACAGTTCGACCTGGCACCAGCAGAGGGTCATGAAATCAAGGTTGAGGCCAACGGCATCACGCTTCTTTTCGACGTGGTTTCAGCCCAACGGGCAAGTGGTGCCGTGATCGACTGGACAGAAACAATAGAAGGTGAAGGTCTGAGCATCAGCCTGCCGCAAGCACCTCGAGCGGTTAACCAGATGACGGTGGATGAACTCAAGCAAGTGCTTGAAGAGGATAAAATAATACTGATCGATGTACGTGGCAGTGATGAGCGCGCACAGGCATCAATTGAAGCTGCCAGAAGGATGGATGGCGACACCATGGCAGAGGTAGAAGGCATGCCCAAAGATACGGCTTTGGCCTTCATATGCCACACAGGCCAGCGCAGCCAGGTAGCTGCCGAGCATTTTCGAAAGCTGGGTTTTGAAAATGTGAGCAATGTCACAGGTGGAATTGACGCCTGGTCACAACACATAGACCCCGCCGTTCCACGTTATAAGGGCTAACCCACATATCGCACTAGCCGGTATAGGGCCTCACTTCACGTATGTGGCTCTGTTGAACTCAACGGCGAATTTATTGATCAATCCCGAGTTACACTTTATACCCGGCCCGATACCTATCCCGGCCCTGGCCAGACCAGTCTCTCGATCGGTTCCCGATGGCCCAGGCCAGCTTCTCGGCCGTTTCACGGCCTTACGTCCTCTCACCTTCTCCGGGATACTGGTACGATATGTGGGTTAGTAAAACTCCGCTACAACCGGGGTGTGGTCTGATGGCCGTTCCTGGCGACGCGGTTCTTTGTCTATATAGGCCGCACTGCACACCTTTGCCAGGGTCGCCGAAGCCAACACGAGGTCGATCCGCAAACCCATGTTGCGCCTGAAAGAAGCCATGCGGTAATCCCACCAACTCCAGCTCTTTTCTGCCTGGTCAAACAGTCTGAACGTATCCGAAAGGCCCGTATCAAGTATCCGTTGTAGCGCAGCCCGTTCGGGAGTGCTACAGAGTATCTTTCCTTGCCAGGACTCCGGATCATGGACATCGCGGTCATCCGGTGCGATATTGAAATCACCCAGAACAATGACTTTGTCAAAGCGTTGAGTTTCATCGTTAATCCATTGCGTCACCTGTTCCAGCCAGTGTAGTTTGTACGCGAATTTATCAGAACCGACCTCCATGCCGTTCACGACATATAAGTTGATAATTCGCACATCACCCACCGTGACAGCAAGGATCCGTCGCTGCGGGTCGTCCAGTCCATCAACATCTGTCACCCTGTCGGTGGCCGGCTCGCGGCTCAGTACGGCAACACCGTTATAAGTTTTCTGCCCTGAAAACGCACTGTGATAACCTGCTTCCAACAATTCTTCCTTGGGAAAACGGTCATCGGTCAGCTTGGTTTCCTGCAGGGCAAGAACATCGGGTTGGGCGATGTCACACCATGCCAGCACGTGGGGCAATCGGACATTCAGTGAATTAACATTCCAACTGGCGACTTTAAGCATTTCGGTATCTGACTCCAGATTTACCCCAACCGGATTGTTGTTACCGGCCAGCTTACGCATAATACCAGTTGCTGGAGAAACGGTTAAGCTGCGCACTGGCCTAACCAGGTACAGATTGGAAAACCTTGCTTCAGTACGCGACCATATTACGAGGACTCAGTAAATGAAGTCAGGGCTCCAGGGTATCGGCCGGATTACTTCGGCGGCAAGAAACTCGATGCGTGGTATACGCGACGCCTGGCAGCACGAAGCTGCTTTCAGACAGGACATCGTCTTAGTGATCGTTCTGCTTGCCCTGTCGGTCTGGCTGGCACGGACAATTATAGAGTGGTTGTTGTTGGTATTGCCGCTGTTTCTGCTACTCATCGTCGAACTCTTGAACAGCGCCGTGGAGAACACGGTTGACCGGATTGGTGCGGAGCGACACATGCTCTCCGGCAGAGCCAAGGACATGGGTTCTGCTGCGGTCCTGTTTTGCCATATCATGATTGCGACCAGCTGGCTGAGCATGATCTGGACCAGATTTTATGCTTAGCCCGCATGTTTCACCAGCCGGTAATGGGCCTCACCGCGAACAAATGAATCAATTGAATTAAATGACATATTTACAAACAAATCCCCAGGTACACTTTGTACCCGGCCCAATACCTATCCCGGCCCTGGCTTGTCCAGATACGACCGGAATTGAGCTTCCATCAGGCCATAGCTACGGCTATGGCCTTCAGTCCAGCTCGGCATCCAGTCGCATCTGGCCGGCGCCATCATCCAGGATACTGGTGAAATATGCGGGCTAGGTCCCGTTTGACAGATGTGGGGCTGCATTTTTTTCTTGCAGTATTACTCGGTGGGTGCACCATTCCCCCGGACGAAACGGGAGGAACCGAGCAATGCACAATCACACTACCCGCACAGCCCGTTGCCTGCACAATGCAATATGATCCCGTGTGTGGTTGTGATGGTAAAACCTATAGCAATGCCTGCAGCGCCCGTGGCGCGGGTGTCCCCGGCAATACACCAGGGACATGCAAATCAAAGCAAAACAACTGAGAGTGTGAGTGATCTTATGAAACTGACCCTGCGCACCCTGTTATTAACCGGTATGACACTTCTGCTCACCGCCTGCCCGCAAACCAGGGAGACCCAGGGTTTGACTGAGACACTGAAACAATACGAAGTTACCGTGCGCTGGGCCCAATGGGATGCCGCAACAAATTTCATCGCACCGCAATACCGACAGGAGCATCCCGTAACACGACTGGAACTGGATAGATTGCGTTTGTTTCGAGTTACACAATACGTGACGCGGTCATCTGTTCTCGTGGATGGTGGCAGCGGTCTCAAACAACTTGTAGAAATCAAAATGTTCAACAAGAATCAGGCCCGCGAACGCACGATTACCAACGAACAATATTGGAAATACGACGCAAACACGAAGCGCTGGTTACTACATTCCGGCCTGCCGGACCCCACTCAAAGAAACTATTGAAGATCACACAAGCAGTGTGCGGCAATTGTGAACTTGGTTTCCCGCGTCGCAATAAACTGCAAATCGTCAAACATATTTTGTAACCAGGATACTGGTAGTCTGGCCGGTGTGCTGATTGACAGGTCCATCCTGGCAACTGCCCCGGCAAGGAATTCCGTCAAAAATTTATCGAGGTTTGACCTCTTGGGTTCAATCCAGTCCAGCTGATAGTTGTCACCCAAACCTGCAATACGCGCGCCGGCTTCAATGGCATCCTGAAATGTTCCGGTTTTATCGACCAATCCGTGGGCCAGTGCCTGCTCGCCACTCCACACCTGACCCTGCGCAACCTTTTCAACTTCCGCTTTGGTGTTCTTGTTGCGGGCAACCCTGACCAGGTTGATAAACTGCTGATATGTCCTTTCCGTGGAGGACTGGAGTACACGTGCCATATCCGGATCCAACGATCGGTCCAACCTGATTTTTCCTGCTAATTCTGTAGTCCCGAACCCATCAGTGTGTACACCGATCTTGTCGAGCGTGCCAGCGAAGGTGGGCAACATTCCAAACACACCAATTGAGCCGGTGATGGTTGCCGGACTGGCCCAGACTTCATCCGCGGCCATTGACATCCAGTAACCCCCGGAAGCGGCAACATTGCCCATGGATACAACCACCTTTTTTCCGGCGTCCCTGACCTGCTGTAACTCCAGACGCAGAGATTCGGAAGCTTGCGCTTCCCCACCCGGACTGTTGATGCGCAACACCACGGCGGCAACCTCCTCGTTGCGGGCGGCACGACGAAGTTGTTCTGCCGTGGAAATAGAGCCGATACGGCCGGGCGGGTGACTCCCACTGACGATTTCACCCTCGGCGATTACGATGGCGATATGTTTGCCGTTGTTGAAGCTCGATTTCCTCCTGGTGAGGTCGAGATAATCCTGCATGCCAACAGCACGGTAGCTGTCACCTGCCCGGTCTGCGGTACCACGCCGGGCCAGTTCCAGACGGGCCTCAGGTGCGGTCATCAGTCGATCCACCAAACCCAAATCCATGGCATATCGCGCAAAATTTCCGCCGATTGCCTCAATATTGCTGGGCAAATCGTCGATTGCGTCCTGTAGTGACAGCAACATGAGGCCTCGATGCTCAGCTACGCCCTCAAGGTACTGTTGCCACAAATTGCCAAGCCATGACCTGCCGGCTTCCTTGGCCTCTTCTGACATGTCATCACGAACATACGGCTCCATCGCCGACTTGTACTTGCCTACCCGGAAAAGGTTGATTTCCACGGCCAGCTTTTCCAATCCTTCACGATAAAAGTGACGGTAGTCTGAATAACCCTCCAACCAGACCATTCCATCAGGGTTCAGCCAGATTTCGTCCGCAAGTGATGCCAGATAATACTGCTGCTGCCCGAGATTGTCCGCCACCGCTATCACCATCTTGCCGGTGGACCTGAATTTATCCAAAGCATTGCTCAGATCCTGCAATGCCGCCAACCCGATACTCCACATGTAAGAAGGATCAATTACCAATTGACTAATAGCGCTATCGCCGGCGGCACGATGAATGACTTCGAGCATATCCCGCAAACGGGTTTCATTCCTGTCCTGGCCGGTTGCTTCCTGCAATGCTCGATCCATGGGCGTGGTCGTGTACTGCTCCACGACATTCCCATACGGCCGCACCACCAGTGTCGATTCGGGTTTTAGACGAAACGTATCAGGTGGTTGAAGTACGACATAAATCATGTAAAGAAGGATCAGAAAAAGCAGGTTCAGAAAAACCTTTCTGCTGCCATTAATGAAGTGCCAGGCACCCAACGCAAGTCTCAAAAAGAATGGACGCTCATTAGCCATGTTATCGCCAGTGATTAAACTGTGGGCTATTGTATTGACAGTGACTGCTAACCACAATCGGCCGAAGGTCACACGGGTTTGCCGGGTTACTTCCAGGCAAAACCGCCAACAGTTTGTCAAAAAAACCACTTCCCAGCCCTGCTCAGCTGCCATTTATATCCTAATTCACTGTTTTTGAAAACGTTTCACCCCATGGCACGATTTCTGCATCTAGTTACACAGAGCCTGTTAACAATGCCCTGAACCAATTAATGAACAAGGAGACTGAACCATGGGATCATTTTCTCGCTTACGTTACGTGATCGCCGCCAACGTCAATTCACTGCTTGAGAAAGCAGAGGATCCAGAGAAACTTTTGCGGGCACTTATCCGCGATATGGAAGACGCCGCCGAAGACGCCCGTCTGGCCAGTGCCGATCTACTCGCTGAGCAAACACACTTGCAACGCCTGCAAGAACGTTACAAAAAGGAAATAGCACAATGGACAGAGCGGGCGGAAAAATCTGTAGAAACCGATCGCGACGACCTGGCCCGGGCCGCGTTGAAGGCCAAAGCGCAACTTGAGCAGGCACTTCAAACTGCCGATAGCGAATCGGAAAGCCTTGCTGAGCGAACGACTCAACTCGAATTTGACGTGGTAACCCTCAAACGTAAGTTGTCGGAAGCCAAATCCAAGTTGAAGGATATCAAAAGCCGCAAATCCCGGCCGACAAACGGCCATGCGGTCAATGCGGAGCAATCCCTTTCACCCGCTGAGCGCAGAGTTAGCCGCGCCATGGGCCGCTTTGACCGTCTGCAATCACAGGTGGAAAGACTCGAAGCCCGGGTCCATTCCTACGAGTTTGGAGGCCCGACGAGCAATGCCTGGATCGCGGAAGAGTTACCCACGGATCCATCAATTGAAGCGGAACTGGAGCAACTGAAGGCCCGGATCGCATAAGAACGCTAGTGTAGTGTAGGACCGAAGAGCTTGCTCTTCGGGAACCCTGATCACAAGGACACACTGTCCCATTTGATTTTCCCGATAAGCAAGCTCTTCGGTCCTACTAATCCTGTCCCCTGGCCAAACGTGAGCTCAGGATCATAAATCGGCTAAGTAACAAGACAGCACCAAGAGACAAACCGGCTATCATGCCGATCCACATTCCGGCGGGCCCCATGGCCTTGTTGAAGGTCAGGTAGTAACCAACACTCAAGCCAATCAACAAGTATGACAACACATTGATGAACATGGGAACCAGTGTGTCCTTGAGACCTCGTAGCGCCCCGGCGGCACAAATCTGAATGCCGTCGGCGTATTGAAAGATCGCGGATAAAAACAGCAAGCTCACGGCGATTGACAAAATAGCCGCATCGTCAGTATATATTCCGACGATGAATTCGGGCACAAACAGCATCAGCGAGGCACTGAAGGTTTGTGTTACCAGCACAATCGCAAGACCAATGAGGCCGGCGTATCTGGCGGCAGCAGGCTCTCCCCTGCCGAGCGCGTTACCCACGCGTGTCGTCACCGCGCTGGCCAGACCAAGTGGCACCATGAACATCAACGCGGAGAAATTGATCGCGATCAGATGGGCAGAAGCCGGCAGGGGACCAAGACGCGCAATCAACAGGGCTGCCCCGACAAACAGGCTGCCTTCCACGAAAATGCCCCCCGCGATGGGCAGCCCAATTACCAGAAGCTGCTTAATCGGCTTCCATTGTGGCCAGTCCCAGCGGGCGAATAGTTCGAATTCACAGAAATGCCGATGCGAACGCACAATGAAAAACATCAGGGTTAACTGCAGCCAGATTACGATGGAGGTGGAATAGCCGATACCTTGCGCACCTAACGCCGGCATACCCAGCTTGCCAAACATCAATACATAGTTGAGTGGAATATTCAGCATCACACCGAGTAAACCGATATACATGGTGGGTCGGGTGTGGCCACCTCCCTCACTGAAATAACGCAGCAGCAGCAACAAACAGATACCGGGGGCACCCCACGCCAGTGCCCGCAGGTATTCAACTGCCGTGGCCGTGATGCTGGAGTCCACTGCAATCCATCGAAATACGACTTCACCCCAGATCAATATGAGCACATAGGGAATGGCCACCAATAGCGACAGCCAAAACCCCTGCCTGACAACTACGCCACCCTGCGGTCTGTTACCGGCGCCGTCGAGTTGGGCCACCGTGGGTTGCACGGCCATCATCAGACCCAGTGTGAACATCAGTGCAGCCGACCATATTGCACCACCAGTAGAAATGGCTGCCAGTGCAATTTCCCGTTGCGGCAACCTGCCAGCCATTACCGTGTCAACAAAATTCATACTGAAACCGGCTACAAGACCCACCATGACTGGCGCTCCCAAATGCAAGGTTCGCAGAACTTCGGCGCGATGGTTTTTTGGTGTACTGGTTCTGATCATTGGCTACAATCTGGCGTAAGCAGGCATTGTACATGAGGGTGTAAGTCTGGCACCCCCTTCTGTGAGGAGCAGGCATGCCGGCCAGGATTTGCAAGGAGTACTGAGATGACAAATGAGAATATTGCACTGGTAACGGTGGGTGACCCAGCGCTGACACTGGCAGACAGAAAGCTTGCAGGCTCTGCCGACTGCCTGAACTGCGGCACTGGCCTGAATGGTCCGTTTTGCTACTACTGCGGTCAACCTGATCGCAACCTGCTGCGATTTTTTCCAGCCCTGGTGCGAGATTTGCTGGAAGACTTCCTGGACCTGGACTCGCGTTTCATGCGCACAATGAAACCCCTGCTGTTCAAGCCGGGACGACTGACACGAGACTACATGACCGGTCGTCGTTTTCGTTATACACCACCCATGCGTTTATATATCTTTGCCAGCATCCTCTTTTTCCTGTTGGCAGCACTGCTCTCAGGGAACGCGATCGACACCAACAAAGGTGGCACCGGCCATGAGGATGTTGCGCAGGTCGGACCCGGTGACGAAACGCATCAACAACTGCTCGAAGAATCGCTAACTGAACTGCCACCAGACCTGCGCGAAAAGGTCCAGTCCGGCCTTGCCGAACATGAAAGTGTTTCCGCTAACGCGGCGGATGAAAACGACGGCTTCAAGCTGGATACCGACGGATTCCAGTTCAATGATGAACCCTGGGACCGCGACACTAACCCGGTGGACATCCGGTGGTTGCCGGACTGGATCAATAAACGCATCAACGACGAGATCGAAGGATCACCACGAAAGGCTGAGCAGATCAACGAAAACCCCAACCTGATCGTAGAGCAGGTTTTCGACATTCTTCCCGCCACCATGTTCATATTGTTGCCGGTGGTCGCATTAATCTTGAAGTGTTGGTATCTGTTTGCGAAGCGTTACTACGTCGAGCACCTGATTTTCTCTTTGCACAACCACTCATTTCTGTTTGTCAGCCTGATTCTATTGCTGTTGACCAACCTGGTTGGTGACCTCTTCAATCAATCTGGGTACACGATTGCTACAACCGGCACAGAGTGGTTGACAATAGCTATCAGTGTCTGGATACCCGTCTACTTTCTGATTTCATTGCGGGTGGTTTATCAGCAGGGCTGGTTTATGACGGTGGCCAAATTCAGTTTGATCGGAATCAGCTACCTGATACTGCTGATTGCTGCTACAACCTTTGTCGCCTTAGCCAGTTTTGTGTTGCTTTGAGACTGGTCTGACCTTGTTTATTTTGTCTTTGCCAGCGATCTGGGCCGGCTGGTGCAGCCGGTAGATCAAGCGTAACGTCTGCGCAGGTACCTGAATACTGCCCTGAGTCCCAGTGCTTCGCCACCCGCCGGTCTGCCGGGTCGGCTCGTCTGGTTCCAGGCGAAGGTATCGATGTGCACCCAGGCGGTTTTCCCACTGATGAAATACTCTAGAAACAGGGCTGCCGTGATGCACCCACCGTAGCTGGAACTTCCAACATTGCTCAGGTCAGCAATCTGGCTCTTCAGCAAGTCCCGGTAAGGCTGGTAAAGCGGCATCACCCACAACGGGTCCTCCTCATGCTCCCCGGCGGCGACAATATCATGGGCAATGGCAATGTCATTGCTGAACAAAGGTGGCAAATCGGCACCCAACGCTATTCGGGCGGCACCGGTCAGAGTTGCAAAATCAATTACCAGATCAGGTTCGTGTTCACAGGCGTAAGCCAATGCGTCAGCTAGCACGACCCGGCCTTCAGCATCGGTATTGCCAATTTCGACGCTCAGTCCCTTGCGTGTTGGGATGACATCTCCAGGACGATAGGCATTACCGGAAACTGCATTCTCGACCGCTGGTACCAGCACCATCAGGCGTACAGACAATCGTGCTTCAATGATCAGCCCAGCCAGCGCCAAAACATGTGCAGCACCACCCATGTCCTTTTTCATCAAACTCATGCCGGAGCCTGTTTTGAGGTTCAACCCGCCGGTATCAAAACACACGCCTTTTCCGCACAGTACCAGCAGTGGATCCTCTGTCTTTCCCCACTCCATTTTAAGCAACCGCGGGGCGCGGCTTGCAGCCCGCCCAACAACGTGAATAGCTGGAAATTTCTCCGTCAGCAGCGCTTCACCCTTGACCACCGTCATGCTGGCGCCAAGGTGCTTTGCCTCGGCCTGCATGGCATCCGCCAGCTGTGCCGGCCCCATGTCTTCAGTCGGTGTATTAACCAGGTCACGTACCAAAGTCTGAGCTTTGAGCAAGCTTTGCGCCTGTAAGGCAATGTCTTCGTCCAGGACCAGCTGCGGCATCTCAACTTTTGACTTGTTGTATAACTCGAACTGGTAACAGGCCAGGCCCCAGCCAAGACTGGCCTGCAGTCTTTGTTGCGGCCCCCATTCCGAGACCAACCGGTAGGTACCGGCCCCAAGCTGTCGTGGGAGCGTTGCCAGTTGATACAACCAGCCCTGGTCTGCCATGCCAAAAATATAGGCCTGCAGTTCGCCATCATCGCCTGGCAAGCCACACACAGCACCGGGTTGTGCGTGGAAATCCAGCGCTTCTAACCATTTTCTCTGCTTCTTTGGCGCCTTCGCCAGCCACTGGTCGAAACAGGCGGGGTCCACCGGGTAAAGTGGCAGGCTGTTATCGGTGCTACTGAAGGGGCTACGCATGTGGAAACCAATCTTGGGGACGTGCAAGTGTAAGCCAGGTGACTACCAAGTTGTAGTGTGACCTAGTGTACTGCATCGTGACAATTACAAACTAGTCAATACGAGCGACATAGGCCCGCCCCTGACGTCTGATCTGTAACAGAATTTGGCGGCGGGTTTTTTCAAGCGCAGCAATGAAGTCCACCAGGTTGTGGACCGGCCGTCGGTTCACGCCCGTGACAATGTCACCCTCAGCCAGCCCCTCTCGGGCAAGCCTGCTACCCGGATCCAGCTCTTCCAGTAACACCCCGGAGATATTCTCCTGCTTGTGCCGGGCATTCAACTCGCTAAATCGTGCCCCCTTTAGGCGACGGTCAAGATCAACGCCTTCAAGTTTTCGGATCGATTGTATAACCAGTGATGACCGGCGGACTTTACCATCACGCAAAAACTCGATCTGCAGTGTCTCACCGAGCGCCAACTGGCCTTCGACATTGAAAAAGTCCTGCGCAGAGCCAACCTCACGCCCGGCCATTTTGACGATCACGTCCCCTGGCTGTAATCCGGCAGTGGCTGCGGCAGACTCTATGGAAACTTCAGCAACCAGCGCACCACTGCCTGCATTTACGTCAAATACGCCAGCCAACTCGGGGGTCAGGTCCTGGACAAACAAACCCAGCGTGCCACGCCGTACTTCACCAAAGCGAATCAACTGGTCCATTACATAGCGTGCCATGGAGGATGGGATTGCAAATCCAATACCCACGTTACCGCCACTGGGTGTGAATATCGCACTGTTGATACCAACCAATTCGCCCCGCAAGTTAATCAGGGCACCACCGGAGTTCCCTGGGTTGATTGAGGCATCCGTCTGGATGAAATTCTGGTACTCAAGACCCCGCACACCGGTTCGGCCCAGCGCACTTACAATTCCGGAGGTAACGGTCTGACCCAAGCCAAAGGGATTGCCTACCGCAACAACGAAGTCGCCAACCAGTAACTGATCCGAGTTTGCCAATGCCAGGGCGGTGAGATCTTGTGCGGGAATCTGGATCACGGCCAGGTCAGTATCGGGATCGGTCCCGATTAATTTGGCTTCCAGGTTACGGCCATCCTTGAGTCCCACGGCAATTTCATCAGCGCGCGCAATCACGTGATTATTGGTTAACACATAACCCTTTTGGGCATCCACAATGACACCCGAGCCAAGACTTTGTGACACTCTTTCACGTGGGATATCAGGGACATTGAAAAAACGCCTGAAAATGGGATCATCCAGCAACGGACTGCGCACACGAACACGGGTTTGCGTGTACACATTGACCACAGACGGCGTGACCTCCTCGAGTACGGGTGCCAGTGAGGGCAACAGTTTGCCATCCACAGCTGCAGGTAAAACAGCAATCACGTGGCCTGTAACCAAAGACAGTGCAAGCATGACAACAGCACGCTGTAATATTAATTTCACGACCAACTCCAAATGTACCTATCCGAATCTGACAACGCTGACCGGCTCCGGGTTCGCAGCCATGAAACGCGGCGGGGATAAGCATATCCTGATTTGATGGAAATTTTGCTTGCGATTGTCACGGAAACCCGATATACAGCTATTTGGAGTTAACTTAGCACAGCAACCAGTGCAAGCAAGTTTTGCGGTCACAACGATGACACAGAATATGGGTTTACAACAACGGGTCCTACGCACGGATGTATCCGGCATGCCTCTGGAGTGGGTTGGTTACCAGGATGCAGTCAGGCTGATCACACTTGATCAGGTTTGCTATGCGTTGGGAGAGACGCTCTACAAGATCCATGGCGGTGTCAACGCCGACAGCGGCTGCCAGAGTATTGTCAGTGTCAATGCCATCATTGCTACCGAAGGCCAGCACCCGCACAAACACTTGTTTACACGAAATTACGTTCCCCCTCTGAGCAATAAAGCCCTGTTTCGGCGCGACCAGGGTCTGTGCCTATACTGTGGCCAGCAATTTCCAAATTATCTCCTGTCCAGGGATCACGTTCACCCACTAAGCCAGGGAGGACAGGATCGTTGGGGCAACGTCGTCACGGCTTGCAAACGGTGCAATAACCACAAGGCAGGCCAGACACCGGAACAAGCGGGTATGGCGTTACTGGCCATCCCGTTCTGCCCCACTCACGCAGAATACGTGTACTTGCAAGGACGCCAAATCCTTGCTGACCAGATGGACTTCCTACTCGCACACTTCCCTCGTAACAGTGTTTTACGCAAACGTGTCGAACAGGGACAATCGTTGTTGGTAACTTAGTGTGGCGCCTGTTAGCCCTGGTTCACCCATGCAACCCGTATACCTCGTCGATGCCAGCATTTATGTGTTTCGTGCCTGGTTCTCGATTCCGGATGAATTTGTCAATTCCCAGGGCGAACCGACCAACGCCGTGTATGGCTTTACCGGTTTTTTGTGCAGTCTGTTAGAGCGAACCAGGGCGCAGCACATTGGGATTGCGTTTGACGAGTCACTGGAAACCAGTTATCGCAATGAAATCTATCCGCAATACAAAGCGAACCGTGACCCCGCTCCGGAAGAATTAAAACGTCAGTTCAAATGGGCCAGAGAGGTAGCAGAAACCATGGGCCTGAGATGTTTTTCCGATAGCCGTTATGAAGCAGATGACCTGATCGGCACACTTGCCAGCCACTGGCGGGACCGTGGGCATCCGGTCTGCATTATCAGCAGTGACAAAGACCTCACCCAGTTGATCGAGAAAAACGATACCTGGTGGGATTTCACCCGGGATCGAAAGCTCAACCCGGCAAAAATCAAGGACAAATTTGGTGTTTTTCCGGAACAGATTGCCGACTTTCTTGCCCTCACAGGTGACAGTGTGGACAACATCCCCGGTATTCCTGGTGTCGGTCCAAAATCTGCTGCGGCGCTATTGAGTCACTTCGAAAACCTGGAAGCCCTTTGGGAACGAATGGACGAAGTGCAGCATCTCAGTATCCGGGGTGCCAAAACCCTTCATAAGAAGCTGCATGACCACCGGGACGCTGCAGAACTGGCACGTCGTCTGACCGGTATCGAAACCGAGGTACATTCAACACTTGAGAGCCCCGGGGTTACGCGTGGTGAAACGGATGAAGCCTGTCTCAACCGTCTGTTTGACGAAATGAATTTTGGTCAGATGCTGAGACGGCGGTGCTTGCGCTGCAAATAACCATGCAAACCCCCAACTACTGCTGCTTTTCCTCGGACTTAGACGCCTGCTCCTGGAGTTTCTTGCTGCGCGCTTCAAGTTTCTTGCCACGCTCTTCAAGATATTTCCTCATATCCGGCCCAACAAGGTCCTCACTGGCATCCACTGACGTACGCAGTACAGTGATAGGTTTTACATTATTTCCACTACCCAGCCACTGGCTGTTACCAAAGTAGTACAGGTTCTTCCCCCGCAAAACACCAAAACTGGGGAAGTCGAAATTGGGCTGGGCCACGGCCAATGGCCGAATCGCTTCAACCTTGGTGCCAGTAGCGTCAAGCTCCAGTCGCATGACCCGTTGCGGTTTAATTCCATTTTGGATAACCACCAGGTGGTTATCCCACAAGTACAGACCATCCAGCCCGCCAAGATTGAGGGTTTCGGGAACAAGTAGTTTGCCAGAGCGCCGCGCCTCAAGGTCCAGCACCAGAATGCCCATCTCTCGGTCTGCGATATAGAGGATACGCCCGTCAGGTTGCATGGCGACCCCGCGCATGCTGACCATATCCTGGGCAACCATGAGTGCTTCCAGTTTTTGCTCATTTGCAAGCTTGCGGTACACGATCGGGAATACCCGATCCGCCACGTATATGTCGCCATTCGAGGTGAGTACCATGTTACCCAAAGCATGCGGCTGACCATCAACAGAAACCGGATAGCGGCGAATGAACTCCAGCGTCTCAAGGTTAAACTCAAACAGGGCAGAACGCCCCTGATCAATGACGTCGAAACGTGAAAAACCGGGAGTGGCTGCACTGCTTACCCACAAACGATTACGTTGCAGGTCAACAAGAATATCAATAACCCCCCACATGCCGTTCTCTTCATCAGCTTTTAGCAACTCGGTAGCCTCACCCTCCTTGTCAACCGTAAGTATGCTGCCATCAGCCATGGTACCTACCAGGAATTTTTGCCGAGTCTCGTCCCAGGAAAGGGCTTCAGGAAAAGCAACATCCTGAGGCAAGGTCAGTATCACTTCAGCCTCGCCCACAGGGTCTTGAGCCATGACCATCAGATCATTGACATAATCGAATACCTCGGTTCCCCTAATGTTGGCGGTTTGGTCTGTCTTGGTAAAGTCGTAGGCAAGCCCTTGTTGTTGCATGCGTACCATCATGTCATATGCCTGTTGCTTTTCGTCAAGCAATGCATGGGCAATGACAAGTTGATACATATAGTCACTGTTATCGGGCCGGTGCTTGTGCAATTGAATCAAGGCATCGCGAAACAACGGGTAGTTTTTGGCAACGAAAGCCTCGTTAATTTTGACTAACAGATCGGGAACGTTTTCCGGTAGTGCCTCGACAGGTTTGAGTTGTGCCGTCGACGTCACACTGGTCAGAAAAACACTTGTGGCCAAAGCCAGAATGAGTGGTAATTTGTTCAACATGTTTATCCTTTTCAGGGTCCGCAGCTTTGAACCATCAAACAGAGTTTGGTTCCGTTAAAATGGCGACAGGGATACAATCGGCGCAGTGTAACAGAGCAGCGGGTAATTCAGTGACAATTAACGAAACAAATCACTATTGTGGTCGCTATCTTGGCTTGAAGGAACGCGACGGCTGGGAGTTTGCATACCGCACTAACGCCAGTGCTGTCGTCGTCCTGGTTCCTGTCACCGCGGCACTGGAATTGGTTCTCGTAGAACAATACCGCATCCCCGTTAGCGGCCGTGTGATTGAGTTACCGGCAGGACTTGTGGGCGACACAGGCGATGTAGGTGAAGCGTTAAGAACGGCTGCCGAGAGGGAGTTGGAAGAAGAGACGGGCTATCGTGCGGCAAAGCTGGAGGAACTACTAAGCTGTCCCAGCACACCCGGTATGGTTGATGAAATGATCACCATATTTTTTGCCAGCGGTCTTGAACGTGTGGGACCAGGTGGCGGCGACGCCAACGAGGACATTACCGTCCACCACGTTCCGCTTGAAGGCGCCCACCAGTGGCTGGATGCCCGCCGGGCGGAAGGCCTTATGCTGGATCCGAAAATCTATGCCGGCTTATTCTGGGCGCAATTACGATCCTGAACCTTGTTATCCACTTTCCAAAAGATGATGGCCTGGATGGCGTTTCCATGCACGCACCAATCCCCACCAGCAAGCTCGTTGGTCCTACAGGTAATTTAACCTTTGCCATAAACGCATGGTCGCGTTGGCCCTATTCAAGGTATAGATATGTAAACCGGGAGCCCCCCCCACGAGTAATCGTTCGCAGAGCTTGGTGACCACATCCAGTCCAAATTCACGGATCGATGCGGCATCGTCACCGAAAGGTTCCAATCGTTTCCGAATCCAGCGGGGGATCTCCGCACCACAGTTGGCAGAAAACCTCGCCAGGCTGTTGTAATTGGTGATCGGCATCACCCCGGGGGTAATGGGAATATTGATGTCATGGCGTGCGCAATCTTCCAGAAACTGGAAATAGCAATCGGTGTTGTAGAAATACTGGGTCGTGGCGCCGTCGGCACCCGCATCAACTTTTTCTTTAAAGTACCTGAACTCGGTTTCAGGTGACTCGGACTCCGGATGGAACTCAGGATAGCAGGCCACTTCGACATGAAATGTGTCCGGATACGACTCGTGTACAAACCTCACCAATTCACTGGCGTACTGGAAGGGCCCCGGTCCACTCACTCCATCGGGCCGGTCGCCGCGCAGCACAACCAGACGTTTGACGCCAGCGTCTTTGTAGGAACCAATCAATTCATGCAGCATCTCACGGCTCTTGGCCATACACGATATATGCGGTGCCACCGGCACGTCTGTTTGATCCAACAGCTCGGCGACGGTCTCTATCGTTGCCTCTGGTGAAGACCCACCGGCGCCGAAGGTAACCGACAAATAGCGTGGGTTAAGCCTTGAGAGCTTTTGCCAAGTAGAATCAAGCACGAGTTTTTGCTCACCAGACCGCGGTGGGAAAAACTCAAATGAAATGGGTATCCTGCCAGTTGTTGGTAATCTGTCAATAACGGTAATGGTCCGGCTTGTAGGGACCGTCTGCATCCACACTGATGTAGCCCGCCTGTATATCAGTCAGCCGGGTGAGATTGGCGCCAATGCGTTGCAGGTGCAAACGTGCCACCTTTTCATCCAGATGTTTGGGCAGAACATAAACCTCATGCGCATAGCGATCGGTGTACTTCCATAGCTCGATCTGTGCCAGTACCTGGTTGGTAAAGGAATTGGACATAACAAAACTCGGGTGGCCAGTTGCACAACCCAGGTTTACGAGGCGTCCTTCGGCCAGCAGAATAATACGCTTCCCGTCCGGGAAAATAATGTGATCAACTTGAGGTTTGATGTTTTCCCACTCGTATTGCTTGAGGCTGGCTACGTCGATTTCATTGTCGAAGTGGCCAATATTACAAACGATAGCCTGGTCCTTCATTGCCGCCAGGTGAGCATGGGTAAGAATGTGAAAGTTTCCGGTGGCGGTTACGAAGATGTCTGCCTTGTCCACGACATCTTCCATGGTCACAACACGGTAACCTTCCATGGCCGCCTGCAAAGCACAAATCGGGTCAATTTCAGTGATCCACACCGTCGCCCCGAGTCCACGAAGCGATTGCGCACATCCCTTACCTACATCACCGTAGCCTGCAACAACGGCGGTCTTACCCGCAATCATCACATCGGTGGCGCGCTTGATGCCATCAACCAACGACTCACGGCAACCATACAGGTTGTCGAATTTCGACTTGGTCACTGAATCATTAACGTTGATGGCAGGAAATGGCAAGGTCCCTTCTTTTGCCATCTCGTAAAGACGTTTCACGCCAGTAGTGGTTTCCTCGGTCACACCCTGTATTTTTGAGAGTGCTTTTGCATACCAGCCTTGACGCGATTTCAGCCGCTTCTTGATCGCATTGAACAACGCAACCTGCTCTTCACTATCCGGATTGTCAAGTACTGAAGGATCCTGCTCGGCTTGAGCGCCCAGGTACAACAGCAGGGTTGCGTCACCACCGTCGTCAAGGATCATGTTGGCGAAATTTTCATCACCTTCACCTGTACCCCAGTCGAATATGCGGTGTGTGTACTCCCAGTACTCATCCAGGCTTTCGCCTTTAAATGCAAAAACCGGGGTACCACCTGCAGCGATTGCTGCCGCTGCGTGGTCCTGGGTAGAATAAATATTACAGGAAGCCCAGCGGACTTCTGCACCCAACTCCTTGAGTGTCTCAATCAGCACTGCGGTCTGGATGGTCATGTGCAGGCTCCCGGCGATACGGGCTCCTTTGAGTGGCTGTTCTTCACCATACTCTTCCCGAACCGATACCAGGCCAGGCATTTCCGTTTCGGCAATGGCTATCTCCTTACGACCAAACCCAGCCTGTCCGATATCAGCTACGTGGTAATCCTCTCGGCCTAATTCTTCAATCACTGCATTCATTACACTTTTCCTTTCGTTTAAAGACCGGCCGCTTCGCGCAACTCGTCCGCTTTGTCAGTGTTTTCCCAGCTGACGTTCAAATCCTCTCTGCCCATGTGGCCATAAGCCGCTAACGGGGTGTATATAGGCTTAATCAGATCAAGTGCCGTGATAATGCCATAAGGGGTAAGATCAAAATGCTCTCGCACCAGTTGCTCGATACGCTCGGCAGGGATGTTTTCCGAACCAAAGGTGTCAATACCAATTGATGTGGGCTCGGCCACACCGATTGCATACGACACCTGGATCTCAATACGGTCTGCCAAACCCGCAGCAACGACATTTTTGGCCACATAACGCGAAGCATAGGCTGCAGAGCGATCCACCTTGGACGGGTCTTTCCCGGAGAAGGCACCACCGCCGTGGCGGGCCATGCCACCATAAGTGTCAACGATTATCTTGCGACCGGTCAATCCGGCATCGCCAACCGGTCCGCCGATTTCGAATCGGCCGGTCGGGTTGATATGGTATTTCGTGTTCTCATCCAACCAGTTTGCGGGCAATACCGGCTTGATAATTTCCTCCATTACCAGCTCTTTGATTTGCGCGTGGGTGGAATCTGCGTGGTGCTGGGAAGAAACGACCACAGCATCAATCCCTACGGGCTTGTCGTCCTGATAGCGGAAAGTAACCTGGCTCTTGGCATCCGGACGCAAGTGCTGTTGACCACCACCGGACTCCCTGCGCACGTGGGCCTGTTTTTTAACCAATTCGTGGGCGTAATAAATCGGTGCCGGCATCAGCACGTCGGTTTCGTTGCTGGCGTATCCAAACATCAAACCCTGGTCACCTGCACCCTGTTGCTCCGGGGAATCTCGATTTACACCCTGATCAATATCTGATGACTGTTTGCCGATAATATTGACCACACCACAGGTGTTACCGTCAAAACCCACGTCTGAGGAGTCGTAGCCAATTTCCACAACCACCTTGCGGATAACTGATTCAAGGTCCACCCAGGCATTAGTGGTAATCTCACCGCCTACGACAACAACACCGGTCTTGATGAAAGTCTCGCAAGCCACATGTGCAGCAGAATCTTCGGTAATAATGGCATCCAGAACAGCATCCGATATCTGGTCTGCAACCTTGTCCGGATGGCCTTCTGAGACGGACTCAGACGTAAACAGGTAATTACTCATAGTTAATAACTCCAGCTATATATCTCTTTATTCGAATTAAGAGATATATTGTACGTCAGTCGAGAATACTTTGCATCTGTTGTTACAAAACGGCGTGACGGTTTACATTGAGATAATCTGGTCTATCAGTGCATAATGGGGCAATAACTACAAACGTCTGACAGATCAAACTCACCGGGAGACACATAAAATGACAGAAATGCTTGTCATGAACGACTCAATGCTGATTTCAGGAATCATTCTGGCCTTTACCTTTATCGGCATATTTACCGAGACACTGCACGGTTTCCATCGCGCCAAATTTGCCATGATGGGTGCTCTCATGATGATCATCGTGGGACAGTATTACGGGTTTTACGATTCCCACCTGGCAGTCCTGGCCATCGACTGGAACGTTGTATTCCTGCTGGGTTGCATGATGGCGATTGTCTCGATCATGATCCCCACCGGCGGCTTTGAGGCCATGGCCAATTACATGGCCAGGATCAGCAAAGGCAGACAATTCATGCTGATGACACTGCTCGGAACCGCAGTGACCGTTCTCTCCCTGCTGTTGGACAACGTCACGACGGTGGTTATTTTTGGTCCCCTGATTATCCTCATCGCGCGGGCCATGAAGGTGACACCTATTCCATTCCTGCTGGCCGCTGCTCTGCTGTCAGACACGGGTGGCGTGGCGACGCTGGTCGGTGATCCACCCAACCTGATGATCGGCTCCGCCAAGGGCATCGACTTCAATACCTTCGTGGTGCATATGGGTGGAATGACATTTGCCGCCTGGATTACCGTCTTGCTTGTCCTGCGCTTTTTGTTCCGTAAATTCCTTGCGGTCGACCCACAAGGGGAGTTCCACGAAGAAACGGTGTACAAAGACCGCAAGCTGTGGAATCAGTCGCTGCTGGTACTCGGTCTGATGGTTGTACTGTTTACTGTGCACCATTCAATTGGTTGGGAGCCCTGGATGGTGTCAGCCGCGGGGCTGACCTTGCTGGTATTTATCGCCAGGAAAGTCGAGATGGATCACGCCATGGAAGATGTAGAGATTCCGTTACTGATCTTTTTCATCTCGCTGTTTATCGTTGTCGGTGGTGTAGAGCACAGTGGTTTTTTACGTTACCTGGGTCAATACATCGTTCCTTTTGTACAGGAAGATCTGTTGACCGCCACCCTTGTGTTGCTGTGGGTGGCCGCCATCTTGTCTGCCGCCATTGATAACATTCCGTTCACTGCCGCAATGATTCCGATCTTATTGGGTATGGAAGCACAGGGCATCAATGTCACACCATTGTGGTGGGGACTGGCGGCCGGGGTCGGTATGGGTGGAAATGGAACTCACATTGGTTCTACTGCTAATGTTTATATTGTCACGATTTCAGAAAGGCTGGCCAAACGCGAAAATGATCCATCACTGGCAATTACGCCGTGGATTTGGTTCCGCTACGGAACCCCGGCGATGATTGCAACCCTTATCGTGTGTAGTATTATTTTTTACTTTTTCTTCGATTTCTATAATGATCCTGCTGCACTCGTATCCACCTCCGCGGGGTCACCCACACACTGAAGTCGCGGCGACCCATACGTAGCTTTGTACTACGTAAGGGCCGGCTAACGCCGGCCCAGCAACGCGCACTGAGTGAGTTGTGGCCACGATTTGGCATTGAGCACGGGGATTCCGTGCTTGAGTTTGACCAACTGTTCGGACGACCGGCAGAGGTCATTGCAGAAATTGGATTTGGTAATGGCACATCCACCTGGCAGATGGCACAGTCAGAAGCGAATAGAAATTTCATTGGTATCGAAGTGCATCAGCCGGGTGTGGGCCAGCTGTTGCTTGCACTGCAACGTCATGGACTGACAAATGTCCGACTTTATTGTGGCGATGCCGTACCTTTTCTCCAGCAACGCATCGCAACGGGAAGTCTTGCTGGTGTGCGTGTATATTTTCCGGACCCGTGGCCCAAAAAACGCCACCACAAACGACGTATTATCCAGCCTGAGTTTGTCAGCCAACTGGCCCGATGCATCACCAATCACGGCATTCTGCATTTGGCCACCGACTGGCAAGCCTATGCCGAGCATATGCTGGAGGTACTGCAGGTGAGTTCGGATTTTGTCAATCTTTCGGCCACCGGTGACTATTGTGAACGACCAGACTGGCGGCCCTACACAAAGTACGAACAGCGTGGCGAACGACTGGGTCACGCAGTTCATGACATGTTATTTGAAAAACTGGCGTAGTGTGCCGTGGTTATTGCCACTTTGAGCTACACTAGCAGCCTGACTACTTGCCACGTTACGATAACAAATAATGGAGACTAGCCTTACCCTCACAAGTGATATGTTGCTGGTGCTGGTCGTACTGGTCATCACCATTGCTTTGTTCGTCTTTGAGGTCGTCCGGGTGGATATGGTGGCTTTGTCGGTCATGGTACTGCTGGGTTTACTGGGGCTGGTGCCCGCAGAGCAACTGTTCAACGGCTTCGCATCCAACGCGGTGATATCTATCATCGCCGTCATGATACTGGGCGCCGGTCTGGACCGTACCGGTGTGATGACAGTGGTTGCGGCCTTCATTTTGCGAATTGGTGGCAAGACCGCCAGCAAAATTGTTCCGCTGATATCCAGTACCGTCGGCGGTATATCGGGCTTGATGCAAAACGTCGGTGCCACTGCATTATTTCTGCCCGTAGTCTCTCGTATTGCAGTTCGCACCGAAATACCACTGTCAAGATTGTTAATGCCGATGGGTTTTTGCGCCATCATGGGCGGCACGATCACCATGGTGGGCTCATCCCCGCTCATTCTGCTAAACGACCTGATACAGACATCCAATGCGTCACTGCCACCCGGCGCAGAGACTCTGGGTCAATTCGATCTGTTTGACGTGGCTCCTGTCGGCCTTGCCCTGTTAGCTTCCGGTATCCTTTATTTTCTGGCTATTGGCAAGGTGTTGCTACCAGAGAACAAGAGTGAAACTTCCGGCGCACCGGCACGAACCAAGACGTACTTTGCTGACACCTACGGTATTGAAGGTGATGTCTATGAACTGCTGGTAACGGTAGACAGCCCCCTGGTCGGGATGCAAGTGGGCGATGCTGAACAGATACCCGATGCGCCCAGACTACTGGCCATCCGGGATGTAGACGAACCCCGCATGGCACCACCGGCCGATGAAATGATCTGGGTCGGAACCATTCTGGGGGTGATGGGTACCCGTGACATAGTCGGTCGCTTTGCGCTTGATTATCACTGCCGGTTACAGCCCCGGGTTAGAACCCTGGGTGGATTGTTCAATCCCAGCCGGGCTGGAATTTCCGAGGTCGTTATCTCACCCGGTGCCAAGATCATCGGCCAGTCCGTGGGCGAATCCCGTTTGCGCAAGCGCTTTGGCATCAGCGTGCTGGCCATTAACCGTCGAGGCAACATCATCTCTGAGGAGGTGCGCGAACAGATTCTGGAAGCTGGCGATTGCCTGGTTAGCCACAGTACGTGGCGGGACTTATCCGCATTACAAAAAGATCGGGAGTTCATCGTGGCCACGGACATCCCAAAAGAAGAACAGCGACCGCAGAAAGTCGGCTATGCACTGCTGTTTTTTGCCATCTCAATCGGCATGATCGTGTTCACAGATTTCAGGTTGTCCATTGCCTTGCTGGTCGGCGCGCTGGGTATGGTACTGACCAACGTTTTGACTATGGACGAGGCCTACAATTCCGTCAGCTGGAAAACCGTCTTCCTGGTCGCCAGCCTGATTCCTCTCGGTCTTGCCATGGAACTGACCGGTACGGCAGCCTGGATAGCCCAGCAGTCCCTGGTGTTGCTGGGCAATATGCCCGATATCGCCGTGCAGATCGTAATCGCCGTTCTGGCAACGGTGTTTACCCTGGTCATGTCAAATGTAGGTGCTACAACCATCCTGGTACCCATTGCGATCAGCATCGCCTTGACCATTGGTGCCAACCCCACCATGTACGCACTGATTGTTGCCCTGTCCACTTCCAATGCCTTTATTCTCCCCACACACCAGGTCAATGCCCTGATTATCGGCCCCGGTGGTTATCGGGTCGCGGATTTTGTTCGGGTAGGTAGCGGCATGTCGGTCATCTTTCTGATCGTTATGCTGACCGTGGTCAACTTGATTTTTTAGCCCGCATATTGCTCCAGCAAGGCCCAGCTCTGCGCCCGGTGACTGGGGTAACATGCAGACCGGTCGTTGTTTCTGTGTATCATTGGCCCAACATGTAAGTTTGTACCCATATTCATAAGCCTATCCGCAAATGCCGTATTACATAAATCCACCACCACAAAGTCCAGTAGCACGAATCGTGGCGACTATCGTCGCTGTGTTCGCCGTGGCAGGGGCCTTCATGATTGGTGTCTTTGCACTGGCCGTCGTGGCAGCTGTAGGCCTGATCGCAGGTGTGGCCATTTGGTTGCGTGTTGCCTGGATAAAACGTCACTTATCCAAACGAAATGTGGATGAGGATACGCCCGCCCCAACCAGTCAGGTTCTGGAGGCTGAGTACACCGTAATTTCCGAACATGAGGATCAGGAATAAGCTGATTTATTGTATAATCAGTAATCTGAGCTAAACTAGTAGTAACAGTTCAATCACGGCAACAACAATGTCTACAGTCTCTGCAATACTGGAACGCAAAGGTTCCATGGTCCTGTCGGTCAAGTCCGAAGACTCTGTTTTTGACGCCATTAGCCTCATGGCGGAAGTCAACATCGGGGCCGTTCTCGTACAGGAAGACGATACGATTTCCGGCATTTTTACCGAACGCGACTACCTGCAAAAAATCGTTCTACAGTCCCGTTCCTCGAAGGAAACACCTATCGGTGATGTCATGACATCACCAGTGATCTCAGCCGAACCCACCGATTCGATCAAGCAGTGCATGGAAACCATGACCACATGTCGTTGCCGGCATCTGCCAGTAGTCCAGGATGGAAAGGTTTTGGGGATGGTCTCAATAGGCGACCTGGTAAAACGCCTGCTGAATGAAAAAGAATCTGAAATAGAGCAACTCAACCAGTACATTACTGGCAGTTACTGATTTTAGGGACACCCATCGAACTACTTATCGGGGACTGACTCCCGGGCCGTCTGCAAGGCGTCTTCAATCTCCAGCTGGGCACTTTTACTGGTCCCGCCGGTTTTGTATTGTTTTCTCAATACATCTTCCACGCGCACAAAAATATCGTCAATTGAGGCGATATTGCGTGGCGCTGCAGGCACCTCATGATTACCAAAAAGGTTGATCCACTTCTCCGTCTGGCGGCCCAGTTCCAGAACCTGCTCAAATTCCCGTTCAGGTTCCTGACCACCGCGAAACAACCCGACCAGGGTTGCGAAGAGTGAAACCGGCATCAGTACCAAATCACGCAATCCGTCTGCCATCAGTTTGAGCTGAAAGGTGACAGCGCTTCGAATCAGCGTACTGCGATTTGTTGTCTCAGGTTCATTCATAACTGAGCTCCATGACGTTCATAGGGTACATTCACAGGCGTTTAACCATCGCGATGATCGAGCCAGAAGTCAATGCCTTGCGTATTTAAAACGAGGTCGGTGTGCAGCAATTCAAGACATTTCTCCGATGACAGCTTGACCCCGTGCTTAACCAGGCCTGACAACAACCATTCCTGGATGGCCTTCTCGATCTTTTGCGCTCGATCTGCCTCGTGTAGATGCTGCTCTGCGAAACCAACCAATGTGTCCAGTCCTTCCAGCAAGTGTTCGGCAAGCCCCGGAATATCATCAATTCGACCATAGTGGGTCAGATACATGTGCTCCGGTTGAGTGGCGGCAAGTTTTAGAATAGACGCCTTCGCCGCTATCGGGTCAAACTGGATGGGAGTTGTAGTGGGGAAAATAAAGGCACCCTTGCGGGTATCAAACTCACGGTAGGACAGGCCAAAAGTATCACCGCAAAACCACCCATTGGTCAGGTTATCGTGCACACAAAAATGATGACGAGCGTGCCCGGGTGTGTCCATAAAAAACAGCTGTCTGCTTCCCAGCTTAACCGTGTCGCCGTCCTCCATCTTGCGTAGCCGGCTTTCCTCGACGGGTATCAATTTCCCATAGATTTGTTCGAACACTTCATCCCCATAAATTGCACGTGCACTGGCTTCCAGCCTGGCAGGATCCACCATGTGACGGGCGCCGTAGGGATGAACAAGAAAGGTCGCGTTGGGTAGTAGCTGCATCAGGCTGCCCGCGCCACCTGCATGGTCAAGATGCACATGCGTAACAATCACATAACGCACGTCTTCGGGTTGCCAGCCTCGTGCCGCAAGTACCTTCATCAATCGGGGGGTGCTGGAATTGGTGCCAACCTCGATGATGGCGACCTCCGTTTCTGCTTCCAGGAGATAGCAGGCAACCATGTGTTCCCTAACAAAGCCTGAGTCGACGGCCAGCACTCCACCGGTGTACTCAACGACACTGATGCAATCATGTTCAGTCATATCAGGACTTCCGAATTCTCTCCCGGTCGGGCAACATAGCACAATGTTATGGCAATGGGCCAAAAGTGGTTACCAGGTTTTCATTCTGGATCTGGATGGTACCCTGATGCAGAGTGCTCAAATCGACGACCAGTGTTATTGGCAGGCAGTTTTCTCGTGCTTTGAAGTGGCTGACACGATACCTGACCTGCGGCAATTTGAGCACATAACAGACAGTGGAATTTTATCGGAATGGTGCGCTCACCGAGTGGGTCGCCCCCCCTCTGAAAGTGAAGTTGAATGGATAAGGAAACTCTTTTTGCAACTGCTGAGAAACGGCGCAGAAGAACACCCAGAGCTCTTCCAGCCCCTGCCGGGTGTCGAAAACTGGTTGCAGGCCGTGCAAGACAGAGAGAATGTATTTGCCGGGATCGCTACGGGAGGCTGGGGACACAGCGCCAGGTTTAAAATGCGATACTCCGGGCTCGATAGGTTTGAACTACCAATGGCAAGCTCGGATGACGCCATTGCGCGCACGGAAATTATGCAAATAGCGGCACGAGCTACCTTGCAAAGCGGTTCACCGGAGGGTGCTGCTTTCACCTATGTTGGTGACGGCGAGTGGGATTTGCAGGCCAGCCGTTTGCTGGGTTGGCGTTTTATTGGTATCGCCCAGGGTGATCGGGCACGTCGTTTGAGACAGGCCGGCGCCAGCACGGTACAGGCCGACTTCAAAATACGGGGCTCTGCACGGTCCAAAGCCCGAGAATCAGCGTAAAATACACCCCACCGGCAACCACGATGAGAAAATTACAATGAAAAGGCAGCATCGATCAGCACGATTCAAAGTGACCTTAGCACTGGTCTCATTGTTGTGCTTTGGCAGCCCCACATTGGCAGACAACAGCGACGTCCAAATTGCCAGGCAAGCCTGGCCGATGATTGAGAGTGGTATTTTGTTGATCGATGTGCGTACCCCCGAGGAGTTCGCGGAGGGTCACCTGGACGGCGCCATCAATATTGAGTACGAGCAAACCGATGCACTGGTGGCAGCCATTGGCAATAACAAGCAACGCCAGGTCGTTCTCTACTGTCGCAGTGGCAACCGGGTCGGCAAGGCCATGGCAGTTCTCCACTCAAAAGGTTATACCGGCCTGTTCAATGCCAAAAGTTATTTGGCGCTGAAAGAAACCGAACCCGATTTGTGAGGTCATTACTACCGGACTTTGATTGCGAGTGATTAGAGTCGAAATATTTCGTATCATGCGCGTATCCGGAGGGAACACCATGCTTAGATCACCGTCATTTTATATATTTCTCGTCCTGGCACACCTCGCGCAAACCACGTGGGCAAATGACCAGAGACGACCTGAGCAGTGGGACCGTACCAGTGCAATGCTGGCAGTACGTGCGGTTGATATCGACCTGGCAGTACGTGAAATCGGTAACCTTGCGACGCTCAACGATGCTGAATCCACACTCAAAAACCTCCATTCGATTGCAAACCGCAGTGATTGGCCGCTACCGGTGCGCGAAGCGGTGATTTATCGTTTCACGCAGTCTTTGGCAACCATGCCACGCGCCGCCGTGGCTGCCGGAGTCGTAAGTCATCTAAAAAACTTCCAGGCTCACACCCTGGTGCCTCATGAGGATCATGGTGGCGCATCGATACCGTTATTCAACATTCGGGCAGCAGCCGCCGGAGTGGAAAATGGCTGGCTGCGAAACCAGTCGTCGCTGGAGGCAGAGTCATTACTCATAACCAAACCCGCTACGCTGGTGGACCACTATCGAAAGTCCGGTATGCACAACGTGCGATCGGGTTACATGGATTCCCTTCGGTATGCCGACCTCATGGCCCTGACCGTGGTACAAAATGCCGCCCTGGAGCAATTGGCCCAGGCACCTGAATTGACAGCCGTGGTCGGCCTGACCGCATCCATAACCGGTGACAATGACGCCATGTTGAAACTACTGATAGACGGCCGGGGAGCAGGTCTGGCGACGGCACTGCAACGTTTTAGCGAACAGCTGCAAGCCGTCGAAATTTCCGACTTGTTGGCTGAAGCCATTGAACACGCACCCACCACCAATGCGGCGCTGGCTATTGCCCAGTGGTGGCCACGATTACGGCATGACAAGGCGACACGAGAACTCCTGCTGGATTATCTTGCTGACCCGGAACTGGGCTCGGCCGCGGCACTGGCACTGGCTCAAAGCCCTGACCTGCAGACCATCAAGTCATTACGGAATATTGCGGAAGGCAATTCGGTTGCGGCGAAACGTGCGCAGATGGCGCTGGATACTGACCGGGCCCAGTTGACCACTGAGGTGCGGCTTTGAAAATTAGACTACTTTGCTATTTGGTACTTGTTCTGTCTGCCATCGGACCCGCCGGCGCACAGGTTTTGACCGAGTGGGTGAATACCAGAGCACCGTCGGAAACCAACAAAATAGCGCTGGGTTACCCGGTTCCCATACCCGTAAACACCCCGTTACCCTTTGACGGTTTTCGAACCTATGCGGGTTTGCATACACGGCACCAGGATTTGGTTGCAACGACAGATTATGTACATGCTGAAGACATTGGCAGGACTTCTGCAGGACGCACCATCTGGGCCTATCGACTGGGTGATAACGACAAACTGACTATCGACGGTCTGCCGGAACCAGCCATGTTAACCAACGGTGGTATCCACGCCCGCGAATGGCAGACACCCGAAGTCGTAACCGGTGTTCTGGAGTTACTGGCCTTACACGAAAACGATCATCATTTTTACGATTACCTGCGGGATAATGTAAACATGATTGTAATCCCATCGTTAAACATCGACGGGTTTATGCAAACGCAGCGCACCCCCGCACTTAACTATTTACAAACTGATCCCAATGATCCGTTTGGTTCACCACGTGACGGCCGAATGCGACGCAAAAATATGCGCAATGTGGATGAGGACCTTTTCACCATCGGGGATCATCTCAATGGAATTGACCTGAACCGCAACAACGCACCGTTTTGGGCCACCAACCCAGGTCGGTCTTCAGGATTGGTAAGCTCAATCGTCCATCACGGCACCGCCCCGCAATCCGAGGGTGAGACACAAGCCCTGGATACGGCCGCGGAATTGGGCCCGATCGACCAGTTGCGAATCTACACCGATGTACATTCATTCTCCTTGGTGAATTTCTGGGTACGTACTAACAACAGTCGTCTAAGCCGCCAGACGCAACAGGTGCTTAACACTTTTACAAACCACCACAGGGCATTCCCAGCCGGCAAGTGGTACGCCTTTACCACGGCTATTAACACACCAGCTAATCAGGGCATTGGTACTACCGACGAATACTTCACCCATACCTATCAGGTACCGTCCTGGACACTGGAGGTCGAGCCCAGTGGTGGACAAAGTTTTCATGCACCGTTGCCGGGCAGTGGTGCGGATTATGGCGGTCTGCGCGAAAATGGCCATGACGGGTTTATTCTGCCCGAATCCGAAATCCGCAGAGTAAGGGAAGAACTGGCCCAGTCGTTTGCTGCGGCGTACTACCGCCAGGCGGGGCCGCCGAGTATCCAGGAGCTACGCATAGTGGACCCGACCACCGGTGCCGTCGTTTTTGAAACGGCATGGGATGTCGTCGATAGTCAAACCCGCTCTTTGTACACCAATCAACTCCAGTCGCTGGAACTCAACCGCAGTTATAGTCTCTGGTTGGCCTTTAACAAACCCATGCGTTGGCGTGAAGCCGGTGAAGTCGTTGCCTTCCCCGGGCAACCCGACAGCGGTTTGGACGTCAATGCTGGCATCATTGTCAACAATACGGAATTGACCGCTAACCTTGAAAGTGCAGACTGGCTTAATCAGTCCGGTGGCGCCCCTGACGGGTACAGGTATTACCAGGATGATTCATTAAACCTTACCTTTAACTTGCCAGATGACATACTAAACAGCAGTCTGGTCGCTGGTGGCACGGATGCTACATTCAGGCTAATGGCATCTGACATGACGGGTATGTTTACTGATACCAACCCCGGCACCGTAGTTGGGTGGCAGAACGGGTCGTGGACACGTTATGAAAACTCCAACGGTGCTGAATCAGATGTTGGTGGCCAGGATTCAACGATCTCTTTTCGGGTAACAGACCAGGTGGTACCACCTCTGTTTTTACTGGAAGCTGGCATTACGTCATCCTGGTTCGATCTTTCACGCAGCGGCGAGGGTTTCCTGCTCGAAGTGCTCGCCGATGGTAGGGTCGTGCTGTACTGGTTTACCTACGATGATGAAGGCAACCAGGATTGGTATGTCGCCCTGGGAGAGATCCGCGGAAATCGTGTTGAGTTCGCTGAACTCTACCGTGTATCGGGGGGTGAATTCGGTCCGGGTTTCGATCCTTCAAAAGTAAAACGGGAAGTGGTTGGTTCCGCCAGTTTTATCTGGTCAGGCTGTGACGAAGGCAGTATGAGTTACCACATTGGAACCCGTCACGGTCGCATGCAATTGGCCAGGATTACCACCCTGATGGGTCTGGATTGTGGAATCCCGAGGCTTTTACCCCTAAGCGAGCTGGCCTTGCTGAGTGGCTCCTGGTTTGACCTCAGCCACAGCGGTGAAGGTTTTAACGTGGAAGTTCTTGCGGACGGACGGATCGTCGTGTACTGGTTCAGCTTCGATCCCGCCGGGAACCGGCGGTGGTTTTTCGGTGTGGGCGAGCTAGTTGACGGCAAACTCGTCTTTGACAACATACAGACATCCAAAGGTGGCGTATTCGGACCTGATTTCAATTCTGACCTGGTCACCTTCCCCGCCTGGGGAACGTTGGTGCTGGAGCTTGACTGTTTTGGTGGCACAGCCACCTATACCAGCACTGAACCGGGTTTTGGGTCTGGTGTTTTAACTCTCATCCGGCTGACCAACATCGTCGGATTGAGCTGTCCGTAGGATTGCCGGTTGGGTCAGAGGGAACCCCAAAACATCCCCAAAACCTCTATAATCCCCAGCATCATTTGAATCAGAAGGATTAAGCCAATGGATGCCGCAGAGAAACACCAACATTGCGTAACCCAGTTTGTGGAACTGGCCAACAAACTGCAACAAGAGAGTTTTGAGGAGCCGGTGATATCCGCTGCGTTGATGGCAGCATCCGGCGTTTACGCAACCTTTGTAGCAGCAGGCAATGAAGGGGGGCTCGAGCCAACAGGTGTTGACAAGGTCGTGGCGGCATACCGGGGAACACTGGAGCATATACAAAGCTACAAAAAAGCGGAAAGTGCGGCAAAGGTAACAACAGAAGACAGTGAAACTACCGACAATTCGTAATTATCTACAAGCTAATGGCTTTGCCAATTCACCGGTCACAGGTACACTAGATCCCGCTCCACAATGGGCCCATAGCTCAGCTGGTTAGAGCACTCGACTCATAATCGATTGGTCGTAGGTTCAAGTCCTACTGGGCCCACCATTTTTTCACACTGATTTTATTCGTTTTTTGCAGATGCGTAAGCCTTCGCTTTAGTCCTCGGGAGGAGAGTGGTCACAACTACCCGGCTGGATAATGACCACCTAACTTTGCAATTACCTTATTAAATATTGCTATTCCTTCATCAGGTTCTTTGTCGGCAGCGTGCCCTTGGATAACTGCCTTAACCTCACCATACTCACCCCAATCTAAAGAGGCCGTGTAGCACTGCATTTGATGAAGAACTTTTACCATTGTCCTGAAGCGCCCCTGTCTCGTCGCAGCCCTAAGCCCATTTAAGTAGCTTTCTCGATGGACAATGGGAATAATCGTCTTGTGTTGATCCCTTGAAACTAGTTCAGAGTTCATCATGACTCTGGATAACCTTCCATTCCCATCATCGAATGGATGAATATCGCTAATCATGAAGTGCATAAAAATGGCTCTCGGCATCCCCAAAGGCAGTGACTGATAAACGTCAAAACCCTGGACCAGCGTGCCTTCCAAAAGCTCAGGCAACACAAAATCCGTCCCGCCGGCTTTGTTAGGTTTTTCTTTGAATTCCCCAGGTCTCTTGTCTGGTCTTTCTGCCAATAGAAGCCCATGCCTAACTTTCAAAATGTCAATTAGTTCAATCGTATCGGCTGGGACCTTATGCATCTCTGACATATCACCCGAAATCTCAATATTGGCCAAAATATCATGGCTGTCTTGATGCCTTTCATAGATCAATCTCGTTTCAAAAGCGATTTCTTCTGCTTCTTCCAAGGTGAATTCCGTCCCTTCTATGAAGTTTGAGAAATAGCTTTCAAAAAATGTTAAGTTCCTCCAACTTGCCTTGTCGTATTCGTAGTCATTTTTCGTCAATTCTGTTGTTTCAAGGTACTCTCCGAGCCCTCTAAACCTTTCTAAACGAATCTGATCAAATGGCTCTCCTTTCGCTTCAGCAATGCCTGACCGTGTTTGTAATATTCCTTCGGCAGGGTGTGTTCTTAATAGAGATGCGATCATTGCATTCAGCTTTTCAAATTCTTTTTCAAGCCCTAAATCACTTGATAAGCCTCTCGCTTCGTCTCTCAATTCGTTAATTGCCCCCTCTCCTCTTCGACGAATGACTTTCACGAGTTCCGATTCCACCCATTGATTGCCCAGTGTTTTCCTTGAGTTCTCATCTCCTCTGGACGAAGCCAAATTCTCCAAGCAATATCGAGCTGCGCTACTTCGTTTCATTCCCAAGCTGATTTGCTCAACTCCGAGGTCAGTGTTACCGGGCCAAATATCAAATTTTAGGTGTCCCACTTCGACTGCACGATGTGCTCTTAAATTACTCGATACAAAATATAGTCTCCCCCCTGCTGGTCTTAATTCAACAGCTGTCCTGGCTATAGCGACCGGGCCATTAATAATATTGCAGGCAACTTCCATCCAATTATTATTTAGTGTTTTAGTGATCTCTTCGGGGTCGGGTGTATCGATGTAAATTCCTTGGCGAATTCTAAACCACTCACCCTTCCTAAAAAGCCTTGATGCCTTTTGTGCGTCCTCGCTCGAAGGAAATTTTAGTTCTGCCATGATCCTTTCCTTAGTGTTATTCGCGGTCTCTTGTATGAACAAAAACTGTAGATTAGTGAGTAGTATATGACAAACACTATAGATTAGTAAGTGATGTCCGATAAGAAGTGTAGATTAAAAAATAATGTATGACAAAAACAATAGATTAGTGAGTGGTATGTGACGAAAAGAGTAGAAATAGGAGGAAAAGTGACAAAACTGTGGATTAGTAGAAAATAAGCAATTTACCCGACAGTCCGTACAAGCAGGTAAGGAGTCACTTGAAACTTGGCCTTGTTGTAGGTCCAAGTCCAACTGGGCCCACCAATTTTACCCGCATCAGCTACTACCGCTTGTGCAACCAACCCGGAAGCAAGGAAGCAGGTTCGAACTCTTCTGGCATTTCCTTCATGCTGATGTTGTACCGGGCCAGACGTTCACCCAACTCACCGGTATTGTAGTTCGCGAAAAGATCCGTGGCCCCGCCAATATGCTTGCCGCCGATGTAGATTTGCGGGATCGTAGGTGAACCCAACTGGTCCAGCAAAACAGCGCGGATCATGGCGCCACGGTCACCCTCCTGGTACTTGACTGAATCGAGGTCGATAGCCTGGTAGGGTATTTCCAGTTTGGCGAACAACTTGCGCACAGACCAGCAGAACTCACACCATTCCAGAGCAAACATGATAACGGGCTCCTCGGCGTTGGAAGTGACCTGATTTACAAATTCCAGTGCTTCCTCATCCAGGGAAACTGGCGCCTCGTCTCCCTTATCTGGCTCGGCTACTGATTTGCCGGTCGTGGCGGCGTCGAAACGATAATTGGGTGTCGAGCGGGACACTTCCCATTCAGCTGCGGACATCTCAACCGCAATATCATCGAAGAGCGGCGTAGACAGATAGCGCTCACCGGTATCCGGCAACATACACAGAATATTACTACCAGCCGGAGCAGTTTTTGCTACTTCCAGTGCCGCGGTAAACGTTGCACCGCTGGAAACACCACAGAAAATGCCCTCTTTCTGCGCCAGTTCACAGGTGAACCGCAAAGCCTTGTCACCTGCAACGGGAACAACCTGGTCCACCAAGCCCGCCGAAATGGCATCTTCGGTTAGTTTGGGGATGAAATCCGGTGACCAGCCCTGTATCAGGTGTGGTCGGAAGTGAGGATGGCTTTCAGACGGACTGCCGTCAGCCTCCCTGGCTTGCGGTATACCACTGCCCAGTAGTTGCGTATTATCCGGCTCACACACGATGACTTTCGTGTTGGGACTCCTCTTTTTCAACACCCGGCTAGTGCCCTTAAGTGTGCCCCCGGTACCAAAACCGGTCACGAAGTAATCCAGTTGCATGCCCTCAAAGCTGGCCAGAATTTCTTCCGCGGTGGTGCGGGTATGGGCGTCGGCATTGGCTTCATTCTCAAACTGCCTGACCAGGAACCAGTCATGTTTCGCAACCAGTTCGACCGCCTTGGCCAGCATTCCTGTGCCTTTTAACTCTGCCGGCGTAAGTACGACTTTGGCACCGAGAAAACGCAAAATTTTCCGCCGTTCAAGACTGAAACTTTCGGCCATGGTGACGACCAGGGGGTAGCCTTTGACCGCACAGACCATGGCCAGGCCAATGCCGGTATTGCCAGAGGTCGCTTCAATAACGGTTTGCCCGGGCTTTAACTCTCCGCTTGCTTCGGCCGCTTCAATCGTGGCAAGCGCCATGCGGTCCTTGACCGAGCCCATTGGATTGAACCCTTCCGCTTTAACGTAGATATTGACCCCTTGGGGCGACAACTTGCTTATCTTGAAAACAGGTGTATCACCGATTGCGCTGAGAATGTTTTTCAATGGTCCGGTCATATACCCTGGATTACTCCCACCTATTAAGTATCCATGTTAGGTCACTCGCTCTCGCGGCCGACGTAAAGGACCTCCACCAATCCTCTGCTACTTGCTCCGGTCTACCGGTATCATGATATGTGCGTAGTCGGTGTCCTTCCACATGACATATGGACCACCTGACGCTGGATCGTCGGTCATACCTTTGAGCATTTTTTTAGGTGCGATGATCATCAGGTGAGGCCCGGTTTCTGTGTAATCATCCGCGTGCCTTGGATCCTTGTGATAAGGGTCGGAGTTACTGACGCCGCCACCGACGGCATCACCCTGCAACATGTATGAAATGCCAATACCCGATGGCGTGAATACGGCTTTCGCTCCGAAGGCTGCCATCATTTCTCCCCACGTGGCATCAATACAAACAGCGGATCCATCTCCAGCCATCACTTCCGGCATGCAGGTCCAGCCGTTACTTCCCTTGGCGACAACTTCACCCTTGATCACCACGGTCGCGTTGGCACCTATGGAAGGGGGCGCCGCAGACCGCGCGTGGGCGATCAGTTTTACATTATTATCACCGGCGATGCCGGGTCCAATCCCAACTCCCAGTAGCGCCAACACCAAAATAGTTTTTCTCGCGATGCTCACTCTCATAGCCAATATCTCCTCTCTTAGTCTTAAGCCCTTTGTAAAGTTGCCCGCCAAGCTGAATCGGTCACAGCGATGGCTGAATTACCAAATATATGTCTAATGAAATTATAGACCATCGTACGGAAAACGCAGGTTGGTGCACCACCGCTGCTCTTACCCCGAGCTTTGCCCAAGATTTACAAGTACACTCACGCGGTATATCGCTGGCTTGAGTGATAGGTCCTGCTGAGAAGTGAAACCCTTCAATCGTTCATGGGGCCGAGTCTCCTTCCAGACTACTCTGCTGCGAATCCCAATTTAATTCCTCACCTATTTAACCTTGATTTTCTGGATGGTTTTAACACCCTTGCTATCAAAATAATGGACCACAAGTACCCCTTTCACCGCTCTGGGAACGTAGCGACTGATATCGAGACGCTTTGATCCGGGTAATCTGCCGAGACGCCGGGATCCGGCATAGATATCGGCGCTGGCAATGGCTACATTCACACTCAGGTAGGTCCGTTTGCCTTCAACAACAACCCTTCCTCTTGGCTGAATCTTAACCACGGTAGCCGTCTTGACCCTGGGTGCTGACTTGACCGTGGGTGCCGTCTTGACCCTGGTGGGCGGTACGCTACGTGACGGTGTACCGGAGTTTGTTGGTCTTGCAGGCTGTGTAGATGGCAACTTGCCGGGGTTTTGCTGTCCGCTCTGAAGGGTAACGCTTCTGCTTGAGTTCTCCAACACGATTGCTTTTGTATTTAGGGCAAAATTGTTGGCCCACCGCACGGACACGTTTTGAGAGTTAACCGCCTTGAGTCCGGCAGCATAACCGGAAATCGTGCAGTTTCTTATCTCCACGTCATTACTCATCTTCACAAAGATACCGGCCCCCACACCGGAGCCCATCAGCGTCGCTCCGTCGCAGTCAATGATTACACCGGGGCGTTTGACAATAATGACCCCTTCATCGCCGTAGTCGGCAACATTGAACACCTTGGCGCAAAGCTTGATATTGGAGCTTACCTCGATGTTTTCGGTCAACTGCACACAGGATGTGCAATCCCGTTTGCAGCCGTCGAGGTCATTGTCATTGCCATCATCGCACTCCTCGTTAAATGCCATAGACTCGTAAGAGCCATCGTCACGGATGCCATCACCGCAGACCGGGAGTGCGCAACTCTCGCGACAGTTATTGGGGCTGTTGCTGTTGCCGTGACGGCTGTCACATTGTTCTCCATTATCCTTAACGTAATCCCCACAATAAGCAAACCGGCAATCGGTTCGACAGGCGTTCGCCCTGTTATCACTGTTGTTTGATCCTTGGTCGCATTGTTCTCCAATATCGCCTATGCCGTCACCGCAAATTGCCCGAAAACGCGAGACGACTCCCCCGTGCCCAACACAGTTGCCCGGGCTTGTCGCCACCCTGCCATCCTGGCATTTCCAACCATCGTAATTCTTGCACGAATAGTGGTAGTACCCGTCACCGCACAGGTAATCCGTTGAGCCCGCCCGTAGCGGTTGGGAAATAGGGACAGCGATCAAGACAAATGCCGCTGTGAGAACAACGCAGAGACCACGATACACTCGCATAGCAACCTCCATTTCGCAGCCAGAAAACCTGAATGCGCATGCTGAAAGACGCCCGCCTCTCCCCGTTCGAACTAGTTTAACCCATCTTTTCCGGCGTGTCCTTGACCCGATACCGGTGCAGTATGCAGCCCAGGGCTTGCCTGTTGCCTTATAATTTCCGGACAATAAGGGCTTGCCTTCAACCCAGGCCATAACTGCAATGGAAAACCCACAGTCCGGACCAATCGAATACCAGGCACAGAATCTTGTGATTGGTGGTGGTATTGCAGGCATCGTGACCGCCCTGGAGTTGCTGGATGGTGGCCAATCGGTCATGTTGCTCGATGCTGACAGCCATGACCGTTTTGGCGGTCTTGCGCTGTGGGCTTTTGGTGGAATGGCCTTGATCGACACACCAGAGCAGCGACGTATGGGGGTAAAGGACTCACCAGCGCTGGCTTTGGAGGACTGGATTCGGTTCGGTGAACTCGGTGTCGATGATAAGTGGCCACTGGCCTGGGCAAACTGTTACGTCAAGGAATCGCGTTTATTGGTTTACGAATGGCTCAAGAGCCTGGGTCTGAAATTCATGGCGGCAGTGAATTTTGTCGAACGAGGCGAGTTAATCAAGGGTAATTCGGTCGCGCGTTATCATATTCTGTGGGGTACCGGTCGGGTGTTAACGGAAACCCTGATTTCGCGATTGCTCCAGCACCCACAGCGCAACAACCTGGTCGTACTGCACGATCACCAGGCAAGCGACATCGTCTCTCGTGAAGGTGCAACAACCGGCTGCCGTGGCATCGACAAGGCCAGTGGGCAGCCATTTTCTGTACAGGCGGAAAATACCATCGTTGCAACCGGGGGGATCAACGGTACAGTTGAAAATGTACGCAAACACTGGCCCGCAAATTGGGCCGGGCCACCACACAGGATATTGAATGGCGCCAGTCCGCTGAATGATGGTGTCATTCACGACTCAGTCGCCAGGCTCGACGGCCAATTGACCCATCTGGACAACATGTGGAACTACGCTGCCGGTATTCCACACCCACAGCCGCACTTCGACGGCCACGGGTTGAGTCTGATTCCCTGCAAGTCATCGCTGTGGTTGTCTCCTGATGGCCGGCAGTTGGGACCCGCACCCATGGTGACCGGTTTTGACACCCGGCAGATGTGCGAACAGGTTGCTGGGCACTCCTACACGTGGCAGGTATTGAACTGGAAAATTGCCATCAAAGAGCTGGCCATTTCAGGCTCACAACACAACCCGGGCATACTCGGTCAACGATTCACACAGGTGTTGAAAGAGATTCTGTTGGGTAACAAACGCCTGGTGAGGCAGATGTTAGCGGAGTCCCCTGATTTCATCAGGGCAAAGAACTGGGATGAACTGGCCGCAAAAATGAATCAGCTCAGCAAGGAAGATCGTATCAGTGCAGAACAGTTGTGCAAACTGGCCGATGACTATGATCGAGCCCTGGCAGACCCGTCACTACACGACCAACACCCACAGATATCGCGCATCCAGGAAATTCGCCGCTGGCGAGTCGACAGGCTTCGTACCAGCAATATGAAGGCCATAGGCAGTGGCAGGAATGGTCCGCTGATGGCAATACGTCTGCACTTCATCAGCCGCAAAAGCCTGGGTGGTATTCAGACTGATTTACAGGGGCGGGTTTTGACGGAGGCAGGCGAAGCCATTCCGGGTCTTTACGCCGTAGGTGAAGCAACCGGCTTCGGCGGAGGCGGCGCTTCGGGGAAGAGGTCACTGGAGGGAACATTTCTGAGCGGTTGTATTCTGACAGCCCGCAAAGCCGCAATGGCAATTTGCAAAATGCCCGGGCAGAGATGACGAATCGAATGTAACCCATGAGAACTATGCGTTAGAATAACGGTACATTCCCGTTGGGAATGCCTGAGGGGCGGCCGTTTGGCCTGAGACGAACCCTTTGAACCTGATCCGGATCATACCGGCGTAGGGATAGGGCGCTGTTAGTTCAATCTCTCCACCTTCCGGGTCTCTTTAACCACATTGTTAAGGAGGCTTTTATGCTAACCAGAATATTTGTTTTGTTACTGCTGATGGCAACGGTCCTTGTTCCTGCGGCTGTGCGCGCACAGCCCGAAAGCGAGGATGAGTTGGAAGAGGTCGTCGTTACCGCTCGTTTTCGAAATGCCCAGTTGTTGCAGACCACGGGTAGCATCTCGGTTATCCCACAGGCGTTGTTGCTTGACCGTGGTGCGCGGCACCTCGAAAATGCACTCAATATTCTGCCCAATGTCAATTTCTCGTCGGGCGCATCAAGGGCACGCTTTATTCAGGTTCGGGGTGTCGGTGACCTGGAGCAGTTTGTCGACCCCAAGTACTTTCCCTCGGTCGGTGTCACGATCGATGATGTGGATATGAATGGCATTGCCTCGGCCGCCGTGATGCTGGATATCCAACAGGTTGAAGTTTTACGTGGCCCCCAGGGCACCCGATTTGGTACCAATGCCCTGGCCGGCATGGTCAATATTCGCTCCAATGACCCCACGGAGCATCCCAGCAGCGACGCACAGGCGGGTTTGGGTAAATTCAACAGCTGGAATGTCGCAGCCACACTCAGCGGGCCGTTGGCGGATAATCTGCTGGGCCGGCTCGCGGTAGGCCAAAACAAGAGTGATGGTTTTATCCACAACGACTACCTGGGGCGCGATGATACCAATGGTCTTGACGAATTCAGTCTGCGTGGAAAACTACGCTGGCTCGGCAAGGGGGGTAGTTACGCCGATTTGACCGTTGTACGGGTTGATATCGACAATGGTTATGACGCCTTTTCACTGGACAACAACCGCCACACACTGTCGGACGAACCGGGGCGGGATCAACAACAATCCCTGTCAATTGCCGGCAAGAGTTTTTGGGCTATTAGCCAACACGCGGCACTTGAAACGATCCTCAGCTGGTCCGAAGTCGATACCCGCTTTGGCTATGACGAAGACTGGTCAAACCCGGATATTTGCACGGGCATAGCCGCTTGTTTTCCGTTTGCCAATACCGACGAGCAAGACCGCAGCCGGGATAACCTCGGTCTGGATGCGCATTTGATGTCGGTGGATAACGGTCGACTCAGTTGGGTGGCGGGTATTTATGCCCAGTCCCGAAGTGAGGTATTCAATCGCCAGTATTATGGCAGCTTTGACAGTGACTACGAGACTCGGCGCTACGCCATTTACGGTCAAGTGGATTATGATTTCCAATCGAACTGGCGTCTGATCAGCGGTTTGCGTCTTGAGAAATTCAGTGACGATTACAGCGACACCAATGGTCTCAACAGCAAGACGGATGAGGACTACATTACCGGGGAGCTAACACTGCAACACGTTCTGGATGGTGGCACCCTGCTCTACACGACAATTTCACGTGGCGTAAAACCCGGTGGGGTTAATACCGAAGCCAGCTCGGTTTTCGCATTAATGGATCCCAAATTCCAGGCCTTTATGCAAGACCGCTTACAGTTTGGCAGGGAAAGCCTGCTCAACAAGGAAATTGGCATCAAGGGTCGCTACCTCGACGACAGGCTGGCTGTGCGCGCGGCGGCGTTTCATATGGACAGGAAAAACGCACAGCTCGAAGCGTGGATTTGGGATGATGTGAATTTTTTCTGGGTGGGATACCTGGACAGTGTGCGCAGTGGCACCAACTACGGTGTGGAGCTGGAACTGGACTACCAGGCCTCAGCGAGCGTCAAGCTGTTCGCCAGTGTCGGCTGGCTCAATTCAAAAGTGGGTGAGATCACCGTGGTTGATCTGGGTGAGCCAGGACAAGCAAGCCTGTCAACCATTACCGTGGTCGAGGACCGGGACCAGGCCAAAGCACCTCAATGGCAATACTCGATCGGCGGCAAGTTCCATCTGGGCAACCGGCTTTACGCCCGCCTCGAAGTCGAAGGACGTAGCGACAGCTTCTACGGCTATTACCACAACCAGGAAATCGATGCTTATTCGCTGGTCAATGCCAGCCTTGGATACCAACTGGGGAGCACGACGATACGCATCTGGGGGCGCAACCTGGCTAACAAGGACTACGCCGTGCATGGTTTGTTTTTTGGCAACGACCCGCGCAAGGCTTATGTCAATGAAGTCTACCGTCAGTTCGGTGAACCACGCGTATATGGTATTGATGTGAAATTCGAATTCCAGTAGGGCATCTGATTCAAGTGGACAACTGGCTGCAAGCCTTATTGCAAACCGCCCACACCATGTCTGTCTGGGAAATGACTGCGGTGGTGTTTGCCATCACGTACCTGTTGCTCGCGGTCCGCGAAAATGTCCTGTGCTGGCTGTTTGCTTTTCTCAGCACGGCCATTTACACGGCCCTGTTCTGGGATGTCAGTCTGTTGATGGACGCCGTGTTGAATGTCTACTACATGGCGATGGCAGTCTATGGGTGGCGCCAATGGACCCGGGGAGGCGTTACCGCCATTGACGGGAAGAGTCAGCATCCGGGAGGGCTTGCAATCAGGTCCATGTCAAACCAGCAGCATTCCTTGATGCTCATCGCCACCGTGGTACTCACCGGGATTTCCGGGTATCTGCTTAGTGAATACAGCCAGGCCGCCTGGCCATATGTTGACTCCTTCACCACCTGGGCAAGTGTGTTCACGACATATCTCGTGGCGCGCAAGTACTTGCAGAACTGGCTCTATTGGATCGTTATTGATGCGGTTTCGGTACCTCTGTACATCGAGCGCGGCCTGAGTCTGACGGCCCTTTTGTTTGCCGCTTACATCGTCATTGCGGTTTTGGGGTACATCAGCTGGCGAAATCACTACCGGATAAGCAGGACAACCAGTGCAGCCTGAAACCGCTATCGATACGTGGCGCGAGTGGAATGCCGACCTGCGCTGCAGACCCGTGATCACCGGGCCACTGGGTGGAGGACGCAGCAACCGCAGTTTTTTGCTGGCTGCCGGTGATGTAAAAATGGTATTACGCATCAATAGCCGGGACACACTACTGCCCGAAGCCAAACGTAGCCAGGAAGCTGCAATCTGGCACGCGGCCAGTGACAATGGCATCGCCCCACCATTGCTGCACATTGATTCACAGAACAGTTTTCTCGTCAGTGCCTTTATTGACAATCACCTGCCCCCCGAGCCCACGAGGAAGGAGTCTGTTCTAGAGCAAGCGTTCGGTTTGCTGGAACGCTGCCATGGCCTCGACGTGGATGCACCCCCCATAGACTATGCCGCTCACATTGAGCAGTATTGGAAAATGATTGAAATGCGGCCAAAGCTGTCAACTCCTGCTCTGGAGGATATACGCCAACCTATGTACACAGTGGTCGGGGAATTGTTTGACAGCGGTGCACAAATGGGACTGTGCCACCACGATCCGGTGGTCGCCAATTTTGTTGGCTGTCCGGAGTGCCTGTACCTCATTGATTGGGAGTACGCAGCCCATGGTTTTGTGCTGTTGGACTATGCCGCGCTGAGTATCGAATGGGGTGTCGACGACTCGGTAATGGTAAGAAAAACTGGTTTGGACCCGGAATTGTTAGCACTCACAAAGCGGCTTTATTACTACCTTTGTGGTCTTTGGGAGGCGATTTCACGCAATTAGGGATCAGGACCACTGCTGTCCTACGTAACCCGGGAACTCTGTTCAGAAATGAAGCCGTTGCTATGACTGCGGGATTCGGGGTTAGCGAGGACATGGCTTCGGCTTCGGTACGCCAAGTGAGTGTGGGGTCTTGTCTAAGGACACATCGTAAACCCGTCCATGGGGATTCGGTCGCGACTTCCTGTCGCTCACGGTCCTGAGACAAGACCCCACTCCCCCGTGGCTGGGACGGGTTGTAGTGCAGGCCATATACTCCGATGTCAGTTGGTTCTACGGCCTCACGGACACAAGCTGTGGTGGGTATCTGCTGTCAGGACCGTGAGCGACAGGGAG
>JAJFLB010000023.1 GCA_021772915.1 Gammaproteobacteria bacterium | reverse complement strand
AAACGCTTGGGGAACAAGCTGGGGTAAGCAGGAAGTTGAGTATATTGACTGACTGCATTGTGTAAAAGGGGCGAGTGAAGGTTTGATGCTTGATTGCTATCAAACCACCTCCACTCAAAAAGGACCCGTTTCGTGCGGGTCCTTTTTTTTGGCCCTGAGATTGTGGCAGTTAATGGTCACCATGTCTGACTACCTGAGTAGAAGGACCAAACAGATTGGACTTGTTGGCCTGAAGTAAGACGTTGCACTCAAACCAACTTGGCGATTAAATGTTCTCTTGCAGCCGGCAATTGAGCGAGAAAACAGAATGAGCAAAGGCTCAGCTGTACATGAAGTTGTCATGATGGGATTCCCGCAAGCACAGGTATTGGACATCACCGGGCCCCTGGAAGTGTTTTCCCGTACCGCACGCTGGTTGGTGGAGCAGGGATACACCCGACATCAGCCATACAAGGTAGAGCTGGTCGCCAGCCAATCCGGCCCTCTCACCATGTCCTCGGGTCTCGAATTACTTGTTCACCGCCGTTTTGACCAGGTGAAGAACGTCGATACCTTGTTGGTGGCCGGCGGCATTGGTTACAGCGAAGCAAGCAAAGATCCGAACATCCTGGAAAATCTTGTTCGTCTGGCTGGAGAGGCTGGGCGTGTGGGTTCCATTTGTACCGGATCATTAATCCTTGCGCGGGCCGGCCTGCTGGATCATAAGACTGCCACCACCCACTGGGAGTACTTTGAGGAACTCGAACATGCCGGAAAGGATGTGCGAGTCGATCAGAATGCGATTTTTGTACGCCATGGAAAGATCTTCAGTTCGGCCGGTGTCACCGCCGGTATGGATATGGCCCTGGCCATGGTCGAAGATGACTGGGGGCAGGTCGTGGCGTTGGCGGTTGCCCAGCAGTTGGTCATGTACCTCAAACGCCCCGGTGGTCAGTCGCAGTTCAGCAATCACCTCAAGGCACAGTCACTGGAGTCAGGGCGTCTGCAGAAATTGCAATTATGGATACTCGACAACCTCGATCTTGACTTGCGGGTTGGCAAGTTGGCTAATCGGGCGGCGATGAGTGAGCGGACATTCGCACGCCGGTTCGCTGCCGAAATGGGTGTAACCCCAGCGAATTTCGTCGAGCAGGCCAGGGCCCAGGCCGCTCGCAGACGTCTGGAAGAGGGTAACCTGCCGATCGAGTCCATTGCTCACCGTTGTGGTTTTCGTTCAGCCGAAAACATGCGCCGCTCGTTTCTGCGCATTCTCGGTGTGCCACCCACCCAGTACCGGGAGCGGTTTCAAAGTACTCGTACCAAAAAAACTCAGTAACAGGATGACCCAGGCCACCCGTGTCGGACTCAAAAAGAACAACCCCGGCGCATGGTTCTTTGTAACACTTCATCGGTGGAGTCCAGAAAACCCTCTCTGCGTGGAACATTGGTTCGGGATAGCCCACCAAAGTAGGCTGCGACTTCTGATGCACTCTGGAACTGGGTTCGTTCTTCGCTACTTGGGTTTTCGTAAAGGGTGGGGTTGATAATTTGTTTCAGCCATTGACCGACACCTTCATCCACGTAATGCAGCGGTGTGATACCCATAGTCCTCAGGACCAGTACCCCACGCAGAGTCTGCTCCTCATTTGCGCCATAAAGCACGGTGACACCCGGTGAAGACAAATCAGAAAAAGCCAGCTTCAGCAATGGCACGTGGGTGGCAGTAGGGATGTGAAACTGCTCAAACTCTTCGGCCGTGCGTAAGTCCAGAATACGCAGACCGGGTTTGCGGTCCCGTATCCACTCAGCAAGGTTTATGACCCCAAGCCTGTCTTCCGGGGCCGGTATTAAACTCGCCAACAATGGTGAGATTTCCTGACGGGTGGTCTTTTCGTAAGGACTGCCAGCCAGCCATGCCAGGACCGCCAGGGTCAGGGCAATGATGGCCAGTATCGTGTTAACTCCCCGGTCGGTTCCCATTGTTACCAATCAGGACCCGTGGCGGGATTCCAGGTGCTCGGCCACAAGGAAAGCCATCAGCCCCATGGCCACGATGGCAAACACGACCAGTCCGTGGGGTAAATTAAACTGCTCGGCGAGGGTAATCTGCCCCAGCGGTGTTGAACCATAAAATCCGCTGATCAGTGGATAGATTTCGTTGAACACAAATATGCCGAACAGCATTCCCACGAGCAGCATCATGCCATCGATACGCCCGCTCGCAGCGGCCACGCAGGAGGTGCCGGGACAAAGACCACCCATTACAAAGCCGAAACCGAAGACCAAACCGCCAAGCAATTGCGGTAGCAAGAATGTCGGGGGCAAGTAGACCAGCGTCAGATCAATAAAGCCCAGACGCGATAACCAGAACAAGCCCAGCATGGTGGTGATAATGGCGCTGAACATGACCTTCAGAACTGTCATATCGGTGAGGTAGAACTGGCCGGCGAGTTTGCGTGCATTACCGAGACCGCCGCGTTCCAGGAACCAACCAAAACCCAGGCCAATCACCAATGCGAGCGCCAGGCTCTGGTCGACAGAGAGGATGCCAATTCCGAGCCAGGGGGCGTTCATTTCCAACTCCGCCTGAACAACGGCGAAGCCAGGTATCCGGCGGCGAATGCCGCCACCACGAACAGCCAGCTGCCGACACTTAACATGGCACCGCCCGTTAATGCCTGACCGCTGGTGCAGCCTCTTGCCAGCTTGGCGCCGATACCCATGATTGCACCGCCGCCAAAAGCAAGAAACAGGCGTGTGCGGTCACTGATTTGGGTCCCGCGATCTATACTCAAGCGTAATCGACCGGCGAGCAGCGCCGAGAACAAACCGCCCAGCGTGACACCAATGATCTCGAACACCAGCCAGTCCTTGAGTGGGTGAACACTGCCATCCCTGAGATAACCCGTGTAGGCGGGGTTACCCGCAACGTGCTCCGGAGCGGTGCCGGCGATGGTGGACGCGACCACGCTGGAAAAGGCCCCTGAGGCACCCAATCCACGGCCAACCAGGACAAAGGACGCTAACAACACCAGCCCGATACCCACACCGGCAAGATAGGGATTCATGTATACCCTGGAAACTGTCATTGCAGCTTTATTCACGGGGTGATTTCGACTGGCAAATCATGGCTTGCCCAATCCTGCCAGGCACCATCGTAAAGAAGTACCTCGTGGCCGAGACTGCGGGCGGCAAACATGGCCATGGTTGCAAACTGCCCGATATGACAATAGGCAACCACGGTGTCACCGGGTTGGATACCCGCCTTTGCCAGCAGGTCACGCAACTCACTTTCCGGTTTGAGTTTGACATTATCGTTCAATAGCGTAGTCCAGGGCAGGCTGCCGGCGCCCGGGATGTGGCCTTTCTTGTTGGTGTCCTCGCTGATACCGTCGAAATATGCCGGCGCCCGGGCGTCAACTAGGGCATAACCCGGACTATCCTGGTGGTTTTCAATCCAGGAGGAATCCACAACCAGTTTTCGGGGCTTGATGGTCGCTGAACCTGCGGTGATCTGGGGCTCTTGCTTTCCTGTTGTATGACCCGCGGCCTTCCAGGCATCAATGCCACCGTCGAGTAATACGGTGCCACCACCAAGACCGGCCCAATCCAGGGTAAATACAACGCGGGTGGCCGGTGTAACCCAGCGTGAACTCCAGTAAACCACTATTTTCGAGTCGTTATTAATGCCCAGATCACGGAGTGATTGCTGCAGCTGTCCCGGTTCCGGCAATTCAAGCATGAGATCGCCTGCATCGTGATCATGCGGCGCCGCCAGGCTCTGGAAATCAACATACTGCGCGCCGGCTATGTGTTCCCTTTCGAAATCCTCTTGTGGACCAATATGGAGCACAACCAGATTCTCATCCTTAAGGTGTGCGTCCAGCCACCGTGCCGAGACCAGGAGCTGCTCCCGGGAGCTGCCCCCTGCTGGAGATGTTGTTGGCGTCAAAGTCAGGACAACGACCCAAAATAGGAACAGGATCTTGAGACCTTGCTTTGCATTAATTGATGGCATCTTGATGCTCCCGAAAAAACAACCCCACTGTCGATGTCTGGAGCCAGTTTCCTTTGCTCCATATGATCTTACTATTTTGGGCGAACTATTTTGGCAGTCAATAGCAGGTAACCGCAAATTCTGCCAAATGTAGACGATATGGTGCCAATCTGCTGTTACTGAGTAGCGGAAAGGGTGGAAAGCATCGTTCGCGAGTTAGTTTTGGTCCAGCGCGGGCGAGCACAATCCGCTTGATAAACAGCGTGGTTTCGTTATCCTTTTTTACCGGTTCAGTGCTATCAGGGATCGTCTCTGACCAACACGGTATCGGCAACCCGTATCACTTCATCGGCTGGCAAATCCGCTCGCTTGGGGTGTTCCATAATGGCATCTTGGTCCACCGCCTGGTAAATGTACACGGTGCCCAAAGTGCGGTTTTCCTCGTCCAGAACGTAGGATCTGATCCACCTGACCTGATCAGACATTTCTTCATTGCCAACCTGGGTTGATTTTGCCGCTGCTGCTTCAAGATCAGGGCCTATCTTCGATACTCAGGGCTCCAGCCGCTTGATGAGACTGGATGTATCAAACCGTACTCCGCCGAGTGCCTCAACGTCTGCATAAAACTGATCCACAAGTTCTGTCATCTCGAGTCTTGCCCCTACCCTTTCAGCTTCTTCAAGCGCAATTTTCAAATCCTTGCGCATCCACTCGACGGCAAAGCCGAAGTCAAATTCGTCAGCAACCATGGTTTGCCAACGATTCTCCATTTGCCAGGATTGGGCCGCGCCCTTGGAGATGGCATCGATAACAGCGGTAACATCCAGACCCGTCCGTTTCGCCAAATGCAGTCCTTCGGAAAGACCTTGCACGACTCCGGCGATACAAATCTGGTTAACCATCTTGGCTTTTTGGCCACAACCGACCCCCCCAATGAGCGTACAGGCTTTGGCGTAACAATCCATGACCGGCAATGCTCGCTCGTAGACGACCCGATCACCTCCAACCATGATGGTCAGCTGTCCGGATTCCGCACCCGCCTGCCCACCTGAAAGTGGGGCATCGAGAAAGTCGACGCCCTTTTTTTGCGCCAGGTCATATACCTCGCAGGCCACCTGGGCTGATGCCGTGGTGTGATCAACGATGATTGAGCCGCTGGATGCGCCGGCCAACAAGCCGTCATCACCAAGAATCACCTGCCGCACATCGTTGTCATTGCCAACACAACAAAACACAATGTCCGCAGCAGCGGCCGCTTCGCGTGGTGTCCCGGCCACCGATCCACCGTATTCCCTACGCCAGGCTTCGGCTTTACTGGTGGTGCGATTGAAAATGGTGACATCGTGTCCGGCATTGGCAAGAAAACCGGCCATCGGATAGCCCATCACGCCAAGACCGGTAAAAGAGACTTTCATTGCATGCTCCTCGCTTGCCTGGGCTCAAGCACGAATCGTTAGTCGATGTACCTGGAGACCAAACAACCATTCGAAACCGAGGTATACGACGATCAGAGACGCCGCAACAAGAAAATTGCTGGCCACTGGCGAACCCGGTAATCCCAGCACCAGCCGGTTTTCCCAGGTTAATCCCATGTTGGGTTGTACTGTCACGAGCCTCTCTTGCGAATGTTTCTTGCTATCAATCGGATGAGTATAAGAAAAAAAGCACCTTTTTCCAAAAGGATAGTAACAGCTGGACCATCACCCACTTCACTGGGATCAAGCTCTCATGGCGTCGTAGCACTACGCTGTATGGCCTGCAATTTTCATTGCACGGTTTTTGAACTACGACATAATTTTAATATTTCTGCGACGTTTTTCTCAAAAGATACATCTCTTATAGTTCGATTCGAACTAAATGGAGAATGTAGTGAAAACTATACAAAGCGCAATTCAAACGTTATTGGTACTGAGTACGGCTGCGATGGTCAGTGGACAACGGGCCTACGCGGATGAAGCAAATCCCGATCCCGGCGAATTCCAGTTCATCGGTGAGACCGTCGTTTTACCACTAACCCAACAAACAGGACACCCAAAAGTGACAATTGACCTGGGTGACAGTGAGCAATACACGTTCGTTGTGGATACCGGGGCGTCAGTGAATGTGATGGATAGCAGCATCGCGGATAGCCGGGGCTACGTGGTGGTTGGTGAGACAGAAATCGGCGCACCGGGCGGACCACAGATTCCTGCCGAGATCGTCAGGGTTCCCATGGTTCGTGTGGGTGATGCCACGATAAGAGACGCGGACTTTGTCACCATGGATATCATCGGGTTAAGCATGGGGTCGATGCACGGGGTACTGAGTCTGGGTCTGTTTCGTGATTACCTGTTAACTTTCGATCAGGCTGGTGGCCAAATCAGGGTGGCCCGCGGTGATTTGTCGGCGGGTGAGCCCGGGGTGCTGCCCTATGACGATGTGAGCGAGCACATCCAGATCAAAATGGATGTCGCCGGCACTGCAATCGAAACACATGTCGATACCGGCTCTATGGGAGAATTTGTACTGCCGATGGAAATCATTGAGTCAGTTCCGCTACAGGAAAAGCCGCAATCGGGCGCCACAGCACGTCTGGTAGGTGGGGAACGTGATATCCGGTTTGCTCAACTGAACGGAACAATTGAGTTTGCCGGTTTCGAATTCAAAAACCCCAGCGTCGCATTCATGGAGCCCTCACCCGGATTCGGCAACATCGGCATGGGTGTGATGGGTGAAATGGTGGTATCCGTCGACCAGCAAAAACACCTGATAGCATTTCGCAAACCGACCGGGGACAATGTGCTTGGCAGCAAGAAAAAGCCACGCAGCCTTGGTGTCATGTTTCGCGGAATGGGTGATACAAGCAAGTTGACAATTGCCAATGTTGTACCGGGTTCCCTGGCAGCCACCGCAGGGTTTGTAGCCGGGGACAAACTGATATCTGTCAATGGCCGAGCGGCTGGGGAATACGCAATGCCGGAGCTGGGTGATTTGCTCAGGGGACCATCGCGACTGAGTTTCGAAATTGATCGTGACGGAGAGTCAAGGACCATAGTGATTCGATAATTATTTACCTAATGAAGCGGTGGGTATGAGAAAACTGAGTGAGTTAGAGGGTGTTTGCCTGGGAATTATTCGTAAATTCCAGCCTTGCACGGCATATGGTGTCCGGCTTGTGCTCAAGGCGTCACCCTCTTCTCACTGGCAGGCATCCGCCGGGTCCGTGTACCCGCTGCTCGCCAGGCTTGAAACGGAAAAACTGATCTTTACAGAGGATGATGAGACCGATGGCCGCGGGCGCAAGTTGCTCACGGTGACGGGGCGTGGACGCCAATCACTGAGGTCATGGATAACAATGGGATCCGAACCTGTCAGCGTTGCTGCCGTGATGGACCCGACTCGAACCCGTCTGTTTTTCCTGGATGTGCTCAACGAGCAGCAACGCCGCGACTATGTAAACAAGTTAATTGTGGCCATGGAAAGTCATCTGGAGGATACCCGGGTCAGGCTGGGGAAGAGTCCCGAGGAAGATGATCTTTTCGATCATCTTGGCGCCCTTGGCGCGACACTGGCCACGCAAGCGCGGTTGGAGTGGTTGAAAATTGTGCGTCAAAAACTGAAGGTCTGAGCTGTGTTGTCCTGGGTGAAAGAATCAACCTGATCAATTTCTGAAGGCGCCCGGCAGACTTTGTAAACGAATCGGCCCCTTTGCTATAGTGCTACAAAGACATTCAGGTAAGTCAGCAAGAAATGATCATGAAGTCCTTTCTACGCAAGCATCTGATGATTGTTGTCAGTATTGCTTTGCCACTACTGGTGGTATTGTTCTTTGCCCTGGTCAGCCTGCTACCGGGCCTGTTTGCAACACCACCAGCGTATGATCTCTTGCTTACGCACGCCGGCCCGGCGCCTTTAACAAATCCACCGGTCAGGATAAATTTCACTGTGCACGAAGAGCGGCTTAGTGTGACGGTTGCCGGGTCCAGGGGCGTAAGCTACGGCAATAATCCCCGGATATTTCGCTATGATCATGCAAGTGGTGAAGTGCAGGAGATCAAGATTTTGATACCGGACAATACAGACGAACTGCCGGAAGGCACCGAAATACCCGTGCCCGAACTAGCTCACTTGAGGGTCAGTACCGCACCACAGGCACCAGATGGCTACGAGTTCAGGGGCTACAACAGAGGTGGGGGTCTGTTAACAGTGTTGTTTGGTGGAAACCGGCACCGCCGTAACGTCACCATCGTAAAGGATGGCGCGGTTGTCAGGTTGAATTTGCCACTTGCAGAAAACTGGTATGGTGAAGCACGGTTCCTGGCCTGGGTCCTTGAATGAAAACAGGCCCACATATTGCACCAGTCGGCATAGGGCCTCACTTCATGTATGTGAATCAGTTGAATTAAATGGCGTACTTATTTATAAATCCCGAGATACACTTTGTACCCGGCCCGATACCTATCCCAGTCCTGGCTTGGTCATATACGGCTGGACTTGAGCTTCCCTCAGGCCATAGCTACGGCTATGGCCTTCAGTCCAGCCCGGCGTCCATCCGAATCTGTCCGGCGCCATCATGGCCCAGGCCAGCCTCTCGACCGGTTCCCGGTGGCCCAGGCCAGCTTCTCGGCCGTTTCACGGCCTTACCTCCTCTCACCTTCTCCGGGATACTGGTGCAACATGCGGGCTAAGCACGAGGCCCTGGAGAAGATCTCAGAAATTGTCCGCGAGCACGGGCTGACTTTGGAGGAAGTTAAAGTTACGCTGGAGGAATCAATCCGGCAAAACGAGCAGTCTTCAGGCAGTTTGTTGGGGCGTATTCTCGGCTACCTGGGTGGTATTTTTATCTTCGCCGGTCTCGGTGTATTTATTGCCTTGAACTGGGAGGTGATGAACTCTGCGGCCCGGATAGTCATCACCCTGGGATCAGGAATTGCGGCCTTCGTCATGGCGATTGTGGCCTCTACTGATGAGCGCTACACCAGGGTCAGAACACCGCTTTACCTGATTGCAGCGGCCCTCCAGCCCGTAGGCTTGCTGGTGGCCATTGACGAGTATTCAAGCGGGGGCGACTGGCATCATGCAGTATTGTTGACGGCAGGCATTATGGGTTTCCAGCAGGCGGCAATTTTCTGGCAAAAACGGGATACGACCCTGCTGTTCACAACCCTGTTGTTCGTATTGTGGTTTTTTGGCACGGCCCTGGACTTCGTCAGTGTAGGGGAAGAGTTCAATGCACTGATCCTGGGGGCTTCAACGGTGATTTTTTGCCTCGGTCTTGAGCGCACCCCCCACCGGGCTATCACACCCTTTTGGTACCTGGCCGGATCGGTCCTGTTTTTCCATGGTTTGTTCGAACTGGTTCAGCACACCGCGATTGAACTTGTTTTCCTGGCGGTCGCCTGTGCCGGGGTGTTCTTAAGCACCTATGTGCGTAGCCGGGCATTACTGTTGGCCTGCACCGTCGCGATCCTGGCCTACATCAGCTACTTTACAGCCGAACACTTTCAGGATTCCCTTGGCTGGCCGCTGGTGCTCATTGTGCTTGGATTGGTCTTTATTTCCCTGAGTGCTGTTGCCATGCGAATCAACCGACGCTACATCAGTAATTAGATATAGAGAATCCCGAAACGAGGTGGGTGGACAGCTCATGTCATTGACCTTTAATGGGTTTTCTGCTAATTTTCTTTCATGTAAATAAATTTGCATGAAGCCAATGAAAAAAACAATCCACACCCACTTAAGCCGCAGAGAAACACAGATCATGGATGCGATCTATCGTCTGGGCAGCGCCGGAGTACAGGAAGTATTGGCGGAGATCAATGATCCGCCATCCTACAACAGCGTACGCGTTATTCTGGGTATCCTCGAAGAAAAGGGTCACGTGACGCACAAGAAGGATGGCAAGCGCTATATTTATCAGCCAAAACAATCCGCCTCCTCTGCAACTCGTGATGCCACGGCACAATTGCTCAAGACGTTTTTTGGCAACTCCACACCAAATGCTGTGGCCACTTTACTCGACATGTCCGAAGAGTGCCTGAGTGACACCGACCTGGACGAGCTGGCCGATTTGATTTCAGCCACCAGGGCGCGTCGTTCCCCGGGCAGTTAGCGCCATGAATCTGGAATGGTTTTTGTTCGAGTTCGCGGGTCTGTTTTTCGTCAAGGCCAGTCTGCTGCTGCTGGCCGGGATCGTCGCCGCCGTGGCTTTTCGTAAGTACTCCGCCGTGACCCGGTACTGGTCATGGAACTTGTGTTTATTGTTATTGATTATTCTTCTGCCGGTATCACTGTTTACACCCAATTGGGATTTCTCGTTGATTGCCCCGCCGGGATATAGCCAATTACCGCCCATTGAGGAGGTTCGATTTGCCGGATCGGGTATACCGGAAGGAACTGTTAATGACGTGCTGCAAACTGAATTCTCCAGCAACCATGACCTCAACTACTGGGAGTTGTTGTGGGGCGCGCTGATGCTCATCTGGGTTCTCGGTGTGCTAGTTTTGTTTGCCAAACTTGCTGCGGATCTGATTAGCCTTGCCGTCACCAGCCACACCGGCGAGTCGACGCCTGAGTCTCTGGATCCGGTGATCGAGAGGTGTCGACTGCGCGCCGGATGCCGCCAACGGGTAAGAGTGCACTACAGTGACCGGATCGGCTCACCGCTGATCTGGGGTCTGACACGGCCAATGGTCTTGTTACCCGCAAGCGCGCGTGACTGGAGCCATGCGCGTCTGGAAATGGTATTACTACACGAATTGCTGCACGCCGCGCGTTTTGATCACTTGATGGTGGTGGCATCCCAGTTTGTGCGCTGCGTGTACTGGGCGAATCCCATGGCCTGGTTTGCTGTACACAGGCATTCGCTTGAGCGCGAGCTTTCCTGTGATGAAAGGGTTATCGACTGCGGCAATGACCGCATTGCCTATGCGGAGGAGTTGGTCGCGATTACCCGCGATCTGCGCCGTGAGGTTCGCTACGCTTCGGTGGCCATGACTCAGCGGTATGGACTCAAGACCCGGATCAAATCGATTCTGGGTGACCCCCTGCGCCTGCCCCTGCTTAATCGGCCACTTACACAGGCCATGGCGATGGTGGCGTTGCTGGTTACGCTGTCCCTGGCAACTGCCGGCATCATCAAGCAGCCCGATCCGGAAAGTACAGAGGCCCTGGTTGCAACCTTGTTTGGTGTCGATATATCCCTGGCTGACAACGCGGCGCGGGTGCTGGGAGAGAGAGGAGAGACCGCAGCCGTGCCTTACCTTGCCAAGATGGCCAAGGAAGCCGGTAGCACGCACACGCGAATGCAGTCTTTAATCGCCTTGGGCAAGATCGGTGGCGAACAGGCCCTGGTTGGGGTGCTGGCAGTGTTGGATGACGCTGACGAGTGGATTCGGTACACCGGTATCAAGGCACTGGAATCCTTTGATACCGTGCAGGCGATCAGTACCCATTGGCTGGCCTGGGAAAATGATGAGTCGGTTTATGTACGTCTACGGGCTTATCTGGCTTTGGCCATGCACGAACAGGTGGGTGATCCCAGACCAATGATGGCCTGGCTTGATGACAGCGACGCGGATGTACGTCGGCATAGTGTCAGTCTTTCAGGGCGGGTCTGTGTGACCCAGGCGACCAGCCAGTGGCTCAAGGAACATGACGATCTGGGGTCCGATTTCTGCAGTCGCACCTTGCTCGGAAGTTTAGGGGATCCTGAACACGAAGTACGTGAGGCCACGGTCGAAGCCCTGGCGCTGATTGACGACAAAACTGCCAGGGCAGGACTGGTTAGCCGCTTATCTGAACTGGACGAGGACTTACAGGAACTGGCCCGTGCTGCGCTGCGGTCTGTTCAGGCTAGTTGGTAAGAGCCTGCAAATTGCGTTCCGGATCGGTAAGAATGTCGACCAGCTCTCCATCATCAAGAGCCTCGGCGCCGTTGACTGCGATACGATCACCCGCCTGCAAGTCACCACGGACCGACACCTTCTCGCCGCTGGCTTCGGCCACTTCGACCGCCACCGACTGGGCCTTATTTTCATGGTCTATTCGCATCACAAATGCACCATCGGTACGCAATACAATTGAGTCACGTGGCACCGTCAATGATGCGTTGGCAGCCAGTGGCAGGGTCACGCTGACCAGTTGACCGGCAGCAAGCTGATTCGGTGCGTGACCGGGCAGTTCGATCCGAACCTCGAAGGTTTGTGATGCGGTGTCCGCCGCGGGCACCACGGTTCGAATCATTCCCTCAAAACGGATCTGATTCAGCCGCACATCCGCCATCACACCACTACGCATACGCGGTAAGTGCCGAATAGGCACTGAGGCCCGGACTTCCAGGTGGCGCGTGTCGGTCATATTGGCCAGTACGGTGCCACGGGCCACATCTTCACCACCGCGACGCAATTGCACGGTCACAACACCGGAGAAAGGAGCTAACTCGACACAACGTCGCAACCGGCTTTCGTTTTGGCGAATACGCACCGCCACGATTCCCATTTCCCCATGCGCCAGGTCGCGGTTGGTTTTCACCCGTTCCAGTTGCAGTTCGGATGTTGCCATACGGGCTTTTTCAATACGTGCAATTTCACGTACCAGTGAGTCATATCTCAGGCGCTCACGCTCGCGCTGGGCAATTTGTTCCTCACGTTGCAGCTCGAGTATTTCGCAATCGAATCTTGCAACAGGCTGGCCGGCTTCGATGTAATTGCCCGGCTCTGCGACCCATTCCAGACGGGCATCAAGCCCAGCCGTAATCTGGGCCGCGTTTCGACTGTAAACCGTGCCGGCTGCTGGTATGCCGGGGCTTAGATTTTCGGTCAGCACCTCCGAGACAGTAACTGAGATAGCGGGGTCAGAGTTCGCACTCTGAGCCCAGTTCAATCCGGCCACCGCGACCAGGCCAGCGCCGGTTATTGTGACAATAACCAGGCGAAGAAAATCTGACTTAAAGCTCATGGCTGTAACCTCGTTTGATGTGCTAAATTGATGCCGTGTTGCTTGACCCGGGACGTAGTTCGACCTTCGCCCAACCTGAGCATGCTTGGCAACAGCACCAGCGTGAACACTGCGCTGACGCTCATACCACCGACAATGACAGTTGCCAGACCCCGGTAGATCTCGCTGCCAATACCGGGAATCAGCATCAATGGCAGCATGCCGAAGATCGACGTCAAGGTGCTCATGAAAATGGGTCGTGTACGAATGCGGATCGCCTGGGTGACTGCGGCACAGCGGTCGAGACCCTCGCGCTCGGCGGCGCGTGTCTGGTGCACCAACAGGATGGCGTTATTGACCACCAGGCCAAGCATAATAATAAAGCCGATCATGGTCAGCAATTCCAGCGCCTGGTAGGTGAACAGGTTGAGAATCTGCAGGCTGATCACTCCGCCCACGACAGCCAGAGGCATCACCAGCAGGACCAACAGGCTGTCTTTTACTGATCGAAACATGGCGGCCATGATCAGCAGTAAAATCAGTACCGCGAGTACAAAATTTTGCGCCATTTCGGTTACCGCACCAGCCAACCTGTCGGCAGTGCCACGGTAGAAAATACCGGCCTCTGCCGGTAACACACCGCTGATCACCGGATCAATCCGGGTTCTCAGGGTTTCCAGTGCTTCCTCCATTGTCACCTCGGCTGGTGGTACCACCTGCAAGGTGATTGTGCGCTGGCCATTAACGCGGCGCAGACGGGCGGGCCCGACGGTACGACTTGGATTGGCCAGCTCGCCCACCACCTGGATATTGGCCGCGGGTGTCGCGATCGGCAACGCGGCGAGGTCTTCAGGGGTCTCCCAACCGCCACCCCAGACGATAACGTCGTAACCCTCGTTACCGTCAAAGTAACGGCCTGCATACAGACCACCGGTAAAGGAACGAATCGCGTCAGCGACCAGCGAACGGTCGAGTCCGGCCTGGGTAATGCGGAGGTCGTCCGGTTGAAGTTGTAGTTCGGGCTTGGAAAGCGTCACACCCGGAAGCGCGCGCACCGACCAATCATCCAGTTTTTCCTGGATGGCCTCCTGACCCAATCGTGCCGCCGCCATCAGGGGTCCAAGTTCGGGGCCCTGGATGTCGATATCTATATTACGACCACCCGAAATGCCTATATTCAACAACGACGCCCGGGACACAAAGGCCTCGGTTCCCGCCAGTCCTACAAGAAGTTCTTCACGCAGCACACGCATCAGCTCGGGAGCTTCCCTGGGGTCACTCGGGTAGATGTAGAGCCCGGATGATGTAGATCCGTATGAATACAGGTTATAACCGTGGATACCGGGGCTCGCCTCGCCATCAACATGTGGTTTCAGTCGAGCAATCACCTCGGCCATCAATTCGCGCTCGATGGTGCTCAGGGGGATTCCCTCGGGCATTGTGAAAAACACCTGGACCCCATCCGAGTCAGCCTGTGGCAGGAAATCCAGCTTGGGTGCCAGGACGTAGCTCAACAGGGGTGGAATCGTCAGCAGTGAAATAATCCACAGGGCACGCAGTTTGGGTGTGCCGGTCCAGCTTATGACCTTATGGGTCACCCTGTCCCAGGTGCGGCTCAGCGGATCGGTAATCGGCTCACCCTTGAGAAAATAATTGCTGGCTACCGGCAAGATGGTCATGGCTGCCAGGGTTGAGACCGCTACTGCGACCGCCAGTGTTAAAGCCAGGTCTGCGAACAACTGGCCTTCAATGCCCTGCATGAAAAGGATGGGCAGAAAAATTGCAATACTGGTAACGGTGGAAGCAAACAAGGCGCCGACAACCTGGGATGGACCCTTGCGGACGGCCTTTTTTCGCGACAGCCCCTCCTGGCGTAAACGCACAATATTTTCCTGTACGATGATGGCAGCATCGAGGACCAGACCGACCGCGAACGCCAGGCCCGCAAGCGAGACAATGTTCAGGCTGCGTCCCAGCAGATTCAACGCGATAAAGGCCGAAAACAAGGAAAAAGGAATGGTCAGGGCAATCAACAATGTTGCCTTCCAGCCCCGCAGGAAAAACCACAACATGCCCAGCGCCAGGGCCACACCCAGAAGGAGATTTCCATTGACCAGTGCGATGGCCCGCCGAATGTGGACCGATGCATCAAAGCTGAGGACCATCTTCAGGTCCTGCTCCGCCAGCGGGCCCGCATTGAGCTCGTCGATGACCCGGTTGACATCATCGAGGATGGAGACTGTATTTGCCCCGTACTTACCTTGCAGCGCGATATAGTAGGCAGGATAACCGGTGCGGTACATGAAGCCGTTGCGGGGATAGAGTACCGTTTCCACTTCGGCAATGTCGTGCAGGTAGACCGGCTGGTTACCACGCCGTGCGACGATCAACTCCTTGAGCTGGTCAAGATCAAAACCACCCAAAAACCTGACCGTGTATTGACGCCGCCCTACACTGGCCAGACCACCCGTGCTGTTGACTGCCCGGGTCACGGTATCGGTGATGTCAGACACCTGAATGCCCAGGGCCGCTGTTCGGTATGGATCAAAGGTAATTAACACCATCTTGTCGCGTTCACTCCTAAGATTGACCCGTTGCACTCCATCAATTTGCAACAAACGTGGTTCTACTTCATCGTCAATGACCCGCTGGAATCGGGTGACATCCGTCCCGGGGACGGGTACACGGGGGTGCACCAGCAAGGTTGCGACCGGTGACTCCCAACCCCCAACCTGGATCTGGGGTTCACCTGCGTCAACCGGCAGATCCGGTGTGTTGTTAAGCGCACTGAGTACATCGAGCATGGCCTGTTGAAGATCGGCGCCAACATCGAAGGTCATGTGCACATTGCCATTACCGGCTGAAACGCTACTGGACATCTCCAGCATGCCGGGAATACCGCGCAGGGCCTCTTCCTGTGGTTTGACAATGCTTGCTTCGACTTCCTGCGGCGCGGCCGATCGCCATGACGTGTTGACGTTGATCTCGGCGTATTCCATGTCCGGCAACATCTGGATGGGCAGCGCTATTATCGCGACCACACCAAGGACCAGGACCAACACCGCCACTGCAAGCAAAGACGCCGGGTTTTTGGTGGACAACTTAATCAGAAACATAAATTAACCTCGGGTAATAATTTCCGGGTTTTGCAACCATGATTGCCATAATGAGGGATTTGTTGGTGACCCAATGGCAATTTGGGGCCAAGCGGGGAGTGGACGCGACCAATTGAGACGAAAACCCCGCATTGGGTGAGTATCTCGTCTCTGTTCCCTTTTCAAAATCCGCACACAAATGCAAATATATTTTCATTTAAGCATAAATGCAAATTTATTTACATACAAGTGTCAAGATGAATGTGCGGGCTAGCGCAAACGATCTGCTAAAGTAGGTCAGGTCTCCTGACAACATCAGTTTTCTAAAGCACTTGTTGTGTAAGCAAGGAAATCAGAGTGGTCAGGACTTGGTGTTTGGACCGTTAATCGTCGGGATGACAAATCAATGAGTGTGACAAATTCATGCACCTACTCCTCCCTGTTCTGATTCTTGTCGCCCTGATCTTTGGCCCGGGTCTGTGGGTGCGAAGGGTCATGTCGCGTTACAGCTCTCCCGGGGATCGTTATGTGGGGACCGGCGGTGAATTGGCGAGACATTTACTCGACAAAGGCAAGCTGCAAAGTGTAAGGGTCGAAGAGTCAGCCCAGGGAGACCATTACGACCCGCTGGAGAAAGTTGTTCGTCTCACACCGGAAAAATTCAACGGGCACTCGTTGACTGCGGTCACCGTGGCGGCGCATGAGGTAGGACACGCGTTACAGGACGCCAACGGATATGCACCTTTGAAAATCCGTACGCGGCTGGTCATGTTGACCCGGCCTCTGGAGCGGCTGGGTGCGGGGATTCTGATGGCTGCACCCTTGATCGGTGCGTTGACACGTGCGCCGTCAGTGAGTGTGTTGATGATTCTGGGTGGATTGTTAAGCCTGGGCACGACCGCCCTGGTCCACCTGATAACCTTGCCAACTGAATTGGACGCCAGTTTCGCGCGTGCCTTGCCGCTGCTCAGGCAAGACGGTATTCTCAAACCGGCAGACCTGCCGCACGCCCGGCGATTGCTGAAGGCGGCGGCCCTGACTTACCTGTCGGCGTCGCTCGCCAGCCTGTTGAATATCGCTCGATGGTGGGCGTTGGTGAGGCGCTAGGGGGCGTTCTCACACGTCAGGTTGCGCTGTTGCACCTGAAAATACGCCAGGCAAGGCGTGAGGAGAGAGGTTTGGTAAATCCAAATGAACGACGAACAACACAGTATGGCGTTTTTTCAGGTGCAACCCGAAGGGCCGGGCCTATTTTTCCGCCCAGCGGCGTTATCATTCGCTTGTATGGAGTAACCAAACCACGCTTATTCTGCCTTGCTGGACAAAAAAATAGACTCCGGCAGCACAGTCTGGCGTGTGAGAACGCCCCCTAGGGAGTAACAATCACAGTGCGAGAATTTATGAATAAGAATTTACTTCGAAAACTGGTAATCCTGTTCCTGTGCTGTTTTGTCGTTAATGCGTACAGCAAGGAGCGGGTGGTGGAATTCAAAGGCAGCGGCAATACCACAACCGCCGAGTTTGAGGTGGCCGCCCCCTGGATACTGGATTGGATAGTTACCAGTGAATTCCCCGAGTCGCTGGGATTGCAGGTGGATCTGGTTGATGCACGTAGTGGTGAGTATCTGGGTAAGGCCGCAAAAACCAAGTGGGTCAGCGATGGCGTACGAATGTTTACTGAAAGCGGACGCTTCCGTTTTAACGTGAGCTCAAGCTTTGCAAACTGGACACTGCGTGTTGAGCAACTCAGCAGACAGGAAGCAGAGACTTACAAGCCAAAAGATCGCTAGGGGCCGTTCTCACACCAGTTTTTCGTTAATAACCGGTCTGTAAGATTCTTTGGCTCCACCGATAACAGGTTTGCCGTGGGCAGGTAACACGTGCTCAAAATCCAGCTCGAGAATGTTTACAATCTCCTGGTATTCGGGGGCGGCTATTTTTAGCCATCCGGGTCCAATATTGTGTGGTTTTATAAAGCCCTTTTTTTTCATCATGATCTTCGAAAACCAACTGAAATACTTGTCTGCCTCAGACCAGTTTTGCAGGCAATCACCCGAAATAACAACTCCATTGTTAGCTTGTAAATGCAGTAATGCCTCACCCGGCGTGCTCGTTTTGAACTCGTACAAGGTGCTGTTTGCCAGCGGAAGAGGCGTTGAGTCATCAATGATGACATCGGCGTCAAAATAGATATCCTGCGGCTTGGGGGGGTCATCGAAGCCGGTCGTATAAGATGCATTTACCGACCACACTTTGGCCTTGTAGCGGTTTTTATAGAAGGGGTCGTCCATGCCATGAAAACCCGCAAGGCGGACAACGTGCCTGATCTTGCCCAGGGTTTCCAATTGCGCCAATCCAGCCTCACCCAGACGGACCGAGTTCACCAGTACCAGGTCTTCACCTTCCCTGATGATGGTCATATTGCGACTGAATTTCATCGGTGCCGGAGCTTTCATTGCCGTCGTTCCGGTTACAAAGAAAATATTTTCGAATATTTTTCTGATTTCACCGTGTTTCAATGCTTTTGGGTAGCTGTCTTTTTTGGCCATTGATTTGTATTCCCCAGTGTTGTCCATCGCGAAGAATTAGAACAATAGGGGCTCTTCTTGGTGAAAGCAACATAGATGATGTGAGGTTCTATACCGAATGATGGAATATGTCGGCTAGGGCTTCTCCAGTACGCACGAGGATTGACCGAGGCTGTACTTCTTGTCGCTGTAGGGGCTCAGAATGTTCGTTTCATCCCCCTGATACCAGCGCACCACTTTCCACCCGGCGTAGCCCGCAATTCGTTCCATAAGTTCCCGGGACGTCACCACGTCGCGCAGCCGATACCACCGGGCGCGAACGTTCCGCTCGGCCGATCTGAGGAATATTAGCTTGCTGGCATCGAGATCGACCGGCAGGCACGAGAAGATGAACTTCCCTCCCGGACGTGTGATCCGCAACGCATCCTTCAGGTGCCAGTAGGCATCCTCATGCTCGATATGGGTGAAGACGGAGAAGGCGCAAGTCATGTCCACGCTGTTGTCGTCGCAAGGAAAGATGTGCCTCGGCTGTCGTGTGAGTGATATTCGGCACGGCGGCGACGGAACCTGATCGTGTAGGATATCTCTCGCCCGATTGAGCATAGTCTGGGAAATGTCGGTGCCGATATAGTGCCCGCCCGTCAGATGTGGCACTACGTGGACGGCGAGCCGACCGGTGCCGCATCCGAAATCCAGCAGCGTATGCTTGGACGTCAGGCCTTCCTGCAACAGTAGCCCTAGCTCAATCTCACCCACGAGTTCGAAGGGACCTCTTCCCGGAGCCTGATCGCTGGGCGTTCGACGCGCGTGTCGTTCGTAAAGCCTGGCGTAAACCCGCATGTCGTGGAGATCTTTGAGGCCCAGTAACCGGTCTCGGACTTCCTGCGCGATTGCCCGTACTTGTCGGTACATAATTGAGACATTCTAGGGGAGTTGGGCATGGCCCATCAAGTCGCTTGGCGCAATTGGTGAGTCAAAGCAGAATCGCCGGAAATCGTCGCTTTTTGAAAAGTCCGTAAACACATGAATCCTTCCGGATAATAGCGAAATTGCACACCAGGTTGAAATCAAAGAGCTAAAAAACAGTAAACTAAATTATGTTTATTGGAATCCTGAATAACACAAAAAATGCTATTTAATTCTTACGTGTTCATTTTTCTTTTCTTGCCGCTGACAATATTGGTTTTTTTCGCGATCGGCAGTCGTGGTCACCACCGGATTGCGGTTAGCTGGCTGGTGACGGCTTCTTTGTTTTTTTATGGTTGGTGGAATGCGGCTTACGTTGGCTTACTCATAGGCTCGGTTCTCTTTAATTACGCGCTTGGCAACTCACTATCCGGTGAATTTATATCACTGAAGAAAAAGTGGCTCCTGTTCTTTGGTGTAACAGCCAACCTCGGCTTGTTGGGATACTTCAAATATGCAAATTTTTTTGTTGATAACCTGAACTTGATTGCAGGTGTCGATTTCAATTTGGAATCCATCATTCTTCCACTTGCCATTTCTTTTTTTACGTTTCAGCAAATCACCTATCTGGTGGATACCTATAAAGGCGAAACAGAGGAACGTAATTTTCTTCACTACTGCCTGTTCGTCACTTTTTTCCCACAACTCATTGCCGGGCCGATCGTTCATCACAAAGAAATGCTACCCCAATATGCAAAGAGCGCTCTGGGCAAAATTAAGCCCCAGCATTTGGCAGTTGGAATCACCATCTTTTCCCTGGGCTTGTTCAAGAAGGTTGTGCTTGCAGACGGTATTGGTGTGTATGCAACATCAGTTTTTGCTGCTGCAGATAGTGGTTATACGCTTAATCTCTTCGAATCCTGGGTGGGTGCATTGTCGTATACGTTCCAGCTTTATTTTGACTTTTCGGGCTACTCTGATATGGCTATCGGCATTGCACGGATGTTTGGTGTCAGATTGCCACTCAACTTTAACTCACCTTATAAATCAACCAATATCATCGACTTCTGGCACCGCTGGCACATCACTCTTTCCCGTTTTTTAAGGGACTATTTGTATATACCGATGGGAGGTAGCCGCAAGGGGTCCTCACGCAGGCAGGCAAACTTGTTGATCACCATGCTTTTGGGTGGCTTATGGCATGGCGCTGGCTGGAATTTTGTTATTTGGGGTGGGTTGCATGGGCTTTATCTGATGGTCAATCACGGTTGGCGTTCGATAGCTCCAGGTGTAGGCCGGCCACTGACCAGATTACTGGCATGGGCTTTCACGTTCGTAGCAGTTGTATTCGCCTGGGTGCCGTTTCGTGCCACGACTTTGGAGGGTACTGTGAACATGTGGCAAGGGATGGTTGGACTACAGGGTATTTCACTTGATCAGCGGTTGCTGGCTGTCCTGGGCCCACTTGGTTCCTGGCTTGAGGATCAGGGCGTTGTTTTTAGCAGTTTTTTTCAACTGAATATATCTGTGTGGTCCATCGTCTGGATTCTTGCGCTCATGGTGATCAGTGTGTTGTGTCCCAATATTCAACAGATAATGGGTCGTTACAGACCAGCTTATGAAACTTACACGGGTGAAATTAAGCCGATGAAGTGGGGCTGGCTCGAGTGGACACCAACCGTACCAAATTTAGTCATTACATTGTTCTGTCTTATTTACGCTTTGATGTCCATGTCTAATATCAGCGAATTTCTGTATTTTAACTTCTAATGAAATACTCAAGTCTTTCATATAAAACCTATACGGTCATTTTACTTATTGTCACAGTAGCAGTTGCAATACCCTCAATACTTACTGGATTGGGGTTACAACCCATCGACGGGGATTTAACAAGGCTTGGTTTTTATTCAGAGAACGATTTTGGATGGAACGGCAGGCAATACGAATATGATCCACCGCTTAGTGAAAAAGGCAATTCGGGACAGCGATATGACATCGTTATCATTGGGGATTCGTTTTCAGTCCACGCCTCACCAAACCGAACTATGGAAGGAGGGAATTTTACCAACACGCTTGCCAGTGAAACCGGACTTAAAGTCGGCGTGTTTCATATTGATGACCAATCGGTACTCGGTCTTCTCCAGGATCTCGCGGAGCAGGAAGAACCTCCAATTGCCATCATCTACCAGACTGGAGAAAGAAGTATGCGGAGCAGGCTGGGACAGAGTTCTGTTTGTCCGGAGGAATTTCACAAGCTAGACCCGAAAGGCACTCTGTCGAACCAGGCAGCAGAGTCTGCCAGGCCCGCACCCTTCAATCGAAACACAAGCCCGGGAATATTCGATTTCTCATATACGAGCAAATATCTATTTGCAAAACTAACCAATCACAGATTTACCAATCGTGTGGTGAAGGCGCGTTTGTCTCGAGACGATCTGTTCAGCAACAAAAAGTCCGGGCATGTACTTTTCCTGAAAGACGATTATGTGAAGTCGTCCTGGTCGGAGCGCGACTGGAATACCATGAAGTGCAGCATCCTGAGTATGCAAAATATAGTGCAAAAAAATGGCAAGAGCAGCTTCATATTCATGGTTGCCCCTGATAAATCCACGATTTATAAACCGTTTATTACAGATAAAGAGCTACCCCCAAACAACCTCTCACGCCTGGTGTCAGAGCATCTGAATTACTTGCGTTTGGATATACTGCTCACCGAGCATGTAGGAAACGGAAAAGTTGACCTGTATCTGCCTAACAATACGCATTGGTCATATGAAGGGCACGTAATCGTTGCCCACGAGCTTGTCAACTATATGAGACGTGGAAACATCATTAATTAGGCGCACCACAGAATGCTGAGAGAAGACTACATTGAACCAATCACCTTGCTGCTCATTTAAGCGTCAGTGGCGGCCGTCGTAGCGGAGCATCTGCAAATCCCAGGCCAAGGCGGTCAACTACGAACTGCTGAACGGATACGACGTTGATGCTCGATTTAAAACAGAGGTAATCCAGACCACACATATGATCAAGGGCGTTTGTACGCTCATCGGGAGACATGTGAAGTGACTCCCATTGTACGATTCCCGGCCGGTAACGATCGAAGTCAAAGAGCTGCAACAGTCGGTAGTCGTGGCCCTCGGCATCGATCTGCAACAGGTCGATCTTTGCGGGATGGTACTTGTCCAGCAACGAGTCGAAGCGCATGGTCCGAATTTGCTCCACATCGACGTAGTCTTCCTTGGATTCCGGAAGGTCAGCACGCCTATTGCCTATATTTTGCTCAACAAATCCGCGTTCGATGTGGGCGGTTATATGGCCCATGCTCAGGGAGGCAATGCCCGTCGCCCAGCGTTGTCGGCTGATAGCAAGTTTGAACAGTTCGCCTGCGCCGTCCTCTTCGGCGATGGCGACGTTTTCAAAAAACAGTCCGGTGCAATCGAGGTAGGCGGGCAGCAATTGCTCTTCGAATACCCATTTCTGCGGCTCGATCAGTATGCCACCCCAGTTCATATCCCTGACAAACCTGTATAGCGGATCGCCGCAGCGTGGATTGTTGGCCCCAACCTGTACGAAATAAAAATTCTCCACCTCAGGAGCCCAGCATCGTATCAGGTCCTCGAAGTTTCGAATTACAACACCTGCCATGATCGTATGGTCATCCATCAAATAGTTGGCTGCAATTATATCGATCTTCATTGTTCATTTGACGCAGTGACCAATTCGGCCCGTGCTGGTGTTGTAAGCAAAATGCTCGCAAGGTGGTTCCATGCTCTATCCACTGCAAGTATCATGCAAGCATGCATCTTGGCTGAGTGGTTTCGGGAAAAAACATGTGTTCTATATTTGTTGTGCTGGATATTTGCACAGATTTACAAGCGGTACGGCAGATGGCTTTGCGCCAATCACGTCTGCTGCGTCATCGCGGGCCGGACTGGAGCGGCATACACATTTGTGATGGTGCTGTCCTGGCACACGAGCGTCTGGCCATTGTGGATGTCAACACCGGTGCGCAGCCTTTGCTGTCACCCGATGGTCAGCAGTCATTGGCGGTCAATGGTGAAATCTACAATCACCGTGCGCTGCGTGAAACACTCACGCGGTCATATGAGTTCAGTACCGAGTCAGATTGCGAAGTGATCCTGCCGTTGTACCGTGAGTACGGCAGTGATTTTCTGAACCAGCTACAGGGTATGTTTGCTTTTGTTTTATATGATGAAGCCGACGGCCGCTACCTGATCGCACGCGATCCCATCGGGATTATCCCCCTGTATTACGGCTTTGATGACCAACACCAGTTGTACGTGGCTTCGGAAATGAAAGCCCTGTTGGATGTCTGCAACGTGGTCTCAGAGTTTCCTCCCGGGCATTACTGGATGAAGGGTGACGACCAGCCAAAGGCGTATTACGCTCGGCCCTGGCAAGATTATCCGGCGGTGGAAAACGCTTCCACCGATGTGCAGCAAGTGAGCAAGGCACTGGAGAATTCGGTAATCAGTCACTTGATGACCGACGTGCCTTACGGCGTGTTGCTCTCCGGTGGACTGGACTCGTCCATCATCGCTGCCCTTACGCAAAAACACGCCGGTATGCGGGTTGAGGACAGGGAACGCAGTCCGGCGTGGTGGCCACGGCTGCATTCGTTTGCTATCGGGCTGGAGGGCTCGCCTGATCTGGCGGCCGCGGAGAAAGTTGCCGGGCACATTGGCACGGTACACCACGGTTTTGTGTTTACCTTGCAGGAGGGCCTTGATGCCATGGATGAGGTTATCTACCACCTTGAAACTTACGACGTAACCACGATCCGCGCGGCCACACCCATGTATTTATTGGCACGAAAAATCCACGCCATGGGTATCAAAATGGTGCTTTCAGGTGAGGGCGCCGACGAGGTTTTCGGTGGTTACCTTTACTTTCATAAGGCGCCGAATGCGCAAGCTTTCCACGAAGAAACCGTGCGAAAGCTATCCCGCCTGCACAGCTATGACTGTTTGCGTGCCAACAAATCCATGGCCGCCTGGGGTGTGGAGGCCCGTGTGCCGTTCCTCGACCGTGAATTCCTGGATGTGGCCATGTCGATCAATCCGAAAGACAAAATGATTACCGCGGGCAAAATGGAAAAGCAGATATTGCGCGAGGCCTTTTCCGACCTGTTACCGGAAGAAATTGTGTGGCGGCAAAAAGAGCAGTTTTCCGATGGTGTGGGCTACAGCTGGATCGATGGCATTCGCGACCACGCAAAAACCCGGGTCAGTGCAAAACAAATGACACAGGCAGCAAAGCGGTTCCCTTTCAATACCCCCGCAACCCAGGAGGCCTACCTGTTTCGAACCATGTTTGACCACCATTTCCCATCGCCGAGTGCGGCCGAGTGTGTGCCGGGTGGTCCTTCAGTGGCTTGCAGTACACCGGAGGCCGTTTTGTGGGACAGCAGCCTGCAGGAGTTGGATGATCCATCCGGCCGTGCGGTTCGATCGGTCCACCAGGAAGCGTACTGATGTTGGTGCAGAAATTTGGAGGGTCCTCACTGGCAACCGTGGAAGGATTCCTCGCAGGCGCCGATATCATCGGTAATGCAGCGAGCAGCGAAAAAGTGGTCGTTGTGCTGTCAGCCATTTATGGTGTCACTGATCTGCTGGAAGGTGCAATAAAGGCGGCGGTTGAAGGGGGTGACTTCAAGGCAGTCATCGATGAAATCAGCAACAAGGAGCTGTCAATCCTGAAGCAACTGGAGGAGGCAGATCTGGCATGCCCCCTTGCCAGGGCATTTTTGGGTGAGCAGCAACAGCGGCTCGTAATCCGTCTTGAAGGCACAGCACTGCTGGAACAGTGCCCGCCGGAAGTGCGGGCCGAGATCCTGTCAACAGGCGAAGGTTTCAGCAGTCGTTTGATGTGCGACCTGTTACAGGGACAAGGACAGTCTGCGCGTTGGTCAGATACCGGTGTTTTACCGCTGGCCAATGACAGTTATCTCGACAGCCTGGTAGACGTTGAGGCAGCGGCACCCCTGTTGCGTCAGGTAACCGGTGATGATAATCGCATTCTGGTTTTACCCGGGTTTTATGGTTGCAATGACCTGGGTCGACCGCAACTTCTGGGCAGGAATGGTTCGGATTATTCGGCAGCCAGCGTGGCTGCAGCCCTCAATGCACGCAGTTGCCAGATCTGGAAAGATGTCGACGGCTTCTTTACCGCGGATCCGGCCATTGTTGCCAGTGCGAAGTGTCTGCAGGAGGCCAGCTACGAAGAGGCCATGGAATTGTCTTATTTCGGAGCCAAGGTCATCAGCGCCAAGGCACTCACGCCGTTGATGAGTGCTGCCATTCCCTGCGAGATAAGAAATACATACCACCCGGACCTCGCCGGCACCCTGATTCATGCAGACACCGAAAAACCAACCGTGGTCAGGGGGATCTCACACCTGGACGATGTCGCCAGTATTACGCTACAGGGTGGCGGTATGCGCGGACGTGTCGGTGTCGCCCGACGGGTGATGGAGGCGCTGGCCAGCCAGTCCATATCGGTGCTGCTGATTGTTCAGTCCTCGTCGGAATACAGCATTACCTTGTGTGTGCGTAGTAGCGAGGCAAAAAGAGCCTCCGAGGCATTGACCGAGACTTTTCATTTTGAGCTTCTGCATGGCCTGATAAGTGGTATCACCTTAATGGATCGGCGCTCGGTAATTACTCTGGTGGGTGACGGTATGCGGCATTACCGCGGTATCGCCGCACGCTTCCTGAGTGCCATATCTGCCGCCGGGGTTAATGTTGAGGTGGTCGCGCAAGGCTCCACCGAGTGTGCCATTGCCGTGGTGGTTGAGCAGCAGGATGCCCACGCTGCGGTACGTGCCTGTCACACTTCGTTGTTTGGCCATACCAGCCATATGGATGTCATTCTGTTGGGTTGTGGCAACGTGGGTTCGGTCTTGTTGGAACAGTTTCAGAACCAGGGGGGTACACTGTCTGCTGACAATCGGGCTTTGCATGTACGTGCCATTGCAAATAGCCGCAAACTGTTGCTTGGGCACGATACAATCAAGCTTGCCAGCTGGCAGCAAGATCTCGAAGAGCAGGGCCGTGCCTGGACCGTAGACGACATTATTGATATCCGTAAACAGTTGGGGTTGTTAAATCCGACCATCATTGATTGCACAACGGATGAAGGCCTTGCCGGTGAGTACACACGTTTCCTGGCCAATGGGTTCAATGTCGTGACCGCCAACAAGAAGGCCAACACGGCTGACATGGACTACTACCGCGAAATGCGTGACACCGCGACGCGGCATTTTCGCAAATTCATGTATGAAACCAATGTGGGTGCTGGGTTGCCAGTCATCGATACACTCCAGTCCCTGATCCGCTCCGGTGATGTACTACACAAGTTCGGGGGCATATTGTCAGGCTCACTGTCCATGATTTTTGGCATGCTGGAAGACGGGGTGGCGTTTTCTGCTGCCGTGGAAAAGGCCATGCAACTGGGATTCACCGAGCCGGATCCCAGGGATGACCTCTCCGGTATGGACGTGGCACGAAAACTGCTGATTGTTGCACGTGAGGTCGGACTTGAGCTGGAGCTTGATGACATCGAAGTTGAAGGCGTGATTGAAAATGGTTTTGCGGCTGATGCCGATAGCGCAGAACTGGTTTCGCGTTTGCAAGAACTGGATGAGGGCTTTGCGGCGCGGGTTGAACAAGCTCGTGTTGACGCCGGTGTTTTGCGCTACGTGGGTCAGATTGAAGATGGCGTTTGCAGGGTTTCAGTCGATACTGTACCCAGGGACCAACCCCTGGGCTCGATCCGTGATGGCGAGAACGCCCTGGTATTGCATACCCGTTATTACCAGCCTATCCCGCTGGTGTTGAGGGGTTATGGCGCCGGTGCCGAAGTGACCGCAGCTGGTGTTTTTGGTGACCTTCTGCGCACGGCCTGGAGACCGCTGGACCTGTGAGCATGATGCCCTCGAGCGACAAAACGCTTACGGTTTACGCACCTGCATCATGTGGCAATCTTTCGGTAGGCTTTGATGCCATCGGACTGGCTCTGGCGCCAGTGGATGGTAGCCTGTTGGGTGATTGTGTCAGCGTCTTGCCCGGCCGGCCGGATGACTGGAATCTGCGTATCGAAGGTCCATTTGCCCATGCGTTGCCACAAGATCAGGAGCAGAATATTGTTATTGGTTCCTGCCGGCGCTTTGATCGGGCGGCAGTCGCTGAGGGAGCCACTGTCCGGCCACTGAATATTTTGCTGGAAAAATGCCTGCCGGTGGGCAGTGGGCTGGGTTCCAGCGCCAGCTCTATCGTAGCGGTGCTGGTGGCGCTCAACCAGTATTTTGGCCGGCCATTGAATCGCCCGGCATTATTGCAGTTGATGGCTGAGATGGAGGGTAGCATCAACGGCGAGGTGGTGCTGGACAACATCGCCCCATGCTTGCTCGGTGGGTTACGTTTGTGCCCACCGGATCGTGCAAGCCAGTATGCCTTGCCGTGGCCAGGCCATTGGCAGTGTGTAGTAGCGTGGCCGGGCACGCGGTTGGACACCCGCGAAGCACGTGGGGTTCTGCCATCAAATTATGACCGTAAAACGGCGATTGCACACGCCGCAAACTTGGCGCTGTTTGTTCATGAGCTACACCAGGGCGAGGCCAGAGCTGCTGCTGCCTGTATGGTTGATTTACTGGCCGAACCCTACCGTGCGTCACTGTTGCCGGGTTTTGAAGCGGCCAGGGTGGCCTTGGCGGGCATGGGGGCGCTGGCTACTGGAATTTCAGGCTCCGGCCCGACTATATTTTGTCTTGCGGACGACGGGCAGGTCGTACAAAAAATGGTGGATTGGTTACAGCAACACTATATAAAAAGTGACAACGGCTTTGTGCACGTTTGCAGGATTGATCTTGCCGGCGCCAGGGAGGTTTGACCCGGGCGTGTAGGCCCCCAGGAAGTAAAAGATGGTGCAGTTCATCAACATAGCCCACCCAGAGCAAGGCATGAGTTTTCCGCAGGCGGTGGTTACAGGGCTCGGAAAGGGTCAAGGTCTGTTGTTTCCGGAACGTCTCGAGACCCTAAAGGATGTACAGGGTTTGTTGGAGATGGATTTCGTGCGCCGCAGCACGATCATCCTGCAACACCTGGTAGGCGAATCCATGGCTGTGGACACCCTCGAGGGCTGTGTTGAAAGGGCGTTTAACTTTCCACTTACACTCAAACGTGTTTCTGCAAGGGTGTACGCGCTTGAGCTTTTTTACGGCCCGTCGCTGGCGTTTAAAGATTTTGGTGCGCGTTTTATGGCGCAGTGCCTGGCCGCGTTCAATGCCGCACAACGCACCACCATACTGACAGCAACATCCGGCGATACAGGCGCTGCCGTAGCGCATGCTTTCTATGGTCAGCCGACTATTGATGTCGTCATCCTGTATCCAAGCGGCAAAATCACACCTTTGCAGGAAAAACTGTTTTGCACCCTGGGGGGCAATATTCGTACCATTGCCATTGACGATGATTTTGATGCCTGCCAACAATTGGTCAAGCAATCGTTTGATGATTCAGAATTGGTTTCAACACTGGGGTTGAACTCGGCCAACTCGATCAATGTAGCCCGCCTGCTGGCGCAAGTTTGTTATTACTTTGAAGCGGTCGCCAGGTTACCGCGTGGGGTGGAACCGGTATTCAGCGTTCCCAGCGGAAATTTTGGCAATATCACCGCCGGTCTGCTGGCTTTTGCCATGGGACTGCCGGCAAAACGTATGATCGCCGCCACCAATCGAAACGATACCGTGCCAAGATTTCTGCGCTCCGGAAAATGGGAGCCACGACCAACGGTGGCGACTTTGACCAATGCGATGGATATATCCTTGCCGAACAATTTTCCCCGGGTGTTGGAACTGGGTGAACGCCATGGTTTGGAGTTAGAGACCCTGCTGACGTCTTTTGCCATTGATGATGCTGAAACCATCACCGCGGTTCGCGACCTCAATGATACCGGCTACCTCGCCGACCCACACAGCTCCCTGGCCTGGAAAGCGTTGCAGGATAATCTGGCAGATGACGAGACGGGTGTGTTTTTGTGTACTGCCCACCCGGCCAAATTCGTGGAAACGCTTTCAGCCGCACTCAAGCAATCAATATCATTACCTGCTGAGCTTGCACGTGTCGCTGAACTACAGGTATTAAGCGAGGTAATGCCGGCCGATTACAAAATGTTGCGTGGTTTCTTACTGGAGGGACAAAGATCCTGAGTGGAGGCTTTTAGCCCGCATATTTCACCAGCTGGTGAAATATGCGGGTTAGGGGTCCAGTTCAGCCGCAGCAGCGCGAATTTCGGGCCACGCATGTAGGGCTGCTGCAAAGCCGGCCCATGTTTCTTTCCAGAAGTTAGCCAGTTCAGTCCCTTCCAGGGTTGTTGGCAGTCCCTTGAGTGAGAAATCTTCATGGCTGGTCAGGTCCAATCCAGACTCCAGCTGGGTAATGCCAGTTTTCAGATAATCCTGCCACTCGGTTGGGGCAGAATCAGCCTCTGCCTCCGCCAGCAAGAAACTCAAGTGCTGGAGTTGCTCCGAGATTTCCTGCAACATGGCATCGCGGTGCATTGAAGTCAGGGAGCTTACAGAGGCAGTGGCCAGTTCGCTGTACCAGGCCGCCACCGCCGTCAGACGTCCTTGGTCGGTGCCGGCGGCACAGAATGACTTTCGCTCCAGCAACTGCTCGTTGAATAATAGTGGAAATGCCCCGCCCGGCGTGAAATCCCGATCTTCTTCGGTCCAATGTCTCTCCGGCAGAGGCAGGTGGGGGATGGCCCAGGGATAGTCCAGTGTCACGGCCGATGGGAACATGAAATTCAGCATAATGCCAAACAACCGGTCTTCGCCACGCAGGATGGGTAAATAAGGCGGCAACATGTGGCGATTGTCGAAGCCGGTAATCTGTGACATGTTGGTACGGGGCCCAAAGTGTGGTTGGTTGCGGCCACACCAAACAGCCCGCTTGGTCAGGGCGTTGTGCGTTTTCTGCTCGGATGTCAGCATGGCCTTGATGGAATCTGGTGTCATATCCGGCAGCCAGGTATTTGAACCCATCCCGGGACAACCGTACGAACCGCACTCCGTTACCAGCACCAATGAATCCTGCTTAAGATCGTTGAGCAATAACGCGTTTGCGTGTTCGAGCCCGGTTGGCTTCAGATTATTTTGACCCAGGACACCCAGTGCAACGGAAAACGGCAAACCGAGGCACTGCATGTGGCGGTCGACGGCGTCTGGATTGATTGGCTGGTGCCGATGCTTCCAGCCCTTTTCGTTCTCAAAAAAGTCAGCCTCGCGTTGAGCAGTGGAAAACGTAATGTTGGGTTTTGGCTGATCAGGCTCGTATACATCACAGATTGTATCGTCATCCAGCATCACAAGGCGGTGACCACAGGACAGGAGTAAGGCAAGATTGCGGGCCAGGCCACTGGTCCAGTGATCCCGCCATTGGGACTGGTCGGCGAGAAAACGCAGTGCGCTTTCATGGTCGGGTAGTTTCTTTGCGAGCTGCTCCAGTAGGGATTGTTGCTCGGTCTGACCAAAATACTTCACTTGGGTGTTAACCTTGGATGCAAACTGGTCAACTGCCGCTTGGTTAAGGCCGATGTTTTCCTGCTGGCGTGAGTCGTCCACCACATACAGCCGGTGGACTTTCCCGGTGTTGCAGTTTGTGGCTACGGATGTCAGCAGGCGCTCGAGTGCCTCTGGCCGTTCCCAGGTAATAATTACAACTACTGGCGAACTATCATCTTTCTTAATGTCTTGCTTGTCGGTTTGTTGCCTGAGTGAGTCGCAGACTCTTTTCCCAGACAGCAGCATGCCGTCGTTAAGCATGGTTTCCAATACCATTCGGACATCGGCTTGCTGCCCTTCCATACCCGGGTGCTCAACAATAATCTGCTTGACATGCTGGTCAAGGGTTTTGAACTGCTGGCAACTCCATAGTGCGGTGTAAACATCAGGCGTAATCTTTGTGCGATTGCCAGTGCGCGTGTTGTAGAGCAAAAGACTGCCCTCAGAAAGGGAGTAGGCCGAACAAAGATCAAAGGCGACGTGGTCCGATAGCGGCTTAAAGTTCGCGTTCGGGTCTACCGTGATATCCAGGGATAATTCAGGTTTGTCTGTCATTGTTCCGGGAGTTGTCTGAGTGATAAGAAATTGTAAGCCAAAAAAGAGTCTGGTTCAGAAAAAAAGACAGACACCTCTTCGAAGCGTCTGTCTTACTGACCCTGTACATAATTCACTGCGATTCGGCAGAATTACAGTCAGAACCCGTCACTGTGAGCAGCGATCATTTGTCGGCTCCGCTTCTGCATTTACAACCGCACTGAGTACAGCGGGTGGCGAAATCGTTTAAAGACATTGCAACCAGAAGCACGACCCCGTGTCGGCCGGCAGCAATGCAGATCAAGATGCTTGGATTCCCTCCCCTCCCTATCCTGGTGCGTACAAGGGTACTCGAAAAAGCGCACAAAATCCAGTGCTTACACGGCTTTTGGTGAAAAAAAACCGTCTTTTTTATATCTTTAAGGGAACTGACCCGTCCGGGACCAACTAAATGATGGGCTTGGGAACGGTGCTGTGCTGGTGGTCACGGGACCTGGCCGTGGCCATGACCAAACGTGTGGTTCGTGTATTCACGCGTTCACGTTTTAACTGTTGCCACATGGCCCGCAGAATATCCGGCGCAAGTTCCACCGATGGGTTGATACCCATCTGTAGCTTGAGTGACACCATCTCTCTACGATCCATAAACCAAATCCTCGCGACACATCTTTTAGGACAGTGAAAATGCAAAAATGTTTTCAGCAAATGCGGTAAACGGTGTCGTAAGAGTCGCAAGCCCCGGCTGGAGCATCTTCTAAAAAGCGCTCCCCCGGTTTATTTTCTTACATAAAGTCCATCAAACCACACGGTCCACTCGTTCGTCTCCAGGCTGAGTATTTCAAACAACTGTCGGACGCTGCCATCGGAATTCGCCGTCCAGGTGCCGCGAAAGGCCTGCGTTGTGTCATTCTTGTAGTAGTTGATCTTGCCCTTGAGGATCATTGCACCGTCTTTACTCAAGCCGCCCGTGTAGTCAATGGAATAACCTCCGGCCACCCACAACTGGCGCCACTGGCCGGTCACCGGATCAAAGTAGTTCATGCTGCTACCGGTTCCGCCCCGTGCGCTGGTCCAGTTTTCAACAATCAGACAGTTCTTGTGTTGCTTTGAAACGGAGTTGCTGCCCTGGAGAGTTCGTTTCTCATTATTGGAATAGACGTTCCAATCGCCCACCCAGAAATCAAAGTCACCAAAACCATCCATGGTTTCACACACAGATTTTGCCGGTGCAGATTTTACCGGTGCTGGTGTTACCTCAGCTTGTTCTTCGGCCAGGCTGGATGTGGCTATTCCCAGGGCGGGAATCAGGATCAAACCATAATTTTTCAGTATTTTCATTTTGTGCCTCTGCTTGTCCGCGTATCAAACCGGTTGGTCTAAAGATGATTGTTTATAGAGGAAACCTGCGTTGCAGTGTACCTGCCTGCGACGAGACGAGGACCGAATGAGGTATGACGTGTTGCGTGTTTTTTGCAAACATAACGCGGGTCGAGCGCAAGTGTAATGATCTGGACTTTTTCGAAACCTTTTTTGGGGGAGAAAATAAGCCTGTGGTGGTGAAAAGTGTCTGCGCCGCGGATTATGACCAGAGCACATTTAGAGAGGATGATGTCGGTATGTCATTTTCGCGAGATCACGAGTGCAACCCCACCAAGAATTGCAGCAGACGCCAACAGCAGCCGCAATGTCATCGGCTCCTCCAGAAGAACGACACCGCCCAGTGCCGCGATGACCGGCACACTGAGCTGTACTGTTGCGGCGTTGGCAGCTTTGAGTGCGGGTAATGCGGTGTACCAGATCGCATAGCCAATACCAGAGGCAGCAGCACCGGAAGCAATTGCGTAGAAGACTCCGGTGGAGTCAAAAGAGGTCCGGTTCAACATGATGGCACTCAAGGCCAGGGTGAAGGGGATCGTGCGGATGAAATTGCCGGTAGTGACACGTATCGGGTCAGCCGTACCCTGACCACGCAGCGAGTAAACACCCCAGGCAGTCCCGGCACCCAGCATCAATATTGAACCGCCTACCGGCGGTGCCGAAATACCGGGGAGCAATAATCCAATCAGACCCGCCAATGCCAGCACCAGACCGACCCCTTGGAGTTTGACCAAACGCTCTCCCGAAAAGAGGGCGAAACCGATCATCGTTGCCTGGACTGCGCCGAAAAGTAGCAGGGCTCCGGTGGCGGCAGGCAAGTTCACGTAGGCAAATGAAAATCCCGCCGCATAAACAAACAGGGCCGTAGCTGAGAGCCAGTTACCCTGGCCAGTGTAAGTTTCCTGTCTCATCCGTATGAGTATCCACAGCATGAGTGCCCCCGATACCAGTCGAATACTGGTAAAACTGGCTGCATCAATACCGGTCTCTTTGAGTGCAATGCGGCAAAGCAGGGAATTCCCGGCAAACGCAATCATGGCCAGGGAGGTCAGGGAAATTACACGAATAAGAGACATGATTTGATTCCCTGTTATGAAGGACACGGTGTCGTTTCCACTAAGAAAACGCCGGGTTTGGCCTAATGCATAAGGTCCATTGACGTCTATTACTGATTATATAAATGTAATATTCTACAGACTTCATCATCATCAGCTTTGAAATACAGGAGCGCATTGTGGAAAAGATTATCTGGGACGACAAATTTAGTGTCGGAGTCCAAAGGTTTGATGATGAGCACAAAATTCTGATTGAAATGATAAATAAGTTACTTGATTCTGGAGATGGAGATGCGCAAGAGGAATCAGAAACGGTTACGGATTTGATCACTAAAATGACCGATTACTTCCACCACCATTTCAGATCGGAAGAGCGATGTATGAGCGAGCATGACTACCCGGGTTATTCTGAGCATTGTGCCGAACACTCGAAGTTTGTGGAGCGTGTGCTGGATTTTTGCGGCGACAATTTGACTCAATCCGGAAAAATCAAATCAGACATGGCGGCATATCTAGGCGACTGGCTAACCAATCACGTGCTCGTGACCGATATGAAGTACGCGTCATTTTTCAGGGAAAAAGGTCTGGTTTGAACACCAGTTCGCATACTGCACCAACCGGTCTCTACCAACCCGAAAACGCCAAGGAGAGCTGTGGCTTTGGGTTGATTGCGCACCAACACGGTGAGCCCAGTCATGATCTTGTCATTACGGCCTGCACGGCGCTTTCGCGGATGACCCATCGTGGTGCGGTCGCAGCTGACGGCAAGACCGGTGATGGCTGCGGTGTGCTGATGCAGTTCCCGACAACATTTTTTCGTGAACTGGCCGAGGAAGAAGGCATGTGGCTGGGTCGGCAGTTTGCGGTCGGGATGGTGTTCCTCGATGCCGACGAGGAGATCGCGGCACGCTCACGCAAGATTCTCAAAAAGCATATCAAGAATGAAACACTGGGCATCGCCGGTTGGCGTTCGGTGCCGGTAGAGCCGTCGGTTTGTGGGCGACTGGCCCAGTATACGATGCCTCGCATAGAGCAGGTGTTTGTCAATGTACCCACCGGCTGGACTCCCTTTGACGCCGAGCGACGCTTGTTTGTTGCCCGGCGCATGGCCTCAGCCGAAAACGAAAAACTGGAACAGCCGGACACGACCTTTCACGTGGCCACGCTTTCAAATCTGACCACGGCATATAAAGCGCTGGTCATGCCTGAGAACCTGCCGGAGTTTTTTCCCGATCTGAAGGATCCCCGGTTAAAAAGCGCGATTTGTCTGTTCCACCAGCGTTTTTCAACCAACACCTTGCCCAACTGGAAGTACGTACAGCCGTTCCGCTACCTTGCGCATAATGGTGAGATCAATACCATCGAGGGGAACCGCAGCTGGTCGGAAGCACGCACACCGAAATTCCAGACCCCATTGCTGCCCGATTTGCAGAAAATTCGTCCCCTGGTTAACCAGGTGGGTTCGGATTCTTCCTCGCTGGACAACATGCTGGAGTTGTTTCTTGCAGGTGGCCTGGATGTCTTCCGGGCCATGCGTATCCTGATTCCGCCTGCCTGGCAGGCTGAGCCAAATATGTCACCGGAACTGCGGTCTTTTTATGAATTCAATTCGATGCACGTTGAGCCCTGGGACGGGCCGGCGGGTATTGTTATGACCAATGGCCGTGTCGCTACCTGCAACCTCGACCGTAACGGTCTGCGTCCTGCTCGCTACGTGATCACGCGTAATGGCTGGGTCACATTGGCCTCTGAAATAGGTGTGTGGGACTACGCTGAAAGTGATGTGGTGGAAAAAGGCCGGGTAGGACCCGGCGAGATGTTTGTCGTTGATACGCAGACCGGCAAATTGTGGCGTTCACGAGAGATTGACGAAGCGTTGAAAACGCGACATCCATACGGTGACTGGTTGGTTGAAAACATCATCCGCATACGCAACAAGGATGAGCAGGAAGAAGACGCGGCCCAGGTGTATATGCGCGAGGCCAGCCAGGACCTGCCGATATTCCAGAAACTGTTTGGAATCAGCAACGAGGAACGTGAGCACGTTATCCGTGTCATGGCCGAGAGTGCCAATGAGGCCACGGGCTCAATGGGTGACGACACCCCCCTGGCGGTCATGTCCCGTCAGCCGCGACCGGTATACGACTATTTCCGCCAACAGTTTGCCCAGGTCACAAATCCGCCCATCGATTCATTACGCGAACTCTCGTCAATGTCGCTGGAGACCCTGATCGGACGGGAACACAACATATTTCAGGAGACCAGCACCCAGGCCCACCGGGTGGTATTGCCATGGCCGGTTCTGAATATTGTCAAGTATCGAAGACTGTTGGAACTGAATCAGCGTTGGTACCGCAAGGCCGCCTTTAGCCTCAATTACGACCAACAAAGCGACCTCAAGTCTGCACTTGTTCAGCTTACCGAAAAGGTAGCCACCGCGGTGGCTGATGGTGCAGTCATCATCGTGCTGACCGACCGCGATGTGGACCGGGACAAGTTGCCCATACACGCGGCGTTGGCCACCGGGGCTGTACACCAGCGTCTGATCCATGAAGGACTGCGGTGTGACTGCAACATCATCGTTGAGACCGGTACGGCCCGTGATGCACACCATTTTGCGGTGTTGTTCGGGCTCGGTGCGACGGCGGTATACCCTTACCTTGCTTTCCAGGTGATTAATGACCTGCACGCCCGTGGCGCGCTCAAGGGTGGCTTGTTGCAGCACCGTAAATTCTATCGCCGGGGGGTGCGGAAAGGATTGCTCAAGGTGATATCCAAGATGGGGATTTCCTGTATCTCCAGTTATCGGGGCGCCCAGCTGTTTGAAACCGTGGGTCTGGCCAGCGAGATCACGGACCTGTGTTGTCCGGGTGCGGCGGGCACCATCCAGGGTGCCGGCTTCCGTGAAATAGAGGCCGACCAGCGGGTGCTGGCCGGAGCCGCCTGGAACTTTGGCCAGCCGATCACGCAGGGTGGCTTGCTGAAGTTTACCTGGGGTGGTGAATTCCATGCTTATAACCCGGATGTTGTCACCTCACTACAGCTTGCGGTGCAAAGCGGCAACCAGCAGGATTACGATGTATTCGCCCGACAGGTGAATCAGCGTCCACCCGCGGCACTGCGCGACTTGCTGCAACTGCGATTGGCAAAACAACCCATAGACCTGGATAAGATCGAGCCGGCAGAGCAGCTTTACCCGCGATTTGACACCGCAGCGATGTCTATTGGTGCACTTTCGCCGGAAGCTCACAAGGCGCTGGCCGTGGCCATGAACTCCCTTGGTGGGTTTTCTAACTCCGGTGAAGGTGGTGAAGACCCGGCACGTTTTAATAGTCTGGAGAACTCACGTATCAAGCAAGTGGCCTCCGGTCGGTTTGGTGTGACGGCACACTACCTGGTGAACGCCGAGGTCTTGCAAATAAAGATTGCCCAGGGCGCCAAGCCGGGCGAGGGGGGGCAGCTGCCAGGACACAAGGTCTCTGCACACATCGCCGCCTTACGCCACTCGGTGCCGGGTGTCACCCTGATTTCCCCACCACCACACCACGATATCTACTCGATTGAAGACCTGGCTCAACTAATTTTCGATCTCAAGCAAATCAACCCCGATGCCATGGTGTCGGTCAAGCTGGTATCGGAACGCGGCGTTGGCACCATCGCAGCGGGGGTGGCCAAGGCCTATGCGGATTGCATCACCATTGCCGGACATGATGGGGGCACCGGGGCCAGTCCGCTGACCTCGGTAAAATACGCCGGTTCGCCCTGGGAAACCGGTCTGCCGGAAACCCACCATGCGCTGGTGGCCAACGGTTTACGGGATCGTGTGCGGTTGCAGGTGGATGGTGGTTTGAAGACCGGGCTGGACGTGATCAAGGGCGCCATACTCGGTGCCGACAGTTTTGGTTTTGGCACCGGTCCGATGGTGGCACTGGGCTGCAAGTACCTGCGTATCTGTCATCTGAATAACTGCGCTACCGGTATCGCCACGCAGGATGAGCGCTTGCGTCGTGAGCACTTCCATGGGCTTCCCGAGAAGGTGATGAATTACTTCCGATTCCTCGCCGGTGAAGTACGCACCCACCTGGCGAGTCTGGGCTTTGAAAAACTGGAAGACATCATCGGTCGCAGTGATCTGCTGGGGAAAGTTGAGCAGTTGACAGACAAGCAGCAAGGCATCGATCTTGATCCGATACTGGCCAGCGCCGGTGCCGGTGGCTTAAAGCCTGCCGGATATGGTGGTATTCGCAACCACCCACATGACCGCGGTGAACTCAACATCAACATTGTAGCCAGTCTCGCGGATGCGCTCGCCGGGCGCGAAAGCGCCAGACGGGAGTTCAAAATCAGCAATGTCGATCGTTCCGTTGGCGCCAGCCTGGCAGGTGAAATCGCTCGCCGCTATGGTCGTGACGGGCTTGATGGCGCGCGTTACGACATCAGTTTTACAGGCACCGCGGGTCAGAGTTTCGGCGTGTGGGCCACCACCGGTATGCATTTCACCTTGCGTGGTGATGCCAACGATTATGTGGGCAAGGGTATGAGTGGCGGACGGATTGCCATTGCCCCCGAGCCGCAATCAAGCCTGGTGGCCAAGCGTAGCGCCATCATCGGTAACACATGTCTGTATGGTGCCACCGGGGGTGAGTTATACGCGGCCGGCCAGGCTGGCGAGCGCTTTGCGGTGCGTAATTCCGGGGCCACCGCCGTGGTCGAGGGTCTGGGTTATCACGGTTGTGAGTACATGACAGGTGGCACCGTGGTGATACTGGGTCGTACCGGTTCAAATTTTGCGGCCGGCATGACCGGTGGCCGGGTGTTTGTGCTCGATCTCAACGAGGACTTTGAGCGCCGTTGCAACCTTGCACAAGTGACCGTCACCAATGTGGATACCACCGAAGATTCCCGTGATCGATCATTAATCAAGTCATTGATCGAGGCGCACGTACAGCACACCGAGAGCGAATGGGGTCAAAGAATTCTGGCGAACCTTGAGCACTTCATGTTTCATTTTCGAGTGGTCGAGCCAATGCAGGAAAATGTGGTTCAAGCGGCAGAAACCGTGCCGCTGAAGGTCGTGGGTTAGTCGTGTCCAGGCTTACCATTCGCAGCAAGTTTGAATTCACCGATCGTGACCGGGCCGGGCCGAACAAGCATTCCAGCGAGTCACGCCGGCGTGAATTCAGCGAAATTTACGACCCTTTCGTAGAGCAGGAGGGCAAGGCTCAGTCAGAGCGTTGCATCGCCTGTGGAAATCCGTATTGCCAATGGAAGTGTCCAGTACACAATTACATCCCGGATTGGCTCAAACTGGCAGCTGAGGGACGCGTAATAGAGGCCGCTGAGCTGGCCCACCAGACCAACAGCCTGCCGGAGATCTGTGGACGCATCTGTCCACAGGATCGTTTATGTGAGGGTGCCTGCACGCTCAATACCGAATATGGCGCGGTCACCATTGGAGCGATTGAACGCCACATCACAGACACCGCTTTTGCCCAGGGTTGGCGGCCAGATCTTTCAGGGGTGGAGCAAACACAATACAAGGTGGCCATCATCGGTGCCGGCCCGGCAGGCCTGGCCTGTGCAGATGTGTTGGCCCGCAACGGCGTCGAGGCCATTGTCTATGACAGACACCCGGAAATTGGTGGTCTGTTATCTTTCGGTATCCCTGAATTCAAGCTGGAACACAAGGTGATCAGAACCCGTCGCCGGATTCTTGAAGGCATGGGTATCCGGTTTGTGCTCGGTGCCAACATCGGCCAGGAAATATCCTTTAAGGAAGTGCTCGAAAACCATGATGCCGCGTTCCTGGGTCTTGGTACCTACAAGGCGATGGAGGGCAATATGCCCGGTGAAGACGCCACCGGTGTGTACCGGGCGCTTGATTACCTGATCGGCAATACCAAGTCCCTGCTTGAAATGCCGGCCGGCGAACATTCTTACACCAACCTTGAGAATCAACGCGTGGCAGTACTCGGTGGTGGTGACACGGCGATGGATTGCGTTCGCACGGCAATACGCCAGGGTGCCAAGGAAGTACATTGTCTGTATCGCCGTGATCGTGAAAACATGCCCGGATCACAGCATGAGGTTGACCATGCCATGGAAGAAGGTGTGGAATTCCTGTTTAACGTTCAGCCCCTGGAAATCATTGTGAAGCAAGACAAGGTTTCTGCGGTCAAAGTTATCGAGACCAGACTCGGGCCAGAGGACGAATCGGGCCGCCGCCGACCGGAACCCGTCGAGGGCAGTGAACGGGATATTGGTGCTGACGCGGTTATTGTTGCTTACGGTTTCCGGGCGAAACCGGTAAGTTGGTTCGAAGAGTTTGGTATCCGCACCAACGACTGGGGGCTGGTTGAAGCCAGCGAGCTGGATGAATACGCTTTCCAAACCAGCAATCCAAAGGTATTCGCTGCCGGTGATATGGTACGTGGCGCGGATCTGGTCGTGACTGCCATCGCCGATGCCCGCAAGGCCGCCGAGGGCATGGTCCGATATTTGTCCAGCGGTCAATAACACTGTGAGCCCCATGAAAACGGCCTTATTCAGTTACGCGTTCCGGCCATTCTTTCTCCTCAATGGGGTTTTCGCGATCCTGATTATGCTGCTCTGGATTCTGACACTGCATGGCTCGGGTTTAGGGTTTATCACACCACTTTGGCATAGCCATGAAATGCTGGTCGGTTTTGCCCTGGCCGCTGTCGCCGGTTTCAGTCTGACCGCGGTGGCCAACTGGACCGGTCGTCCGGCAGTGCAAGGGGCACCATTGGTCTGGTTGGTGCTTAGCTGGCTGGCCGGTAGGCTGGCCATGCTATTCTCAGGGTGGATACCACCAGTACTGGTGGCCTTGCTGGACATGTTATTTCCAATCCTGCTGTGCACCTTACTCAGTATTGAAATCATCGGCGGTCGCAGCCGTCGCAATTACCCTCTGGTTGCGATTACCGTTGTAATTGCAGCTCTCAACGGTCTATACCACCTGGGCACTAACCACTGGGCGGTTGCGGGTGACAGAACTGTCATTTACCTGTTGATCCACACCATCCTGGTGCTGGTCAGCATCATCGCCGGACGTATCGTGCCGAGCTTTACAGCAAACTGGTTGCGAACGCAGGGTCACGAGCGTTTGCCGGTCAATAATGAAGCCGTTGACCGACTTGCCCTGTGGTTGAGTGTGGTGGTCGGCCTGGCAGCGGGTTTCACACCACAACATTCCATGACCGGTTGGCTGGCTTTCGCCGCAGCCCTGGTACATGGCTACCGGCTGAGCCAATGGCAGGCTTTTTCTACCACCTCCAACCCCCTATTGTTCGTGCTGCACGCTGCCTACGTCTGGTTGCCCGTCGGCTACGCCCTACTGGGCTGCTCGGTATTTGGATGGTGGTTTACACCAACTACCGCATTGCACGCCCTAACAGTAGGCGCCATTGGCAGCATCGTATTGGCCGTGACCACGCGAGTTGCACTGGGGCACACCGGCAGACCATTGCAGGCGTCCAGGGCAACTGTAATGGCGTACTGGATTTTCATGCTTGCCGCGTTGAGTCGGGTATTCGGACCACTGACCGGGGAGTATCAAATGCTGCTGACAGATTTCTCTGCCGCCGGTTGGATGCTGACCTTTGCAATCTTCACCTGGACCTATTGGCCAATACTGACCCGACCCCGACCGTAGTACAGACGAGCTTGCTCGTCGGGAACTCATCAGCATCATTCAAGATACTCCCAAGGCACCGATGTCCCGCTTATTTTGGTTGGGGACTGTAGTAGGTGTGGGGGTTTACTTTCGGGACTCGTCGTGAATACATGGCCCAGGCCAGCCTCTCGACCGGTTCCCGGCGGCCCAGGCCGGCTTCTCGACCGGTCCCCGGTCTCACCTTCTCCATGTAGCGCTCTCGGCTCGGGCTCCCTGCTTCGCTCTACCGAGTCCATCCATGGACTCGTGTCGCCAACTTCCTGTTGGCTCAAGGTCCCAGAATGGTCTAACCGACTGGGAACGGTGTTCAGTACCAGTCTGATAAATTCCAGGCTCCGAGCCAACTTGCGAACATTCCGGTTTTTGACGATGACATCGTCGGTCTTGTGTCCGCGCAAAGGAAGTTTGCAGTTACGCACAAAACACTAGTGTGAGCCGGGTAGCTCCTCCAGAGACCTTGAGCCAACAGGAAGTTGGCGACAGAGCGATACAGGATGTACTTGAGCGCGTCTCTGGAGGAGCTACCCGGTTCGCGCTGGTGTGTCGTTCCGACTATCGCTTGCCAATAGAAATCACGTCAACCGGTTCGACGTCTATGCAAGCCACGCCGGTACCGGCAGCCCTTTTTCACGTAGGAAAACGGGGTTAAATAACTTCGAGTGGTAGCGGGTACCAAAATCGGCCAGTATCGTCACGATGGTATGACCCGGCCCCAGTTTTTTGGCCAACTGGATGGCCCCTGCAACATTGATGGCGGTGGAACCACCCAGACACAGACCTTCTTCTGACAACAGGTCAAACAGAACCGGTAAAGCCTCTTCATCCGGTACACGGAAGGCTTCATCCACCGGGGCACTGGCGATGTTGGCGGTAATCCGCCCCTGGCCGATGCCCTCGGTAATGGAACTGCCCTGCGCGCTTAATTCACCATGTTTGTAGTGGTTGAACATACATGATCCCATTGGATCTGTCAGCGCAATAACGACGTTGGGGTTTTGCTCTTTCAGGTAACGCCCGCAACCGGAAATAGTGCCGCCAGTGCCGATCGCGCAGCAAAAAGCATCCACGGTGCCGTTGGTTTGTTGCCAGATTTCCGGGCCGGTTGTGCGGTAGTGTCCGTCGCCGTTGGACAGGTTTTCCCACTGGTTGGCATACAGCACGCCATGGTCCTCGGTGGCGGCGAGATTTTCGGCCAGGCGCGCGGCTACTTTCACATAGTGCTCCGGATTCTTGAAGGGTACCGCGGGGACCTCACGCAATTCTGCACCGAATAGTCTGAGGGTGTCCTTTTTCTCTATGGTCTGGCTTTCCGGGATGGTGATTACCGTGCGGTAGCCGCGTGAATTACCGATCAATGCGAGGCCGATGCCGGTATTGCCGGCCGTGCCTTCAACGATTACTCCGCCTGGCTCAATAATGCCTCGCTGCTCGGCATCAAGAATAATGAACTTGGCTGCGCGGTCTTTGACAGAGCCACCCGGGTTCATGAATTCCGCCTTACCGACAATGGTACAGCCCGTCAATTCGGATGCCTTGCGCAGGTGGATCAAGGGTGTATTGCCGATGGCGTCGGTCAGGGCGTGGTTTGTCTTCATGGGTGCAGTATCCGGGGCGACATTCTTGGACCACTAGTGTGGTGCAAAGCATGGATTGCATCAATGGTACTTGTGGTTCCGGTTGAGTTGCCACTCTGACAATCGGTTCGTCGATTGTGTGCGTCAGGTCATCGCAACCCATGACTTTCGTTACAACCAAACGTAGCGATGGCGCTCTAAGCTGCGTGAGCTAAAAAAGGGTTGGGTAACGTTTGCTTGCCTAAGCACGTCCAACCTCAAAGTAGTGATAGAAAGCAGGGAGAAGTAAAAGACTGATGAATATTACCGAACGTGCGGTTAAGAATCCTGCCGGGGTCGCGGTGGCTATCGCCATCATTCTCCTGTTTGGGCTGTTCAGCCTGTCCGGGTTACCCGTTCAGCTGTTCCCGGATATAGATCTGCCACAAATCAGTGTTAACGCAAATTGGCGGGCAGCCTCTCCGAAAGAAGTTGAATCAGAAATTCTTGAACCCATGGAAGAAGTGCTCCAGGGGATGCCTGGCATGGATGAAATGTCGTCCAATGCCTTCAATGGTGGTGCCTGGATAAATATGCAATTTGCATTGGGCACCGATATGCAAGCCACCCTGATGGAAGTGATTGGCAGACTTAACCGCTTGCCCCCCATGCCGGCTGACTCTGATCCGCCGGTTGTGCGGATGGGCGGTGGTGGCGGTGGCGCCAATCAGGCACTGAGCTGGTTTTTTGTGCAGCTGTTGCCCGGCACCCCCGGAACCATAGAAAGCCATAGCCAATTCATCACCGATACGATCAAACCCAAACTGGAGTCGATTGAAGGCGTCGCAGGCGTTCAGATCAATGCGGGCGCCGCAGAAGAACTTCAAATCACTATTGACCCATACCTGGCAGCTGAGTATGGAGTTGAACTGGGTGCCGTGGCTGCTCGCACAGGGCGTTCAACCAATGTGTCGGGTGGTTTTGTTGATGTCGGTCGACGTCAGTACACCTTACGCTTTGAAGGTCGTTATGATCCAAAGCAGTTTGAAAACCTGATACTTGAGTGGCGCGACGGGCGACCGATTCGTCTGGGTGATATTGCCGAGGTCGACGTGGCCCGTGGCAAGAAGAGCCAGATTGCGATCCAAAATGGCAATCCGGCCATGAGCCTGCGGGTCGACCGCGCCAATGGCGCCAATGTTCTGGGCACACTGAAGCTGGTGAAAACGGCCGTCGCCGAGCTGCGTGAAGGTCCACTTGCCGCCGCCGGCCTGGACATACAACAATCATTTGACGCCGCCGTTTTTATTAATCGGGCGGTGAGCATGGTGACCACCAATCTGCTGATCGGTGTGCTGTTTGCAATCGGTGTGCTTTGGTGGTTCCTGCGTGATCTCCGCGCAACTTTTCTGATCGCCACGGCAATCCCGATTTCATTATTATCCACATTTATTGTGTTGCAAATGACGGGTCGCAGCCTCAACGTCATTTCCCTTGCCGGACTGGCCTTTGCGGTCGGTATGGTTCTCGACGCCGCGATAGTGGTTTCGGAAAACATCGTGCGTTTGCGCGAGCGTGGTGAGGTCCCCACGCTCGCCGCATTGACAGGAACATCCCAGGTCAAGGGTGCCTTGCTGGCGTCTACCGCGACCACCGTCGCCATCTTTTTGCCGGTGTTGTTTTTAAAGGATGTTGAGGGTCAGTTATTTTCTGATCTGGCCCTGACCATTTCTATAGCGGTGGTGATATCACTGTTCGTGGCACTCACCATCCTGCCCACTCTCGCGGGCAGTTGGCTGAAACCAAAAAAATTGACCCGGAGTCGGGAACAGGGCTGGACGCGTCTGGCCAGGGTGCTGATGAAAGCCAGTAGCACGGGTAAACGACGGCTGCTATTGATTGCGAGCCTGGTGTCGGTGCCTTTGCTGGTTACCTGGTTATTGTTTCCGCAACTGGACTACCTGCCACCAGTCAAACGCGATGCGGTCGATGCCTTTTTGCAGTTCCCACCGGGTGCGAATGTAGAAACCAATGAAAGAGAAGTCGTCAGCAAGCTGGTGGAACGCCTGCAACCTTATATGGATGGTGTGAAAGAGCCGGCACTTAAGAATTACTACATTCTGACCTGGCCGGGTGGTGGCACAATCGGTGCCCGGGTGCTGGACCAGAGCCGGGTTGGAGAATTGCTGGAGATTGTCAGGAATGACGTATTGGTGGACATTCCGGATTTCAAGGGGTTTGCCATGCAGGGCAATTTGTTTGGTGGCTTTGGTGGCGGGCGCGATATCTCAATGCACATGCAATCGGCTGACCAGGAGGGCTTGTACGCTGCAGCCGACCTGGGTCAAAAGCGACTGACAGAGGCGTTTCCCGGTGCCAATATCCAAACCTGGCCCAGCATTGAACTGGCTGAGCCCGAGTTGCGGATTTCCCCTGACGATGCCCGCATTAACGAGGTGGGTATGGACAGGGCCGGGGTTGCATCCTTGGTGCGAACCCTGGGTAATGGATTGTGGTTGGGTGAGTATTTCAACGGTGAAAATCGCATGGATATCATCATGCGTGCAAATGGTTGGGATACACCCGAGCAGCTGGTTACAACACCCATCATGACACCCGCTGGCGGGGTCGTGCCGCTGGGTGAACTGGTCTCTATTGAACGCGCAACCGGGCCTGGACAGATTCGCAGGGTTAACGGCAGGCGGACGGTGAGTGTGAATCTGAGCCCACCTGATAACGTCTCCCTGGAGACCGCCATAGCGATGATCAAAGCGGATGTTGAGCCGGGGTTGCGAGCCGCATTACCCGCGGACGGTTCCATTCAGTATGGTGGCAGTGCGGACAGCCTGAGTGAGGCCATAACAACCATGAGCCGTAACTTTATTATGGCCCTGTTCATCCTGTTCATGTTGATGGCTGGATTATTTCGTTCCCTGAAGGACAGCGCCCTGGTCATCATGACCATTCCATTGGCTGGAGTGGGTGGTGTAATCGCTTTGCAGACATTGAATCTGTTTACCTTCCAACCCATGGATTTGCTGACCATGATCGGTTTCATCATCCTGTTGGGTCTGGTGGTCAACAACGCCATTTTGCTGGTGGATCAGACACGTCAGGCGGAACGCAAAGGCATGGACCGGCACGAAGCAGTGGAACACGCTTTGAGAATCCGGTTACGGCCTATTTTCATGAGTACCCTGACCAGTATTTTTGGCATGTTGCCGTTGCTGTTGCTACCGGGCGAAGGCAGCGTGATATACCGCGGACTGGGTGCGTCCATTGTCGGCGGTATGATTTGTAGCCTGTTTTTCACACTATTGCTTTTACCGTGCATGTTGCGACTTGGCAAAGCCAGGCAGGTCCAGACAATCGAACCGGAAATGACATTAGAATCTCTGAGGACCGTTTCATGAGTATCACTACAAGAATCGTAATATCCACCTGTTTTTTGTTACCCACCATCACGGCGGCCCAGGATGCCCAGCAACCACAAGAACCCGCGGCACCAGTGGTCATTGAAAAAGCCCAACGGGATACATTTTCAGCCACGCTATGGGTGTCTGGAACGGTGGTTAGCAAGAACGACGCACGTATCGCTGCCGAGACCGATGGCCGTATCATCTGGGTCGCCGATGTCGGCTCACGTATCGACGAGGGTCAGGCCATCGCGCGTATCGATGCTGGTGATCTGTGGCTTGATCTTGCAGACAGCGAAGCCCAGTTGAGCGGTTTGAAATCACAACTGAAATACCGCGACAGCAGTTTGCAGAGACTTCAACAGCTTGCCGAGCGCAGCAACGCATCCGCTACGCAGCTGGATGAGGCGCAGTCCCAACTGGATATGACCTGGCAGGGGATCAAGCGAGCGGAAGTTTCCATTGCCCAGATCAAGCGCCGTATCAGCCAGGCAGAAGTGCTGGCACCCTTTCCAGGGGTGGTGGCAGAAAGACTGGTCCAGGTGGGTGAGTTTGTAAGCAGGGGTGCCCAGGTTGCACGGCTTGTGGATACCGAACACCGCGAAATCAGGGCCCTGGCGCCGCTTTCAGTTGCGGGCTGGATTCGCTCAGGAATGCAGGTTTCGGTTGAGCATCAGCGGATTGAATCACTGAGCCCCATCAAGCACGTTATCCCTGTGGGTGATGAGCGCTCCCGCATGTTTGAGGTTCGGGTAGCCGCTACCGACAAAGCCTGGATCGTCGGCAGCCCTGTCCGGGTTGCGTTACCCAACTCTGAACCCAGAGACCTGGTTGCCATTTCCCGGGATGCGTTGGTGTTGCGTGGCACTGATATCTATGTGATGCGGGTGAATAATGACAACACCGTGGAAAAGATCGCGGTTGAAACGGGTATTGGCCTTGGCGGTTCTGTTGAGATCATTGGCGACATATTTAAGGATGACCGCATCGTTACCCGTGGTGGTGAACGTTTGGAAGCGGGGCAGGCGGTAGTAATCACTGACAGTTAGGTCATGGTGAGGGTTGCGTACCGATTCCCCAATCTACCAGTGGCGTGACGCCGTGACGGGTATTCACTACAGTGACCCAACACCATTTGCAGTTAGGTTAATAATGGTATAATTACTATACCGTGTTTGAATTTGACGAATTTAAAGAGTAAGTCCAACCTTGACAAACACGGCATAGATTTCATTGAGGCTCAATCTCTTTGGGATGACTTAAACCTACTGGAGATTCCAGCTAAAACTTCAGATGAACCCAGGTTTCTCACAATCGGCAAGATTGGTCTGAAACACTGGTCGGCCGTAATCACATACCGAAATGGGAAAATTAGACTGATCTCAGTTCGGCGGTCGCGTGAGGAAGAGGTGACATTATATGAAAGCTAAGAGTTTTGAACGTATATTCGATGAAGGTAAAGACATTACGGATGTATTGAATCTCACCAGGGCACGTCGCCCGTTGCAAGAGCAAAAAAGAGTTAACGTTGATTTTCCCACGTGGATGGTTGACCGACTGGACAGGGAGGCTAAACGTGTTGGGGTAACCAGACAATCCATCATTAAGGTCTGGTTAGCTGAAAGGCTGGAACACACGGCACTCAATAATCCAGTAAAAACCCAACCATCAGCTAAATGAACACTTCAATCGTACTGACCGTAATAGCCGACGACCAACCCGGAATTATTGAGACAGTTTCGAGTGTGCTTAGCAGTCATGGTGGCAACTGGACACAAAGCAGTATGAGTTCCCTGGCGGGTCAGTTTGCGGGCATTCTGCTGGCATCTGTGCCTTCCGATCAATCACAGGCCTGCCTCGAGCAGTTGTGTGCCCTGGAATCCGAAGGTCTCAAAATTATTGTTCGTACCAGCGGCGATGAGTTCCTGCCGGGCAATGAGCAGGAATTCACACTGGAACTGATCGGCAATGACCGACCCGGTATCGTGTACGAGATCACCACGGTGCTGACGCGCAACCGTGTCAGTGTGATTGAATTCGAATCCAGGGTGGAAAGCGCCTCCATGGGTGGCGGTGAACTATTCAAGGCCAAGGCGCATTTGCTGCTGCCGGAGGGTAGTGACGTCGAAGCGCTTGCGGGTGAACTTGAAGACCTTGCCAATGAACTGATGGTGGATATCCGCTTTCATAAGTAAAATCAGTACGACCGACTGCGGATTGCAGTCGGGAATTTCCGTGCCATTTTGAATGGTTCCCGACGAGCGAGCTCGTCGGTCCTACAGGTTCGGTCATCTGCTTGACCAGCGCCGGATTCGTTCGATCGGGTTCGGTCATCTGCTTGACCAGCGCCGGATTCGTTCGATCGGGTTCGGTCATCTGCTTGACCAGCGCCGGATTCGTTCGATCGGGCTCGGCTATCTGCTTGACCAGCGCCGGATTCGTTCGATCGGGCACGGCTATCTGCGTGACCAGCGCCGGATTCGCTCGATTTTCGTCCTGTTGAGATTAAGGGATTCCAGAAAAGCCTGGTGGGCAAGCGGCTCGCGGGTCTCAAACTCGCGGTGCCAGTTGTGCATGTCCTCATCACTCATACCAGCTGAGCGCATGACGTTTGTCCACCGTTCCTTGCTCATCGGTTGTTGCGGCAGGGTCTGCGACTGACCCAGAATTGCGACCAGGGCCTCTTGCTGACGCCTCAGGTCCTGAATATCAGTTTCCAACTGGGTGAAGCGCTTTCGCAGAATTTTTTCATGTGCCTGGGCATCATCCCTCGCCAGCAATTCGCGGATATCCCTCACTGATACGCCATACGATCTGAATCCGACGATTTGTCGTAAACGCGCTATCTCCCGGTCGCCATACACACGGTAGCCGTTGGCTTCGCGGCTTGCGGGCTCTAGCAGGCCTTCGCGCTCGTAATAGAGCAGCGTGGCACGTGACAGGGCAAACTTTTTGGCTAACTTGCTTATGGACAACACCCTACTTCCTCCTTCCAACCTGGCGGGAACATCTCACCACGGATAGTGAGCTTGCGCAGTCGCTGGCAAAACAGTTTGGTCGATCGATTGAAATAGCATAGCCATGGCTATGGTTTGAGAAGGATCGGCCGAAATGTGAAGCCAGATGTGTTGCAAAACCGGATAGGGCAAGCTGTAACCAGCAAAAGTACACTAATCCAGACTCATCTACCTGATTGAACAACGCAAAAGCCACTTTGGCGCCCGCCTTGGTGAAATGTTTGGGTCGACTATTACTTTACACTAAACCGTCTATAAGTTCATAGTAAAAGGTGTCTACTACTTCAATCTTTGTGTTTTTGCCAAATTGATCGGAATATATGACTTTTATGACTTTACCTGTCTATAGCTTCATAGTTTAACCTACCAGCACCATAAAGGGAATGGCCCCTCTATGGCGGTCCAGTAATCAGTTAATGAGGAGTTTCTTATGAATACGCAAGACAAAAATTCAGGCATCGACAAGCCACACCGGTTACGACACAGCTACGTGCAGTCCATAAACGCGACACCTGCGGAGGTTTTTCCACTGCTGTGTCCGGTACGTGAATGGGATTGGGCTCCGGGCTGGACGACTGACTGGGTAATAACCGAGTCTGGTGTGGCCGAGCAGGAGTGTCTTTTCCAGACACCCGCACGTGAGGGTGAAACCACCCCGTCAATCTGGATCATCACGCGACATGACCCACAGGCATTCGAGGTGAAGATGTACAAAGTGACACCAGATCAGACGGTAGGCAAACTGGAAATTTCACTCGAAGCCGACGGCAAGAGTGCGACCCACGCAAAAATAGCATACCAATTCACCTCACTCGGCCCGGCCGGTGACAAGTTCCTGGAGGGATTTACGAGTGCCTGGTACAAAGAGTTCATGCAAATCTGGGAAAAAGCAATGAACCACTATCTCAAGACCGGCAAACTACTGGAGCTGTAGTTCGACTGGGCACCAGCAACCGGTAAAGTTGCGCAGGAGGCGAAGAAGATACGCCGAACCACAGGTGGGACCGACGAGCTCGCTCGTCGGGAACCCCCACAGTTGACTACCGACGGGTACCCACCTCAAACCACTTCGAATCCGCCAAAACAACCGAGGTCTCAATTTGCCTCTCATGAATACACCAGTATTTCTTCAGCAATCGCGTCTTTTCTTCCGGGATTACGAGTTGGTATCCATTTTTCTGATAAAAGGAAATCGCCCAGACCGCGGTAGCCCAGGTCCCAATCAGAATAGGGGTTTTGGTCACACTTTCCAAACGGCGTAATAGATGTGTACCAATCCCCTTTTGCTGAATGCCGGTGCGGACATAGGCGTGGCGAATCAGGGTGACATCACCTTTGTCCTGAATGCCCATTATTCCGTCAAGCCCGGAATCTTGCTCGGCACCCCAGAACACAACGCCATCCTGGATCTCATCCGCGAGTTCAGCGGCACTCATGTAGGGTTCGTGCCAACGATCAGCCGGGATTACACTGCGATAGGCTTGTGCAGCATCATTGATGATCGTATGGATCGTCTCAAAGTCGGACTCTTTACAGGCTCTGATCTCCATCATCATTCATCCAAAAGACCTGGTTGCATTACCTCTGACAACTGGCGCAGTAATAGCTGGAGCGTTGGCCGATGACTTTTTGCCGGACGGCGGTGCCACACTGGAAGCAATCATCCCCACCTCGATCATAGACCAGCAACTCCTGGGCAAAGTATCCTGCTCCTCCGTCTGAATTGACGAAATCCCGCAGGGTAGTGCCACCCAGTTTGATGGAGCGGCTGAGTACATCGACAATAGCATCTACCAGACCCTGGTAACGTTGTTGGGAAACCCTGCCGGCTGCCCGCTGTGGGTGAATACCGGCCATGTAAAGCGCCTCTGAAGCATAAATGTTGCCCACACCAACGACAATGTGACCATTCATGATGAAATTCTTGATCGCCACCCGGCGTCCACGAGAGTAGTGGTATAAATGTTCAGCGGTGAACTCGTCAGACAGGGGTTCCGGGCCGAGATCGCGGAGCAGCGGGTGCTCGGAAAATTGACCCTCCGTCCATAAAAAGGCCCCAAACCGACGTGGGTCATTAAACCGTAGACTGGTGCCATTGACCATTTCGATGTCGACGTGGTCATGTTTTCCCGGCTCCCGGGGTTGCTTCAATATGCACAGCGAACCGGACATACCCAGGTGCAGGATGAGCCCCCCGCGTTGCAGCTCCAGCAACAGGTATTTGCCCCGTCTGCTCAGACTGATTACTCGTTGCCCTTCGGCCTGTTGGACTTCCGCTGGTACTGGCCACCGCAAACGTGGATCACGCACCGTGACTTGAGCAATGCGCTGGTGCAGCAAATGCGGTTCAATGCCCCGGAGTGTGGTTTCGACTTCTGGCAGTTCAGGCATGGGTAGTATTGTAATATGCTGGTTAACTGAATTGCCGGAGTGAAGTCATGTTTTTTCTTATCCGCTCAAAAATACAACGGACAAGGGTTCCCGACGAGCAAGCTCGTCGGTCCTACCGGTCGTCGCAGGACTGACCACCAAGTGGTTGGGAACATTATCGCAACGGCCCTCCGTAGGACCGACCACCTTGTGGTCGGGAACATCGCCGCAACCGCCCCCCGTAGGACCGACCACCTTGTGGTCGGGAACACAGACACCACCGGTCGGTGTAGGACCGACCACCTTGTGGTCGGGAACATCGGCACACCCCCCCTGACGGGCGGGTCCATGGGTAAATCACATGAGTGACTTTACCCTGGTGGGCATTGATACGGGTGGTACATTTACCGACATCGTGGTGTTGGACGCCGGTACCAATGATGGTGTGGAGGGGGGCGGTATTCGGCAGTGCAAGGTGCTTTCTGATCCCTCTGACCCGGCCGGACCCATCCTCACCGGTCTGCAGCAGCTGGGTTTGGCAGACCAGCCATTGCAGGTCATACACGGCACGACCGTGGGCACCAATGCGGTGCTCGAAGGTAAGGGCGCCCATGTTGCTTACGTGACCAGTAAGGGATTTGCCGATGTGTTGTCGTTGGGGCGGCAGGAGCGTGAGCAGGTTTATCAACTCCGGCAGCCCGAAATATCGCCACCGGTGCCCCCGTCTGCCTGTTTTGAAGTCTCAACCCGCATTAACGCCGATGGCAGTCTGTCAGGTGAGACCAGCGTTGTCGAACTGGCCGAGCTCAAAGCCTTTCTGGAAGCCCAGGATGTCGACTCGGTAGCGATTAATCTGCTGTTTTCTTTTTTAAGACCGGAGCAGGAGCAACGCATTGCCAACGCGTTGGGGACGCAGTGGTTTGTATCCTGCTCAAGCAAAATTCTGCCCGAGGTCCGGGAATACGAAAGAGGCATCGCCACCTGGTTGAATGCGAGTGTGGGGCCGGTTATTTCCCGTTATCTTGAACGTCTGCAAACGCGTTTGCCAGGCTCTCGCATTGCAGTCATGCAAAGTGCAGGCACTACGATTGCAGCCAACCAGGCAGCACAACAGGCCGTGCGGTTGCTGCTGTCTGGCCCGGCCGGTGGACTGTCGGCCGCCCGCTGCATTGGTCAACAAACCGGTCACGTTCGTCTGCTGAGTTTTGACATGGGTGGCACCTCGACCGATGTCGCGCTGTCAAACGACGCCATTCCCCTGACGGGCCAATGCCGGCTTGGCGCTTGGCCGGTGTCTATTCCCTCGGTAGACATCCACACCATCGGTGCCGGTGGTGGTTCTATCGCGAGGGTAGATAAAGCCGGCATGCTATTGGTAGGACCGGAATCTGCGGGTGCCAGCCCAGGGCCGGCATGCTACGGTCAGGGCGGTTCGGATGCAACAGTGACCGATGCCAACTTACTTTTGGGCCGCATACCTGCGGGCACACTGCTGGGTGGGTATCTGCCGTTGGATTTGAATGCAGCGGAGCAGGTGCTGCAAGCCCTGGCCACAGACATGGGCTGTGGTTTACTGGATGCAGCACGCGGGGTAATACGCATCGCCAACGAACACATGGTGCGGGCCTTGCGGGTTATTTCCGTGGAACGTGGTCATAACCCGGCTGAGTACACACTGCTGTGTTTTGGGGGTGCCGGCGGTCTGCACGCCTGTGATTTGGCCGAACTACTGCCCACGAACCGGGTCATCATTCCAGCTCGTGCAGGGGTGCTCTCAGCTGTCGGTATGCTGGTTAGTAAACCCGGCCGGGAGCTGTCACAGGCAATCTTGGCCCCGCTGGCAAGTTTGGACGACGAGCACATTGGGCAGCGCTTCGGCGACCTTGAAGCAGATGCCACTGCGCAGTTGCTGGAGGAGGGATGCCCGGCCGGCGACATCGTGTTTCAGCATCAGCTTGAACTACGCTACCAGGGGCAGAGTGCAACTATCGGCATTGACTGGTCAGTAGGCTCTCCGCATGATGAGACATTTCACCGGGCACACGAAAGAGTCAGTGGTCTGCGATTACCGCATCCGATAGAGCTGGTTAATTTACGTTTAAGTGCGAGGGGTCCCGCCGCTTTGGACTCCATCGATGTGAGTCAGGAGAGCGAAGGTTCCGGCACGATTGAGATGGTCCAGATGCCTGATCTGGGTGAAGTCGTACCGCAGCGTCACCGCCACAGTTTGCAAACGGGGGAGTCGTTGAGCGGCCCGGCCCTACTGACAGAATCTGCAGCCACAATCTGGGTCAAGCCGGGTTGGGTAGCGAGTGTGGATAAATGGGGAAATCTGCTGCTGGAGACGTGAAGCGCGTGCCAGGGTGCCGCTGTGAGGGTGTGCCAACTCGCTTCAGGACCCGTCGTAAACCCCTGGCCCAGGCCAGTCTCTCGACCGTTTTACGGTGGCCCAGGCCAGTCTCTCGACCGTTTTACGGTCTCACCTTCTCTCACCTTCTCCCTGTTTCATACAGTCGCTGAAGCGAGATGGACACCCTCACAGCTTTATCATCGTGTAATTGAGCAGGCACTTTTTTGAGGTGAATCGAAGCTGGACGGTAACGCCAAAGCTGGGACGGGTATTTGATTCCGGGACCGTGAGTTTCAGGGAGGAAACGACCGAGCCCCCAGGGAAGGGTTCATGGCGAGTCCCGGAAACAAATACCCGGCACAGCGCCCCACAGGTTATAAATGAGGAAGATGTGGTTTGGAAAGTGGGCCAGAGGTCGTCTAGAAAAGTGGTTTGGTAATCGTCCAGATCAACTATTTGATCTTGCCTTCCTTATACATCACGTGCTTACGAACCACGGGGTCATATTTTTTCATTTCCATTTTCCCCGGTGTGTTCTTTTTATTTTTATCCGTGGTGTAAAAATGACCGGTACCGGCGGAAGATGTAAGGCGGATTTTTTCGCGTGATGATTTTGCCATTGTCTATACTCCTCAGACCTTCTCACCGCGTGAACGCAGGTCAGTTAAAACGGCATCAATGCCCTTCTTGTCAATGATACGCAAACCCTTGGTGGACACACGTAAACGGACCCAACGATTTTCACTTTCCACCCAAAAACGGTGGCGGTGAAGGTTGGGTAGAAAGCGTCGCCTGCTTTTTCTGTTTGAGTGCGACACATTGTTCCCGGAAACGGGATGCTTACCGGTAACCTGACAAACTCTGGCCATTGGAATATTCCGTTACTGTACTACTGAAAGTGAGCCGCACTTTATACCTTAATGCCTGTTGATATGCAACCGGATTAGAGCCCGCATATTACACCAGGCTGGCCTGGGCCATACTGATGCAATATGCGGGCTATTGTTCTTAGCAAGTTACAACATGCCCCGCGAGGCCATGGAGACCGGCAAACCATCGCCCACTACAAAATGATCCAGCAAGCGGATTTCCAGTAACAGCAACGCGTCTTTCAGGCGTCGTGTAATCGCCTGGTCGGCAAGACTTGGTTCAGTTACTCCCGAGGGATGATTGTGCGCGACGATGACCGCGGCCGCGTACAGTCTGAGTGCTCTTTCAGCAACGATCCTGGGGTAAACACAGGCGCCGTCTATGGAGCCCTGGAAGAGATCCTCAGCCGCAATTACGCGGTGGCGTGTGTCCAGAAACAAACAGGTGAAAATCTCGCGGTTGCGGTCTCTCAATACGGTCTGCAGGTATTCCATGGTCATGGCCGGGCTGGTCAGCGAGATACCGCGTTGCAGTGACTGTTTCAATTGCCGATGAACCAGTTCATGCGCGACCCGGAGTTGATGTGCACAACGGTCATCCATCCCTTCACGATCGTGGGCCAGTGTGCGGCTGGCGACTTGCAGGCCACGCAATCCGCCGAATTTCTTCAACAGCCGCTCGGCTCGCGTAAGGTCTTCCCCTTGTTCTTGTCCGCCATGCAGCAGTCTTGCCACCAGCTCCGCGTCGGATAAGGACGCGGGCAGAAATTGCTGTCCTGGCGGACTCATGTTTTTCTTTGTGCTATTTCTCATGGCCCCTGCTGAAAAAAAGGACTGTAGTCTCAGACCAGATGTTGAATTATCAGCAAGCATGGGTAAATCGGAGCTTGCCGGTACTGCATGTAGGACAAACTGGGTATTACATCAGGCCAAAGGCTTGATATGATGGGGTGATGGGGATGGGTTGTTAAAGGATGCCAGTTGGAAAAACAAAGTCTTAAGGCCATCCAGTTAAAAATTGTGGATCCCAGACTGGGTCAGGAAATACCTTTGCCCGCGTATACCACCAACGGTTCGGCCGGTATGGACATACGTGCATGTGTAGAACAAGCCCTCACCGTTCACCCGGGCGAAACAGTGCTGATACCCACGGGGTTTGCCCTGCACATTGCTGACCAGGGACTGGCTGCCGTCATATTGCCACGCTCGGGTTTGGGGCATAAGTACGGACTGGTGCTTGGTAACCTGGTGGGGTTGATCGACAGTGATTACCAGGGTCAGGTTTTTGTATCCTGCTGGAATCGCTCAGACAAGGAATTTGAGATTGAACCCGGGCTGCGTATAGCCCAGCTGGTGATTGTTCCTGTGGTCATGGCCCGTTTCGAAGTTGTCGATTCTTTTACGGCCAGCAAACGTGGTGCGGGTGGCTTCGGCCACACCGGCAGAAATTAGGACCTGGCATCAGACCTCGAACATGAAACTCACCAAGAAAATTAAATTCCCCCGCGATATCAATTGGTGGAAAGTCCAGCTTGAGGCGCTAAACCCGTTAGCATTGATTGTACCCGGAGTTCTGCTATTGCTCCTGCTCAGCTTGTTGTTGTTTTCTGGGGGGACCAGCCAGGACGACAACGACGCGTTTTACAAGAATGCCGAGAAGACCATGAGACAGGTCAGTGAAACGGTACATAGCTTTCGAAAAGTGCTCATGGATTCACAGCTGCGGCAACTCGTAGCCAGCGCGGCCGCGGCACCGGACCAACTGGCCGGCCTTAGGCAGTATGTCGGTGAACGTGTACCAGAGCTTATTGATATCCAGTTGTATGACAACAATCTGGCCGAGCTGCGCCCCCTGGATATGGGTCCGTTTGGTTTTGCCCTCTACGACATGCTGCTCTCGGCCCAAGAGCTGGGGCAGTCAACGGTGCAAGTGCACGGAGCGGGAGCTGATGCTTACATGGCCATGGTGGTGCGGGCGGGTGGTGAAGCATCCCCGGTTGTGTACCTGCTGGTGAAGGTCAGGCCTTCCCTGATAGTAACGGCTTTCAAAGCCTCCCTTCCAGCGGCAGGTGTGTTTGCCTTATATCAACACAATGGTCTGTTCATGCCAACGAGAGTCTCCGAATTTGCTGTAAGACCGACGTCGTCCGAACGGGTTAGCTGGTTGCTTATCCCCGGTAGCTTTTTGCGTGTCGGCGTCACACAGGCCATTTGGGTGTCAAGTTCAAACGTCTTCTTGCATCTGCTGTTGTTTGTGGTTGGTCTCATAGCGCTTGGGTTTGGTGTCCTACTGAAGTTCAGGCCTTATAAGATTCCGCCGGAAGAACCAGAAAAGCCAGAAAAGCCGCTACAAGCTGTTCAGAATCAAAGTGGGCAGATGCAAGCTGGCGTGGTACCCGAAGTATCCGGGCAGGCAGAAGGGGCCGGTGAAGACCAGCCTGATGAACAAGAGACCCGCAACCTGATCGAGCACCTTGATTCGCTGGGAGAAGTTGGTTTACCGAACTTAAGTTTCAATAGGGAGAAAGGCGATATGGCTCCCAGCAAAAACCTGCCGCCTGTGGAGCTGGTGGAAACCATATTCAGGGCCTATGACATTCGTGGGATCATCGGTGAGACGCTGGATGCAGAAATCGCCCGGCAAGTCGGTCAGGTCGTCGGGAGTCTTACCCTGGAGCAGGAAGCCGGGCCGGTAGTGGTGGCACGAGATGGCAGGGTATCCGGACCGGACCTGGCAGCGGGCATGGTTGAGGGTATTGCATCAACCGGTTGTGATGTCGTGGATATTGGCGCGGTGCCCACCGGGGTGTTGTATTTCGCGGCTTATGAGCTCGGTAACGGGACCGGTGTAATGGTAACCGGTAGCCACAACCCGCCAAATTACAATGGATTCAAAGCATTGATCGGTGGTGTCACCCAATCGGGTCAACAGATCACCGATATGTACACACGCATCAAGAGCGGCAACCTGCGAGTGGGTAAGGGTGAGGTCAAGCAGGAAAAAATGGTGGGCCGCTACCGCGAGAAAATTTCCGGAGATATTCAGTTGCAAAAACCCCTCAAGGTGGTTGCGGATTGTGGCAATGGAATCGGCGCTGTGTGTGCGGCCGACGTACTTCGTGATATTGGTGCAGAGGTATTCCCGTTGTTTGATGACGTAGACGGAAGTTTCCCAAACCACCACCCTGACCCCAGCGAGCCTGAAAATCTGCAGGACCTGATCATTTCGGTCAAAATTATGGGTGCAGACCTGGGGGTCGCATTTGATGGTGATGCAGACAGACTGGGGGTGGTAACACCGGCCGGTGACATTATCTACGCCGACCGCCTGATGATGTTGTTTGTAAGGGACATACTTGCCAGATGCCCAGGTGAGACCGTCATTTATGACGTCAAGTGCACCGGCCACCTGCACGAAGAGATCGAGGCTGCCGGCGGTAAGGCCATGATGTACAAGACCGGCCACTCGCTGATCAAAAACAAGATGAAGGAAGTGGATGCACCGTTTGCTGGTGAGATGAGCGGACATTTCTTCTTTAAGGAACGGTGGTACGGTTTTGACTGTGGTATTTATGCGGCCGCAAGATTACTCGAGATACTGGCTGCTGATGAGCGTGGTGCAGAAGAAATACTTAACAGTCTGCCCGACAGTTACAGTACACCCGAACTCAAAGTGGAAACAGCAGAGGGTGAAAACCATACATTTGTCACCCGTATGCAGCAGGAAGCGGTTTTTGCGGACGCAACCATCAATACCATCGATGGTGTACGTGCCGATTATGCAGACGGCTGGGGCTTGGTTAGAGCATCCAATACCACGCCCGTGCTGGTATTACGTTTTGATGCGGATAGCGAGATTGCGCTGGAGCGCATCAAAGACGAATTTAAACAGCAAATGCTGGCGATAAATGATCAGTTAGACCTGCCTTTTTAGGACATCGTAAATTGGAGTTCCTGTAGGACCGACCAGCTCGCTGGTCGGGAACTGGTCTTTCACGCAACCAACCCGCCGGTCGGGAACAGTTCCCGACGAATTTGTCGTCGGTCCTACGGGTGGAGGGGCTTTTGTAGGACTGACCAGCTTGCTGGTCGGGAACTGGTCTTTCACGCAACCAACCCGCCGGTCGGGAACAGTTCCCGACGAATGAATTCGTCGGTCCTACGGGTGGAGGGGTTTTTGTAGGACTGACCAGCTTGCTGGTCGGGAACCGGCCTTTCACGCAACCAACCCGCCGGTCGGGAACGGTTCCCGACGAATTTGTCGTCGGTCCTACGGGTGGAGGGGTTTTTGTAGGACTGACCAGCTTGCTGGTCGGGAACTGGTCTTTCACGCAACCAACCCGCCGGTCGGGAGCAGTTCCCGACGAATTTGTCGTCGGTCCTACCCAGCTCTGTGCCTGAATAACGTATCGATAAACCACATGAAACTGCTACACTGCAAAGCCACTGCGCGTTGGACTTTTGCGGGAGACTTTCATGCGACCATCTTTGTTTTTATTGCTGGCTATCATGGTGCTGACCTTTGTGGTCGAGCCAATTAATGCGTCGGAGCCAGCCGATTCGACCCTGAGTGCACGCGAGGAAGCAATGCAGGCCAAGATCAGCAATCTGGAAGCACAGCTCAAGAATGCCAGGCAAACCATTTCGGGTTTGGAATCTGAACTGGAAGCGGCCAAAAATGAATTTGCGAACAGTCAAAAGATAGCTGTCGCGAAAGCACACAGCGGTTCACCCGCCGCTGGTGCAACGAGGGAGAAAGCTGTCAGAGGGACGCCTATGCCGGCGGGCTCTGAATTACCCGCATCCATTACTCGTTTGAGTGCGGAACAACTGGCGCTGGGCGGTGTTGAAGACCTCTCACGTCTGGAGTATCTCACGCCGGGATTGCGTTACGGACAAACCGGTCAGGATGTCCGGTTGTCCATGCGTGGCGCCAGGACCAACAGCATCGGTCCAGAGGCTGACTCGGTGGTGGGCGTATTCGAGGACGGGATATACATCCCAACCTCAACCACGCGGTTTGAGTCCTTTCTGGATGTCAATCATATCGAAGTACTACGTGGACCACAGGTAACCAGCTTTGGTCAGCATGCTTATGCAGGTGCTGTCAGCATTGTCACGAATGCGCCCACGTTTGAGGGGTTTTACGGCTACGCCGAGGGTGAAAACAGTATTCCGGATAAAACACGTTGGCGTCTGACACTCAATATTCCGATCACCGACACACTGGCGCTACGCATGGCGGGTTTGTCTGAAAGTCGTTCGGGCTGGATCGGCAACTTCACCCTTGAACCTGACTCAGACGACCTCAACGATCGCAAAGAACAAACATTGCGCACCAGTCTGCTGTGGCAACCCAATGATCGCTTCAGTGTTCTCGTGTGGAGAAAATTCCAGGATGAAAATGGAACGGGAACGGCCCCCTGGGGGTATCAGCAAATCGGCGCATATGTTGATGGCGAACTAAAACCCGGTCATCAATTTGCACCGGCCGGCATTATCCCGGATCTGGGTCCCTGGAGTGTATTTCGAAACTACATTTCCGCGGCCCAGTCCGAACACGAGGTCAATACGGTTGACCTGAATTGGGACATGGGCTTCGCCAGTCTGCAATGGCTCAGCAACTACAGCCGATTCGAAAGCGAGCAAACCTATGACAGTGATTTTAGTGACCAGGGTGAGTTCACCAGCAGTGACTTTGTGGGTTGGAACACCCGGGATACCTACTGGTCCAGTGAACTACGTATATCAGGCAATGGAGGCGGTGCGTTTGACTGGCTATTGGGGCTTTACGTGTCTGACCGCGAAGCGGACTGGGGCTGGCTGGAGGCAAACAAAGGTGTGCTTTCACAACCTGCCTGGGATGTGAAGGGAGACTTTCTGACCGATACTCAGGCAGCATTTGGGCAAGTCAGCTATGCATTCGGTGATCGTTTTACGGTTACCGGTGGCCTGCGTTGGAACGACGAGAGCAAGACGCTGAAAACGGGTGAAGAGGGCAGCTGGGACGATATCCTGTGGAAAGCCGCCTTGGAATACCAGATTAACGAGCAGTTGATGAGCTATGTCTCGGCCTCGACCGGCTACGTGGCCGGTGGCAACAACTCGGCTCCGCGTGTTAATCCGACCTGGGAGCCCGAAGAATTGTCGGCCTATGAAATTGGCGTAAAGGGCAGTTTGGCAGACGGTGCCGTGCGACTCAACCTGTCGGTCTGGTACAACGACTTCAAGGATGTGCAGTCGCAGTCTTTTCTGAACTTACCTTTTCCAGGTTCGCCTGAAGCCACTGAATATACTGGCAATGGCGGTGCCGTGGAGGCCAAGGGTGTCGAGGCTGAAATTCAGTGGTCACCCACACCAAAGTGGAAGCTGGCTACAAATATTGCATATACGGACGCGACTTTTGGAGAGTACCAGGCACCGAACCTGGCCGGCCTGGGGGATATACCCGGTCACACGCAGGGTGATTCGCTCTCGTTTAACGGTTGGCACCCGGCGCTTTCACCGGAGTGGGTGATCGGTTTGCAGACTTCTTACACTTTCAGTTTTGATAACTGGGGAACACTGACGCCGTACCTGCAGGGCACCTATGCCAGTGATTATTATGCCAACGACATCAACCTTGCGGGTGTCCGGCAGGATTCTCATACGCGGACTGATTTCAGGTTGATATGGGACGTGGCGAGCAGTAATTTTCAGATTCAGTTTTATTTTCTTAATCACAGTGATGAGGCAACCCTGAACTGGGCCAGGGTGTACAACCCGGCGGCCCGCCCCGACATTACGACGTTGCAAGCGAACTGGAATAATCCTTCTACGCAGGGGATTATTTTTAATTACAGGTTCTGAAATTGGGCGGGTCAGATTAGAATCTGTCCGGCGTGCCAAAACCGGCACCGCTGGTCAGCATGTGGCACGAAAGTGACCGTAGGACCGACGAATTCATTCGTCGGGAACTCTAAAATTTAAACCATTTCCCGAGAAGAAAGCAGTTACTCCTGCCGTCAAGCAAGCCACTTATTTCCGCTTATTCAGTAGAATAGTCATTCTATCGAAATTATACTTAACTTTAATTACGCAAGACACCAATTGGCCATTCTGATAGGGTTTTGGGACAAATGGTAACTTCGAAAAGGAAAACCGTATTAGTTTTGGGCGATCTGGCGATCTGTTACGCCTCGCTTTGGATAGCGATGTCCGTCCGAGATCTCTCAGTTGTCAACGGACAATTTTTCCTCAAACACGTTGTTGCGTTTAGCCCCGTCTTTTTGGTTTGGATTCTCACGATATACACACTCGGATTGTATGAATTCCGAGCAATGCGCAATCTTATTTCTCTACTCCGGGACTCAGTTGGGGCTTTTGCAGTCAACACCCTGCTTGGAATTGCTTTATTCTATGCGCTATCGCCATTTCATGACTTGACTCCGAAAACTCAGTTGCTTCTAGCTGCAATCTTTGCACACGCCTGCTTTCTTATGTGGCGTCATTTCTGGGTTAGACTATTTTCCTCAAATTTAATGGCCCAGAGAATCTGGTTCCTGAGCGAAAACGAAATTCTTGCCGAGATTCGCGAAGACCTCATTGCCCATCCACAACTAGGATTCAAACCCATATCATCGGATCATGGATTAATGAATGCGCAAACCTGGGATTTAAGCCAATGGCGTCCCTCTTACCGACCAACCGATGGCCTGCGTGAGTTTACAGACATTATTGTTATCACACACGAAACACTGGAGAACAGCCCAGAAAGATTCAGAGCAATTTTTGCAGCTGCCATAGCCGACGATATCCCTGTCCTGACTGATATCGATTTCTACGAAACTCTTTATGGGAAAATTCCCCCTGATCACGCGGCGCGACCAGAATGGCTCTTGGCTAATATTCTCGCACGGCAACGGCGGACATACCTCGTTCTTAAACGATGGCTTGATGTGGCGATGGCTACACTGGGTCTAATTACCTTTATATTGCCGATGATAGTTATCGCAACAATCTCTCGACTAACAGGAATTCGCAACCCTTTATACGGTCAACATCGCCTGGGATATAAGGGTCAGAAATTTGTGATTTGGAAATTTCGAACTATGGAAGAGGGCTCCGACGAAAACGGTCCATTCAACACGGGCAAAACGAATGTTACTATCACGTCCTGGGGGAGCGTCCTACGCCGATTACGCCTTGACGAGTTACCACAGTTTTGGAACGTTTTTGTAGGGGAAATGTCTCTCGTTGGACCACGTCCCGAGTGGCTGGAAGAAGTCGAAGTCCTGGAGAAACACGTTCCACATTATCATCTTCGCCACCTTGTGCAACCGGGCATCACGGGGTGGGCTCAGGTAAACTTCAAGGCCACATCTGGTCCAGAAGACTCTAAGGAGAAGCTTCGCTACGACCTCTACTATGTCAAAAACCTTTCCTTTGCGCTTGACCTTGGGATCCTTCTTAAGACGACCAAGAGGATATTCATTAGTGAGACGTCTTTCCTCTCACCTATAAGCTCTTCACGTACGCCTCCTACTGAAGATACCTCCACGACCAAGCATTCTGAACAGCTCATGCAAGAAGACGACTGCCTATCTCACGACCTCCAGTCCCGCAACCCTGCGCCTGCCCTGAAAATTGTGCTCTCCCCCCACGATACCAAGCACCGCGTTAAGGATCATGGTAGTGATCCAAAACGAGGTGCTAAATGAAAAGACAAAGCAGGAAATATGATTCGGAGTTCAAACGGGCGGCATTCTCGACGAATTTTGAGTGGTTTACGGATATCACCGTAAATACGCTATCCGGCTACTGAATCAACGCAGTAACCCACGCGTAAAACGACGCGACGGTAGTAAGCCTGTATATATCTCGGCTGAGCATCTGTTGGCCCTCAAACGAATCTGGCTTTATGTCTAACGTGACTTTTTCATCGTAGAATCTCCTCACTAATGGAAAACTCTTCTTCTAACCGCCTTTAATTTCTGGCGGGCTTACAAAAGCCACTGACCAATTTTCCGTAGTGGTTTTGCCAACAAAGTCCACGGCCTTGGCCTTATTTCATTAACCCTCCATGCCTGACGATCAAACCGGTTCGCTCTGAGGCGGTTTACATGGCTAACATTACTCACCCCTGCATTCCTCATATGCACTAATACCTGCGGAATATAAGCCGTTTTGGTTTGGTGCTTCAATAGCATCCGCAACATCAGTTCGTAGTCTGCAGCCGATCCCAGATCCAGTCGGAATCCTCCAAATTGTTCATATAGTTTTCTTCGTATAAAAAATGTGGGGTGGGGTGGCATCCAGCCTGAGTAGAACTTGTGTCGGTTGTAGTATCCCGATTTCCAGTTACGCACTATCTTGTCTGTGTTGTGTCGCTCCACGTAAATCAGATCGCCGTAACAGGCGTCAATGTCAGGGTCGGTGAATGTCTCTTGCACTAGCTCTAGTACGTTATCGGTCGGGTAGTAATCATCGGCATTCAGGATGCCGACGATGTCTCCTTTGGCTTGTTTGAGCCCCTTGTTTATCGCGTCATACATGCCTTTGTCGGGTTCACTGATAATGACGGAACCAGGTAATTGTTGGTGCCGGATGATCTCCAGGGTGCCGTCGGTTGATGCCCCATCTACTAATATGTGCTGGCTCGATACGCTTTGGTCCGCAATCGAGCGAATGTTGTGTTCGATGGTTTCCGCGTTGTTCCAGACTGGAGTGATAATGGTGATGTCAGTCATGATTTGGGGCGGTCTAAATCTTCCTGTCGTGTTGATCCGTCGATGGCGCGTGCCTGTGCGGCGTCAGCTATTGCCGCACATTCACCGGAAATTCCGGACAGTAGTGGTTACGAATATATAAAAGACCACTGAAGGCATCAAGTAAATTAGCACTCGATTTTGCAGTGTGCCGATTTCGGCATATACATAATTACCTGTAAAACTAAAAACGAAAGCATAAAGCAACATAACAAAAAGAATTGAGACCAGCAAAGGGGTCGGAGTAGTTGAAAATTCGACCCTGATTATTTTTAGTACAGCTATCAGCGCGAGCAAATACCACAGCATGTTCCAATTGAGCATATCAAAAAGTGAGTTCAGGAACACAGCATGGACCGGGTGGTAAGTTATTGCAAAAGTGCCAAGATGCGGTAATTGAACTAACTCCTTGGTCAGCGCAAGAGTGCCCAGGAGCGGGATGTCAATCTGTATTCCATTCACTAAGGCATAGGCAAATGCGCCGATTAAGGCCAAGCCAAGACCCATGTATGTCTTGAAACTGAATTTAATCAGATATATGGAAATTACTGAAATAACTACAACCCCAAGTATTATGCCCGGGCCTTTTAGCTGAATACAGGCGATCGCGAAGAAAACAGAAAGAATTCCATATGACCACTGCCTTGTCTCTTTCCACTCATGCAGTGCGAAGGTCGCCAGACCAAATGCCGTGGCAAGCCAAATGTCTGCATATCCCGCCAGTGCTGTGTGAACATTGATATATGGCATGTTCAATAAAAAATAACATGCCAGCGTAGCTTTCAGAATACACGGTCCGGATAGTCTGAGATGGCCATAAACTGCTAGGCCAAGTGATAAAATCACCAACAGCCACGGAAGATATATCAAGGTGTGATCACTCGTTCCCGCTCCGAGCATGCCCCACAGTTGAATCAATGGAACGGTGAGTGGGTAGTTCCACGTGTTTATGTAGTGATATGCAGCATCCTTTTGTGCCAACCACGGCCCCAGGTCGACAAAAGGAGTGACCTCTTTATTGTTGTACCAGACAATCGCTTTGGGTGCCCATTGCGACCAGGCATCCCAAGGAAAAAGGGGGCGTAGGGCTATTTCCTGAGCGATGGTAATGTATCGGTAGGCGATCAATACCAGAAGCGCTGTGATGACAGCAATTTCCCATTGCTTTAGTGTGTGGGACCTTTGTGCGATCGCAACACAGGGTCTTTTGAATCGAATTGCAAACAAGCCACAAACGGCGAGTACAAGGACTGTTGTTGTCAAGCCCCAAAAATGTAGAGGGATTCCCGCCAGATTCCATAGTCTGATAATTACAGTCGTAATGAAAAGTCCGGCTAGATAACCGTGACCCAAAATAACGAATATATTCCAACGACCAGATTTACATAGTAACCAATACGTCCAGATACTTCCAAGCAGCCAGGGAAGCAGCAATGACGTGATTAGGCCCACAAATGATATTGGGTCAGTCATTTGGTTTGGATGTTGATACTTTAAAGACAGTGCCGGAGGGGTGGGTATCAATTAGTGTTACAGGTAGCGATTGGTCATTGGTCCATTGCAATATCTTCTGGTCGGGGAGGTAAGGTATCCTGACTACTTTTCCTAGAAAAAGGACATAATCTACGTCACTCATATGTTTTTCTGGCAGGAACCACTGATGTGCTGGAAACCACTGATGTGCTGGATAAGAATTGTGAGGCATGAGGTAGTAGAGTGTTTTTAATTTCTTGTATTCTGAGTCTAGCGACTGCTCATCAAAAACAAATAGCCTGAACCCAGGCTCCGGCAGTACTTCGTTCTTAAGGTATTGTGCATATTGATAGATATCGGCATCCCAGTCTGCCAAATGTTTCTCATGTTGAGTCTTACCCGCAAACAGAAACTTGGTCTCAACAAGTTGTGTGTTCAGCTCCCCCTGCCACAAAAGGTCCAATGATATCCAGGGGATAAGAACGGCTGCCCCATAGCCAATGAAACTATGGGCTTTGGTAAACAAATAGGTAGACGCCAATAAAAGAAGTGCAAGCCCGGCCCATGCAGCAGCCGCCACAGTGGGTGATAAAACGGGGTTTCCGGGTGTGCCCGGCAGATTGTTGATCGAACTTTGGTCCCAATCGCGAAATGCCGTCCATTCCGACCAGATAGTCGATAATACGGCGCCCCAGGAGTATGGTGCTAATGTCAATTTCTCTACAATAAGGGGTTGATCACGCAAATCCCCATCGATACCCAGCCCCAGTTCTGTGATGTTACCTCGCCATTGTTGATGCTTGGCCATGTTTATGGAGGTCGGTTTATCACCACCCCAGTACAGGGGCGTAGAGATGACTTCATTTGGGTCCTGCGCGGTCCTCCAAAACAAGACTATGGATGTTCCCGGATTGGCGTTGTTTATTCGATAGCTAATAAAAGGGTAATCATCGGCCTTGAAGTTTATAAACAAATTTGAAAGGACTGCTCTTTTGTCTTCTGATAACTCGACTATCTCAAGGGCAGTGGAGGATGCTTTTGCACTACCGAGAATGACCGTGAATTCATTGCCGGGAAAAACTACTTCCCGGGTATCTGATGGTGTGGCATGGGGGCGCAATGTCAGAAACGCGGGTATTAGAATTAGAGCGCTGACAGTCAGAGCTAAAAGTGCTTTGCCTAAACCTTTGAGGAAGGCAGTATTCGAAATATTGTGTTCATCGGGTGCATATCCGTTCACGGGTTATGTCTCCGCCCAATAACTGTTTTTCACATTATCCCTTAATCCCTTGCAATCGTCATCCCACAATAGTGACTAGAAGTTATTCAAATGCCAATGATATGTTGATGTGATACGACCGAACCGGACATTCCGGTTCAGCCCTTAAACTGCGAAAAAAGCTAATAGGTTTTGTTTTGTGCCATTCGAGTATGTACTGTAATAATCCGAGTCTCCAGTATTTCCAACCACATCTCTGATAATTTCAGCAAGCTACACAATCATTAGATCGGTACCGATCTACCAGCGTAACAGCCTCTGCCTGGTGTGCAGTGAATTAGGACGATACTTGGATCTTTACAATCAAATGTGGCCCTACTGCGCTTTGGGAAGCAAGACGCCAGATAGTGTATTTTTTTTCAGCAGGAAGAAAGCCTAACATACCTGGTCCAATGTTTGGGGGCACTCCATACGTGGTGCTTCAAGTCACTTATCCTCTCTGACAGGTGTGGTATTAGTTTTTCTGACTTACAATAAGCACTCCTCATCTTTTGTAGAAGAAAGGCGCGCAAATGAATCCCACTGATAATAACAATCTTGAAAACAGACAGGTTGCTTTCGAAAATGATGAGATAGAAATCGGCCAGTTGATAAACACCATTTGGTCTGGCAGAGGGTTAATCCTGGGTGTAGCACTTGGTTTTTTACTTTTGGTCGGAATTTTTTTCGGGTCACGTTTCCTGATATCTAGCGAGCACAGAACACAGGATATCCAAATCAGCTTTCCATTCAGCGGGGCAGAAAAGGGCGAGTATCCTAACGGCACCGGGTTTCAGTTGTCGGATATTATATCCAGTCAGGTTTTGAGTGTCGTTCACGAAAAACAAAAGTTGTCTGAAATGGGTATCAGCCTGGAAGGTTTTACCAACAATATTTCGATTCGACCAGCTGCTATCGATCGTGAGTTCATAGATAAGAAATACAAAACACGACTGAGTACAGAAGATTTATCCCAAGCCGAAATCGAAGAACTTGAAAGTGGCTATAAAGCAGAACTAACAATCGCCAATCACCGTGCAGCACTCTTAAGCTACAGTTACGGAAGCCGTGACCTTATCTCCAGCCAGCAAATTGGTCAGATTTTATTTGACATACCGGAAACATGGGCAAGTATTACCGTGAACGAGCACGGTGTGCTTACCCCCCCTGTCATTGACATAAGGGCCCTCTCCAGCGCTGAAGAATTGCGAAACGTAGACTTTCTTATCGGCATTACTCTTATGAAGGGTGATACCAAAGCCATGCTCACTGCATCAAACCTAGTTGTAGGTAATGATCGCTTATCCCGTATACATGACCCAGTTTCCGGACTCTCAATCATTGGTCTTGTGCACAGGCTTCAAAAATTCGATCAATTCCATTTGGAGCCAGCTCTTAATTTGATCAGCAGCAAAAATATTTACCGCAACGCTGCTTACATTGAGGTTTTCCTTAATTCAAGCCTGCAAATGCTTACTGATCAGTTAAATGCAATAGAAAAAAAAGTTGCCATATTTTCAAATGCGTACCAGGAGACCTTGGCTGCATCTCGAAATTTTGGAACAGGGTTACAACTACCCAGAGGAACAACAACAGAAACACAAATTGGTGATGCCTTTCTTGGGCAGCTTTTGAAACTGGGAGATGAACTTTCAGAAAGCACGTTCAGACAATACTTACTTGAGCATCAAATAAAACTGAAGACCCAAGCCGAAGATATGAATGTGGAGATCGTGCAATTAAAGCGACAGCTGGCCGGCCTAAAAATCAATGGTCACGAACTGGAAGATTCTACATTCGAACCTTACGAAAAAGCGGTTGAAGAGTTTATGACGTTGGTTGTTGATTATGACAATATAATCAATTTGGTCCGGAATCATGTCTTATCCAATACGGGAGCTCTATATGAGTCAATGAATAGCACTGCAAGAGTGAGCAGTTTTGACAAAATTCAAATGAAACGAATAATAAAACTTGCATTGGTCGCCTGGATTCTTGGTGGTATGGTCGGAGTCTTTATCACGCTAATGAGAAAGTCGGCTAACCCAAAGATTTCATAAACCCATTCTGAGTGTCTTCCGATTTTAATTCCCGGACCATAAATCCCCGGTGCAAATGGGTTGAGAAACTGTCAAACCTTAAAGAGCGAAACTTTGAAACTGAGGCTTGGGGCAGATCAACATGTTATTTCACAATCTTGCTGGGATTTAAATAATGATTGATCGAATTAACCACGGAGATAAAGAGCTGGCGCTAATCATAAGGCACACATTCCATTCTGATGGTATAGAGTTTTTTACACCCAACGATTACTCTCAGCAAATTGGTTATATGAACCGCCCATCAGGATATGTGATCACACCGCACGTGCATAATCCTGTTGCACGGCAAGTGCAATACACTAAAGAAGTTTTGTATATCAAAAGCGGTCGCGTTAGGGTGGATTTTTATTCTGAGGAACAAGCTTACCTTGAAAGCACGATTTTGTGTGCCGGCGACGTCATTCTTCTTGCATATGGTGGCCACGGATTTGAAATGTTGGAAGCCGCAGAAGTCATTGAAGTTAAACAGGGGCCATATGCCGGTGATGAAGATAAGACACGATTCAATCCGGTTGCAGCAGATCAGCTCCGAATTAAAGGTTAACCACGAGTGACCCCAGTATTTGATACCTACAGCGCCTACTACGATCTCTTGTACAGGGATAAGGATTATGTAGCAGAGGTAGCTTATATTGATGAGTTGTTAAACCGCTATGGAAAAGACGTAAATGATTTACTTGAGTTTGGATCTGGCACTGGGATTCACGGCAAGCTGCTTGCCATGAAGAACTACAAGGTAACCGGCATTGAACTCAGCCAGAAAATGTCTGATAGAGCAGAAAAGCTGGAGGGGTTTACCAGTCAGCAAGGCGATATTCGTCGTGTGAAACTGGAGCGCACTTTCGATGCTGTTTATTCATTATTTCATGTTATGAGTTATCAAACCTCCAATGCTGATTTTAGTTCTGCAATTTCAAATGCTGCGGCACACTTGTTATCCGGTGGCTTGTTTGTGTTCGACTTCTGGTACAGTCCGGCGGTTTATGCGCAAAAACCCGAAGTCAGGGTGAAACGGATGGGAAGTGAACAGGTGAGTATCACCCGAGTCGCTGAACCCGAAATTTATCCAAATGAAAACAGAATTGATGTTCATTACACCGTTTTCGCAGAAGAGATGCCTTCACAACGGCATCAAGTTTTTAGTGAAGTGCATCCAATGCGCCATTTTTCATTGCCGGAAATTGATCTGTTTGCCGAATCAGCAGGCTTTGAAAGAATTGGTGCCGAAGAGTTTCTTAGCGGTGAAGAGCCCGGCGAAGATACATGGGGAGTTTGTGTGATTTTACGCAAAAGTTAAATTATGGACGAGTTTATACCAGTCAACACACCATTGGTCGACGGCAATGAAGAAAAATATTTGAGCGAATGTATCCGCACCGGTTGGATATCGTCAGAGGGCCCGTTCGTTAAACGATTCGAAAGAGAGTTTGCACACATGATGGGGTGCGCGCACGGAGTGGCTGTGAGTAATGGGACTGCGGCATTAGATGTATCCGTCGAGGCTCTTGGTATCGGGCCTGGTGACGAAGTGATCCTGCCAACGTTTACGATTATCTCCTGCATCGGGCAGATTGTCAGGGCGGGAGCGAAACCTGTGTTGGTGGATAGTGACCCAATAACCTGGAACATGGATGTCTCTCAAATAGAGAACAAAATCACTTCTCGAACCAAAGCTATCATGGTGGTACATATATTTGGTCTGCCGGTTGATATGGATCCGGTACTGAAAATTGCGCAACGTCACGGACTAAAAATAATTGAAGATGCTGCCCAAATGCATGGGCAGAAATATAAGGGTAAGCCTTGTGGGAGCTTTGGTGATATCAGCACCTTCAGTTTTTATCCAAATAAGCACATTACTACAGGCGAAGGTGGCATGATTGTCACCAATGATGAGCAACTTGCTGAAACCTGTCGTGGTTTGCGCAACCTGTGTTTTCAAGCTAATAAACGCTTTGTGCACGAACGGTTGGGCTGGAACTACCGCATGACTAATTTGCAGGCTGCACTGGGTCTGGCACAGCTAGAGCGGTTGGACGAATTTGTTACTCGAAAACGGAAAATGGGGGCTCGGTATACTGAATTGCTGGATGGCACTGAAGGCATTCAGCTTCCCGTGGTAGAAACCGACTATGCACACAATATTTACTGGGTCTTCGGTATTGTATTGGACGGAACATTGAGATTTGATGCCGAAGAAGCCATGCGGCGTTTACACGACCAAGAAATTGGTTGCCGGCCGTTTTTTTATCCTATGCACCAACAGCCGGTGTTGAGAAATATGGGTTTGCTTGCAGGTGAAAGTTATCCCGTGGCAGAAAAGTTGTATCAGCGGGGGTTTTATGTGCCCAGCGGTATGGCATTAACCGAAGATCAAATTGAGAGGGTCGCTGAAACGGTTATTGAGCATATCAGGTAAATAGGTATCTATAGCGTAAAGAAAACATGTCAATTTGGACATGCTTCTAGGATTCGATAACCTACGAGACAGATGCATATGGCAGAGCACTACTAACAATGAAAAAAATTGTTTTGAAAAAATCACTTGTGAAATTAGTCAGGCGATATTGGCCATTGAGAATGTTCGCGTGGATGTTGATTAGACCAAAGCGGTTTTTGCAGGAGTTTGTATATCCATTAAGTGACTACGAACGGTTTAAAAACTCCGTATCAATTTATCAAAAATATCTAGCTGACTCTAAGCCTGACTATGACCCTTCTGAGAAGCCTGGACTTCTCATCATCGCTGGGATAATGGGCACGAGTTGGTGCCAGCTTTGGTCTGTTCTTGCCGGAGCGTACAAAAACAAGATGTATAAGACTTTTGTCCTCACATCCAGGAGCGAGCCCATACAGAATTTATATTTTCGACTTTTTGATATTGAAAGAATTTACATTGAGGATCTCAATATCGAATCTGTAAACTTAAGCGCTTCCTTGGTGAACACCATTAACAGCCTGGAAGGATTTGAGAATATTAAGAATTTTGAGGAAGGGGATTCTCCAATAGGAAAAATGGCGTTATCCACGTTTAGTAGAATGCAGGCCACGGGCATTATGGATATCGATGACTCGAAATCACTGGCTGAGATTAAAAACTGGATGTTTTATTTATGCAAAGCCAAGCGTGTGGCTGCCGCATTATATGAGGACAAAAATATATCGACGTTGTTTTTTACGGAAGTGTTTATGGATTACTACGGCGGTTTCTATTACGGTGCCTTGAGAGCGGGCCTTAACATAATGAGATTCAATGGCACCGTTAGAGACGAAGCTGTTGTTGTCACCCATCAAACACTTAAAAATGACCGGACACACTTCTCGTCAATATCTGATGAGTCCTGGGCTGATATTGTCTCCCGTCCATTCAACGAGAGCGTCGAGGAAGAGCTGAGGCAGAATTTCGAAGATAGATACAGTGATCGTTGGGCCCTATCAAAAAGGAATCAACCGAATACAAATACCGTTACAGCTCAACAGGCGAAAAGTGAATTAGAAATTTCTTCTGACAGAAAGGTGGCAATAATCTACAGTCACATTTTGTATGACACGTTATTTTTTAATGGTGAGTATCTGTTTAAAAACTATGCTGATTGGTTGGTTCAATCGATAAAGTCTGCATGTAGGAACCCTCATGTCGACTGGTATGTAAAAATTCACCCCTCAAACTTGTGGCGGGGAGAGCTTGAACAATACAACGAAGGCATTTATGAAGAGGTACGATTAATAGGAGAGCATGTAGGCGAATTACCAGAGCATGTAAAGCTAATTTATCCCGATACACCTTACAGCCCTTACACATGGCTACAAATTGCGGATTACGGGGTTACTGTTACTGGTACCTCGGGTATCGAACTAGGTGCTTTGGGCAAGGCTGTTGTAACCGGGGGAACCGGTCGATATGAAAATATTGGATTTACCATAAGCCCTAGAACACAGCATGAGTATCTCGAGACTTTAGAAAATATTCACAGACATCCTTTGCCGAGCTCTCATCAGAACGAATTGGGTAAGCGATTCGCCTACGCCACTTTTTGCATGAAACCATTTACATTGGATTTTTTCAAACCCATACCAAAACGAGGCAAATCCAGAATTTATGCAACTGATGATCTCGTTTTTATTGGTAATTTTGAGAATGAAATGAATTCCTACCCCGAGTCAATAAGTGGATTTCTTGACTGGAGCCTGAACAAAAGTGAAGTAGATTTCCTGAATCCGTGGCCAACTGATTTGGAACAGGAAATTGGTAATGAAAACCACGAATGTATTGATTCCTTATCGGTCTGAAGTTAATGATTCGCCGACCGGTCTTTGCAACTTGTTCGGACACTTGAGGCGCATGGAAGAGAATTTTTGAACCAATGAGGCAGGACGATGGAAAGTCCGCCTATTTTGTGCTTTGCGCATCAAAGCGTGGTGGTAGATGGACTTTTTTCACCGATGTGGCTGACTAGTGACCAAAATAATCACACTTGTTATTGAAGAGCGTTACATGAACCTAACAATGGGTGGAATAGTGGCTAACCTGGATGTAGTTTGTCGTGTTTAATCATAGGGTTTTTGATCCGGCAATAATTCAGGACAAGAAAACGCTTGATATCGGCTGTGGCAGAAACAAGTTACCCGGCGCTGTTGGTTTGGACTGCGTGCAATTACCGGGTGTTGACATCGTTTGTGACCTCAATGAGCCATTACCTTTTGGGAATGGTGAATTCGAAGTTGTTTATTCCAATCAGGTTCTGGAGCATGTGCCGGATATGATTGGCTTGGTAGAAGAAATTCACAGGGTTCTTGAGCCGGGTGGTTTAATGGTTGCTCATGTCCCTTACTTTCGATCAAGCTGGGCTGCAGTTGATCCAACACATATCAGGAACTTTACATTGAATTCCCTGGATTATTTTGTAGCTGGGACATACTTCTACGAAGACTACAGGTTCTCAGAGGTGAATTTCTTCAAAATTGAAAAGTTTTTGGATAGTAACTATCCACCAACTTTTTTTCGGTGGATTTTTGCGAAGTTGGCGTTGAGGTGGTCGAGCAGATTTGAAAATTCAGCATTTTCCTTTGTATATCCGTTTGAGAGTCTTACATTTGTGTTAACCAAGTGAGGAGCGATCTTTGATTCAGTCAGTGAGCATAATGACCGCCGTGACGGTCAGTTACGTTCCCCAGACTCTTGCTACTTTGAAAAGTGCTCATCGCAATTCTGACTTCGATACTTACCATGTTTTTGTCGTTGACGCGCATGCTGCTACGATTGATGCACTAAGTCTGTTGGTTGAGACAGAAGCTCCTTATATTGATTTTTTTGGAGCTGACGATTTATCAGATAATTTGCGCACGTTGTACCTCGGTACATTTCGCTATTTCAATCCGTTCGAGGTCTCCTGCTTTGCAAAGTATGTTGGCATGCTGCATCTGTTTTCGACGTGTCCCAGCACGGATATATGCGTTTATATTGATTCAGATATCAAATTCTTTGGAGATGTGCGTCCCCTGGTTGAGAAAATTGAAGGTTGTGCAGTTTACTTGACGCCACATACTCTTGCTGTGTCAAGCCGTGAAGATGAGCACGGCATGATGGTAACCGGTTGGATTAATGCGGGGTTTTTTGCACTTAATAAGAAACATCCGGCAGCAGTTCCCATATTGGAGTGGTTGATAGAAAGAATCTCAATCCTTGGGTTTTCAGCACTGCACCTTGGTTTATTTGTCGATCAAATATGGCTTTCAGTTCTACCGGTTTTGTGGCACAAAGACGTTTTTATTAGCGATGAAGTGGGTTTGAATGTTGCCTATTGGAACCTTGATCAACGAACTCTTGCAAGAGATGAGAAAAATAAAATATCTGTGAATCATCAAGAACTGCTCATGTTCCACTTTAGTGGATTTGAAGAGTCTGATGATGGTGTTCTGTCAATTCACGCAAATATTTCGGTCGAAAAACACTCTGTTTTATATGATCTTTGTCACGGTTATCGAAATGAGTTGTCATCAGTAAGCAAGTACAGAGAGAAAGTGAATGACATGGAAGTCATATCATGCTCGAAAAAATCGTTAAACAAGAGAATCAGAATATGTGAGTCTATTTACGATATAGACCTGTGTGCGGTGACTGGAAGCATTGGCTTGTTTGCGTCAGCAGGTACGAAACTTGATATTTTATTACGCAAGAACCGTGGCTAAGAAGGATAGCACAGGGCTTTCCTGGTCTCTTCAATTAAAGATGAAGCTGATTATTTAGAAGAGAATAGATGAAAAAGATATTGGTAACTGGTGGCGCTGGTTATATAGGAAGTCATACGTGTAAAGTTTTACACGAAAATGGTTATCTTCCTGTTGTTTATGACAATCTCGTTTACGGTCATGAATGGGCAGTAAAGTGGGGTCCGTTTGAGCACGGCGATACAAATGACCGACAACGCCTGGATGAGGTCATACAAAAACACAAGCCAAGTGCAGTGATGCATTTTGCAGCTTACGCTTATGTTGGGGAATCAGTAGAAAATCCTGGCAAGTATTATCAAAATAACGTCTCCGGAACGGTAACCCTTTTGGAAGCAATGCGCGATAACGGGATCGGGAAGTTTGTATTCTCCAGCACCTGCGCCACGTATGGTGAACCGCAGACGATCCCCATATCTGAAAGTCACCCGCAACTACCAATAAACCCATACGGTGCTTCCAAGCTAATGATTGAGCGGATTCTGCAGGATTTTGATGTGGCACATCAGCTCCGTTCAATTTCATTGCGTTATTTTAATGCGGCTGGTGCAGATCCTGATGCTGAGATTGGTGAAGATCACCATCCCGAAACACATCTGATTCCCCTGGTATTGGATGTGGCAGCAGGCACCCGGGAGCATATTACGGTTTATGGAGATGATTACGACACGCCAGATGGCACCTGTGTTCGTGATTATATCCATGTGACTGATTTAGCTTCAGCCCATCTGCTAGCTTTAAACGCATTGGAAGAAGGGGCGATGACCACTGCTTATAACTTGGGAAATGGCAAAGGATTTTCAGTTAAGGAAGTCATTAACGTGGCACAAAGTATTGCTGGGCATGATATTTCTGTGGAAATAGGTCCCAGACGTGCAGGTGACCCGCCATCTCTGGTTGGTAATGCCGAACTCATTCAGAATGAATTAGACTGGAGCCCGGGCTTTACAAGTCTGAACTCGATTTTGAAGACGGCCTGGGCTTGGCAAAAAAGACAGAAAAAAGTCAGCCAATTTTCTTCAGAATGCAAAGCTGTTAGCGGTAAAAATGACCAAAAGAAATAGAATATTAGTTACTGGTGAGATTGGTATCATTCTTTTTAAGCGTTGTTCGGAAACGATTTTGTTCAAAAACAATAAGGTGAGTCCCTAGTGTTTGCAATGAATTCAACTTGTCAGGATTTCTTATGAACATTAGAGCAGCTACAAAAAGAAAAATTAGTGATTTACGGTATTCTGTACAACGAATTATTTTCACAAATGATTACGAAGAATCTCCCAATCAACAATTTTCAATAACAGTTACAAATCCAATATGCTGTAATCAGAATAAATGGTGTTAGTCCTTATTCCGCCATTCATGAAACGGAGTTTCGTTGCTATTCTCAGTTTGAGGAAGACGGCATTATTCTCTACGTGCTATCCATGATCGGATTCGAAAACAAAAATGTCGTGGAGTTGTGTCGTGGTCACGATGGTGAATGTATGGCACGACAAATTACTTTTCAAAGTTAGGTCAAGAGAAACGTTGGCCTTTGGTAAAGGATATGGACTGGGTTAAGGTTTGATGGTTTTCGTTTGAGTTTTGCAGCTCAGCGAGGTTCAATGAGTTGCAATCGGTGCCATCAGAACCAGGGTTATCCAGAACCAGCCAATTAACGCAGAGCCGAGGGTGCTGTCCAATTTAAATGACTAGCTTAAAGAAAATCTGGTTGATGTTAACTCTATCTCAGCGTCGTATGGCGGTGGCGTTATTGGGTCTGATGGTAGTCGGAATGATACTGGAAACATTTGGCATTGGTTTGGTAATTCCTGCCATTGGGCTAATGACACAGGTAGATTTGGCCACCAAGTATCCATTTATGGCTCCATGGTTGGATGCCCTCGGTAGCCCTACACATGAACAATTGGTTATTGCGGGTATGCTGGTAATGGTATCTGTATATCTCGTCAAAACGTTGTTTCTGGCATTTTTAGCCTGGCGGCAAGCAAATTTTGCTTATGGGGTGCAGGCTGATGTTTCGCACAGTCTTTTTAAAGGGTATTTGGGGCAACCGTATGCATTTCATCTGCAGCGAAATTCCGCAGAGTTAATTCGAAATACTGTTGGACAGGTTGCGGACTTTACAAGTGTTATGTCGCAAAGCCTTATTCTGATAACAGAGATGCTGGTTTTATTTGGTATTTCATTATTGTTGATCGCCGTAGAGCCGATTGGTGCAATATTAGTTGTCAGTGTTTTGGGCTTTGCAGGCTGGGGGGGGCATAGGCTTACCCGAAGGAAAATCTTAGCCTGGGGTGAAGCTCGACAATTACATGAAGGTCAGCGCATTCAACACTTACAGCAAGGACTGGGTGGAGTCAAGGATGCGAAGTTATTGGGGAGGGAGGCTTACTTTCTGGAGCAATATAATCTACATAACAGGGGAAGCGCCAGAGTGGGAGAACGCCAGGTTACTTTCAAAGCCTTGCCAAGACTGGGGCTGGAGTTGCTCGCGGTCACCGGATTGGCTGCACTGGTGTTTTCCATGATTGCGCAAGGCAAAACCTTGGAATCAATATTGCCAGCATTGGGCGTTTTTGGTGCTGCCGCCTTTCGTATCGTGCCCTCTGTAAACAGAATAGTAATGGCCATTCAACATGTAAGATACTTCTTGCCCGTTATTGATACGGTAAGCCAGGAACTTTACGAACTGGATAGGACCGAGAAGGTGCAGCATGGCCAACGCTTCACATTTCAAAATGTGTTACGCATTGATCAACTGGTATTTTGTTATCCTGCCAGTGAAGCTTCAGTGTTAACTGATATTTGTCTGGAAATTCCTTGTGGCAAATCGGCAGGTTTTATTGGGGACAGCGGCGCAGGGAAAAGTACTTTAGTTGATGTCATATTGGGTTTGCTCACACCTGATAATGGTTCAGTAAATGTGGATGGTATCGATATAAAATCAAATATTCGCGGTTGGCAGGACCAAATTGGTTATGTACCCCAGTCCATTTTCCTAACTGATGATACGCTTCGGCGTAATGTGGCTTTTGGAATAGCTGAAGATGATATAGATGATGCGGCAATTGAGCGTGCAATTGGCGCGGCGCAGTTAGTAAAGTTCGTGGATGATTTACCTCAGGGACTCGAAACCTACGTGGGTGAACGAGGTGTTCGTCTTTCGGGGGGGCAACGACAACGCATCGGAATTGCGCGTGCGCTTTACCATGATCCTGAGGTGTTGGTGTTAGATGAGGCGACCAGTTCGCTCGATATTGCTACTGAAAAAAGATTTATGAAGTCGATACGTGCTTTGCAGGGCGATAAAACCATTATCATAGTGGCACATCGGTTGAGTACCGTTGAGCACTGTGATTTCTTGTTCCACTTGGAGAAAGGCAGGGTAGTCAAAAAAGGTGATGCGACAGTGGTATTGGGTGAATATGCTGAAGGAATGTCACATATATGACAATTAATTATATTAGACATTTATTTGAAGAATCCGTCTCTGTCAAGAACCAGTTACTAGAAGGCGATCAACTGGATACTCTGGTTAACATGGCCGAAGCCTCCTCTACAGCAATTCAGCGAGGAAACAAGTTAATGTTATGTGGTAACGGTGGTTCTGCGGCCGACGCACAACATCTAGCTGCAGAAATGCTCATTCGATTAAGACCACACAATAACCGTGAGGGAGTGCCTGCAATTGCACTGGCGCAAGATACTTCTACAATCACGGCCTGTGGTAATGATTTTGGATACGAGCATATTTTTGAACGCATGGTATATGCACTGGGCAAAAAGGGAGATGTCTTGGTTGGGATAACAACATCCGGTAATTCAGAGAACATCATTCGTGCCATGACAGCTGCAAGAACAAAGGGAATTAGAGTGTTTGGGTTTCTTGGAGCAGGTGGTGGTGACGCACTTGAGTTATGCGATGCTGCTTTTCTTGTACCCAGCGATAATACCGGCAGAGTTCAGGAGTCACATATTACTGCAGGGCACGCATTGATGGAGTGCATTGAGAATAGACTATTAAGCGATGGTTACCTTCATTTGCAGGAAGATTAGTGCAATATGCCTGAGCGAAAACTAACCATAGACGTCCTGGATGCGCTGGTTTTTGATTTTGACGGTGTGTTGACCAATAACATGGTTTATAGCGACCAGTATGGGAAGGAGTCGGTAAGTTGCAATCGAGGGGATGGGTTGGGGTTTGATGTACTAAGAAGGTTGAGTAAACCTGCTTTCATATTGTCCACGGAAGAGAATTCTGTAGTTTCGGCACGGGCCAAGAAATTAAAGATTACAGCGTTGCAGGGAATTACTGATAAAGTAAAAGCACTGGAGAACCTTGCCAATAAAGAAGGGTTCTCCCTGGATGATATTCTTTATGTGGGTAATGATCTTAATGACTATCGTGTCATGCAGCGTTGTGGGTATTCAGTGTGTCCGTCTGATAGCCACCCTATGATAAAGGAAGTCGCAACCCGTATATTATCTACCCGTGGTGGAGAAGGTGTTGTTAGGGAACTGTTGGAAGATGTTCTACAACTTGATTTCATCAAAATATTATTTACAGAGTAGGGAAGGAATATGTCCATATTTATAGTCGCAGAAATCGGTATCAACCATAACGGTGATATGGAAACTTGTAAGAAGTTGATTGATGTAGCATCTGAAGCAGGGTGCAATGCGGTCAAGTTTCAAAAACGCGATATTGACCAGGTGTATACTCAGGAGTTTCTTGATTTGCCCAGAGAAAGTCCTTGGGGCACGACTCAACGAGAACAGAAATTGGGACTAGAGTTTTCTGCAGATCAGTACCGTGAGATTGACAAATATTGTAAAGAAAGAGGTGTCGATTGGTTCGCTTCAGCTTGGGATTTAAACAGCCAAGGGTTCCTTAGACAATTCGACTGCAAGTACAACAAAGTTGCATCAGCAATGATTGTGTACGCCGAATTGTTGGAGATGATTGCGGAAGAAGGCAAGCATACGTTCATCTCTACGGGTATGTCCGACTATAGTGTTATTCAACAAGCAGTTGATATCTTTAGAGAAGCAGACTGTTCATTTGAACTGATGCATACCGTATCCACCTATCCCATGAAGGTTGAAAACGCCAATCTTAATGTAATCAAAACGTTACGCAAAAGGTTTGATTGCAACGTCGGTTACAGTGGGCACGAATCTGGGCTTGCCGTTTCGTATGCAGCGGCCGCGCTGAATATTACCTCCCTGGAAAGGCATATTACGCTTGACCGTTCAATGTATGGCTCTGATCAGGCAGCATCGGTTGAAGTGAATGGTTTGCGCATGTTGGTCGGGGCGGTTCGAAACATAGAAAAGGCTATGGGTGATGGTGAGAAGAGAATAATAGAGGATGAAGTACCCATTGCTGAGAAATTACGCGAGCATCTTAACCTGAACCAGATGGCGAACTAACAAGGTTTCCGCTACATCGATGATCACAGGGCTTCGACATGCAGGAATAGTGGTCGCAGATCTGGAACGAGCACTTTCTTTTTGGTGCGACGTTCTTGGATTCAGAATTGTTAAACAATTGGAAGAGAAGGGCCCATTCATAGATGCGCTTTTAGGATTGAAAGATGTGCGCGTAACAACATGCAAACTGTCCGGGCCCGATGATAATCTCGTAGAATTACTGCACTTTCATTCCCATCCAGATAAGCATAGTTGGGGCGGGACACCTTACTCAACGGGCTTAACTCATCTTGCTTTCACCGTAGATAATATTGACGATGAATATAAGCGGCTACGAGTTGCGGGTGTTGATTTCTTGGGTTTACCAGCACTCTCACCCGACGGGTGTGCCAAGGTGGCTTACGCTTCTGGTCCCGAAAAACTGCTGCTGGAATTTGTCCAGATTGTCGACCCGTGATAACAAAAGAAAACACTCGTGATTTACATCCTAATGTGAATCGCATTGGATTCATGCAAGGTAGATTGTCACCACTTGTAGATGGTCGTATTCAGGCATTTCCATGGTCTTGTTGGCAGGAAGAATTTAAGATTGCTGAGGAAAACGACTTCAAACTAATAGAGTGGACTCTGGATCAGGAAAGCATATATGAAAATCCATTGCTTACAGCTGACGGTCAGATCGAGATAAGGAAATTATGTAAACGTCACGGGATAAGTATTCCTTCGGTCACAGGTGATTGCTTTATGCAAGCACCATTTTGGAAGGTCGCGGGTGAAGAACGGCGAGGTCTGCAGAGGGATTTTAGAGAAGTGGCAGTGGCTTGTGAAGCTATTGGTATCTCAATGATCGTAGTGCCATTGGTGGACAATGGTTGCATTGATAACTTGGAGGAGGAGGATGTATTGGTTGCGTTTCTTGAGAAACTGGAGGGGTTTTTGAGAAAACGTAATTTACAGGTCGTATTTGAGTCAGATTTCATGGCACAAGAGTTAGCGAGATTTATTGATCGACTTGATCCTTCGTTGTTTGGTATCAACTATGATATCGGCAATAGTGCTGCCCTGGGTTTTGATCCAACAAATGAAATGGGTGTCTACGGCAACAGAGTAAGTAATGTTCACATAAAGGATAGAGTGTTGGGCGGAACAACAGTACAACTGGGGGCAGGAAATGCGGATTTTAAGACCGTGTTTGCAAACCTGGGCAAGGCTGGATATTCGGGTAACTATATTTTACAAACGGCACGTGCTACTGATGACAATCACTCAGGTGTATTAAGCGATTATAGGGACATGACAATAAACTGGATCAATCGAAGTGGAGCTTGACTTAACAGGCAAAACGGTACTGATAACGGGCGCCACCCGAGGAATCGGAAAAAGTATTGCCGAGACCTTGCGTGCGGAAGGCTGCCGTGTTGCGATAAATAGCCGTACCAAAGCAGACTTGAGCAAGATGGCTGAAGAGCTGCCAGGAGTTGCGACAATACAGGCAGATGTAACACGACCTGCGCAAGCTGAGAAAATGATCTCAGATGCACTTAATGCACTGGGTAATCTGGATATTGTGGTTTGCAATGTCGGTAGCGGAAGTTCAGTCCCCCCGGGAAGTGAAAATTACAAGGAATGGCAGCGTGTGTTTGCTGTTAACTTGTGGAGTACAACAAATACAGTTGAAGCCGCCCGTGAGGCATTATCAGCCACGAAAGGTGCAATTGTGTGCATATCTTCCATATGTGGTTCTGAAGTTGTCCCTGGGGCACCTGTAACATATTCAGTTGCAAAAGCAGCCCTGCATGCGTATGTGCATGGTATTGCCCGACCGTTGGGTGAGCAGGGCATTCGAATAAATGCAGTTGCCCCCGGTAATATTCTATTTGATGGGTCTGTCTGGTCACGCAAGTTAATAGAGGATTCAGAAGCCGTGCAGGCCATGCTGGAGAAGGACGTTGCGTTAACCAGCCTGGGAACACCGCGCGAAGTGGCAGAGTTGGTGGCCTACCTCGCATCGCCTCGGGCCAGATTTGCAACAGGTAGCATTTGGACCCTTGACGGTGGTCAGGTTCGTTCGTGATCCAGTAGCAGTATCGGAAACCAATGTGAGTCAAGCATTTGAAAAATTTGATCTGACGGGTAAGACGGCCCTGATCACCGGGGCGGCAGGTCTTCTTGGCATTGAACACGCTTACGCCCTTTTGGACAGCGGAGCCGCGGTTGTGTTGACGGATATTTGTGAAGATGGCTTATCAACTGCCAGTGAATCACTGGCTAGTGATTCAAGTGCTGATCGAATTGAGACGTACACCATGGATGTTTCTGATCTAGAGGCGGTAAAAACTGTCGCCCAAAATTTGGCGGCCCAAGGTAGCCGTATTGATATTCTGGTTAATAATGCAGCTATTGATCCAAAAGTGAAAGGAGAACAAGGTGTTTTGGAAACGTCACGTTTAGAAAGTTTTCCTCTCGAACAATGGAATCTACAAATCTCAGTTGGTTTGACAGGGGCCTTTCTCTGTAGTCAGGTATTTGGAAATGCAATGGCCTGTGACGGTAACGGTGGTGTGATCCTCAACATAGCATCTGATTTGTCCGTATTCTCACCTGACCAACGTCTGTATCGAAGAGATGGAGTTCCTGAAGCATTGCAGCCAGTAAAACCCGTAACCTATTCCGTCATTAAATCAGGTTTGGTGGGATTGACGAACTACCTGGCAACATACTGGGCTGATAGAGGTGTGCGTGCAAATGCACTATCCCCTGGTGGTGTATTCAATGGTCAGGGTGAGGAGTTTGTTCAGAAACTAAGTACATTGATCCCTCTGGGGCGCATGGCTGCCAGGGATGAGTATCGTGCTGCAGTGCAGTTTCTATGTTCTGATGCATCCGCATATATGAACGGACAAAACATTGTCATGGATGGCGGTAGATCCGTTTGGTAGACAGTCGATGAGACGTTGAATTCAATAAAACAGTGAACCGTAGGATCGCAATAGCCTTAAATGTGTAGACTTGCTCAAATTTGATACAAGAATGGACAGACACCAACTAAGTAAAAAAATTAAGCTTGGCATTGGACTGCTAATATCAGACAGGTCGGGCATATATACCAAACTTGGTATCGGTCGAGAAACCAAGTCACCTAGATCTTCTTTTTTTCTGGATAGCTCTGTCAGGCGGTACTGGAGAAAATCTGGGCTGGAAAAGCTCTTTTCAGATAATGACACTGAGAATACTGATTTCAGGCTTTTTGTATCGAATCACAAAATAGTAGATGTCGTAAATCTACATAAGAAAATTACACGTAAGCAATGTAAAAGTGTAATTGAGTTTGGGAGTGGGATTAGCACGGTAGTAATGGCACATGCCATGTGGAAAATCCACGAAAAATATTACATTAAAGGCAGAATTTACGCTGTTGAAGCTCATCCAAAATGGGCGGATATCGTCAGAAATAGAATTACTGAGATTGGTCTGGAAGAATATGTCGAAGTAACAACCTCCACACCCAGATTAAGTAAACTGGGTGGTCAAGCATGTCATTTTTTTGACAAATTGCCAGATGTAAGGCCTGACCTAATGTATTTGGACGGCCCCGATCCTAGAGATGTCGAGGGTAACATCAATGGAATTACAAAAGATGGATTACACTTCGTGGTGGCGGCGGACCCCTTACTGTACGAGTATAGTTTTTATCCTGGTTTCCAATTGATAGTGGACGGGAGATATACGAATGTCCAGTTTCTCCAAAATAATTTCAAAAGAAAGTACCGTATCAAACGAGATTTTGTCAGGAATACAACCACTTTCACTTTTGTTAGATGATCTTGCCAAAACGATTTAATAGAACCCTCAAATAGAAAACCAAGTAGGCAAATGGATCAGATCTGATACATAGACTGGGAAAAAACTATTGAGCAATTGATGAATGAAAATAATTACAGAAATGTTGCAATAATTCCGGCACGAGGGGGATCAAGTGGCATACCGGACAAAAATATTCGGGAATTTGCTGGTAAACCGTTAATCGCGTGGACAATCGAGCAGGCACGTAAAGCAATAAACATTGACAGGGTCATTGTCTCAACGGATAGCGAACGTATTGCTCATTTTGCACTTGAGTACGGCGCAGAGACTCCATTTCTCCGGCCCGCGGAAATTTCAGCTTCAGATACAGCAATTGAACCAGTCATGCTTCATGCGTATGAATGGTTAAGGAACAAAGAGGGGTACAAGGCAGATTCTTTGACTTTGCTGTTCCCAACCAATCCGCTACGGGAAACGCAGCACATTGATAAATGTATTGAACTGTTTAACTCATCTGAGGCCGATTCGGTAATTACAGTGAATGAGTCACCAGCACACTATACTCCGTACTGGACCGTGGTGCGGGATGATAATGGCAAAGTGTGTTATTTCGATGGGAAGGACATCCGAACAGGATATACCCGCCGCCAGGACTTTCCCCGGCAATGTTACGCAAAAAACGATCTTGTCTTTGTAATACGGCCACAAAACCTTTATGGGGATTTGCCAAGTCTCTACGGTGAACACGTTGAACTAATTGTTACCGACCGTATTTTTGATGGTGATATCAATACTATTGACGACTGGGAGATAACGATGCTGACCTTTCACTATCTGGGGTCGCGCAAGGTGTCGACCGATGGCTGAATTACTGACGAAGTCAGCTCAAAATTCTTTAAGTTTGTGTTTTTTGGTTGCGACATTTTGAAATTACTCATTATTGTCAACAATCACAATAGCATCGGTATCGTAGATTTTTGCGCAAGTTTAAGAAAACATGCAAGAGAAATCGAAATTACCGCGGTTTGCGGGTCTGATGTCAGGGTGTCCGACAGGGAGGCTATCAAGACAAAGGGGATTGCACTACAAGTGCTTCATTTGGACAATATCGAATGCAAAGGCAACAGGCAGTATTCGGTAGTTGAGGGGGCCGTAGCATTAGAAAAAAAGTCGGTGAGTAATTTGGAAGATGGAAGAACCAATCCAATCACCAAAATAATTTCAAGGATAGTAAACGTTGTTTTTTCTTCGTCGCTGGCTTATTTCTTCAGAGAGAGGCGAATTTGTCATAAGCTCGAAAAGTACAAAGAAAAAGCCCTCAAACTGCTAAATGACCTGAAACCTGACGTTGTATTGTCGATTTCAGATCGCACCCATGATTACATTGAGAGTTCGATCCTGTGGGCTGCAAATAACTGTGGGGTAAAGGTACTGCTCCCTTACATTGCCCAATATGATAAGGATGCTGCACTTCATTACAGGAAGACCCAAGATGGAAAGCCTCTTCCTGAGTTGCGCCCATTTTGGCCGTTTTCAGTATACAAAGCCATTTCCTATACGGTACTGAAAGAGAGATGCTATCAAGGACTGTTTTTTCAGGCACCCTATGTGCTAAATGCGCACAGGAAAAGTGGCACTTTATCGGCCTATCCCTGGTGGATAGGCAACGGCAACTCTGATGTGGTTTGCGTTGATTCGGAACACACGGCGAGAAAATATGAAGAAAACAGGGTAAAAAGGCAGAAGATTGTTATTGCAGGCCATGTTTCATATGACGATGTATATCGCTCTCACGTTGAAAGTGATGCAATTAGTCGCAAACTTGTCAGAAAGTACTCATTGGATAAGAAGAAGAAACTGGTCCTGTTAAGCATGCCTCAATATGCTGAGCAGGGTTATGTGGGTTGGGAGCGGCATTGGGAAGAAATAGATTCAATTGTAAGAAATGCCAGTGCCTCGGATGGAAACCTATTGCTGTCTATCCATCCTCGAAGTAATGTCAGTGACTACCTGTTTCTTGAGGATGAATATCATTGCAGGATTGTAGATGAACCGCTTTCCAAAATTATTGGCGCTGCCGACTTGTTTTTGGCATCAAACTCAACCACGTTTCATTGGGCGGTTTTGTGTGGAATCCCCAGCATTGCACTCAGAAGTCCCGTGCAGTTCTTGTTCTCACACCTGGAGTCAATTTGCCCAGTTGATTCCAGTGCTGATTTGCGTTCAGCAATAAATAGAATTTTGCGGTCACCGCCGATTTCATTTGAGCGAGACTGGATGTTGTTGAGCAGAGACAGAGTTTTTGATGGAAGGTTCAGTGAACGGTTCATTGAACTTATTCGTGTCACTTGCAACAATTTAGCCTAAATAGCAAAAGAGGGAGTTACTGCATGGCCAGCTATCTGGAAACCCACTACACCCGCGACGAGTATAGTGTGACGGCTTATCCACAACGTCTTTGTGACCACATTGTGGATCACTATATTCAACCGCATTTTGGTAATGTTGTTGATAAGGAGATACTCGATGTGGGTAGTGGGAAGGGTAATCATCTTGTAGCCTTTGCAAGACGGGGACTCACCGCTTATGGCTTGGACAAGCTGAAGGAGGGCATTGAGGCTTTGTGTCAATTTGACATTAGGGAATGTGATCTGGAACGAGACGCTTTCCCCTTTGAGTCTGACAGTCTTGATATTGTTTTTTCAAAGTCCGTAATCGAGCATGTTGAAAACGCCGATAATTTTCTTTCGGAAACAAATCGGGTATTGAAGCCCGGTGGTCTTGCAATACTAATGTGTCCGGATTGGGGAACACAAGGCCACATGTACTGGGATGATTACACCCATGTTAAACCGTGGACTCGCAAAGGTTTACAAAACGCACTAAAAATTCACGGATACGATAACGTGGAATCCAAACTCTTCAGACAATTGCCGTTGCTCTGGAAATTTCCAATGCTGGAAAAAGTAGCCGATGTGCTGGCATTGGCGCCAGAGTCCTGGAAATGGAAGGATAAAGAAGAAAGTGATTTTCGCGAGTGGATTCGATTTTCAAAGGAAAAAATGCTTTTGGCTACGGCAGTAAAATAGGCTTTCGATGGACCCTTGTTGGTAAAGATGCCCGGCTCGTTGAAGCGAGGCGAGGGGCGAAAACCGCGAGACCGGAAATAACCATAAGCACTCAGATTGCCTGTAACATGTTCAATATCAGCAAGACAGGCTGTCGCTATAGACTCAAACGGATAATGGAGAATTTTGGTGTTGCGGGCTAGTTGATCTAAGAGATCCGCAATAAATGCAATTGGAACTTAGGTCTGTATTTTTTTGTTTTGGGTAGAGCGCAAGATACTCGATGACATTTCAGGAAATCTTTTGAATTAATATGTGTGGAGTATTCGGTGCAGTCCCGGCGGTTGAAAAGGAGAAGTTTGGGAATGTTCTGGATTCCTTGTTTCACCGAGGTCCGGATGGTAAAGGTGTCTGGCAAGATGATGAAAAGGTCATACTGGGACACCGGCGACTTGCCATCCTCGACAGATCTTCCATGGCTGCACAGCCAATGCAATACCTTGATCGATATCATATTGTTTTCAATGGTGAAATATATAATTTCCTTGAAGTCAGAAAAGACCTGGAGGCGATAGGCCATACGTTCAGGAGTGCGTCGGATACTGAGGTATTGGTTGCAGCATTTGCTGAATGGGGTGCGAAATGCCTGAGTAGATTTAACGGCATGTGGGCTTTTGCGATATGGGACAGTCTTGAAAAAAGACTTTTTCTGTCACGCGATCGTATGGGTGAGAAACCACTTTATTATTTTAATAACGGACGTCAATTTGGTTTTGCTTCTGAGCAAAAGGCACTACTACCCTATTTGAAGAATGTTGCACCATCTACCAATTTTCAAAAGCTATGTAGAAACTCATATGCGTATGAGGCCACCGACGAGACGCTGTTTGAAGGTATAAAAAGATTCCCGGCCGCGCATTACGCTTGGTTATCCGAAGGCAAATTAACAAAAACGTGTTATTGGTCAGTTTTGGAGAGTAAGTATTGCCCACCTGTGGGCTACCAGGAACAGGTTGAATGTCTCAGGGATCTATTGCTTGATTCATGCAGGATGCGCATGCGTGCTGATGTACCCATTGGAACCGGGCTCAGTGGTGGTGTTGATTCCAGTTCCGTGGCAGCGTGTATTTCAAAAGCAGCAGAGTCTTCTGGCGTGGAGCGTGTTTCGGATAATTGGCAGAATTCGTTTGTTGCCAGTTTTTCGGGTACGGAAATGGATGAAAGTGCTCATGCGATCCAAGTCGCGAGACACTTGGGGCTAAAGCATACAAAAGTTGAGATCGACCCCGGCAAGTACGTATCGCAAATAGAGAAGCAGGTTTATCTGGTTGAGGATATACACGAGGTCAATCCTATTCCCCATGTTGCGCTGTATAAGCAAATGCGCAGGGACGGGATTATCGTCACCCTCGATGGGCACGGTGGCGATGAACTGTTTTGTGGATATGAGTCATCCCCACTGCACGCACTCGGCGACACTGCGTTGGGCTTACACGCTGTCAAGGAAATTCTCAATACTTACAGGGATTTGCATCCAAAGAATAGGTACTTCCGTGGTTTGACTCTTCCACAGATTGCGTTCTATTTGTTTAAAGCAAAGGTCCGGGTGGTTAGCAATGAGGGCATTAAGGCTGAAAGGAAACTTAGAAAACATTTTGGTTCTTTGAATTCTCACTTGTTTAACCTCGGGTTTCGAACAGTGTTGCCGACATTGCTGAGAAATTACGACCGCTATTCAATGATCAATGGCGTTGAGATCAGGATGCCGCTAATTGATCATAGGATCGTTGAATTTGCGTTTTCGATTCCTTGGACATCTAAAGTGCGAAATGGCTTTACCAAGGCTATCCTTCGAGACGCCGTCAGTGAATGGCTACCATCAGACATCATTAAAAGAAAGGACAAGATTGGCTTCGCCCCACCCATCCAAAACTGGATGCGAGGGGCGTTGCGAGAGTACCTCCTTGATGAAATTAGTTCTGTGTCATTTAAGGAATCCAGTTTGGTTTCTCCAGCAAGTGTTAGTGCAGCGATTACCGACATCATCTTTGAAAGAAAAAGAATGACACTTTATGAATCCGAGCAGACCTGGAAGGCATTCAGTATCTATTTGTGGGAAAAGGCCTTTTTGCGAAATAGAATTTGGAGCACCTGAGTATTAACAAGGTAAGGCCATAAAGTGAACGATCAGTCCCAGCAGAAGAGACCTGGCGTGATTTTTTTTGCACCAATACTGGAGTATCCCTACGCAGGGGGGCCCCAGATGAGTGTGATAAACGCCATAAAAGTGCTAAATCAAATTGCAGATCTGCACATTATAACCACCGTACCTGCATGGAGTTTGGATGTGGAGGCAAAACGATTCCTGAACGCAAGCTCTCGGTCCTTGGTATTTGCACCATCAAGCGTGTTGAGTTCAAAATACAATTTCCTCAATCGTGTGCTGAGCAGAATAAAAAGAGAATTTATGGCGCCGATAATTGCCGTTGCCGATGTCAAATTTATTCTGGAGTACGCAAAGCAACAGGGTATCCGGATATTCTGGATTGATCGGGTCCTGGAACACGCTTTTTCTGTATTCAGATTATTGAGGCGCAAAACGCCAGAGGCATACATTATTGGGGATACAGAAGCAGTCTGTTCACGTTTTATTCTCAGAGAGTTACCCTTTATTAAAAGCAACTTCGTCAGAAAAGCACTTGTCAATTGCAAAGGCAAAAAAAAAGAACTGGAAGAAAGAGAATTGACTACGTCGGCCGACGTTGTGACAGCTGTTTCAGAACTTGATGCTGATTACTTTCGTTCAATCGCTCCTGACCCGGAATCTATAAAGCTATTCTCCAATATTGTAGACTTGGATGATTACACGGGAGACTATCAACCGATAGACAGTCTTCGTTGTCCTTATGTTTTGCTGTTGGGTTCATTCGGCCATGTTAACAGCCCAATGGATCGGGCCGCCAAGTGGGCTGTTGAAGACATTATGCCATTGGTGTTACAGCAGGTGCCACATGCTCATTTGTACATTGTTGGGCGAAATTCCGACAAAACCCTGATGCACTATCACGGAGGTGCGGTGTCTGTCCTGGGACGTGTTCATTCAGTACTTCCCTACCTCAAGGGAGCTCGCGCCAGCATCGTTCCTTTACATTATGAGTCGGGAACTCGATTCAAAATTCTTGAAACCGGAGCTGCTTCTGTAGCTTGTGTCTCAACAACGCTTGGGGCCGAGGGCATACACGTGACGCACGGTGAAAACATTCTGATTGCGGACACATCAAGAGATTTTGCTGCGTCGATTGTGAAAATTTTGCAGGACCCCAAGTATGCGAGAAGCTTGGGCAATAACCTGTTCACTCTCATTCAAGATAAGTATAGTCTCAGCGCGCAGAAGCGGGATGGGGAATCAATAATATCCTTCCTACAGAAAAAGTGAGTTTGTACTGAACTTGCATGTATTTGCTGGTTTGAACGTTGCAACTGCAAGCTGGCTTCTCGATCTTGGCAAGAACAAGTGTGCAACGGTCAGATCGTGTGGGGTTTTGTGTCTTTGGTTAGATGCAGGTTGGTTGTTTATGTATTGGTTGTATTGCAAATACAAAATAGAATGCAGCTTGTGTTGATTAAAAAACAGCTGATTTACTTCTATTACAGTAGGCAAGTAAATAAAGAGATGTGCAATCAATGAGAATTAGCGTATTTGGTTTGGGCTATGTTGGCACTGTTTCTGCTGGGTGCTTGGCTTTTGACGGCCACGTCGTTATTGGCTTGGATCCTAATGAGACCAAAGTTGATCTTATCAATCGTGGTATGTCGCCGATTATTGAAAAGGACATAGATGAGATTATTTCCAAGGCGGTTGCAGATGGGAAATTAATTGCAACACTGGACGTGTCTAAAGCGGTACGGGAATCAGAGATATCCCTCATTTGCGTGGGTACGCCTTCGCGGGTTAATGGTGATCTTGATTTGACCTACGTCGTCAAGGTATGTGAGGAAATCGGACGAGCAATTCGGGACAAAAAAGATTTTCATGTTGTGGTTTGTCGCTCCACAATGCTACCAGGTTCCATGAGTAATGTTGTGATTCCTACTTTAGAGACTTCTTCCAGTAAGAAAGCTGGTGTTGATTTTGGTGTGTGTAATAATCCGGAATTTTTGCGAGAGGGGACCGCTGTGTTTGACTATTCTAACCCCCCTAAAACGGTGATTGGTGAAAGTGATTCCCGCGCGGGTGATGTGCTTGTTGAGCTTTATGAGAACCTGGATGCCCCACTTATCAGAACCACTTTGGAAGTGGCTGAAATGGTGAAGTATGCAGATAATAACTGGCATGCATTGAAAGTGGTATTTGCAAATGAGATCGGCAATATATGCAAGGCAGTAGGTATAGACAGCCACAAGGTGATGGATATCTTTTGCCAAGACACAAAGCTGAATCTTTCGCCCTACTACTTGAAACCTGGATTTGCATTTGGGGGCTCCTGTTTACCAAAAGACGTGCGTGCTCTGGTTTACAAAGCCAAAAGCCTCGACCTCGACTTGCCGGTACTAAGGGCAATAATGCCATCAAACCAGCAACAGATACGTAGGGCAGTTTCTATGATCGCCGCCAAGGGAAACCTTAAAATCGGAATCCTCGGGTTTTCGTTTAAAGCGGGGACCGACGATATGAGGGAGTCTCCTGTTGTCGATATAATTGAAAATTTGTTGGGTAAAGGGTATGACATAAGAATCTTCGACAAGAATGTCTTTATGGCTTCCCTAACCGGCGCAAATCGCGATTTCATCTTGAATCTTATTCCTCACATTTCAAAACTTATGGTGGATAGTATTGAGGATGTTCTTGATCATGCCCAGACTATTGTTATTGGTAATAAAGCAGAGGAGTTTCTTGGTGCCTTGGATAATCTCCGTCCCGAGCAAGTTGTAGTGGATTTGGTGCGCTTATCTGATGAACGGTCCAGTAAACAATACGATGGGATTTGTTGGTAATAAACGGGGGTTTTAATGCATTATTTACTTGATACCCGAGGTGACACTTGATGGAAATGGTTTTGAATCCACCTCAAAGTAGAAATGCTGCTCATCCCTTTGGCTAAGGTGCTTTACAGTGAATAACGTTAAAATTGCGGCACTGGCTTGTTCAAACGGATTTGGTCATTTACGACGGATAATCTCCATTGCCACCTTCATGGTCAAGAGTGGGTTTGAAGGCGACATAGATATCTTTGCCTCGTTGTTTCATGTTAATGCACTTAAAGGATGGCCTGATCGTGATTACCTGGTTCAGTGTGAACGAGTCAGGGTTATAGACTTCCGATACCCAAAAGATCATAAAGACAAGTCAAAGGACCTATTGGACAAAGATTGGGAGAACATAGACTTACCAAGTCTGGATAAATATGAAATTGTCTGGAGCGATAATATTGTTCAGGTGTTGGAAAAGAGACCGGATGCAATATTGACAGGATCGTTTTTTTGGCACGAAGTATTTGAAAGAAATCGCAAGAACGGGTTACAGGATTTCGTCCACGCGCAACGCAGGCTAGTTGCGCAAGTCAAGCCGTTAATGGCTGGTAATGAGTATTTTTCAACGCCCGACGTGAAATCACTGACCGAATTTTACCCGGTGGGTCTTTATCGTTACTCGATGCTTTTCCGGGAAAAAAAGAACAAAGGTATTTTACTCTCCTGCGGATTGGGCGGTGAGGAAGAGGACGTGGCCAGAGAGGCGGTTGAGAAAATTATCAGGGACAATATAGTCCCACCCGATCGTCTTCTGGTAGAACCAAGATTACTCCCGGACAGGTATCCAGATTGGGTTGAAAAGGCTGATTTTAGCAGCGAGATGTTCCAATACTGTTCGGCAGTATGTATAAGGCCAGGTATGGGGACAATAAGTGATGCCCTGATTGGCAGAAACAGAATTTTTGCCTTTTCTAATCTCGATTCCTTTGAGATGGTCCATAACTGCAACGTTTTGGAAAAACTAAAAGTAGGCCAAAGATGCGAGGACCCCTTCCAGGCTTATATACACGCGCTGGAATTTGTTGACTCAAAAGAATTGGTAGAGAAGCAATTACTAAGAGCCTCACATCTTCGATTGGATGGCGTTTTCGCAACTGCCAACCTGGTGGTAAACGGAGTTTGATTGAACAATGATTTTCATTGCAGAATTTTGCCAAAACCACAACGGTGATACCGGGTTGCTAACTGAAATGGTGCACGCCGCCAAAGAGTGCGGTGCTGAATACGCAAAAATTCAAACAATATTTGCTGACATGGTTTCTTACCGTGAGAGGTTTGAAACCGGAGTAATAGAAAATGGCGTAGAGACCGTCATAAAAAGACCCTATCAATCTGAGTATGATCGATTGAAGGGCCTTGAAATCACGTGGGACCAACAGGCTGATTTTGTTGACTTGTGCAAAAAAACGGGTATCAAGCCGCTGACAACTGTGTTCACCAGGGATTCGATTGGCCCAATCAGGGAAGTTGGTTTCGAGGAGATCAAACTGGCCAGTTATGATTGTGCCTCTCCCCCTTTGTTGCGCGAAGTAAGAAAGGTATTTGATGCCATCTTTCTGTCCACGGGAGCCAGTTATGATCATGAGGTGGAAATGGCAGCTAAAACTCTGGGGGATGCTGATTTTTCCCTGCTTCATTGCGTAACCAAGTACCCCACCCCGCTTGCAGAGTTTCATCTTTCTAGAATGAACTATTTGGATAAGTTTTGCAGCGTCGTTGGTTGGAGTGATCACAGCCTGATTGAACGGGACGGGATATTAGGAACCCTTGCAGCAATTTATTATGGGGCGCAGGTAATCGAACGACATTTTACCTTGTTGCCAGCAGATCAAACCAAGGATGGTCCGGTGTCAGTAACACCTGAGCATGTCATTGAAATGAAGAAATTTGATGAGTTAGATCAGGATGAGATGCGTCATAGTCTAAAGGCAATTTTTCCTGATTTTGAAGTCACATTGGGCAATGCCAATCGAGAGCTTTCTACCGACGAACTTAAAAACAGGGATTATTTCAGGGGACGTTTCGCCAGTAAGTTGCCAAGTAATCAGACGGTTTATAATTGGGAAGAAACTGAAATATGAAACAAAAGGTTCTTGGAGTGATACCTGCAAGAGGTGGGTCTAAAGGCATACCAGACAAAAACATCTATCCGCTAGGTGGCAAGCCTTTGATTGCCTACACCATCGAAGCTGGACTTAAATCCGAGCTATTAACCGATATGATCGTGTCTACCGATAGCAAGAAAATTAAAGAGGTAGCTATCCAATTTGGTGCGAAAGTACCATTTATGCGACCAGTAGACCTGTCAACAGATCGCGCACTGGCGATCCCGACCATTCAGCATGCAGTAGTTGCCTATGAGAAAATCGTGGGATTCAGGTTTGATTACATAATTATGCTTCAACCAACAGCGCCTTTGAGGGGCCCTGACGACATTGATAATTCATTGCAAGAGTTGATTGACAAGAACGCTAGCGGGATAATTAGCGTTGTCAATGTTGGTAATTACCATCCAGTCAAAATGAAGACAATTGAGGGTGGTTACCTGTGTGATCTTCAGAATACCGGCCTGGAAAATCCACCAAGACAAGAGTTGCCCCCCGTGTATATTGTTAACGGTGCGATATACGCCACAAAAAGAAATATTTTTATGGAGGAAAATACTTTCAAGGGTAAGCACTGTTTACCGTATGTCATGCAGGATGATAAGTCAGTCAATATTGATACTGTTTCAGATTTTGTAACCGCGGAATATTATCTGAATAAGTGAATTGTCCCAAGGGGGCATGGTTCCGGTTACTGATTGAGTCTAACCAGTTTGGTTGTTCTATCTCATATGATCTGTCTATAACAACCCCACTTTTAACAAGATATCGTGCAATGACCCTGCAAATTGCTCTTGCCCCCACTTCTTGGTTTCTTGATGGCCTTTTGCAATCAGCTGGCGGCATAAGTGATCATCTTTCCACAATCTTTTTATCACATCAGCAATCTCATCAACAGAATTAGGGTCAAAAAATAAAGCCGCATCCCCAAGCTGATCCGGCATTCCATAAATGTTTGATACGGCCACAGGGCAGCCACATACAAATGCCTCTAATGGTGGGATATTTGTAGGGCCAAAGAATGTCGGCATTATCATCGCTCGAGCTCTTTTGTAAAATCCGGCCATATCTTCATCCGGCACATGGCCCATAAAGGCTACGCTGTCCTCCATGCCTGACACTCTCGTAAAGGCTCTGATATCGGCGTAAGACTTATTTTTTCCACCTGTAAAAACCAATGAAATATCAGGTTCTGCTGATTTAACTATTGATGCTGCCTTTATGAGTCTCTTATGATTTTTGTGTTCCCAAAACTGAGCTGGATACAGAATAAATTTTTTTGGTAACTTGTATTGTCGATCAAATTGACTACTTTCCGGCGTCCTGAAAATGTGTGAAGGGGGCACATAAGGTAATGGAAAAATTTTTTCTGGATCAGCCCCATAGGAATCAATTACGTGTTGTTTGCCGACTTCAGAATCCACGAGAATTGTATGTCCCCAAGACACCAAATTTCTAAGCCGCCGCTCCCTGATTATGCCGCGTCCCCTGCCAGAAACTTCAGGAAAAGAAGGCTCATAGCGGTGCATGAGGTCATGAACTGAAATGACTGACGTAAGTTTCGTTTGATATGCAATGGCATCTTGAGATGGGAAGATCCACAGATCACATTCAAGCTGTGAGAGCTGGATTGTAATGGGATTAGATACACTCGAAAATAATCTCGAAAACTTTGCTGGAACATGTAGTGCCAACACTAATTTCGCCAGAAGGAGCCCGAATTTGCCTGAAGTCAGTCTTTTTTTCCTAAAGGGATAGTCTACAAGCACTTGCTCCCACGAAGGGGATACATAGGCCACGTGAACCTCATAAACCTGATTGTGCATTAACACTAATGCATTGAGTAATGACTGGGCATACTGAAACATGCCCCCAGCATATGGTTCAATACCCAAGAATATTCCAATAGACTTCATCGTAACCACGTCAAATTTTATGCCATCTTGGCTTGGGGACATTGCAAAAGTTTTTGATTGTTGCCCTTAATTCGCCAATACCCGTCTACCTTTCTCAGATATCATTTTGTCTTTCTGGTTCTGCCGTATAAAGCAAGAAACAATTAAGCCAGTGAGCAGGAAAAACTGATAGTCATGATACATATTTCCACTTATTTGGGTTTGAATAACCAAAAACAGCCACATCGAAAACAACACCCACACAACCATTTTACTTGAGTGTGTCTGTGACCTCATTCTTCGAAGAAACATTTGAACAACTGAAATATGTAACAACATGTACATGCCAAATCCCACGATTCCCAATTCGGCAAGTACTTGTATGAAGATGGAGTGGGGCGACATGAAATCGGCACCGGAACCGCAGTAATTCCACCCGTAATTCGATGCACCAGTTCCAAAAAGAGGTGATTCCCAGAAAAGCCTGAATGCTTCACTTAGTAACCCAATGCGGTTAACAAATGAATAGCCTGTATCAACAATACATGTTTCAGCGTAAATTCCTTGATTCACTAGGCTTCCATAAGCCTCGTACAACAGCACTTTTCTATGCTCTGGCAAATAATTAATTGAAACGAGACCAACAAAAATGGCCAGTGAAACAACACCTACACCTGTTTTTAATCCAATCTTTCCCTGTTTACTGAATACAACCGATGAAAGATAGACCAAAATAGCGGCCGTGCCAAAAACTGCTGCAACACTTCCCCTTGAGCCCACCGCCATAATAACTACGGGAATAACAAGCAAACTCAATTTAATTGTGAAACTGGTACTACCAACAAACCCTGGAATTTTTCGCCGCATCGTAAAATATGCGAATGCCGCTACCCACATTGACCCCATAGTCAGACCAATTAAGTAACCCGACGCTGTTCTTTGCTGACCCTGAACGTCAAAAATCCTCGTTCGGTCAATGTCAGTAAATAAGGTTGGGTTTTTCAGAACTTCAGTTACTATTAATATCAGGTACAACGAAGCCAGTATTTTCAAACTTCCGTATAAAGAATAATCTACCCGCGTCCCCAGTACCCGACCCAGGATGTATGGCCCCAAGCACATGAATGTGATCCGAAAATAAAATTCCTGGTAATCACTCTCTCCAATCGCAACAAAGCTAACAATCGCATAGGTAACAAAAACGACAAAACATACGTCGACCGCATTGATTCTTGTATTTGATTTCTGAATATTGTCTAACGTAATCCAAACAGCCATACCATAAAGAAATATCCAAATCGGCCATGAGGGATTTTGGATTTGAAAATAGTAATTCAACGCGTTAAAAAGCAGTTGACCGTAAAGAACAATGGCCAGACTCATTGAAAGAAGTTTAGTCATATGCGACAAACTCTTGTGTATATGTACCAAGAATCATGAAGTTACTACGCTGTGTGATACTCTATTTGGTCAACCCCAAATTTGGTGCTTGCCCTTTGGTCAATCTGAACAATAAGTCGGATTGAATACAATTACCGCCAGGATCATACTGCGGGTTGTATACCCCAGCGAGATTAAAACCAAAAGCATGCAGGTAGTCAATTACCTCGTGTGCCAATTTCTGATGCTTGTAAAGTTCAACAAAAGAACATTCACAATAAATGAAATCAAACCGGTCAATCAAGCTTTTGCACCCTTTCAAGGCTTGCAACTCGAAACCCTGAACATCCAACTTAAGCATGGCAGGACTGACTATGTCCTTGTGACTTATAAATTCATCCAACGTGCCAACCCTGACCACCCGGGTGCCGACTTCATGAGTTCCCGGAAATACCGCGGATTGCCGCTCTCCTATTTCGAGCAACGATGAGGAATGATCGTGCGCTGATAAGTGTATTAATTTTTCCCCGGATTCATCCCCAATTGCAACTTGATGTAAGCTCACTGCCGGATCATCAGCAAAAACTCCTTCAAAGATTTCAGCCGCCTGTTTCAGAGGCTCAAAGGAAATGACCCTGGCCCCCGAAATAGTCCTGGCCGCTAACGCAAACTGCCCACGATTGGCGCCAATGTCAATTACCGTCATCAATGCACTGTTAAGAACTGGCTTATGCTCAACTCCAGCAACCACACGATGGTTAATGAGGGCATGCCGCAACACTGGCTGCATTAGAACAATCCACAGTTTTCTCAAGCGCCGCATTAACAAAGAAAAAAAAGTCAGCTTAATCCCCCTTGATCCTGGTTAAATGCGCCAAAGCTGGCCGAAAAGTGGTTTCACAGAGTGTGAATCTCGTATATCTCAAAAATTCCCATCCATTGCACTATACAGCAGTTGGATACCTTTGCTCCTGGACTGCAACACGAATTCAGGGCTGTCCATTTCGGAGTCATTGTTTGAGTGGATAATACTCTGGCTTACCAAGCTAATAAATACGCTGATCTTGCACGAGCAAAATACGTGCTGATTGTGATGATTGGTTGATTTGGGTACCTACCCAACCCCCCCGGCCTCAAGTTGCATTTGCAGACAGAGCACACCACGAGATATTCAAAGAATGAATACAATGAAATACATAAGGAGTGTCCCTTGGGTTGCCATAATAGTAGCCAGAAACTGGAGTGGGTCAATTAGAAGACTGAACGAGTTTGGTCCCGCACGATTCTTCTTATATGCTGCTTCTTATCCGGGTTTCCGTATACTACAAAAAAGCAATCCGAATACAGTACAATTCTCACCACAATTCACAGTAGTGACAGACCCCAAGGGACTAAGTCAATGACAAAACGGGCACTCATCACCGGCGTTACTGGTCAGGACGGCGCCTACCTGGCCGAATTTCTGCTAGATAAGGACTACGAAGTCCATGGCATCAAGCGGCGAGCTTCCTCATTTAATACTGACCGAATCGACCACCTCTATCAGGATCCACACGAATCGCACCGGGAGTTTATCCTGCATTATGGGGACATGACCGATTCGACCAACCTGATCCGGGTAGTACAAGATGTTCAGCCTGACGAGATTTACAACCTGGCGGCGCAAAGCCATGTTGCTGTGTCATTTGAGACCCCTGAATACACGGCCAACGCTGATGCGATAGGCCCATTGCGCTTGCTCGAAGCCGTGCGCTTGTTGAAACTAACCGAAAAGACGCGTTTCTATCAGGCGTCCACGTCCGAGCTCTATGGTCGTGTGCAGGAAACACCGCAGCACGAGACCACACCTTTCTATCCCCGTTCCCCTTATGCTGCGGCCAAGCTTTACGCTTACTGGATAACGGTAAACTACCGCGAGGCTTACGGTATGTTTGCCTGCAACGGCATCCTGTTTAACCATGAGTCTCCTATCCGTGGTGAGACCTTTGTCACCCGCAAAATCACCCGTGCATTGGCACGAATCAAGACCGGTCGGCAAGACGTTGTGTATCTTGGTAATCTCGACGCAAAACGTGACTGGGGTCATGCTCGGGATTTCGTGGAGGCTCAGTGGCTGATCCTGCAACAGGATGAACCGGAAGACTATGTCATTGCGACGGGTGAACAATATTCTGTGCGGGATTTCATTGAATGTGCTGTTTCGCACCTCGGCATTAAGCTCGATTGGGAAGGTAGTGGTTTGGATGAAGTTGGTCGGGTTGCAGAAACTGCCGATAGCGAAGGTCCGCAAGCGGGCGATACTATTGTGCGTGTTGACCCACGATACTTCCGCCCAACCGAGGTTGAATCACTTTTGGGTGACGCTACCAAGGCGAAGGCTAAATTGGGTTGGGAAGCAAAAATCCCATTCGCGGAGTTGGTAGAGGAAATGATCAAAGAAGATCTTGAAATTACGCAACGTGATGCCATCATCGCTAAACAAGGATTCAAGGTGTATAACTACCATGAGTAGAGCCTGTTGTGGATTGAGAGCGGTGTGAATAAGCCGGATCTTGAGGAGCTAGCCCGTCTCAATGACGGGAAAATTTATGTCGCAGGTCATAGCGGCATGGTGGGTTCGGCGCTGGTTCGACGTCTGCAAGAAGCGGGGTGCAACAATCTGCTGCTGAGAACACGAGCTGAGCTTGATCTTGAAAACCAGCAACAGGTTCACGCTCTTGTGCAAGATGAAAAACCCGATTATGTATTCCTGGCAGCGGCAATGGTTGGCGGTATCCATGCCAATAACACTTATCCTGCGCAGTTTATTTACAGCAACCTGATGGTGGCTGCCAATGTCATCAACGCGTCATATGCCGCCGGCGTGCATCGCTTGTTGTTCCTGGGTAGTTCCTGTATATATCCGAAGTCTGCGCCCCAACCAATGTCAGAGGATTGTCTGTTAACCGGTGTGCTGGAAGAAACCAATGAGCCATACGCCATTGCCAAAATTGCGGGTATTAAGCTATGTGAAAGCTACAACCGTGAATACGGGACAGATTTTCGCAGTGTCATGCCAACCAACCTGTATGGCAGCAATGACAATTTTGATCTGCAAACCAGCCATGTATTACCCGCTCTGTTACGTAAGTTTCACGAGGCCAAGATGGCCGATGCAAAGACTGTGGAAATTTGGGGTTCCGGTACCCCCAGACGTGAGTTTCTGTACGTGGATGATCTCGCGGATGCCTGTTTATTTGTCTCCTGCCTGCCAACACATGAGTATGCGGCTCACACAAAGCCGAGATTGTCGCACTTGAACATCGGTTCTGGTGTGGATGTATCAATATCAGAACTTGCTGAAATTATCAGGGGTGTGGTTGGCTATCAGGGAGAAATTGAATACAACAGTGATTATCCGGATGGTACCAAACAAAAATTGCTGGATGTGTCTGCTCTGTCAGGTTTGGGCTGGAAGGCCCGAACCGGATTGGAGGAAGGAATCGCTTCAACCTATGAATGGTACAAAAGCCAATAGAGGCCACGGATCCTGGCGCAGGACGTAGGGGCTAACGCCCGCTACGAGGGTGTGACTTTCGTCAGATTCGTGTTCTTAAACAGTTCCTTTCTCACGACCTAATTTGGTGACCGGCTACTGTCGCAACAGCTGGTCAAAATACTCGATGGTACTGACAAGACCATCACGCAAAACCGTAGTTGCTTCCCAGCCGAGCACATCTTGTGCCAGTGTAATGTCAGGTTGACGCTGCCTGGGATCATCCGATGGCAGTGGCAGAAAAGTAAGCTCGGACTGGGAATCCGTTAGCTCTATAACAGTCTCGGCCAGTTGTCGAATAGTGAATTCATTTGGATTACCAAGATTCACCGGGCCGGTGAAATCGTCTGGTGTATCCATCAGACGGACGAATGACTCTATTAAATCGTCCACGTAGCAAAAAGAGCGACTTTGACTGCCATCGCCGTAGAGGGTGATGGGTTCGTTCTTCAGTGCCTGGACAACAAAGTTCGACACCACTCTTCCGTCATTTGGGTGCATACGCGGCCCATAGGTGTTAAAAATTCGACCCACCTTGATGGGTAGCCTGTGCTGGCGGTAGTAGTCGAAAAAAAGTGTTTCCGCACAGCGCTTGCCTTCGTCATAACATGAACGCGAGCCAATGGGGTTAACGTTGCCCCAATAATCTTCAGTTTGTGGATGCACAGTGGGGTCGCCGTAGACCTCGCTGGTGGATGCCTGAAATATCCTGGCCTTGACCCGTTTGGCCAGTCCCAGCATGTTGATTGCACCATGCACGCTTGTCTTGGTGGTCTGCACCGGGTCGTGTTGATAATGGATGGGAGATGCAGGGCATGCCAGGTTGTAGATTTCGTCCACTTCAACATAGAGGGGAAAGGTAACGTCGTGGCGCACTACCTCAAAGCAATGGTTATCCATCAGGTGCAATAGATTAGTCTTTGTGCCGGTGAAAAAATTATCCACACATAACACGTCATGGCCGTCATTTAATAATCGCTCGCAAAGGTGGGAACCAAGAAACCCTGCTCCACCGGTTACGAGGATGCGTTTGTTAGTGTTGTATGATTGCATAAATTGTCCAAATCCATCCGCATTATGCCAGTTGCTGTTGGTTGAGTCGACGGTCCGTCTTTGCCCGTTACCTGATGTACTACTGCTTGCTCAAATCAAAAAGATGTTGTACTGAAACGGGGGGCGGGTAACATGAACAGAAAGGATATAAACAGGTTCTGAGATCATGAGAATTTCGGTTATTGGTAGTGGATATGTGGGCCTGGTGAGTGGCACTGGACTGGCTGAGGTTGGTCACCACGTGGTTTGCATGGATATCGATGCAGACAGGGTCACGAAACTTCGTAGGGGACAGACCCCCATATACGAACCGGGGCTCGATGACATGTTGGCCAGTAATATCGAACGCGGTCACCAAACCTTTACGACGTCCATGGAAGATGCAATCAATCACGCTGAGGTCATGATGATAGCGGTCGGCACACCACCATCTGAAGATGGATCAGCGGATCTTGGCCACGTATTGGCGGTGGCGAGTAGTATTGGCAAACTGCTGACTAGATCTCTGTTGGTTATCGTCAAGTCTACGGTTCCAGTGGGTACCTGTGTTTGTGTGCGGAATGAGATTCAGGCACAACTCGATGTACGTGGAGAAGATGTTTCCTTTAGTGTGGCTTCTAATCCTGAGTTTTTAGCCGAAGGTGCCGCCCTTAAGAACTTCATGAAGCCCGACCGCATTGTTTGCGGTGTCGAGAATGAAAATAGCGAGTCAATACTCAGGGAGATGTACTCACCCTTCAATCGCAACCACGAAAAGATGTTGTTTATGGATGTGTATTCCTCCGAGCTGACCAAGTATTCTGCCAACGCGATGCTGGCGACCAAAATCAGCCTGATGAACGAGTTGGCCAATATCGCTGAGCGTGTTGGTGCAGATATCGAGAAGGTACGCGAGGGTATTGGCTCGGACCCGAGAATTGGGTATTCCTTTATTTATGCCGGCCCCGGCTATGGTGGCTCCTGTTTTCCAAAAGATGTGCGGGCATTGGCTCACACCGCGAAAGAGCACGGCTTCGACGCGCAGGTTTTGACTGCCGTAGAAGATGTTAACAACCGCCAGAAAACCCGTTTGTTCGAGATACTCAATGATCAGTTTGAAGGTGAACTGGCTGGACTGAGCATTGCCGTGTGGGGTCTGGCCTTTAAACCCAACACAGATGACATGCGCGAGGCACCAAGTCGGGTGTTGATAGAGGCATTGTTGGCTGCGGGTGCCAGTGTGCGTGCGCATGATCCTGAGGCAATGGAGGTAGCGCAGAGGATTTTCGGCGATAGCGAGAACTTTTCAACTCATACAGACCTGTACGATGCAGCAAAGGGTGCAGATGCCCTGGTGTTGGTCACTGAGTGGAAGCAGTATTGGGTACCGGATTTCGAACAGTTGGCGGGGTCAATGCAGCAAAAAGTCCTGGTCGATGGGCGCAATATCTGGTCGCCCAATGCAGCGCAGAGCCATGGCTTCACTTATCACGCCATCGGCCGGCAGTCCGTATGCGCCTGAATTATCTCCAGGTGTTGGTCTTGCTGGTGATCTTACCGTCAGCGGCGGTCCTGGCCCAAAGCAACATGGCTAAAATTGTCACTGACAACGGCATTCCTGGAGACTGCCTTGCACCGATTGCGATCACCCGCGTCGATGGTGAAAAGCGGACCGTGCCTGCCAAGGGATTTTCCATTGAGCCAGGCGTACACACACTCAACGGCCGGGCAGTGCTGGATACGACCCATTGCCCCCTGGTCGACCGTACGCAGAGAGTCAGCACTGTGCCTGATTTGGAAGTGATTCTTGCAGCCGGTAATACCTATTACATCGGTTATGACCACAAATCCCCTGATACGGCGGACTGGAAACTGGTGGTCTGGAAAGTTGAGGAAGATCTCTATAACTGGTCCTGGTAGGAGCATCCTTGTAGGAGCGAAGACGCAAGTCATCGCGAACATGGTTAGTTCCCGATGAACAAGTTCATCGGTCCTACGGCAGCTTACGAGCCGATAAGCGGGACCGGGTCAATAGGGTCATTCCAGCGGCCACAATATGCCATCACAGCAGTTGGGACAGGAAGGTTCTGGCTGGAACAACCATTGGACCACCTGGTTTTGCAAAGCAATCCGCATCCACGTAAGGGGCATCCATTACGATCTGGAATGCAAAAGGCGCGAGCACCTGGTCCTGGTAATACTTGAGTCCCGGGCCTATCGATTCCGTGTGCTGTTTGACTTCAGCTATAAACCAGGGCTTGCCGTCATGCGCCACCAGAAAATCAACCTCACGTTTCTCCTTGTTGCGCAGATAGCCAAGCTCAAACTTACCCAGGCCCATGTCGGTCCAACCCTCGATAGCTTTGAGAAGGTGGCAGGCGACAAATGTTTCAGCCTTATTGCCTACGTCCGTGATGCCTGCCCAGTCACGTAGAAACCACTTGGGTTCCTTACGCAGTGACCGGGAGACATTCTTGAACCATGGCCTGATCAGGAAGCCCAGATGCAGGTTGCACAAAGTATCCACCCAGCGTCGAATTGTGTCGACGGAGGTGCGCACTTCCTTCGCGAGGTTTCCATAAATCAGTTGTTGGGATGAGCGTTCAGCCAACAACCTGACCAGTATTTCCAGCTGGTCTATTTGCTGGATCTGTGTCAGGTCACGGATATCCTCTCTGACCAGTTGTTGGGTGCGCAATGCTTGCCAGCGACGAGAAAAACGTTGATCACGCTTGAGGTAGGGTTCCGGGTAACCCCCATGTTGCCAAAGGGCGTCGAAATCAGAGGTCTTGGTGTTTTGTGGAGGACGAATGACTCCTTTTTCATCAGGAAGGTCCTGAGTTATTGTTTCAGCAACGGAAAACGGATGCATACGATAAAGAAAATAACGCCCCATTAGACTGTCGCCACCGCGGCGGTAAATGTCCAGACGACTACTTCCTGTAACGACGATTTGTACCTGGTCGCCATAGGTATCAAAGAATCCTTTCAGAAGCTGCTTCCAACGCGCGTATTTGTGCAGTTCATCAAATAGTGCCACCGGAGTTGTTTTGTCTAATTGACTTAACCCCAGTTGACTTACCAGGCTACCAGGACCTGAAAGGAGGAGTTCCCGATCATCTACGTTATCCCAGTTAAGATACGCGCTTGCGTGGTTGCGGCAACTGGTGGTTTTGCCCACCTGTCGTGGGCCGCTGACAAAGGCCATTTGTCGGTTGTTCGCCAGATGCTCACTTAGCAGTGAATCATAGATGCGATTGTTTGCTTTCATAGCAGACTATTATCGACAGTATCGTATAATAGTCAAGACTATTCTGCGACCCATCTAATATTGGTCAAACAAGAGTGGTAGCTTGTCTGTACAAGAAAGGGTCAGCGGTTTTCGACTCTGTACAAGAAACGGTCAGCGGTTTTCGACCTGGTCCGTGGTCCAGGTAGGAGCGAAGACGTAAGTCATCGCGAACATGTAATGACCTTTGGTTATCAAGATCAATGGTAGTTCCCGATGAACAAGTTCATCAGTCCCACAGGTCACCAGCTTCCCGATGCAACATTACCGACCATCGTAGGAGGTACGAGCTCGCTCGTGCCGAACCTGTGAATTCCTTTAGTCGTTGTGAATAAGGATGGGGTTCCCGATGAACAAGTTCATCAGCCCCACAAGTTACCGGTTAGTAGGCTGCTTCCGAAAAAACCGGATCAACCGAGCCATTCCAGCGACCGTGATAGAGCGCCAGCTTACTCTCCGCGGGTGTCTGCCCGGATTGTGCAATTGAAAAGAGGATTTCGAGGAAGCCGGTTTCGTTTTCACCGGAACTGTCTAATTGGTGACGTGAGGCCAGACCGCTGGATGCCATTTCCAGCACCTCAAGTGCGACCGATTGCAACGTGCGACCACGTATCAGTGTGTTCAGTCCCAGCTTGGGCGCATCCACTCTGAGTTGCAGACGCTCTTCCATGCTCCAGTCACGCACCAACTCCCACGCGGACTCCAATACGGCATCGTCATACAACAAACCCACCCACAGGGCGGGTAGTGCACACAGTTTCTTCCACCTGCCGCCATCGGCACCACGCATTTCCAGGAATTGTTTCAATCGGACTTCGGGGAAGGCGGTGGTCAGATGATCCTCCCAGTCCTTGAGATTTGGTTTCTCACCCGGCAGGGCGGGTAGTTTGCCGTTTAGAAAGTCACGAAAGGACTGGCCGGAGACATCCAGGTATTCACCGTTGCGGTAGATGAAATACATCGGCACATCCAGCATGTAATCAACATAGCGTTCAAAACCCATTGAGGCATCGAATACAAACGGCAACATACCGGTGCGGTCCGGGTCGGTGTCTTCCCACACGTGTGAGCGATAGCTGAGATACCCACAGGGTTTGCCATTCACAAAAGGTGAATTCGCAAACAAGGCCGTGGCCACGGGCTGCAGGGCCAGTGAAACCTGGAATTTTCGTATCATGTCAGCCTCAGAGCTGAAATCAAGGTTGACCTGAACGGTACAGGTACGGCTCATCATATCCAGCCCGAGACTCCCACGCTTGGTCATATACTCCCGCATGATCTTGTAACGGCCCTTGGGCATCCATTGCGCATCTTCACGTTTCAGTTTGGGTTGGAACCCCATTCCGAGGAATGCAATACCCAGTGGATCGGCGATTGTTTTGACCTGCTTGAGGTGGGTGTTTACTTCCGTACAGGTTTTGTGCACGTCGTTGAGCAATGCGCCGGAAAGCTCCAACTGGCCACCGGGCTCCAGTGTGATGGATGCACCCGTGTCATCCAGCAGGGCGATCACATTGCCGTTTTCAGTCACTGGATTCCAGTCAAACTGCTTGGCGAGGCCTGTCAGAATGGCTTGAATACTGCGTTTTCCGGCATAGGGAAGTGGCTTCAAGTCGTCGGTCGTAAAACCAAATTTCTCGTGCTCGGTCCCCAGCCGCCACTCGGACTTTGGCTTACAGCCTGCCTCGAGATATTCAACCAGTTGTCCGCGATTTTCGATTTGCGGGCTTTCTTTCAAGTTAAACACTCCATATTGGTATTCACTACACCACAACAAGTACTACACTAGGATACACGTTGCAAACCGGACTAAACAACCACACCACGGAGTCACAATGATCGGAAAAATAGCGGAGTTATATGAGGTGTAGACCGGTTCTGTTTGCCTTTTTGTTCAGCCAGGGGCTTTGGGCAGCCACCCTGCACCGTGGTCTGGGGCCCGAACCTGACTCACTGGATATACACCAAGCCCAGGGTTTGTCGGCCATAAACTTATTGCGGGAAATCCGTGAGGGTCTGACCAGTTACGATGCTGCCGGCAACATTGTTCCAGGTGTTGCGGCCTCCTGGCAGGTGCTGGATAAGGGCAAGACCTACCGGTTCGAGTTGCGGGACAATGCGCGCTGGTCAAATGGCGATGCAGTGACGGCCCATGATTTCATTCGTGGCTGGCACCGCGCTCTGTCACCCGCCACGTTGGCACGTACGGCCAGCCTGTTGACTCCCGTAGTCAATGCGGGTGAGGTGATGGTTGGCAAAGTAAAGGCCACCGCCATTGGCATCCAGGCACTTTCGGTCTCAACACTCGAAATTAAACTGACGATGGCAACCCCCTGGTTTCCGGAGATTCTCGCCCACCCGGTCAGTTTTCCACTCCACGCCGATGCCATAGAGCAGCCGAATCAGGCCCCCGTCAACGGTGCTTTCGTGGTTGATAAAATGACCATGCATGCCCTGATCCGGTTGCGTAAGAATCCACACTTTCATGCGGCAGGCAGTGTTGCGTTGGACGGAATCGACTACCTGCCTATTGAAGATCCCCATGCTGAGTTGTCCCGTTACCGTGCGGGTGAACTGGATATGACAGAGACCATCCCGGCGGGACGGCATGACTGGCTGCAAACCTATCTTGGTGATGAGCTGAGGATCAGTCCGTACATCGGCAGTTTCTGGTTGGGGCTGAATCTTGGTCGTGAACCGTTTGCTGACAACAATAATCTACGTCGTGCGCTGTCCCTGGCAATCGACCGCAGTGTGATCGCCCGTCTTGTGGTCGGTGCCGGTGAACTGCCGGCCTGGAGTATCGTACCGCCGGGTATAGATGGCTACTCCGCACGGGAATTTGCCGGCAGTGAACTGGACTCTGAGGCAAGACTTCTGACCGCAAAAGAACTCTACTTGAAAGCGGGTTACAGTGAAGACAAGCCGTTGCGAACCGAGTTGCGGTATAACACCTCCTCGCAGCACCGGAAGATCGCGCTAGCGGTGTCATCCATGTGGCGTCAGGTACTGGGTGTGCAGACCCAATTGCTAAATGAAGAGTGGAAAGTATTCGTAAATAGCCGCAGACAGGGTGTGGTGACCCAGGTGTTTCGTGGCGGGTGGATTGCGGACTATGCCGACCCGGCCAGTTTCCTTGATTTGTTCCGCAGTGATAATGAACTGAATACGACCTTTTACAAGGACAAGACGTTTGATCTGCTGATGGATCAGGCCGCAGCGATGGACGGCGCGGCACGTCTGGCGCAATTACAACGGGCAGAAGTGCATTTAATGCAAGACATGCCGGTCATTCCGTTGTATTTTTATGTTTCCAGGCATTTGCTCAAACCGACAGTGAGTGGTTATCAGCCAAACATAAGGGACATTCACCTGTCCCGTTACATGGGAGTAAAAAGTACAAAGCCGTGATCTTGATGCGTCACACGTTCCTGGTGGCTTCAGTTGTCGTACTGCTCAGTGCTTGCGGCAGCGATGATCCGCAACAGCCACCCACCCGAAGTGACCAGCTTACGCGCCCGGTTGAACTAGTCTTTGGTGAAGACGGCCGACCAGACCCATCCGTATTAGCACCCGAGCAGGTCTTGCACCGGGACAATGGCGAGGAACCACAAACACTGGATCCACACTTGGCTGAAGGTGTCCCTTCTGCCCACATCCTGAGGGATCTGTTTGAAGGCCTGACCGCGGAGTCACCGGAAGGCCGCGTGATCCCCGGTGCGGCGATACGCTGGAATATTAGTCGCGACGGCAAGGTTTACACTTTCTATCTGCGCCGTGATGCGCTCTGGTCAAATGGTGACCCAGTGACCGCTGAAGATTTCGTTTATTCGCTGCGACGCAGTGCCAATCCGGCGACTGCATCAAATTATGCCCAGGTATTATTACCCCTTAATAATGCCGCCGAAGTATTGTCCGGACAACTGCCCCTGAACAAGCTGGGTGTTACCGCGATGGACGAATATACCTTGCAGATCACCCTCAAGGACCCAACGCCGTATTTTCTGGGTTTGCTCAATCATTCCTCAACCTATCCGGTCCACCGGACTAGTGTGATACAGCACGGTTCAAGTTTTTCGCGCCCCGGGAACCTGGTCTCCAATGGTGCCTATACACTCAAGGACTGGAAGGTGCGCTCGCAGATCGAACTGGCAAAAAACGAAAACTATTGGGATGCTGCCAATGTCATCATCGGTCAGGTTTTCTATTATCCTTTTGAAGAGCAGTCAACCGCACTGAAGCAGTTCCGGGCGGGCAATCTGCAATGGACTTACGAGGTTCCAAACAATCAGTTCAAATGGTTGCAAAAGCACTACCCTGAAGAACTGGTGATTAGCCCGTGGTTTGGTTCCTACTTTTTTGGTTTTAACCTCGAACGTGAACCCTTTGTCGAGAATCTGGATCTCAGGCTGGCGCTGTCCATGGCACTGGATCGAGACCTGCTGACCGATAAGGTCACACAATTTGGCGAGCGGCCATCCTATACGCTGGTGCCCCCGGGGATTCGTGATTTTGTCTCACCCAAACCCGAGTGGGCGGACTGGAGCCAGCTTGAGCGCAGTGCGGAAGCCCGACGTTTGTATGCCGCAGCCGGTTATGACCAGGATAAACCACTACGGATTGAGATTCGCTACAACACCGGCCAGAACAACAAGAAGATGGCCCTGGCGGTGGCCTCGTTGTGGAAGCAGGTGCTGGGTGTGCAGGCCACTTTGTTTAACGAAGAATGGAAAGTGTTTTTGCAAAATCGTGAGCAGAAAGTGCTGACCCAGGTGTTCCGGGCCGGCTGGATCAGCGACTATGCAGATCCCTATAGTTTTCTGGAGTTGTTTCGCACCGGCCACGGGCGGAATGACTTTGGCTACTCGAATACGCTTTACGACTCTCTGCTTGGGGAGGTGGCGTCGGAACGCATCCCCTCCAGACGCCGGCGATTGATGTTTGAGACCGAGCGGGTATTGCTGGCTGATATGCCTTTTATACCCGTGTACACCTATGTCACCAAGCGTCTGGTTGATCCGCGGCTTAGAGGCTGGCAAAGCAACGTCATGGATCATCACTACACCAAGGATATGTTTCTGCTCAAGACCGCACAAGAAGCTGCAAGTGAAGAAGCCGCAAGGGAAAAAGCTGCGATTGAAGAAGCCCTTGGTGAACAGGCAGAAGGTGAAGAAGCCGCAGACGAAGGTGCCGTGGGAGAGGAATCCACAAGTGAAAAATCCACAAGTGAAAAATCCACAGGTGGAGAAGCCACGGGTGAAGAAGCCGCGGATGAAAAAGTCGCAGACGAGCAAGCGGCTGAGCCGGTGGAAGAAACCGATACAGACGGGCCGTCCACATGATCCAGGATTCCGGCATGTTGAGACACTCATTGCGGCGTTTGCTGGGGCTGATACCGACATTGCTAATGTTGATTACAGTGGCATTTTTCATGATGCGGGTCGCGCCGGGCGGGCCCTTTGATTCGGAGAAGTCTTTACCACCGGAAATCGAGGCCAACCTGAACGCCAAGTACCACCTGGATGACCCCTTGCTAAAACAGTATTTTCATTATCTCGGCCAGGTCGCGGTGCTGGATTTTGGACCGTCTTTTCAATACAAGGACTGGACGGTCAATGAACTGATCGCCCAGGGTTTCCCGGTATCCATGACCGTGGGTGTACTGGCCATGTCGCTGGCTTTCATCGTGGGAACACTACTGGGTATTGCTGCGGCACTGCGGCAGAACACCAGGATTGATTATTCGTTAATGGGTGTGGCCATGCTGGGTATTTCCATCCCCAACTTTGTCATTGCCCCCATTTTGATCCTGGTGCTTGCAGTTTATGCCGGCTGGTTACCCGCCGGTGGCTGGGACGGGGGGTTTGCCAGTATGGTGCTGCCGGTGTTGACCCTGGCACTACCGGCGACCGCCTACATTGCCCGTCTGACCCGGGGCAGCATGATCGAGGTGCTCCACAGCAATTTCATCCGCACCGCCCGTGCCAAGGGCTTACCTGAAAGCGTGGTGATTCGCCGGCATGCGTTACGACCGGTATTGTTGCCGGTCATTTCGTTTATGGGTCCTGCGATGGCTGGAATGATCAGCGGTTCGGTGGTCATCGAACGCATATTTTCCATTCCGGGACTGGGTAGTTATTTCGTCCAGGGTGCCCTGAACCGGGATTACACACTGGTGATGGGTGTGGTGATTCTCTATGGCGTACTGATTATTTTGCTGAACTTTGTTGTCGATCTGATTTATGCCTGGCTGAACCCCAAGATTCGTTATGACGAAACAAGCTGAAAAACCCATCATTGATCCCTTTGAGGCGGCGCTGGGGGTCAGCGATGTCAAGGGCCGCTCCCCCTGGGAGCACGCCTGGCATCGTCTGCTCAAAAACCGTGCCGCCATATACAGTGCCTACATCATGGCAGGCATGCTCGTACTGGTGATGCTTGGCCCGCTGGTGGTTTCCTGGGAATCTGACTTTACCGACTGGGACTACACTTCTGCAGCACCGAGTCTGGAAAGTGGCCACTGGTTTGGTACCGATGCGGTGGGTCGGGATATTCTGGTGCGCACACTTGAGGGTGGCCGGATTTCCCTGCTGGTCGGTCTGGTGGCGACCATCGTCAGCCTGGTCATTGGTGTCACCTATGGTGCGGTTGCAGGCTATTACGGGGGTAACACAGACCGGATCATGATGCGCATTGTGGATATCATTTATGCCTTGCCCTTCATGTTTTTTGTGATCTTGCTGATGGTCGTGTTCGGTCGGCATATCGTGTTGATCTTTGTGGCCATCGGCGCAGTAAACTGGCTGGACATGGCGCGTATTGTGCGTGGCCAGACCCTGAGTCTCAAAAACATGGAATTCATAGAAGCCGCGCGGGCTTGTGGTGTGCCCCCGTGGGGGATTATCCGGCGACACATCATTCCGAACCTACTCGGTATTGTCATTGTTTATGTCACCCTGACCATCCCGCAAGTGATCCTGGTTGAGTCATTCCTCAGTTTCCTGGGTCTAGGTGTACAGGAGCCCATGAGCTCCTGGGGTGCACTGGTCAGTGATGGTGCCCAGGACATGGAATCCGCACCCTGGACTTTGATTGCACCGGCGCTGTTTCTTACCGTGACCCTGTATTGCTTTAATTACATCGGTGATGGATTGCGCGATGCGCTCGACCCCAAGGATCGGCTCTGATGAGCTTGCTGGCAGTCAGAAACCTGGATGTCAATTTTGATACACCTGACGGTGAGGTCCATGCGGTCACCAAGTTAAATTTTTCGATCAGCGCGGGTGATGCGCTGGGTATTGTCGGCGAGTCCGGTTCCGGCAAAACCCAGACCATGATGGCGGTCATGGGCCTGCTTGCCGAGAATGGTCATGCCAGCGGTCAGGCCCTGTTCAAGGGGCACGACCTGTTGCAAATGGATACGGCAGAACTGAATCATCATCGTGGCAAGGAAATTGCCATGATTTTTCAGGATCCGATGACCTCCCTGAACCCGTACCTGAGTATCGAGAAGCAAATGGTCGAGGTGGTCATGCACCACCAGGGTCTGAGCAAAGCCGAGGCGCGTGCCCACGCGCTGGAAATGTTGAGTGCGGTACGCATCCCGGATCCGGAGCGGCGTATTCGCCAGTACCCACACGAGTACTCCGGTGGTATGCGTCAACGTGTCATGGTGGCCATGGGTTTGGTCTGTGAGCCGGATCTTTTAATCGCCGATGAACCCACCACTGCACTGGATGTGACCGTGCAGGCCCAGATTTGCCAGTTGATGTCCGAGCTGCGGCGGAAATCCAACACGGCAATCATTCTGATCACGCATGATCTGGGTGTAGTTGCGGGTTTGTGTGACAAGGTATTGGTGATGTATGCCGGCCATCCCGTTGAATGTGGCTCCGTGGAGCAGATTTACTATCGGCCCAGGCATCCGTACACGAAGGGATTACTGGATTCGGTACCGCGGCTGGACCAGCCCGAAGAAAAGGGCTTGCACGCCATCCCGGGGAATCCCCCAAACCTGCTGTCCCTGCCACGGGGTTGTCGTTTCCGTGAACGCTGTCCAAAGGCTTTTGCAGACTGTGTCGAAGCACCACCCATGAGTGTGGATTCCGAGGGTCATGCCTACCGGTGTTTTCTGGATGAGCCGGCATGAATGACAGGGTGCTCAGGGTGCAGGACCTGTCGGTGCACTTTAAAGTGAGCGAAGGCGGTTTTTTCAATTCCCAGGCACATGTATTGAAGGCCGTGAATGGGGTCAGCTTTGATTTGAGTGCCGGGGAAACGCTGGGTGTCGTGGGGGAGACTGGTTGTGGAAAGTCAACCCTGGCACGGGCGATTCTGGGTTTGATCAAGCCCAATCGTGGTCGCGTCCTGTGGTTGGGCGAAGAGCTGGGCAAACTGGATGAAGAAACACTGCGGCAAAAACGCAAAGACCTGCAGATCGTTTTTCAGGATCCGCTCGCGGCCCTTAATCCTCGCATGACCGTGCGTGACATCATCGCCGAGCCCTTGTGGACTTTTTACCCCAAGATTGCGCGGGTGCAGGTGGATGAGCGGGTGCGTGGTGTCATGAAAATGGTAGGACTTTTGCCCAATCAGGTTAACCGCTACCCCCATGAATTTTCCGGTGGTCAGTGCCAGCGTATTGGTATTGCCCGCGCGCTGGTTCTGAACCCGAAGCTGGTGGTTTGTGATGAGCCGGTCAGTGCACTGGATGTTTCCATCCAGGCGCAGATCATCAATCTCCTCAAAGACCTGCAAACGAAACTGGGTTTGTCACTGGTGTTTATTGCGCATGATTTGTCGGTGGTGAGACACATCTCCGATCGTGTAATGGTGATGTATCTTGGCTGCTGCATGGAAATTTCCGCTCGCGCCAACCTGTATAAACGGCCTTTGCACCCTTATACCAATGCCCTGATCAAGGCGGTCCCCGTACCCGATCCAAAATTGGCGCGGGTAGATGCGGATACCGGGCTCACCGGTGACATGCCATCACCACTGTCCCCACCCCCAGGCTGTGTCTTCCACAGTCGTTGCCCGCAATCGGTCAAGAGGTGCAAACTGGAAGTACCGGCGCTGCGCAGAATGGAAAACGGAGATTGGGTGGCCTGTCATCGGGCTGAAGAACTTGATCTCACGATTGGTGATTGACCCGCATACTTTGATGAATTGTTCGGGTTAGAATACGCATTGGCTATTGAGTCTGATTTTGAAAGGACAATTTAATGATCCGAGTTACCGTGGTTACAGGATTGCTTTTGTTTTTAAGTGCTTGTGGCGGCTCCACCAAAATGATTTCCGAATGGCAGGCTGAGCGTGACGAAATTGACAAGCGGGAACGAATTGCCGTGGTTGCCATGGCGCCCGAAGCACTGCAGCGTTTGACGGTGGAGCAGGAAATCGTTCGCGTAATGCGCAAAGCGGGCCGCAATGCACTGGTGTCCAGCGATATTCCAGGATTAACCGGACAATTGAGCCGGGAAAAGGCCGAGCCTGCCCTAAAGGCCGCCAGCGTTGATGCAATCGTCATTATTTTTCTCACCGGTGGGGGTAAGGGCGAGAAACTGGAACGGGCCGACCATTATGCTGTCTACGTTGATTCCGAGTTTTACGATTACGGCTATGGTTGGTTTGCACCCCAGTTTGTCGGTGTCCATACCGTAAAAGAAGGGTCTAGCTTTTACGCCCAGGAAAAATATGTCTTCGTAGAGTGTACCTATTTCGATATTGTTGATGACCGTGCCAAGTGGAGCATGATCACACGCTCCAAAGACCTGGAGTACAACGACACCGCCAATTCGGTTGCCAAAAAAATTGTTTCCAGGATGAAGTCCACCGGAACATTGTAGGACCGATGAGCAAGCTCATCGGGAATCAACCAAATCCTGTGGGACCGATGAGCTTGCTCATCGGGAATTGGCAGGTTCGCGAAGACTTTCGTCGTCACTCCTACACGGGACGTTGAACTTGCTGGTCGAGAACCACCTAGGACCTGTAGGACTGATGAGCTTGCTCATCGGGAATTGGCAGGTTCGCGACGACTTTCGTCGTCCCTCCTACACGGGGCGTTGAACTTGCTGGTCGAAAATCAACCGGGACGTGTAGGACCGATGAGCAAGCTCATCGGGAACTGGCAGGTTCGCGACGACATGCGTCGTCCCTCCTACACGAGCCGATGACCCGTGCGAGGCTTGAAGCTGGGCTGAGCCAATTGGGTTTGGAGGTATCTGCCGGTGCGGTCGATGGACTACTGGGCTATACGGAGCTTCTGAAAGAGTGGTCGGGCACCTACAATCTCGTCGCTCGACGTGACCGCAAGAATCTGCTGGAACGACATATTCTGGATTCACTTTCCATCGCCCCCTGGCTGCAAGGCGAAAGCCTGCTTGATGTCGGCACGGGCGCCGGCTTGCCGGGCCTACCGCTCGCCATTATCAGGCCGGAGATGGCGGTAAGCCTGCTCGACGGTACAAGAAAAAAGATCCTCTTTATTCGGCATGTTAAGCGTACACTGTGTCTTGACAATATTAACCCGTTGCAACAGAGGGTCGAGTTGCTGGAATCGGGCAAGGCATTTTCAAATATCACCTCACGGGCCTTCGGGTCGCTGCTGGATTTTGCGGTGGCAGTAAGATCCTGCACCGATGCTGCGACACGCATGTTGGCGATGAAGGGTGCCCATCCAGGCCAGGAACTCAAGGAGTTGCCTGCCTGGGTCAAAGTGCATTCGGTGGAGCAATTGGCAATACCGGGTTTACGCGCTGAGCGACACCTCGTCATTATGTCCACCTTAAACCGAGCGATTGATAACTAGTGCTCCTTCCATGTGATAATTACGGATGCAGTTGGTTTGTCAGTGTTCATGGCAAGGCGCAGCTCGCAGGTAATGGCCTAAGTCCTTGGCAAGAGGTGCAACGATGTCCATGGGCACTGACAAACCAACCCACAGGGCGCCGCTGTGGGCTTCCGCCGCTGCGTTTCAGCGCTTGCAAAGGACTGGCCATTCACCGCGCACTGCGCCTTGCTGCGAAACCCCACAGCAGCGCTGAATCCGCAACTATCGCATGGAAGGAGTACTAAATGGCAAGAGTTATTGCAGTGGCCAATCAGAAGGGCGGTGTGGGAAAGACCACCACCTGCGTAAATCTGGTTGCTGCGCTCGCGGACATGAATTACCGTACTTTGCTGGTCGATCTCGATCCGCAGGGCAATGCCTCTGTGGGTTGCGGGATAGACGCACGCGGACTGGAGATCTCGGCCTATGACGTGCTCGTAGGTGAGTGCGGGGTCTCGGAGGCCAGTATCCCCATCGAAAAACTCGGATTTGATGTGTTGCCCTCAAATGGTGACCTGACCGCAGCCGAGGTGCATCTTTTGCAGGTGGATGAACGTGAGTACCGTCTGAAGAACGCACTGAAAAAAATAACGCAGCAATACGCCTGGATTATTATAGATTGCCCCCCTTCGCTAAACATGCTGACCCTGAATGCATTGACGGCAGCGGACAGTATCTTGATCCCCATGCAGTGTGAGTACTATGCACTGGAGGGTCTGGCCTCGTTACTTGAGACCGTTGAGCAGGTACGCAACAGCGTCAACCCGGGGCTTGAAATAGAGGGCCTTCTGCGCACCATGCACGACAGCCGAAACAATTTATCCGGGGCGGTTTCGGAACAATTAATAGAGCACTTTGGCGAGCGGGTTTACCGCACCCTGATTCCACGTAATGTAAGGGTCGCTGAGGCCCCCAGCCACGGTTTGCCCGTATTGCGGTACGATCCTGCTTCCAGCGGCGCCCTGGCTTACCTGGGTCTGGCCGGTGAAGTGCTGCGCAAAAATCGAAACAGACAGACCGGTTAACTAGAAAAAATTGATACTATGGGTAAATGCATGTTGCACCAATGGCTACTGGACTGTGCCATTCAATTGCGTGTTGGGGCACCAGGCAGATTGGCGGATTTTGGAAACTGAATTAATGGCGGCAAAAAAACCCCCTCTGGGTCGTAACCTGAGCTCAATGCTAAGCAAGTCTGCATTGCGTCACGCCGTGGAGCAGACGCAACCCGATTCATCCGCTGGAGGTTCGTTAAAAGAGCTGCCTCTGGATGTCATTAGTCCCGGTCCGTATCAGCCACGCTCGATTTTTGACGACGACCGGCTACAGGAGCTGGCAGAGTCCATCCGTCACCAGGGGGTTATCCAGCCGGTCCTTGTGCGTTTATCCGGGGATAAGGAATACCAACTGATTGCCGGGGAGCGGCGCTGGCGGGCAGCTCAACTGGCGGGTATAGAAAAAATTCCCGCAATTGTTCGAACGGTCCCGGATGAAATCGCCATCGCCATGGCCCTGGTCGAGAATATTCAGCGCGAAAACCTGAACCCCATTGAAGAGGCGACTGCATTACGCCAACTGGTTGATGAGTTCCAGATGACCCATCAACAGGTTGGTGAGTCAGTCGGTCGTTCCCGTACCGCGGTTTCCAATCTTCTACGCTTGCTGGAGTTATCAGCAGAAGTCCGTGAGTTGGTAGATGCACGGCACCTGGAAATGGGGCACGCACGGGCCCTGTTGTCGCTGGAGCCTGCCTTGCAGGCACAGGCAGCCCGTGAGGTTGTACGCAAGAGCTTGTCGGTGCGAGAAACCGAAAAGATGGTGCGTCGTCTGAAGAACCCACCGACCAACCAATCAAGCAAGATTGACCCGGACATCTTACGTCTGCAGGAGAACCTGTCCGAAAAGCTCTGTGCTGACGTGAAACTGCAGCACAACTCAAAGGGCAAGGGAAAACTGGTCATAGCCTATAATTCGGTGCCCGAGCTGGAAGGTATCCTGGAGCAACTCGGGCTGAATGTAGACGGCTAATCAGCCATTTGGGGTGTAAACTATCGTTTCTGGCTTATCTCTGAAAACAGCTCGCTACAGGAGAGAAGTTATGCATACCAGTGCTACTCAAGTCTTACGTCCGATTTTCTTTACCCTTTTCTTGCTTGCGTCCCTGGCGGCTTCAGCAGAACCACTTCAAACCCAACTGGGGATGCAGGGGGACATTGAAGTCGATTTGGTTCGAGTGACGATAAACGAAGCAGTGCTCACGACGATTTTTGCCTATCGTAACATCGGGAGTGAAGAGGCCGGCATAAAGTACAAGGTTGATTCGGTCTATTACCTGGATAAGTCCGAAGGAAAGAAATACCAGGTCCTTGCAGATTCCCAGGGCCAATGGATTGCAGCACCCGTTGCCAGGGGCAGCATTGCAGTTGAAACGGGGATGGGTGCCTATCCTGTTCCAATTCCGGTGGGTGGCAAAAAAATGGTGTGGTTTAAATTCCCCGCCCCGCCCAGCACCAGCACGGAAATCGATGTTGTGCTACCGGACGCCCTTCCGTTTGAAAAAGTCGTATTGAATCGATGAAGAAACCTACCCCGACCAGCGGTTTTTTGGTCGGCATATTGATGATCTGTACGGCTTCCACCGTTGCTTGGGATCCCGGTATGGTCGACGACCCTGAAACACACGCTGCCGCACGTGAGGCGCTATCCGTTGCGCCCCCACCGCTCCTGATCCGATCTGAAATCAGGGATGTCCCCGGAATGGCCACCGGTCTTGAAGCCAAAGGTCTGGCCCTCAGGGCCAGCATCGAGTTACTTGAAAACGCAATGGCTGAGCTGGACGCGCAGGTGCTGGATGAGGAGATTCGTGTATCTCTCTCTTCGGATGTGTTGTTTGACTTTGACCAGCACAGCCTGCGACCGGAAGCCGAGACCGAGTTGGAAAGGTTGGCTCTGATTGTGCGGGAAAAGGCCAGGGGGAGTGTGCGGATCGTGGGCCATACGGATGCCAAAGGTAGTGATGAATACAACCAGGCCCTCTCTGAGCGCCGGGCGAACTCAGTCAAGCTATGGTTGCGGGAGCATGGCGGCTTGAATCCCGGACTGATTCTCGAAACAAAAGGTTTTGGGGAAACCGGCCCGGTCGCCCCAAACCAAACCCCCGATGGCAAAGATTACCCTCAAGGGCGGGCGTTAAATCGGCGTGTAGAGGTTTTTATTGAAACCATAGAATAAGAAGCCGGGACAAGACCCCGCATCGAGCTATCCACCCGTTAATCGAGCAAAGCCTGTCTGGCATGGCATATTACTAAATGACATTGTAACTGGGCGCAGGGCTGGACTGATCCATTCATAAATATACGGTGAGGCCCTGCACTGACTGGTGAAACATGCGGATTAGTGCATTCGTTGTAATTATGAAAAAATACCCTTTTCGGGATTGAGGGAAGAGAAGTCATGGGGTTATTAGTCGATGGACAATGGCAGACCGACTGGTATGACACCAAGTCGACCGGTGGTGAGTTTGTGCGTCAGGACGCACAATTTCGTGACTGGATCGGTACACCTGGATTTGAAGCGGAAGCAGGAAGGTACCACCTGTTTGTTTCACTGGCGTGTCCCTGGGCCCACCGTACCTTAATTTTTCGCAAGCTGAAACAGCTTGAAGACATCATCGGTGTAACAGTTGTTGACCCCTTGATGCTGGACCATGGCTGGGTGTTTTCTGAGGTTTCTGAGGACAATCCCATTGATGGCATTGAATTCTTGAGCCAGGTCTACACGACTGCCGATGCCAATTACAGCGGACGAGTCACGGTGCCGGTACTGTGGGATAAGCATCAACACACTATTGTGAACAACGAGTCCTCGGAAATCATCCGGATGCTCAACAGCGCCTTCAACGCCCTGACTGGTAATAACAGCGATTATTATCCCGAGCATTTACGGACCGGTATCGATGAAATCAACCAGCTGATTTATGACAACATCAACAACGGTGTATATCGCACCGGCTTTGCCACCACGCAACAAGCCTATGAAAAGGCTTTCAAACGTCTGTTTGACACGCTGGATGTTGTCGAGCATCGTCTGGGGCAGCAGCGTTACTTGACGGGTGAGGTCATTACGGAAGCGGACTGGCGCTTGTTCACGACGCTGATCCGATTCGACACGGTCTACTACTCTCACTTCAAAACCAATCTCAGGCACATCGAGGACTACCCGAATCTATCCAACTATCTACGTGAGTTATATCAACACGAAGGGGTCGCGGCCACGGTTAGCTTTGACCACATCAAGACGCACTACTACGCCAGTCAAACCACCATCAATCCCACCCAGATTGTACCGATGGGTCCGGTCTTGGATTACACGCGTCCACACAATCGTGATCAGAATGTAGGTTAAAAGTACGAAGACTTTGGCAGTAGGCCGCTGTGGTAGTTCGCCACAGCTACGTTTCTGTAGAGCTAACCACCGTCTTTGTCGCTTTGATTCGTAGGATGGCCATGACGCCAAAGCTGTGCTGGGTACTTGCTTCCGGGACCGTGAGTTTCAGGGAGAAGGTGAGACCGGGAACCGGTCGAGAAACTGGCCTGGGCCATGAAACGACCGAGCCCCAGGGTGTATAGACCGGATACATGGGTAACACTTTGTTCGGACACATAGGTAACACTCATTTTGGTGGCATTGTTCCTTGCTATGGAGAACACAACGCCATTTTTGAAGTACAAAAGCACCCACAACTGCATTGCTGTGCCCGTGTTCAGAATGTTAAAATGCGCGGCTAATTCGCAGAGTAGCTGAATGGTGCCTTTGCGGGCTAATGTCAGTTCACACGTTTAGGGTGAATTGCCAATGGAATGAGGTGGAGTGCATGGCGGTTCCTGGTGACCGGATACCTGTCCGGTTAGCGGGCCGGTGCTTGAGGATTCAGTCAATAGTGTCCCTGTTGCTGGCCGGCAGTTTGTTACTGATTGGGCCTGTTGCAGCCTACTCATCCGCATTTGGTAGTCTGGCGGCGTTTCTTCCCGCGCTCTTTTTTGCGTTGATCGTAACGCCAAAATTCGGGCCGGACAGCGCAGCTTTTCTACGCGCCGCCGTGGTAGCTGAAGTGGTGAAAATTTTATTGACCGCCCTGCTTTGCCTGGCGGTATTTATTTGGGTTAAACCCCTTGCTGCCGGGTGGTTTTTTGCCGGTATGTTATTGGTGATTTTCAGTGGCCGGTTTGGGCTACTTTTCAGGGCTTGATTTTTATGAAATGGGACTCACATTGTCAGTGCAAGCAAAGTGGTAAATAGCGGACTGTAAAGCATGTCGAGCGGAAGCGAAGCGCCTACATCAGGCGAGTACATACAGCACCATTTGCAGAACCTTACTTTTGGCCAACATCCGGATGGCACCTGGGGTATTGCGCATGGTGCCCAGGAAGCCGCTGCGATGGGTTTCTGGTCGTTTCACGTGGATACACTGGCGTGGTCGTTATTTCTCGGTCTGGCCTTTTTCATGATGTTCCGCAGTGTTGCCAAGAAGGCGAACTCTGGGGTGCCTTCAAGATTCCAGGCGGCGATTGAGTTTATCGTTGAATTCGTTGACACCAGCGTCAAAGAGTCCTTCCATGGCACCTCCCGTCTGATTGCACCACTGGCACTGACCTTGTTCGTGTGGATATTTTTCATGAACTTAATGGATCTGCTGCCGGTTGACTGGCTTCCCTGGGTGGCCACCAGTGCCGGTATTTCCTATCAAAAAATTGTTCCGACCACTGACGTTAATGCCACACTGGGCATGGCGATTGCAGTTTTTGTGCTGATCATTATCTACAGCATCCGCTATAAGGGTGTCAGTGGATTCCTCGGTGAGTTGGTGTTCAACCCGCTCAATCCAAAAGAGCTGGGTATGCCAAAGGTGGTCTGGCCACTGGTGATGGCATTCAACTTTATTCTCGAAATCGTGTCCCTGCTGGCAAAGCCGGTATCACTGGGCTTGCGGCTGTTCGGCAACATGTATGCCGGCGAGTTGATTTTCATCCTGATCGCGCTGATTTTCGCGGCAGGCTCCGGTTTTGTCGGTGCGGGACTCAGCTCGATTTTCGGCGAACACATTCCTGCCTGGTTCTGGATTGCAGCAACCGTTGCGGTATTTGCCACGTTGTGGCTGAACCTGAAGGGCAAACTCGATAACAAAAAAACCCTTTGGTTGTTGTTGGCCGAATTGTTGCTCGTGGGTGGTCTGGCCTTCCTCGGTGGTCAGTTGATGCATTTTGGATGGGCCGTGTTCCATATCATCATCATCACCTTGCAGGCATTTATTTTCATGATGTTGACCATTGTTTACTTAAGCATGGCCACTGAACATCATTAGCCCGCATATTGCACCAGTCGGCCTCGGGCCACGGGAAACAAACTGAATTACAGGAACAAGATGTCACTTTTATCACCAAATTTAGAAGTAGAGGTTGGTACCGGCCCGAGTCCTATCCCGCACCTGGCTTGCCCAGGCACAACTGGACTTGAGCTTCCCTCTACCCATAGCTACGGCTATGGGTCTCGGTCCAGCCCGGCGTCCAGGTGCGCCTGGTCTGCGCCATCTGCTGGGATACTGGTGCAATATGCGGGCTAGGTTTTATACGTGTTATTGATTTTTTAATGATCTATCTCTGAGACGGGAGTTATGTAATGGAAACTGTTATTGGTATGACGGCTATCGCTGTGGCCCTGCTGATTGGGCTGGGCGCTCTCGGCGTTGGTATTGGTGTTGGTATCCTGGGCGGTCGCCTGTTGGAAGGTTCTGCACGTCAGCCTGAACTGGCGCCGATGCTGCAGGGCAAATTCTTCCTGGCCATCGGCCTGCTGGATGCTGTTGCCATGATTGGTGTCGGTATTGCGTTGTTCTTCACCTTCGCAAACCCGTTCATCGCTCAGCTGCAGAACGCCACCGGCGGATAGGTTGTCGCTCGCGACATTTTTTAGCAAAAGAAACGACGAGGTAACGGCATGAACATGAATGCCACTCTGATCCTTCAGTCGATCGCCATGATGGTGTTCGTCTGGTTTTGTATGAAGTTTCTGTGGCCGCCTTTACTAAAGGCCATGGATGAGCGACGTGCAAAGATCGCCGATGGCCTGGCCGCTTCCGACCGTGCAGAGAAAGCACTGGCAGAAGCCAACCAGGAAGTTGAACAACAAATCAAGGAAGCACGTGACAAGGCCGGTGAAATTGTCGAGCAGGCAAACCAGCGTCACGGTCAGATTCTTGATCAGGCCAAGGACGATGCCGTTGATGAGCGCCAGCGACAGGTCGCAGCCGGTGAAGCAGAGATTACACAATCTGCTAACCAGGCCCGCGAAGAATTGCGAGCGACGGTTGCCAGCCTCGCGGTTCTGGGTGCACGTCAGATTCTTGAGAGAGAAGTTGACGAAAAAACCCATCGCGAGCTACTCGACAAACTGATCGCCGAGATCTGAATGTGAGCAGCCTGACGACACTGGCGAGGCCTTACGCAAAAGCGGCTTTCGAGCTGGCCATGAGCGACGGCAATCTCGCAAGTTGGGATGAAATGTTATCCGCGGTTGCGGGTATTACTGCCGATGAAAGAATGGCCAACTGGTTGCAAAGCCCGCACTCCACTGCGAGCAAAGCAGTTGAAATCATCGTCGAGGCCCTTGGTGGCGAGGTTGATGCCCGTTTTCAGGGTTACCTGGGTGTGTTGGCAGACAATGATCGTTTGGCATTGTGCACCGAGAGCTCCCGTTTGTTTCAACAGTTGCGGCAGCACGCAGAAAAACGCCTGGAGGTAAGGGTTGTTTCCGCGACCCCATTACAAGGCTCGGAAACCGAGCGTATGCAGGCAGCGCTTGCCAAGCGCTTTGATTGCGAAATTTCGTTAAACAACGATGTCGATCCCGGGGTATTGGGTGGGGCAATCATATATGCGGGTGACCAGGTTATTGACGGTTCAATCACGGGCCGTTTGAAGCGTCTGGAAAACTCCTTAAGTTAATTGAAAGAAGACCGGTCGCCCGTGAACAGGGTGATCAGACAGGAAAATGACAATGCAGACTACTTTGAATCCATCTGAAATCTCCGAGCTGATCAAACAGCGTGTCGAGGAGCTGAATGTTTCTGCTGAGACCCGTAACGAAGGCACCGTGGTCAGTGTTTCTGACGGCATCGCCCGTGTTCACGGTCTCGAGGACGCCATGCAGGGTGAGATGATTGAATTCCCCGGCAATACCTTCGGGCTGGCGCTCAACCTTGAGCGTGATTCTGTCGGTACGGTTATCCTGGGTGATTACGAGCACATCACCGAGGGTGATACGGTTAAATGTACCGGTCGTATTCTCGAGGTACCGCACGGTCACGGCCTGTTGGGCAGGGTGGTCAATGCCCTGGGTGAGCCAATTGACGGCCAAGGTCCTATTGAGAACGATGGCTTCGCACCGATTGAAAAAGTTGCGCCGGGTGTGATCTGGCGCAAGTCCGTAGACCAGCCTGTCCAGACGGGTCTGAAATCCATTGACTCGATGGTGCCGATCGGACGGGGTCAGCGTGAACTGATCATCGGCGACCGCCAGATTGGCAAATCGGCCATCGCCATCGACACCATCCTCAACCAGGTTGGTTCCGGGATTAAATGTATCTATGTTGCCATCGGTCAAAAGCAATCGACGGTGGCCAACGTGGTCAAAACGCTGGAAGAGCACGGTGCGATGGAACATACCATCGTGGTTAATGCTTCGGCCTCCGACTCTGCGGCCATGCAGTACATGGCACCTTACGCCGGTTGCACCATGGGTGAGTATTTCCGCGATCGTGGTGAAGACGCCCTGATTATTTATGATGATTTGACCAAGCAGGCCTGGGCCTATCGCCAGGTATCCCTGCTGCTACGTCGTCCGCCGGGTCGTGAGGCCTATCCGGGTGATGTTTTTTACCTGCATTCACGTTTGCTTGAACGTGCTGCACGTGTCAACGAAGAGTATGTTGAGAAATTTACCAACGGTGCCGTGAAAGGCAAAACGGGGTCGCTGACGGCATTGCCGATCATTGAGACCCAGGCCGGTGACGTATCCGCTTTCGTACCGACCAATGTGATTTCCATCACCGATGGCCAGATCTTTCTCGAGACCGACCTGTTTAACGGTGGTATTCGCCCGGCTGTACATGCCGGGTTGTCAGTATCGCGTGTGGGTGGTGCCGCCCAGACCAAGTCAATCAAGAAGCTGGGTGGCGGTGTGCGTCTGGCACTGGCCCAGTATCGCGAACTGGCCGCATTTGCGCAGTTCGCTTCCGATCTTGATGATGCAACGCGAGCCCAGTTGGAGCGTGGCCAGCGTGTCACCGAGCTCATGAAGCAAGCCCAGTACAGCCCGATGTCGGTGGCAGAAATGGCGGTTTCATTGTTTGCAGTCGACAATGGCTACATGGATGACGTTGATCTGCTCAAGATCGGTGCCTTTGAAGCCGCCTTGTTGGATTTCATGACTAACTCACACACCGAGTTTATGGATGGGCTGAACCACGGCGACTGGACTGATGAATTGCAGGCTGAGCTCAAGACCGCCTGTGACGAATTCAAAGCGTCTGGAAGCTGGTAGTTAACGGAGTAATCTGAAAATGGCAGGTGGAAGAGAGATCGTCACCAAGATCCGCAGCGTGGAGAACACCAAGAAGGTGACCTCTGCGCTGGAGATGGTCTCGGCCAGCAAAATCCGCAAATCGCAGGATTTGATGAAAGAGAGCCGGCCCTACGCACGCATGATGAAACGTGTGATCGGCCATCTTGGCAAGGCCAACCCGGAATACCGCCACCCGTTCACCATCAAGCACCCGGAGGTCAAGAAAGTCGGTTATATCGTGATTTCAAGTGACCGCGGTTTGTGCGGTGGTTTGAACAACAACCTGTTCAAGAAAATGCTGGCCGACATGGGCGAGTGGCAACAAAAAGGTGCAGATGTCAGCCTGGTTGCATTGGGTAAGAAGGCCATTGCCTATTTCAAAAATGTAAAAGTTGAGGTCACAGCCGTGGCCACCGGCCTGGGTGAAAACCCGCAGATTGAAGACCTGATCGGTACCATCACGGCCATGTTGGAAGCCTACCGGGATCGGGAAGTCGATCGTGTATTCCTGGCCCATAACAATTTCGTCAATACGATGGTACAAGAACCGGTGCTGGCGCAGTTGCTGCCGCTGCCACCGACCGATGATGAAGAAGTCCGGGATATCTGGGACTACATCTATGAGCCGGACGCCGAGACACTGCTGGACAGTGTCATGACCCGTTATATCGAGGCCCTGGTATACCAGGGGGTGCTGGAAAACCTCGCATCCGAACATGCCGCGCGCATGATCGCGATGAAGAGTGCCACGGACAACGCAAGTGATCTGATCGATGAGCTGAACCTGGTCTACAACAAGGCCCGGCAGGCGGCGATCACACAGGAAATTTCAGAAATCGTCGGTGGTGCGGCTGCCGTTTAGGGCAGGCCATCGGCATATTAGGAGCTAAAGGTATGAGTGCTGGATCAATTGTTCAGGTAATCGGTGCCGTCGTGGACGTTGAGTTCGCGCGTGACGCGATGCCCAGGGTTTTCAACGCATTAAACGTTGACGACACCGATATCGTGCTGGAAGTACAGCAGCAACTCGGTGACGGCGTGGTGCGTTGTATTGCACTGGGTTCAACCGATGGACTGAAGCGTGGATTACCAGTCACCAATACCGGTGCCGCCATTTCCGTGCCCGTGGGTGAGAAGACCCTGGGCCGGGTAATGGACGTACTTGGCAGGCCAATCGATGAAGCCGGTCCCATCGGTGCGGAAAAACACATGCCGATTCACCGCAAGCCGCCTTCATACGAAGAGCAGGCGGGTGGCAATGATGTACTTGAGACCGGTATCAAGGTTATCGACCTGATCATGCCGATCGCCAGGGGTGGTAAAGTTGGTCTGTTCGGTGGTGCGGGTGTTGGTAAAACCGTAACGCTGATGGAACTGATCCGTAACATCGCCATCGAGCATTCGGGTTTCTCGGTATTTGCCGGTGTGGGCGAGCGTACGCGTGAGGGCAACGACTTTTACCACGAAATGAAAGACGCCGATGTACTCAGCAAAGTGTCACTGGTCTATGGCCAGATGAACGAGCCACCGGGTAACCGTTTGCGGGTTGCCTTGACCGGTTTGACCATGGCCGAAGAATTCCGTGACCAGGGTAACGATGTATTGATGTTCATTGATAACATCTATCGCTACACGCTGGCGGGAACAGAAGTGTCTGCGCTGCTGGGCCGTATGCCTTCAGCAGTAGGTTACCAGCCAACACTGGCGCTCGAAATGGGTTTGTTGCAAGAGCGCATCACGACCACCAAGACCGGTTCAATCACGTCATTTCAGGCGGTATATGTACCTGCAGATGACTTGACCGATCCGTCCCCGGCAACCACTTTTGCGCATCTCGATGCGACCCTGGTATTGAGCCGTGCGGTTGCAGAGCAGGGCATTTACCCGGCTGTGGATCCGCTGGATTCCACCTCGCGTTTGCTGGACCCGAACCTGATTGGCCAGGAGCACTACGACGTTGCCCGCGGCGTGCAGGGCGTATTGCAGCGGTATAAAGAGCTCAAGGACATCATCGCAATCCTCGGTATGGACGAACTGTCCGAAGAGGACAAGCAGGTGGTTGCACGTGCACGTAAAGTCGCACGTTTCCTGTCCCAGCCCTTCTTTGTTGCAGAAACATTCACCGGTTCACCGGGTAAGTACGTCACCTTGAAAGACACCATTCGCGCCTTCAAGGGCATTATCGAGGGTGAGTACGATAATCTGCCCGAGCAGGCGTTCTACATGGTCGGCGGCATCGAAGAAGCCGTTGCCAAGGGTGAGGAAATGGCGAAGAAAGAGGCGGCTTAGAGATGTCTGTTTCACCGATAGCTGCGTTGCACTCAAGATTACGAAGCTCACGTACTGCGTGTACGCGTCGCTCCGAAATCTTTTCGTGCGCCTTGCTCTCGGCAAAACATCCTGTCTCTAAGTTTCAAATGCCTGTTTCACGAGTAGGAAACCATGACTAAAACCATTCGTTGCGACATCGTAAGCGCCCATGAGGAGATTTTCTCAGGTGAGGCCGCGATGGTCTTCGCCACCGGTATTGCGGGTGAACTGGGCATCAGCCCACGCCACGCACCGCTGATCACGCAACTCAAACCGGGCCCCGTACGGGTTCAGGACGCGGACGGTGAGGAACAGTTCTATTTTGTCACCGGCGGTATCATTGAAGTCCAGCCACATGTCGTCACGGTACTGGCAGACACCGCCATGCGTGGGGAAGACCTTGACCAGGCTGCCGCCGAGGCCGCCAAGGCAGAAGCCGAGCGCGAGCTCGCAGACCGAACCGGTGAGATGGAGATCGCAGAAGCCCAGGCCAAGCTGCTTGAGGCCGTGGCACAACTGCAGGCTATGGAGCGTTTACGCAAACAGCTCAAGCGCTGACAAGAAATGGGGTCAGGCCCACTCCTGTCCCACTTAGTCTGAGAGTTCTGTGCAAAAGCAGGCTACTACGCTTGCGGGATGTGAGGTAAACGTGGATTTGGCTTCGTTTCGCCAAGAGAGTGCGGGGTCTTGCCTCAGGACACATCGTGAACCCCTGGCCCAGGCCAGCCTCTCGACCGGTTTCCGGTCTCACCTTCTCCATGGGGATTCGGTCGCGACCTCCTTGTCGCTCACGGCCCTGAGGCAAGACCCCGCACTCCCTTGGCTGGGAGGGGCTGGAATCGAACGTCTGATGCTTCGATGTCAGTTGGGCCAACGGCCGCACGGACTTAAGCAGGTGGGGGCTCAACGTAGGTAGGCAGTAGTGCATCGAATTTTGGTTTATGACCTGTAATCTTGTGTATTTCGCCACGCTCACCCCGCGTGACGGTCACCGTCTGCATCGGGTTTAGATTGAATTCTTCATAGAGGGTTGTGATGGTTACCACACCCTCGTACAAGCGATATACAACACGATCCGTATCCGGGTCGTAGCTGATTTCAATATCGGTGCCACGAATGCCGCACAGGGAGGTTCCGGTCCGCACCGAGAACGCGCTGCTTGCGCCCCAGTTTTTGGTGAACGCCCTGATTGTGCCACTAATCAAGTACATTAGGCCGTGTCGTTGAAGACGTTCCTTTGATCTCATCTGAAACTCAAATCTCTCCATCTTCACCAGGGCTTTTGAACCGACATTGACCACCGATGGACCGGCATTCAGTTCCGGATCGCGATCCTCGAATTCTATCCTCGCCCGGCCCCTGGGCCCGGTACGCAACTCATCGCTCAGGTAGACGTTATAACCGCTGCCGCCTGGCCTCTTTGATTGTATCCCGGGTGCTGCCGGATTCCAGGGTGCTACCCGCTCACTAAACGTTGATTTTGGCAGTGTCCTGATGTCAACCCAGGTGGGCTTACCGGCTTTTCTTATATCAACGCTTTTAAAAACACTCACCACGTAACCGATCAGATACTCGTCTCTGCTCTTAAGGACTTTAAGTCTCTCTTGCCGGTCCTTGATCTCCACCTCGGCATCATTTGGGTATAGCGAACCAAATGCACCATAGGCACGCTCCAGATCCTTGAGGGTCAGGATTCCATGGGACCTGATCTCGCTGTACTCGCTCTGTGTCAAACGTTGCTGAAAACATTCAGCCAATTGATCGGTTTTGCATATCTTGTTTTTCTTGGCTGCGGCGGCACCCGCAGCGACACCCGAACCGCCACCTGCAGCGGTACCCGAAGCGGCAAACTCGGCAGTAATCTTGTCATAAGCCTTGGCCAGGCTCTCGGCGAATTCGATCTCTTCAATCTCCTGCTTGAGCTTGTTCATTTCAAGCACGGTTTCCATCTTCCATGCCTCGCCATCACCTGGAAGGACAAGACCCAAAACCAGCACAAAACCACTAGTGATTTTCAAGTATTGGAATAGGGAGTTCATTATTTCTCCTGCAAAAATGGGAAATGGGGTCAGCCTGGCAAGCAACTACCCACACTCTTCGCCCGTCATGCCGAGCACACCCACACAGGGCAGTTCCGGCTGCTCAACTTCATCGTCATCCAGAGACTCCCACGGAATGTCAGGATTGGGTTTGACGGTCTTTTCATCGGGCTTGTCATCCTTTACGACCCGGGGTTTGGGTCCCAAATCTCTAAGCAAAAATACTCTTCGTTCGTTCAGTCCCTTCAATTTGACTTTCTTGCTGGAGAGTTTTACGTCGGTATCTGTGCCGTGTCGTTCGCGAAGGTCTCTATATGCCAGCTCAAACTTGGCAAATGTATCGATTCCACGGGACGTAACATCGGTAAATCTGGGCAGATACTCTTCAAAGCACTGTCTGTATTTATCTCTTATGCTAGTGTGGATTTGCAGGTATCGTTCGACTTCATCTTTTTTAGCCTGGGTCCATTTGCCACCCGATTGTTTGACATCATCAATTATTTGTTTTGCTTTCCGGTAAGGTGGGCCACTGTTCCGGTAATCGGCGCCGCAGCTCTTTGAATTACTGATGGTGTTTGCAATATCTGAATAGCGAATCCACCGCTCTATTTCATCAATTTCCTTTTCCAAACCTCTGATTTCCAGGATCAGATCTGCCAACTCCCTGGTTGATTGCTCTGACTGTGGCTGCAGGAGGTCAGCCAGACCGGCTGAACGAAGCGTGTTTGCCATGCTTTGCAATTTACGAAGTGCGTTGGCTTCAACGAGACAGTCCTGCTCAGTACGCGTGTCAAGATACCGAATTTGATCTTTCATTGACTTGCTATCAAAACTGGCAGGGAGCTTGCACTCCCCAAATATCGAACCCGATATAAGTAACAATATAGCTGCTATTCCTGTCAGTGTTTTATGCTGCACAATGACCTCCATAAGCATGATTGCCGACCGTCATTTCCAAAATAATAATGATGGATTTGAGACCAAATCTCATACCAGTCTAGCCCAATTCCTGAGAAACCAGAATTCTGGGAGTGTGCGTACTAGCGGGGCAAGCGATGATATAGGGTCTACCTCGGATGATTTCGTTGGCCAATTTAGTGGTCGGGCTTTGCTATGACCTAGCAAGAGTGACTTCTCAAAGAAATACGAATGTGTCAACTGTTTATCTAATAACCTCCTGATAAATCAGATGTAATTCATCATGGACTTTAACTACAAGGTAGTTTTTCTCTCTGGTTTCATTGCTGGGTACAAACTTCAAGGCGATTTTGTCCTCTTTGCCCTCATTTTCTCCAAAGCCCCAGGTGAGAGCATTGGTAAAAATAGCATCCAGCTGTTTTGCCCAGGAATCTCCAACCACACCTTCGCCTTCCGCAGTGACATACTTTAACCAGCCGGTCTCTTGTTTAAAGGTCGCTGCAGCACTGGCCATGCCGCCACCCAGCATGGATAAAGCCGCCAGCTTGGAGGTAAACCTTGTCGGATCGCACCTGAAGTGGTGGGGCCGATTTAACATCAAAATCTCATGGGATTTTAACTCGTACTCCAGTCGTTCCTCCCAGGTTTCAGGATCGAACAGTTGCTGCTCAATATCCTTGGTGTCGTCGGTCGCCTGGATCTCGAAGATTTGTGTGCCGGCAAAATAACAGGCGGTTTCTATATACAGTTCCAACGACTTGGGAGATTTGAAAACCGCCTTATTTTCCGTATTTTCATCACCCTTAAAAATTCGGTAGAAATCTTTTGTCTCAAAGTTTGGCCAGAATCGTCTTGATTTTTGCAGTATGTATTTCTTCCCGTCCTTTTCTTCAGTTCGCAAATACATTAGACCGATCACGTTGACTTTCTTGGTGTCCTCACCCTCACCAATCCGGATCTGCTTCAATTGCCAGGTATTATTCAAACCAAAATGCACACCGAACTTCTTGTCTTTCAACTGCGGTATTAATTGATCACATTGATCGGGGTCTTGGGGAACAAGAGAAAAAACAACCCCTACCTCTTTCCCTCGATGATAAATTAAGGCCCTGTCGTCGGTTATATCATCCGGTTTGTTGTCATCTACCTTCTCAAACTGAACAAATTCTCGACCGGTGACATCTATAGTTCTCCACTCACCATTCTGGTTCTTGACCATTGCACCCAGCTTGAACCAGTCTTTGGCGCCGTCAATACCGTTTTCACCATAGACTTGTTCAGTGTGCAATTTGTAAATGATTGCGCCGTCTTCTTCTGATGTCAGTTTCACATAGTCGGCGGCGTAACATTGGTTTTTCGAAAACTCATCTTCGGCCTCATAAAACAACTCGATCTGTTTTCTGTTGTCTTCCTTGGTGAACTCCAGCTCATTATGGTAAGGAAGATCTTCCCCACACCAACTGTACCTGGAGTCACCCCAGACCTCCTGTATGTAGTCCAGCCAGGTGCCTGGCTCCCCATTTCGATCGAACATGCTCAAGGTGCCAACGACCTCCGCCGGGGCGGTTTCGTTCTTTGCTGCATCCATGATGGTCGAGATTACCCGGTCATCACCCAATTCATCGGCCAGATAGTGCAAGAAAGGATAGCCATCGTAGCTCCTGCCAATGCGACCTCCACTTGTGGCTTTCGGCCACAAAGGGGGTGTATAAGGTATCGCGCCGAAAGCCTGGTATCTGCCGGTGTAGCACTGGGGGTAATTACCCTCGGTGAATACCAGTGAAGATAAGTATTCAGCACCGCCCTCATCCAGCCAGGGGGTCTCGCTCAATCTGGACTGCGTATGATCTATTAGCCAATGTCCGACCTCGTGTGCCAATGACGCATATGGACACGGGTCAATACTGGTGTCGCTGATACCTGTCGGGACTAGAATTGCCTTGGTTTCCGGATCATAAGCCGCTATTACCGTCCCTTCAGTGTTGAACAATTCACACTCACTATCTGCGGGTGTTGGCGCATCAGGGCTGCTGTTTATGCTGATAGCTCTGATGATAAATATTCTTAATGGCCCGGGAAAAACACCCACTCTGGATTCATAGACCGCAACGATGTCGCAGATATATTCCCTAATAAGTTGTGGATCTCCGCCCTCGGTGTCCCCGGAGTTTCTGAAAAATCCGTCATAGCCAGCCCGGTAGGAAGGATCCTGCAAACCTGTTGGATAGTAATCAGGGTCAACTATGGTTCCTCCTGGTGGCCAGTAAACCTGTACCTTTCCACCACATAAACTTTCGAAAACAGGGGTAATCTCATCTGCTGACCCGTCCCCCCAGGAAGCGTAAGTTTTCACCCCGCTTGCACCAGGTATCGTGTCTGACCATTCCGGAAACTCTCTGACATCGGCAAGAGCACTAGAGATGGAGATAACAAAAAAACAAATCAGTAGTAATTTACTTTGCATCAGAGTCTTCAGTTGAGAAGTAAATGCGCATCGGACAATCGCCAACCTTGTTCGGTATTTTGCAAAGAAAAACTCAATCGACTGAATGGCTTAACCACGGCAGAATCGGGCCAAATGGCTTTTACTGTAATAGTCGATTGGTCGCCGTCTGTTGTCGTAGTGATAATCTCCCAAGCGGGCTTTTGCTCACCCTTACCGGACATTCCCATGGTCATTGCTACCAGTCGCCCCAACCCTCGGCGGGCTTTACGGGCATCGATCCATAAAGGTTCTGAAGCCTTGAACAGGTTTTCCATAGCCACGTCTGCCTGACCCAGAATATCCAGTTGCTGGCGGGTAATATCTGCCGGAGTCTCACCACCTGGGACAGCGTCTGCGATAACAACCTGGGTCGATTCGTCTGGTCCATCTTTCTGGCTTCTGTGGCTGGCCAAAAACCACTCTCCGTTTGAGCGCGAAAGCTCAAACGTGTAGGTTTTGACCTGTTCGTCACCATGACGTGATTTTGACGTAAAGTGCACAACTGCTTCGGCGTAATCCCCCGCAACCCGTGCGGGTTCAATTTCCCATGACTTCGGCCGTTTTGAAACAAACCAGCTGAACAGGGTGCCTGCGGGCAGGTCCTTGTTTTTTGTTTGACCCACCCAGTAGCCAGCGCCAAAGCCATACTCCATGGTGACAATCTGCTTTTCTTCCTTGGTCATCTGCCCTGAATACATTCTTTCAACCGCATCACCTGTGGCTTTGAAATAGTGTTCCAGAACGGTTTTGATATCGGCCCCGGGGGCGACCGGTCGGACGGTCAAATTCCTGAATGCTGCAAGCAACCACCGTTCATCCACCTGGACCAGGTCAAATTCTGTCAACCAGGGATGGCCGGAGAAACTCTCTACGTGAAAGTCGATCTTGATGGTTGCGGCCCCGACTGTCATTGCTGATTGTGTGAAATGCCAGGCATTGGGAGTTTTACGTTGAAAAAAGCTCAACAAGCCCATTGCTCGGCCGGGTTTTCCGCGCACCTGTTGCCAGTAGTCCACGCCGTTGATCAGGTCAGTGCGAATCTTCAACTTATCTGAGGAAGATACCGTTTTGTCATCCAGCTGCTTGAGCGTTGCCTGGACGTGTTTGAAGTATTCATCCAGTGCCGCACCTGGTTGAGCCATTTGTGCGGCATACAGACTGCCCGTAGCCAGGCCCAGTACCATTGTGAGTATTGGCAAAGCACGACCAGGTTTCATTCGACTATTCATGATTATCCGCCCCTACAGTTAGCGTATAAGCGGTAAATCTCGATTCAAGACCAGGGTTGTTACTCTTGATCTCAATAAACACTTCCTCCAGGCGACCACCTGGATTGTCAATCGACAGCTGTACCGGTTCACCCCTCGCTGATTTTGAGCCGAGGCGCTTTCCGCTTGCCGCTTTGACGGTGAGTCGGTACCTGAATTGATCGTCTTCCGGTTTGAAGTTCAGTGCCAGGGCCTGTCCGTCTTTGGGTAAGGTCACTTTACGGTTTGCCACCCTGGATGATGGGGTCTTTGGCATGGTCACCCTGAATAAATCTGCATTGTCCCCGTCGCCCAGGTGTCCGACGATGGACTCACCAACTGCCAGGGATATCACCTCGCCTTGCATGTCGTCGGTTGCTTCGGTCCCCTGAAATTTGTCCCCCGCCTCGGTAATCTCTATATTGAACAATGCATCCTTGTGCACCCGGTCGTAGTTGCTGCTGATGGTAAAGATAAAACCATCACCACTGGTATCGCTATAACCCACATGACCATAACTGCCCGGCTCACCACTCAGACGAATGTACCGGCCCCGGTTCTTTTTACCCCTCATTTCAAGCAGGGATATGCGGTACTGCGAATAGCCCAGGTCCGATTCAACCATTTCATCACCCTGGCGTATCAACCGCCGGGACTGGATCAAACCCCGCACCACGCCGTATTGAGCCTTTTTGGTATTCACCCGGAAATACATCTGCTCGCCCTTATCGAGATAGCGGGTGAGCGTATAGGTGCCGGGCATTAAGTCCACTGCCGTGTTAGCGCTTGCGCCACCCTCAACTGGTCGGATGGCCCGTAACCAGGTGGGGTCAATTTTATTTTGCGCGACCTCGATCACACTCAACAGGGCGTTTTCCAGCGCGGCTGCGTCCTTGGCATCGTAATATTGTCCGCCACCGGCGTTGGCGACAGCACGCATTTGCTCGGCCTGTTCCTTGTCCAGGTCAAAACCAATCACATGGGTCTCGACATCGATGCCCATCTCGCGTAATTGCTCGGCTACCCGAACGGGGTCTCCACCACAGGTTTCCTCACCATCCGAGATCAGAATAATCATCTGTTTGGATGAATCGGTGGCGAGAAGGTCAGCCCCGGCCAGTTCAAGACTTTTGGCAATGGGGGTATACCCATAAGGGTGCAGGGTCGCTACGCGCTCCCGGATCGAGGCAACCTGGTTGGTTTCAATGGCATTGAGTAATACTGTATTCGGGCAGGAGTCTTTCGGTGTCTTGGGTACCGTGTTGTCAAACCCGTAAGCCCTGAAGCCAACGACAAATGCCGGAGAATCCAGACCCCGCACGGCTCTGTGCAGGGCCGAACGGGCCAAATCCATCTTGCGTTCCCCCTGCACCTTCGCCGCCATGGAGCCACTGACATCCAGGATCACTTCAATCGCAACTGGCTCTGTCGGTTGCTCCGAGACCACATCGAACTCCAGGGTTAAAGCTTGCACCGGGCCGGCCTGTACAGCCGGCACCAAATTGCCAGGGGCCTGCCCTGAGGATGCGGGTGGCGCCATCGGAGTCACGGAATCTGGCGGCAAGGCGGCAGCACCCATTGATGATCCCGGTGCTGAAAATACCGGTGGCTCTGACATTGCTGCCGGCATTGCCCCGCCCATTGCAGTTGCCAGGGCGCCTGCAGAGTCGGCCAGTTGAAATTCTCCCGACCCAGCCATTGCTATCCGGCCCAATTGTGAAAACTGTCCGGGTGAGCCAATCCCGATGGTGTCAATCTCAATCCCTTTTGCGGCAAGTGACTGTGCCAGACCGATTGGGTCGTTGTCACAGTTTTCTACGCCATCAGAAATCAGGAGAATCTTGCCGCGTTCATAGGCAGCCAGGTCCTTACTTGCCTGCTCCAGTGCAAACGTGATATTGGTTTTACGCCCCAGGGGCCGGATACCCGCTACCAATAGCTCCATGGCCCTGGCGTCAATGACTTCGCCCATCGGAATAGTCTGCTCACTTGCGATGCAATTGGCTTGATCATCCTGTTTGTTCTGCCCACCCGCGAAAAAGCGCACGGAAATGACGGACTGGCCGTGGAATCGGTGTGCCAATTCCCGAAAAGCAGTCTTTGCGATCTCAATTTTTGGTTGGCCATTAAGAAGACCCGTCATGCTGAAGGACCGGTCAAATAGGATCACGACTGGAATGTTTTCGATAGCGCCAATTCCTGCCGCAATGGTCGTTGGTTGAGGTAACCACAGACCGAGTGCGAGGGCTGCCAATAGAATAGACTTTGTGTTCATCTTTACTACTTTCCTTGTGGGTAAAGGTGACTCAAATGCCATATTGCCAGAAACTCGTCAGTTTTGAACGATTATTCATACCGAAGGCCATTTGGCTTCGACGTAAATCGGACTCTGGAAGTAGACGCGGCCACAATGATGACACTCATGGACAACGTAATAGGTTGCTTGATCGTGTTCACGATTTTTCCCCTGTTTAGATCCCTTTGGCACTATTTTCCACACGCTGGCTGAACCGTGTCTGAACATCTCTTCGCAAGGCGGTCACACTAAGGTGTTCAGGTGACCAAGGTTTCTAAATATCAAGATACTCATAGCAGCGAGCTAGATCAACACGATCAGAACACTAACTAGCCGGACTGGTCCTCACGGATACTCTGTTCGCGCATGGCAAATTTCTGAATTTTACCGGTTACCGTCATTGGAAATTCGGTGACGAATTTGAAATAGCGTGGCACCTTGAAATGGGCAATCTGACCACGACAGTAATCCTTAAGTTCTTCTTCTGTTGCTGATTTCCCTTCACGCAGGATCACCCAGGCCATGATTTCCTCGCCATATCTGTGGTCGGGGACACCAATGACCTGCACGTCCAGAATCTTCGGGTGGGTATACAGATATTCCTCGATTTCACGCGGGTACACATTTTCACCGCCACGTATGATCATGTCCTTTATACGGCCGACAATACTGGCATAGCCCTGTTCATCCATGGTTGCAAGGTCGCCGGTATGCATCCATCCGTCAGCGTCGATGGCCTCGACGGTTTGTTTCTCGTCATTCCAGTACCCGAGCATAACGTTGTAGCCACGCGTACAGAATTCACCGGCTGTTCCCCGGGTCACGGTTTCGCCGCTCTCCGGATCGATTATCTTGATTTCAACATGAGGGTGGACCTGGCCAACCGTGCCGACGCGTTTTTCAATCGGAGCATCGTGGTGGGTCTGGGTGCTACACGGACTGGTCTCTGTCATGCCATAACCAATTTCCATTTCAGTCAGATTCATCCTGGAAATGACGGCGTTCATGACTTCAACCGGGCATGGTGAACCAGCCATGATGCCGGTCCTCAAGCTGCTGAGATCGTATTGATCAAAATCCGGGTGCTCCAGCTCGGCGATAAACATAGTCGGAACGCCGTGCAGGGCGGTTGCCCCTTCATCCTGAATAGCCTGCAGTACGGCACCCGGTTCAAACGCATCGCAAGGCAGTATCATCGTGGCGCCCCGGGTCACACATGCCAGATTCCCGATCACCATGCCAAAGCAGTGATACAGCGGCACCGGAATGACCAGCCGGTCCTGGTCGGTAAGGTTCATCAGCAAGGCCAGGAAATGGGCGTTGTTCAGAATGTTGTGATGGCTGAGGGTGGCGCCCTTGGGACGACCTGTGGTGCCACTGGTGTACTGTATATTAATGGCGTCGTGTACTGCCAACTGACGCTGGCGCTGCGTCAAGGCTTGATTATGGGCCTTTTCACCGAAACCCATGAAATCTTTCCAGCGCCACGTGCCCGCAGCGTTTTCCTCACCCAGCCTGATAACCACTTTGAGATTCGGCAGACGGTTGCATTCGAGCTTTCCCGGCTCGGCCTGATCCAACTCCGGCGCGAGGTCCCGAATCATTTGCGTGTAGTCCGAAGATTTGAATTTCTCGGCAATGACAAGGGCGGTGCACCCTGACTGGGTCAGGGCGTATTCGAGTTCATTAAGACGATAACTGGGATTGATGTTCACCAGTATGGCGCCGATCTTGCTGCTCCCGAACTGCAGGATGGTCCATTCGGCGAAATTGGGTGACCAGATTCCAACACGGTCCCCTTTTTGCAGCCCGAGCACGAGCAGTGCGCGAGCACACTGATCCACGACTTGCCCGAATTCCCGGTAGGTGTACCGCAAGCCCTGGTGCGCCGAAACCAGCGCCTCATTTTCAGGGTATTGGTCAACGACCTGGTCGAGCAGGTCACCAATGGTGGACTCTATCAGTGGTTGATCGACAGGCCCTTTGGAGTAACTCAATGTCTTATTATCCATACTCAGAGTATAGGAACCTTAAAAGGTCTATTCCATGAATTCCGCCAGTGCTTTTTACTTGAATCCATGTTTGTTGAGCGTCTGGGAGTACTTCATGTCTTCGGTGAGAATATGACTGGCCCACCATCCGTTCAGATATTCGAGCAACTCGCCGGAGAAGGTGTCTCGTTGTCCGCTGACATCCGTACGCAGCTTGGCGATCGTGCTCCTAAACTCGTCATGTAACTCTTTATGCTTTTCAAGGTCCGTATAACCACTTTGTTCCATCAGGCGCTCTTCCAATGAAAAATGGAGATCCGCATACTGGTATAGGATGGTTAGCAGATCATCCTCCTGTTCGGCGTCGGTATTTCCACGACGTAACTCGTTTACCAGTTCAAGTATGATCTTGTGGTGTGCATCAAGCTCTTCCACGCTTACTGAAAACTCATTTTTCCACAGTATTTCTTTCATCCGGAACCCACCGAAAATGCTGACTGTAGTTAAGTGCCGAGGACCAATTCTACTCACCTAAACTGGCGTTGCACGTCAATTTTTACCCCCACATTGAAAACGTTGCCCCCGTTTCGGATACATATTAGTCCAAAAGCGTGGGAAATGAAGGCGAGTAACAATGGTGCTGCCCACGGGGCCGGGCCGGCGCCAACATGCGAATGGTTGTGTCCTGCGAGGAAAACGTAGATGTGGTTTCGGCTCGCCAAGTGAATGTGGGGTCTTGTCTAAGGACACATCGTAAACCCTTCCATGGGGATTCGGTCGCGACTCCCTGTCGCTCACGGTCCTGAGACAAGACCCCACACTCCCTTGGCTGGGAAGGATTGAAGTGAATGCCCGATACTTCGATGTGAGTGAGTTTTACGGCCTCACGCACATAAGCTGTGGTGGGTAGCTACTGCCGGGACCGTGAGCGACAGGGAGTCGCGACCGAGCGCACATGGAGGTGTTCACAGCGTGTCCTGGCAGTAGCTACCCACCACAGCGACCCTTCGTTGAATTAAACGGAACAGCAGTGGTCCAGAGCCATTTTCCGCCTTTTCTGATCTTCCTCAATCGTGGTTTAGCGCAACCTGAGTTGGCGAAGAGCTTCTGCCGCCTTGGTGGCCAGTGCTACCCGGTTGATATTTCCTAACCGACCGACTTGCTCCGGTGTCAGCAAGGCACGAAAATCCGACTGGAAAGATTCCTGGGCCTGGCCGATTTCTTTTCGCAAGTCCCGGGTCTCCAGTACGATTTCGCCCACTTCCAATGCATCGGCCGTGTCGTCTTTGAGAATTTCTTCCAGTTGCTTTTGGAGCAGTTGGATTTGTTCGCTTATCGTACCGATTGCATCAGCGCGGATTTCGAGAAGCCCCCGGATGTCTGTGACCTGCTCTTGTGTCAGATCAAGGGCTGCGCGAAGGATCTGCAACGGGTTTGCCTCACTGCGTGGTTCCGCTGCGTATAGCGGGCCGGTGCAGATCAAGACCAGTGTAAGGGTGAGAAAAGCTAGTTTGGATTTCATGTTGAAATTCTCCTGTGACACGATAATGAATACTACACGCCCAGTATTCCCCGAATGGGTGTCAATTAGGGTTTTCCATTCGTAAAGAAAGGTAAAAGCCAGCATGGAAAACCCTGACGGTGCACTTCCGGGGGGTGCTGCTGCCAGTGAATGCGTGTGCCATCGCTAACCGGAAAGGCCGGCCTGGAAAAGTTCCAGATTTGTTCGACGTCGCATTGGCCGAATGTGACACCGGGGCCGCCTAAGTTACTGAAGTCCCGTAGCCCAACCTCGTATAGAGGCCATTATATTGATCGAGCATCCTTGTCAAAGAAAAGTCTCGCTGTCCAACCCGCAGAGCGGCAGCTTGTTGATCAGTGTAATTATCAATCATCGCGTGTATGCCTTTCTTTAGCACTGTTACGGATAAGTTTTCCAAAACCTGGCCACAACCGTTCTCCGTTACGTAGTCGGCCATTGGTATCGTGTTGCTGATAAGCACGGGTTTTCCAGCGGCCAGCGCCTCTATCAGCGAGTGGGGATACGATTTTACGAGATCGGCTTTATCGGCAAGCACAATCGCAGCATGAGCACTTGCCAGGACTTTATTTACATCTACTTCTTCATTAATAATTTCGACGCGATGGGTCAAATCATGATAGCGAACGCGTTCTTGTATTTCGTCGAACAACGTTCCCCTCCACAGCAGAATAAGCCGCACGTTGGGCATCGCTTTTGCCACGTTTAGCAAGGCATCGAAACCCTTACGTTTGAATTGAGCGTTGGTCCATGGCGCTGATCCAGCCAGGATTGTAAAGGGTGACTCATCGTATAGTGGCTGGGTAACAAAGTGATCTACAGCGATTCCAGGGCGAACGTGAACACAATTCTTGAATCCCCACTTTTGCAGCGTAAGCAGATCCCTTTGATTCGATACGACGATCATGCGAGCGAATGAAAATAGCTTTGGCAATGACCGCAGCATCTGTGCCTGGACACTGGCCACGATTGAATATACGACTGGTTTGTGCAAATAGTAGAACAGTGGGTACGCATAAAGTTGGTTGGCAAATAAATGGTGCAGATCGATGGAGCTTTCACTGGACCTCAATTCGGTCAAGTGCTGCCAACCATAGAACATGCGGGGCAATCGAATTCCCGCTCGTTTAAAGGGGTAAAGGTGAACAGCTGTCCCACCGAATCTGCTTTGAAGTGCCGCCACGTCCTGGTATACGGCGTCGGTTTGGCTAAAGGCGGGCGGCGGCGCCGTCAAATGGTAACGGATAGTCATTTATCTGATCGCTCGACCATGACACGTTTGTTTTGGTTGCCAAATCGTCCCCGGGTACCGTCCACAAGCGCCAGGCTTATTGCTCTTGCCGTAGCGAAATGACGACGTATCAGATTGGATACCACGAACATCACACAGGAGAGTTGCCAAAACAAACGCCATCGGTAGGTGCAAAATTTATGCACAAACAAGAAACGATTACGAAAAGTATAATAAGCATAGAGTGTGTGACGAAGCGCACCGGCGCTTGAGGTATCATGCTCGGCCGTAACCGAGGTGACAATCGCGGTACGATATCCCTCGCGCTGGACGCACATGCAAAGATCGGCCATCTCACCACTAAAAAAGTACTGCTCATCGAAAAGACCAACCGACCCTATCGCCTTCGCGCGTAATAGGGCAACAGTTCCGGGCACGTAGTCCACGTCAACGGGTTGCTTGTTCACGGCGGGCTTCTCGGTTGTGAGAATACGTGTGTCATAGCGCCGGGCGATGTTGTGCCCACCGATTGAGAAATGCGTGTTTGTGGACGTGCTTTCATGCAGGACCGGCCCTGCTATCGCCAGTGTTGGATCCTCCCGAAAGGCCTTTAGCAATCCTGCCATATTCGACTCGCTGATCTTTGCATCGTTATTCAGCAACAGGATTTCATTGTGTCCGAGCTCTATTGCCTGTCGGATTGCCACATTGTTCGCGCCCGAGAAGCCAAGATTTTTCTCGTTTTGAATCAGATTTATTTCAGGATGTACGCGAGCGATTGCGGCGCCACTTCCATCAGCAGAGTTATTGTCGACCACCCAGATCGAGGTCTCCACGGCCTGCCATGACGAGACACTGTGAATACAGGCGATTGTATCTCCGGCGTTGTTCCAGTTAATGATGATAACCGCCAACTTCATCGTCTAATCAGGGCCTCATTTAGGTCTATCCGTGACGGTGATCATGAACATGATAGCTACCGGTCCGGCATGACAAACGACAATTTCCCGAAAACTTGTAAGCGCTTCCAATTATAACCAGATTAATCCCGGTCTTTATGAACAGGGTACCCAAAGCGCCCGATTGAAGAATACTCATTTTCAAAGCCACTAATTATCATGACCCCAAATACCAGTGTGTCATTAACTCATGCCGTAACCCCGGCTGTCAGTTTAGCGTCAGGACATCCACTGTCAGATTCTTGATGACTTTCTCCGATTTGTTTTTTCTCAGTGTGGCACGGATTCCCCGGCGTGACATCGTACCCATGATGACCAGGTCGGCCTGGATTCGGTTAGCCAGCTTAGCAATAATTTCTTCAGGCTTGCCCATATCGACGTGAATATCCTGACGGTCGATGTCTATGATTCGTTTCACCTTGTCGCGATCAGGGTAGTCCTCGCTGTCGTAGTACGCGTTTACAACATGTAACTTGGCGGCATAGAATTCCGCCACCATTTGCCCTTGCAAAAGCACTTTGCGATTCAGTGCGTCGTACTCGTCATCGGTGGTCTGCATATTTACAGCCACGAGGATGTTTTCCCGCTTGGCCTGGGCACCCAACTCAATTGTGAGTACGGGGATTTCCGAGTTCCTGAGCAGGGACCAGATGGAATCCGTCATGCTGGTCCTGGTTGTTGCGGAAGATTTTGGAATAATGATAACGTCTGCTTTGGTACGACGGGCTGCATTAATGATGGATTTTTCCCAATCCTGGGTCCAGAAAAGTTCGGCGGTGAATTTGATCCCGGTGTTTTCCATCGGCAGCAGTAGTTCGTCCAGCCATTCCCGCCCCCGGATAATGTCCATGGGTTGATCAGTTTCACTCAAATCCTCGCCTTCAAAGCCCACGAACACGTGTGCGCGCATATCGGCGTGCCTTTGTCTGCCGGCGAAATTTACAACTCGGTTCAGTGCAAGGTGTTCCGAATGAGCGGAATCGACAACTACCAAGAATTTTTCCAATGTCATTACTTGATGCTCTCTAGCATGAATGTTTAATAAGACGGCCCAGGTTCACTACGCAAACGCTGCGGCGTTCAGCCACATATGTGTAGCAATGCTCGCCGCGTAGCCTATTGCAATGGCCCAGGCCCATTTCAGGTGTGCGAAAAAAGTATATATTCCACGTGCCTGACCCATCACGGCGACTCCGGCGGCGGAACCAACCGATAACATGGAGCCGCCGACACCTGCAGTTAATGTGACCAGCAGCCACTGACCGTGGCTCATATCCGGGTGCATCTCCAAAACGGCAAACATGACCGGGATGTTGTCTACAATGGCAGATGCAATTCCCACCAGGATATTAGCCGTGGTGGGCCCCAGACCTCCGTACAGCAGTTCGGATCCGATCGCCAGATAACCAAATGCGCCCAATCCTCCTACGCACATGATTATGCCATAGAAAAACATCAGACTATCCCACTCGGCACGTTGCAAATTGCGGTAAATATCGTAAGTAGGCTGAGCAGTGTTCGGCGCCTCTCTTGATTTTGAGTCTATCGCCAGTGCGGAACTCATGAGTCCGGTTTTCAGGACATAGGCAAAACGCTCATCCCGGCGCTGCAGGTAAAAACCAAACAGTTTCAGGAAGCCCAACCCGGTCATCATGCCGGCCACCGGTGGAAGATGCAGAAGATTGTGGCCGGTGACAGCCATGGTGATGGTCAGCAGAAATAATGCAACTACGATCAGCGCGCCATGTTTCAGCTTGGCCCTACCTTCGAGAGCTTCCGGTTGAACCTTCGGGACCGCAAAGTTAAGTATCAAAGCCACCACCAGCCAGTTCACAATTGCTGGTACAACCAGTGCGAAAAACCCGATGAAGTCAATGATGCCCTTTTGCCAGACCATCAGGGTTGTTATATCACCAAATGGGCTGAAGACACCGCCGGCATTAGCTGCAACAACAATATTGACGCACGCTATAGCGACAAATTTATGATTGCTGCCACCCACCGAGATCACCACAGTAGCCATTAATAGGGCGGTGGTTAGGTTGTCAGCGATCGGTGACAGGCAGAATGCTACCAAACCCGTGAGCCAGAAAATTTTGCGTAGTGAAAAGCCCTTGACCACGAGCCAGTCGCGCAAGATATCAAATACGCCACGCTCCTCCATCGTATTGATGTAGGTCATGGCTGCCAGCAGGAATAGAAACAGCTCGGCGAACTCCAGCAAATCATGTTTGAATGCCAGACTCGCACCAAGGGCATCCCCTTGCTGAACAAAGGCGATACCCACCAATAACCAGATAAATCCGGCTGCAACCATGATTGGCTTCGATTTACGCAGACGTATCGTTTCCTCGGCAATGATCAGCACGTAGGCAGCGAAGAAAATCACCAGGGCAAGTATTCCCAGCCAGGTTCCGGTGAGGTTAACTTCAGTGAGCACGGTGGGAGCGACGGCCAGGGCGTCCACCGGCACGGTGACACACATGAGAAGTATCAGGGCCCAAACAGTACCGGGTAGCACCCCGCTGTTAGATTTGTTCACGCGAATCTGCTACAGGTTTTTCACTGGTGAGTTTTCCACAGGTTGGATAGAGCCGAACCGAAAAGAACGCGCATGGCCACTACCAGTAAAGCACCACCGACAAATATCATGACATCGGACATCGCCGCACCAAGATATGAAAACTGCTTGAAGGCTGAAGCACTGACCTCCAGAGCAATACCCGTAATGAGAAATTTATTGGTATCAACATCAATGACGTTCACCAAACCGACAAAAACACCAAACAGTGCCAAGCCTGCAGGCAGCCATGGGTGCTCAACTCCCATTCCCGCTGCAAATGCAAAAATTATTCCAAGAATAAAAAGTATTTGTCCAATTTGTTGCATGAGTCTATCCTTTGTTTGATATCAAGTTTGTCGACTATGTATTTTAGCATTATTTACGACATTAATGTCACGTTATTAATGTTACGATAGTATTAGCAGGGTTAATGGTATGGACAACAATGACAAGAATGTTGAGAGCTGGACCTTTTTCAGTAACAACGCGCATGTGCTTGTTTGTCTTACACACACACCACAACCGACGACACGGGAAATGGCCATTCAAGTTGGAATTACCGAGCGGGCGGTGCAGAGGATAGTGACAAGACTGGTTTCAGCAGGTGTCGTAAAGGTCAAAAAAGTTGGGCGGCGGAATTGTTACGAACTGGACCTAAACCAACGCTTGAGGCACCCACTGGAGTCCCACAAAACGATCGGCGAGTTTATCCAACTGATCGTTGACAAATAACCGGACTGGCAGGCGCAGAATGCAACTGTCTGGCCGGGGAACTCATGGCAATAACTCACCACCCACTAGATGTCGGATACCAATTTTTTATCGTCGGGAAGTCGATCATTGATACAAAGTCAAGCGACGATATGTGAGACAAGGTCATGATGAACGGATTGTTGTTGGTGCTTGGCTTCGGCTTGCTCATCAAAGGGGCTGACTTTTTGGTCAAAGGGGCTTCAGTGGTGGCGAGTCGATTTGGTATTTCGGCCCTGACCATTGGTTTGACCGTGGTCTCTTTTGGAACCTCAATGCCCGAATTACTTGTGAGCCTCACGTCCGGATTGCAAAACAAGTCCGATCTGGCCATTGCCAATGTGATCGGAAGCAATATTGCCAACGTACTATTGGTGCTGGGGGTCGCGGCGGTCATTCGTCCTTTAGCGGTTAAAAACTCCACCTTATTATCGGAAATTCCGTTCTCGCTAAGTGCGGCTTTGCTGCTGGGGTTTCTCGCCAATGCACATTTGTTTTCGACTCGTTCAGAGCTGAGTATCAGCCACCTGGATGGCGTCATCTTGTTGTTTTTTTTCTTGTTGTTCATGTTCTACGTTTACAAAACCTCCTCGACAGAAGGCAGCAAAGTAAGGCAGATTGCAGCTGCCGGAACAGTCACTCGGTCACTCGTTTTTATAGTGTCAGGTGCCCTGGGTTTGTATTTCGGAAGCCAGTGGGTTGTTGACGGTGCAGCTGGTTTGGCCAGGGACTGGGGTATCAACGATGCGCTTATCGGTCTGACAATCGTGGCCGTTGGCACATCAAGTCCGGAACTGGTTGCGTCTGCGGTCGCTGCGTACCGCAACCAAACCGACATCGCCGTTGGCAACGTAGTGGGTTCGAACATATTCAATTTACTGTGGGTATTGGGCTTCACCTCGACTGTTGTCGAGCTACCCTTTGAGGTCGTCAGTAATACGGATCTGGTAGTCGTGATTGGATCGAGTACGATGCTCATTCTTGCATTGGTGTTCAGCCGCAACAACACTTTGACGCGCTCGCATGGAGTCGTGTTCGTTGGCTTGTACCTGGTGTACCTCGCGTATGTGGTGGCTCGGGGATAAGAGTCCTTTGAACTACAACTTGGGCCCCGGTTATTTCAGGATGTTGGCTTTTCCAGATAACTCCGCACTGCTTCGAGGAATGGTTCGATCACCTGTGGCTCGCCGATGACCGTGCCGGCATTGGTGACGTCTTTGAGGCCACTGCCGGAGACTACGCATACGACCCGCTCGTCGCTGGCTATCCGTCCATCACGGATCATTTGCTTCACACCCGCCCAGGGTGCCGCAGCTGCAGGTTCAGGAAAGACCCCACAGGCCTGTGCGACCTCGGGAATGGCTGCCAGTATTTCCTCATCGGGTATTGTTACCACCTCGCCACCGGATTGAAGGACCGCTTTCACGGCTGCCAGTCCATCACGTGGTCGATCGACGGCGATAGAGTCGGCCACGGTTGAGGCGCTGACTTCATCTACGACCACCGAGGACCAGTCAATCGTTGACTGCCCGGTGGCGCGAATCCGCCGCACGGTTTCGCTGATTGCGGCACTGGCCTCAGATTGGGCACAATCGACTTTGGGTAGGCGGTCGATCAACCCGACTGCCTGCAGATCACACCAGCCCTTCCAGATACCACTGAGGGTATTGCCGTCCCCGGTTGAAACCACCACCCGGTCCGGCACCTGCTCGCCCAGATCTTGCCAGATCTCGTAACTACAGGTTTTTTTGCCTTCCCGGGTAAATGCGTTGTAACCGGTGCTACGGTTGAACCAGCCAAACTCCTCCGAGGCTGCGAGGCAAAGATCATAGGCATCGTCGTAGTTACCCCGAACTGCAAGCACCCGGGCCCCGAACGCAAGCATCTGGGTGAGCTTTGCCAACGGCGCGTCGGCTGGTACAAAGATCACGGCTTGCAGACCGGTGGCAGCGGCCAGACAGGCCAGTGAGGAACCCGCATTTCCCGTGCTGGCAGCGGATACCACATCTGCACCGATATCCAGAGCGCGTCCGATGGCCACGGCACTGGCCCGGTCTTTGAGTGAAGCGCTGGGGTTCAGGGTGTCGTCCTTGAGATACAACTGCTGCATCCCGGTGGACGTAGCCGCGTCCCTTACAGGGTAAAGCGGTGTACCGCCTACCCGCAGGGGAAAGGGTGAGCGGGGTTGCTGTAATGGCAGCAGGGGCGCGTATCGGAACAGGTCGTTGGGACCATTAGAGAAATCATTGTCGATACTACTTGCCACCGCGTCGTAGTCATAGCTGATGTCGAGATTGCCACCGCAGGAAGGACAAACGAACCCACCAAAATCTGTGGCTTGGGTTGTTGAGCAGGCGATACACTGGTAACCGTCAAAGCTCATTTCATCCTTCCTTCACGGCATGATATGGGTGCCGTATATACCATGCAGGGCCTCTTCTAAATGGTGGGGTTGGGTCACGATCACCCTTTCGCCACCCTGGTCCAGGAATGCGAGCGCAGCCTCCATTTTCGGGCGCATACTGCCAGGAGCGAAGTGTCCTTCATCCAGGTGACGACGGCATTGTGCGGCTGTCATCTGGTCAATGTCTACCTGCTGCGGTGTCGCATAATTTAACGAAACCTTGTCAACACTGGTCGACATAACTAACACCGACGCACCGAGTTCGCAGGCCAGCAGACAGGAGGCGGCGTCCTTGTCGATGACGGCGTCGCGGCCCTCGAAGGTACCGTCCGCCGCTTGAACCACCGGGATCCCACCGCCACCCACGGCGATGACCAACGAACCGTTATCGAGCAAGGCCCGTATGGAATTCAATTCTATGATTTCCAGGGGAGCCGGTGTGGGTACCAGGCGCCGCCAGCCACGACCCGCGTCCTCGCCAACGGTCCAACCATCCTCGCGCGCGTGCCGACTCGCTTCCTCTTCGCTCATGAAGGGTCCGATGGGTTTAATGGGGTGAGAAAAACCCGGATCATCCGGATCCACGACCACCTGGGTCATCAAGGCGACCACCTCCTTATCCATACCCTGCAGCCTCAGTTCATTGCGAAGGGTTTGTGCGATCTGGTAGCCGATGGCACCCTGGGTGTCCGCCACGCAACTGACCAGTGGAACCTGATGCAAAACATCACGGGCCAGGTCCGAACGAAGCAGGATGAATCCCACCTGGGGGCCATTGCCGTGCGTGACGACCACGCGATAGCCTTCGCGCACGATGGGCACAATGTGATGGGCGGTCTCACCAACGGCTTTGTATTGATCAACCACGCTGCGGTGCTCGTCGTCCACGATCAACGAATTACCGCCAATCGCGATTACCACCAGCGGGGCTGCGTTACTGTCGTTGGGTCGGGATAGGTCAGTCATCAGGTCAAGCCCTACATCGTCAATGCCATCAGGGCCTTGGCGGTGTGCATCCGGTTTTCGGCCTCGGGGTAGACACGCGATTGTGGCCCGTCGATAACCGCGTCGGTCACTTCGCTGCCACGATCCGCCGGCAGACAATGCATGTAAATGGCCTCTTGCTTTGCATGCGCCATCATCGCCTCGTCACAGATCCAGTGACGGTATTGCCCGGCAACTTTCATCGCCGCCTCGGGGTCGCCATACAATGCTTCCGGACCCCAGCTCTTGGGGTATACGATATCGGCGTCGGCGAAGGCCTCTTCCATACTATGCACGACTTCAAAATTGGCGCCGGATTTTGCCGCATTCTCCCTTGCCAGCCGCATGGACTCCTCCATCAGTGTGTATTCCGGAGGATGGGCCAGGCTTACGTTCATGCCGTAGCGGGTCATCAGCATGATCAGGCCTTGTGGAACCGACATGGGTTTAACGTAGCTCGGCGCGAAAGCCCAGGACACAGCGATCTTGAGTTTGCTCAGGTCCTGGCCGAATTCTTCACGGATGGTCATCAGGTCGGCCAGTGTCTGGCAGGGGTGATCAACGTCACATTGCATATTGATGACCGGTACATCGGCCCATTGGGCCACGTCCCGCATATAGGTCTGGCCCTCGCCAGGCACGGTGTCGTGGCGGATGGCGATGCCGTGGCCGTAGCCGGAGAGAATGATACCCATGTCCTTGGGGCTTTCGCCGTGTGCGATTTGTGATGTCTCGGAGTCGACAAAGTGTCCGTGACCACCCAGCTGGGTGATACCCGCCTCGAAGGAATTACGCGTGCGGGTAGACTTGTCGAAGAAAATCAGGAAGATCGTCTTGTGTGGCAAGTGCAGTGTGCGCACCCCAGTTTTGAATTCTTTTTTCAGTTGCTTGGCGGTATCCAGGGCGAGTTCGATCTCGTCATCCGCCCAGTCCTGGGTCATCAGCCAGTCGCGGCCACGCATGCGGTCCGTCAGTGGCAGTGCTTCCTCGGTCATTTCATTCTCCTTGTTCCTGGGCAATGGTTTTTACCAGCGCTGCATAAAACGCAGTGCAACGCACCAGGTGATCTATTTCTACCCGCTCATTCGGGGCATGGGTGCCTTCCTCGTGACCTGGTCCAAAACCGATAGATGGAATGTCGAGCAGACCGGCCGTTGCAACACCGTTGGTGCTGAAGGTCCAGAATCCGACTTCGGTCTCACCGCCAAAGGCTGCCCCGTAGGCGGCCTGGGCACTATGCACGGCAGGATCGTCCTCATCCATTCCCCAAGAGGGGTAGTATTTGCGGGTTGGGTAGGTCAAACCGGTATGGCTGGGTACCGCGTACTCCAGTACCGTTACCGTAGCCTCCGCTGCCTGTACCGACGGCAGGTCGAGGATTTCCTGCACCGATGATTCTTCGGTCTCACCCGTGGTGAGCCGCCTGTCGAGATGGATGGTGCAACCGTCGGCCACCGCACACAGACTCGGTGAGGTGGAACGTATCTCGGAAATGGTGACCGTCCCCCTGCCTAAGGGCTCGTGGGGCTCCAGTTGCTCATTGAGTTTCTCGATATCGGCAATGATGCCGGCCATCTTGTAGACCGCGTTGACACCACGTTCCGGTGCTGAACCGTGACAGGAAACACCCCGGGTGCTGACCTCCATCTCCATACGCCCACGGTGTCCCCGGTAAATTCTCTGACTGGTTGGCTCGGTGATAACAACCAGATCAGGACGCAAACCGTCTTCGTTAACAATATACTGCCAGCACAGGCCGTCGCAGTCTTCTTCCTGGACTGTGGAAGTCACGTACAGGGTTATTTCATCCGGTATACCCATTTTCTTCATCAGTGCGCCGGCATAGACACTTGAAGCAGCCCCGCCTTTCATATCGCTGGTGCCACGGCCGTACAGGAAGCCATCCTCTATGTCGCCGGAGTGTGGATCACGATCCCATTGCGACAGGTCACCGACACCCACGGTGTCCACGTGGGCATCCAGCGCAATGATGTACGGGCCTGATCCAATCCGGCCAAGCAGGTTACCCATGGGGTCGACGGTAACTTCGTCAAAGCCAATCTTTAGCATTTCCTGCCGGATACGTTCGATGACAGGACCCTCCTCGGAACTGAGCGAGGGAATGCGGATAATGTCCTGCATGAAAGCAACCAGATCGGCTTCGAGTTCCTTCGCGCCGCTGTAGTAACTACTGTTCATTATGTTGTCCTTGTAATGATTCTTGTTGGGCCGCTACGCTGCGGCCTGATTAAAGCTGTTGATGAGTTGGTCCCATTCGTCCACGACATCCTGCGAGAAGATTTCGTGCCAGAAGTCTGTGTCCCACAGGTGATTCAGTTCTTCTGAAGAGCGGCCCTGCTGTTCTACCCAGGTGAAATACTTGAAGTTGTGCAGCGATTTGCGGTCGGCGTATGTCAGTTCCCGCAGGTCGTCGGTGCCCGTGCCCAACAGGTAACGTCCATAGTGCTGGTCGGCCAGGTGACTGGTGTAGGGGCCGTGATTCTCCGCCATTTCCTCCATCCGGGATGAGTACAGCTCCATCGAATCGGTCAGTGGGGTAAAGATCACATCGCGGCTATCCATGTCGTAGTAACGGGCTGTTTTGATACTGGCTACGAGGTTACACAGGCCCGAGATTCCGATGTGGCTGAGTGCTTCGATGGTGTTGTCATCCACGCCCTCGCGTCGTAGACAATCGTGTCCTTCGTCTTCGTTAAAAAGACGCATCATCTGCATGGTCTGCTCATCATCTACGGCCACCACCATATCGGTATTGCGTACGTTGTGAATCCAAGGGATATGTTTGTCACCGATACCTTCGATTCGGTGTTCGCCAAAACCAAAGCGCAGCAGCGTGGGACACTGTAGGGCCTCGGTAGCCACAACCCGCAAGTCAGGATGGTGCTTGCGCAGGAAATCACCGGCTGCCAGGGTGCCGGCAGAACCGGTGGCGCTGACATAGGCAGACAGCCGGTGTTCTTTGCCCTGCTGGCTTTGGCCGAATTGCTTGTTGAAGATTTCTTCAATCACCCCACCGGTCGTATGGTAATGCCAGATCGCGTTACCCCATTCTTCAAACTGGTTAAAAATGACGATACCGTCGGCGCGTTCGCGCCGCAATTCCCAGCACTTGTCGTAGATTTCCTTGACGTTGGATTCTGTTCCCGGTGTAGCAATAATCTCGTCCGTGCCGATTTCCCGCAGCCACTCGAAGCGCTCGCGGCTCATACCCTCGGGCAGGATCGCGATCGCGGGGCAGGCCAGTAAGGCACAGTCATAGGCGCCACCGCGGCAGTAATTTCCGGTAGAAGGCCACACCGCCTTTTGGGCGGCGGGATCAAAAGCGCCGGTTACCAGCCGTGGGACCAGACAACCGTAAGCAGCACCAACCTTGTGGGAGCCGGTGGGAAACCACTTGCCGGTGATACCGATGATGGTTGCGTCCACACCAGTAAGTGCCGTAGGGAATTCGATCCAGTTACCTTCACCAAAGCCACCTCCGTGTGCTACCGGCTCATTTTTCCAGGTGATCCGAAAAAGGTTGGCCGGGTCCAGGTCCCACAGTCCAACTTCCGCCAGCCGCCCGGTAATAGCCTCTGGTACGCGACGAGGATCCTTCATCTGGGCGAAAGTTGGCAGGATGATGTTCCGCGCGCGTGCGCGGGCGATGCTTTTGGTCAGCACCTCCTCATTCAATTCCGGTACCAATTTCACATTTCACCTCCTAGGGTGACCACGGGTATGGGTTTGCTGTCTCCCCATCCCAGTTCAATTTCGTTCGCTCCGGCGCGCATGGCGCGCAGCAGCTCGTCCTGATCGACGGGTAAGCTGCGGACCCGTACACCGGTGGCGCGGTAAATGGCATTGGTGATGGCGGCGCTGGTGGGTATGCTTGGCAATTCGCCCACACCCTTGGCCCCGTAGGGACCGGTGGAAGTGGCGTGCTCCACGATGTGTGAGATGATCTTCGGCGTATTCTTGATGCCCGGCATCTTGTAGCGTGCCATCACGCTGGTCCAGGGCACGCTTTGTTCCTGGATGTAATGTTCGGTGAGCGCGTAGCCGATACACATTACGATACCGCCTTCGATTTGTCCCTCCAGGGTCATCGGATTGATTGCACGGCCGACATCGTGGGCGGCGATCACTTTGCGCACCTTGACTTCACCGGTGTGCGTGTCGATCTCGCACAGTGTCGCCTGGGCGCAGAAACCAAAGGCGAAATGCATGTCGCCCCCGGTGCCCAGTGGCTGGGTCTTCGGTGCCCAATACTCGTACTCCGCCACGGTGGGTATGTTGGATTTTACGGCTTGCTCGATCGCCTCAATCACTCCCAACGATTTTTCGCCGGCAGTAAAATGGCCTGCACTAAAACTCACATCTTCTGGCGTGGCATTCAACAAGGCGGCGGCCGCCGGCAAGATTTGTTGTACTACAGTACGGGTAGCATGGCGGGCCGCATTGCCACTGACAAAAGTCTGCCGGCTGGCAGTGGTCGGGCCCCCATCCGGACAATGGTCGGTGTCACCGAGCAATACGTTAACCTGCTGGATCGGTATACCCAACTCCTCAGCAGCGCAGGCGGCCAATACGGCCGGTAAACCCTGACCCATTTCCGCCGAGGAGGTCCGCACCTGAGCGCGTACGGCCGTGGCCCCGGATTCAGCCGGATCTAACCACAACTCGACCTGAGCACTCGCCTTGTCCGGTGCACCACCACCGAGCCCGGTATTTTTATAGCCAATAGCCAGCCCCCAGGCATACTGTCTGTGGCCTTCCTGCCAGGTCCAGCGGAAATCATTGCCGTGCATGTCCCCACGCATATCATGGTCGACCCGCTCGACACATTCGTTCAGACCGACACTTTCCAGCATCTTCTGTCCGGTGGCTGTCACCGAACCGACATCCAGGGTGTTTAAGCGGCGCAATTCAACGGCGTCCAGTCCCAGCTCCTCTGCGAGGATATCCATATTGCTTTCCACCGCGAAACAGCTCTGGGAGACCCCAAATCCACGGAAGGCACCACAGGGTGCGTTATTGGTGTAGGCCGCAAAACAGTCCACTTTTACATGCGGTACCTGGTAAGGGCCAGTCGCGTGGGTGGTGGCACGGGTTAGAACCTTTTCGCTGAGACTCGCATAGGCCCCGCCATCACCATAGAGCGTGGCTTCCACCGCGGTGAGTTGGCCTGCCTGGGTGGCACCGGTGCGGATGCGAATCACCGTGGCATGTCGTTTGGGATGAAATTGCAGGCTTTCCTGCCGTGAATAGAGCATTTTTACGGGACGTTGTGTCTTTTCAGCCAACAAGGCAACGTGTGTTTGCCCTGCGATATCTTCCTTGCCGCCAAAACCACCCCCCATCAGGGTGGCGATGACACGTACCTGCGTGGGCTCTACACCAAGTGCAGCTGCAGTCTGATCCCGGTCCAGGTAGGGAATTTGGCTACCCACGTAGATCGAGGTCTTGTCGTGGCGGGCGGTTTCACCCCGTTCCGCCTTGTCATCGCAGGTTCCCCCAAAGTTGTCCGGGTTATAGCCAGCGGGGACACCAATGGCGCACTCGGGCTCCAGGAACATATGTTCGGTGGTGGGTGTGCGGTAGGTCTTGTCGACAATCACGTCTGCGGCGGCAAAGCCGGTCTCGATTTCACCCTTTTGCACTTCGATGTGTTTTAGCAGGTTACCGTCTGCACGGTCTTCGTGTAGCACGGATGCGTCGGGCCGCAAGGCCTCCATCGCATCACTGACCGCAGGCAATTCTTCGAAAGTAACCTGAATCAGTTCTACTGCCCGGGCCGCAATAACCTCGGTATCGGCGGCGACGATGGCTACCGGGTCACCGGTATAACGCACCTTGTCGCCGCACAGCACCGGCCAGTCAAGGTCGACGATACCGTGCAGATTACGACCGGGGACATCCTCGTGGGTCAGCACCGCCTGTACCCCGGGTAGGGCGCGTGCGGCTTCGGTGTCAATCGAGCGTATCCGTGCGTGGGGTATGCCGGCGCGCAGCGTGCGTGCGTAAAGCATACCCGAGAAATCGTAATCGTCCGTGAACTTTGCCTGGCCGCGAATCTTGGCCAAGGCATCCGGGTTGGGTTGTGCTTTGCCAACTTCGCAGTCGGTTTGACGTACGACCGGGATATTGACCGGGACATCCTGACCGGAGGCCTGGCGGATGGCGTCGATGACACTCTGGTAACCGGTGCAACGGCAGTAGGTATCCTTCAATGCGATCTTGATGTCACTTTCACTAACCACTTCACCGGCGGCCTGTTTTTCGTCCAGCAAGGCCTTCGATGTCATGATCAGACCTGCCGTGCAAATGCCACACTGGACCGCACCATGGTCCAGAAATGCCTGCTGGATAGGATGCAGGTACCCGTCCGCAGACAGGCTTTCAATGGTTTCCACCTGGGCGCCCTGGGCCTTAAAAGCGGGATAGGTACAGCTGACCACCGGCAGGCCGTTGACAAGTACGGTGCAGATACCACACTCGGCCTCGTTACAGCCGATCTTGGTTCCGATCAGACCCAGATCTTCGCGAATGACCTCGGACAGAAAACGCGATTCTGGTACGTCCAGATTTACGTCTTTGCCGTTCACCTGCAGGTGCAGTGTGGTCATTGTCCAACCCCCACCGGTACGGCGTCACCGTTGCAGGCACGCTCAGCTGCGCGTTCCAGGATCAATGGCAAATGTGTTGTTATCATTTCCGCACGGTACTCCTGCGAGGCCCGGTGTTTGCTGGTGCGAAGTTGTACTGCGGACAGTACGGCCTGAGCCGCCTTCTCAAACTGTCCCGCATTGGCAGACCCGTTTGCGAGCACGGCCATCGCCGTCTCGGCCAGGTAGGGTACCGGCCCGGCGGGACCGAGGCTGATGCGCGCCGAGATGATTGTGTTGTCGTCGCCCAGTTGTAACCGTGCCGCCATCGAGATGATCGGCAGGGCCACACCCTGTGGCCGCATGACACGGGCGAAGGCTGAACCGGCACGGGTTTCGGTGGGTTTGAAACGCAGCCGGGTCAGGATCGATCGATGGTGATCAATCGAGCTTTTTCCTGGCCCAAGAAAGACTTCCCGCATGGGTATCCATCGGCACTCGTTGGCATCGGTCACTTCGACCTCTCCATCAAGAGCCAGCAAGCCGATGGTGCCGTCACCCGCCGGCAGGGCGTGTGCAACATTACCCGCCAGTGTGGCCACGTTGCGTACTTGTGGGCCGCCAATGACACCACAGCTTTCCACCAGGCAAGTACCATGACGGATGATAGGCTCGGCATTGACAATTTGTGTGTGTGTGACCGCGCAACCGATAACAATGTGGTCATTGTCGTTGGTGATCAGATCAAGTCCCTTAATACGGGATGTATCCACCATGGCTTCAACCACCGGGTGCCGGCCCTGTTGAATCTCCAGCAACAGGTCGGTGCCACCACCGACGACCTGGGCCCGTCCATCATAGTGACCCAAGTACTGGATCGCCTCCTCGATGGATTCCGGTGTATGATAATTATTCCAGCAAATTCTGATAACTGAGTTCCTCTTGCAGTCGACAGTGAACCGGTGGTGACCGGGTTGTCCCGGTCAGTTAATGCGGTTCCAGATACCCTGTGCCCGTGCCGTGCAACGTGCGCGGATGGCGTCTTCATCCAGGTGTGGCAGGTGGCCTTCATCAACGATCACACGGCCACGTGCAATGGTTGTTCGTACGCGGCTGTAGCTCAGACCAAACAGCAGGTGTCCATAGAATGTGCTGGCGTTCAGTGGGGTGAACGGGACATATTCGGGAATCATTATATCAGCCAGTTGACCCGCCGCCAACGCGCCGCGGGGCTCGTTGAACAGACGGTTGGCAATCGTGCGGTTGTTTTCCAGCAGGATCTGGCAGGCCTCTACAAAGGCAATGGTCGGGTCCCGGTGTTGCGCGCGCTGATGCAGGTACATGGCGCGGGCCTGGGATATCAAGTGCGAGGACATGCCGTCTGTACCGACGCCTACCATCACCCCGTGTTGCAGAAATTCCAGGATTGGTGACACGTTGAGGCCGTTGTTCATGTTGGATTCGGGGTTGTTCACCAGCATGGAGTTGGTAGAACACAACTGCTCCATTTCGCCGGGGCCAAAATTGGAGCCGTGTACAAACAGCGTTTTTTCTCCCGGAATATCAAAATCCTGGAAGCGATCCATGATTAGCCGGCCATGACGTTCCTGCGTCAGCCGTATATCAACCTCGTCCTCGGCAGCATGGACATGGAAGCCGGTATTCAGCTCCTGCACAACTGCCGCGCAACGCTCCAAAGTTTTTGTGCCCAGTGTCATCAGTGCGTGCATACCAAAAAGTGCGGACATCTGATCGTCGTCAGCATCACCGCACTTACGGACCCAGCGCTCGTTTTCCTCGATACCCTCTCCCTCGCGGTTACGATCGGAGACCTCGTAACTGAGGCAGCCGCTCAGACCCACTTCCCTGAATGCCCGCTCGATTTCATCCAGACTGCCGTCCGCACAGGCAGGTGATGCGTGGTGGTCGATAATCGTGGTGCAACCGGCCCGGGCCGCGTCCATGATGGCCAGTAAGGCGGAGTAATAGACATCTTCAGAATCCAGCGTTGCATCCAGTTTCCACCACAGACTCTTAAGTATCTCTTCGAAGCTGTGCGCTGCTGCACCCGGTGGCGTAAAGCCCCGTGCAAAGGTGGAGTAGAGGTGATGGTGGGTATTGATAAGACCCGGCATGACAACGCTGCCACGAGCATCGATATTGTTCTGTGCCGTGCGTTTGACGTCGGCTGCCTCACCGACCTCGACGATGCGGTTGTTCTCGATGTACACGCTGCCGTTGCTGATAAAGCGGTTGGCTTCATCAAGCGTCACCAGGTGTCCGTTGGTGATCAACAGTGAACTCATCTACATTCTCCCTGCGGTGGTTCAAGTATGGTATCGGATACCGCTCTCCTTTTGCTATGTTTCTGGTGCAAACCTATAGTGACCGCTTATTTGATAGTTGAAGAGCATATCCTCGAGTTTTGGTCCTCTGCCAATATTATGAACGACCATCCGGTTACCTGTTGACAGGCTAATCTTATCGGTAACGATTCCTATATGGGGAAGGTTTCCGGGAAGCATCCACGTTACGATATCCCCCGCCCTATAGGATTTGGGGTCATTGGCAGTCGGGAGTTCATTCCCATGGCGCCTAAAAAAGACCTGTAGGTTAGGAACCCTGCGGTGATCGATATTTGCATCAGGTATTTGGAGCCCCCAAATCCGCTTTGATGGGTAGAGATTAAAGTTTTCTGACATGTCTTCGTGAACAAGCCGTTGTAAATCAATATCGAGAGCACGATAAGAACGTATAACCACATCGGTACAAACCCCAATATCGGTCGGGACGTCACCGCCAGGATATGACAAGGCATAGTAGGACCCGTCATAGCTAATTGAGTGGGAGGTTCTTGCAAGCGCCGCTACGGCCAGTCTCTGGTAAATCGAATCGGCAATCGCTCCCTCACAGACTAAGAAGATTAGGGAAATGTTTAATAGTAGTTTCATCACATCATTGTAGCCAATCAACGTCTGGATCAAGTGGCGCAGTCAGGCAACCGTTCTAAATGCTTAGTTAAGAGTTGGGTTCATAAGTTCCAGGTCACCAGTGCCAGACGCCACAAAAACCGGCATCCTTGTTCATTTGATTTGCCACCCGCCGAAACGGCTGCCCCAGCCAACCTGCAACACCAGCACAAGCCAAGGACCAGTCTATAGGTTGGTAACTACAAGTAATTGACATTTACATACACATATATAAGCTTTGTTTTGAAAGGCGTCATTTTTTGAAAGTGGTTCGGGCCTTTAGCTGTCTTCTATAGGCAGGGTCCCAACAGTCAATGGAAAAACTAACTATGTACAGAAAGAGAATTCTACTTACAGTCGTCAACTTCGTATTGATCTGTGGAACTGCGGGAAACCTCGCACTGGCACAGTCTGACCAGGAAGCCACCGTTTTTGAGGAGGTGATGGTAACCGCGACCAAACGTGCATCGACGATCAAGGACGTGCCGTTCTCAATCAATGCCCAGACACAGGCAGATATAGAACGCTCGGGCGCAACCAACCTTGAGGAACTCTCCAGGAATGTTGCCGGCCTGACGGTGCAGAATCTGGGTCCGGGTCAAAGCCAGGTCGCCATCCGTGGCGTTTCAGCGGGTCAGATCGTTCGTGACCAGCCCGGTGTCAAGGAGCAGGTGGGTGTCTATCTGGACGAATCGGTTATCTCCCTGTCCCTGTTTACCCCTGATCTTGACTTGTATGACCTGAACCGGGTGGAAACCCTGCGCGGCCCACAGGGCACGCTGTTTGGTTCAGGTTCGGTCGGCGGCACCATTCGTTACATCACCAACCAACCCAACCTGGAAAGCAGTGAAGGTTCCTTTGAAGCCAATATCAACACGGTGACCGATGGTGATGTCGGTGGCAGTATCAAAGGCATGTACAATGCACCGTTTGCTGATGGTACAGCAGCCTTGCGAATCGTTGGTTACTACACTGAATATGCGGGTTATATCGATGCGCTGGGTGAGGGTGGCAGCAGGAAGGATGATGTCAATGACGGTTCACGTGTGGGGGTACGCGCCGCCATTACCTGGGAACCGAACGACAACGTGGTCATTACGCCCCGTCTGATCTACCAGGAGATTAGCACGGACGGTTTTAATCGCCAGGAAGTGTTCAATCTCTTTGCCAATCCACACACGACAACGCGAACCCCCATCCAGCTGGGTGAACGAGAGCAGTATCTGTTGCTGGATGAAGGCTTTAATGATGACACACTCATCCTCGATCTGACTGCACAGGTTGCTTTTGACTCTTTTGATGCAACTTTTGTAACCAGTTACACCGATCGCGACATTCTTGTCAGTCGCGATGCCAGCGCCCTAACCGGTAGTGTCTCGGTAGATCTGGGATACCCAGAAGCTGCAGTGACCTTGCCGTCCAATCTGCTGGATGCGACCGCCGTGGAGCAGTTTACGACCGAGTTGCGTTTCAGCTCCAACAATGATGGTCCGTGGCAATGGCTGGCTGGTGTGTTTTATTCCGACACCGATCGAGAATACTCACAAAGACTGCCGACCCCCGGCTACGCGGCTTTCACCGATGCAGTGTTGGGCGCGGGTACTTCCGCCGCAGTTGCCAACGGCTTTCCCAATCTGGATTCCCCATTCAACTCCGATCTTCCGTATAGTTTGCAGCAATTCGCCATTTTTGGTGAGATTACCTTTGATATTAACGAGCGCACACACCTCACCGCAGGTGGACGGTTTTACGACTACGACGAAAAACGCTTTATTTCCAGTGGCGGTCTGTTCGCCAATGGCGATAGCATGACCTTTGATGAGACCAGTGCCGATGGGTTCACGCCACGTGTCATGCTCAGTTACGACTACAGCGACGATGTGACATTTAACGCGCAAGCCTCCCAGGGTTTTCGTCTCGGTGGTGTCAATGATCCTCTCAACGCCAATTTGTGTACTCCTGCTGACCGTCAAATATTCGGGAGCTTTCAAAGCTATGAAGATGAAACCCTGTGGAATTACGAAGTCGGCGTGAAAGCGGTGTTCAATGACAATGTAACCTTCAACACGGCAGTCTTCTTTGCGGACATTTCAGATCTGCAGGTCACGCTGGATGCGGGTTCATGCTCTTCACGGATATCCTTTAATGTTCCGGAAGCGCACTCCACCGGTATTGAGTTCGAGCTGGATGTACAGGCCACTGACGATTTTAACTTCTCGATTGCGGGCAGCGTGCTTGAATCAGAATTTGACTCAACAGTCATAGATGCTACAGGTTCTATTCTTGGTGGTGTTGCGGACGGCAATCGTTTGCCATCGGTTCCCGAGTTCCAGGTTGCAGCGACAGCCACCTATGAATTGCAACGTGGGTTCATAGAGGGGTCTGAGTCCTGGCTCTCGGCTACCTTCCACTATATCGACAGCCGATTTACGCAGCCTTCCGACCAGGTAGCGGGAGCCGGTAATTTTTCCTCAGGCCTGCCGTTCGGCGGAGCTACCGGCAACGAAGTAACGAGCTTGAATCTGGACCTGCCTGATTACAGCATACTCAACCTGAATTATGGCATGGCCAAAGATTCCTGGGAGGCGGTACTTTATGTCAACAACCTGACTGATGAGAATGCCGATACTTCCTTCGATCGTGAACGTGGCGGCCGTGCCCGTCTTGGTTTCAGAACCAACACGCCGCGCACCTTTGGTGTGATTTATCGTATGCGTTACTAAGTCACTGACGCTGCCCGCCGGACACCGGCGGGCAGTTTTTTTCTGTGCAGCATTAAGCCTTTGATACCAGTTATCGCTCTGTTCACCGCATAATGGTCTCGACAATACGTCTGCCAAGTTATGGTGCGGGCAACATGATGCATTCATTCTTGAAATTCAGCTTGCTCGGCTTGCTTACCGTTGGCAACACTGTTTTCGCCGCTGGCACTTTGGGAGAAAACCAGATCATCAGCAGCAAGTTCATGGGCTATGACCTGCAATACCGGGTCTATCTGCCTGAAGCTTATGAGACGCTCGAAAATTTACCAGTAATTTATGTTACCGATGGCCAGTGGTATATCTCGGAGGGTGATATGCACCTGAAAATCGACAAGGAAATTGCCGACGGCAATATTGAACCCGTAATCGCCGTTTTTGTAGATAACAGGGACCCGCATAATTTGCGCGACAACCGACGTAACTCGGAATTCATATGCAATAAAAACTACGCCCGTTTTTACGAGCAGGAACTGGTTCCAAAAATAGCGGCCGACTACAAAACCCGAAATAATCGTGAGAGCCGGGTTATCCTCGGTCTTTCGTTTGGTGGGCTCAATTCAGCTTGTTTCGGTTTTTACGCCTACCGCTCGTTTGCCGGTATTGCCATGCAATCCCCCGCCCTACACCCGGTCAAAAACCTGTTCGAAATGTACGAGCAGTTTGGTAAGTTACCCATCAGGATTTTCCTCAGCACTGGGACCATCCGTGACAATACCAACGCCAACCGCAGGTGGCACCGGCATCTCAAGAAGCTCGGTTACGAGGTTACCTACCGGGAAGTCAGGGAGAGCCACAACTGGAAAAACTGGCGACCACTAATGGATGATGTATTGAAAACGTTTTTCGCAGTTAAAGGTAACTAAAGCTCTCGTCACTGCTGTCCCACTTTATTCAACCAAGGGTCGCTGTGGTGGGTATCTACTGTCAGGACACGCTGTGAACACCTGGCCCAGGCCAGCCTCTCGACCGGTTCGCGGTCTCACCTTCTCCATGTGCGCTCGGTCGCGACCGAATCCCCATGAGGGGTTTATGATGTGTCTTGAGGCAAGACCCCACACTCCCGTGGCGTACCGAAGCCATGTCCACGTTAACCCCTTATCCTGCAGTTATAGTCATAGCTTCATTTCTGCACAGAACTCTCAGATTATGTGGGACAGCAGTGGCTCTCGTCCATTTATTCAACGTATCCTGGGTGGGCCACTTTGCCCTCGATGGCGAGTTCTTCTGGCAATGCTGCGGGCAGATGCGGCAGGGATTGCCTGAGACCGTTCAGCAATACAAACATCGTCACACAGGGTTGGAGTGAAAGCACATCACTGTCGCTGATCGTTTCGGACGCCTGAATGTGTTCCGGTTCAAAACTATCCGGGTCCAAACGTGCACTGAATAGAGGTCCCCGGTAGTCCAGTTTGCCATTCAGATCAATGCGATGGGTTGCGCCTTGCCATCGGCCTTCCATTGCCCACCCCTGCGTTTCCTTCAAGAGCATAAAAGCATTGTCGCTTTGTGCTTCAAATTCTGCCCGGTCGACATAAAGCCGGGGTTTGTCCTTGTAGGGCTCACCCGCGGTGGGGCAAAAAGTGGTGCAGTTTCCACACTCATTACAAAAATCAGTTAACACGGCGATCTGGTATTCCTGCCCCACGCGCCAGGGCTTGCCCGGGCCGGTTTGTATACCATTGGACCCCAGGTGCAGAGCCGGCAACTGTACCTCGAATGGCTCGGCTTGCCAGGTTTGCAGGGCCAGGTTAGGACACACACCGACGCAGATGCTGCAGTACTTGTGGCAATCCAGGCAACGGGCCGCTTCGGTACGTGCCTGGTCCTCATCGTAGGTTAATACCACCTCGTTAAAATTACGCCGGCCCTTTGATGATGTGTGTGGCACCGGTACCCGCCATTGCCGGTGGCTTCGTTTGCGCAAAAGCTCCACGGTGTCGAATGTGGGTGCAGGATGTGCAGCAGTGGTTTTCTGATCCAAAATGGCCTCGGCAATGGCCCTGCCATCGGCCGCAGCCTCGACGATGGAGGAGGGGCCGTCGTTAACTACATCACCACCGGCATAGACCCCGGGCACCGAGGTTTCGAAGCTTACGGGGTCTGCCTCTATGTAACCCCATTGATTGAGCGCGATCGGTTCCTCATCGAAAAAATCCAGCACCGCGTGCTGACTGATGGCCAGAATCAGTGTATTTAACGGTACATCGAAGTCAGAATCTGGCACCTCATAGGGAATTTTGCGGTCGGAAGTGTCTCTTTCACCCCGGAATTCCATGCGCCGGCACTTGAGCGCGTGCAATGAGCCATCTTCAAAAACCAATTGCTGTGGTTTGGCCATTTCCAGCACCTCAATCCCTTCCTCCGCCAGCAGTGCCACTTCCTCACGGTCCGCCGGCATCTGGTCGATGCTGCGTCGGTAGATCACACTGACGCGGCTATCGGATTGCCGCCAGGCCGTACGTGCACAATCCATGGCCGTGTCACCTGCACCGATGATACCTACGTGTTTTCCGATGGGTGCCGGATTTCCTTCCCTGGCTTGGCGCAGGAAATACAGGGCATCCATGACGTCATCACCTTCCTCCCCTTCCAGACCCAGTTTCTTGCCTAGTTGGGCACCGACCATGATCACCACGTGGTCAAAGCCTTCGCTGCGTAATTGTGACAGGTAGATGTCCCGTCCGGCTTTAACATTATAGTGAATCCGCACACCCAGCTTCTGCAGCCGATCGAGATCACGGTTGAATACCACCTGCGGAAGTCTGAATTCGGGGATGGCGCCACCGACCATGCCACCGGCGTAGGGGTGCATCTCGAAGATTTCGACCGCGCACCCGGCCTGTGCCAAGTCCGCCGCGGCCGCCATTCCGCCAGGACCGGAGCCAATGATCGCTACCTTTTTTCCTTGTGACTGCGACTGGGTGCTCAAATCAGTCGGTGCTTCGTGATCCGTTATGAATCGTTTGATCTCACGTATGGCCAGCGGTTCGTCCAGATGGGTGCGGATACAGGTGGACTCACACAGGTGGTCGCAAACCCGCCCCAGGATGGCAGCGATCGGGTTGTCTTCGCGGGTCAGACTCAAGGCCTCGGCAAAGTCACCCTCCCGAACTGCATTCATGTATTGCGGTACTTTCTGGTTGATCGCACACTGGTCGACGCAGGGTGCCTCTATACAGTCGAATAGACCCAGTTTACGGGCTGTTTTGCTACGTGCGGTCGAAAAAGCGGCTTTCTTTAATACCGGCTCCTGGCGTGTGGATTGCGCGTATCGACGTAAGTTAACCCGAGCATTGGCCCGTGTGTCGCCGGAAGTTCCGTTCGCGCCTGCCTTGTTGGACACAAATTCATTGATGTCGGTAGCGGCGGCATTTTCGAAGGCATCCCTGACTTCTTCAAGGTATTGGAGCAGGCGCATATAGCCACCGGTTTTCAGCAGATCAGAACACACCGTGATGGTTTGCATACCCCCGGCCAACAGGTCCGCTGCGTTAAAGCAATCAGCACCGGCCGAGAATGACATCTGCAAATTACCGTCGAATTCCTCGGCCAGCGTAAGGGCGAGATTCACCGTGATCGCGTGCAACGGTCGCCCGGAGAGATACATCATCTCTTCTTTAGCCTCGAACACGGTACGGAAGTTCTCCACTTCAAGTGTGTTACTGAGTTTCACACCAAAGTGCAGTTCGCACTCACGTGCCACGCCCTGCAAGGTGTGGAGCATGGGTACGGCTGCCGAATACTCCAGGTCGTGGCCAAAGGCAGAATCCGGCACCACAACGTCGCTGTATCCCAGATCCTGGTTTAACAAAGTGCGCACCCGCTCAGGACCCAGCAGGGTCGGGTTGCATTTGACATAGGTGTGCAGACCCTGGTCTTCCATCAGGTAGGTACAGATTCGCTCGATCTCATCGGGTGGACAACCGTGCATGGTGGACAGCGTCATGTTGTCGGAAATGCGGTCGGGGATATCCACCTGAGCAATAGCGGGATAAAAACGAGCCACCTGGTCGATCAGGTCCTGTTTGTAGCTGGAGCAATCCTGCATCTGTTGCAGGAACCACTGCATATTCGGTTTTTGGATTCCCGCCAGGTTGTAGCCCACACTGAGGTTGAACACCATGCCGGGTGAGGTACCGGGAAACCCGAGTTTGTGGTGCAGGGCGTGGATCAACACCCAGGCACGCAGGTATTCATCGAAGGACTGGTAGATTTTCAGTTCCTGCGACCACTCTACGTTGTAGCCCTCGTCCTGCATGTCTATACAGGGTTTCGATACGTCGAGCACATCCAGAGTTTGTACGGTTTTCAATTCGATATAGCGTGCACCGCACAACCATGCGGCAACAATGTTTTGCGCCATCTGCGAATGGGGTCCTGCGGCTGGACCAAACGGGGTCTCCAGTGGATGGCCAAAAGCACTGCTGCGAAACGGGTCCGCTTCTTGGGGGACAAAGAAATGCTGTCGCGGAATACCAAAAATGGAATCGTGGGATTCCAGTTCAGTGAACACCCATTCGATCAGTTGGGTCGATGAGATTGGATAAAATAGGTCAGACATGAGTGGTGTAGAATAAAAGCCCTTTTCCCGGAAGTCCACGGTTAATGACTGGCCGTGCGCTTTGTTTATTACCACCAGTGATCTGCAAGAGTTGGAGAGTAGCGTGTCCTATCAGAAACCAGAGTTCAAAAACCAGTACGAAAATTATATTGGTGGTCAGTGGGTAGCACCGGCTGACGGTGAGTATTTTGACAACACCTCGCCCGTGGACGGAAGTGTGATCGCCAGGGTCCCCAGGTCTAACGACAAAGACGTTGACCTTGCCGTTAAAGCGGCATGGAGGGCAGCCCGGGACTGGGGCAAAACACCGGTCGCGGAACGCAGTAATATCCTGTTCGCGATAGCCGAACGGATCGAGGCCAACCTCGAGCAACTGGCATTGGTGGAGACCTGGGACAATGGCAAGGCGATCAGGGAGACGATGGCGGCTGATATCCCACTGACCATCGATCATTTCCGTTATTTCGGCAGTGTCATACGTGCCGAATCCGGAGACGTGACCGATCTGGACGCCAATACCGTTTCAATGGAAATCCACGAACCACTGGGTGTTGTCGGGCAGATCATTCCGTGGAACTTTCCGATTCTCATGGCGACCTGGAAAGTGGCCCCGGCGCTGGCAGCGGGTAACTGCGTGGTGCTTAAGCCTGCCGAACAGACGCCGGTTTCAATACTTGTTGTGATGGAGGCGATTGCTGATCTGCTGCCTGCCGGCGTGCTCAATATTGTCAATGGTTTCGGTCCGGAGGCAGGCAAACCCCTGGCAACGCATCCCGACATCAAGAAAGTCGCATTTACAGGGGAGACCACGACGGGTCGTCTCATCATGCAATATGCCTCCGAGAACATTATTCCGGTCACCCTCGAGCTCGGTGGCAAATCACCCAATATATTCTTTGAGAGTGTCATGGCCCAGGACGATAACTTTCTGGATAAGGCCATAGAAGGACTGGTCCTGTTTGCCTTTAACCAGGGTGAAGTCTGTACCTGTCCGTCCCGGGCGCTGATCCAGGAGAGTATTTACGACGAGTTCATGGCGCGGTGCTTAAAACGTATTGAGGCAATCACCATGGGCGACACCCTTGATGCAAGCACCATGATGGGTGCCCAGGCGTCCAATGACCAGTACGAGAAAATCCTCAACTACCTGGATGTTGGCAAACAGGAAGGTGCTGAGGTCCTGATTGGCGGCGAGGCGTACCAGAACGAAACTTACCCTGACGGTTATTACATCCAGCCCACCGTCTTCAAGGGCAACAACAAGATGCGGATCTTCCAGGAAGAAATCTTCGGTCCGGTTCTGAGTGTCACCACCTTCAAGGATGAGGCCGAGGCACTGGAAATCGCCAATGACACTTTATATGGTCTGGGTGCAGGTGTGTGGACCCGCGACGTGCATCAGATGCAAGCCTTTTCCCGTGGTATTGAAGCAGGACGCGTGTGGTGTAATTGTTTCCACCTCTATCCGGCCCATGCTTCATTCGGTGGCTATAAGAAATCCGGGATCGGACGTGAAACACACAAGATGATGCTTAATCATTATCGGCATACCAAGAATATATTGATGTCTTATGACAAGAACCCGCTGGGTTTTTTCTAGCTTTCCGGCAATCGTTTAGTAATGGGCAAGCCATCAGTTGTCGCCCATGGCACTGGCGAGAGTGTTTCGCGGCTGGCAGTGACGGACAAAGCCAGACACGTGATCGATCAATTAAGAGACCAGCATGGTGAATTGATGTTTCATCAAAGTGGGGGTTGCTGTGATGGTTCTGCGCCCATGTGTTTTCAAAAAGGTGAGTTCCTGCTCGGTTCCAGGGATCTCTGTCTTGGGCAAATCCATGGTTGCGAGTTTTATATGTCCGCAGATCAGTTCGAGTACTACAGGAATATGCACATTACGGTGGATGTCTCACCGGGGAGGGGCTCGAGTTTTTCGCTGGAAATACCGCTGGGTCTGAGATTCATGGCTATTTCAAGATTGTTAACCGACGAAGAAGCAGCTGACATCGGGTCGGATTTATTGCCGAACCGATGAGTTCAAGCTCGGTTCCCGACAAACTCAGTGAGAGACCCACCCAAAGTGGATCAAAAAAAGCACAGTAGCAATCACTATATCTGCATGAAATGTATGAAATAAAAACTTACAAGCTTGGCTATAGCCAGTTTGCCGATGTGGCTATAGACAAAATGCCAATGTGGCTATAGACGAGCTGCCATCGTGGCTATAGACGAACTGCCAATGTGGCTATAGACGAGCTGCCAGTGTGGCTATAGCCCAAATGCCAATGTATCTATAGACGAGCTGCCATCGTGGCTATAGACGAACTGCCAACGTGGCTATGGACGAGCTGCCAGTGTGGCTATAGACAAAATGCCAATGTGTCTATAGACGAGCTGCCAACGTGGCTATAGACAAAACGCCAGTCTGGCTATAGACAAGATGCCAACAGATATTTAGGAGGAACACACATGATTGAAACTTATCGCGGCGTGGTCTATCCCCACCAGATAGATCACATGCAACACATGAATGTTCAGTGGTATACCGCCAGGTTTGATGAAGCCACCTGGCATCTGATGTCCAGGGTTGGAATAACCGCGACCTATATGGACGAAAACGACAGGGGGATGGCCGCGGTCGAACAGACCACAAAATACAAGGCGGAGGTGAAATCTGGTGATCTGTTGGTCATCAAGTCAGAATTTCTGGAGGTCAAGGACAAGGCGCTTAGGTTCTTGCACCTCATGTATAACCCCGAAACGGATCAGGAAGTGGCAACTTCTGAACTGGTTGGTGTGCACATCGACACAATAACCAGAAAGTCCTGTCCCTTTGAGCCAGAGATGAAAGAGAATTGCCGCACCCTGATGCATGCCACCACGTGAGCCAGTTGCCAGTAGCATTGACTGACAATGGTCTGGCCAAGGCGGCCGCGGCGCTGGCAATGACAGACAAAGATTTGGCGCGTGTGCTCAAAGCGCACGGGCCACCACCCCTGTGGGCACGGGCTCCAGGTTTCGTCACTCTGATCCGTATCATTCTGGAACAGCAGGTTTCACTGGCCTCAGCCGATGCCATGTATCAGCGGCTTGTCGTAAAGGTCAAACCACTTACACCGCAACGGGTCCTGGCATTGGGTGCGCCATTTCTGAGGACCTTTGGGGTTACCCGTCAAAAGGCGGGCTATTTCATCAACATTGCTGAGGCAATCCAGTCATGCAGACTTGATCTCGAGGCGGTGGGCGTGGCTGACGACGGGACGGCGCTAAGGATGTTGACTGACATCAAAGGGGTCGGACCATGGACGGCAGAAGTCTATCTGTTAATGGCACTCGGTCGCCCGGATGTCTGGCCGGCCGGTGATGTTGCTTTGGCAGCGGCTGTGCAAAACTTGAGAAATTTACCGCAACGACCAAATTCACAGGAACTGGCAGAAATCGGGAATGCGTGGCGCCCGCATCGGGCAACAGCGGCAAGAATGCTCTGGCAATATTACTTAAGCGGCATGTCCAATGGTGGGTAGATAACGAGCCAATGAGTTGATCAGGCTGATACCACTTGGCTGAAAACTCCGGTTTCCATTTAAGCCAACCTTCCCCAGGTAAGAAATACCTGCCCTTGTCCGACGCTCATCACGACGGACAGCTGGTCCCGGCCAACTGTGTCAGCCGGGTGTAATTGAGACTGCCGCTGCCGTAGGCGGCGACCGTGGACGCGTAGGCAAAAATCAAGGTGTTACAGTCGGTGAATGTCAGCGTAAAAGTGCCCCAGTCAGACAGCACGATCTCACTTGGATCAAAGGTGGAGCCAAAGTGGGTGAACTGGGTGGGGTACCTAGCATTGATGGTGGTGGTATTTCCGACCAGAGTACCGGTGGCCAGGATCCACATGGGGTTACCCTGCGGGTCAAAGGTATACCACATGACCACCAGGGTGCCGTCGGTCAATACCTGTACAAAGATACCCTCTCCGCTGCGTGCTAAATCGAAATAGGTGCCACTTCGAAAAGCGTTTGGTGACTGGGCTTCAACATGTGTTTCAATGCTGGTGTCACTGCCCGCAGGACCGCTGGCTGGACAGTCTATGATATGGCCGAGACGGCTGCTGAGCTGAATTTGTTCTTCCAACAAGGTGACGAGTTCTGCATCGGTGACCGCTCCACGCGGATCCTTGATGCTGATGTTATCCACCGGGTCGATAACCCAGCGACCGGGATTAGTAGTTGCTTCGCAATCAGGGAAGTTGGCGGAAAACCCCGCCACCGTTGTGCGGGTAATGCTGGATGCGTCAAAGCCGACCCCAAACACACCACCCTTGGCCAGCACCAGGTCATCGACTACAAAGCTGTTGCCCACCACCTGACCCACACCGGTGTACCAGGCGGGTGCGGTGCCATCGCGTTTATAAGTAAAAACGCCGATCACGACCCGGCCATCAGCGAGCATCTCGGCAAAATAACCTTCCTGATTGTGGGCGATATCAAAATAGGCAGCACTTTGAGACGAGCCAATGTCTGCGCCACCCTGGACCTCGTAAGCACCGGCATCGCAATCAAAAGAGCCGTTCAGATCACCGTCTTGTGGCCGTGCGAAACCGCGGATGTCCTTGTAACCACAGGGAAGTACACCCGGCTGGCCTGGGTCGGTGCACGCCGATGCCTGCTGGTGGTTACCGGAGTCTCGGAGTGATGAAGAGTTAGCCCTGGGACAAGTATCAAACGCGCTAAAATCCATGGGAACATCCATCACAGGACTGAAACGTTCCGGTATCAGAGTGTTCGCTAGTTTGAGATCCAGATTTTTGATATCGCCTGGGTTATTAAAAGCAGTACATTCCAAATCGTCTGTAACACTTCCGCCCCAACTTACGAAATTAATCTCAGTGCCGGCGAAGGGATGTGCAGTGCAACGCGCCCCGTTTGTCGTTTGAACCATATTCAGCCACATATTGACATCTGCCCCGGTTAGGGTACTGCCTGTGTCGGCAATTGCAGCCCCGTTAGGGCCGGAAACTGAGGTTGAATTGTTACTTACATTCACAACTGCATTGCTGGGGGGAGCTCCCAACGCAGTAGCTTGATCATTGATGCTTAAAGGCGGGAAGTCAATATGATTGCCCTTGTTGGTAATTGTATTACCGCTCATCCTAAATATTGAAGCGAACTGGGCGTGTCCAAATGAGTTATGTATCGTGTTGAATATCGCCTCCCCGAAGTCAACCGCAGTTGCGTTTATCACAGCCGCACGCTGATCTGCGACCGCCTTGTTTATGGCGTTTTGGACAAAATAAAATGAAGCGGCATTGTCCGCGGATAAAATTGCACCAGAGCCAGAAACTGAAATATCATCCATTGTGCTGTCTCTAATGATTATTGACGAGCCTTCGCCTGAGACACTTGCGACCCCCCCATTTGCAGCGCTGATGTTTTCGAAAGTACAGTTTTCCAGGATTACAGTTACTTTCGAGCCACTCTCGGCGGTGGTCGAATCCAAGAAAATAATGGCGCCATTTCCTTCGGTGTGGAAGTCACGAAAATCGATACCTTCGATTTTCAATACAATGTCGGTATCCCCCGATGTTGGGCTTGCGTTGATAAACCCAAAGTCCGAACCGGGGCCACCACCAACAATGCTGACATCGGCACCCGGTTGCGGTGCAATCAAAATATCTGGGAAAGTGTTTTTTGGTACTTTCCAGTTGTAGAGAATCTCCGGTCGTATGAGCAATGGGAATTCTTGGCTTGCGAGCAGAATCTCTAGAATGTCGCGACGTTTAAATTTCGTGTTATTCACGTCGTCAAGTGCAGCTTGAAACTCATCAGCGGTATTGACTGTAACTGTATAAGTTGTCGCATTTGCTTCAAAAGAAACTGCCCAGAAAAAAATGGCGACCATGAGCGATAAACCACGACGACCTGGTTTCGACGTATGTGGAATTGAATATGATTGATTTTCCACAGAATATATAGGTCCTGTTCGAATATGAGTTATAAATTGCACTGATTATCATTAAAATACAACAACTGGCAAGGCCATGGCAAAGCCTGCAATTGGAACCGGACTACCTCCGTTGGGAGCGATGCTATGAATATTTGGGTAGATGCCGACGCATGTCCGGTGGTGATCAAGGAAATCCTCTGCAAAGCTGCCGAGCGTACAAAAGTGCTAACAACGCTGGTAGCAAATCAGCCCTTGAACATCCCACGCTCAGTCCATATAAGGAATCTCCAGGTCGCATCCGGGTTCGATGTTGCCGATAATGAAATCGTCAACCGACTGTGTGCCGGAGATCTTGTCATCACCAGTGACATTCCACTTGCTGCCGAAGTCATTGAAAAGGGCGGTCTGGCACTCAGTCCCCGTGGCGAACTCTATACCACCGAAAACATAAAGGCACGTCTGAATATGCGGGATTTCATGGACACACTGCGTGGCAGCGGTATCAATACCGGTGGGCCACCGGCGCTCAGCAATCGCGACCGCAAAGCCTTTGCCGACCACCTCGATAAAGTACTGGCCCGGGTGACATAAAATGACCGCTGACAGCTTTTCAGTCCTACCTATATCCAGCGCACAGAAAGCTAACCTGTTGTCGCTTGGTTACAAGCAAATGACACCCATCCAGGCGCAGAGCCTGCCCATAATTTTGAGTGGCAAAGACCTGATCGCCCGTGCCAAGACCGGCAGCGGCAAAACGGCCGCTTTTGGTATCGGTTTGCTGGAGAAAATCAATCCGCGCTTTTATGGGGTGCAGGCTTTGGTGTTGTGTCCCACCCGGGAACTGGCTAACCAGGTGGGCAAAGAGCTACGCAGACTGGCGCGCAGTGTCGCCAATATCAAGTTGATTTTGCTCTGCGGTGGCAAGCCCTTTGGACCGCAGAGAGGCTCGCTTGAGCACGGAGCCCATATTGCAGTGGGTACCCCGGGACGCATTCAGGATCATTTGCGTAGAGAGACTTTGAAGCTCAATGGATTGAATACACTGGTACTGGATGAAGCCGACCGGATGCTGGACATGGGTTTTTTTGATGTGATGACCGAAATCATTGCGCAGACTCCAAAAAAGCGTCAAACCCTGCTGTTTTCTGCTACGTATCCCAATGCGATCAAGCGTATGTGCCGCTCAGTTTTGCGTAACCCGGAAACGGTTACGGTAGACACCGAGCACCAGAGCGGTGTGATCGAGCAAGTGTTTTACGAGGTCAAAAAGCACGAGCGCAATAACACCTTGCTGGCTCTGTTTGAACATTACCGACCCGCATCAACCTTGGTGTTTTGCCATACCAAAAAGCAATGTGACGAGGTAGCGCGTTTGTTGCGTGGCCACCAGATTGAGGCACTGGCAATCCACGGTGACCTCGAGCAGCGTGAGCGCGACCAGGTGTTGGTGCAGTTTGGAAATAACAGCTGTTCGGTGTTGGTCGCGACTGATGTCGCCGCGCGTGGTCTGGATATCAAGGCAATAGCGGCGGTAATTAATTACGAGTTACCACGTGATCCGGAAATTTACGTCCATCGCATTGGCCGCACGGGCCGTGCCGGGGAGAGAGGCCAGGCACTCAGTATTTTCACCGAGTCTGAGCAAGTCCGTGTGAATGCCATAGAGCAGTTCATGAATAAGCCCTGCATCTGTGATGTTTATGCCTCCCTGGAGCGTGATTCAGAGTTCAGTTTGCGCGCACCCATGGCTACCATCCAGCTTGATGCGGGACGAAAAAACAAACTTCGACCCGGGGACATTCTGGGCGCCCTGACCGGAGATGCTGGTCTTGCCAGTTCTCAGGTCGGAAAAATAGACATTTTCGAGATGACCAGCTTCGTGGCCATTGAGCGTAATGCACTACACCAGGCGCTCAGCTACCTAAGTAATGGAAGAGTCAAAGGACGTGCCATTCGGGTCCGAAAGCTCAGCCAGTCGTGAAAGCTATAGACAAAGGGAGGGACCAGCCATGGACGGGTTAAAGCACTACTCATCCGGTGAAGAGAAATTCAATATCACCTCCCACGCCATCGGCCTGGTACTGAGTGGTGTTGCACTGGTGGCGATGCTTTCACGTGCAATCCAGTTTGGCACCATTTGGCACATTGTCAGTGTCAGCTTTTTTGGTGTTAGCTTGATCGCTCTTTATACTGCGTCAACTTTTTATCATGGCGCGAAAGAGCCCGCGCTGAGAAGCCGTTTGCGCATCATGGACCACGCGACCATTTATGCATTGATTGCCGGAACCTACACACCGTTTGCACTGGTAACACTGCATGGTCCGACCGGGTGGACAATATTTGTGGTGACCTGGTCAATGGCGGTCGCCGGGGTCACACTGAAATTATTCTACACCGGCAAATACGACCTGCTTTCGACAGTGCTGTACGTGTTCATGGGATGGATCATTGTTTTTGCCATCAACCCACTGATGAACAGCCTTTCTTCAGACGGAATGTTTTGGTTATTTGCAGGTGGTGTGGCCTACACGCTGGGTGCAATCATGTACAGCATGGGAAAAATCCGGTTTAACCACGCGCTTTTTCACCTGTTTGTATTGCTTGGCAGTTTTTGTCACTTTGTCGCGGTGTACAGCCATGTTTTGCCCAGAGGGTAAGAGACCACTGCTCTGAATCCGTAGTTATCACGTGGACGGAGCACTAGTCGTTGGGCAAATGTACGGCATGTATTCCGTGTTTGTCATCCAGATCCAGAACAACATCGGCAGTTGTGGGCAATGAGGCAAGGTTTGCTCTGGTCAGGCGTTCAAAGTGATGTGGTCGATTATATCGAGATGTTTTACAACAGCAGAAGGCGAGGGTATAGGAGGTACTAAAGCTATATTGCCAGAAACCTGCATATATTGAACTTCACTTTACGTCAACATTTTGCTTGGTTCGCTGCGAATTGTCGCATCAGTTGATTAGTGAAGACTGGATTTTACTCGATTTACGTTCTATTTCACGCCAATTTCGAAGCCCAGACGATAAAAGCCATACCGCCACCAAATTGAGAGTGGCAAAGCGCTATAGCTAAGTTTCTTCAAGCGAACAATCCCGCTGGCAGACTCGGCGGGGACCGGCAACCCGGTAACAGTTCTGTTTCCGCAGAATTTGCACTGCCGTCCAGGTGGGCGAGTATCTTCTGAATAACTGCTGGGTCTTCAATGCTGGCAATAATCTTGACATCACCACCGCATTCGCTACAAGTCTCAATGTCGATATTGAACACCCGCTTTAAACGCTTTGCCCATGTCATCGAAGCCCGTTTCTCGGCATGTGTTTGGTTATTTAGGGCAATGACGGTTTTTCCCCTACCTCGCTTTGCAGGAGTTACCAGCATCCAATACTGACTGTTCGACGCGAAAACACCATGAAAGCGTGTAAGGTTAATGCGTGGCTTGGGAACAAGCGAAACCAGCCTGGAGATAAAATCCAACGGTTCAAATATGACATGGGTGGTGCCATTGCGCCAGGGCGTTTTCAACTCGTAGCGCACTCTGCCATTTCGGGTCATTGATAGACGTTTTGTGGATACGGCTGGTCTCGTAATATACCGGCACAAGCGTTCCAGCTTCTCCCGCTCATTGGCATTGGTGGCTACACCCGCATGCAGCGAAAACCCGGCAGCTTCACCCACTGAGCCTGAAAACGGGTTACCTGATTCAAGGTTGGGTAGGGTTTGCAGCGTGAACACCTTGCGGCCTTGCTTTGGTCCCATGGCAATTCGGTAGGTAATGGACCGCTCCTGTGCATCCCTGCCCTCGCGGCATTAGTGAATCCCTTCACGTCAACTTCCCAACAGGTGGTTCATGATCGATGTATGCACCTTCTGAGGTGAGATAGCTACTCTCACCATCGCGCACCAATAAGCCCTGGTGCTCCAGGTAGCAGGCAACCCGGTGGGCAATGGTGTGGGTTAATCGGGTAAGTTCAGCGCTGCTCGGGGCTTTGACCCAATGAAATCGTGAAGATCCATGTTTAGTGTCAATGTAGACACCATCGAGAAACAGATTGAATTTCCGAAAAAGCCAAAAAAGCCTAGACACCCACATCTAATCCCTATCCTACAACACTCCGCAGCTTTTGCCACAGCGCCCGACCAATCACATGTCAGTCGAAGTCGGATAAGGATTAGGGATGAGGATTGAACACCCATGACTTTAGGTGCAGATAATATGGGTGTCCAGACTTTCTCACTGATCCCGAGAAAGGAACGGTAAGTTTTCTATCGCCCCAAGCGTGAGAATTGGGGTAAAACGCATATGAATCCGGTTAGAATTCAGTCTTGGCTGCTCAAATAGGCTCAAATTACGTGGCAGTCTGGCTAAAAGCCTGATACGAATAGCCGTTCGGTACTTTGAGTTTTCTGGCAATATAGCGTTTAAACTACTTATACGCGCGTTTGTACGGTTTTTGTCTTCTGCTTCGCTTAAGAACATTAACACCTCGTTGCTTACTACTTTCGCAGCTCAATACCTAGCCCATAGTCTCCCCTGTCAACACTTCACGCCTACCTGGCCGATGCAGGACGACAAGAAGAAATTACACAGGCCTTGCTGGAGGTGCAAAAAGAACTGGGGAAATGAATCCAAAAAACCGATTCAACCTGAGTCACCGGAATTAAGGAGTCAGAGTCAAAAAATTCTTTGGTGATGTAGGACCGACCAGCAAGCTGGTCGGGAATTGTTCCCGATGAGCAAGCTCATCAGTCCTACGGGATTCAGCCCAGTGGAGGAAGGGTTTTCGTCGACGGTACGCAGAGCTCCTTTTCCTTCTTGGTATCCACCTGATTCGGCCCGAACGGGTCATTGACAAATATCCCTTTGATCTTCTCATGCTTACGTTCGCCTTTTGCCGGCTTGACCTTGTAGCAAAGCAGGTGGTTATCCGGGTTCTTGATCCCTTCACCATTTTTGTCAACCGGGTTGCACAACCGCTTCGGCTGTTTGACGTCAAACAACCTGGGCGCATTGTCAAACTGATCCTGCACCAGGACCTGGATCGTGGGATGGTTGTCTTTCTCTTCTGAATCCTCGTCCCTTGATTCACTTGAATCCTTGGAATCGTGACCATGGTCATCGTCATCGTCATCGTCCTGAATCTTGTAGCACAGGAAATGATCCACGTTGTGAGCACTCGGGTCCGGTGGGGACAGCAGTTCAGACAGACTCTTGGATGCCGGTACGAGCAGGCGGTCGGGTTCTTCCACATCCACTATGAGTGATCCGAACTGGTTCTCAACCAGGATGCCAGCCAGCCTGAAATGACCCAGGTCTCCCCGCTCTTTGACTTTGTAGGACAATAAATGAGAATCGAAATCGCTGATCCCCTCACCGTTCTTGTCCGCCGGATTGAGCAGTTCCTCGGGTTTCTCCACCCGGAATAATCCTTCCAGGAACTGGTCTTTAAGGAATATCTCCCGTTCCTCAAACTTCGGCGTCTTCTTTGTCGTCTTGACATCGTAGGAAAGGAAGTGGTCGAAGTTACACTTTGGCGGTGTGTCAGTAGCATTCAAAAGAATCCACACGCCGGCGATATTTCTAGGATTAGGAAAAAACCAGTTTTCCGCCAAAGCCAGGTCGAGCTTGCCATCACCATCGAAATCACTAATCGCGCTTACCCCGCCTGTCTGCACGAAATTCGTGGAGGCACCAAACGTGCCGTCGCCGAAGCCCAAGAGTACGTTGACCTCTCCGCCGCCGGTCGCCACCATATCGAGCTTGCCATCACAATCTAAATCGCCAAACTCCAGACTCGAGAGCATTCCAAAATTGATATTCGTGGGGGCACCAAACGTGCCGTCGCCCACGCCTATAAGGATCGAGGCATCGTCGCTTCCTACATTTGGCAGAGCAATATCCGGTATAGAGTCATTATTGAGATTTGCGATCACCACATCACCTGGATTTGTCCCGGTAACAAAGGTTGTGGGACTACCAAACGCACCACCACCGCTACCCAAGAAAATCTGGTTCGTGGAACTGTAATAACTTGAAACGACCAGGTCCCCATTGCCATCATCATCTAGGTCAGCAATTTCAACTCTGTATGGCTGATAACTTAAGGCTATCGTCGTCTGGGCACCAAACGTGCCATCACCGACGCCAATAAGAATTGATATATCGGTTGAGCCGTAATTTACTGAAACTATATCTGCTATGAAGTCACCGTTTATGTCACCAATCTCCACATCGTTTGGTCTATAGCCAACAATAAAGCTCGTGGCAGAGCCAAACGTACCATCACCATTGCCTAAAAGAACATAAACACGGTTGCCAATATTGTTTGCAGTGACGAGGTCAAGCTTTTCATCACCATCAAGATCGCCAATTGCCAGAGCGCGTATTACTCCAAATGCAGCGAAGCTCGTGGCTGAGCCAAACGTGCCATCACCATTGCCTAAGCGAATAAAAATGCGACCAACATATGAATCCGCAGAAGCAATATCTGGCACAAGATCGCCATTGAAGTCGCCAATCCTTATATTAGTCTCCATACGCTGTCCCATTTGGTAGAATGTGGCTGCGTCGAAGGATAGCGTTTGCGCCAGCCCAACAGCAGGCATGAGAACGTATGTCAGGCTGATAATAAGCGTCATACGTGTGACAATTTGACTGATTAACTTTGATGTGCTGATAGTCGATTTGTTTAAGGAATTCTTTTTCATTGTAAGCCCCCGTCAGTGCTGAAATATTGATTAGTAGTACCAATGCCTGCGTCTGCAGAAATCCAGACAGGTGTTCCTAGCTGCGGTATCGCGTAGCCGGACCAAGCTGAGTCGCTTGACATCATGGGTAAAGTTGTAAGCACTACTCCTGATAGCGTGTTCTTCAGCTTGGCCGGGCCACTGGTTGCCCTGGTGTTCATCAAGACTTCTCCTAAAAATAAAAGTCATCGGATAGAATCAAATGATTGCTGGTCTATGCAGCAACGCTCTCAGTGCACACCAGTATCCCCATGGCTGAAAAACAATCGTGATCGAAAAGTCCCCAAGCTTTTAAACCGATATATCTATATGTTTAATATGAATAAAAGTTGGTAATTATTGGAACACAGGCACAAATTTCATTTGAAAGGAAGTTCTTGAAAACAGGTGATGAGCTTAAATCGAAGAGAAGGCAGATCGTTTATGGACACAAAAAGCGCACTTCATAGTCCAGACATCTCCCCCCCTCGGGCTGGGTAGAGTTCATACACGATCCACCAACGTTTCTGTTGCGGGGTATAGACCTGACCCGCATTCAGCCAATCCTTTCCTGTCCTGGTACGACACCGGAGGACTCTAACTACACGTCCATTGAACAGCGCATTCGGCGTGCGGATGAATAAGGACGAGGACATCCACTACTCAAACAAAAAGCAAAGCCACCCATGTCTCTTGAGCGATGGGTTCCCAGACTTTTGTTCTAAAACAAGCTCAATTGGTTTTAAAATAACCTCATATGTAAAGCTTATCTGGACGATTTCGTTAAATACCAAACCAAGTTAAATCGACGAAAAAAGTCGAGCGTAGAGGGTTTTGCTTTGAGCATCACCGTCAGTGGGCTGTGTATGTGTAGCATCAATTCTCCTGGGATCCATTTTTGCTAGCTCTTTTGGCTCTTCATCCGCAAGTCAGGTCCGCAGTAGCGTTCGGCCCGAAGCCGGGGCCGCGCGGATCTGCGCAGCACGTCAGAAACTTGATCGATTGCAACTTGAACCCTGGTCCCTTTGTCGCACATTGCTGATCAAGGCTGGCAAGCATGATGTTGAGATAGGGTACCAAAGGCGCGTCCGCCCGCGTGTAGATGACTCCCAGCCCTGGACAGGGGGTCTTCTCATTACCACCTTGCATCGGTAGATTGGAGATGACTACCTGCGGCGCAGTGCAACAAGCGGTCCCCTTATACACTGACCCAGTATTAAACCCCTGGGTCGGCGCATTCTGACAGGAAACGTTGAAGACCGATGTAAGTGCGCTCGGTGCTGGGCATTTTGAGGTGAATTGAAAATTGGTGAGCATGCCGGCCTGAAAGTTGGCTTGGGACTGTGCACAGGACTGGTTCGGATAGTGCAACCCTGTCACTTCTACGGTGCTTGTGCAAACGGGCTTGGGCTTGGGCATAAACCTAGCTTTTCTTTTCTCAGCAGCATATGCTGTTGCGTGGGTGAAAATGACGCCGAGACACAGGCTCAGTGCCAGCACCCAGACATTGCGATGGATTGTTTTGCTATTCATTTTTATAGCTCCTCTGTGTTTGCTCCCACACGGCAAGAGCAAGTTGATTGTACTGTTACAAAGCTCACCCGGCATAAAAAAGCCTGTCAGGGATTCAGCACCTCCGTGGCCATTCGGCTGATCATGCGACTAGTATCGGAACCTCACCTTGTAATCTTGGCACTTGCCTTTGCGCTGTTGGCTGTTGACACAAACACCACCGGTCTGGGTGTTGCAGGTGTAAACCTGCCCTGCCTTTCGCCAGCCAACACCGGACGTGGTTTGGCACTCTATCTCCACAGGGTTGGGCCTAGCCTGGCCAGCAGCAATGAAGTCGCTTAACAATTCATGATCACCCTTGCCACTGGGATTGTCGCGGTTATACCAAGGGGTCCACGAACCATTTTGCTCGACTACATGTGGCCTGCCTGCTGGTTGCGTACCTTCTGGCGGTTGACTTCTCACGTTTTCGACATGCTCCTTATCAACTTCGAGCATCTTGTCACCACAGTTCCAATCACAACCCGGACGACAACACCTTCGTTTCGAACTCGTATATTTTGTCGTGGAAGAATCACCATCCTGTTGTTTGCCATCCTGCTGCTTGATTACCTGTGGCCTGCCTGCCGGTTGCTTAACTACCTGTGGCCTGCCTTCCTGTCGAATTTCAATTGGTCTTTCAACGATCCGCCCGTCCGGCATCCGTATCTGCAGAACGGCCGCGCCGTCGCCACCTGCTACAAGTCCCAACACCTGGATACGGAAAAACACCTCATTCACTGCACATGAGTCTGGGAAGAATGAGTTATTGTCATTCAACCAGATGCCTGTACCCACACGGTACCAATTTCCCACCTGCAGTGAGTGGGAGGGCATGGTAAAAAATGGAGACATTTGATAACCGCCTGGTGGGCCAGCCGTCCACTGCACATAGCGATCTTGTGAACCAGGCGGACCAATATACGCAAGGCTCGCCCCTGACGGACTAGTACCTGTCCCATGGTCATATAGGCTAAATGTGATGTGAATCGACGAGATCGCAAAGTTAGAAGCAACATTTAGATAGTCAATATACGCCTGCATCTGGGTGTCGAACGCGTTAGTGGGTGCGAAGTTGAGTGTATAAGGATCAGCAATTCCACCGGAACCCAGATATTCCAACATGTCCCCTAACCGATGCTCGTTCCAGGGTGGGCAACAAGGGTCAGGTGGTTGAACAGGTGCTGGACAAGGAACCCGAAAAATAAGAACCTCGTCGTGATTAAAACCTAGAAACGGAACGCCATGAGGAGAGTAAGTCCCCGTGGTTAACGGCCATGTGGCCCGGGAATCTTTTTTGCTGTCATGCCAAACCCATTTAGCGTTAGGGTCTATGCCCAGAACGGTTCCATAAATATTATTGGGAATAGGACCATTTACTATTGGCCCGGCAAAAGGAATTGGCCACGTGCTTGGGTTTGGTGGGGCACCGATAAGCCACGAATTTACTTGGCCTATGCTTGGAGTCGTGGTTGCATTACTGACCCCATTAAGGTTATTTCCGGTCGGCCAAACGCGCCATTGACTGTCGCCTGTCTTAATAGTGGTTGCCCCTGAAAAACTCCCAACCAATCCTTGAAAATCTTTGTCATCAGACCAAGCAACGATGTAAATGTGGCAATCTGGTATTGCGTTGAAGGTGACTGACACCCCCGTTTTTATTTGTTTCGCCCTTGTATTCCATTGGGCTGCTAGCTGGGTTTGTACTTCGTAAGAATTACCAATCCAAAGTTGATACCCATTGTCAACGGAAAAACGTCCAGTTATTGTTTGGGCCTTAGCAACCAAAGAAAAGGCGGTAAAACAGACAAATAAAAGTCCAAAATATTTAGTATTCTTACTCATAATCTCTCTCCCAAAGATAAAGTTATTTATGCTTTTGCAATGCGACAAATTTCGTAATATTTCAAAAATTGTTAAGGTCTGTTCACCGATTTGTTTAAGGAATTCTGTTTCATAGTAAGCCCCCGTCTGTACTGAAATGCTGATTAGTATTGCCAATGGCTGCGTCTGCAAGAATCCAGAGAGGCGTTCCTGGCTGCGGCATCGCGTTGGCGGACCAGGCTGAGTCGCTTGTCATCGTGGGTAAAGTTGTAAGCACTACTCCTAATAGCGTGTTCTTCAGGCTGGCCGGACCACTGGTTGCCCTAGTGTTCATCACGACTTCTCCTAAAAGATAAAGGTCACCAGATAGAATCAATTGATTGCTGGTCTACGCGGCAACGCTTTCAGTACACACCAGTATCCCCATAGCCGAAAAACAATCGTGATCGAAAAGTCCCCAAATTACTTAACTTATGTATCTCTATGTTTAATATGGAAAAATAATGGACAATTGTTAGAGCGTAAGCACGAAATTCATTTCAAGGGAAGTTTTTACGAACACGTAATGAGCTTGAATCGAAGAGAGGACAGATCGTTTATGGACACAAAAAGCGCACTTCATAGTCCAGACATTTTTCCCCTTCGGCCTGGGTATGGTTTAAGCACGATCCACCAACGTTTCGGTTACAGGTATAGACCTGGCCCGCATCCAGCCAATCCTTTCCTGCCCTGGTACGGCACTGGATGTCAATCGGTCGGCTACAAACCTTACCCGTTCTAATGAATGCTTCCAGGGCTTCAGCGTCACCGTAGCCACCCGGCTGATCACGATTCATCCACGGCGTCCAGTGTCCGGTGGATTCTGATCCGGTAGTGCGGGCGGTAGGTTCGCCGGATGGCAACATTCTGCAAGTCGCTTGCCCGGCATCCTTGAACAGGTACCCGTCTTTGACGTAATAGCCACCACCCTTGTCGCCGTTGGGCATATTGGCCACGGCCGTACCAGTGGGCTCAACGCATTGACGTCTGAAAGCTTCGTACCACTGACCTTTTGGGCATTCGCACAATTGCATGCAACCATAAAAGTCCGGTGGGGTGCCCGCCAGTAACTCCGCGGCATTTTCATCTGATTTAAAAAAACACCCAAACTCAACGTTGTTCACATACGGGGCACCCAGTCGATTGCAAATCTGCAGCACGGTGCCGATGTCGCCTTGGCAGGTTGCCTTGCAGGTCTCTCGATTTGTTGTGTCAGACCCTTCTGTTGCGGGATAACGCTGTAGTTTGGTGCCAAAGCGCTCTCCCAGCCAACACTGTGCCGCCAAGACATGGTTACCTGCAAACAGCAATAAAAAAATTGCTATGGCCGGCTTGTTGGGTCGCCTCATGAGTAGCTATTCTAAGGCAGTAATACCGATCAACGTGATCAAAAAGTCCCCAAAAACATGAATCGGCTAATATACTGCTTGACAGTTGGCAATGGGAAGGCAGCTTGAAACAAGCGTTTCACCTGGATGACTGGTATGTCGAACCTGATCGTCATTGCATCAGCAGGGGCGCAGAGGTCGTGCACCTGCAACCCAAGATGCTGGCCGTGTTGCAGGTGTTGGTCGAGCACCCTGGGCAGACGGTAGAGAAGTACGAATTACTGGATCTTGTCTGGCCACGACAGTACGTCAATGAAGAGGTGCTCAAACGCGTCATCCTCAAGTTGCGCCAGGCACTTGGCGACGATGCACACCAGCCCAGATATATAGAAACCATTCACCGCAAGGGTTATCGCCTGCTGTGTACGGCGCAGGTGACGCCGGAGTCGCGGGATGATTCAACACAAGTGTGGACAGGTGGTTCGCCATTCCGAAGTCTTGGTCGTTTCCAGGTCAACGACGGTCCAATCTTTTTTGGCCGCTCAAGCGCCGTTGCTGAAGCCAGCGTAGCACTGACAGAGCAGCGCGAACGCAAGTGCGGCTTTTTGCTGATCACCGGTGCCAGCGGTGTGGGTAAATCATCTTTTGCCCGTGCCGGATTGTTACCGGCCTTGATGAAGCAACGCAAACTGGGCACCGCCGATATTCTCATACACAATCCTGCGGAAGTTGCCGCGTTAGACCCACATTCTAAACTGGGACAAATCATAGCCAGACTCGTCGCTCAACCACTTGAGCAGGAACACTCCAGTAACGCAACACCCGTGCTGCTGATTGATCAGTTCGAAGAAGCCCTGGCGTTGGAAGATACCGCATTGGTCATGCAAATGGTTCACCTGCTTGCCCGTTCAGGGTTTCTGGATGTAATCGTGACCCTACGTGAAGACTTCATTCCCGTCTTGAACGACTGGCCGGCCATGGCGCGGCTGAGACAGGGCTCCGGCACATTTACGCTTGGCAAGCCATCACAATCTGAGCTGGCGGAAATTCTCCAGGGACCTGCCAAATTGGCCGGATTTCGCTTTGAATCCTCCAATACCCTCGGCTCTTTGAAAAGTGAAATTATCTCCAGTGCCAACCATATGCGTCAGGCATTACCATTGCTGCAGTTTCTGTTGCATCGTATGTATGAGACCCGAGATGACGAGGTACTGACCTGGAAAAGCTACCATGAGCTGGGTGGCCTTGTCGGTGCCATTTCCAGGCATGCCGATGAAGTGATGAACGATCTGAAGCGACCGCTGAGAAAGGCACTGCCTGATCTGTTGAGATACCTCACCCAGTTTGATCTCGAAAACTACCGCGTCACCCGGCGACCGGCCCTGGACAGTGAGATAAGGAGCAATGAACACGTTGAGCAACTCGCCCATAAACTGGTGGATGCGCGCTTACTGACCAGCGGCAAGCATGTTACCGGTGGTCGGTATTATTCTCTGGTTCATGAGACCTTACTTGAGCAATGGGGTGAAGCACGTGAGTGGTCGGAAGAAAATCTTGAACGTCTGGCAGCCTTTCGACGCACCCAGGTCGCCTATAACAACTGGCGGCGGGGCGATAAGTCTTCCGATCTTCTTCTGCGCTCCGGAAAGGCATTGGCAGATGGCCGATCCGTTACCCTGCTGGCTGATCTGAATGAAGATATCAGCGAGTTTATCAGGCGCTCACAAGCACGTTCACAACGACTGGTTGGCATCAGACGTCTGGCCGTTGTTATGCTTGCCCTATTGGCGATTGTTTCTTCCTATTTTTCATTTGTTGCCACACAACAACGTGAGGCCGCGGAGCATAATCTCGGTCTGTCCAACCGCGTCACCAATTTTGTTATTGGCATGTTCAATACCACCAGCCCGAATACCAATGTTGAGTCCCTCACTGCACGGCAGATGCTGGACGAAGGTGTGCGCCGAATCCCGGTGGAACTCGCCGAAGACAGCATTAACCGTGGTCAATTGCTGCATGCCGCGGGTCGTTTGTACCTGCAAATGGGTGAATTTGAGCGCGCCGAGGATCTTCTTACCCAGGCCTTTAGCGTGGCCCGGGAAGGGGAGAGGGAAAAGTACCAATACGCCTGGGCACTGGCTGAGCTCAGAGACAAACGCAATCTGGATTTAGCCGATAAACGTGAAGACGAATTACTGAAAATTGCCATCAGTAATCTGATCGCCAGTGGTGCGAGCAATGAAGAAATTGCAAATGCTTATTGGCGCGCTGCCCGTCTGGTCATGCCGGAATGGATCTATGCACCTTATTATTGGGAAAAAGCCTACGATTACTACGCCGATAGCGCATTTGTGAATCACCCCCAGTCGCCGGAAATGTTGGCCGAACTTGCATTTCTGCTGGCGTACTGGTGGGTCAAACCGGTCAAGCTACGGGACCGGCCCCGTGCACTGCAGCTTATGGCGCAATCACTAACCCTGTACCGGCTACAGGGCCGACAGACAGACCCTGCCTACTTCAAAACCCTGGAAGCCGCAGCCAGCCTGGAGCATAGAGTGGGCTCAACAACACGGGCTATTGAGCTACAACGCAGCGCGGCACAAGGCTCAGCAGATACGCTTGGGCGGTTGCACATTGCAACGCCTTTCCGCTGGCACGCGCTGGGCGATTATTTACTTGATGAAGGTAAGTATGATCAAGCCAGTCGGGCATTACAGCAAGCGGCAGAAATGTATCTGGAGTCCTATCGCAGTGAAACACCCAAATGGTTTGAAACATCGCTGTCACTAGCTGAAGCATGGTTTTCATTGGGAAAGCTGCAAGAAGCCGGACAATTACTGGATGTGTTGGCTGTACGTCAGGAACAGGTCTGGGGGGTTCCCAATCATCCCAAAACATGGCGTTTATGGCAATTACGAGGCCATCTGGCACGCTCATCACGCAATTTGCCTAAAGCTGCCGGTGCGTACACTCAGGCATTGAAACTTTTTAACCGAATCATTGGCGACAGCGATTCAGTCGAACAAAGAGTTGCACTGGAATTGGATTTCCTGAGCTGCTCGAAATCAACTGAACTATCCGGTTTCTCAACGGCCTACTTTCACAGTAAAAAAGGCGACTTGCCGGCATATAAAGACGGGTTGCTGTGGAACGCAAAAACAACGTGGGGCGCGCGACATACAACCGACTTCCTCATCAAGTTATTACACATCGATTGTACAAGCACTCACGCTGAGCTTGGTGCCCGCTGGCTGCAAGCCAATGATGAATTCAAATGGGAAAATGAGACCTGGCAACAATATGCAGCCGAAAATAACCTTGCACAATGCGGCTACATCGAGTTGGACGCATCACGGTTAAGGGCCAATGTCGAAAAAATTGCAAAGTTAACCCACCCCTCTACATTCATGGCTATAGAAGCTACTGATGCGCTGAATCAATACCTGGGTGCGATGTCTGATGCGCAATAGATAAAATAGTGTTTGCAAAACCGAGTATAGGTAAGACAAACACCATATTACTTGCATACCGCAGATATTGAACATCCCTTGAGTATAAGTTGTAAAAACGCTATAAAGCCAGAAACCCTGGGGTAGTGAACTGCCATTTCATATCAGGTCTTCTGCCAGACTGCCATACACAAGATCATATTTGAGCGGCCAGTGCTGAATTCTGCCTGGATGCATCTGTCTTTCACGCCAATTCTTACATTTGGGATGAAAAAGGCCCTGCCGTTACCAGATCGGGAACAGCAAGTCGGCAGTGGTTGGATTCATTCGCTCAGACCAACAAGCTTGTGGCCGGTGTCACCCTTGCACGGTGGTGGCTATTGGGTGCGAAAACCCCTTGGAAGCGCGTCAGGTTAACTCTGGGTAAAGTGAACCGTATCTTGTCAGCGCAAACTGATTGACATAACGCCAGGGGAAGCCTGATATTCTCACTCAGCGAATTTACAACGTATACAATCGTGATTGTCATCTAACGCTATGACAACATTGGCAACGGCGGGCAAACGGGCCAAATTTGCCCTGGTCAGGCGCTCAAAATGCTGCATAAATTGCTCCAGTTGCTGCGTGTCCATGATGTTTGTAGCCTTGTCAGAGTTTACCGCGGCAAGCTTTCTCTCCTGCTCAAATCGCCAACGATAAACGCTGTCGTAATTTGGGGCCTTTAGAAATATCAGCTTGTCCAGTCGGGCAAACAGACTGGCGTAGGTCCCCCTGAGCTGGTCATTAACGTAGCGGCGCCAAGCGCCATCGGTATCCTTTTCGTGCTCAAGTAAATTGATGGGTTGCACCAGTGTATTGCCCGGCTGCGGTGCGCTGCCGACGCACCAGCCCTCCAGAATGATCACGTCCACCGGCCCGGTTACCTCGGGCCAGCTATCGGGGCTACTGCGGTCATCCTGCGCCTTGTCAAAGCGAGGCAAAGGCATGCTCATTCCCGCGCCAAGCATCCCGAGCCGTTCAATGCAGTTCGCCAGCATCCGCATATCATGGGTGCCAGGAACGCCCCGCGATGCCAGCAGGGCGTGGGTGCTTTCACCCAGTTGATTGCGTTCCGACCGGGTCAAATAGAAATCGTCCATGGACAGAGCCGCCACCTGCCAGCCGGCATTCGCTTCAAGCGCAAGACATAAATAGTCAGCAAGGGTCGTTTTGCCAGTGCCCTGGGCGCCACTGATTCCGACAAACAGTGTTTCATTTGGGTTGTGCTGTCGTTTCACCCAGGCTGCAAGTGGTGAGTAGTATTTGTGGATCAGGTCGCTGAACCTGTCAGGAAGTCGGTGTTCAGCGATAAACTCCCCAATCTGCTGATTTGTTAACATGAGCAAAGTGTACTGCACTACAAGCAACAAAATACGCCAACAGCGACCCAGACCGTGTCTCAAATCTTTTTTTTCCGCCCGGCTAACCAATAGCGCGGGCCTACGTCTAAACTTCTGAAATGAGCCAGACAGAACAAAAAATCATCCGCAAGGCTGCAGCAGGAGATCGCACTGCATTTCGTGAGTTGGTGCTGGAGCACAGTCATGCCATGTTTCGTCTGGCCTGGCGTCTGGTGAGCGACGAAAGCATCGCCGAGGACATCGTTCAGGAAGCTTTTATCAAGGCCTGGCGCAAGCTGGGTGATTTCAGAATGCAATCCAGTTTTCGTTCATGGTTGCACCGCATTACGGTCAATACCGCGATGGACTACTTGCGTAAGCAAGCCAGACGCAACCAGTTTGAAACCCCTGAGCCTGAATGGGAGACCGTTCAAACCGCATCGGTAACATCAGCCCCGGATGTGCAAATTGACATCCGCACACAAACGGAGGCGGCCATGATGAACCTCAGCGACAAGGAACGCAGTGCATTGCTACTGAGACATTTTGAAGGCCATTCCATCAAGGAAATTGCACAAATAATGGAAATGACGACAGATGCCTGCAAACAGACCATATTTCGCGCAGTCAAGAAAATGCGTATTGAATTAAGACCCCTGGTGACGACATGAAACACATCACTGAAGAAGACCTGATACTGCTGTTTTACGGCGAGCACAATGATCCATCGCTGGCCGTAAGGGTAGCCGATTCAGAAGAGCTTTCAGCCCGTTTTGACGTACTGTGCAACGAGCTCAGGTTGGCTGATGCCTATCAGCCACCAGCGCGCGGTGACGACTATGGCGCCACCGTCTGGCAACGAATCTCCCCACAACTGACAACTGTTCAGTCCCATGCCGGCAGCCGTTGGAAAACCTGGCTGTCATCCGTCTCCCAACCACGATTCAGCCTGGCCGGTGCGCTATCGGTGATGTTGGTGGCGGTGTTGGCATTCACACTGGGCCGTAATGGCGGGCAGGGTCCCGCGCAGTACCCTACGGGGCCGCTGGATGGAACAGAATTTGCCCAGGCCGGAATAAACTCCGGACGTCTATTGAACCAGTCGGTGTCTGCTCACCTGGGCCAGGTCAACCTGGTATTGACCCAGTTTGCCAATACCGACACATCATCTGCCAGTGAAGCCGAATACGCGACCGACATGTTGGTGGCAAACCGTTTATACCGGCAAGCAGCGGCTTCCCAGGGCAAACATAGATTAGCCGCCTTCCTGGCCGAACTCGAACCATTGTTGATCGAGTTGGCTCATGAAGCACATACGGGCTCACCCCTCACCCGTGAGCGGATGCAACAGGAGGTCAGAAACGGACTTTTATTCAAGGTTCGTGTGATGAACAAGCAACTTAGCAAATCGCAAATATCAGTTTGAAGGAAGACACCATGTCAATTTACAGGATACTTAAACAATTTACCCTGACAGGCATATTGCTGGCAGCGCCGGTAATGGCACAGACACCTTATGAGGATGGTCAGAAAGCATTGCGCGAGCAGCACTGGACAGAGGCGGCTGAACATTTTGAACAAGCTATTGAGACTGACAAGAGCACGGCCGATGCCTCCATGTACTGGCGCGCCCATGCCCTTTACAAAGCAGGACGTGAGCACGAGGCCAAGCGTCAGCTAAAAAGCCTGGGCCGTAAGTACCCCCGTAGTGAATGGCTAAAGGAAGCCCAGGTATTGCTGATAGAACATGAAGATGCAGAAAAGAGCGAGCGTGATAAGTCGCATGAAGCCGGGCTGGATGAGGAGTTACGCATGTTCGCATTGGCACGGCTGATGGAACGGGATACGGAGCGCGCCCTGCCTTTGGTGTTGGAATTGTTGCGTGATTCCAAGTCAGACAGTGTGCGTCGTGATGCCCTGTTCATACTGGGTATGAGCGAGGAGCCGGAGGCCCAAAAAGCGATTGTCGAGTTTGCCCGTGACAGTGGTGATACGGACTTGCAGATCGATGCCATCCACATGCTGGGTGCCGCAGGTACAGAGTCTTCGCTGGCGTTGCTTGCAGGCTTGTACACAGGGGAGCCCAGTGCAGAGGTGAAGGAAGCCATAATTCATGCCTATGTTGCCGGTGATGAGGTTGCGCCACTGCTCGATATCCTGAAAACAGAGCAGAATTCGGACTTGCAACGGGAAATCATCTACGCCATGGGTGCCATGGATGCCACCGTGGAATTGCAGACACTCTATCCGACATTTAAAGACCGCAAATCAAAGATTGCTGCACTGGAGGCGTTTTCCATAGCAGGGAATCTGGAATTGCTGCGGGAAGTTCTTGCAACAGAGAAGGACCCTGAATTGCGTAAGACAGCCATCTACGGTATTGCAATGAGTGAAGGCGAGGATGCGGCCGAGTTTATGCAATCGCATTACACAAGTGCTCAATCCAAAGAAGAAAAAAAGGCGGTCCTTGAATCACTGGTCATGATGGATAGCGCGGGTGAGCTGGCGCTGACCATCTTGCGGACAGAATCTGATACGGAGCTGCAACACCAGGCAGTTGAGGTGCTGGGAATAATGGGTGCAACGGCGGAGCTGAGTGAGCTGTATGCCAACCTGGAGGATCAGGAGACTCGTATTGCCGTAATAGAGGCCATGGCGATTGCAGATGATACCCAGGGTTTGAATGACCTGTTGAGAACTGAACAGGGAGAGGAGTTGCGCATTGCGGTTATTCAGGCCCTTGCCATTAGCGGAGACAAAGAAGTCGGCAAGAATCTGGTCACACTATATCCAGAAATGTCCCATGAGGAGAAAACAGCCGTCATTGAGTACATGATGATATTAGACGATGCTCCGGGTCTGTTGGGGTTGTTAAAGCGGGAGACTAACTCCGAGCTGAAACGTGAAATGCTACAAATGCTGATGGTGATTGACTCTGAAGAAACTGACCAATACCTGTTCGATTTGCTGGAGAACAAGGGATGAGATACCTGGCCACGATGTTGATCCTCATGGCCGGCCACGTCTGGGCCCAGGCGGGCGAATTGTACGATGCGAAAGTGACTGACAGGACGTCGGTCACTGACCCCGCAAAACTGATCAAATTCGCTGAGGGACAATGGTTGGCCTTCAGTCTACCTGCCCGGGACGGAGTCCGTTCACCGTGCTGCTGGAAGGGCCGTTGGAACCGCATGGGCGAAGTCGGTTGTGCTCTGGTTCGAAAGCACGAAAGTTACGGCACAAGATCTGATTCGCCACTGACGGATAAAGTCATCGTATACGCTCAAATTCAACAGGGGGAAGTAGCAAGGATGCGTGTTGTTGGTGAATATTGCCCGGTAGACGCAGCCGGTGAGCAGGTAGTCTGGATGGGCTCAATTGACAACAGTGTGGGACTGGAGTGGCTGGACGCAACGGCTCGAAGCCCTGCACGAGGCGCGGCGGCTGAGTCCGCCTTACACGCCCTGGCCTTACACGGCAGTGTGGAAGCAGGCCGGCGTCTCTACGCCCTAGCCGTGGAACCGGACAATGCCTTGTCTGAGGAAGCCATTTTTTGGCTGGGTGAAGTTGATGGCCGGATGCTCCTGGAACTGGCCAAGGACGAGCAACACTCCCGTGAAGTCAGGCGCCAGGCCCTGTTCTGGATGGCCAATTCTGAAGACGAAAACGTTGTTGAGACATTGGTAGAGCTACTAACTCGCTGAGGCGCTCCTGGGAATACGTATATCGTCTACGAGACGCCGAATGTGTTCCGGTGGGGCTGCCGTGAACCTCGCAACAACTGTCGCTACAACAAAATTAAGTAATGCACCTACCGCGCCAAAAGACTCCGGCGAGATGCCCATGAACCAGTTCTCCGGTGTATTGGCTGCCATCGCGGTCCCCGGTATGAAAAACCAGCCCTTGAACCAGACAATGTACATTATTGTGGAGGTCAGACCGGTCAACATACCTGCCACGGCGCCTGTGCGGTTCATGTTCTTGTTGAAGATGCCCATCATCAAGGCCGGGAACAACGAAGATGCTGCAAAACCAAATGCCAGCGCAACCACCTGAGCGGCAAACCCGGGTGGGTTCATACCAAGATAACCCGCCACCAGGATGGAGCCCGCCATGGCGATGCGACTGGCCAGCAATTCCTTTTTCTCGGAGATGTTAGGTGTGATCATGCCTTTGAGCAAGTCATGTGAAATGGCCGAAGAAATCGCCAGCAGCAGGCCTGCGGCAGTTGACAAGGCGGCCGCCAGGCCACCGGCAGCCACCAGTGCAATCACCCAATTGGGCAAGTTGGCGATCTCCGGGTTGGCCAGCACCATGATGTCGCGATCCACTTTTACCATCTCGTTGCCATTCCATCCATAGGCCTTTGCAGATGCTGAGAACTCTGCATTGGTGTCGTCGTAGTACTGGATGCGGCCGTCATCATTCTTGTCTTCGAATTTCAGCAAGCCTGTGGCTTCCCAATTTTTGAACCATTCCGGACGCTGGGCGTACGCCAGGTTGCCATCTTCAGCCCCCACTTCACCCGTTTGAATAGTGTTCATCAGGTTCAGACGGGCCATGGCACCGACTGCGGGTGCGGTGGTGTAAAGAATTGCAATAAACACCAGTGCCCAACCAGCTGAAATGCGGGCATCGGAAACCTTTGGTACGGTAAAAAACCGCACGATGACATGGGGTAAGCCCGCCGTACCGATCATCAGGGAGGCCGTTAGCAGAAATATATTCAGCGAACTTCCCTTTTGTTCGGTATACGCAGCGAAGCCGAGACCGGTCACCACCTCGTCGAGCTTGTCGAGCAGTGCCACACCCGAGCCGTCGGACATATTTCCACCGAGGCCAATCTGGGGGATTGCGTGGCCTGTCAGATTCAGAGCGATAAAAATTGCCGGCACCGTATAGGCAAAGATCAGCACACAGTACTGCGCAATTTGCGTGTAGGTAATGCCTTTCATGCCACCAAAAACGGCGTAAATGAAAACGACGGCCATACCCACTGCCACACCAACTTCAAAGTCCACTTCGAGAAAACGGCCAAAGGCTACACCCACGCCTTTCATCTGGCCTATGACATAAGTGATGGAAGCCACGATCAGACAGAACACGGCAACCAGGCGGGCAGTTCTGGAATAGAATCGTTCACCAATGAACTCGGGCACCGTGAATTTGCCGAATTTACGCAGGTAGGGTGCCAGCAGCAGGGCCAGCAGCACATAACCACCCGTCCAGCCCATCAGGTATACGGAGGCATCGTAACCAAGAAATGCGATCAGCCCGGCCATGGAGATAAAGGAAGCGGCAGACATCCAGTCAGCCGCCGTTGCCATACCGTTAGCGATGGGGTGAACGTGAGTTCCGGCTACGTAAAACTCACGTGTAGTGGAAGCCTTGGTCCAGATCGCGATACCGATGTAGAGGGCAAAAGAAGCCCCGACAACGACGTACGTGAGAGTTTGCAGGTCCATCAGTCTTCGTTCACTTCGAATTGCCGGTCAAGTTTGTTCATCCGGTAGGCGTAAAAAAAGATCAACACCACAAACACAAAAATCGAACCCTGTTGGGCAAACCAGAAGCCCAGTTTGTATCCACCGAGACTGAAGACATTCAATTGCTCGACCAGGATGATTCCAAACAGGTAGGAGACGACAAACCAGATGCCAAGACACCATGCAACCAGCCTCAAGTTAGCCTTCCAGTAAGCGGATCTTCTTTGTTGCTCGTTCATGGGTGGCCCCTGAGTTGATTAATTCAAAGACGCTATACTACCCTCAGAATACAAAAACAAAAGGCATTGATGGTGTATCGTCAGGTTATTGAGTTCTGGTTTGAGGAATTGGATCAGTCCTTTTGGTGGAAAAAGGATACTGTGTTTGATGCTCTGCTGATCGAGCGATTTTCAGATATTCATGGGAGGGCAATAAACTGCGAGCTGTTTGGATGGCGGGAATCAGCGGCGGGGAGGCTTGCTGAAATTATTGTTCTGGACCAGTTCTCGAGAAATATGTTCAGAGACTCGCCGCGGGCTTTCGCTTACGACTCCATGTCACTGGCGCTGGCGCAGGAATCAATATCTCATGGGGTAGACCAGCAACTAAACGCAGTGCAAAGAAGTTTCCTGTATATGCCGTTTATGCACAGTGAATCATTGGCCATACATGAGTTGGCGGTAGAGTTGTTCCGCAAAAACGAAATTCAGGGCAACCTGGAATTTGAACTCAAGCACAAGGATGTCATCACCAGATTTGGTCGTTATCCTCACCGCAACAGTGTCCTTGGAAGAGAATCGACCGCTGAAGAGACTGCATATCTAAGCCAGCCTGGGTCAGGTTTCTAAGCGGCCATGTGTGGATAAGATGAGCGAGGGACAAACCGGAAGTGTATGCAGTAATATTTAAAGCGAGACTGGCGAGGCCTGATGACGAGTATTTGGCAACAGCCGAAAAGTTGCGAAAACTGGCAAAAAGTCAATTCGGATGCCTTGAATTTGTCTCCATGGTGGACGGCGATGAGGAAGTCGCGATTTCATACTGGGAAAGTGAAGCACAGATTGCCGCCTGGAAAAATGATGCCACACATAAACTTGCCCAGGCAAAAGGTCGCGCAAAATGGTACAAATCTTACCGTGTGGAGATTTGCGAATTAAAGAGAACTTACGAATTTGCTGAAGAGAACAAGTAGTATTGTGGTTGTGGAGGACCAACCTGAATGAATGACATCGATTCTGTTACTCTGGATGGTGGCTGCACCTGTGGCAGGCTCCGCTATCGTCTTACACGTGAGCCGATTTTTGTGCATTGCTGTCACTGTCGCTGGTGTCAGCGTGAGACCGGGGCGGCTTTTGCACTGAATGCAATGATTGAATCCAGTTGCGTTAGCCTGCTCAGCGGCGACCCCGTGCAGCTTGAAATACCTTCCAATAGCGGTAAGGGACAAAAAGTTGTGCGTTGCCCGTCCTGCCAGATTGCCGTGTGGAGCCACTACGCCGGGGCAGGTGACGCGCTGAGCTTTGTACGGGTTGGCACATTGGATAACCCGGATACCCAGCCACCGGACATTCATATTTATACAGCATCAAAACAACCCTGGGTTATTCTGCCGGCAGGCACACCTGCTTTTGAAGGTTACTACCCACGTTCAGAGCAGATGCCGGCGGCAAGCCTGCAACGACTCGCCGAACTGTAAACCGATACCACCAGGTGAAAAGGAATAGAGAATGATGGGAGTCTTGAAAATCGTCCATGTAAGCTGTGCGGTTTTATCTTTTGGCGGATTTTTCATACGTGGCATCTGGGCGCTACGAGACTCAGCATTGCTGCAGCAACGGTGGGTTAAGATATTCCCCCATATTGTTGACACCGTGTTGCTTGCAAGTGCGATTATCATGGCGGTGTCATTGCAAATCTCACCTTTGGACCAACCCTGGTTGGCCGCGAAAATTGGTGCTTTGCTGGTGTACATTAGCTTGGGTGTGGTCGCCCTGGGTCAGGGTCGCACTAAGACGACACGTCTGTATGCCTGGCTATTGGGACTGCTGACGTTTACCTATATCGCATCCGTGGCCTTATCCAGGTCGGCAATGGGATGGTTGGTCCACTTTTAGAACAGACAGCTATAGTTAGGCGCATTGGGCGAATAAAAGAAATCTGGAGGAAATCATGTCTCAGGCATTGGAAAGCAAAGCACCGGGCTGGTTCACGGTCATAGTCATCGTGCTCCTGGTCTGGAACCTCATGGGTGTTGTCGCTTATATCAACCAGGTCACTATGAGTCCGGAAATGCTTGCAGCTCTGTCTGAGGTAGATCGTGGGTTAATTGAAAATACACCCACGTGGGCCATTGCTGCATTTGCGATTGCAGTTAGCGGTGGAGCATTGGGTTGTGTTTTGTTGCTACTAAGAAGAAGCCTGGCCGGCTTGTTTTTGAAACTGTCGCTGGCAGGTGTGTTGGTGCAAATGTTTCATTCCTTCTTTATAAGCGAGTCTTTCGATGTGTTTGGGCCAGGCGGCATGGTCATGCCCGTGATGGTCGCCATTGTCGCTATTTATCTTGTCGTACTGGCGGCAAAGGCAAAGGCCAGCCACTGGACAAGTTGATGCGAACACGCTGCCGTGAGGTATCCGCGGTTAAGCCTAGAATGGATTTTTGTGTATGGAGGTAAAACGCAAGATCGTTCCACCGGCTTACCTGTTTATTGCACTCTTGCTGATGTGGCTGATGCAGGGCTACTTTCCGGTCCTGCAATACATTGACCCACCCATTGCTTATTTCGGTGTTATCCCGATAATTCTCGGTATTGTCATTGCCGCCATTTCAGCGGATCTGTTCAAGAAAGTGGGCACGGGCATCGTGCCATTTGAAGAAGCAACAACCCTGGTTACCGGCGGCCTATACGGGGTTACCCGCAACCCGATGTATCTGGGTATGTTTCTCATACTGTTCGGTGTCGCAGCATTGCTGGGGAGTGTTGGTGCAATGTTACCGATTCCATTGTTCATCGTGGTTATACGCAATCGTTTCGTGCTGGGTGAAGAACGCTTTCTTGAAGCGGCCTTTGGCCCACAATACCTGGACTACAAAGCAAAAGTCAGACGTTGGATCTGACAGGAGACCGACCATGCCAACGCAAATTCTCAATATCGACGATCTTGAATATCAACCCTGGTCCCACGGTGATCGATTCGATGCCCAAATGGGGGCGATTTCAGCAAAAATTGGTGCCCAGAAGCTGGGTTACAACGTGACGGTACTGGCACCCGGAAAACGGGCGTTTCCGTTCCACAGCCATCGTGTGAACGAGGAAATGTTTTTTATTCTGGAAGGCGCGGGCGAGGTCCGCATTGGTGATGAGACTCATCCTGTACGTACGGGCGACGTCGTTGCCTGCCCGCCAGGTGGGCGCGCAACCGCACGCCAGTTTATCAACACCTCGGAAACAAAAGAGCTGAAATACCTGGCGGTCAGCACTATGATGTGGCCGGAGATTGCAGAGTACCCTGATTCGGATAAAACCGGTGTGTTGGCAAATTTCCCGGCACAAGGGGATGGAAAACCTGAGGCCATGCGTTTTATCATACGTGGTCAGGCTGATATGGCTGATTATTGGGATGGTGAGTAAAACCCCGGCAATGAGTGGATTCAACACAAATCCATTTCCCCGGAACAGGAACAATGCGACGTGGCAGGTGTCAACAGGCCCGGGCAGTTTTGAAAAAGTAGGTGATGTAATGAAAAGAAGTATTTTTGTAGCACTGGTATTGGTGATCTCTTTGCCGGTTTTGGCAAAGGAAGAGACAAAAGACGGAAGCATGGTGGTACTGCCGCTGGAAGCGCAGGCCTGTAATTTGCCGTCAGCCCCACCACCCATACCGGAGACTCCTGTCTATGATGATCTTATCAAGGCGCAAAAAGGGGTCAAGGGCTTCCAGGCGGATATGGAAGTCTACCGCAAGTGTATTGGCCATGATGCGAGGAGCGATGAATTGTCAGATGGCAACCGTGCGGCGATTAACAACGCCCATAATTATTCAGTAGACATGGAAGAGCGCGTCGCGGAGATGTTTAATGTGGCGGTTCGGGCTTACAAGGCGAACCAAGCCAAGAATTGAGACGAGTCTGTGGCCGCACAAAGCACCCAGCAGGTTGACCAGCGCTAAAAAAGAGTCTCTCACCGTGGTTATGGCTGGGCACTTTTCCCATGATGCGAATCAAACCAAGCTAAATCGCTGAGTAAATTCCAAGTTGCGGCTGTTCAATGTAATCCGGGAACAAGGCAGCCGGGTCAGTAACTGCAAAGCGACTGCCCATCAATTCCGTCAACACGGTGCGGTAATCCGTTGTGGCAGCGAGATCGCCATTAAAGACCAACTGATTTTGTCCCAGACCTGGCCAGTCACCGTAAACCCGACCACCCTTCACACCACCACCCAGTGTCATCATGAAATTTCCATGACCATGATCAGTACCGCTGGAAGCGTTTTCGTAGGCACGCCGGCCAAATTCGCTCATTGTGACCAAGGTAATTTTTTGCATGTTATCACCCATGTCAGTCATGAACGCATCAAGTGTCGACGCGAGGTCATCCAACATACCCGGTAAAACCTGGTTTTCATTGTTGTGGTGGTCCCAGCCATGGATGTCGACACCGGCTACTTCCATTGCAATACCGGACTTGATCAGTTGTCCAAGTTCCAGCATGCGGCTGCCAAACTCAGATTGCGGGTATTCTGCTCCGTTTTCGGGCAGGTACTGGCCGGGGTCAATTTCCTTGAGCGCGGAGATGGCACTTAGTGCCCCCTGGGCGTGTTGGTCCAGCAAACTTTGCTGGTTGAAGAGTCTTGTGAGCGTACTCTCCATAACCGTCCCAAGATTACCCCCAAGAGTCAGCCCGAACTCATCGATTTTGTTGATGCCAAGTACAGGGAAGGTACCGGCCAGAGACTTAGGGATGGCATGGCCGATACCAATGGCTCTGAATGTGTCCGACACGGAAGTCTCGAGTGCCAGATAGCGGTTCAGCCAGCCATCAGGCGCGTTAGAAAAATCGGTTACACCCCGGTCCATCAAGTCCTGTGCATCAAAATGAGAATGGGAGTCGTTGCTTAGCCCGGCTGCGTGGACAAAAGCAAGGTCACCAGACTCGTAGTGTTTTAGCAGTGGCAACATGGCCGGGTGAAGGGCAAAAAAGCCGTCCAGGTCAATCCCGGCATCTGCTGAAGTTCCCGGGAGGGGTATGCCGATGGTTGGGCGCAAACTGGCATAGTCACTGTCACCGACTGGCGCAACTATGTTCAGGCCGTCAGCTGCGCCGCGCAGAAACAGACATACCAGGATCTGGTCTTGTGTGGGGGTTTCAGCTTCGGCAGCCTGGATGGCGTTTTTCCCGAGTACCAGGCAGGAACTGGCAAGTCCGGAAACTTGCAGAAATTTTCTCCGTTTCATAGTGTGCTCCTGACTTTTATCTGAGTTGGAAATAGCGGGATGAAAGCAATGCGATAAGTGTTACCCGGCCATAGTATTCGAGCTTTTCTGACGGCAACGATTGCGCAGCAGGCCAGGCGGCAAAAATCGTCTCTAATAGGGTCTTTTTGTCTGCTGGACTGACCTCCCTGTGCAGACCCCCGGCACTCATGGCTGCGATTACTTCATTGGGACTGGCTGCATCCCCAAGCCATGTATTGATGGTTTCGGCGGGGGTTTCCTTTACCGCCGTGCTGGTGGTATTCCAGCGATTAATAAGTGCACTGGCGGTGGTCCAGTATCCTGCGACATCGGCATAACCGTTGGGTGCGTGCCAGCCAAAAGGAATCTGCGACAGCACTTCCAGACGGGACGTGATAAAGCGCATGACGCGTCTGTCGGCAGCCAGCCCCAGGGTGCGCACGGTTGAACTAATGTAATCAATGGGTCGTTTGGTCTTGGTTTCGCGGTTCAGCCAGAATTCTCTGGACGTGAACAAGGTGCGCAGCACAGAAGGGATATCGCCGTCGGTGGCGGTAAAGGTTGCGGCCAATTTATCCACCAGTGATTCAGGTGGGGAGTCACTGACAAATCGCCGCGCCAGCTTGGTGCTGATAAAGCGCGCCGTGGATGGATGCTCTGCGAGTATGTCCAGTACAGTTTCACCATCACTGATGCCACCACCGGCTGGAATGGTTACCCCGAGTACGGTTTTTTCACCGTAATCATGTGCCGCCCGGTTAAAAAAGAAGGTGCCCTGCCGCCGTCGGATGGTCCAGCCGGTTAATGCCCGGGAAACTTCCAGCACGTCCTTTTCGGTGTAGCCCCCATTGACACCCAAGGTATGCAATTCCATTAATTCACGGGCGTAGTTTTCATTCGGACCAACAGCCGTATTGGTGTAGTTGTCGAGGTAAAATAACATTGCGGGGCTTTTCGCGTTGGCATGCAAAATGTCACGAAACCTGGTCATGGCCAGGGGTCGAATGATCTCCCGATCTTCCACGGTTTTCAGGTAGCGAACTGGGCCATCAAAGATACTCACATTAAAATGATCGCTCCAGAACTCAACCAGGCGTTCAAATAGTTGTCGAGAACTGAACGACTGCCTGGATAGTGAGGCCACGATCAACTCTCTTGCGGCTTTACGCTGGAATTCTTCGCTCGCTATGAGTTCCTGTGGAGATGCACCCAGAGTTGGCAAGTTCTTGTTGAGCAGTTCTTCCAGACCACCATCATCGATGGTTTCGTAGTCGAGTTGCCACTCCAGGAATGCTTGCCATCCGTTATCCTCAATAACCTGGATTAACTTGTCGGTAGCACCAAAGCTCAGCCGGTTGGCAAAATGCAGTGGCCAGGGTACAGCTTGTGTGGAACGGTCGGTATTGCGTTGCGTCGAGTCGATAATGACGGAATTGGGATCAATTCTGGCAGTCCAGTGCCGAGCGCCAATTTCCGTGTTAAGAGATAATTCCGGACTTGCCTCTCCCGCATTCAGCATCCTGCTTGTGTTCATTGGTTACTCCTCAATTCCTGCTCAAAGGTGTGGTTTTTTCTTTATACATCAGGATATTAGATGCTAACTGAACAAAGCCTGAACGTTGGCGTAAAGACAGGTAAAGACAGGTAAAGAGTCGTCTAAGAGACAGCTCCTGGTAGATCAAGGTTGGGAGTAACTGCCGATCAAGTCCTCAGCAATCAAGGGTGCCTGGGCGTACCTTCATCGGTCCCGCCCAACAAGTACTGCTGCAAAAACATGATCGTGGCCTGCTGATACAGGTTACGGTTTTCTCTTTTTTTGTAACCGTGGCCCTCATTGAGTGCTTTCATATACCAGACCGTCTGGCCTTGCGAGCGCAGTGCTTCTACCATTTGTTCGGATTCCGACATGGGTACAATCGGGTCGTTTCTGCCTTGTACGACCAATAGCGGTATTTTGATCTTTTCCACGCTATTTAATGGGCTGATGCGCTCAAGAAACGCCCGCATGTCCGGGTCTCGTTCGTCGCCGTACTCAATACGACGTAAATCGCGCCGATAGTCCTGGGTGTTTTCCAAAAAACTTACAAAATTGCTGATACCAAAACGATCAACCGCCGCCCGCAAGCGACCACTGTAGTGAACGGCTGCAGCGAGTGCCACATAACCACCATAGCTGCTGCCAGCCACTGCAACCCGGTTCTGGTCCAGTTGTGGCTGCAAGTCAATCCAATCGAGTAGTGCGCCGATATCCTTAATCGCTGCTTCGCGTTTATAGCCGTCATCCAAGGTGATGAAAGTGGAGCCGTATCCCAGTGAGCCACGTATGTTTGGGGCTATGACCGCGACACCCAAATGATCGATCAACAATTGAAACTCACTGTTAAAGCCTGGCCGGTACTGATTTTCCGGGCCACCATGGACATGAATTAGAACCGGAAATGGGCCATCACCCGGTGGCAGATAGACGATCGCCGGTATTTGTAACTTGTCTTCCTGTCCGGCGAGGGAAACCGGGAATGTTATTGGTGCCGGCTTGGCGAACTTCGCGGTATCGAGCCCGCCAATCTCGCTGAAGGTCCAGCGGGTAAGCCCTCTTGCGGACAGCGGATGGCGGCCAAGTTTGAGCACAAAAATATCATTCGGACTACGCGCCGAGTTCAGAGTCATACCAAGTTTACTTCCGTCAGGGCTGAAAATAAGACCGCTTATCAAACCCAGAGGTATTTGACCCACTCGTTTATAGTTCAGTTGTTTCGGGTCAAACAGGTACAGTCTGCTGATTCCGCCTTCGTTGGAAATGAACGCACCTCTCCTGCGATCGTGACTGAGCACGGACTGGGTAATGTCCCAGTTTGTGATGTTGGGCAGGAAAGTAAGTCGAGGTGTCTCGCCCAGGCTTATCTTCGCCACTTCAGCGGCACCGTCACGCTGGTTAGTTACAAACAGGACACTCTTGTCATTACGGTAAAAACCGGTGGCGATGTTGCTTGCGGGCCGTTCGGGGTCACCCACCAAAAGACGTAATTCTCCAGAGGACAAGTCTTTCACATAGATTCTTGAATCTGCCACACTGATGTACTGCTGGACCAGCAGTTTCTTGCCGTCAGCGCTAAAATCGATCGGCTTCCACAGGGCGCCGTCTTCCGCCTTCACCAAGATTTTTGCCGACTCGGGAGAGGCTACGGTCTGCACCCAGATATCATTCGAACTGCCGTTTCGGCGGGTGGAACGATAGGCCAGCTGGCGACCTTTCCGGTCCCAGGTCATACGGTTATTCAGCGAGTGGCCATCAGAGAGTCTTATCACCAGACCGGTTTTTGGATCCAGCACATGTACCTGATCAAATTCATCCCCACCACGATCACGGGTCAGGGCCAGCAGCTCACCACCCGGCTGATGCACCACTTCTCTGACCGGCTCGTTAGTGAACGTCAGTTGTGTTCTCGCTCCACCAGGTATATCTACACGATGCAGCTGGGCAACATCACCAAACCGGGTCTTGATATAGATGCTGTTGCTGTCGCGTGACCAGCCGGCTAGCCTTGCTGCACGAATACTCTGATAGCGGTTCAGCGACAGCGCCAGGGAAGGTGGGATTGGTGGTATATCCTCCAACACCATCTGACCGTCGTTGACGATACGTTGCAGCACTTCAGCGGCCGCACTGGTGCAGGCCAACGAAAGGAACAATAGGACTGTCAGTAGCGCGTGTTTCATCAGTTTCTCATTTGGACAGGGAGACTTGTTATACAAGACCCGGGAAACGGCATAATCTTGCCCGATTCTTTACATAGAGCCTGCCGGGTCTTGTCGGTATACTCTGTGTTCAAACCAGCACAACAAACTATGCACATACCTCTTCATATCATCATACTCGCTGCGGGTGCCGGACTACGCATGCGGTCGAAGACACCGAAAGTATTACAGACCATCGGTGGCCGGCCCATGATTATTCATGTAATGGATACCGCAAAGCAACTACAACCTGCGGCGATTCACGTGGTTTATGATCCGGATACTGATGAAGTGCAAAAGGCGTGTGCCGCATTTGAGATTACCTGGGCACCCCAGGCCGAGCAACTCGGTACCGGTCATGCCGTTTTGCAGGCGCTGCCCGCCGTTCCGGAAGATGCCCAGGTATTGGTGCTGTACGGTGATATACCGCTGCTCAATGCGAGTGTGTTGCGAAGTCTTGTCGAGTCGACTGAGGCTCAAATCAAGGTGTTGACGATGAATGTGCCGGACCCGACGGGTTATGGTCGTATCGTCCGTGACGATGACGGCAGTATCGCGGCCATTGTCGAGGAGCGCGACGCCACCGATCTGCAAAAGACCATCTGCGAGGTCAATTCAGGCATCATCCTGGCGCAAAAAGCCGTGCTGATGGCCTGTTTGGAAAATATGGCCAGTGAAAATGCACAAAACGAGTATTATCTGACCGATGTGTTATCCATTGCCTACAAAAAAGGCCTACAGACGGGTTCTGTTGTAGCCCCGGAGGCGGGTGACCTGGAAGGGGCAAATGACCGTATTCAACTGGCGGCACTGGAACGGAGGTATTGCTGGAAAATGTCTGAAGAATTATTACGTGCCGGTGTTCAGCTGGCAGATCCCCAACGTCTCGATGTACGTGGCAAGGTTACGGTTGGCAACGACATTTACCTGGATGTGAACGTGATACTCGAGGGTGAGGTAGACCTCGGTGATGGCGTACACATTGGCCCCGGCTGCGTGCTCAAGAATTGTCAACTGGCCGCGGGAACCAACGTGCATGCCTACAGCGTACTTGAAGGAGTGAGAACCCTGGGCGCTTGTGATATTGGTCCGTTTGCCCGCCTACGCCCCGGCACCGAACTGGCGGCCGGCAGCCGTGTGGGCAATTTTGTCGAGATCAAGAACACCACCCTGGGTGAGGCCAGCAAGGCCAGCCACCTGAGTTATCTGGGTGATAGCAGTATTGGTGAGCGGGTTAATATCGGTGCTGGCACCATCACCTGCAATTACGACGGTTTCAACAAGCACCCCACGGTGATTGAAGATGATGTTTTCATCGGCTCCAATACCCAATTGGTGGCACCGGTAACGATAGGCAAAGGCGCCGATATCGGCGCCGGCAGTACCATTACCAAGGATGCGCCAGCCGGAAAGCTGACCGTTGGCCGGTCAAAACAGGTCACTGTGCCGGGCTGGAAGCGGTCCAAGTGATCAACCCAGAGGCCTTGTAAGTATGTGTGGCATTGTTGCAGCGGCAGCCCGGCGCAACATCCGGGATATCCTGATGGTTGGTTTGTATGCGCTCGAATACCGGGGCTACGACTCAGCAGGCATCGCCTTGCAGCAGGATGGCTTCCTGGCGCGGCAGCGTGCAGCGGGCAAAGTGAAGGAGTTGGAAGCACTGTTGGAAGCATCACCAATAGACGGTCATTGTGGGATTTCCCATACACGTTGGGCGACCCACGGTAAACCCAATACTCAAAATGCACATCCCCAGACCGCTGGTGATCAGCTGGCGTTGGTACACAACGGCATTATCGAGAACCATGCAGCACTGCGAAACGAATTACGGGAATCGGGTTGCGAGTTCAACTCCGATACCGACACCGAGGTGATGGTGCATTTGATTGCGCAATTGATGGGTTCCGGTTTGGATTTGTTTGCTGCGGTGCGCAAGGCCATTGGCCGTCTGCGTGGCGCGTTTGCCATCGCCGTGGTCAGTGCCGTCGAGCCGGGAGTGGTGGTTGGTGCACGCAGAGGCAGTCCACTGGTGCTGGGTATCGGTGATGGTGAGCATTTTTTGGCTTCGGATGTTTATCCGTTGATAGCTGAGACGACCCGCTTTGTCTACCTGGAAGAAGGGGATGTGGTCGCACTGAACGCTGACGACTATGAAATTCGCAATGAAAGTGATGAGTTGGTAACAAGACCGGTCAAAGAGGTCGAGGTCACGATTGATGCTGTGGAGCGTGGCGACTACAACCACTACATGCAAAAGGAGATTTTTGAGCAACCCCAGGCTGTGGCCGAGACCCTGGAAGGCAGACTCAGTGCCAGCAGGGTGCTGCCAAATATCTTTGGTGTTGGCGCTGAAGAAGTGCTGGGCAAAATCTGCCAGGTGCATATTGTTGCCTGTGGTACCAGTTATCACGCGGGACTTGTGGCCAGGTACCAGATGGAGCAGTTGGCCGGTATTCCATGTCGTGTTGAAATTGCTTCCGAATACCGTTATCGACGACCGGTGGTCACTGACGATACCCTGTTTGTGGTTATATCCCAGTCCGGTGAGACGGCCGATACGCTGGCGGCGCTAAAGCATGCCAGGCAAGCGGGTTACACCGCGACGCTGGCGATATGCAATGTTGCTGAAAGCTCCATTGTGCGTGAGGCGGAACTGGTACTAATGACCCGTGCGGGCCCCGAGATCGGGGTCGCATCGACCAAGGCATTTACCACCCAGCTGGTTGCTTTACAGCTGCTCGTACTGGAACTGGCCAGGCTCAATGGTGTTGATGAGACCCGCTACGCGGGCTATGTCGCTGACCTGAACCACTTGCCGGAGTTGTTGAATCAGGCACTTGGCCTGGACGCAGAGTTTGAAGCACTGGCAGCAGCATTCATAGAAAAAGAGGACGCTTTATTTTTGGGTCGTGGCAGCCATTACCCGATTGCCATGGAAGGGGCACTCAAACTCAAGGAAATTTCCTATATCCATGCAGAAGCGTATGCGGCAGGTGAATTGAAACACGGTCCATTGGCGTTAGTGGATGAAAAAATGCCGGTGTTTGCCGTGGCGCCAGATAACACGCTGCTGGAGAAGTTGATCAGCAATATCGAGGAGGTCAGCGCCAGGGGTGGGGAGCTGTACGTGATAGCGGATAGCAAAGTGGTTTCAAGTTTCGGGCAAAGGCATGGCCATATCATGGGTCTGGATACCGGCGGACCATTATTGTCACCCGTCGTCATGACCATTCCCCTGCAATTGCTGGCCTACCACGTGGCGGTACAACGGGGTACAAACGTGGACCAGCCACGAAACCTGGCCAAATCAGTGACCGTGGAATAGCTTTGCACCGTGGAAACTGGCGAAATTTGATGAGGTTCAGTAAGCTGTGCCACCCGGTCGGTAAAACCCTATGCGGTGGGTAGATACTTAGGTTTGTTTCATGCGTAGAAAACAACGCACAAGCGATGAGGCGGAAATCAACATCACACCGATGCTGGATATCGTTTTCATCATGCTTATTTTCTTTATTGTGACGACTTCCTTCGTCAAGGAGAAAGGTCTTGAAATATCCAGACCTTCGAATACGCCACCCAAGGAGATCAAGCAGAAAAAAGGACCCATCGTGGTCAAGATTGATGCCAGCGGCAATATCATGCTCAAGGGTCGTCTAATTGAGCGCAGGGCAGTACAGGCCAACCTGGAGCGGGAAAAGGCTGAAAGACCGGATTCACCCCTGATCATTGCAGCACACCCGGACGCGGAAACCGATGCACTGGTTACCATTCTGGATGCTGCCGAGGCCGTTGGCGTGAGTAGTGTCAGTGTAGCGACGACGCGGAAATAGCTTTTACCAGACGTCCGGAAAGGCCGCTCTGCGCGGCTTTTTTTGTGACCGGCATCATGAGACCAAACTGAAATGAAATTATCACAAGGTGTGTTTCTGGACCTGGGCTCCGTGGATAACGGTGACCTTGATGCGGCTGCGCTCGACCGGTCTTTGCCAGGCTGGCAGTGGTATGAATTCACCGAGTCGGAAGAAGTCATCGAGCGCTTGGTTGGAGCAGATGTCGTGGTTACCAACAAGTGTGTCCTCTCGCGTGCAACACTGGAATCGGCAAGCGAGCTTAAACTGATCGCGGTCGCGGCAACCGGTACCAACGTGGTCGATCTTGAGGCCGCGGAGGAATTTGGAATCGCGGTGTGCAATGTCAGAAATTACGCGACCCGGTCGGTGGCCCAACACGTGATCACGCTGATCCTGAACCTGGCGACCGCCCAGCCGTTTTACTCAGACCGGGTCCGGCAGGGGGAGTGGGGCAAGGGTAATCAATTCAGTCTGCACGACCAGACCATTCGGGAACTTGCAGAGCTGCAACTGGGCATTGTGGGCTACGGCGTATTAGGCCGGGCGGTGGCGCAGCTGGCCAGATCGCTGGATATGGGGGTGCTGGTAGCAGAGCATCGGGGCTGTGAACCGCGACCGGACCGCATCAAGTTTGAAGATGTCCTGACTGCCGCGGACGTGATCAGTATTCATTGCCCCCTGAGCGACGATACCAATGCCCTGTTTGATCGCCGGGTCCTACAAAAGATGAAACCCGGTGCATTTCTGATCAATACCGCCCGTGGAGGTATTGTTGTGGAAAGTGATCTTGCCGATGCCCTGCGTGCCGGTGAGATTGCCGGGGCCGGGGTGGATACTTTAAGCGAGGAGCCACCACCCGCAAATCATCCCCTGCTGGCGCCCGATATCCCCAACCTGATCATCACCCCGCACAATGCCTGGGCCAGCAGATCGGCCCGGCAGGCCTGTGTTGATCAACTGGCAAAGGTTATTACGGCATTTCAAAGCGACCAGCCTATCAACCGAGTTAACTGGTCAGCTTCTCGGCACGATAACGGAACCCGGTAGTTTCGGCACCATGCAATTACTGAAACCTGAACTATACTGAAAGTGGAGCTTGTTATCTTTTAACACGGCCGGGTAGTTGGAGTGCGAGCTACCAAATGCCGGTCGTCTCGATTGAATACCCCGCAGTCATCGTGTTACCCATATCACTATCCAAAACCCGCAAAGGAGTGAAGCATGCACATCCAGGCCAACCCTTCCAGAGCGGGCAGCGTAGCAAGTTGCAATGTGATTGGGCTTGTCGTTATTTTTCTGTTGTTTGCCATTCCAGCCTTGGGAAATGTGACACTAGTAGTTGAAACAGCTGAAGAACTCAAAGAGGCGTTCATTGCTTTAAATGCGAACCCCAACACCGATTTCAAGATCCATATTGTTAAAGACATTTCATTCACTACTGAGTTCAAACCGGGTTCGGGCTCTCCCTTGCCTGAACTCGTTGATAGGCCAGATAAAGATGACTTTATACTCCTTTTCGATGGAGCGTCTATCACCTGGAACAACGAGAAGTTGACACCAACAAACATTACGTTTATGCGAGTGGATTCCAAAGATCTTGGCGGCTCTTTGTTTTTGCAAGGTTTTTTTGAAGGTATTGGTGGTGATTTTTCTAAGAAGACACTTGTACAACCCAATTCGCCATTAGCGTTTGGCGACCGCACCATCCCAGCGATTCAGGGTTTCGGTTCAATCATCAATGCAACCGACTCAACAGTAATCATCGGCGGCATCAACGCGGATTGTGCAGGAAAATGTATTGAGGCCGAGGGCTCACGTGTCGTCGTGTTTAGTTCTGAACTGGACTGCGGCAGCTTCTGTGTAAGTGTCATGGGCGTAGGGGAAAACAATCAGCCGGTCGATTTTGAGGGGCAACGCGACGGCATCAAAGCTGCAGGTTTTGATGCGGCTATCAAGGCAGAGTTGCTGCGACGTATTAATCAAGCCGAGCAGTTACTCACCGATTACGATGTTGCGGTGGTCGACAGCAGACTACACAGTGACTCTACGGCCTTGTTTGTTGACGGGAATGATTCCGTCACCAGCCCGGCACGGGTTTTTGTCGACGGCTCTCATATACATACCGTTGGCAGTGGCTCTTCCGCAGCTATTTTACGCGACACGGGACCCGGCGGGATGTTGCAAAACAGTGTCTTGTCCAGCCCCGACTCAAGCATACGGACGCTGCGCACGACCCGGGGTGCACTGACGGCGAAAAACCTCTATATAGAGGCTGGCGAGCAGGCTGTGACCGTTACAGAAGGCACCCTTGATCTTAGCAATACAGCTATCTCACTGAACATGGCCGTGGTTCAAGCCAACAATTCCTCGGTGCAAGCGGATGATAAACAGAATCCTAACGCGGCCTGCTCATTTTCGTTTGGCGGCGATATGATCAATTCCAGTGGATACAATACCGCAGAAGATGACAGTTGCGGCTTAAACCACGCCACTGATCTAACCAACACCGACCCGATGGTGGTGGTGGATGCCGATGGTATCCCGCAACCGCAACCAGGCAGTCCACTGATAGAGTCCGGTCCGGTGGACTTTGTGAATAACATATTGCCCTGTAGTTATAAGGACTTCAACGGTCTCGGCCGACCCCAGGACTTTGATCTCGATGGTATCTTTGCCTGCGACCGGTTTCTGGTAGAAATCCAGGGAGGCCCGGACATTGGTGCCCCCCAAACATCCGCCTACGCGGCCACCGGCCGTGGTGGTGAAGGCTCCTTTGTGGAAATCCTCGCCAATGGCCAGGCGATTATCTCCTTCTACACCTATAGCCTTGATGGCACGAGCCTGGCCTGGTTTATGGGTCTGGGTAGAGTAGTGGGTAATTCCATTGTCATCGATGAAATGCAAAGGGTAACAGGTGGCGTGTTTGGGGCCGGTTTTGATGAGGCCAGTATCGTACGCACCACCGTCGGTGGTATGTCCATGGTCTTTCCAGAGTGTGATGGGACCGCTAACCCCGGACGGCTTAACTTCACGGCCCGCAGTGACTCTGGTCTCGAGCATCTGCTGAACGATGCCAACCGTTTGACCTTTGTGGTCAACTGCGATGGCACCAAGGGTGCCAATGCGCAGCGTAGTGGTGCCTTCTTTGCCCTGGGTCGTTCCGGCGAAGGTATCTTTGTGCAATGGCTCAGTGATGGCCGGGTGGTGTTGGTGTTTTATACCTTTGATGCGGCCGGTAATCCGTTCTGGACCACCAGTGATATCGGCAATACCGTGGTCAACGGCAATACGGTTACCGCCAATATGCTGTATGCCATGAACAAGACCAAGTTCGGGGCCAACTTCGAACCTGCTGAAGTCACCATGGCTCCCTGGTGTACGTTTACATTGACCTTTACCGATGATGACTCGTTTAACTTCGCCCATAACTCGGAGGTGGCTGGGTTTACACCCGGTAACCATGCCTATGTGCGGATCACACAACCATTGGGTACCAAGACGGTGGCGCAGGGGAATTAGACGCGCCTGACCCGTTTGACCAACGACGTAGCCGATGCAGGTCCGATGATGGGGTCAACGTAGGACCGACGAGGTCGCTCGTCGTGAGCCTGAAATGTTCGCGACGACTTACGTCGTCACTCCTACCAGGGCTGATGAAGGGGCTCGGTCGTTTCATGGCCCAGGCTGGTTTCTAGGCCGGTTCCCGGCCTCACCTTCTCCCTGAAACTCACGGTCGGAGAAGCAAATACCCAACACAGCTTAGGCATCACGACCGTCCTTCTATTTACCTTTAAAAAGCCTGCAGTCCGCACACCAATGAGGTAGCAGTGGGGGTGCCTTATCTCCCTTCAGGACTGTATGAAACACGGAGGTTTCATCCAAGCCCCCAAGGACGGGTTCACGGCGGGTCCTGGAGGGAGATAAGGCACCGCCGCAGCGGTCTATTGCCAAGATTTTTTTGCCAAAAAGTATCCATTAACAACAAACACCGATGAGTAATGAGGCAGGACGACAAAAACCTGATGCATGCAGGCGGTATTGAGTGCCGGTTCCTTACCAGCTAAAAAGTCGATTTGGTCAAGCAAAAATCTAGTGACCAACTATACTCAAATTGAAGTTAGCCAGTAACGAGGTGCAGCACGGGCTGCAATAGGCTGATGGTTGGAAGGAATATGGCGATGTGCATTGAATTCAGAGTAAATCGTGCTGGGGTCTGAGCAACGTAATTAAGTGGCTAGTAAATACAACTACAAAGCGTATATCAGCTACAACCATCGTGATGCGGGTTGGGCCAAATGGTTGCACAGGGCAATTGAAGCATACCGTGTGCCGCGAAAGCTGGTCGGCATCAAAACCAGTGCCGGTGAAGTCCCCGGCCGAATTAAACCCGTATTCCGGGATCGCGACGACCTGTCATCTGCTGTTGATCTCAGTAGTACCGTCAAAAAAGCATTGCTTGAGTCCGAAAATCTCATTGTGGTGTGCTCGCCGAACGCCGCTGCCTCGGTGTGGGTGAACAAAGAAATTCGTGAATTTGTAAGTCTGGGTCGACAGGATCGAATATTTTGCGTCATCGTCGATGGTGATCCTATTGATCCTGACTCAGCTTCCGCCTGTTTCCCGGCGGCTTTGTCGGAAGCAGGCTTAGATGAGCCACTGGCAGCCGATGCACGCAAATGGGCGGATGGTAAACACCTTGCGAGGTTGAAACTGATTGCCGGCATGCTTGGTCTGCCGCTAGATCGGTTGCAACGCAGGGATCTGAAGAAACGTCAGAAAATTTGGGCCGTGGCCGCGGTGGCATCAATTGCAATTGCGGCGGTGTTAATTTCGGCCGTCAGCGCGCGTATTGCAGCGCAGCAGCGGCGGGACTCGGGTGAACTGTTAGTGTCCTACAAGCTCAACGAACTACGCAGCATGCTGCAGATGGAAAACGATCCTGAAGATCTGGGACGTCTGGAGGAATGGGATAATCAGGCGTTGGCGGCCCTGATGGGCGAGTCAGGCACGACCAAGGATGCACTTGTGAGTTCCGCGATGGAATCCCGTGACCTGGGTATCGCACTCTGGCAAAAAAGCAACCTGGATGCGGCCATGGAAGTGTTTGCACAATCCTGGGCGCTCCTGGCGGCGGGCTACCAACAAGACCGGGGGGACCGCTCAGTGTTCTTTGAACTGGGACAGGCGGAATTCTGGATTGGTCAGGTTTACGTGACCATGGGGCAACTGGCGTCCGCTGAAGAGGCCTTCATGGCGTACGCCGAAATAACCCGTCGTCTGATAGTGCAGCAACCCGATAATGCCGAGTGGGTTTTGGAAATGGCGTATGCTCTGACCAACCTCGGGATGGTTCAAAAAGGGCGTGATGTTATCAATCCGGAGCGTGCCATGCAGTTTATGCAGTCTGCCCTGGAATACAATCAGATCGCGTTGGTGCTGGATCCGAATAACCCCTATTACCTTTCAGAACTTGGGCAATCGCATGCCAACCTTGCAGATGCCCAGCTTGGTATATGTGACCTGAAAGGCGCGTGGCAATCACGCCAGACAGGCGTAACCCTTGAGGCTGACCTGTTGGCGACTGACAGCGAGAACCCACGGAGAAAGATGGACCTTGCCTATGCCCTGACCGGCAGGGCGTATGTCCAGATGCAGTTGGGGGCTGATGGGCAGGCGATTTTGGATCTTGAGAGGGCATTGGAATTGATTACGGCGGCCTCAATACAGAACCCAGGCGCAAAGATGACGAGACGGTTGCTCGTTGAGCGCAAGCTACCCATAATCCGGCTGGACGCGCGGTCCGGTCGCCTTGATGATGCGTGGGTGGCATCAGGGTCCCTTGAGGAGGATTGGCAGCGGCTGTTGCGGGGCAGTGGTCTGGATGATTTTCATACCGTGAAGGTCTATGCAACTTATCTGCTGGATCGTGCCGGGCTGGCAAAAGAAAGAGGAGATTTGGCGCTTGCCGAGAGGCTACTCCAAACGAGTATTGATCACCTCACCGTCGTATTGCACAAGTCGCCAAATAACCGGGAAGTGGGAAACATACTCACACTGGCTGCCTATCAATATTGGGAGGCGAAAAAAGAACTGCCACCGGAAAGCATCCTGGCATTGCTGCCGGATTATGGTGTTGAGGATGGGAGGACCCGGGCATGTGTTGACGCAAGCAGGGCAGTGAGAAAGGCAATCATGTTGGGTGATAAAGAGCGGGCGGGTGAATTAGTGTCTTACCTGTCAGAAAGGGGTTACCGGGGGTCAGACTTTATACGTGTGTGCACGGAGAATCTTTATTGCGATGAGAAGTACGGGCAGTCTTCTCTTTCGTCAGGGCGTTAGAACAATTGTCCTACCATTAAACAGGAGCGAGAACTGATGAGAACGAAAACAAAACCAAGAAACATATGGGTATGCTTGACGATGTGGCTGGCATTGCCTCTGCTACTGGCTTTTGAAGTGAACGCGGCCCCAGTCAAGTATACGGTAGAGTTGGAAGTCGCTGCCGGCGGGACGGAACTCAACGTCAATAATGACCAGCCGAGTTCCAAAAAATGCTCATCTTCGAAAGCGTTCAGAGGCTGTTTGAAAGTCAAAGCGGGCAAAAAGGCCACGTTCACATTTAACATGGACGATGTTGTCGCGTGTGGTGCCAATAACGCAGGTAAGTGGGTGCTGAGAAATGTCTATCTCGGTGGTAAGGACAGCACCGGGAAACCCGCAGCCAATGGTTGGGGTAATCTGGACGCTGAGGTAAAGGCTGACTTTGATGTGGCGGATAATGGAACTGGTCGCCTGACGCCCAAGAGCACAAGCAAAAGTAAAGGCGGTAAGATTAAAATCAGTGATGCCAACCAATCACGAAATGGTTATGAAATCTGGTACAAAGTCGAGGCCTATTGTATGCAAGGCAATACAACTTTGGCCGGCCCCATCATGTCGGATCCACGTATCGTAAATGGTGGTACCGGGGGCACCAATTAGCCGGGGTATCGCACCACCATGCACCTGACCATCGGTGTCACCGGCCACCGTGATCTGGTGGATGACGAAATCCCTGCGCTCAAAGTAATGGTGCGTGACTTCTTCCTGGGGCTCAAACGTGATTTCCCTGGTCTCGACTTACAGGTAATCACGCCGCTGGCCGAAGGCAGCGATCGACTGGTGGCAGATGTCGCACTGGAAATGGACATCTCACTGATCGCGCCGTTGCCGATGCCACAAAGTGACTACGAACGGGATTTTTCATCGCCGGCAGCCGTTGAGGAATTCAGGTCAAGGTTAAAACTGGCCCGGGTAATTAATCTGCCAGTCAGCCCGGAGGTATCAGAGTTGCCTCCTTCGGACCTGACGCGTGGGCGGCACTATGCCCGTCTGGGGGTATTTATTTCCAACCACAGCCAGGTATTGTTGGCGCTGTGGGACGGTAAGGAAGAGGGTGAAACCGGGGGCACAGCGGGGGTCGTTACCTACCACCTGACGGCCGTGATGCCAGGGTTCTCCGTCTCTGAAGAATCACCCAATCTGCTGGCTGATAATGAAAATGACCTGGCCTACCACATCGTGTGTTCCAGGGATCGACCTGACGGAGCCCCGCCGCACGACCTGCAACCTCTGCAGGTCAGGTGGGTGACGGCACACTTTGGTAGTGAATCCGGCGATCAAATGCCGCCTGATTACCAGGCAATGCTGCACCGCCTGGAGGATTTTGGCGGGGACAAGGCGCGTTACCTGGCACGCATTGAACAAGAGGGGTTTGATCTGCTGGGGGACAGTCCTGACCTTGAGTTGCCGGTCGGTCTCGACGCCATAAGCCACCAGTTCCGGGTGGCGGACTGGTTGGCCATGCGTTTTCAGAAAAGAGTGTCTGCTGGCCTGGTTGCCACCCACAGTATTGCAGTCCTGGTGGGTTTAATCTTTATCTTGTATTCGGAATATGATGGCCTGGATTTCCTGGTCATATTCTTCCTGTCGGCTTTCATAGCGGGATTCGTGCTATTCAAAGTGGGTGAGCGGCGGCACTGGCATCGAAAATACCTTGATTACCGGGCTCTGGCAGAAGGCTTGCGTGTGCAGCTCTATTGGAATCTTGCGGGCGTGATTGATGCGCATGCTGCTGAGTTCGCCTACGACAATTTTCTGCAAAAGCAAGACGTGGATCTGGGTTGGATCAGACACGTGATGAGGAATGCCAGCCTGCTGCGTAGCCGTGACAGGATGCCGCCTCAGGCCTGGCTGGAATGGGTGGTTGAGCAATGGATCGGAAATGACACGGGGAACTCCGGACAGTTGGTTTACTACCGCAAAAAAGGTGAGGAAAAAGCAGCCATGTACCGCCGCACAACGCATTTGGGGAGACTTGCCCTGTGGGGAGGTGTTCTCATCGCAGCCACGTTGGCGGTTGTGGGTGCTGACATTGCAGATGACCGGCGGACCATTCTTCTGGTGCTGATGGGTATCCTGCCCTTGATTGCAGGTGTTCGGGATGCATACTCGCACAAAAAGGCGGAAAAGGAATTGATCAAGCAGTACCGTTTCATGCGGGGTGTGTTTGCCAACGCAAAACGATTACTGGATGGTTCAGAAGATATTGAATTCCACCGCAGGGTGCTCAGGGCGCTGGGGAACGCCGCTCTGGAAGAACATGCGGAATGGATATTGATGCATCGTGAACGTCCGCTGGAGCACAGTGGGCTGTGATATTGTGCATAACGAACACCGGGCACTATTGAACTAACAGCCTCGCACAAAACACCATTGTGGGGTAGACCCTCCAGAGACCTTGAGCCGACAGGACGTTGGCGACACGAGTCCACGGATGGACTCGGTAGAGCGAAGCAGGAAGCCCGAGCCGAGAGCGTTACAGGAGAAGGTGAGAGAAGGTGAGAGAAGGTGAGACCGGGAACCGGTCGAGAAACCGGCCTGGGCCGCCGGGAACCGGTCGAGAGGCTGGCCTGGGCCATGTACTTGAGCACGTCTCTGGAGGGTCTACCCCACAATGGTGTTCCTGTCAGGTTAAGATTCCCGATGAGCAAGCTCATCAGTCCTACGGTTTCGTGTTCCGGGCGAGCAAAGGCGTCGGTCCAACAGATTCTGTAGAAACTGTGCTACCGATTCATACGACCTTCAATCAGCGAATCTACCACATCCGGTTCGGCCAGCGTTGATGTATCACCGAGGTTTGAGTAGTCATTGGCGGCAATCTTGCGCAGGATACGTCGCATGATCTTACCAGAGCGGGTTTTGGGCAGACTTGGAGCCCACTGAATCAGATCCGGTGTGGCGATGGGGCCGATTTCCTTACGCACCCAATTACGCAACTCGATGCGTAATTCGTCACTGGGTGTGGCATTGGCATTCAGCGTCACGTACACATAAATACCCTGGCCCTTGATCTCGTGCGGGTAACCGACAACCGCTGATTCGGCGACCAGTGGGTGGGATACCAATGCACTTTCCACCTCGGCGGTTCCCATGCGGTGACCTGAAATGTTGAGCACGTCATCCACTCGGCCTGTTATCCAGTAATATCCTTCCGCATCTCGTCTACAGCCGTCGCCAGTAAAGTAATTGCCTTCAAAGGTGGAAAAATAGGTCTCGATAAAGCGTTGGTGATCGCCGTAAACCGTACGCATTTGTCCGGGCCAACTGGCAGTAATCACCAGCTGTCCTTCCACCGCCCCTTCGAGTTCGTTGCCGTCGGCGTCGACGATGGCCAGTTGAACACCCGGTAAAGGGAAGCAGGCTGAACCGGGTTTCATTGGGGTCGCACCCGGCAGCGGGCTGATCATTATTCCACCGGTTTCTGTTTGCCACCAGGTATCTACAATGGGGCAGCGATCTGCACCTACGATGTGGTAATACCATTCCCATGCTTCGGGATTGATTGGTTCGCCCACGGTACCCAGCAATCGCAGGGACTCTCTCGATGTTTGTTTGACAGGCTCGTCGCCTTCGCGCATCAGCGCGCGGATTGCGGTGGGTGCTGTATAGCAAATATTGACTTGGTGTTTGTCGCAGACCTGCCAGAAGCGGCTGGAGTCCGGGTAGTTGGGTACCCCTTCGAACATCAGGGTGGTTGCGCCATTTGCCAACGGACCATAGACAATATAACTGTGGCCAGTAACCCAGCCAACATCGGCTGTACACCAGTAAATATCACCATCCTGGTAGTCAAACACCAGCTCATGGGTGAAGGAGGCATAAACCATATAGCCACCGGTTGTGTGCAATACACCCTTGGGCTTTCCCGTTGAACCTGAGGTGTAGAGAATAAACAACGGATCCTCCGCGCCCATTTCCTCGCAGGGGCACTCGTCGGATACCGTGGCCTCACGTTCATGCAGCCAGTGGTCGCGGCCGTCTTTCATGGCAATTTCATGGCCTGCGTTGCGTACAACCAGCACCGATTTCAGGACTTCCGGAACACCGTCACGCTGACAGGCCAGATCAACATTCCGCTTCAGTGGAATGGCCTTTCCGCCTCGCACGCCTTCATCGGCGGTAATCAAGATGTTGGACTGGCAGTCGACAATGCGTCCGGCCAGTGCATCGGGTGAAAACCCGCCAAAAACGACTGAATGAATTGCACCAATACGTGCGCAGGCAAGCATCGCAACGGCCGCTTCCGGGATCATTGGCATATATAAGGTGATGCGGTCTCCACGGCTCGCACCAAGCTTTTTCAGAACGTTGGCCATGCGGCATACACGTTGGTGCAATTCGCGGTAGCTGATGTGCAGATCACGGTCCGGATTGTCGCCCTCCCAAATGATGGCGGTTTGCTCGGCCCGGTTTTCGAGATGGCGGTCAACACAGTTGTAGCAGGCATTCAGCGTGCCGTCCTCAAACCAGCGGATATGAACATCATCGCGGTCCCAGGATACCTCCTTCACTTTGCTAAATGGTTTTGTCCAGTTGATACGACGTGCCTGCTCCGACCAGAACCCGGTGTCGTCTTCGACAGACTGCCGGTACATGTCCTCATAGCGTTGCTGGTCGACGTGTGTTCGTGCTTTTGCCTCGGGGATCACGGCATAGGACTTATCCATGTTTCTCTTTTTCCTGTGTCTGTTTCAGGCGTTACACCGGGCGGGCCGGCGTCTTCAACTCCAGGTCATGCCGGGTCGCCAACCCCAGCGCCATAGTAACCCGGCCCCAAAAAATAAACCGCCCAGGTGTGCGTAATGAGCCACTTGCGGCATCGCACCGGTAACACCAAAAATTAATTCAACGCCACCGTAGATCAATACGAACCACTTTGCCTTGATCGGAATCGGAAGAAATATCAGGAACAGCCGGTTATTTGGCCAGGTCACGCCGTATGCCAGCAGCAGTCCGAAAACAGCACCGGATGCACCAATTGTCGGATAGATCTCGCCGCTGGAGTACTGCACCAATAGTTGAATCACCCCGGCGCCCAGAACACAAACCAGAAAGTAACTCATAAACTTCTGGCTTCCCCATAGCCTTTCCACGGGTAAGCCAAACATCCAAATGGCAAACATGTTGAAAAACAAATGGTTAAAACCGCCGTGCAAGAAGGCATAACTGAATAATTGCCAGGGTTGAAAGTACCCACTGCTCCACGGCCACAAGGCCAGTTGAGCGGATATATTTTGCAGCAGATAAATAACGCCGCAGACGATGATGATGCTAATTGAAACGGGTGGTTGAGTTACCCGTGGTAGCCCGACTTGCTGATTCAAAATCAATCTCCGCTGACACGTCCTGTATGCACTGGTTTACAATATTACAATGAATAATATAAAAATGGTGACGGTCTACGCATCTTCAAGTGCCGCGCTACAGCACAGCTATTACGAAGCCGCCACGCGACTGGGTAGGGTCCTGGCAAAAGCCGGCAAAACCATTACTTACGGTGCCGGTGGTAAAGGTTTGATGGGGTCGGTGGCCGATGGAGCGCTGAGTCTGAATGGTAAAGTGTATGGGGTTGTACCCAATTTTCTGCAGGAGCTCGAACTGACCCACCGTGGTCTTACCGAGTTGCGGGTTGTTGAGGATATGCACACACGTAAACAACTGATGCTGGAAAATTCGGATGCGGTCGTAACCCTGCCTGGAGGATCGGGTACCTATGAAGAATTATTCGAAGTATTGACCCTGAAGCGGCTGGGGCAGTGGGTAGGTCCGATCGTCCTGGTAAACACCAATGGTTTTTACAACAGCTTGCTTGAGTTCTTGCAACACAGTATCGATGAACATTTCATGGGCAATAAGCATCTGAAAATGTGGTCGGTGGTGGATGAGCCGGAGCAGGTTCTCGAGGCGCTAGAGACTGCGCACGCCTGGGATGGCGAAGCGCTCCAGTTCGCCAATGTCACACCCGCAAACGCATGAGTGATCAACCGGAAACTGAGATCAAGAAAGTGCCGGCCATACGTGGACTGGCCTGGGTGGCTGGCAGTTGGGCTTTGTTCAAAACACAGCCACTGCGATTGCTATTGATTAGTCTGTTTTTTCAATTTTTTCTGAGCTTTTCGCAGGTAGAGGCACTGGGATTGCTGGTTATTCTGTGTCTGCCGGTACTGAGTGCGGGTATGCTCCATGCCTTCTTCACCATTGAACAGGGTCGCAAGCCGATGATCGGGGTATTGTTCATGCCATTTACCGCGGTAAGGAATTTAAGTCGGCTCCTGTTGCTGGGGAGCATCGTCATGGTGCTGGGATTACTGGTGGTTTCACTGGTTTTGGCTGGCCAGGTCGTGGATATCGATCCCACTGTACTAAGGCGCGTTGAGCAGGGTGACCTCGACGCCTTACAGCTTATTGACCCACAGATAATGGAAAGTGCAGTTATTGCCATGGCGATAGGTGCAGCCATCAGTGGCAGTATCACCTACTTTTCTGTACCGCTGATCTGGTTTAGAGAAAAAGGGGTGGGCTGTGCTATTCGCCTGGGGCTCAAGGCACTGGTCAGAAACTGGCGGCCGTTGTTGGTGATAGGTTTACTGCTTGGTATGTTGGCGGTACCAATTGTGTTGCTACTTGGATCCCTTTATCTGTCTGCACTGAACGGGACTTATGTAGCCAGTTGGCTTGCATTCTTGCTGCTGTTACTTGGGCCGTTATTTCAACTGATGTTATTTGCTACCCAGTACCTGGCATTCCGGGATATCTTTGGCCCGGATCAATCCGATGAGGTAAATGAATCACCCAAAAGTGATCAACTGGTCGCTTGATCTGCCTGTTTTTCCGGCAACAACAATCGGGAAAAAACGATACCAATCTCAAACAGTATCCACATCGGTAACGCCAACAAAGTTTGTGAGATCACATCCGGAGGGGTCAAGATCATGCCCAGTGCGAAAGCACCCACTACGATATACGGCCGCCAGCTTGCCAGTTTGTCCGCAGTGGTTATACCGGTCGCAACCATGATGATTGTCGCAATCGGCACCTCGAAGGTAATTCCAAATGCAATAAACAGGGTCATGACGAAATCCAGATATTTGCTGATGTCCGTCATGACCTCTACACCTTCCGGTGCTACACGGGTCAGAAATCCGAATACCAGCGGAAACACGACAAAATACGCAAACGCACAGCCGGCATAAAACAGCAATACCGAAGACAATAACAGGGGTCGGGCCAGTTTTTTCTCGTGTTTGAACAGTGCCGGTGCAACAAAAGCCCACAACTGATATAGCACAATGGGGATGGCCACCATTACAGCGATAAGTAGTGTCAGTTTGAACGGGGTCAAAAATGGCGATGCGACATCGATCGCAATCATACTGCTGCCTTCAGGCATTTGCGCCAGTAACGGGGATGCCAGAGTTTCGTAGAGACGGCGTGAAAACGGCAGCAACGCAAGCAGAACTACAAACACGGCGAGACAAGCCTTAAGCAGTCGGCTGCGTAGCTCAACCAGATGCTGAAGAAAACTCAGTTCACGGTCTTCTGAAGGCTCACCCTGCATATCGCATCAATATTCTGAAAAACCGCGCGGACCAGACAAGACCGGACGGTGGGATCGTTTAACAAGCGGGCTAGCCGGCATTGTCATCTTGCCTGGTGTCCGTTTCCCGCGGGGTTTCTGGTGGCTGGGTGGTTTGTTGTGGCGTGGATGGATTCGGTGGATTCGCACCCGGTGCGCTGTTCTCTTCTGTAAAACCAGGAATATCTTGCAAATCCTTTCCAATACGTTGCATCTCCTTACGAGCACGCTTGATTGGTGCAGAAATATCAGCTTCTGCCAATTCTGATTCTATGGTATTGCGCAGGCTGATCCAGCTTGACCTGGCTTTGCGTACGTAACCACCAAGGGTACGGGCGACAGCAGGCAGGCGTTCTGGCCCGAGGACCAGAAGGCCAATCAGGGCGAGCAGAAAGAGCTCGGCAAAACCAACATCAAACATCTGCGTCTTTAGGGCGTTGGGCCGAAACGTTTTCCTGTTGTTTTTGTGGCTCAGATGAGGGGATTTCCTCGGTGCCTAGTTTCTCAGGCTCGCTATCTTCGGGTTCTTCTTCGATCCCTTTGCGAAAACCCTTTACTGCACTACCCAGGTCGGAACCGATGTTGCGCAGTCGTTTGGTTCCAAAAACCAGAACAACAATCAGCAACAGTATCAGGAGTTGCCAGGCACTTATTCCACCAATCATGATTAAACTCCGGAGTTCTCTGGATTAGGCAGTTTAGCCCAAACCGGGTGGCTTGGCCTTAAAAACAGATATAGAAAGGATCGGCTAAGTGGAGCGTTTGCGCAGGATTACCATTGCGCTGAGCAACAAAACAAATATTGCAAGCATCCGACCAACACCACTTAGTACCGGTATAGCTTGAGCAGGAGCAACGGCATTGACCACCTGACATGCGGCTGGAGGAGCAATAGCCAGACTTTCAAAACCAACTTCACTGGAATTGCTAATACTCATTGCGACTCCGGAATTTGGATCGATGTTCAGCACCTGACTGGGTTTATTCTCAATGGCATTATTGATAATTCTGCGATCGGTGATGGCCCACAAATCTCCAATGGCATCGAAAGCCAGCCCCCCCTGGTTGTACTCCTTGGCTTCTGCTCCGAGCGGGCCAATCAGTGAGGCAACGCCGGTAGTTGTGTCAATGCTATACAGGTTGGGAGAATCTGTCTGACCGCTTTGCAATTGACCATTCCCCAGTCCGTAGAGTTTCTCGGGATCGTCATAAGCTGCTATTGCACTGATATTTGCACCAAGATTGCCTAACGCGCCGACCACCTCCACGGTACCATTCATATTCAGTCGGTAGAGGGTGTTGGTCACTACAGAGGTAATGTATAAAATACCGTCACAATTGAAGGTCATGCCGAAATCATTGCCGCCCCCGGCAGGTATTCCAACCAGGTTGACCTCGCTCGTAAAGCTAACACTGCCGCTCGTTGTATTGATGCGGAAAAGTTTCAGAGATTCGTCATCGACACCCCAGAGCGTTCCATCGGGTGCGATGGCCAGGCCTTCGGTGTCGACGTGAGTTCCAATCCCGTTGAAAAGAGTGCCTTTACGCTGGTCGAGGCCCGTTGTCAGGTCAATCGTGTAAAGACTGTCGGTGTTTGCAAGGTTGCCACTGTCTGAATTTACACTAAACGCCATTGGCGCCGAATTCGCACTGACGGCGAATAGAAAGCAAATCAAAAACAGGGTGATTTGAGATTTGTAACTCATACAGGCAACATCCACCCTTTCAGCATTGGCAACCGGAGGACCATGCTAGCAGAAAAAACAGATTTTACAAAGCCTTATGTCGGCTTCTAAATTTATTGACGCAAGTTGTTGTAAAACTGCAACATGTTCGGTTTTTTGGGCATCTTATACCCTGTAGATCAATGTATTATGTAAGGTGTTGGTTAACCGCAATTCAGCGGTGCTTGTGAACACTGGTGCCCTTGTAACTGACGATGACAAGCTGCAAAATCTGCTTGTATGTCGCTTTTTGGCAACATCTCCCGTTTCCCATGATAAGGAACAATAATGTCCGATAATGGTGTTCTGCTGGTAAATCTTGGTACGCCGGAATCACTGGACAAGACCTCTGTGGGGCGGTTTCTGATTGAATTCCTTTCCGATCCAAGGGTGGTGGATTTACCACGCTGGCTGTGGTTGCCGCTGCTCAGGCTGGTGATCATTCCATTGCGAAAAAAGCAGGCGACGAATGCGTATCGCAAAATCTGGATGCAACAGGGGTCACCGCTAAAGGTTTATTCCAGTTCTTTGTGCAGTCAATTACGGCAACACCTGGAATCCCGGGCGCAAGTTAGCCTGGCCATGCGATACGGTCTACCGGAAATCAGGGAGAGTCTTCTGTCGCTACACGATAATGGTGTTGGTAAATTGATTGTGTTACCACTGTATCCCCAGTACTCAGTAACCACATCAGAGTCTGTTTTCGATGCCGTAAAAAGTGGATTGGCCCAGTTGGATTGGGCGCCGGAACTGCATCTCATAAACCAATACCATGACACACCAGGTTGGGTGCATTCGATCGCAAGTACGGTACGCGACTTTCAGTTGCAGTATGGAAAAGCAGAGAAGTTACTGTTTTCCATGCACGGTCTCCCCAGGCGGTTGGTTGATGCGGGTGACCCATACGAACAACAGTGCCGGAAAAGTGTTACGGATGTAACTGAGGTTTTGAATTTGAAAGAGAATGACTACATGCTCACTTTTCAGTCACGGGTCGGGCGCGAGCCCTGGTTGCAGCCTTACACGGACGAAGTGATACAACAATTGGCTGAGTCAGGTGTGAAGCATATTCAGGTCATTAGTCCCGGGTTCTCGGTGGATTGTCTTGAAACCCTGGAGGAAATAGCTATTCGTTATCGGGATTTGTTCTTGTCCTCTGGTGGCCGGAAACTTGAATATATACCCGCATTAAATGACTCAGACGAGCATGTGCGCCTGCTTGCTACGGTGATAGAAAACCACTTGCGGTGACGGGTAGGTATTGCGTTGCCCCTGGCCTGCCGTCACAATTCTTTAATGGAAGTTTTCAGAGTATTCCAGGTTGAAGCTGCACACTGGTTGCCCAACGTCCCGGAGGGGCACAAGTGCGCTCGTTTGCATGGTCATTCTTTCAGCATTGAAGTTCACGTCTCTGGTCCTGTGAACCAGGAAGCCGGTTGGGTGATGGATTTCGCCGATTTACGCAAAGTTTTCCAACCGGTATTTGATCAACTGGATCACCATTGCCTGAATGAGATTGAAGGGCTTGAAAATCCCACCAGTGAAAACCTGGCCCGATGGATTTGGCCACAATTGGTGCCCGGTTTGAAGGGGTTGAGCCTCAGCAAAATCGTGGTGCGGGAAACATGCAACGCCGGCTGTACTTACCGCGGTTGAAATCTCTGGCCAAACCCTGCTAGTACTCCGTCCATGTGATAACTGCGAGTTCAGCGAGTTGGGGAGTGGTTGACCGTGGGGTCGCTTGAGGGCGCCTACTCTTGGTGCAGCCCTTGAGAAGGACCGGGCCATTCTCTGCTGTCTGCGTCTTGTCCTGAAACATCTGGGTACCTCTGAATCCGTAGTTATCACATGGACGGAGCACTAGTCGCTGCCGTTGACAGTTGTCCTGACCACCTTGTCCATAACAAGACTTCTCTGAGAATTATTTACACCACACCAGCTATACTTAAGCCTCACAATACGTTTTCCGGTAACCACCACAAGGGTTTTTATGAGAATTCTCCTAAAGTTTTTGTTCGTCATAGTGCCGGCCTGCGCGCTGGCCGCCCCTGATGCCGCTCCGGACCGTGTGCGTGGTGAAGGACCATTTGAAAGGTTGGTACTGCGAGGGGTCACAATAGTTAACGGTGAGGGTGCACCACCGGTGGGACCCATGGATGTGCTGATAAAAGGCAACACGATTGCGGAAGTTCGCAGCCTTGGTTTGGTGAAGCCCGCACCAGAGGACAATCGTATAGCGACTGAGCCCGGTGATCATGTCATGGAGTTGGATGGCCATTACTTGCTGCCGGGGTTTGTTGATTTGCACGCACATTTTGGTGGTGATGCGCAGGGGGTTTCAGCGGAGTACGTTACCAAGCTGTGGCTTGGACACGGAATTACCAGTATTCGCGAACCGGGCAGTGGCAACGGTCTTGACTGGGTGCTCGCCCACCAGGCTCGCAGCCGTCAAAACCAGATTGCAGCGCCCAGAATATTTCCTTATGTCGTATTTGGACAGGGTGAAAATGGGCCGTTTCTAAACACCGAAGACACCCGTCGCTGGGTCAGGAAAATAGCCAGAAAGGGTGCCAGTGGTATCAAGTTTTTCGGGGCGCCCGCCAACATTATGCAAGCTGCGGTGGAAGAGGCTGGCAAACAGGGTTTGGGCACGGCAATGCACCATGCACAGTTGGACGTAGTGCAATGGAATGTGTTGCATTCAGCCCGCGCAGGCATGACCTCCATGGAGCACTGGTATGGATTGCCGGAGGCGATGTTTACCGACCGTGTTATCCAGGATTATCCGTCGGGCTACAACTATACCCATGAGCAGCACCGTTTTGGTGAGGCGGGTCGCTTGTGGGCTCAGACGGCGGCGCCGGGTTCGGAAAAATGGAACCAGGTCCGGGACGAGCTGATTGCATTGAACTTCACCATCAACCCGACGTTAACCATCTATGAAGCCAGCCGTGACCTGATGCGGGAGATGAATGCGGACTGGCAGGCAGAGTACACGCCGCCCGCATTGTGGCGTTTCTTTCAGCCGTCTCTGGTATCACATGGCTCGTATTGGTACGACTGGACCACCGCCGATGAAATTGCCTGGAAAAACAACTTCCGCATCTGGATGCAATTTTTGAATGACTACAAGAACCACGGTGGCCGTGTAACCCTGGGTTCTGATGCAGGTTATATCTGGAAGTTGTATGGATTTGGCTATATCCGAGAAATGGAGCTACTGCAGGAAGCGGGATTCCACCCGCTGGAAGTGTTGCGCTCGGCGACCATCCTTGGTGCCCAGGTCCTGAAAATGGATCATCAACTTGGGTCGGTGCGTGTTGGCAAGCTGGCTGACCTGGTCATTACGAAAGAAAACCCAATCGCGAACTTCAAGGTGCTATATGGCACCGGCCATTTCAAGCTGGGCGCCGATAATGAGCCGGAACGCGTGGGTGGTGTGAAATACACGATTAAAGACGGCATTGTCTTTGATGCCAGGGAATTGCTCTCGGACGTCAGAAAAATAGTTCGCGATGCCAAGGCTGAAGATGCGGGTAATGGGGCCGGGCGGCCTGCGGGTCAGGAATAGTTCCCCTATACGGCTGACCTTCTAACCAGTCGGGAATAGTTCCCCTATACGGCCGACCTTCTAACCAGTCGGGAATAGTTCCTCTGTAGGACCGACCAGCAAGATGGACGGAAGTGGTTTTTGGTAGGACTGACCAGCTTGCTGGTCGGGAACTGTTCCCGACGAATAAACTCGTCGGTCCTACAAGCCAAGTCCGTAAGTAAATTTCAAAAAGCACACCTTGCTGGCGGAATCACCAGGCCGGCTAAGGTTCCATGAACGCCTTGATGTCCTTCAGCACCTGGTCCGTGTGTTTATCGGGATCCACGTCATCGTAGTGCTTGACGATTTCGCCCGTCGGGTTTATCAGGAAAGACTGCCGGCTTGCCAGCTTCATGAGTTTGAAATCACGCAGCACGCCGTAAGTTTTGGCAGTTGTGCCATCCTCATCGGCTAGGATGGTAAAAGGTAGTTTGTACTTGTCCGAAAATTTCTTGTGTGATGCAACATCATCAACACTGATGCCAACCACGGCAGCACCGATGGCCTTGAACGCATAAATGTTGTCGCGGAAATTACAGGCTTCGGTGGTGCAACCCGGGGTGTCGTCTTTCGGGTAGAAGTACAACGCCAGCCACTGGTCGCGATAGTCTTCCAGCGTATGCCAGTTACCGGTTTGATCCTGCAGTTTGAAGGTCGGTGCTGAAGTACCGACAGCTGGCGGTTCACCCGCAAATACCAGCGTGGTCAGCAGGAGGGTGCCTATCAGAAAAAGATTTTTATTCATCTGTGTTGCTCCAAATTATGTTTCCTGGGAATCGTAGGGTTGATTTGCAGGACCGACGAGTTTATTCGTCGGGAACTGTTCCCGACCAGCAAGCTGGTCAGTCCTACGCAGAGCCCGTTCCCGACCAGCAAGCTGGTCAGTCCTACGCAGAGCCCGTTCCCGACCAGCAAGCTGGTCGGTCCTACGCAGAGCCCGTTCCCGACCAGCAGGCTGGTCGGTCCTACGCAGAGCCCGTTCCCGACCAGCAAGCTGGTCAGTCCTACGCAGAGCCCATTCCCGACCAGCTAACTGGTCGGTCCTACAGGATCTATGAAAAAACAATTCTTGGTCGGTTGAACAAGGTGGCCGCTATTGAGGCCAGTAACAAACCAAGTAACAAGGTACCACCCATGGACATGGACATCCAAAGGAAACTTACCGTCTCACCACGAATAAACTCACCGATGAGGAGGTTTTGGGAAAAAATCGGAATGGCCATCATCCAGGTCTCCGGTGTAACAGGATTGACCATGAACATGATGCTGGGAATCATGGGGACAATGAGTATCAGGCTCATGTAGGACTGTGCTTCACGCAGGGTTTTTGCCAGTGCCGCGAGCGTTGTCAGCAGGGCTGCTGCAAGCACAACCATAGGTGCGGTTGCCAGCAAAATTCCACCCACCGCACCGGTACCTAAGTTCAGATCCACACCCAGCGAACCCGTGGGCATCAAAGGAAAGGCAAACCGGAATGACAGTAATGTCAGGGTCAACGAGGCAAAGGCAAAGCTCGCGGTTGCCATCATCTTGCCGAGCATGACTTGCCAGCGTGGGACCGGATTGATCAACAACGGCTCAAGTGACTTGCGTTCTTTCTCACCGACAGTGGAATCGATGGCCAGATGCATGCCCCCGGTAAACAATGTGATCATCAAGACATAGGGAAGCATCATCATCACCAACATGCCACGGCTTTGTGGGGTGGACAAATCCACATCCTTTACCATGATGGCGGATCGTATGGTGGGTGAGACTCCACGCAATTGCAGACGCAGATGCCCGATCCGGGCGCCATAAGTGTTGAGCAGACTCCTGACTCGTTGCATTGGAATATTGGACTCACGTCTTGAAGGGTCAGCGATTAACTCAACCACGGCCGGCTTACCGGCTTTCCACTGTTTGGAAAACTGTGCCGGGATACGAATAACAACCGGCACCTCCTGGGTCTTGACCAAAGCTTCCGGGTCACCCGTTATTGTCTCGATCAAAGCGCCCTGTTGTGTCAGGAAATTGATCAGATTGGGTGCGTATTGTGCACCCACCACGGGTACTTCCAACACCTCTTCAACGCGCTCTTGTTGCTTACTGGCAGTGAAGTACGCCAGGCCAATAAACAGAATTGGGAACAGGATGGGTCCCAGCAACACCGAATTGAAAATTGCGCGTTTGTCACGCAGGTTTTCACGCACCTCCTTTTTGTATACGGTACGCAACCCACTCATGCCAGCAAGCCCTCTTCCGTGCCGATTAGATGAACGAAGGCGTCCTCCAGGGATTCACAGCCACTCTTGTCCAGTAGTTCCTGGGCGGTTCCGTTTGCGCAAATCTCACCCTTGGCAATGATAATAATCCGGTCACACAAGGCGGCGACCTCCTGCATGATGTGGGTTGAAAGAACCACCGAGTGCCCGGCATCTCTCAAACCAAGAATATAACGTCTGAGCGCACGTGTGCTCATAACGTCAAGTCCGTTACTGGGTTCGTCCATCATCACGGTTTGCGGTGTGTGCACCATGGCACGCGCTATGGCGACTTTGACACGTTGCCCCTGAGAAAATCCTTCGGTTCGGCGATCTATAAAATCTGCCATGTCCAGGGTTTCCACTAGCTCTCCGATCCGGTTGTGGATCTCCCCCCGTGACATGCCGTGCAACTCACCGTAGTAGGTGATGTTTTCGCGGGCAGTCATGCGTGTGTAGAGGCCACGACTGTCGGGCACCACACCTAATGTACGTTTGATGGCTATGGCATCTCTGGTGGGGTCCAGTCCGTCGATGCGGATTTCACCATCGTCCGGGGGCAGTAATGAATACAACATTCTGAGAGTCGTGGTCTTGCCGGCCGCGTTCGGTCCCAGCAAGCCAGTGATCTCACCGTCGTGTGCCTCAAACGAAATACCCCGTACCGCCTCTACGGTACCGAAGGATTTGTGCAAATTGGTGACACTTATCATGGGTCGGGACCCAGCAGGCTGGTAAAAAACGGTGCAGGTTGGATATGCTCCACACAGCTGGTGTCGAGCTCTTCGATACTGCCTTTTTCGATAAAGTCCGTGGTGATGCCAAGCAAACAACTGTGTTTCATCACCGAATGCGCCTGGCCGCGGGCGATCAGGTTGAGGCTGTTGCTAAAAGTCTCCGCTGTGCGTTTGGCGTAGAGCGGTGGTGTGACCGGGTCGCGCTCCCCCGACATCAGCAAGACCGGCAGGTCAGACACGACCGGTTCGTGAAAACCATCCGGAACCTCACCCCTTGGCCAAACCTTACACTGCAAATCGATGATCTGCAGAAATAGATTACCCATCAGCGTCACACTGTAATCCGCCGAGAAATCAATAAAAGGAAAGTCTTCACTGCACAGTACGGAAAGTTCCATGCCCCGGCTGAGCATCTCATTGAGGCCTGACATGACCAGGATAGCCTGGCTCGCGAGCCGCGACAGGTCCCCGGTAGTCAAGGCCTCGTGCACCAACAAAGGTATCAGCGCCTGGGTCTCGCTGCTATAACTCAGAAAGCGTACGGCAACGGCCAGTGTATCGGCGCTCAGGTACATGCCCTGTGGTTTGCCACTTACCGGGTTGGTTATTGTAATTTGCTGTGGTTCATCACGTAGTTGCATGAACAAAGCGTTGAGTTCTTGCGCGTGCCGTGGAAATAATGAATTGCAAGTCTCATCACGCGCACAATCTGCAAATACTGTTTGCACACTGTGGTCCAGCATGGGCGCATGTTCCTGGCCCAAAGCCAGTTGCATGGGAACAACGCTGTCCAGAGTCACACTTCGCACACTTGCTGGAAACAGCCGCAGGTAGACCTGTGCAGCACGGGTGCCGTATGAAACCCCCATAAGGTTAATTTTGTCATAGCCCATGGCTATGCGGACACGGTTGTAGTCACCCATGGCAATGGTCGTGGTGTAAAGACGCGGGTCACCGTTCAGCGCGGCCAGGCATTTTTCGGTCTCGGAGCGGAGCAGATCCAGGTCAATCTGCTGATTGAGATCTTCTTCCAGGTCAGATTCACAGGCCAACTTGTTGGAGCTGCCAGTGCCACGCTGGTCTATCATCACGATATCGCGTTTCTTGCGTATCTGTCGTAGTGCTGACCGCAACATGACCCAGGTTTCAGTCGCTGCCTGTCCCGGGCCACCCGCGAAAAAGAAAACCGGGTCCGGCTCTGTGGCACTGCCGGTTGCCGGTGCCACGGCGATTTTGAGGCTGATCGTACGACCTTGAGGGTCCGCCGGGTTCTCCGGTACTTCTAAAGATCCGCAGCGTGCTTCGGCCGTGAGGTTGGTGCCGGGAAGCGAAAGCATGCAGTTGCTGAATTCGATCTGGTTCGAATCCGGTAAGGCGGATACTGTTGCTGGTAAAACCAGCAACAAGTGAGTGAGGCATGACAAAAATCTATTCATCTGAAAACTTTATCTGGTCCTCGGATCAGAGTAAACAGACAATCGGATTAAGTCGATAGTCTGGACGTTCTATTTTCAATTCACACGTATAATATCTGTACTAGCGAACCCGTCTGGTCCCGAAATGTACGCATTGCAAGTCAACAACCTGAAAAAGACCTACGCCAATGGTGTGGAGGCGCTGAGAGGTATTTCGCTTAATGTTGAAGAAGGGGACTTCTTTGCGTTGCTGGGTCCCAACGGTGCCGGCAAATCTACGCTGATTGGCATTATCAGCTCGTTGGTTAATGCCACTTCGGGGGAGGTGAATGTATTTGGGACCAGTGTGCAAAAGCAACGGTCAACTGCCATGTCCTTCATCGGTCTGGTGCCGCAGGAACTGAACTTCAATCAATTCGAGAAACCCGTGGAAATCATCGTCAACCAGGCGGGCTATTACGGTATAGGCCGAAAGGTCGCACTTGAAAGGGCTGAGTTGTATCTCCGACAGTTGCAGCTCTGGGACAAACGTAACGATATCTCAAGAGAACTTTCAGGTGGTATGAGACGGCGTCTGATGATTGCTCGCGCCATGGTCAACGAACCACGTTTGCTGATCCTGGACGAACCTACTGCTGGTGTCGATATCGAAATCCGGAGATCGATGTGGAGGTTTATCCGTGAGATCAACGGCAACGGTACGACGGTGATCCTCACCACCCATTACCTTGAAGAGGCCGAGGAACTGTGCCGAAATATCGCCATCATCGACGACGGTGAAATCATTCAGAACACAGATATGAAATCGTTATTGGGATCTTTGGATGTAGAGTCCTTTGTGCTTGATGTTCGTGAACCCTTGACAGTCGCGCCCCAAGTAGATGGCATGGAGATCATATTGCGTGACCCGTTTACATTGGAAGCATCGTTGCCAAAAAGGAAATCGCTCAATGCCTTGTTCTCATCCCTGGATGGATCCGGCGTAAGCGTGTTGAGTATGAGGAACAAAGCCAACCGCCTGGAGGAACTGTTTCTGCGATTGGTGGATAAGGGCACGGCAGTATGAATGCGCAGGTCAACTGGGTGGGTTACAAAACCATTGTGCGTAAGGAAGTCACGCGCATATTGCGTATTTGGGCCCAAACCGTTGTCCCGCCGGCGATCACGATGACACTATATTTTGTCATTTTCGGCAATCTGATTGGCCGTCGCATCGGTGTGATGGACGGCTTCGATTACATGCAATTCATCGTACCGGGTCTGATCATGATGTCCGTTATTACCAGCTCTTACGGAAATATGGTTTCCTCATTTTTCGGTGCCAAATTTGGACACCATATTGAGGAATTGCTGATTTCACCATTGCCGAACTGGGTTATTCTGGCAGGTTATGTAACGGGTGCACTGGCGCGGGGCATCATGGTGGGATTGGTCGTCATGATGATTTCTTTGCTTTTTACGAGTATTGATGTGCAACATCCCCTGATCATGATATCCGTATTGCTGCTGACCTCGATCGTGTTTGCGATGGCCGGCATGGTCAATGCCATTTACGCTAAAAAGTTTGATGATATCGCGATCGTTCCAACCTTTATTCTGACCCCGTTGACTTATCTGGGTGGGGTTTTTTATTCCATCAGCTTGTTGCCGGACTTCTGGCAACAGGTCTCGGCCTTCAACCCGATCCTGTACATGGTCAACGGTTTTCGTTACGGAATATTGGGAGTATCGGATGTTGAGATTGGAACGGCTTATGGCATTATCGGTGTTTTTGGGGTGTTGCTGGCCGGTCTGTGTCTGTGGCTTCTACACCGTGGGATCGGATTGCGCAGCTGAAAATCGGTAGTTCGGTACCCTTGACGACAAACTGGTCTGCGTTAAAATTGCCCACGACAAGACCCTTTCCACATTTGGTGATTCTTAAACATGACAGAAAACTACAAGAGTGAAAAAGCGCCCATAAACTGGGTGGTTACAGTGGTGCTCGGCCTGACCTTTCTGGCGGCCATTACCATTGTCCCCTGGTATGGTATTGCGCAAGGATTCAGTGGCTGGGCATGGGTATTTTTTGTGGGTTTCCTGATAATAAATGGTGTTGGAATCGGCAGTGGTTATCACCGTTTGTGGTCACACCGGGCCTATGAAGCACACTGGCTTTTGCGTCTGTTTCTGGCATTTGCCGGGGGTATGGCCATACAAAACAGCATCCTTGTCTGGTGTATTCGTCACCGTATTCACCACCGTGATGTAGATGATAATGACAAAGACCCGTACTCCATTGGCCGTGGTTTCTGGTTTGCGCATATTGGCTGGATGCTGAAAGACTACGCCAGCGGCAAGCTGGACTGGAGTGTCGTCCCGGACCTTGAGCGTGATCCGATCGTGGCGTTACAGCACAAGTATTATTGGTCGCTGGTGCTACTCAGCAACGTTGTGTTGCCCGTGTTGCTGGGTGTCCTGGTTGGTGACATTTGGGGCGTGTTCCTGCTGGCCGGTGTGCTACGGCTGGTACTCAGTCATCATGTCACGTTTTTTATCAATTCCTTGTGTCATATGTGGGGTAGCCGACCGTTTTCCGATGAAAACACCGCAAGAGATAACTGGTTTCTGGCCATGGTCACTTACGGTGAGGGCTACCATAATTTCCACCACGCATTTCAAAGTGACTACCGCAACGGGGTACGCTGGTGGCAGTACGATATCAACAAATGGTTTATCGCCGCTTGTTCCGGGTTGGGCTTGGCAAAAAATCTCAAACGTGTCCCTGATTTCAAAATACAACGTGCCCGTCTGAGCATGGTATTTAAACGTGCACAGGCGAGAATCGACGGGGCGGCGGAAAACCCCCGTTGGCGCAGTTTACTGGAAACAGAGTACGCGCAGTTCAAGGAAACCATTAACCAGTGGCAACAGTTACAGTTGGAACGTGTTCAGCAGAGTCGGCAAAAACTCGTCGAGGTGATCGATCAAAGCACCCTGAAAGCACGTTACCGTGAGTTGGAAAAGGACTTGAAATTACAACGCAAACGATTGGCGTTATTGACGGCACAGCTCTACGCGTAGACCAACCAACTAACCCGCGTGTTTCACCAGCTGGTGAAACATGCGGGCTAATTCAGGATGTGGAATAAGTCTCCCGCATATATGCCACTGACCCTGATACCAGGAGCGGGATAACTGGTTTACAGGCGAAAGAAAGCTCGGGCGTTTTGGGTGGTGTGTTTTGCCAGCTCTGGTGGGTGCTCGTCCCGGCAGGCGGCAAGTGTGCCCAGTATCCATGGGAGTAGGCGTGGCTCGTTGCGATGGCTTTTGAGTTTGGGGCGCAGGTTGCGGGGTTTCAGGTAGGGGGCGTCTGTTTCGATCATCAGCCGGTCTGAGGGAATATCCTTTATGAAGTCCTTCATATGGGTCCCGCGTCGCTCGTCACAAATCCAACCGGTAATACCGATATGACAGTCCATGTCCAGGTATTCGTGTAGCTCGGACTGGTTGCCCGTGAAACAGTGAACAACGACATTATCCAGCCGGTCACGATACTCGCCCAGTAAGGCCATAAAGTCCTCGTGCGCATCACGCTGGTGGAGGAAAAGTGGCAGACCGGTATCAATGGCGATTTGAATTTGTCGTTCAAAAGCAGTTCTTTGGTTGTCACGGGGAGAGAAATCGCGGTAATAATCCAGGCCGCTTTCCCCGACTGCCACAACAGGCTGGTGGGTTACCAGCTCACGCAATAAGTCATCGGTTGCGTCGTCATAGGCAGAGGCGCGATGCGGATGTAAGCCGGCCGTGGCGAACAGCCGTCCGGAATTTTCCTGCGCCAGTTGCAGTGCATGCTCGCTACCCTGGGCACTGGCGCCCGTAACGATCATTTGGGCCACGCCTGCTGTATGTGCCGCCGTGATGACCTCGTCACGATCCTTATCGAATGAGTCGTGGGTCAGGTTGCAGCCAATGTCGATTAACTCCATGGCGCGCATTGTAATCGTATTTGCGGTCCTGTGGTGAGTGTCGTCAGAGCAGGTATAGTGAAGTTCTGGATGCTTGGCCGATGTCAAAATCGGCTTGGTGGTGGTTATAATGGTGTTTGTTTACCTGATTCATTAAGGCCTCCATGGAGATCACGTCAATGCATGTTGAAAGTGACATTTTGCATGGGCTGTTGAACCCTGAGAAACTCACCACTGTTGTCGATATCGGTGCAAATCCCATCGATGGTGACCCACCCTACAAGCAAATGCTCGAGCGGGAGCTTTGTCAGGTTATTGGATTTGAACCTCAACCTGAAGCGTTGCAGAAATTACTGCGCATCCAGGGACCGCTAGAGACTTATTTGCCCTATTGCATAGGTGATGGCGAACCACACACGCTCTATTACTGCGCCGCATCTGGGATGACGAGTATGTATCGGCCGGATCAACGCCACCTCTCTACCTTCAATGATTTCGAGATGTTGGGTGAAGTGGTTTCATCCGAACTCACTGCCACCAAACGTCTGGACGATGTTGATGAAATCGGTGACTTTGACATGCTGAAAATTGACATCCAGGGTGGTGAATTGGTGGTGTTTGAAAACGGAAGAGAAAAGCTGGATCAAGCTGTAGTGATCCAGACCGAAGTGTCATTTATGCCGCTGTACAGTGATCAGCCGATGTACTGGGAAATCGACAGGGAGCTGCGTCAACAGGGATTTGTGCCGCATACATTTGCAGGCGTAAAGCATTGGCCGATTTCTCCCTACGCTCACCCTAAAGACAATCGTCAGGCGGTTAATCAGCTATTGGAGGCTGACGCCGTGTACGTCAAGGATTTTGTGAATACACAATCATTATCGGATGAACAGTTAAAACAACTTGCGCTCATTACACACCATTGTTATTCATCCCATGACCTGGTTATGCGCTGTCTGTCGGTGCTTGCAGACCGGGGGGGGCTTCAACAGTCAGATCTCAGACACTACCGACAACATATATTCCCAAATCACAAATTCTTCGGTAACTTCAAGATTGAAGATTTCCCAACCTCACCTGATCGGAAGACGGGTGTCTAAGTCCCACGTTGCATGTGAAAAATAGCGCTCATAGTAAATTCGGTGCCCTATTTCGGCTGATGCGTTTTGATCGGCCAATAGGCATTCTTTTATTGCTGTGGCCTACGCTGTGGGCCTTGTGGATTGCGGGTGGGGGTAAACCGGCACTAAAAAACGTGGTGATCTTTTGCGTCGGTGTCGTACTGATGCGTGCGGCCGGTTGCATTATGAATGACGTGGCCGACCGCAAATTTGATCCACGTGTTGAGCGAACACGTAACCGCCCGCTTGCCACGGGTGAATTGTCGGTGCGGCAGGCCCTGCTGGCGTTTGTGGTGATGTTGCTGCTGGCATTTGGATTGGTATTAATGACCAATGGGTTGACGATTAAACTGGCATTTGCAGGCGCGGCACTGGCTGCGACATACCCGTTCTTCAAACGCTGGACGCACTTCCCGCAGATAGTCCTGGGTCTGGCCTTTGGCTGGGGCATCCCGATGGCGTTTGCAGCGGAGACCGGGCAGGTACCGTTCATTGCGTGGTTGGTCCTGCTAATCAATGTCATCTGGTCGGTTATTTACGACACCTTGTACGCCATGGTAGACCGTGATGACGATATTTCGATTGGTCTGAAATCCACAGCTATTTTGTTCGGCCGATACGATTTGTTGATCCTGCGTATTCTGAAAGCCCTGATGCTTGTTTTGCTGGTAACCCTGGGGTTAGCGTTGGAACTATCGTGGCCCTGGCATGCAGGCCTGGTAGTTGCAGCCGGGTTTTTTGTACACCAGCAGGTGCAGGTCAAGCACCGCGATCGTGATGCCTGTTTCAAAGCGTTTTTGAACAATAACTGGGTCGGTGTAGCCATTTTTGCCGGCTTACTGGCCGCCTATGCTGTGGCTTGACCCATGAAACAGCGGAGTCTGTCAACACAAGGATTCAGAACCCGTATTCAGGTGCCGTCCGAGGCCGATGAAAAACTGTTCCTGGCAGCCATGCGGGCAAGTGTTGGTTTGCATTATCCCTGGGTCTCAGCACCGAAAGACCACGCTGGTTGGAAACGTTACCTGGCTCGGATCAATCGTGATAACGAAGCCGGTTTCCTGTTAAAGCACGTGGAAGATGATCTGATCTGCGGCGTTGTCAATTTGAACATCATTACCTTTGAGGCATTGCGCAGTGCCTATGTCAGCTACTTTGGTGTGCTTGGACAGACGGAAAAGGGCTACATGAAGGAGGGCCTGTTGCAGGTTATACGATACGCTTTTGATGAGCTCGGACTGCACCGTCTTGAAGCAAACATACAGCCTCAAAATCTGGCCTCAATTGCGTTGGTACAACGTGTAGGGTTTCAATACGAGGGATACTCCCCACGCTATTTGAAGATCAACGGTGAATGGTGTGACCATGAACGCTGGGCGTTACTGGAGGATGGCGAATAAGCCAACGTAGACAATATGTTGATCAACGGGCCCTGGGAATTGCACGGGCCGTTACCCACACGTCCACTTGCTTTGCACCCGCATTTCTTAAAACCCTGGCGCATTCGTTTACGGTGGTGCCAGTTGTCATTACGTCATCGATCAAGGCCACGTGACATCCTGATGGCAAACGCGCGTGCCAGTAAAAGGCCCCACGAACATTTTTCCTGCGTTGTTTTCGGCTCAACCCCGATTGTGCAACCGTGTTTTTTCTGCGCCGCAATGATGTACCCAGTACCGGGATGCCCAGTATCTTGCTGACGTGGTTGGCGACTTCCCAGGCCTGGTTAAAGCCGCGTGTGACCATACGCAAGTAATGCAGAGGAACGGGAATCAGCAGGTCCGGGCGGGGGATTTCGTTGTCGATGACATAGGCACACAAGAGATGGCTCAGAACCCTGCCGGCGGCCAGCTGCCGGTTGAACTTGAATGACCGTATCAACTGGTCTACCGGAAATTCATACTGCAGCGCGCATATTGTGTTTGAGAACTCGGGAAGATTTTGTATACAGGCACCGCAGGTATCATCTTGTGTTGTAACCATGGGCAGACCACACTGATGGCAGTGTAAGCCGGTCGATGGCAAATCCCGACGGCACGTTTGACAAAGGCAAACGGAACCACATTTTTGTCCACATAAGATGCAACAGGGTGGGAGCAGCAAATCCAGTGATTTTTGCAACCACCCTTTGTCAACCTGTGTCCTTGTTTCAGGTTGACAGGTCTCGATGTCTTTCCTATTCTTCATGCCCCGGCCGGTTCTCCCGAGATTACCGGTGAAAAGCTAATGGCAGGAGCCGGTTGCGCATGACTACCCCACAAACCGACATACGGCACGACTGGTCGCCATCTGAAGTGCTCGACCTGTACGCGCTGCCGTTTAGCGAATTGCTGTTTCGTGCCCACCATGTACATCGTTTGTACTTTAATCCGGCCGAGATTCAAATCAGCACTTTGCTCAGTATCAAGACGGGTGCTTGCCCCGAAGACTGTAAATATTGTTCTCAAAGTGTCCGTCATAAAACAGACTTGGAACGTGAGTCCATCCTTGATGTTGAAGCCGTGCTGGAAGCGGCGGAGGCAGCAAAAGCGGGTGGTGCAACTCGTTTTTGCATGGGTGCAGCGTGGCGCAGCCCCAAGGACCGTGATCTCGACAAAGTCGTGGAAATGATAAAGGGCGTCCGGGCTCTGGGCCTGGAGACCTGCGTTACCCTGGGCATGTTGAAAGACCAGCAGGCGCAGCGGCTTAAACGCGCCGGGCTGGATTACTACAACCATAACCTGGATACCTCACCCGCCTATTACAAGGAAATCGTTAAGACACATTCCTTTGAGGACCGTCTGAAAACCCTGGAGAGTGTCCGCGAGGCTGGTTTAAACGTGTGTTGCGGCGGTATTGTCGGTATGGGAGAAACCCGCCGTGACCGGGCTGAATTGATCGTGCAACTGGCCAATTTGCCCGTCCACCCACAAAGTGTTCCGGTCAACAATCTGGTACAGGTTCCGGGGACACCGCTGGACGGTGTCGCGTCCATCGATCCGCTGGAGTTTGCCCGCACGATCGCCGTCGCGCGTTTGGTGATGCCAAAATCAGTAGTGCGATTGTCTGCGGGCCGTGCCGAAATGAGCGATGAACTACAGGCTTTGTGTTTTTTTGCCGGCGCCAACTCGATTTTCTACGGGGAAAAACTGCTAACGACACAGAACCCGGAGGCGGCCCGGGACATGGCGTTACTGGAGCGGCTTGGGATGCAGACCGGCAATGCAGACCCCGCATGATAACCTGAGCGCTTGGCTGGAGGAACGCGCGGCGGCCAGACAGACGCGGTACCAGCAACGCAAGCGTCGTGTGTTGACCGCCAGCCATTCAACCCGGGTAAGCACCCAGGGGCGGGCGCTGGTCAATTTCAGCAGTAACGATTACCTCGGTCTGGCGGCACATCCCGAGGTGATTGCAGCACTCAAGGACACCGCGGATTCCTGTGGGGTTGGTAGTGGTGCGTCGGCGCTTGTTACCGGTTACCGAAAAGAGCATCAAATCCTGGAACAGGAACTGGCTGAATTTCTGCAACGCGAGAAAGTGTTGCTGTGCTCATCGGGTTACCTGGCCAACCTGGCGGTGGCCACCAGCCTCACACGCAAGGGAGACGCAATCATCCAGGACAAGTTTTGCCATGCTTCATTGATTGATGCCGCAAGGATGAGTGATGCGCGCTTGCTGCGTTATGCGCATGCCGATACAAAAGCCTTGCGACGGCGCCTGACAGCAGCCGCGGGAGACCACAGGCTGGTGGTCACTGACGGCGTGTTTTCCATGGATGGTGACACCGCACCTCTAAGAGAAATCGCCTCACTGTGTGCTGAATCTCAGTCCTGGCTGGCGGTGGACGATGCGCATGGCGTCGGTGTTTGCGGTCCGGGTGGGCGGGGTAGCGTCGCAGCGGCAGGGCTTGATGGGCAGCAGGTACCCATTCTTACCGGCACTTTGGGGAAGGCCTTCGGGTGTTTCGGCGCCTTTGTTGCAGGCTCTGAGGCATTGGTCGGCCATCTTGTTAACGAGGCACGCAGCTATATATATACCACCGCCATGCCCCCGGCCCTGGCTGCCGCATCCCGGGTAGCACTGAAAAAGATTATTGATGAGGACTGGAGACGAGAGCGACTAAACGCTTTGATCGAGCAATTCAGGCACGGTGCGTCACGCAGGGGGTTGGAACTGTTGCCCTCAGATACACCCATTCAACCCCTGCTGGTCGGCGACAGTCAAAAAGCACTGAAAATGGCAGAAAACTTGTGCAAATCGGGATTTCTGGTGGTTGCCATCCGCCCACCCACTGTTCCGAGGGGGACTGCCAGGCTACGGATCACCCTAAGCGCGGCCCACGACTCGGAGCAGCTGGATGCATTGCTCGAAGCTATCGAGTCATGTCAAGCGACCTGAAAATTATCACCCGTGGCCACGGCCCTGATTTGGTGTTACTACACGGTTGGGCCATGCACAGTGGCGTTTGGGGTGGAGTTGCCGATGCCTTGAGCAAGCAGTTCCGGATACACCTGGTTGATCTGCCTGGTCATGGGGTCAATCGCGATGTCTTACTCAGTGAGGACCTGGAGACCACTGCTGACGTGCTGGTCACAAAACTGCCACCGGCAATCTGGGTTGGCTGGTCATTGGGTGGCTTGATCGCATTGGCGTCAGCTTTGAACAGGCCGGAGAAAACTCAACGAATGGTATTGGTGGCCACCGCACCATCATTTATACGGCGTGACGACTGGCCCTACGGTTTGGATGCAACAATACTGCAGGCATTCTCCAACGGGCTGGAAAAGGATTTTGCGGGCACCCTTAAGCGTTTCCTGGTGCTGGAAACCGTGGGTTCGGATACTGCACGTAAAACACTTCGACGATTGCGAGATGTAATTTCTGAGGAGCAGATGCCGGCTAAACCAGCCCTGACAGCCGGTTTGAAAATACTGCAAAAATCCAACCTGGGCTCACGTCTATCCGGGTGTAATGTGCCGGCACTGTTCGTGGGCGGCTCAAAGGACCAGCTGGTTCACCCGGACAGCCCCGTGCACGCAGCTGCACAAATGCCCGATGCGACTGCAAAGATTATTGACGGGGCTGGTCACGTGCCATTTATTGGTCACCCGGACCGGTTTCTGGAGTCTTTACATGGATTTCTCGGCTCGGACAAGACGACATGAGTCTGACTTCGCTGGACATTAAATCGGTCAGACGGTCGTTTGAACGTGCCGCCCCCGGTTATGACCAACATGCAGTTTTGCAACGCGAGGTCGAGTCGCGTCTGCTTGAGCGGGTCGAAAGCCATCGACAACCACCCGAGCTGATACTGGACCTGGGTTGCGGTACCGGTTCGGCCAGCCGGGCACTGGCAGGGCAATTTAAACACGCTGATGTGATTGCACTGGATTGGGCAACTTCCATGTTGGCCCAGGTGGACGGCAGTGCGAAAGAATCCGATGCTAAAAACTCATGGAGAGTGTGTGCTGACATGCACGCACTGCCACTGGCGGCACGAAGCGTGGACCTGATTTTTTCCAACCTGGCTTTACAATGGAGTTACGATCTGTCCGCAGTGTTGAAAGAATTTCGACGCATAATGAAGTCGGGCGCAATGCTGCTGTTTACCTGTTTTGGACCAGGCACTCTTAATGAGCTTAAGCAGGCTTGGCGGCTAGTGGACCGTCTGCCACATGTCAACGATCATCCCGACATGCATGACATTGGTGATGAACTGTTGACAGCGGGTTTCCGTGAACCGGTTGTGGATGTTGAACACCTGCGGCTGGAATACAAGAGTGTCATGGCGCTGATGCGTGAGCTCAAAGGTATCGGTGCGCACAATGTAGCCAGCCAACGCACCCGCGGATTGACCGGTAAATCGCATTTGCAGGGGATGCTGGCGGCTTATGAGCAGTTTCGCCAGGGTGACATCTATCCTGCCAGTTATGAAATTATTTATGGTGTGGCTTTCGCCCCACAGGAGGGACAGCCGGTGAGAACACCGACTGGAGATGTGGCCACGTTCTCCGTAGAGGGCCTGTCACCGCGTCCATCCAAACCTGACAGGGGCACATGATGAAGCGCTGGTTCATTACCGGAACTGACACGGATTGTGGTAAAACCCGCGTTGCCGGTGCACTGATCCGTCTTCTGGTCGAGAGGGGTTATAAGGTGGCGGGTCAGAAACCTGTGGCGTCCGGTTGTGAGGTCACAACCGCGGGTCTACGGAATGGCGATGCACTTGATCTGATGTCAGCGGCAAATGTAGAACTGCCCTATGAGACGGTAAATCCGGTTGCCTTCGAGCCCGCCATTGCACCCCATATTGCGGCCGAGGAGTCCGGGCAACACATTGATATTCTTAAAATTCTCACTCCGACTGAGACGATTCATGCAGATTACCTGATTATTGAAGGTGTTGGGGGCTGGTGCGTGCCCCTGGGTGAAGGTCGCCTGTTGGTAGATCTGGCGAGGGCACTGGCACAAGAAGTCATACTGGTGGTCGGGATGCGCCTGGGATGTATTAACCACGCATTGTTGACAGCCGCGCAAATTGAACGCGATGGTGTGCCGTTAAAGGGCTGGATCGCCAACCATGTGGATCCGGATATGCAGGCCCAGTCTGAAAATCTCAAATCTCTAAGGACCTACATGCCGGTCCCATTGCTTGGTGTTTTGCCATGGGGGGGATGTTCCCTGGAGACCACCGATTTTGCATTATGGGGTTGAGAGAGTGACAGTGCAGGGATTTTCCTGGATTTTGCTCTTCCGGCCAGTCTCTTCCTGTTAAGTCAAGCAAATTTACGTTACACTTGCGTTGCAGGAAGCATAGATTGTTTGTCTCAGGAAAAAACTGAATGTGGCCCTTACGGGTCTACAGAATCGAAAGTGGCGTTCCCCCTTATGCTGCTTTCGTATTGAGATCTGGTGCTCCCCTTGCATCGGAACTCGATGAAAGGGCCAGTTGACCCCTTACTGGTCCTTTCTTTTTTTCTGGCTTTAATTTTTTCACTTGTAGAATGCTACTATGATGGCAGGTTTGGTCGCACACCATTTTTTAGCAGACCTCTCAAGTCCATCAGTCGTCGATGGAAAAAATGACCGGCGTGCTCCATAACAATGAATTCGGGCGGTGGTTCGGTTTTTTCCACCCAGCCGGCTACATCCTCAAACTTGACGACATCGTCTTCGTCCCCCTGGATAACCAGCCACGGGCAGTCGGGATGGTTTAGTTCATCAAACCCAAAACGTGTCACGGGTGGTGCGATGGATATCAGTTGACCCAACCTGAGGTTCTGTGCCGCGCGAAGTGTAATGTAGGAGCCGAAGGAGAACCCACCCAGCCACAAATTATCGGCGGGCCGGCTGCGACGCACCCACTCGGTGACTGCAAACAGATCATCGGTCTCTCCATAACCCTCATCGTACTCACCATCACTCTCACCAGCACCACGAAAATTGAAGCGAAGCGTATGTAGCCCCAACTCACGCATGGATCGCTCCATGATGGTTACGACCTTGTTGTGCATGCTCCCCCCGTGCTGCGTATGCGGGTGGCAAATTACAATAGTGGCAGCAATACCCTCTGCCGGGTCGGGGACATCGGCAACGCATTCCAGCTTGCCTGCCGGCCCGCGCAGAAAAAACTCGTGACGAGAGTCCGGGAACTCGTCTTGCTGTTTTATGTCAGGGAAATCCGCCATGGCGTGTTTTGAAGTTCTTGCTTAGCACGCATCATACCCCACCTTACGTATTTCAAACCAGATGGTGGGTTGTACCTGTCAGGTGAGTGCATCGAAAAATGATATTTTCAGAGGCTGTCTGGGGCTAGGATGCAAAGCAGTCATCCACAGTGCAATATCCCCTTGAGGTAGAATGGCTGCCCCGGTGGGACAAAGCCCTGCGGCTGACCACCTTGCTTTTGGTTGAGAGTGCCATTACACGATGCACTACACTGGTTTGGTTAAATGAATTTTCTGGCCCACTTGTGTCTGGCCAGCTCCGATCCCAGTTTGATGCTTGGCGGGATGATTGGTGACTTCGTGCGCGGTCGTCGAGTGTTACGGTCTTACCCCGGCGCAGTAAGACGTGGCATTGTGCTGCACCGCCATATCGATTGGTATACCGATCACTCTTCATTGGTCAGGAAGCTAAGAACTCAGTTTCCACGCGAATTCAGACGCTATTCGGGTATTATTATTGATCTTGCATTTGATCACGAGTTGGCCCTGAACTGGTGGCGATACATGCCGCAGAGCCTGGAGCGGTTTGACCTGGAAACCCGTGATTTACTGCGCGACAACGCGGAGTTGGTGCCTGACAAGCTGGCTACATTCATGCAATATGCCGACCGGCACGGCTTGTTTACTGCCTATCGGGAAGAGGATGTCATCCTGTACAGCCTGGCCGGTATTGGCGCGCGTCTCAAACGCTCAAACCCCCTACACCGGGTTGTTGAAATCTGGCCGGCACTTGCGCCTGAGTTTCGCACTACTTTCAGGGAATTCTTCCCACAGGCTCAGTCAAGGGTTACAGCCTGGTGTGAGCGTAAATCTACAACGACCGGGTCATGATCGGAAAACCGAAGCCAGGGTTGAGGTAGCTCTGTTCCTGCAGGTAGCGCGGCGTTGACGTGCCAGATAAATACCCGTTGCACATTTCGAGATAAGGCAGGAGAAGCAAACGCGAAGTCCAGTGTGCCGGCCAGACCTGCATAGACGAAACTGTAGGTTTTTTTGTTGTCCATCAGCTCTGTGAACCCTGCTTGTTTGATCGTATTGATGGGGTCCTCAAGACGGTAGGCATTCATATCTCCCATGATCAGAACGCTCTCAACTCCGACCGCAGTCGCCAGATTTTGTACCCAGCCAGACATTTTTTCTGCCGCAGCCGTCCGGGCAGGATTCCAGCATCCCTGACCGTCATGCTGATCACTGTTAGGACCAGACTTGGGGCACGAACCCTTGGATTTTAAATGGTTGACCACCACCAGAATTCTTTCGCCGTCCGGCAGTGGTTGAAAAACCTGTGCAAGGGGCTGACGGCTGCGACGGAATTCGGGGCCGGTCAGGGTTCGTGCATTTCCAACCGCGGTCAGCAGGTTACTGCGATAAAAAATTCCTACCGTAATCTTGTCGCCACCGGTGCGGTCGTCAACAGGTCGCGCAACCTTCCACGGGAATCCGGTTGTAGATTCTGCCAGTCGGCTGAAATCTGCAGCTGCCCCGACGGGACCGAAGCCATCATTTTCGAGTTCCATGACCGTAATAATGTGCGGATCCAACACCTTGATGGCGGCACCTATTCGATTACGTTGCTGGCCGAACCCGGCCGGTGTTTTCGCACCCCTTGAGGTTGGAAAACCGCCGCCCTGACCATCGCCATTGAAGTAATTGTGTAAGTTCATTGCCACCACCCGGATATCACCGGGGCGGACTGATTCCGGCAAGTTGAAATTGACGGGTTGGGCGACCACTGGTGTTTGCAGTGTAAGTCGGAAGCCACGGCCATCGTGGCTCAGCACACCGCTAACGGGGTCAACACCATTCCCAACAACCAAAAGATCTTGACCGCGCATAGGTTCGGGCAAACTGGCGGCGAGGGCCCAGGCACGATTTTCCCTTAGCAGCGTGGCGGTCTCAGTTCCCGGGGCCATGATTTCCGTTGGCACGAACTGAAAACCATCACCGCCGAGGGAAAAACTGCCCCGTTGCAGACCGTAAACATCGGTGATGACAAGCGGACCACCAATGTGAACACGCATGCCTTCCAACGCTTCGCGCTCCCCCGGCTCCAGGGGCAGCATGATGTCTGTTAATGGGAGTGCGTGACCAGTTTTACAAATCCCGGTGAGTTCGGTGTCCACAATGGCAGTAAGTGTGTTATCACCCTCGCCCAGCTCAGCAACCGTGCCATTTACGACGACCAAGCTACCCTGCAATGTATCGACGGGAGCGTCCTGAAAACGTATGAAAATAGCCTTGGACTGGTCGCTGACGCCGGTGGATTCCATCGCTTCCATGTACACGCCGTTACCGGACTGCACCAAGGTTACTACACCCCTTACCGTAAGCTTCTGATGGAGTAAGGGGGATACCGGGCCGGTGCCTTGTACTTGGGAAATGGGGGTAGCGTCTTCTGCGCACGACATCTTTTCGGTAGTGGCTGAGGACGGGTCCGTGTTGCAGGCAGCCAGAATCCCGGCACACGCCACAATAAGTGGTGCATAGATTACTCTGTTACGCGATATAGATGGCCAGGAAGTAGCTAACACTTACCTGGCTTACTCCAGCATAAAATCGATGGCAGCCTTTATCTCTTCGTCCGACAAGTCAGGACGTCCACCACGCGCCGGCATGGCATTCAAGCCGTTCAAGGCAGTCTGCAACAAGGCGTCCATGCCTTTTTCAGCACGCAGTGCCATATCGTCGGAGCCAGGCCGGGGTGCGCCAGCCAGTCCGCTTGCATGGCAGGCGGCGCACGCGTTGGTATAAACCTCTTCCCCATCAGGACCATCACTTGTAACTACCGGCTGCTCCGGAGCCGCACCCGTTGCAGTCGCTGTCACTACAGGTATCTCGGCCTGGCTCGTATAAACCTTGGCGACCGGTTTGGTACGCTGGTCTGCAAGTGCCATGCTCTCAGGCGTGACGGAGTCTTGCGCAGTGACAATAAACTTTGCAATGAGTACCACAAAAAATGCGAGCAAGGCCAGCAGTACAACAATCAGGCCGAAATTTCTGAATAAAGGCTTATCGGTTTGTTCTTTCACACCACACCTCTGCAACAGGTAAATAGCCTCCAGGCGGGGGCCGGGACCGAATTCTTAGAGCCCGCACAGTATAGCCTCAGGCGTGGGTAACCGGAAGTAAGCCCGTTTCCTTATACCCACAAAGCGGCTAAACTACGCAACTCAATTTCCAGCGCCCGTAGCTCAGCTGGATAGAGTACTGCCCTCCGAAGGCAGGGGTCACAGGTTCGAATCCTGTCGGGCGCGCCAATTTTTATCTATTTAATCGGTACTGACAAATTAAAAGTTAAAACCTCGCGAACTCCGAGAAAGTACCTGATCAAGGTGCTGTAACATATTCCCAAGACGCAAAGGCACGCTGTCTAAACAATCAGCAATGTTTGGCCGAAATCAAATGCCGACCCAAGTTGAATAGATTATACACCGCCGCATGCGCGTTCAAAAAACGTTGGGCCTGGTACGTCGATTTGAAGCGGTGCATGCCGCGCTCTCTCACCCGCGTCGGTTGATGGGATAGCTCAGCCCTGTTGTTGGCATATTGTGCTGTGTCGTGAATCGTGTCCGGCATGAGTTCTCGATGAGCAACACCATAGCTTCTCAATTTGTCGGTTACCACTCTTCGCGGCTTGCCGCGATGGGCCTTAAGTAGCCGTTTGAAGAAACGCATCGCCGCTTTTCCGTCTCTACGAGCCTGCAGTAACACATCAACCACCTCACCATCCTGATCGACCGCACGCCATAGATACTGTTGCTTTCCCTGGATTTTCACAAATACTTCATCGATGAAGAAGGTATCACCATAGCCCTGATGGCGGCGCCTCAGTCGTTTTGCGTATTTCGATCCAAACTTGATACACCACAGGCGAATCGACTCATAACTGACTTCGATCCCGCGCTCGGCTAATAGATCTTCAATATCACGGGCGCTCAAGTTGAAACGATGGTAAAGCCAAACCGCGTGTTGAATGATCACAGGAGGAAATCGGTGGCGTTTGTACAGCGACTCAGTTCTTTTCATCCTGCGATTGTCGCTCAGCCACCGTTAATTTGTCAGTACCCTCTGGACGTACAATCATGAGCGCCCTAACATGGGTCTGGGTGGTATCACCCCGATCCAAAAACTGGCCATGGTGGCCTGATATCTACTTTTGAAAATGCTTAAAAATGGGGGTATTACCACCGGGGTGTTGCAATGTTGAAAAGAGAACGATACAAAATCTTAGTCGCGGATGATGATGTCATCGTGCGACTTTCTGCTGAGAAAATACTAGATACGTTAGGGTATGAATCAGTACTTGTTGAATCTGCTGAACAGGGAAAAAAATATCTGGAGGAACATCACGAAGAAATTGCTTTAGTACTGAGTGATTTATGTATGGAGCAAGAGGACTCCGGCATTGAACTTTTGGTGTATGCGAAATGCCTCGATGAAGATCTTCCATTTTGTTTGTTTAGTGGGGTAGCTGACACGGAGCTGTACATATCCAAAGCAAACAGTCTCGGCTCGTCTAGTTTTCTCGCTAAGCCGTTGTCTGAGATAGCTTTGCAAAGAGTACTGGATGAAGCTCTCATAACGCCAGAATATTTTCAGAGCCTCCTAAAATACAAGAAAAAACCTTTGGTCTGTTCTGCAGGGGATTTCTTATTCAATCCTTTATCTGCAAATGGTGATTATTCTGATTTCAATTTACTTTTTGACAAACTTGAATATTTTGCTCAATTGCAGAAAAAAGGAACTCCGATTATCGTGGGTGTCGGAAATAATTCTGCGATGGAAACTATCGACTCGCTAACAAGGAATCAGGGTGATGCTTATCCAGCTCTCAAGAGAAATCACGACGCCTTCATGAAGGGAGAGCTCAAAAACAATGCTAACTATATTTGTTCGTTGCTGAATAATGACGGATCAATTGCTGTGGAGGTTAATTTGGCAAAATTACCTTCACAATCGTACCGGGTGTTTAAAGAAGAGTACCTGAAATCAAACAAAATAATGGTGGCTTCTTCCGTGCCGAGGCATATGAGGATTAATAGGCCGGACGTTATCTCGCAAAAGTATCGTGATTTTCCAATTGTTCCTGTCGCTGATAGTAATGCGAGAATAAAGCTGCTTCTAGAGCTTTTTGGAGCCCAGGATGCCTGGTAGGAAACTATTCGAGGGCGGCAGACAACCATCCCAAACCTACAGCCAGTGAGTACCGATGCTCAAAGATCGCGTATACGCAGAGAACGAATGACTCTTTATGGCCGATCTGCAAACTGAATCCCTGGTTTCTGGGGACCAGGGGAGCTCCGCTAACAGCCAAAAGCAGCCTGTCACAAACTAGCCCTGTTATTCCTTACAGGTTGGGTTCAGTCTAAACCCTGTCCCCATTTGCTTTTGTGCCTGTGTCGGTCTAGGTTACTAATCAGCAGCGAGAACCAACCAAATGAAAGCCTCAAAACCACCATATAGATAAAGTAAGTTAATGCTTGCATCTTACGTTACGTCAGCAACTAGACTCCATGCTATCCATATCAAAAGGAGAAACACATGGCTTGGAAAATCGGCGAGGTCACTCGAAGAACCGGTCTGACTGTTAGAGCTTTACGCTTTTATGAAGACCAAGAGCTAATCGGTCCAATTTCCCGCAATTTAGCTGGGCATAGGCTCTACACTCAACCTGACCTTCTTCGATTACAACAAATTCGTTATATGCGCTTGCTTGGCATTTCTTTAGCTGACATGAAGCCAATGCTGAAAGACTCCAAACAACTTGCACCTCGATTAAAACAGCAATTGATACAACTGCGTATAAAACGTGAAGCTATTATGAGCCTGGAAGACAGACTGTCGACTTTGATTGATGGTCTGGAATCTAAAAACGTTTCCTCAGATGATTTGGATGAAGTGCTATTTCAAACCATGGAGACAATGATGATGTATGAGAAGTATTTTAAACAAAGTGATATCAATAAGATTCATGATCACGGACACAGTCTAAAAGATGGATTAAGCACTGAAGAAGCGTGGAATCAATGGGTTGAACTAATGAAATCCGAGATCCAGGCAGGCTCAGGCCCTCAATCAAGGCGGGTGCAGGAATTGATGAATCACTGGAACGTCATGATTCATCATCTCACCGGCGATGATGATGATCGCCTCCAAGCCTTCAATGATTTGATACACAATGAACCCCAAGCACGTAAAGATCATGGGATAGATGATGATCTTTTTGATTTCATGTCAAAAGCCAGTGGTGGACATTGAGCCGCTATTCTTATACGCGAATCTTTAGGTTTGAATGTCCGTAATTGGCCCAGGGTGTGTGATGGAGTGCCCCGGGTACAACGGACACTTCCGGGCTATGATCCGAGCATAGGAGGAAGTGGTGTTGATTGCCAAAAAACAGGAAGACTTTGCGGAAAATCTCAGGGTACGGGAAAAAGACGTCAATTGCGCTAGCTACAGCGTGTTTACGAAGGCTCCAACCTCTCGCGCGACCTCCTGAACGAGAGTGGGTTCACCGGATGCACCCTCCCAATCTTCAAGTCGATATGACTGATACCAAAGATATCGACTGTCTTCGGTATCCATAAGCCTGACGAGAAGCGCGGGGCCGACATCACAAGCAACAATTTTGGACTGGAGCGTGTAAGTCGGAACAACAGGTGAGGACTCAAGAATCACACGACCCGGCAAGCGGTTCACCAGTTCCCCGAACAATGTCGACTCCATTGCAACAGGCAGCAATCCCAGCGACTCATTCGTTTCATCCTGCATCTGTTCAACCAGGATCATCACTGACTCTTGTTCGATTGATTGGCTAGTCATCCATGCCGCACCGACCAGGATCAGGCCAGCAGCCGCGATGCCGGCGACCGCCAAGCGATGTTTGTTTCTTTTGGCATCTACACTGGAAAGCTCTGCAATAAGCCGATAACCACGCCGGGCTTCGGTTTTGATATAGGCCGGCCGCTGTGTGTCATCTGCCAACAGCTGTCTTAGCTGATATATCGCTGTACTGACAGAATCCCTACCAACAACACGGTCATGCCAGACTTCATCCAGGATGTGGTCGCCGGATACAACATCGGCGGCTCTGTCGGCCAACAGCCGCAGGACTGCCATGATTCGCGGATCGGGATAGCGGCGTTTCTTCCAGAAGGATTTACGCGACCTGATCCAGCCAGCTACCCAGTCGACCTGCCACTCACCGATATTCACCTGCTTATTCATGACAAACCTCTTATTATTTAAGCCTCAGACAGTAGATTGCTGCCGAGGTTTCGATTCCATTCAGAACAATTCAGAGTTATTCAGCGCCATGTACGAGATGGCATGAGCAGTTTGTGGTCAAATCTTGTTTATCCAATCACTGATTACGGTAGAGACTAATGTCGACCTTCAATATGCTTTTAAATGCCATCGCAATTGTCCTGATCACATTACTGACTGCAAACAATGCCTTCAGTGCGGGGAGTGGGTTGTCGCCGAGTGAAACCACTACATTGATAAATCATGCTATGCAATATCAGCCAGGAGCGAAACGAAGGGAGATCACCACACCCTTTGTGGAACGCATTCGCACCGACGATCTGTCAGAAATGGAATTGTTCTTTAAAGGGGAGTGGCACTTTCTTCACTTTGAACCGGAAGCTTCCCGAGATGCCTACTGGGAATTTCGGAATCGCTCGGATCTGTTTGGACGTGTTGCATTTCAGCGATTGATGATCATTCGCATTAATGCCTTCGGCATGGTCGCGGAACTGCTGGAAAAAGACATCCCCGAATACAACCGGCGCTTTCCCGTTCAGCCCTACGATCGCTACGGGATTACGTACGCTGTCAGCCGAACAGCCAGTGCGATGATCGAGCAAGATCATGCCAATGAAGCGCTGGATCTTATCGTCCAGCATGTCACATTGCATGATGAATTCGACAGCGCATACATCGCCTATCGACTACCCGGACAATTCCTCGAAGTTGCCCGGCAAAATGGAAGGGCCACGGAATTTATCGAATTGCACGACAGTTTGCTTGCCGGACTGGATGCCGTAATTAAAAAAAGACTGGTCGGGAATCCTACTAAAGTGGAACTGGTTAAGAGACTGCCAGGCATCGTATTTCGCAGCCTGTTCGATGACAGCGATCTTGGTTTTCACCAATGGACAGCCGAGATGATGGAGTTACGCGATCAACTGCGCGCTGCCAAAAGTATGTCAATTAACGATGGGTTTGACCCTGTTTCGGGTCAAAATAAGCAGTGAATGTCCCCAAGACTGACCTTAATCATATGGCTCGAAGACTTTCATATTCAGTGTGAAACCGAGCACTTCGTTACCCTCTGGGTTCGGTGTTTGGGGAAGGACCCAATGGGTAGGGGGCTAATTAAGGTATGCCCAGCTGCCAGATCAGACAATTTCGTGACCCTGCATGTACAAGGTGAGACGAGTGAGTTCAGCTTTTGTCGGCGCCTTTACCTGTTGAAACCGCATCGGGAGTTCATCAATGCCACCAGTGTAAACGCCATCCAGAAATAGCCTATGAAAGTGAATGTTAAGATTGAGCGCCCCACCAAATCTCTGGATCAGGGTCACTGCACCGGGTGGAGCTACCGTTGATTCGATACTTTAGTCTGAGACCACCGTCGGGGTGCCTCGAAGGTCCACGATTTTCAAATTGCTTTCAAGCGCGACACGATTAACCAGCAAGAAAAAGTCCAAACCTTTTGAGATGGCCAGCGCCGGGTCAACCCCGGGCAAAGTCAAATCCACTTGCTTAATGGTCCTGGCCTCAGCGGTTTCAATGTCATAGCTCATCAGGGTTGATGTAGTGCGATCCAAATAGATGATTTGCTTGTCTGAGAGTATCCAATTCCCCCAGTCTGCAAAGCCGATCTGAGGGATGATGAGTTCAGGGTCATCGGTTCCGTCAAGCTGAGCCCGCCACAAGCCGTCGTGATTGGGGCGAATAAAGTAAGCATCCTCACCAGATGAGACACGCGCATAATATACATCGTGCAGGTCGAGCTCCCGGCAGGGATTGCGTTCTATTTCACAGGCAAAAAGCGATAGTCCGTGTTCACTTTCCTGAGAGAAAAACAGAGTTGAGCCATCTTCTGACCAGCTGGGTGCATATGCATTCAGCCCCAGTGCGCTCACCACCCGTAAATTACCGCCATCATTGTTCATCAGATAAATGCGTGAGAGACCTTCGGGTCGGGCGTCAAATGCAATAAACTGACCGTCCGGTGAAAACTTTGGGTGGGCCGTGAATCCAGAGGCGAAATTGGTCAACCGTCGCTTGTCTCCTCCCGTGGAGTCGCTGTCCCAAATCTCATAAAATCCCAAACTGTTTGAGCTGAATGTGATGCGACCACTGGCGGATGAAATGTTGGGATGCAGAAGGGTGCCAATATGCGTAATCAGCCGCTCGGAACGACTATTTGCGCTCATTGTGATCTTTTCAAGGCTGACGATTTGCTCGATCTGTTCGGCTACAAGACTTTGACCGTCTGGGGAAATCGAGGGATTGAACAGGCGGTCATCGGCGATAGGCAGCCGGGTAAGTTGCTTGCCATCTGTCCCGATCTGCCATATGGAATAAGAGCCAGCGCGATTGCTGGCGAATATCACCTGTTCATTTAAATGCGATAGGCCCATGATGTTGCGGCCTTCATGGGTAAGCCGGGCTACTTGACCGGTGGAGATATTCAAATGGTAAATATCCTGCATACCTTCGGAAATTGAACGTGCAAAAACCAGTGTCTTGCCATCATCCATGAAATGGGGGTCATAATCGCCCCAAATATTTTCAGGAGGCGCAGTTACTTTTCGTTGCCGGCCGGTCTCATGGTCAAACAAGATAATCGCGTGGGGTGAGGTCGGGCTGTCCCGTCCTCCAAATGCCAACCAGCGGCCATCAGGTGAAACGGTAAGATCCATAAACGAATTACCTTCGCAACCACCTACGACCCGTTCAGCTGCATCGACCAAGGTCATCTGGATAATGCTGCAGAGGCCCGTATTGTGCCGCAGGAAGACGATCGTATTGTTGTCGGGCAGAAATGCGGCGGATCCATTATCGCCCCGTACGGTTAACTGTCGATCCTGAGTTCCGCTACCCAGGCCATGAAGAAACAACTGGCTATTGGAGTCGTTCATCTCCTTGGAATAGACAACATATTGGCGGTTTGGAGATATTGCCGGGTCCTGTTCGCGGCCTAATTGCCCAGTTATTGGTATGGCGGTCAACAAGCTGACATTTTGGTTTCCACCTGGAGAGATTTCCAGCTTTGACCAAATCACTACGGCGACGGTCAAAAATAATGTCATTCCCAACAGCACCAGGAATCGCTGCCTATTCTGCCCGTCTTGAGGTGATGCGGCACGGACCTCGGCTGACAACCGATAGCCTTTCTTACGAATGGTTTCAATATAGACAGGGTTTTCGGGGTCGTCTTTCAATATCCGGCGGAGCTTTGAGACGGCTTGGGAAAGACTTTCGTCTCCTACGGATAATCCGGCCCAAACTTCCTCTAGAATTCGGTTGCGACTAACCGGGCGGCCGGGGTTCTCAGCCAAAACCTCCAGCAACCTCATCAATTGAGGTTCAATTTGCTCGCGGTGCTTGGCGCGAGCAACCGTATTGAGGTCTGGGTCAACCAGCCAATCGCCAATATAAAAACTTGTTCCAGTCATTCGACACTCTCTGGCGTGTACTTTTCGCACTATATCGCATTGAAACCAAAACATTCAGGAGAAAATTACGAAACCTTCAAGTGAAATTCATGCAAAAAACACAGCGTCCATTAAGTTTGGTGAACAAACATGCCAAAAGGAACACGCCATGGCTGATAAATCTCTGAAATTGATAGGTTTGACTGGCTTGATAGCATCAGGGCTTTGTGCATTTGGGTTTTGTGACCAAGCCAAAGGCGAAAGCTCCAAGTACCCCGAAGCATTGAGCCAGCAAAATACCGAGATTATCCACAACAACACGGTCATGGATCCTTATCGTTGGATGGAGGATGTCGACTCTGAACGACTTTCAAAATGGACCGAGGCACAAAACAAATACACGCTGGAACGGTTGTCGGGCGAACAAATTGATGCTGCCGCCCACCGTATCAAGGAGTTGTACACCTTCGATCAGGCTTTCGGGGCCAAGATGCGAGGCGACAAACTTTTTTATCTGCAGCGTGGATCTGACGATAGCCGCGTATCAATATTCCTCAAAGTGGGCAAGCAATTGCGAAGGCTGCTACATTCAGATGATGTTCCAGATACCGGCAACGAAAAAAGTTTTATAGGCGGGCGAAATTTTAGCCCATGGCACTGGGCTGATCGCGAAGGAAATATGGTCGCCTACTGGTATAACGATGGGACCTCCAGGTCCGGAAAGGTCCGCATCATTGATGCCAACACAAGATTGCACCTGCCTGATGTGTTGGTGGAGATCGGCAATGGGTTGACGGTTGTTGATTGGTCAGCCGATGGCAATGGTTTTTATTATGTCAGGTCAAAGGACGTCCCGGTTGATGAAGGTACCGGATCCCGGACGGAAACTGTCGGCCTCTACTTTCATAAGTTGGGGACTGAGCAAGCAAGCGATGTTGTTGTCATTGACCAGCAGAACGAAGAAACCTTCATTTATTATCCGAACGTGTCTGCCGATGGGCGACACCTCGTTGTTGCCCGTTCTAATGGGTTCGCAAGCGAAAATGATTATTTGGTTTTCAATACCAATCGGTTGAGCGTTGAACCCACGCCGCTTTTCCGGGGAACTCAATCACGGTTTATCTATTTGGGCAGCCAGGGAAGCAGGTTTCTCTTTCAAACCAATTATCAAGCACAAAACGGACGGGTTATTGCTGTTGATCTCAATCAGCCAAGTGAAATCGTAACAATCGTCGAAGAAACGGACCTGCCAATGCTGGCAGGCAGCAATGTCGGTGGGGATGTCATCGGGTTTTTTTCCGGAAATATCATTGTTGGGTACTTAAGAGACGGAGTGCCTGACATCCAGGTTTTTGATATTGAAGGGCGTCCTATCCGAACGCTTGATATCCCGACCGGGACAACCATTTGGGGAGGGCTTCAAGGATCACCCGGTAGCTCCAGGTTTTCAGTCGGCCTTTTGAGTGGCCTGTCGCCGAGTCACCTCGTAAGTTTTGCCGCCGATGGGTCGGATCTCAGGGACGAGTATCTGGCGAAAACACCCTATGACGATCAAGATTACCTTGTGGAGCGGGTGTTTTATAAGAGCAAAGATGGAACAAGGGTGCCAATGTACGTCAGCCGTCGAAAAGATACGCAATTGAACGGAAATAATCCGACTTTAGTTTACGGATATGGAATGCATCAATGGGTCAGTTTCCTCTTCTATCAGGCACACATCATCCATTGGCTTGAGCTGGGTGGTGTTTATGCCATGCCGGCCATTCGTGGAGGTGGCGAGTATGGCGATGCTTGGCATCAGGACGGCATCTTGCTGAACCGCCAAAATGCCATTGATGATTTTGTATGGGCAGGAAAAGCGCTTATAGAAATGGGGTACACCAGGAACGACAGGCTGGCCGCCAATGGCTCAAGTGCATCTGGGCCGTTAGCAGCACAAGTCGCTGTCCAATTTTCGGATGTTTTTGCAGCCTCGACCATTGATTACCCGGTTGCGGATATGGTTCGTGCACCACTTTACGGCAATGGGCGACTAATGACGGCTGAGTACGGCTCTTTGCAAGATCCTGAGCAGGCCCAGGTGATCATTGATCAGTCGCCTTATCAAATGGTTCAAAAGGGTGCTTGTTTTGCCCCGTCTCTCGTCATGGTTGGCGAGAGTGATAGAGTGATTCTGCCGTTTCATGGTGAGAAGCTGGCCGCCGCAATGCAGGCAAATCAATCCTGTGGGTCACCAGTATTGTTTTATCTGATGAGACAGACAGGTCACAATTATGGCCAATCACCGGCGTTGTTTGCCCGCAACACCGCCGTGCAGATCGCCTTCTTGCGACACGTGTTGGCGTTTTGAAGAAATGACCAAAGTCGTCATTGGGGTCGAAATGACTTCAGGAGTAAGATTGCTGATCTCAGCAAACCAAGAACGACTATCATTTTTGCGTTCGCCATAGCAATGCGTTCGGCAAGCAATGCAGCACCCAAATCAAATAGTCCAACTGACCGATCAGCTGTGTTTACCCTGGGTCGCAACAGCCTGACCTTCAAGTAGATCATAATTCGCCCGCATCGATGTTTTCCCACACTCCTCCAACTGGCAAGTAGAGTCAGAAGCAGGGCGTAGTTGGACTGTTTCCCGGCTTCTCCTCTCCAAAACCGTATGTGTACCTCTCAACGCGTACGGCTCTCAATTTTGTGCATGGCTACATCCCGATAGCGTTAAGCGACGGTGTTCATATCTTTAACCCGCATAATTAACGGGTTGGTTTCAGGGTTCCGCCAGCGGAATTGAACGTCAACTTGAGAGCATCTTCCAGAAACGCCTGGCGGTCTTCACGAATGGCCGTTGCTTTTGAATACCGAAGTTCCAAGCCCAGCGATCCTTGCGGGCTTTGTTGCTCAAGTATTTCACTTCCAGCATTGATCAAACTCCATTGCCTGCTTGTCTATATCATTGATGCCGGGTGTCTACCTGCCGTAACTCATACTGACGAAGGGGATTTCCTTGACCCCGGTGCGTTTGTTTACGACGCCAGCGAGAACAAAGAAAAAATTGCACATCAAATTGCAAAACCGGTCCAAAATATCCGGCACCTCGACACCATCCTCCTTCAGACGAACCATCGCCCGGATCACTTTCTTGGCGGCTGATCGGGCTAAATGCAACTGTGGGACAGGAACTGGCCCTCGCGGCAATACAAAGCCTTCTCTTTTACCATCGATGATGGCCTTGTAGTGATTATATCTGTGGTTGAGCCAGGCCAGATCGTCGGGCCCGACGGCCAGACGACCACGAACTGACCCGTTCACATGCCAGCACAATGGCTGAAGACGATCGAGGTCGGTGATAATGTCGCTGTGCTCTTTATCCAAATAGGCCAGGACGAGTCCGACATGGCTGCACAATTCATCGCTGACAACCTCAAAGTCGCAAAGAAAGCCCTTATCGTGGATAAACGGATAACAGATCTCATCGAGAGTTTTATTAGAGGACATAGACTCCCTCCTTCCTTTTTATTGGCTTAATACGCTTGTCTTTGGTGGGCCATGTTTTGCTCTTAGAAGCAATTCGTATCCACCAAACAGCGCAACTGCATACAGCCCATCACCGATCAGCGCGATGCCGAGATATGGCAGGCCGGCGATATAATTGGCAATAAACCCGCTCCAGGTATGTGGATAAAAGGCCAGCCAATTTCCAAAATTTGATACCAGGTAGAAAACCAGGGCGCTAACTCCGACACCCCCGGCCACACGGCGCAAGGCACGGTCCTGCCCAATTAACTTCTTACCAATGATCGGTGCTAACAGCGCGCCGGCGTAGACCGCGGCCATCACCCGGAAGTCGTAAAACCCAATCAGCCAGTCTCCGACCAAAAGCATGATCAGAAACAGTGGAATGGCCTTTTTGAGGGGTAATGTTGAGCCGGCAAAAAGTCCAGCAGAATGCATCGGCGAAATTCCTAAGGGATGTGGAATAAGCCTTAGTAATCCTGAAACTATAACGATAGCGGTGGCAAATCTATTCATATCAATCTCCTTCAATACCCCACCCGGGATGAAAATAAGCCGGTATTTAGAAGAAGGGGATGTGATTTGAGCCACGTGAATGTGGTCTTCCACATCCGCGCATCCCTCCGCACACCAGATTGGACTTACATGGCAGGCCGGTCTCCGGACTCGAGAGCTAGCCGGCTTTGGCCGGTTTTTGCTCCGATCAACTCACTTGGGATAAATCAAGTGGATAGATTGAAGTGCTCACTTACCGTTGCGGGGGCAGTGCTGGAATTGCCAAAAGACGCACCAGCTTCCCGTTTCACCTCGGCACATCAAAACCACTGACATGCTTCGGCACCTGCGATGGAAGAGAGACTATGGGTGTCGGTGCCCGCTGTGTCAACAATCAGCGTTTTATCCGACAGTAAATTCCATGAGTTCAAGTGGGAGACCATCAGATCCACCAATAGTGACATGAGGCGGAGCACCAGCACCGCAACCACAAGACCAGTTGCAATAGCGGCCCCGTGAAGACTGGATTCTGCCGGGTTTCTGAGAAAAAAAACGCTATATTCACTTAAAACTCAAAGTACCAGATATGCACTCACAGCCATCGTTCAATTGAAATGGCGTGCAAACTGGTCAACAGTCGCCGCAACGTGATCAGGGTTGCGATCGCTTATGCGGTTGCGACTTGGATTTTGATAGAAGTCACAGCAACGATATTCCCGATCCTGACTCTGCCTGCTTGGTCGGTGACGTTCGTTAACGTTTCCCGATCCCTTTGGGGATCTCGACTCCCTCAACATGGTGGGCTGCCCATTTGGCCATTGCCTTAACTACCGGCAACATCCCTTTTCCAGACTCAGTCAGGTGATATTCATAGCGGGGTGGATGTTCCTGGTACAGTTGCTTTTCCAGCAGGCCTCTCTCGACAAGTTGCTTCAATCTGTTTGCGAGGATATTAGTTGGAATCCCTTCGCGTGCCTCTTGAAAATCCTTGTTGCGGTGCTTGTTAAGTAGCCCGATATCCCTAATCAACAGCAAAGTCCATTTATCGCCAACCACATCCAGTGCCGTGGCGATTGGGCAGTTCGAACGCTGTTGGATCAGTTTATGCGGTATTTTTTTGCTCATTGTGTCGACAGTATAGAAGTATAGACTTGCATATTGCAAGTCTATTGGCTATAGTTACTTGCATATGACAAGTTACTATAGGAGATGCGCCCATGTCTATTATTCTGATTCTGCCGGTAAGTATGGCGATGGCAATCGTCGCCTGGTCTCTGGTTTTCAAATGGTATGCCTACCCGCTCCTAAGGCAGCAATCGTTTGAAGAGGCTCTACGGCCTTTATTGTTGCTCCACTGTTTCAGGTACATCGGTCTGATGTTTCTTATTCCTGGTGTTACTGCTGAGGTACTCGATCCACGTTTCGCCGTTGCCGCCGCGTATGGAGACCTTATAGCCGCCCTTATGGCGTTCGCCGCGCTCATCATGCTGCATTTCAGCCGAGACTGGGGCGTTGTAACGGTCTGGGTTTTCAACATTTGGGGGATGGCGGATCTGCTTAATGCCGTTGCCCGGGGCATACTCTATACGCCGGACGGCGCTTTGGGAGCGGCTTTTTGGATACCTGCAATGATCGTTCCGTTGCTGCTGGTGACGCACGTTTATATTTTCAGGATACTGTGCAATGAACAACGAACTGGTTGGCCTGCACCTACCCATGTATGAAACTGATCATTAGAAACAGTCTCACCATGCTGAAGGTGAACACTACACCCCCGCCTCCTGTAAGAATTCCAAAAAAAGAACAACAGATTCAAAATGCCGCCTGACAAGTTCCTTATAAAAGGGCGAAACGGCGACACGATTGAGGAAACGTGCGAAGGAGACGGCCCGATCGACGCCTGCTTCAAAGCCGTCGAATCCATCAACGGCCAAGACGCGCAGTTGCTCGACTACCGCGTGCAGAGTGTCAGCTGTGGGCAGGACGCGAAAGCGAGCTCGATGCTAATTTCGTTACTCTTTGCAAGGCAGTAGGAGTTATTAAATGAAATTTTTTGGGTTAGTACTTTTAGTATCAATGTCACCATACTCTCACGCTGAGATAGTGCAGAAGCTGGGCAGTAAATCCTTTAAAACCCCCTAACAATCTGAAGTTTTTGGTTTTCGCTGAAGTGATTGGTTTTGTCGACCGGGTTCCTTGTTCATCTTTAAGTCACAAATTAAACTCATATGATTGCAATAGTTTGAAGGAATTGTCATGCGCCTGATGTTAACCACTCTATTTTTCTTAAACTTCAGTTTGCCGGGCACTGCCCAGGGAACCGATTTGCCCGAAGAAGCCCGCATTCGCATCGACTACCTTTTGGGAACCTGGGATGTGTATGATGAAATTCTCAATGAAGACGGCGATGTTATTGAAACCAGCCACGCAATAAACCACACCGGATATTTCCTTGGTGATTCAGTTCTGGTAACTTCAATCATTCCGGATCAGGGTCCGGTTCGAAAGACCATTCGGTTCTTTGATAAGGAAAAGGAAGTTTTTTACGAAATCTCGGTTGGAATGGAAGGTGATCTCTTTATCCTTTCGGGCGATCTTGATGAATATGTCATGAACTTCACCTCAAGGGCCATGCGCGACGGGGTCTACCCAAGGGGGCGGTTTCACCACATCAATATTGAGCCCAATTCGTTCGAAGCTACCATGGAAGTCTCCATGGATGGCGGGGAAACTTGGACCAAAAGGACCAACCGAAAACAGCGGCTGGTCAGGCGGACAAATCCTGAATAACCCTGTGGATCCCGAGAGTGTAAGTGGTTCAAACGCTATAAAGCCAGAAACCCTGGAGTAATTAACGGCTATTCATATCAAGCCTTCAGGCGGACTGGCAGGCACAAGATCATTTTTGAGTGTCCAAGACTGAGGTCTAACCGGATACATCGGTATTTCACGCTAATTTCCACGCTCAAGACGAGAAAAGGTCTACCGTTCCTTTATCAGGTCCAGAAAGCAGACAGTCTTTCTGGGTTTATTATTTAGTTAAATCGAACTGGCCGCCGGCGCCCTTCGCCGCTCCCTGGAGATCGACCCCAAGGGGCGTTGGGTAGCCCGCCAACTGGCAGAAGTTGAAAAATTACTTTCAGAAAAGCAAATTTAATACGCTGCTCGTCAGCACTGTCTGTCTTTGTCATTGCGTTTTTTTTGTAAAAAGTGGCGAATGGCACACGATGGACATTGAAAAACCAACATCAAATGTATTCTCAGACCAGAGACTATTGACTCTCCCGTAACGGGAGACCGTATAGTAAGCAACCATGGATGATCTGCTTCGCATCGGGCAATTCGCAAAACTTGGTCGGGTCTCGATAAAGGCATTGCGTTTTTATGATGCCGAAGGCCTTTTACATCCTTCCTTTGTGGATCCACATAGTGGGTATCGATACTACCAGGTGGGACAAACCCGAGAGCTGGCCACGATCACCAATCTGCGCGCGGGCGGATTTTCCATCAGTGAAATTTTGCAGCTACTCAATTCCGAAATGGGTAATGAAGAGCTACTCAATCAGGTCTCGGCCAAACGTGAAAAACTGCTTGAACATCGGGCGTCCATTGATCAGCAACTACAAACCGTCGATACGCTGCTGGAGTCACTACGGGGTGAGCACGAGCAAACTTTATCTGCGGTCAAGCTGACGTCGATACCGGAGCAGAACGTGCATGGGCTGGTTGAAAAGATACCCAGCCCTGACATCGATATTACAGCCATGTTTGAGACTGCTGAGACCACTGTGGCTGGGTTCGAAGCACGTTCGGATGCACCTCCATTTCTGATAATTCATGAGTTACCCATGGCGGGCGTACGCGCAAGAATGGAAGTTTGTATCCCGGTCAGAGAAGACGTGCCAATAGGGCTCAAGACCCGACTGGTTGAAGGTAATGACCTGGCGTGTTCAGTGGTATTTTCAGGCAGTTACAGCCAAACCGATACCCTCAGGCAGCGGATGCAGGAGTGGATTGCCCAGGTGGGTCTGCGCATCGACGGTCCATTGCGTGAGGTGTACTACCGCTTTGGAGCCGATCAGGGGGAGTACCGCTTGCCAGCCAGCGTGCTGGCACGGAGCAGCGACGAATATTTGACAGAATTGCTTTTACCCATTTCCACTTGTCCTACAGAGGTTTGAATGAAATGAATACTCGCGTTATTAACCATTTATTGTTCTTCGTTTTTTTGCTTTTTTCCTGCAGTGCAATTCTGGCGGAGGAATCGATACCGGGTGTTGATTCTCATTACCGGGTCATTGAGGTAGCTGACGGTACTCAACTCACGGCCATTATCACCAACCCACAGGGCGAATCTGCAGCCTTGCATCCATTGTTGTTTACCCAATGGGTGTCCTGCGGATCTATCGAATACCGTCCAGGTTCTAATGCGCGTGAGTTGCTGGCGCAACTGGCACGAAACTCGGGGTTGGCGTTAATCAGGGTTGAACGAGATGCGCGGAAGGAAGGCGGGGGCGCCCCCTGTGCGGAGCTTGACTACAATACTGAGCTGGCACATTACATGAGCGCCTATGAGCAGTTGTTGGCGGATGATCGCATTGATGCGTCAAGAGTCTACATCTATGGCTCCAGCCTGGGATCAACCACTGCTCCATTGCTGGCAAGGGGGTTGCAAGACAAGGGTTTTAATATTGCCGGAGTGATGGTACAGGGTGGCGGTGCCGTGACCTATCTTGAGCGGATGTTGAACTTTGAACGTATCTATCTTGAACGACGGCCTGCAGATGTGACACCTGAAAATATTCACGATCAATTCCTGCAGCGGATCAGGTTCCAGTATGAATACCTCGTTGCGGGGCGGCACCCTGATGATATCGCCCGGGACAACGAGGACATGGCCCGGGTTCGAAAAGACACTCTGGGGTTGAATGAACAAGACCAGTACGGTCGCCCGTTTGCATGGCATCAACAGGCTGCAAAGCATAACTTTCTTGACGCCTGGGCACGTCTGGATGCCCGTGTGCTGGTGATTTTCAATTCGTTTGACCAGTTTGAAACCCGTCATGGTCACGAATTGATTGTCGACACCCTCAACCGGCTGCGGCCGGGCACAGCCACCCTGGTCGTGCGAGCCAACATCGGCCATAGCGATAACCGTTACAGCACCATTGAGCAGGCATATCAATTTGAGAATGGTGTTCCAGCCTGGCAAGAAGCTGCGGCTATCATGTTGAACTGGTTGGACAATTCTGACTGACCCCATAAACTGCCCTGACGACTTAAACAGATCTCCTCGATCAGGAGTGTCTTCTGGCGATTAAGGGTGGTTATATCTTTAGCGTGGGAGCGAACACACCGTGAAATCTGGTGAGATTTACTCTGGGGCTTGGAACCAGGGCAATCAACCTGGAGAGGGCCGCTCCTGCGCTTCCTGCGCCCGCGACATACCGTTCGTCCTGAACATAAAATCCAACGATTCAAAAATCACGTGGGTCGTGCCGTTACGCCAGGGTGTTTTCAATTTGTAGCACACCCGTGCATGCTTCATGAGGAAGATCAGAGATTGTATGTGAGGATCCGCTTGAAGTCACAAGCACAAAGCGGCTGTTCACCTAGAGAAGTATTCAATGGCATGACAGGCTGGAAACGGCCAGGAGCGGCCCCATCAGTTGCTGGGCTAAGGACCACCAATGTGCAGGGTCGCTCCTTATTACCCTTGACATATGTCATTCCCAACGGTCTGGGTATTTGCTACGTTAAACCTTGTGTCAGAGCAGGCTTGTTAGTACGTGGACCGGAATATCGACAAAGCACAGATACACCGACAGCGGAGGTTTCGCTCTTGGTTTGCAGCTGGAACCGCATTTTCGTACCTCGTTGACGGTGCAATTCTGTCGGTGTACGCGTTGATTGACGTTGTGCCTGACTGGGTTCCAGGCCTGTACATTGGTGCCGGCGTTGCAAGCAGTGCAGTCTTTTATTGCCTTCTTTTGTCCGGATACAGCGAACGTTTTCGCGATCGATACATGGCAGTCCCCCAAGCAAGTGTGGCAACTGTGATTCTGCTTGTCCTCCTTGCGACTGCTCCATCGGTAGGGTTTGTGATATTCGCGGCACTCTTCATCGCCGGTGGTTTCGCCAGCCTGAGGTTGCGGCTGCGGCAGGTTGCATTTCTGATTGCGGCGATGGCAGTCGGCGTGGGTACTATTCTCTATTTCTCGCACACTACACCCTACCTCCCGTACTCAGAACCGATCGAGATTGCTCTTGTCTGGGTTTGGTTCACAATCACATTGGGCCGTCTTACAGTGCTTGGGATGATAGGCAGTACTTTGCGCAATACTGCACTAGCACGCCAGGCGTCCTTAGGCCGGGCGCAGAAGGCACTTGAAGAAAGTGAGGCCCAATTCAGAGAATCAGCTCGGCTCGCCCATGTCGGCCATTGGCATTCTGATGAAGTTGCAGGTCAATACCTGAGCGTGTCAGATGAATACGCGCGGATCCATGGCTACACGGTCGATGAGTTCATGGAGCAGCTCGGTGATCTAGAACGCGATTTTGAAACGATACACCCGGAGGACAGGTCAAGAGTAGAAGAAATCTATGATTCGGACGAAGACGCGACACTCGATTTTCGCGTTGTCCACAGGGATGGAAGCGTGCGCCATGTGCGCGAATACTACGCGGTCATCTATGACACCACCGGCGCGCTTGTTGAGTCTAAAGGGACCCTGCAGGACATCACCGATAGTAAGCTGGCAGAAATCGAACTGCGCAAGGCCAAAGAAGTTGCCGAAGCCGCAAACCTGGCCAAGAGCTCCTTTTTGGCCAATATGAGTCACGAGATCCGCACGCCGATGAACGCCATCGTTGGACTCACCCATTTGCTGCATCAAGCCAATCTGACACCGGAACAGGTGGAGCGTCTAACCAAGATTGAAAGCTCCGCCGAGCATCTGCTCTCCATTATCAATAACATTTTGGATCTGTCCAAGATCGAGGCTGGAATGCTGATCCTGGAACAGAAAGACTTCGACCTGGATGTCGTTTTTGGTCAAGTCCTGGAAATGCTAAGGGAGCAGACCAAGTCCACCAGTCTAAAAATTGAAGTGGACAGAAACGATGTACCACGCCGGCTGCGTGGTGATCCGACCCGACTGCGCCAAGCCTTGATTAACTACGTCAGTAACGCAGTCAAATTCACGGAGCGAGGTAAAATTACACTGCGCGCCAAAAAACTGGAAGAAGGAGAGAATGAGATACTGGTGCGTTTCGAGGTACAGGACAGTGGTTTGGGTATAACGCCCGAACGACTGACAGATCTGTTCGAAGCTTTTGAACAGGCCGATGTCACCACCACGCGCAAATATGGTGGCACCGGGTTGGGGCTGGCTATTAACCAGCATTTGGCACGGCTGATGGATGGAGAGGTCGGAGCAGAAAGTGAGTTAGGTAGCGGCAGCACCTTCTGGTTCACCGCCAGGTTGGGTCGTGGTCACGGGGAGACGCCGATCGCCAAAGCTGAAGATATGAGGGATGCCAAGACCTTATTGCGAACCGAGTATGCCGGTGCCCTTATCCTACTGGCCGAAGACAATGCCATCAACCGTGAAGTAGCAGTAGCACTGCTTAGTGGCGTGGGACTGGTGATAGATACCGCGCAAGATGGTGCTGAGGCGGTGGCGATGGTTGCTGACGGTTCTTATGCGCTGGTTTTGATGGATGTCCAGATGCCGGTTATGGATGGTCTGGAGGCAGCCCGCGTGATTCGCTCGGAAAACACAGACCTTCCGATCCTGGCGATGACCGCCAACGTGTTTGCAGAGGATCGTCAAGCTTGCCTGGAAGCCGGTATGAATGACTTTATCGCCAAACCGGTTAAACCCCGAAGCCTGTTTGCGAAACTCATCAAATGGTTACCAATGCGGGAACCTGACAAATAGATCGAAACGTCACGGGATTAGACATCCCAAACTCAGTGGGTTCCCGGTGTTCCGTCGCGATTGCGACTATTCGGTCACCGCTGGCAACGACCAAATGACTGGACTGCCTGATTCTCTCGAATTGCTCGGATCCTTCGGGTCTTTTTAGATACCCCGGGCGCTTCCAGCGTGGTGAGCACTCAGTAGATCTCAGTTGTTGATTTGCACCGAATATTGACCCGGTACTTGCACTGAAAATTGACCCCCGTCGACACAAAGAGCCAATAACTCGCAAGATGAATCGGCTCCAAAACCGGGTCAAGCGCCCATGCCAATTCACACTGGAAGAAATTTAAATGTTGTTGCCAGCCAGCACTGAAGCTGAATTTTCAGCTCAATAGAAATTCAATATCTAAAACCAGTTATCTGATACCACATTAGAAGAACTGCAATCACTGAACCTGCGACGATGATTACAGACAAATGGACTTTCGGAAAAGTGGAGCCCCTGACGCCTGACCAAGCGGCGACCAATTGCCATGCCCCGTAAATTGTCGAACCTACAAAAACAATTGCAGACGCGGACACCATATACAACGCCGGTGTCGGCCCGAAAATTAGATCGCGCACGTTTGCCAGACAAGCAATCGCCGACATGAGCAACAAATAAGAAGCACCAGCGATAACATGGCCCGTTCGGACAAGGCGCAGCTCATCGTCCCGAAGAACCTTCGTGGACTTTCGCAATTTTCGTACTACGAATACAGCGGTTCTCAGTATTGGATAGGTGAGCAGTATCAGCATACTAATTATGGCGAGCCAAAAATGAAACGCCGACTTCTCAAACCAATCAACTCGGCGGAACGCGAAATGCTCTCCATCAATATTCGTGCTGTGCTCTGCAATCACCCGGGTGGGGTAAGTATGTCGTACAAGAATAAGTTATTTCTCAGTGTACTGTCAGTGGTCATCGACAACTCAGCCTCGTCAACGTGACAATACCTCAATATGTGCAGGATACTGGCGATATTGCTTTAATGCTACCTACCCTCCCGGTGCGCTCTAATTGCTGTTTATCTCAACATGCCTGCAGGTTACCGATTTGTATGTGACAGCGACTCATACAGTCGTCAAACTTGAATCAGACACGTAGTCAACCGAGTTTTATCACTGGCTGAAGGTTAAACATTTCCACTCAAGGCAGGTTTTCAGAGTGTGCGCTGAAGCAAAATACACGGTTCTGTACAGGGAGTTTCGCGATGCGATTGTACGGGGACAATTGCCCTTCGAAACCCGAATGCCATCCGTGCGTCAGATAAGCGATTCGAGATCAATTAGCAAGAATACGGTTTTGGCAGCCTATAGACGGCTGGAAGCAGGGGGGTTGATTTATTCCCGGGAACGGTCGGGGTTCTTCGTATCAGCTAACAAGGACACAAGGCCGAAACCTGAGTGTGCCATTGGCCCATATACTGCCGCGTATTCGGATGAAATGTTCCAGCTTCTGAGTGCTTCACCCGGGCCGGAGAAAACCCAATTTGGCCTTGCGGAATTACGGCAAAGTCTTATTCCAAGCGAGCAGATCCGGCGAATTATGCGAAAGATCTTACGCGAGGATAATGTACCGTTTGCCTATCCACCGCCGGTAGGATCATCCCGGTTAATCGATGCCTTGCATGGGTTAATGGTCAGCCGGGGTTCTGTCTGCGGTTACGAAAACCTCGTAGTAACAAACGGCTGTCACGAAGCACTGTGGCTGGCCCTCAGGGCTGTTACCCGGCCCGGCGATCTGGTTGCATGTGAATCGCCCACCTACCCCGGGTTTTACCACATCTGTAACTCGCTGCAATTGAACGTGCTGGAAATACCATCGTCAGCAAAAACCGGAATCAAACTCGACATACTCGCTACGGTCCTAAAAAAACAGGCCGTCAGGGCCGTGTATTATGCGCCGAACGCGAGCAACCCAGCCGGTGCCACCATGCCTGCGGATCACCTCGAAGAAATCGTCAATCTTGCCCAACGTCACGATCTGGTACTTATCGAGGATGATACAAATCATGACCTGGTTTACAAAGAAGGCAGACCGCGTTCCGGTTTATCACTGACAGGCTCAGGAAGAATCATCTACTGCGGTTCTTTTTCCAAAACCCTGGCAGCAAGTCTCAGGGTTGGCTGGTTGTCGGCCCCTGAGCCTTATCTTACGTCGATCAAGCGCCTGAAGTACGACCTCAACCTGGGTGGCAACGCACTGGCTCAACTGGTTTGTGCCGAAATGCTGGAAGGACGGCGATACGCGCGGCATGTGCTCGCAACCACTCCAATCCATGAAGAAAACATGAATTCCATGCTCGCGGTGTTGGCCCGGGGATCCGGGAACCTGGTTAAGATACATAAGCCAACTGGTGGATTCCTGCTTTGGGTTCATTTACCGCCTGGGGTGGACAGCACGACGCTGTGTCAACTGGCTGCCAAACAAGGCATCGCGTTGGGCGATGGCAATATGTTTGGGCAAAATCCGTCTTTCAGGCAGCGGCTCCGCATTGGTTGGGGCGGTCGCTGGAGTGCTTTGGTCGAGAAAAAGCTTCGCCTTGTCGGACGCTTGATCGGGGGAATGGCCTGATCACAGGCATTGCACACACAGGTTACAGTTAGATGGATTTTCCAGCCCGTACTGGTCCTTGTTTTCCCCGCACAGCTTGGCATCATGATGCCTGTATTCCCGATTGACAATGGAGTCCGGCATGACATATCCCTACAGAAAACTGGTCCTGGTTTTTGCCCTATTGACACTGCCGCCAATGGCACAGGCTGCGAGCCCAGCGAAGATAAAACTATTGACCGAGAGCTGTGAAACGGCGCTGGCTTTGAGTGCAATACCCATTCATTTACGAGATGAATCAAGTGTTTATGTCCTCAAGGACGAGGGTTACGAACGAACCAGGGACGGGTCCAATGGTTGGGCCTGCATGGTTTCACGCAATCACCCGGAGAGCTATATACCGGCGTGCTTCGACCGGCATCTTACGCAGACCATCATGCAAGCGTACCTGGATAGCGATGTGTTGATTTTAAAGGGTGCCGCAGACGGTGAAATCAATGAGTTTATCAATGCCGGATTGGCTTCAAAGCGTTTCAGTACCCCCGACAAACCCGGTGTCTCCTACATGATTTCTCGTTGGAACCACATGTACGTAGAACGCTCGGATAGCATCGTTAGCCTTTCGCCACACATCATGTCTTTCGGCGCTGACTTGAGCAATGAAGAGCTTGGGTTTAATGGTGCAGCGTTCAAGGCAAACCGTGGCTTGCCGGTGATCGGTACGATGGGGCCGTTCAACTGGATCGTAACCCTGACTGACCA
>JAJFLB010000022.1 GCA_021772915.1 Gammaproteobacteria bacterium | reverse complement strand
TCCCCACTTTTCCGCATATTCTATGGCTGCAATCTTTCTCTGAAGCAGACAATAAGCACGTGCTTCCTTGTTCACAGTGACCCCTCCCGAAGTCAGAGGATTCTAACTCTAAAGTGTCTCAACAGGTATGGTACTCCTACAACACTAGCAAATGGCAAAAAGGCAACGCAATCCTGCCGGAGGGCTATTCAGATTTTGGCCTAAGTGAGAGATTCTCCCCACTTCCCTCACCTATATAACAGCTATGGTAAGAAGGTATTAGCAGATAAAGTATCTTGTAGATATTGGGCCAAGTGGTGCCAATGCTCTGATGACGTACAGTTATAGTAAGTGTCAAGCAGTGAATTTCGAATAAACCATGTGGACACTAGAGGGTTTGAAATCAATAATCTACTGAAGAACAAATCCGTCCTGATTATGTCGGAGAATATGGATTTACATGGCATTGCTGTCAAATGGGCCATAGAATCATTAGGATTCTCGACCACATGGTGGCAGCGCAGCTTGTTTCCAATTGATGATGAAATTTCCGTATCGCTCAACTGCAAAGATATAGATTTAAGAAACAAGCAATCTGAAATCACTTTCGAACCAAATCAATATTTGTCGATTTGGAATCGGCGAGGTGGGAGCCCAAAAATCTCAAAGCGGTTACATGATGCCGATACAAATACCGCATTCAGCGAGTCGGCTTTTCTACTGTCTGGAGTTGTTGACTGTATTACCAATCAAAATGAAGGTGCTTTGGTGGTCAACTCGCCAACTATCCGGAGACGAGCAGATGAAAAGCTTTTGCAGCTTTATTTGGCAAGACAATTAGGCTTGAAAATTCCAAAAACGCTAATTTCAAACTCTCAGAAAGATGTCTCAAAATTTTTTCACGAAAACAACAATTCGATAGTTGCAAAGTCACAAATCCCTGCCGTTTGGACACAGGCAGATGGAGTAAGGAACTTCTTGTTTACCTCAAACGTTGAAGAAGATCACATCTTAAATGCGGAATCTATTGCCGCCAGCCCAATGATTTTTCAAGAAAGCCTTGATATCGATTTCGAGGTTAGAGTGATTCTATTTGGGCACAATATTTTTTGCATCAAGCGTACTCCTATCGAGAGAACTAGAAGACAGGTAGCGGCAGTAGACATTAAGTGCTTCGACGTCCGGTCGGAAAAGTATGAGCTGGATGGAGTGTTAAGAGAGAAACTGTTTAAGTATTTAAAATTGCTTGGCCTTGCATACGCTGCGATAGATATCGCTGTTTGTAAGAACGGTAACCATTATTTCTTAGAAGTAAATGAGTCTGGGCAGTTCCTTTTTCTTGAAAGTGAAATTCCTGATATGTCAATACTAGACGCTTTCGCAAAATTTCTTATTTCTGGTGATCCAGCATTTGAATACGATGATAGTCAAATTGATGTGAGATTTAAGAATTTTATGCTTACGGAGGAAGGGGTTTCGTTTGCTGAAGCATATGAAGAAAATCTAGCTAAAGGGTTGCTTCCCAACCCATTCGAGATCGTAGAATGAACAACTAAGTTTAAGGAGGCATATGTCGGGCCTTTGTTAATTCCGGCATTACACTTTAAATAAGGAGCAAACGCAATGAAGAAGCCGGAAACCCAATCAAATGAAAGGATTCTTGCGCGAAAACTAGCTCGAGAACTAGATCCATTAGAAATGGATCTCATCACAGGTGCGTGCGGTACTGGATGGTCTGTCTGCGGAGCGTCGGACAACTACAGCTGCGATTTAGACACTTACGAGGACTACAGTCCACAAGGGTGTAGTGGTGGGTGGTAGCCCTCAGTGTTTAAGTCAGAAGATACCGGAGCACCAAGTATTCTTTCTTGGTGTTCCAGTTTCTTAGACAAAAAATAACTTTTTACCAATAAACCGCTGGATTATTAGAAGTTGTACTTACAGGAGCACTCAATTATGTCTAGGTATAATTTGCTAAGCACCTCCCTACTGATTTTATTATTAAGCGGTTGCAATGATGCCAGAAGCGCTAACGGTGTTTCAGTGTTATTTGTTGGCAATAGTCTTACTTACTACTATGGTACGCCTTATTTGTTATCCGTTCTCAACAAGGACTCAAATTTTGAAATAACACGTATAGAGGGTAGATTTAAGCCCGGTGGAACTTTGATCAATGCAGTTATGAGTCAAGGTTTTTTGTCCAACCTTTCTAAAACCTCATACGATTTTGTTTTTGTTCAAGAACAAGGAGGACTTCTTTTGTGTGGCGCCAGCCTGCATGGCCGTGAAACTGAGCGCTGCAAGCAGTCATTAAAGGCCCATGAAATGATCATTGGTGAAGCTCGTGAAGTTAATCCGCATGTTAAGAGCATAATGCTAGGGACCACACAACTGTACGCTCAGGTAGCCGAGGCCTTAGAAGCTGGAGAGTCCTATGTTGCGGAAAAGGTGGGATTTGATTTGTATCTCCCATTAGCGAACAGGCAAATTTATGGCCGCAAGATTGCACCACACCTGAAGTGGCTTGCACCAGATGGAGTACATCCAGGTATAACTATGAATCTGTTGAAGGCAATCCTCATTCAGAGAATTATAGACCCAACAATTGAAGCTGTAGGCTTGCATAAGAGCCGAGAATACAAAGATACACGGCGAATACCAGAAGTAGAGCTCAACTACGACCAAGGCTTGATAGGAGTTTTGCCGTACACCCTTGATACCATCAGAAATAATCCGCCCGAGGAGTTTGAGCTTCTCGTATGCCTATCAGAATCTGACTATTCAAGCTGTACTTGACTAGTCAGTAACAGCATTTGATCAAAGTGCTTCAGTGCTGTTTTGCAAATTGCGAAGTATGAAAAGCATCCACTTCTTCAATTTGGGTTAGTTTTGAGTAACAACAATCTACAGTCAACATTTCGACAACAAGCAATCGACTATGCCAACGAAATTTCTGGTGTTACTCGAATTGACTATCTCAATAAATCACAACGTGTAATTGCGGTATTGATATGCTTCTTCGTGACATGTTTGACATTAATGAGTGTCTACATTGAGATACCAATTCGTGTATTGGCAAGTGGTACTGTTTCCGCTTCAAGTGGAGTGGATTTCCTGGCACCGAAATATTTTGGTGTTTTGTCCGAGATATACGTGACTCAAGGACAATCTGTCGAGCCTGGTGAACCAATTGCAAGAATAACTTTTGAAAGACAAAGTAAGGATGGTAAATCCGTCGATTCCCAAATAATTTCTAATTTTCAGTCGAGAATAGGAACGCTTAGAGAAAGTCTGAAGTTAGAGGAAAATCGATGGCAAGGAACTGTAGCACTGCGCAAAAACCAAGAAAAACTACAACAACAAATTCGGGCATCGAACAACAATGTTTTCGAAGGTACAAAGTCTCTGCATGAACAACTTGTAATTGAGCATGAGACACTTTCTTCACTAACAAAAACTGGTGCAGTTAGCAAATTGGAACTGGATAGTGCGAGGCTCAGGATAATCGACGCAGAGATAAAGGTTGCCCAAGCTAGGTCACAACAACTTTTTCTGGAACAAGAGGGTACGAATGCAAGTGTCCGACATAATTCAGACAAACTTGTGCATGAATCTGCGAAAGAGGCAATTGAATCACAACTGGGATCATTAACAAAAATGCTTTTAGAAACAAGAGTTTCATATGAGCATGTAATTTCTTCAGCAATAAGGGGCTCACTTGCGTCTATAAATGTATCCCCAGGTGATATTGTTAAACAAGGAGAAGTATTTGGTGTTGTTTTGGCAGATGATTATTCTCTCCAAATTGAGTTGGTAGTGTTGAATGATGGAGCGGCAAAGGTTGAAATTGGGGACAAATTGTTTCTTGAATACGAAATGTTTCCATCTAGTAGATATGGGACTTTTGAAGGGAAAGTTGTTTCCATCGCATTAAGTGCTTTTCCATTAAGTGACGGTAATTTACAGACAGAAAACGGGGTTAGGCTAATTGCAGAACCCTTAGAACGGTGTATGCCTCAAACAAAGAATAAGTTGTGCCCCTTGCTTGGTAGTGGTGTCAGGGCTTACATTGAAGTAGATAGGTTGTCGGTTTTTCAGTTCTTACTGTCGCCAATTCGTAGACTGGCAACAATGAGCGAAACCTGAAACTAAAGTGTTTGGACTCAAAAAATCAAAAACCCCTTTACACATGCAATCTCAAGCAAGTGATTGTGGATTGGCGTGTATTGCAATGGTACTCGCATATCATGGACATCATATATCCCCCGCTGAACTTCGCAGACAATATGGTGCCTCTTCAAGAGGAATTTCACTCAAGAGATTAGTGCAAATATGCAATGACCTCGGACTCAACACTAGACCGATAAGAACGGATCTTGAGTACTTCAATAATATAAAAAATCCTGTAATTGTCCATTGGCAATTCAATCATTTTGTAGTTGTTACAAGAGTAAAGAATGGCACCATTGAAATACTCGATCCGGCCGTCGGAAAAAAGAAGATGTCGATGGAGATCTTTGGCCGTCAATTTACAGGAGTGGTGCTCGAACTATCTCCCGAGACGGTACGGGTAAAGCCACGTGTTGCTGGCAACTTGAATCTTGGTTTTTTTGCAATTCCAAAGCAAGGAATTATAAGCAATACTTTGATTATATTGATTGTTGCAGTGCTTTTCCAAGCTTTAGGGCTAGTTCCTCCATTACTTGTACAGGTAGGCGTAGATACGATCCTTCCGCTTCACGATACTAAACTTTTGCTAATCATAACCGTAGGGCTCGTGGTTATTGTTCTATTGCAAGCTGCAATAATGGCTTTTCGAGGATTCGTTTTGGCAAGAATAGGTGCATTCTTGCAGATTCACTGGATTAGTAAGTTGATCGGGCATACAGTGCGGATTCCGCCTGAGTTTTTCGCAAAACGCCACTTAGGAGATGTCGTTTCTCGATTCTCTTCAATTGACACCGTTCGAAGAGCCGCATTGAATACTTTGTTTCAGTTTACGATCAACATCGTAGCTTTGATTGTGACTGGAACATTGATGCTTTATTACAACAGTTTACTCACTATCCTTTCTATCTCGTTTTTAGGAGCATTTCTTCCAATACAATATTGGTTATCACGGCATTACTTCAAAGAATCGGAAGAGGAAATCGTAGCTGGCGCACGAGCGCAAGCTAAAATCCTCGAAATTGTGCGCGGAATAGCGACAATTAGACTGTCAGGACTGGAATCTGATCGAGAAATGATTGCCACTAATACGACGATTGACAGCGTAAATGCGGGGATGAGAAAGGAAAGAACTTATACTGTAAGTTCTGCTGTTCAATTGGCATTTACCTCTACAGAGAATCTTGCCGTATTGACAATAGGTTTCTTTTTAGTGATGAAGGGCGATCTGACTATTGGAATGCTATTAGCTTTTGTAGCGTTTAAGTCTCAATTTGTGTCAGCAGGATATAGTATTGCACACAGTTTTTTAGATTTTTCACTATTACGAATGCATCTAGGTAGGATCGCGGTACTCACTACCGAGCAAAAGGATTTGACGCTGGCAAATATTGAAACTGGATTATCAAACCCTTCGGGGGCAATTATTGTTGAAAATCTTGGTTTTAGATATTCGGAAGATGACCCCTGGGTTTTCAACAATATGTCATTCACTATTGAACAAGGAAAAACTGTCGCCATTGTCGGGAAGAGTGGGTGTGGAAAGACAACACTTTTTAAGATCTTGCTTGGACTCCTTCCGGCGACAAAAGGATCTATTTCGATCGGAGAAATTCCACTTGGACACACAAATTGGCACTGGTTACGTGAGCAAGTAGGCGTTGTGTTGCAGGATGACTGGCTATTTGCCGGGCGTATTGTAGATAATATTGTTCCCGTGGGGGAGCAAGTGAATATAGAACGTGTAAGGCACGTGTGCGGGACAGCATGTATTCGCGGTGATATTGAGTCGATGCCAATGGCTTATTACACTCTTACCGGCGATGCAGGTTCGACACTTTCTGCCGGGCAACGCCAAAGATTAATGCTTGCACGGGCACTGTACCGGGAGCCTAGTATGCTATTTTTGGACGAATTTACAAGTTTTCTTGATCGAAATACTGAAGTACAAATTTTGCAAAACCTCAAAGAACTAAATATCACCATCTTGATGATAGCGCATCGTCCGGAGACGATTTCTAACGCTGACAGTGAATTATTGGTGAACTCAGACGAGTTCAAACCATTTCCCAAAAACGCGGTTGTTCGTTAAACTCAATCTGCATAACGAATGGAACCAGTTGATCCTCTATCTAGGCGATGATCGTCCTGAGCTCGATAATAATGGTGCTGAGAATGGATTCGACCTTTCGTTTTTTTAAAATAATTGGTTATTCTCCAACTCGGTCAAATGCGTCAAAGGTAATCTGTGCTCACAGAACAGAGCCGCCACAGTAGAGCATCCTGATACTTTAATATGGTGATATGGGCTTTGTCTTTTGTTACGTTTTTCACACCTTAAATACATTTCGATACAAATTCTATACTACCATAATCTGCTTCGCATCCAGCTGTTCATGCTTCTCGGATATCCTGTCCAATATGAATCCTCACTCAATCTAGAGACAAAAAGCGTTCCCCCCTGACAAACATGCCTTTCAAGTTCAGAAGTTAATTCTTGAGCAGACTTGTCAGTGTACAGAAACCAAGTGCCCAAGCGGATTTTCCAATGACTTGGGAATTCAGCAAGGGCCGCGGCAATGCTATCATTGTCGGTACCACAACTATCACCTTGATAGATAACAATATAGGCTTTCACAAAATATCCCAAGTCTATTTGGTCGCGTCTAGTTTTGATTCGATAAAGATTCTACACTAGAAATTTTATACTTTCGATTTATTGTCGGCCAACTGAACTAAAGTGTTGGCAAGCCCCTAGTATCCTATAGACCTGAGAGCGTTACAATGGACTGTCCCCACTAAAACAGACAACTCCACGCTATTATTTGAGCATAGGAGAAAGTCATATGAGTGGTAAACGATATACCCCGGAATTTAAGAGCGAAGCAGTTCGCCAAGTTGTTGAAAGAGGTTATTCGGTCGCCGAAATTGCACAGCGTCTTGGTGTTTCAAAGCACAGTTTATATAAATGGGTAAATGCGGTTACTCCAGATAGGACTGATGGTCAGGCTGAGGAGTTGGCTGTTGCTTTGACCGGTTGAACCTACAGTAAGGTACTTTGCAAGGGAGCCCGAGTGAAGTACCAATTTATGCTTGAACAACGGCAGCAGTTTGGCATTGCCACAATGTATCGAGTTCTCAAGGTTGCCAGAGCTGGGTATTACCAATGGTTTCACAAGCCGCTATCAGATCGAGCCATTGAGAACCGGCGATTGCTTGGCGTCATTCTGTAGTGTTGTCAACCAACCGAGACACTTCCAGGGTTCATAAGTAAGGTCTTGAGGGCCTCGTAGGGCGCCTGTCCCTCATGGGCGCCATGAGGCCGATTGAGGTTGTAGAAATCCTCCCATGCAGCAAGCTTTTTCGAGA
>JAJFLB010000021.1 GCA_021772915.1 Gammaproteobacteria bacterium | reverse complement strand
TTTACGCGTGGTGGAGGCATCGGCCTGCTCAAAGGCCTTGAATAATTCGGCTTGACTCTCAGCACTGATGCCAATCCCTGAATCCTGCACCTCGAACCGGACCAGTAACTCATCGTCTTGCTCTTCCAACAGCAAGGCACGTAGCAGGATCTTTCCTTGCTCACTAAACTTGACCGCATTGCCGACAAAGTTGAGCAGGGCCTGGCGCAGACGCGTGGGGTCACCCCGCAACCAGATTGGTACGTCGTTCCGGTCCACTTCAATGCTCAAACGCTTGTCTCTGGCCTGGCCTGTGAACAGTGACTGGATATGATCGAATATCGTACTCAGCTGAAAATCTGTTTGTTCCAGACTCAACTTGCCGGCCTCGATCTTGGAAAGATCCAGCACATCATTGAGAATCGCCAGCAGGTGGGTGGCTGAGCTATCGATCTTGACCAACTGCTTGGTCTGCTTCTCGGTCAGGTGGTCTCGTTGCAGCAAATGAGTGAGCCCGATAATGGCATTCATTGGCGTACGGATCTCATGGCTCATATTGGCTAAAAAGGCGCTTTTTGCCTTGCTGGCTGCCTCAGCAGCCGCCTTGGCGGCGTGTAATTCGAACTCGGCCAGCTTACTCTCGCTGATGTCCTGGAAGGTACCCGTTTCTCCCACAGACTCACCTTCATTATTTAGAACCTCCTTGTAGGACTCGCGCACGTACTTCACACTGCCATCCCTGCAAATAATTCGAAACTCCAATTCTGCGGAATCTTCCTGGTCATAAAGCGCCTGTACACGCGCACGATCCTCCGGATGAATGGTTTCAAAATCGTCTTCCTGTATCCGGTAGCGTTGCAAAAACTCATCCACCGTGTAGCCATGGATACTTGCGTATTCCTCGGAGATGGTTGTATATTCACCTTTCGATTTGTCCAGATACCAATGACCGAGTCGGGTGGCCTTGGCAGCCCTTTTGAATTGTGCTTCACTGTCCAGCAAGGCTTGATTAACGATTTGCAGGTTAGCTCTCGCTTCAGTCAGCTCCCCAGTGCGTTCCGCGACTTGCTCCTCAAGACGATTACGGTAGTTTTCAAGCTCGGCATCTGCCAACTTGCGCTGGGTGACATCTACATAAGAAACAACAGCCGTCCGGCCTTCACCCAGTGTAAGCAAGGAGGCGTGCGCACGCAGGTGTCTGACCTCCTTGGATTTGGATAAGATCTCGATCGGATAGTCATGCAGAGTCCCTTCATCAAGCAATCGCCGGATCGATTCCGACTGCGCACCGGCATCGACCCAATTGTTACTTTTAAAAATACTCTTGTTGAGCTCGGCCAGATTCTCGACCTCGTACAGATCAAGGCAGCGTTTATTGATCTCCAGTCTTTCACCGCTCTCAAGGTTTAGGATCTGCATCGGGATGGGGTGAGAATGAAACGCTTTGAAGAATTTTTCCTTGCTCTCTCTTAACTCCTTATCGGCTTGCTTGTGCTTGTCAATTTCGTCTGCCAGTTCGCGATTTGCTGCCAGGGCTTCCTGCCCCCTGGATCTGGCTGATTGGGCGAGAAACACAGTCAGCGAAAGCACTAAAGCAAGCACGATGCCGACCACCAACAGCACTTCGTCGATGTACGCGGCTGGCAGGGGGTGGCCGTAATGTGCAACCGTTTGAGTCTCTTGAGAATCGAGCGCCTGCCACAAGGCTGTCATAATCGTCGCGACGCCAATACCAACCGGCACCGGAAACCAAGTCGGTAAGTAAGAAAAGATGAAAATACTTCGGTGCCAGGCAAGGCTGACAACAGCCACTCCAAGAACGATAAAGCCAGCCGCCGTATGCACTGCCATGTGGGTCAATTCCCCCCAACCGTAGGCCGCTTCCAGACCAACCGCATAACCCATCAGGGCGATTGCCCCCAGGGCAAATGCCAATGACCCCAGTGTAGCGATGTGCACGGAGCATTTCGGCTCTTTAGGCATGCCACCAGCCACGGTTAAAGCCGCACCCACCAGTGCGAAACACAGGGCTGTGTTGGGCGCCATACGGCCTGGGTGCGAGGTTTCGACCATGATGTAATGGCGCATCAGAAGCTGGTCGATGCCAAAATCAATTCCAAACAGATACTGTGCAAGCGTCAACAGCCCGCTGAACATCACCAAAATGCCAAGGAACAGACCTGTGCGATGATGCCCTATGGTGACAACAAGTAGCCCCAGCCCGCTAAACAAGAAACATAGGGCAGTATTAAACTGCATGGGTACAAAGGTTGCCGAAACCTGGATCAGTGCTACGTTTTGTGTATACCAGCCCAACAAGACCGACACGCCAAGGAACGCCGCCGATGCGCCACCTAGAATGGTCAGCGATTTGGGTGTCCGAAAGTTTCCAGGCAACAACTTCATACTGTTATGGCAGCCGATTGTACGCTGCAACACAAAAATACGCGTTGATGTAGGTCAAATGGTAGGGGGATGAACATAATTCCATAACCGCCAGGTTTTGGTAGGTTTTCGACATGGGCCCACAAACCATGATTGAGTAGCTGCAATTGAGCGGATTCAGTTATTTGGTGACGGCCATCCTCCATCCCACAACATGCTTTATGGACCTAGGTCAGGTTGCTTCGACTCATTGTGGTCCGCCTATCACCCCTGTGCTAAATTAGGACGTGCCTTCAAATACCGACTTAACCCCTTCCTTACAATACCTGCCAGAGGCCACAACTAGCCTGTTTGGTCGAATCAGGGCACAATGGCTGGGCCTTTGCATTGTTGTCGCTTTCAGCCAGACCTCGTTTGCCTGGGGACCGGATGGTCACAGTGGCGTGGGGATTCTCGCAATGACACAGCTGCATCCCGAGGCGAAACACAAACTCACCGCGCTGTTGGGCTCGGTCGGCCCACGAACCATGATTGAGTCCTGTAACTGGCCTGATAAAATACGTGAGACGAAGCGGTGGGCGTGGACCAGTCCGCTGCATTACATCAACATCCCACCCGGTGAAACCCAATACTCACAACCGCGTGACTGTCCTGAAAAACTTTGTAATACAGAAGCCATCAAGCGGTATGCCAGGGAGTTGGGAAACCCACACGAAAGTAAGATCAAACGTCGACGTGCCTTCAACTGGGTATGCCACCTTGTGGCCGACCTGCACCAACCATTGCACGCAGGTTACGCAAGTGACCGGGGGGGAAACGATTTCAGGATTACGTTTGAGCATCACGAGTCAAACCTGCATACATTTTGGGACAGCACGCTGATTAAGAAATACGCCGATGACTGGCGAACCCTGGTTGACTTGCTGGACAAAGACCTGAGGATCCAGGCCAGTTCCTGGACACCTTCCATGGTGAATGACTGGACTGAAAAATCACATGCTTTGGTCGAGCAACAGATTTACAAGACGGGTAATAAAATCAGCAACGATTACAGTCTCAGAAGCTGGGTCTTGCTGCAACAGCAAATTACTACGGGAGCCTCAAACCTGGCCCTGATTATCAATACCCTATTTCAGACCAAGCCGGAAGAAGGACCTTAGGCAGCTTCATCAGTAAGCCGGGAAGCTGTGCTGTTCGGCTCGATGTGCCGGCTACAGGTCCCGTGCGATGCGAATACCTACTACCGGCCCAAAGGTCTCCTGTTTAGCAGATATTCGGAATGCTGCACGGCTTTGCGCCGGCGCACTGCCCCAATACCCTCCCCTAACGACGGTGCGCTTACAACCGGGGTTAACCCAGGCAGAACCATCTACGGGTGCCTGGATGTAATTTTGATGCCAACAATCTTCTGTCCATTCACTGACATTACCTGCAATATCGTGGACACCCATGGGATGTCTATCTGGGCTGTCAGCAAAAGATCCTGCCGGTGCCGGGCCCCAAAAGGTATCGCCATACCTTCGAAATGCAGTGGTCCAGCGTCGCTTATTGGGAGACTTGTCTCTCTCTCCTTTAAGGTTTTCGACCACTTCTGCTGGTGAGCCCTCACCCCACCAATAGGTGTCGTTACCACCGGCCCTGGCCACAAATTCGTACTCAGCTTCGGTGGGTAGACGATAACGCTTCCCCGTTTCTCGCGCCAACCACGCCACATAGGCCTTGGCATCATGCCAATCAATATGCAACACAGGGGCTCCCGGCCCGGCTTTTTTACCACGGTAATCATGTTCCCAGTTGACCCATACACGTGTGTTGAGGCGACCACCCACTTCATCGTAAACAGTTGAACTACCTGCATGATCTGCAGCTGTCTGGTGACCGCTACGCTCAACAAAAAGACGAAATTCCGCAACCGTCACTTCCCTTACACCCAGGGCAAAACCGCGCCTCATGGTTACCCGGTGTCGTGGTCGCTCACTGGCATCCGCGCTCGCAGACTTCTCTGGCGAGCCCATCAAAAAACTGCCGGCAGCTATGATGACGACCTCTGGTCCCTTGTCCTGCGAACGCAGGAAAGGATCGCTAAAAACCTGACCCGGTTCAAATCCACTGTAGTAGCGTGTTTCCCTTAGGATTTGCCTTAATGACTTAATCCTATGTTCCTGCCCTCCCAGGGCGACCAGGTCAATAAGATGAAATTCGGCAAGGTCGAAATTACCAGACTCCATGGCCGCTGTTGCCAATAGCTCCAATTCCATTGCCCGTTCAAGTTGGATTCTTGCCACCTCAGCACGCGCATCCAAAACCAGTTTTTGCTGATCCGGCACGGTACCGGCCTGCACCAGCCACGCATCAGCCATTTCAAAATCCAGCTCCCTGGCCGAATCCAGCGCCAGTTGCACCAGAACGTCCTGGACACGTTTCAGGCCCTGTTGCGCCAGCTGGCTCTGTGGATCTATTTGCAAGGTTTTATTGAAGTAGTAAACGGCGTTGTCGCCTGCCGGATCAACAAATTTCCGGGCTTCAATTGCCGTCTGTGCGGCTTCCATTAAGACGTCTGCCTGCTTCAAATCGAGCAGACGCTTTTGTGTGGTCTTGAATCCATTAAGGTTTGGGTCGATGGACTGAATCACTGCCAATAGCCCTGCAGCACCCTGATACGCACCCACTTCAATCAAATGACTGACCTGACCCAGTACTTCTGTCAGCAGAGTATCTAATTCTGCCAGTGTAGTGGTGTCCTCGGGACTGGAAGCCAAATCTGAAATCAGTCGTTGCAGCTTTTGTTGCTGCTTTTCGTCAGGCAGGGCCAAATCAGCATCGGCTGACGAGGCGAATGATGTCTCAGGGGGCAGCGCAAGATCCAGCTCCCACTCATTGGTATTGACCTCACCAAGACGCGCAATGTGACGGTCAGTATCCGCTTTGTCATTCTCGCTTGGCTGAATCTGAGGTGAACTAACCCTCTCGGACTGATCCGATGGCTGGAGAGATGCGGCACCAGCCACGGACAAGAACAGACCGGCAACGATTAACCGGACTGAACCTCCCATCTGCGACGCAATTGAATTATTACCGGCGAACATGCAAATTCCCTTGCCTGGAGTTACCATCGTGTTAAGGTTTCTGCTGCAGACAAGCTCTGCCAGCATTCAACATTTTACCTTAACTCAGAAATGGCCTGACAACAAGCAAGAGAAAACACTGTAAAATATACTTCTAACACTATGTAAAGCAATATCTAAAAAGAAAAATATTACAAGCTCCCATGAACAGACAAAGCAAAATTGAGGTCGCTCTTGCGGCCGCTGACCAACCATTGATAATAGAGTCAGCAGCGCAGCTGGAGAAGGCTGCGGAAGCGTGGTTACAGTGCGAAATCATTGCAATAGACACCGAGTTTGTCCGCGAACGCACCTGGCGTGCGGATCTTGGTCTGGTTCAACTCTCTGATGGTCAGCGTGTTTGGCTGGTCGACCCATTGAAGACCGGACCGCTACATCCGCTTGCCGCTGTATTGAAGAAGCAAGAAACTTTGAAGGTTTTGCATGCTCCATCGGAGGATCTTGGGGTTCTTATCGATGCCACGGACCATGTTCCGGAACCCTTGTTCGATACTCAAATTGCATGCGCCGTAGCTGGCCAGTCCTTGCAAATGGGCTACCACAAAACGGTTGAATGGCTAGTCAACATATCAATCAGCAAGGACGAAACACGCTCAAATTGGTGTAAACGGCCGTTGCGGCCTGCCCAGCTTCATTATGCAGCCCTTGATGTATGCCTGCTACCACTGATGTACAAGGAGTTGGTCACACGTCTCAATGATCTGGGCCGGATGCAATGGGTCGCCGAAGACAGTAAGAACCTGCTGTGTAAAGCGCGGACCCCCGCAGATCCGAAACAGGCATGGCAAAGAATCAATGGCAATAACCGACTGGATGGGGCATCGCTGGCGATTTTGCAAAAACTTGCGTACTGGAGGGATCAACAGGCAGAACATCGTAACCTTGCCCGTGGTTTTGTCGTGCCGGACGTCGCTCTGATGAAAATTTCGCAACAGCAACCCACAAATTTGGACGTACTGAGCAGATTGGACGTATTACACCCGAGGACACTCCAACGCTTTGGAAAAACAATGGTTTCCGCAGTGGAACAGGTGCTCCAGAGTGGACTGCAAGCCGTGCCACCTGCAACACTTGACTCAGAGCAGAGACCATTGTTGAAGAATATGCGCAAATTGGTGCAAGCAAAAGCGAAGGTACTTGCAGTTGATCCTGCATTGCTCGCATCCCGAAGAGAGCTGGAAAATCTATTGCTGTTACCAGCGGCAGAGCCCCTGCCCGATCGGCTTTCCGGGTGGAGAAAAAAGGTCATCACACACGACCTGATCGCGCTGAAGGCTGGGCATCGGGCTTTGTAGGCGGATGGCGAACAACAATCCACGGTGAACTGAATGCCAATTTATGAATACCATGCGACCGGCAAGAAAAGCTGCGAGCATTGCGCAGAGACCTTTGAAATCATGCAAAAACTGTCGGACAAGTCGCTCAAATCCTGTCCCGTTTGCCACCATCCTGTGAGCAGAAAAGTATCACTGCCAAGCCCGTCCAACTCTAATCCCACCTTGCAACAGGGCGAGCTCGAAAAACATGGTTTTACACAGTTCAAGAAGGTCGAAAAAGGTGTTTACGAGAAAACTGCGGGTAAGGGCCCCAGGTATATAAGCGACAAAGAAGACCCCTGATTGCCGAATGTGGCAGGTTCCGCACGTCCTGCAGACCACATGGATCGTTACAGTTGCTCGTGATTCTCGCTCCAGTTACGTCCATCAAATGGTTCAATCGAAACCTCGGTTTCAGGCGGCAAATCAATGCAGTTGAGGTTTACGCTGTAGTCCTGGGGATGGGAGCGAGGGACATAAAACGCCTTGATTCCGCAATGACGGCAAAACAAATGACGGGCCACACCTGTGTGAAAACGATAATCGGTCAGGTTTTCCTCACCACAACGCAAATGAAATCGAGACGCGGCCACGATCAGGTGCAGGTATCCAGATTTCTTACAAATGGAACAATTGCATCGGTGTATAGTGATTTTGGCTGAGATTTCTATGTCGAATTTCACCTTGCCACAGTGGCAACTACCCGAACAGTTTTGCATTAGCAGTCTCCGGTTTTCACTGCTGCGGCGTATCCAGCAAGTCCAGCACATCAAGCGGTGAATTGACCAGGGCGGTGCTCGCAGTGACTTCAGCACCGCAATCTTCAGCAGCATATCCGTAAACCGCCAGCGCTGTTTGGCTGCCCGCTCGCTGTCCTGCTTCCACATCACGTTGATCATCACCCACCATCAACACACTGACAGCTTGTACTCCAATAATGTCGCATGCTGAAAGCACGGGCTCGGGGTGGGGTTTTCTAAGTTTGAGAGTATCCCCATAAATAACTGCCGTTGCAGAAGACAGCCAACCTGTTTTTTGGAGTATTGGAACACAGAGATACTCCAGCTTATTGGTAACAATCCCCCAGGGGATATTTCTGTGTCGCAGCTCGGTTAGCAACAGATCAACACCATCAAATGGCCGGGACAGAACAAAACTGTGTTCCGCGTAGTGACTGAGAAAAGTCATTTGCCACTGTGTAAGTGTTGCATCGTCACAAGCCGGCATACCGGCTCCGATCAAGCCGCCCGCCCCACGTGACGCAAACCGACGCAGCTCGTCTACCGGCAAACCGGACAGACCCAGGCTGGCACGGAGGTAATTCAGACTGGCAACAAGGTCCGGGGCTGAATCCAGCAATGTGCCATCAAGGTCAAACAATACCGCCTTAATCACTCTTGCTCCTTCAACGTATTAATCAGGTTGAAGGAACACAGGCAGTGGCTTTGACAGCGTGCACGAGATAATTCACCTTGACGTGTCCACCGGTGCGGGCTGTGCGCTCCAGCGGGCTATAGTGGATACCGGTAATTTCCCTGGCCCGCATGCCGGAGGCTCTCAGCCAGGCGCATAATTCCGAAGGTTTGATGAAGCGATCATATTGATGGGTGCCCTTGGGTATTATGCTGGTGATGTATTCACCACCCAGGATCGCGATGGCGAATGATGCTGCATTTCGATTGAGTGTACTCAGGAATAGCTGACCATCGTCAGTCAGCATTTTTGCACAAGCCGCAACGACAGACGCCGGATCGGGCACATGTTCCAACATTTCCATACAGGTCACGATTCCGACACTTGCGGGATGCTCTTCTGCCCATGATTCTGCCGTGGCCCGTTGATAGTCGACCACGCATCCTGATTCATGCAGATGTAACTTGGCCACTGCCAGCGCCTTTTCTGCAACATCAATACCCGTCACGGAGGCCCCCTGGCTGGCCATGGACTCTGACAAAATTCCGCCACCACAGCCTACATCGGTGACCATGGCGCCGGACAGCTCCACACGTTCCTGTATGTAAGCCAGACGGGCCGGATTCAGGTCATGGAGCGGTCGCGACTCTCCATCCGGATCCCACCACGAGGCCGCAATACTATCAAATTTATCCTGCTCGGCCGGATCAACATTGGTCTTGACACTGTTCATAAAGAGGGGTCCTTCGCATCGCCTGCAATACGTGTCTCCCCCTCAATCGCAACCGCCATTTGCTCCAGCACCTGCATTCGGGGTCGCACGGGAACCAACAGACGTGGCAATAGCAGGGTGACCTGGCTCATAGTATTAACCCTTAACCCTGGATACATATTCACCGCTGCGAGTATCTATTTTTATAACTTCTCCATTTTGAACAAAAAGCGGTACCCGTACGATTGCACCAGATTCCAGCTTCGCAGGTTTACCACCCCCTCCTGAAGTATCGCCTTTCAATCCCGGGTCAGTTTCGACAATTTTCATCGCTACAAAATTTGGTGGTAATACACTCAGAGGTTCACCATTGAACAAGGTCAAATCACATACGGCCTCCTCTTGCATCCAGAGCACAGCATCACCAACAGCCTGTTTACTGATTGCGTACTGCTCATAAGACTCCGGGTGCATGAAATGCCAAAACTCACCATCGTTGTAAAGGTACTGCACTTCAGTCTCAAACACATCAGCAGCCTTCACCGACTCACCAGATTTGAAAGTTCTTTCCACCACCCGTCCGGTCTTGAGATTACGTACCCTGACACGGTTAAATGCCTGCCCCTTGCCGGGCTTGACGAACTCATTCTCAACAATGTTATGGGGCTCACCGTTAAGCATAATCTTCAAACCACTTCTGAATTCGTTGGTACCGTAAGATGCCATGGCTACCTCCTGACTCACTGTTCCTGCTTTGGGGTTGACACTACACTAGTTTCTGCCTGAAATCCCGCCTGTTTTAACAACCTGAGTTACTGACATTGCCAACCCTATTGCGAAAACAACATTTCGACTGTTTTTTAGGGTAAGATACCCACTGAACAGAGTTTTGACAGACGCGGTCCCCATGGATGGGGAATCGGAGAACCAACGCTATGGACGGCGCATACCTGCTTGTTATCGACAACTCCCCTGACCACGTACAGGTCATCAAGAGCACATTGCGCAATGCAGGTCTTGCCGTTTGGGTCATTGGCGGCTCCAAGGCCAGCGAAATTGAATCTGTTCTCAAGGAAAAAGCTCCCTTTTTACTTCTTACCGGTCCGACGCTGCCACCGGATCTGAGTATGGCCGACATCTTGGAAATGGCTGACCCGTTCCCGGTTTCCGTGGCAAGCATGCTTAACGCCGGTGATACGGTCGTTCTGGAATCGGCGCCCACAACACGCTCAGTGCACGTCATCCACGCAGGCGATGATAATCAGTTGATCGACTTGGTAGAACAAACCATGTCTGACGCCAAATCTGCTCGTAAACATGACAAGCTGCAACACAAACTCATGGATTTGCAATACCGCTATGACCTGCTGCTGGATAACGCCGGGGACTCCATAGCCTACATTCATGAAGGTTTGCACGTTTATGCCAATCGGGCTTACCTTGATTTGCTGCAAGTCCAAGACCATGACGACATCAGTGGTTTGTCACTATTGGACCTGATGACATCCAGTGAAAAAATTGACCTTAAAAAGCACCTGCGCAACATGAGCCAGGGTATATTTTCGCCTGACAGCTTGGCGGTAAGCATTAACACACCCGGTGGTAAGCACGTGCAAGCAGACTTGACGTTTCTGCCGACCAGATTTAATGATGAACAATGCATCCAGATGACAGTGGCCGATCAGGATGCAGAGCTGACGCTGCGCCAGGAACTGGACCACTTGCGTACAACTGACCCACTGACACAAATGAATAACCAGTCTACATTTGTGGCCACGTTATCTGCATTGATCGAAAAAGATCGGGAGGTTGACTCCCCAACTGCAGTTTTGTATGTCGAAACTGATGGCATTGATGAATTGCAGCAGCAGCTGGGCATAACAGGTCTTAACGCCTACATAATGGATCTCGCCAGCGTCATCAACGGGAGCCTGGAAGAGGCAGACATAGCTGCCCGTTTCAGTGATTATGGTTTCGCCATTTTGATCAAACGCAGCGACAAGTCAGCATTGCAGGAAACGGGACACGCCATCATCAGCAACTATTCGAGTCATATCATCGAACTTGGTGATCAAACCTTGACGGCATCCTGCAGTGTTGGAATGACCTCACCAGGGTTCTTCACCCACGACGCCCATGAACTGATCGACCAGGCCAGGACGGCTTTCAGGGAAGCGTCTGACAGAGGAAATGCTTTAGCCAGGTACAAGCCCGCCTTGAGCACGGTTAAATCCAGTGAAGCCGACCGGGAATGGGTGGAGCGCATCCGTTATGCACTGAACAATGACGATTTTTATACGACACAGCAATCCATCATCAATCTGGAAGGTGAAAACGGAGAGCTATTTGAAAACCTCAGCCTGATGCGTGAACAGGACCACGACACACCGGCAAGTGACTTTATGCGGGCTGCAGAGCGTAACGACCTGGGGAGTACCATTGACCGCCATATCATTCCCCAATTGCTGCTTGCCATAGCCGCTACCAGCGACACACATATCATTTCACTGAGTGGCAATTCGATACTGGATTTTAGCTTTCCAGGTTGGTTTCGGCGCATGCTCAAGGAATCCGGTGCTGAAACCTCGCAATTGATTCTCCAATTATCTGCCGTATCTGCCGAATCTAATCTAAAACCAGCCCGACGCGTAATAGATGAGTTGCAAGCCAGTTGTCATGGCTTTGTGCTGTCGGATTTTGACAATGAGCGCCGTAACATTCAGCTTCTTGAGCATTTACCCGTGTCCTGGGTCAAGTTGCGTCCAGAGTTGGCACACGGACTGTCATCCAACCCCAAGAATCAGGAGATCATTCGATCCGTAGTACACTCTGTTGATCCTTACGACATTTCAATCATAGCCGGCGAGGTCCAGGACGCCTCCGATTTAGCCATTCTCTGGCAATGCGGCGTCAAATTGGTAACCGGTGATTTTTTCGATGAGGCTCCCCAAGTCGTCAGCCAGTAGACACACCCGGATGCCCGGACTAACTCAGGTTGTCGGTCGATTTGCTCCGTCACCCACGGGTGACCTGCACTTTGGCTCGCTGGTCTCAGCGGTGGGGAGCTGCCTCGAGGCCAGGAATTCCGATGGCAAGTGGTTGCTCAGAATTGAAGATATTGATCCCCCCAGAGAGGTGGCCGGATGCGCCATCCGTATTATCCACGATCTACAGCGACTGGGATTGGTGCCAGACGAGCCCACCCTGTTTCAGAGCACCAGACTTGATGCCTATCAAAATGCTGTGGACCGGTTGCTGGAATCAGGTTTTGCCTATCCCTGTGGCTGCTCACGTAAAGACCTGCCAGCGTCCGGAATCTATCCGGGGACCTGCAGAAAGGGTCTCCGTAATAAAGAGGCCCGGTCAATCCGTTTTCGGGTCGACTCAGGCAACTCCGGGTTCGAAGACAAGCTACGTGGACCCGTCACCGCCACGCTGGCGGAAACTTGCGGTGATTTTGTCATCCGCCGTGCTGATGGTCTGTTTGCCTATCAGCTCGCGGTCGTGGTAGATGATGATTTTCAGGCAGTGACACAGGTCGTCCGTGGCGCCGATCTGCTTGACTCCACGCTAAGACAAATAAGTCTCCAAAGGGCATTGGGCCTGGTTTCCCCCGAGTACATGCACTTACCCGTCGTACTGTCGGCGGAAGGTACGAAGCTGAGTAAACGATTGCAGTCAGACCCGGTCAGAGACCGGGATCCCGCAGTTACGCTTGAACAGGTGTTGCATTTTCTTGGACACAACCCGCCACCGGCACTGACCCTGGAATTGCTGTGGGACTGGGCACTGTCACACTGGAACCATGAGTTGGTGCCACGCACCAATACGACTTTGCCCACACTCAGTTAGCCTATTGATCAGTTGCAGTATGACTGCATGACCCGTGACATTTCGGGTGCAATGTGCAGTCTAACCGTTATAATTCGTGCTGGTAACGGAAATCAGGTCATCATGAACCCAAATCACCTTGATTTTGAACAACCTATTGCAGAATTACAGGCCAAGATAGACGAGCTGCGTAATGTGGGTTCGGATAACGCACTCAACCTGGAAGAAGAGATTCAACGGCTGCAATCCAAAATGCGGCAGAAACTCGCCAGTATTTTTAAAGATCTGACGGCATGGCAGGTATGCCAACTCAGCCGTCATCCGCTGCGCCCCTACACGCTGGACTATGTGGACAAGCTGTTTGACGAATTCCACGAACTCCACGGTGACCGTGCTTTCGCTGACGATCATGCCATCGTCGGTGGTTTGGCCCGCTTCCGTGGTTGCGCCGTGATGATGATCGGTCACCAGAAAGGGCGTGATACCAAAGCCAAGGTATTCAGGAATTTCGGCATGCCCCGCCCCGAGGGTTACCGCAAAGCGCTGCGATTAATGAAAATGGCAGAACGATTTCGCCTGCCGGTACTGACATTTATTGACACACCGGGGGCTTACCCCGGAATAGGCGCTGAAGAGCGTGGCCAGTCTGAAGCCATTGCGCACAACCTCAAATATATGTCGGCTTTGCAGGTTCCCGTCATTTGCACCATTATTGGTGAGGGTGGCTCGGGTGGGGCCCTGGCCATTGCGGTGGGTGATCGCGTCAATATTCTCCAGTACAGCACATATTCGGTTATCTCACCGGAAGGCTGTGCGTCAATCCTCTGGAAAGATGCGGCAATGGCAGAGGATGCCGCCACCGCACTGGGCATCACTTCTGACCGCCTTTTGCAGTTGGGACTGGTTGACGAGGTAATCCCTGAACCGCTGGGGGGTGCGCACAAGGACCCTGAACAAGTCAGCACACAGGTAGGGGACTGTATCGAAGCGCAACTAGATGAACTCAACAAACTGACAACAGACGCCCTGCTGGAAGAACGCTATCAGCGCTTGCTGTCCTACGGGGAATTCAGAGACTAAACTCATGGTGCAATGAGTAACCGCCTGCCACCTTTCACTGAGGGCCGTTTGCTGGACGCACTCCGGTCACTGCCCGTGGTAAAAAAATACCTGGTTGGGTTCAGCGGTGGGGCCGATTCCACCGCGTTACTGCTTGCCCTATCCAATTCACAAGATCCAGTGCTCGCCCCTTTCTCGGCAGTGCATATCAACCATGGTCTGCACCCGGATGCAGACCATTGGCAGAAGCATTGCGAGGCGTTTTGTGCCCAGCACGCGATCAAGCTGATTTGTCTCAGCATTGACCTTGATAAACACTCGGGCAAAGGTATGGAGGCCGCGGCCCGTCACCAACGCTACGAGGCACAATCCTCCTTATTGGAGCCGGGAGACTGTCTGCTTACAGCCCACCATGCAGATGATCAGGCAGAAACCCTGTTACTGAACCTGATGCGAGGCAGTGGGGTGGATGGTCTGGCGGCGATGCCCGAGTGCCGGCCACTGGGAAAGGGCTTGTTGCAACGTCCATTGTTGCAATTTCCAGGCAATGAGTTACGCAGCTACTTACAAAAGAACAATACAGACTGGCTGGAGGACCCCTCAAACCAGGTCCTGGTTCACGACCGGAATTTCATGCGCCACCAGGTCATTCCACTGCTGGAAAGTCGTTGGCCCGGGGTCTGTAAAAGTCTTTTGTTAACACGCAAGACGATGGCGGAAACCCGGTCATTGCTGGAACGCGTTGCCGACGAACACCTCCGGCAGTCACTACACCACCCCTGGGTCCTGAAAATTGAACCTCAACTCGGCCAGGAGACTGAACTCTTCAAACTGGTGGTACGACGCTGGCTAGTGCAGGCCAAGGTGCCATCCATACCGGCTTACCGGCTGGACTCCCTGTCCGGGCAAGTACGAAATGCAAACAGCGATCACAAGATCGCCATCCGTTGGGATGGGTGGTGGTTGCGTCTGTACCAGCAGCAGTTGTGGCTGCACAGGGACACTACAATCGCCCCGTGCCCCAGTGTTCAATGGCCTGCTGGCCAGATGGATATAAACCTGGGTGAAGATGTTGGTCAACTCTCAATACGCGGACAAGGGCCAGCCGTCCTGCCAAGCGGCTTTTCGGTCAGCTGTCGCAACAGCAATAATGAGTCCATAAAACAGGCAGGGCATCACCGAAGTCTCAAGAACCTGTTTCAGTCCGCTGGTATCCCGCCCTGGCTCAGAGACAGCGTCCCCTTGTGTAGTCTAGAGGGTGAGCTCGTTGCAATGGGTGATTGGTGTTTCAACGAGTGGTTTACATCATGGCTGGCCGAAAATGAGGTCAGTTTGGCTTGGCAACCACAGAACCCGTTATTGCAGTTCATTCTCACCCGGCAGCGATAGTTTTACTGCCTTGGGGTAAAATGGCTACCCCAGCGAGATCGTGTCTTGCGGCCGAGGTTGACCCTGCTGGTGTGGTGGGTTAGTGTCGCCCCGCTGAACCTGGAACACAGATTATGAGCGAAAAATCCAAGCCAAATCCCGATTTTGAAAAGACCCTGGCGAAACTCGAAAAACTGGTCGAAAAACTTGAAGAGGGAGATCTGTCACTGGATGAATCTCTGTCCAGCTTCAAGCAGGGAATTACACTAACCCGTCAGTGCCAGTCCGTGCTTGATAACGCCCAGCAAACCGTTGAACAGCTGATCAATTCCGAAGACGAAGAGTCACTCGCCCCGTTCAAGCCGGATGCCTGAAATCAAAGCCATAATCAGTGCATGGCAGAACCGATTTGAAAGCATTCTGCCGGGGTATTTGCCAGAGCCAGAACAGACACCGAGACTTCTGCGGGAGGCAATGCATTACTCTGCAACTGCCGGCGGAAAGCGGATTCGTCCGTTGCTGGTGTATGCATCTGGTCGTTCACTGAATCTGGGAGAAGAGGCACTTGACGGTATTGCGGTTGCGATCGAATTCATCCACTCCTATTCCCTGATACATGACGATTTACCGAGTATGGACGATGATGACCTCAGACGGGGGCAGCCGAGTTGTCACCGTCAATTTGACGAAGCAACAGCCATACTGGCCGGTGACGCTCTACAGGCACTCGCTTTTAGGATTCTTGCCGCTGATCAAGCGCTGGCAGCCTATCCCAGCCGGCAGGTGGATATTATCCTGGGACTGGCGAGTGCCTGTGGTGCCAAAGGAATGGCCGGCGGTCAGGTGCTTGACCTGGAGAGTACGGGAAAGCACATTTCGCAGACAGAGCTGGAAAACATTCATGCGTTCAAAACCGGTGCCTTGATTCAGATCAGCACACGGGCCCCTGCGATACTGGCAGCAGCAGCCAGCAATCAACATGATGCGCTCTCGCGCTTTGGCAAGCTGACAGGACTGGCTTTTCAGGTCTTCGACGATCTGCTGGACGTAACGGGGAACAGCGCGACCACCGGTAAGCCCAGCCAGGCAGATGCTGCAAGATCAAAACCGGCTTTCCCTTCGGTCATAGGACTGGAGAAGTCCTATGCAAGGGCGTATGAACTCCGGGACCTTGCCCTGCAGGAACTGCAACACATTCCGGGCAACACCGATGCACTGGAGTGGTTGGTGGCGTACGCTGTAGACCGCGAGTGTTAACAATGAATGCTGAGCAATACCAATTCTTGCACAAAATAACTTCACCGGCGGATTTACGCGAACTGGATGAAGAGCAATTGCCGCAGGTCGCCGCTGAATTGCGGGAATTCCTGCTCGAGGCTGTTTCAAAAAGCGGTGGTCATTTCAGCGCGGGCCTGGGGTGTATTGAACTTACAGTAGCTTTGCATTATTGCTTTGAAACCCCCCACGACCGCGTTGTCTGGGACGTGGGTCACCAAGCCTACCCGCATAAGATACTTACTGGCCGGGGCGGTCGTATCGGCACGATCAAGAAAACCGGTGGATTGGCGCCTTTTCCAAAACGTGGTGAAAGTGAATTTGACACCTTCGGCGTGGGTCACTCTTCAACATCAATCAGCGCAGGTCTGGGTATGGCGTTGGCTTCTGCCCACCAACAGGTAGATCGCCGCGTTGTCGCGATTATCGGTGATGGTGCGATGACCGCCGGCATGGCCTTTGAGGCACTCAACCACGGTGGCACATTGAATCCCAACATGCTGGTGATACTGAACGAAAATCAGATGTCTATCTCACCCAATGTCGGTGGCATGACAAAGATGCTGGCACGGCTGATGAGTGGGCCGACGGTGACCAACATTCGTGAGCGTGGCAAACAGATGATGCACCGGGATTCGCGTGTATGGCGTTTTATGAGTCGGTGGGAAGAGCACGTTAAAGGCATGATCGTTCCAAGCACCCTGTTTGAAGAACTTGGGTTTAACTATCTTGGCCCCATCGATGGCCATGACCTGCCGGTGTTACTACGCACTCTGCGGACCATACAAACGGTCGAAGGGCCAAACCTGCTGCATATTATTACGGCAAAAGGCAAGGGCTATGCGCCGGCTGAGCAGGACCCTGTAAAATATCATGCCGTTGGCCCTTTTAACCCGGCCACCGGCGTTGTGCAGCCGCCACCGGGTACCAAAACAGCACTGACCTATACGGAGGTTTTTGGTCAGTGGTTGTGTGACATGGCAGAACGGGATGAACGCCTGCTCGCAATAACTCCGGCAATGCGGGAAGGGTCGGGTCTGGTTGAGTTTGCACAACGTTTTCCTGATCGCTTTTTCGACGTCAGTATCGCAGAGCAACACGCCGTAACGCTGGCTGCTGGCATGGCCTGTGAAGACATACACCCCGTGGTCGCCATCTATAGTACCTTCCTGCAACGTGCATATGACCAGCTGATCCACGATGTTGCAGTGCAAAATCTTCCCGTGCTGTTTGCCATTGACCGGGCTGGTCTTGTCGGCTCGGATGGCCCTACGCACGCCGGCAGTTTCGATCTGAGCTTCCTGCGTTGTATACCGAATATTCTGATCATGGCACCCACCAACGAGAATGAATGTCGGCAAATGCTCTTTACCGGTTACCGGCACCAGGGCCCCGCAGCCGTTCGTTACCCTCGCGGCACGGGCCCGGGGAAGACATTACAGGCAAGCATGAAGGCTGTGCCGATCGGCAAGGCTGAGACTGTCAGACGAGGTTCCCGGGTTGCGATTCTGGCTTTTGGGAGCCCACTGCAAGCCGCAGCAATGGTCGCAGAGGAGCTGGATGCAACACTGGTAAACATGCGCTTTATCAAACCACTGGACGCGGGTGTCATCCACGAGATGGCAACGACTCACGATTTGCTGGTGACGGTGGAAGAAAATGCGATAGCCGGTGGGGCCGGTAGTGGTGTTAATGAGTTGATCGCCGCAGCCGGTGGTATCGTTAACATTCTGAATATTGGCTTGCCGGACCGGTACGTTGATCATGGCTCCAGGGAGGACTGTCTTGCTGAAGTGGGTCTTGACAAGAACGGCATTCTCGAACAGGTTAACACGCGGCTCGATCTCGTCACCTCAACATTGTCAACGGACAGTGGCAAACGCTGACTCAGTTATCCCGAAACCACCTGCGGCAAAGTCGAAGCATCAACCGCTGGTATTAATTCTCACCGCCAGAACATCACAACCAGCTCCGTGCAGGACAGCATTGGCGGTAGACCCCAGCAGTAATTGCAGTCCTTTTTGACCATGTGTACCAATGACGATTAACTGGATATTTCTCTCCGTTGCAAAACGGTGAATCTCATGGGCTGGAGAGCCGTTCAGTATGTGCAAATTTTCCGGTGGTATAGCGTATTTCTCACCCAGGCTGGTTAATTTCTGCTTCAGTTCTTCACCCAGTTGCGCCTCAAGATCACCAAGACTGTTAAAGGATGCACTTTGCGGAACAATACCAACGTAAACGTTGTCCATTGGCTCCTGTACATAGACAAGATGAATCTCGGCACCTGGACCTGAGACCATTTGCGCCTTTTTCAGCACGATATCCGATTCGCTGCTCAAATCCACAGCAACCAACATATTTTGATAAATTGCCATCTTGCTCTCCGTCATCTCTACTGGATTGAATTCAACTTAAAATAAATGCATCTGGCAGCAATTCACTCACCGACCAACTGCGGTAGTCTGATTCACTGTGACAGGAAATCACCACCGCGTCGTCCGCCATTAACTCTGACATCACCTGACGACAGGCGCCACAGGGCGCCAGCGAATCAAAACCGGTCGCAAATATCAACAGCGTGTGTGCGCTACGTGGCTCGACGCCTGCGTTAACCGCGGCCGCGAGTGCATTTCGTTCAGCGCATTGGGTCAGACCGTAGGATGCGTTTTCCACATTGCATCCGGTGTGCAACTCGCCGTTGTCATCCAGCACACATGCGCCGACCCGGGCCCCGCTGTAGGGTGCATAGGCATTCTCACTGGCCTTAAAAGCCGAGGTATACAACCTGGCAATTATCTTTTCTATGTGGCTCATGAGCCTGCTTCCTCTTCCAGCAAGGCCTCCAGCAAGACGTCAATTATTTTACCAAATGCATTTTGGCGTTCTTCATGCGATGCCTGCTCACCGGTTGGAATAACGTCACTGACAGAAAGTATGGTTAAAGCTCTGGCCTGGTGCTGCTGGGCCATTGCGTAAAGGGCAGCCGTTTCCATATCCAATGCCAGAATGCCCATTTTCTGCAATTTATCAACGAATTCTTCATCCGGGTGATAGAACCAATCGGTTGAAAACACACTGCCGATCCGAATTTTGAGCTGGTCCTGACCAGCTTTCATGTAAACCCGCTGTAACAATTCGAAATCCGCGCCCGCGGAAAAATCCCAACCATTGAATCGTTGTCGGTTCATTGCGGAATCTGTACTTGCCGTATTGGCCAGCACCAGGTCACCAACCTGCATGTCCGGCAACAAACCCCCACAGGTGCCAATGCGAATTATCTGCTTTACACCGTAGTAATCATACAGCTCATGGGCGTAGATGCTGATCGAAGCCATACCCATACCGGAACCCATTATTGATACCGGCGTGCCCTTGAATGTGCCGGTGAACCCAAGCATATTTCGGACGCTGTTGACCTGTCTGACTTCCTGCAGGTGATTGCTTGCCAGTGCCTGCGCTCTTAGTGGGTCGCCGGGCATCAGTACGGTCTCCGCAAAATCACCGCGAGCCGCTTCAAGATGTGGTGTTCCGGTCATATCTTCACCCTCATTATGTTTCTGTCTACCTGTGTCCAGTGGTCCATCAACGATGTAATTACGTGACCCGCTCATAGATGGCCGGCAACCGATCAGTTTGACAACCAATAGTGACCGCAGCTGCAATTTTCTCGGCCGCAGCCAGCCATTCCGCATCGCTTGCGGCGTGTATCGTGAGCAACGGGTCACCTTTATTCACCGACTCACCGACATCGCACAAACCAGACAGTCCGACTCGGTGGTCAATGCTATCTTCTACCCTGCTGCGCCCGCCTCCAAGACCCACCACGCTCAACCCGATTGCTCTTGTGTCCATGAATTCAATGAAACCACTTTCGGTGGCTTGCAGGTCACGGATTACAGGTGCCACCGTCAAGTACTCACCCGGGCCGTCAAGCAGATCTGCCGGTCCACCCTGCATACTCACCATTCGGGCAAAACGTTCCGCTGCCGAGCCGGTGGCAAGCGCATCGTTCATCATGTCACGGGCAACAGTTGCGTCCCCGGCCATCTTTCCCAGTATCAGCATTTCGCTGCCCATTGCCAGTACAACCTCCTCAAGTCTGGGATCGGTATTTCCTCCCTTGAGAAAATCGATAGCCTCAACCATTTCCAGTGCATTACCTGCACTGCGGCTCAGGGGTTGGTTCATGTCCGTTATCAGGGCATGACAGGCCAGACCCGAACGGCTGGCAACGTCAACCATACTGGAGGCAAGCTCTCTGGAACGGTCTCGTTCACACAAGAAAGCACCGTTACCGGTCTTGATGTCAAGCACAAGACCGTCCAGGCCTTCAGCCAGTTTCTTGGAAAGGATAGAGGCCACAATCAAGGGTATTGAGTCAACCGTAGCCGTAACATCGCGAACTGCGTACATTCGACCATCCGCAGGTGCCAGGTCCATACCTTGTCCGGTCATGGCCAAGCCGGTATCCCGGACGGTCTTTTTGAATAATTCTGGTGACGGGCTGACGTTGAAGCCGGGGATACTTTCCAGCTTGTCCAGTGTGCCGCCAGTGTGACCCAAGCCGCGCCCTGAAATCATGGGAATGAAAGCGCCACAAGCCGCCATAACCGGTGCAAGTACCAGACTGACCAGGTCACCGACCCCCCCGGTCGAGTGCTTATCCAGAACCGGTCCGTTGAGATCGGACCACTCGAAACGACGGCCGCTATCACGCATGGCCAAAGTCAGCGTCACTTGCTCTGCTTTTGTCATACCACGAAAGTGTACGGCCATGGCAAAAGCGCCAATCTGGGCATCACTGACCTGCCCACCCGCAATACCATCCACAAAGTCCTTTAAGGCATCATCGGTAAGTGCTTGTCCGTCTCGCTTGGCCTTGATCAGTTCTTCGGGTAATGACATCAACTCATAATAACAGTGAATGCTAGTGTACTGCAGCGTAGTGCACTGTTATTAGTGGCTCATTCGGCCAGAAGTAAAACCGCTAGCCACATCTCGAATAGCCACACGAAAGACAGGTTTCGCAGTTATCCATTACCACGACCGCCTTGGTGTTGCACTTGTGACATAAGGTGGCCGAAGCGGGATACCCGGATTCATCTTCGTTGGCTTCACTCGGGTCTTTCTGGCGCGTCCCCGATTGTACCTGGGCACGCTTTTCGTCAAGCATCAGTTGCTGTTGCTCAGACAGTTTTTCCTTTTCCATCAAGCCAATTTTTTGCATATGATGCTCAATCACGGCGCCAATCTCGGCAATGATAGAGGGCATGAATTTTCCACCAGGTTTGAAGTAACCACCCTTGGGGTCAAATACAGCCTGTAGCTCCTCGGCCAAAAAAGTAACATCCCCACCCTTGCGGAATACGGCTGACATCAATCTGGTCAGTGCCACTATCCACTGGAAGTGATCCATGTTTTTGGAATTAATAAATATCTCAAAAGGCCGTCGCTGTTCATGCTCGGTGCCTGCATTGAGTGTAATGTCATTAATCGTGACGTACATGGCGTGGTCGTCAAGCGGTGTCTTGATTTTGTACGTAGACCCCTCTAATGGGCTCATTCCTTCGGGTCGCATGACCTTTTCAGTCATGCGGACGATCTTGGACTTAGCGCGAGCCAGCTTTTCCTCGGCGGCAGCCTGTTTTGCAGTCTCTTCTTCTTCCGGCTTAACCACTTCGTAGCCGGCAATGTGTTTGGTGATCTTAATCGTCATGGTTGTGTAGTCAGAACTTTCCGTAATATCCTTCTTTCAACGCATCAAAAAGATTGGCAGCAGTGTGCAGCTCTCCATCATACTCGATGTCTTCATTGCCTTTGACTTCAATCACTTCACCGTCATCGAGTACAAATCGATAGGTGGTGTTGGCGAGGTCCAACTCCTTGACCAGCACACCCTGGAAGACTTCCGGGTTAAAGCGGAATGTGGTACACCCTTTCAGACCTTTCTTGTAGGCATAACTATAAACTTTCTTAAAATCCTCGTAAGGATAATCTGTCGGCACATTCGCTGTTTTGGAAATCGACGAATCAATCCACTTCTGGGCCGCCGCCTGAATATCAACATGCTCAGTCGGTGCAATATCTTCAGCTGTGATGAACTGCTCCGGCAGCCTGGCTTTCTTGTTATCTGACTCGGGCATTGCGTCCGCATTTACGAACTCGCGATAGGCCAGCAACTCATAACTGAATACTTCTATTTTTTCTTTGCTTTTTTTCCCTTCACGAATCACATTGCGGCTGTAGTGATGGGCAAAACTGGGCTCAATGCCGTTGGAAGCATTGTTCGCCAGTGACAGGGAAATCGTACCCGTGGGTGCAATTGAGGTGTGGTGCGTGAAACGACCGCCTTCCCGCGCCAGCGTATCCACCAACTCAGGTTCGATTGTGGCCAGTCGCTGCATGTAGCGACTGTATTTGGAATGCAACACCGAGCCACTGATATGATCTCCGAGCCCATATCCATCGTCTGCCATTTCAGGTCGTTTGCGCAACATTCTGGCGGTAACTGTGAAGTCTTCCTCCATTACCGGTGCTGGACCCTTCTCCCGACTTAACGCCAGTGCTTCGTGCCAACCGGCAACGGCCATTTCCCGGGCAACTCTTTCGGTAAATTCCAGTGAATCTGCCGAACCGTACTTCATCCCCAACAAGACCAGGGTTGATCCCAGACCCAGAAAACCCATGCCGTGACGACGCTTTCGTTCAATTTCGTCACGTTGTTTACCTAGTGGTAAGCCATTGATCTCTACGACATTATCTAACATTCTCGTAAAAACCCTAATGACTTTCCGATACTCCTCCCAGTTGAATTTTGCCGCCTGGTCAAACGGCTGCTCAACAAAACGTGTCAGGTTAATTGAACCCAGCAGACAGGCGCCGTAAGGCGGTAAAGGTTGTTCGCCGCATGGGTTGGTCGCACGGATGTTTTCGCAAAACCAATTGTTGTTCATTTCGTTAATTCGGTCGATCAGAATGAAGCCCGGCTCGGCAAAATCGTAGGTGGATGACATGATCATGTCCCACATTCGTTGCGCCGGTATTTTCTTGAATACCTTGCAAGCGATCAGCCCATCTTCGCGAGTCACGTAACCATCAACCAGTGGCCACTCCCGCCAAACTATCTGCTCAGGATCATCCAGGTCCAGTTCGCCTGCTTCCTGCGGTGTGATGGGGAATGCCAGCGACCAGTCCCTTTCGTCATCAACTGCCTGCATAAACTCATTGGTAATCAACAGGGAGCAATTGAATTGCCGCAACCTGCCGTCCTCCCGCTTGGCCCGAATGAATTCCATGGCATCAGGGTGACCGACTTCGAAGGTTGCCATCTGGGCCCCTCGGCGACCACCGGCCGAGGATACCGTGAAACACATCTTGTCATAGATATCCATGAAACTTAGTGGGCCAGAGGTATAGGCGCCGGCACCGGACACATAGGCCCCTTTGGGTCTCAAGGTGGAAAACTCATAGCCAATACCGCAGCCTGCTTTCAAGGTCAGACCGGCCTCGTGCACCTTATCCAGAATGCCACTCATGGAATCCTGGATTGTCCCTGAAACGGTGCAGTTTATTGTGGAAGTCGCCGGTTTGTGCTCGTGTGCTCCTGCGTTGGAGGTAATTCTCCCTGCAGGTATTGCACCCCGCCGCAGCGCCCACAGAAAAGAGTCGTTCCAATGCTCACGTAGCTCGCGGGTTTTTTCGACTTTGGACAGCGCCATTGCCACCCTTTTGTAGGTATCGTCGATGGTGGCATCTATACTTTCGCCGATTTTAGACTTCAATCGATACTTCTTATCCCAGATATCGAGAGATGCCTTTTGGAAAGGAACTGCTTGAAAATCAGTACCTATGGCCTCAACCCGAACACTACCCATGAAATATCCTGCTTAATTGATTGGTTTTATTTGTATTAAAACACAAGCTATTGTGCCTTCCCTCTTCGATTAACACAAGATATTGTGTTCGAGAGAACAAAAGATACCGATGATTTTAAGCACTGTCAAATACAGTTCAGCAACGCCTGGATTGCCCGGTAAGCACATAATATTCACGTAATTTCATTGCGTTACAACTTTTGCGACGTTTTTTACCCGGACATCGTCTTGAAGGTGAGGTATGAAAGCCTTGGTTATTCAGGCTTTCGTTTCGTCGCAAAACTCGAAAAAACTGGAGATTCGTTCATGAAACACTTTTTTAGACTCGTTTTGGCACTCACGCCAATCACACTATTAGCAGTATCCGCGGTTCAAGCCGACAGTGGTGAAAAAATGGTCATCGCCTTAAAAACACACCATTTCGAAATTGGGGAAACTGACATTGGCTCGCTGGCCGTTGGTGAGTCGCAAACCATCGAAACCGACAGCGGCAAGCTAATCGATATTTTACGTACCAACGATGGAGTGGAAATCTACGTTGACGGCGAATTGCTGGATATGGATTTCAAAGCGCAGGGACTACACCAAAAGCATTTCTTCAAAAAACACATAAATTTCACCTGTGAGGGGGAAGATAACTGTGATGAAAACGTGTTTATGATCGCGGAAAGGTTTGGTGAAGCTGCTGCTTGGGAAGACGCGCATGGGCAACACGGTATTAAACACAAATCCATGAGTTTCTCCTGCACCTCGGATGAGGAACAGACCGATTGCAGTGACAAACTGGTCTGGATTGCCGAGGGCGAAGAGCGTGATCTCGGAGAATTACACAGATTGCATGCAGCTGACGGGGCACACAAAGTGATCGTGATAAAAAAAGAAGTTATCGACGAAAACTGAAGTCTTGATTTAAGGATATACTGATCACCCTGCCTGGCTTACTGCCAGGCAGGGTGATTTTATTGCAGACCGAAAACCATGTTGCACATCATCCTCTACCAGCCTGAGATCCCCCCAAACACCGGAAATATCATCCGGTTGTGCGCCAATACCGGTGCCCGCCTGCACCTGATAGGGCCATTGGGCTTTCATCTTGATAACAGTCGGCTCAGGCGGGCTGGGCTGGATTATGCACAAATGACTCACGTACAACAGCACCTGAACTGGGAGGCCTTCACAAACCAATATCCTGACATGAGCTTATGGGCCTTTAGCACCCGTGGGAAAACTCGCTACGATCAGGCTGTATACCGTAAAAACGATGGTTTGGTATTTGGCCCCGAAACCCGTGGGTTGCCGGATTCTCTGCTCAAATCAATTGGATCCGCGCATTGCCTGCGTCTGCCAATGATGGACAACTCCCGCAGTCTCAACCTGTCAAATACCGTTGCAGTTGGTTTATATGAAGCGTGGCGGCAGCTCGGATTTTAGTGGCAGGCATCTACTTTCCGTATTCCGGCCTCTGATTCCTGGCCAATAAACTGGCCACGCCTTCTTCCGGGTGCCAGCCCTGATGGAGAATACCCTTAACTTGCTCCGATATGGGCATGCTGACGTCAAGTGAAAGTGCCAGGCGTTGTACTTCAACTGCGCTATTCACCCCCTCGACCACCTGCCCAATTTCATCCAGCGCTTCCCCAAGGGATTTGCCCTGTCCAAGCAGCAGACCCAGTTGCCGGTTGCGTGACAGCTCACCCGTACAGGTCAATATCAGATCACCGGCCCCGGCCAGACCCATCAGGGTCTCGGGTCTGGCATTCAGTGCTGCTCCGAGACGCATCATTTCAGCCAGGCCTCGTGTAATCAGGGCCGCGCGCGCATTGTCACCCAATTGCATACCATCACAAATGCCCGTAGCGATTGCCAGGACATTCTTGACCGCCCCACCGAACTCTGCACCGATCATGTCATCACTGGTATATGCCCTGAAACGCCCGCCGTGCAAGGCAGAGGCCATTATTTTGGTAAAGTGGATGTCTGAACCCGCCACCGTCACAGCAGTCGGCAGGTTCATGGCCACTTCCCTGGCAAAAGAGGGCCCTGTCACGATCGCAAGCGGTGTCTTCGAAGGTAATAGGTCCCGGGCTACCTCGTGCAACAAACGGCCACTGCCCGGTTCAAATCCCTTACTCGCCCAGGCAACACCCTGGTGGGCAGTGAGAACACTGCGCATTTCCCTGACCGTTTCTGCAAACGCGTGGCTGGGAGTAGCCAGCAAGACATGATCAGCCGCCCGCACAGCTGTCTGGATGTCAGTTTCAATTTCAATGGAGGCGGGTACGGTGACACCCGGCAAATAATGATGATTGCATCGGCTTGTTCGAATCTGCGAGAGATGCGTTTTGTTACGACCCCACAAAATGCCACGGGACCCGCTGCGATCCAATTGTAACGCCAGCGCAGTTCCCCACGAACCAGCACCCAACACGGCTATTACTGGTGTCTTAGTGCCCAAACTGCATTCCTGGGCGAACTACCGGATGAGCAATCGATGCCCCGTACAAGATGCTCACCCAGCCCCGGCAACCATAACCCGCACTCGGTACAGGCCGCGGGAACACCATGGCTCAGGCGTTACCCTGTACTTCCAGGTCGACTTCTCCCGGCACTTCCGGGTCGCCCTCTCCGTTTGATTGTTCCTGGGCCTGTTGTAAACGTTGTGCATATATCTGCTCAAAATTAATTGGCTGCAATACCAGCGGCGGAAAACCACCGTCGGCCACCATGTCAGTAATTGCTCGACGTGCATAGGGGAACAGGGTATGCGGGCAAAGTGTGTTGGTGGCTGCATGCGCGGCCTGCTCATTCAGGCCTGTTATTGCAAAAATGCCTGCCTGTTGAACCTCTGCCAGATACGCGGTTTTCTCACCAAGGCTGGCCGTCACCGTCACTGTCAGGACAACTTCCTGAACGTCTTCAGCGAGATTTTCCACTCTCTGGGCCAGGTTCATCTTGATTTCGATCTGCCCGTCTTCCTGGAAGATCTGCGGTGCATTGGGAAGCTCAAATGAAAGATCTTTCATATACAATTTCTGGAGCTGAAATTGCGCCTGTGGTTGTTCTTCCTCAGCTATTTCCTGATTTTTCTCTTCTGCCATTGTCCTAGCTCTCTTTAGTTTGAGTATTTGCTGTCATTCAGCCCATTGCGAATCACAGCGCGGGATTATCTCATCCGGTCAACTGTATGACCAGATTTTGGTTTACTTTCGTGATACTGGATATTGGTCTGCCGTCCATTGTGTCATGCCACCTTTCAGAACTGCCACATCTGCTGCACCCTGCTTGACCAGTTTGGCAGCGGCCTGGTGCGCGGTCTGACCGTTTTTACACACCAGGAGTACAGCTTTGGAAGTCAACTTTTCAATATCTGCGTCGGCTTTGCTGAAACGCGAAAGGGCAATGTTTTTCGCACCCGCCAGATGGCCTTTTGAGTATTCGGCTGCAGTGGATATATCCACGATCGTAATTTTGCCCTGGTTGATCCTGCGTACCGCATCTACTGGTGTCAACTCCGTGTAGCCCCTTGCATGCCGGCTGACTTCCGTCCAGAGCAACAACAGGATGACGGCAGAAAAGCCACCCACCAACATTGCGTGGTTGCCTGCAAATTCAATCAACTGTTCCATCTGGTTACCTCTGAATCCGCAATTATCACATTTAGGGAGCACTTGTCTCCTGAATGGACTCCAACAAAAAATAACCGGCCTTGGTGAAATGAACCAGGCCAGCCACATATTATCTGCGGCAAGTTGGCTGTTATGAAATAATAAACCAGCTTGCGCGTCGGCCAACCCAAAACGGCAACCGACATCAGCACGCCAGTGACATGTGGTGGCAAAAGCAGGCATTTGCAAGCGTCACCCATATATTTTCTGGTATGGAGACTCAATGAATAACAAAAAAACGACCCAGCGAGTTTTAGCGCCATCCGGACCCCTTGTGTTGATGATATTGGACGGCTGGGGCCTCCGGAAGGACGCGGCTGACAATGCTATCAGTCAGGCAACGACACCCAATTGGAACAACATCGTCCAACACGGCACCCACACCAGCATCACGACGTCGGGCGTATCTGTTGGTCTGCCCGCTGACCAGATGGGAAACTCCGAAGTTGGACACATGAATATCGGTGCCGGCCGAATTGTTTACCAGGATTTCACGCGTATCAACAAAGCTCTGCAGGAGGGTAGCTTTACCGCCAACCCGGCGCTACGAAAAGCTATTGACGCCAGTCGGGAAAATGATTCCACCTTGCACATTATGGGTCTGTTATCTACCGGTGGCGTGCACAGCCACGAGGATCATTTCCTGGCAATGGTACGTATGGCTGCTGAGCAGGGGGCCCACCAGATCCGGGCGCACCTGTTTCTGGATGGCCGTGATTCGCCGCCCCGTAGCGCCGGAGCTTCCATTGAGAACATGCAGCACTGTCTGGACGAATTTGACAACGCTGCCTGCGGCAGCATATGTGGGCGTTACTTTGCAATGGATCGTGATAAACGCTGGGGCCGTGTTGAAAAGGCCTGGGATGTCATTGTCAATGGCAAGGGCATGTACACCGGTGACAGTGCCGGCGACGCCCTCCACTCAGCCTATGAACGCGGTGAGAGTGACGAATTCGTCAGCCCTGCTACTATTGGCACCTATTCTGGCATTGCCGACAGGGATGCCGTTATTTTTATTAATTTCAGAGCCGATCGGGCACGGGAACTGAGCCAGGCATTCCTTCAACCTGATTTCGGGGGCTTTGGGTGCAGCAGACCGACGCTCTCTTCATTTGTGTGCATGACCCGGTACCTTGAAAGTCTTGCTGCCGATGTCGCTTATCCGCCGGAAAAGCTGACTGGGCTGCTTGGTGAGTGCCTTTCCAGTCATGGCTTGCGCCAGTTGCGGATTGCGGAAACTGAGAAGTACGCACATGTCACTTTCTTCTTTAATGGCGGCGAAGAAAAACCTTTTGACGGCGAACACCGATTATTGGTGCCCTCACCCGATGTCGCTACTTATGATCTGCAACCTGAAATGAGTGTTGAAAAACTTTCCGTTGAACTGGACAAAGCAATCCGGGGAAAAAGCTTTGACGTCATTGTCTGTAACGTGGCTAACCCGGACATGGTCGGGCATACCGGCAGTCTGAAAGCAGCGATTGCGGCAGTTGAGGCCGTAGATGCCTGTCTTGGAGTTGTGTGGAATGCCGTACATTCAGCCAGCGGTGAGTTATTGGTTACCGCTGACCATGGCAATGTTGAGCAAATGACAGACCGCAGCAGTGGCCAACGCCATACCGCACACACCACCAATCCCGTTCCGCTGGTGTACGCAGGACGCGACGCCACTGCGCTTGGAGGTGGTTCGTTGCAAGACATTGCACCTACAATGTTGTATTTGCTCGGGATCGAACCACCGCCTGAAATGACTGGTCGATGTCTGCTGCAACTGACTGATGTTAGTTGAAAAATACTGTGTAAAGAGGAGATTGACAGACTGATGACCCGACGTCGATGCAGACCACTGATGAGCCTTGGCGTGGCCGTCTGCCTGATGTTTTTTCATGCTGCAATCACTGCCGAGAGTAGTCCCGCACAAACACAAGCTGAATCTCAACTCCAACAGCTGAAAACAAAGATCGCTCACTTGAAAACACAGCTTGAAGAAGCCCGTGATTCCTACTCCGCAGAGCAAAAAGTGCTGGAAAAAACAGATATCGAGATCCAGGCCAATGCATTGAAACTGCGTAAGCTGGAGGCGTCCAATGATGAAAAGGAACTGACATTATTGCGTCTGCAAGAAGAACAAAGGGACTACCTCAACAGCCTCGGCCAGCGCAGAGACATGCTCGCATCTCAGATCATGGCGGCCTACCGGCTGGGTAGAGAATCACGCCTCAAACTGGTATTGAATCAAGACAGTCCTGCGCTGTTATCCAGAACCCTTGCTTATTATGACTACTTCAGCCGCTCGCAGACCTCACAGATTCGTGAGCTAAAACGAGTGCTGGAAAAACTCGATACGATGCAGAGTAAGATTAATGATGAACTCGTAACACTCAACGAGATTCAGAACAGTCTGCAAGCCCTGATAACACAAATGCAAAGTCAGCGCAGTAAACGTCAATCCATAGTGGATGGTTTGGCCGCGCGTATCAGTGGGGATGAAAACCGGCTGGCCGAATTGCAACAAAACAGAATTGACCTGGAAGATTTGCTCAAAGGCCTGTCGGATGTACTGGCTGATATTCCACCTGATCTGGGCCAAAGGATTAGCCCCAACGACCTCAAAGGCAAGTTGCCGCCCCCCCTGAAAGGCAGGGTCAAAAAAGCGTTTGGTCAACGACGCTCAGCAGGACTGCGTTGGCAAGGCTGGCTGATAGACGGGGAAGCCAATAACGACGTCAAGGTCATCGCACATGGTCGGGTGGCTTTTTCGGACTGGCTCAGAGGCTATGGTTTGCTCATCATCATCGACCACGGCGACGGCTTCATGAGCCTGTACGGCAATAACGAAAGTCTTTTGCATGGAGTCGGGGACTGGGTAGAACCCGGCACCGCAATCAGTACGATCAACCCTGATTCCACCAACGGGCTGTACTTTGAAATTCGAAGACAGGGGAAGGCTGTAGACCCCGCAACCTGGTTGGCCCCAAGGTAACAGTACACTATAGTCGGTTACGACTACCGGGTTGTATGGGGAAAGGGGTTACTTTTTCACCACTTTCACGGTCGCGAATGACTGCTTTTCCCTTTTTTCCAACCTGTTCAACACGCAACACACTGTGCATGGGCAGATGCAAAACTTCAACACCGTCGAACTCATCACGCATTTTTTCCTCTGTCGGGTCAACCACAAGAGAGTCTTTCTCCCCAAACACCAGACCGGAGACTTCTACGAACCCCAAAAGGCCGCTGCTACAAACCCCGGTGCAAAAAAGCTCATACACTTTGCCGTGGTTGAGAAATGCAACTCTGAATAGCTTTGCGTCCGTCATTTGGGCACCTCGATTAATTCAATTAATAAGTATCTCATGTCCAACTTCTGAGCTGGAACAAATATGACTTACTGTACAAAAGCCACAACCAGAGGTTTTTATCCCGGCTTGATGTGTACTATCGCACGTGCCATCAACGCAAATATCAGACCCAAAGCAAAACCAGCCATATGTGTCCACCAGGCGACTAACCCTGTAATGGGGCCTAAAATCGTATAAACCAACTGCAATGTAAACCAGGAGCCAATTACCAATACCGCGGGAACCCGTGCAAACTGAAGGAAGACGCCAAGGGGCAGCAACATGCCTATGCGACGGGAAGACAACAACCCCAGATATGCACCAATTACGGCGGAAACCGCGCCGCTGGCACCAATAATGATGGTCGGTAATTCAGGCAAACGCAGCGCAACAATCAGATTGGCCAGGGCTCCGCAAAACACAAACACGATCACCATGCCAAACCAACCGAGCCGGCGTTCAAGTGGGATACCAAAAACCCACAGGTAGGCCATGTTTCCAAGGAAATGTAACCAATTTGCATGTACAAATAGTGCACTGAATAACGTGAGCAGCCGATAGTCGCCCCAGCCAACTACCGGTTCACTGAATATCTGCGCTATCTGGTTTGGCAAGGTGCCCGCCAACTCCATCATTGCACGCTGGGTCAAGGGTGTTATAGCAGAATGGAGCAGCTTTGCGGTACTGCAAAGCAGGAACAGTACCAGCGTCACCCAGGGGAAGCGGGGCGGCGCTTTCGACCAGTTTGTAACAATCCCGACTTCCACCAGAAAATGACTTATCTCTCTACCAGGAACTGGTATAGCCGATATTCAAAAATAACCCCATCACTCCGAATCTCATTCACCACAAGACCAGGTTGATAACTATCACCTTCCTTTAAACGCTGACCGCCAATCATTACAAATCTCTCGTTGGGGTTTGATGCATAAACCAGCACATTGAATTTCATTTCAGGGACGCTCGACCGTACCGCATCGGGTAAACTCCAATAACCGATGGGCTCAGGTTTCAGTGGAGGCAGTTTTTCTTCCACATCCGCCACTGGTCCACTCGTTCCCGGGACAGGTACTGCCGGACTCGTCGTCCCGGCTATTGTTTGTGGGGGTGTGGACACGGGCTCCTGGTAGGATTCAACCGGTGTCCTGTCCTCAGACACGGCGGCACTACTATCGGCAACACCTGCTACTGCTACCTCGGTGTTTACGTTTGCACCTGTGTCGTTGTTTGCCGGTGGGTTGGCTACATTCTGGCCTCTTCCATCGGTCAGGGTAACCGGTGGTTGATAGCTGCCCACCGGTAACTGGTATTGACGCCATACAAACCAGCCACTAAAAAACAATGCCGCAGCAAGCACCAGGAGGAATGAACCCACCTGCAGCGGTTCCTGCCCAGGGTCGGTCGCCGTATCCAGATGCAGGGTGTTGATATCAACCTGCCGGCGACTGTTTTCAGACTTTCGAAGGGCGTCAAGAAGGATGGACATCCGTTGCTACTCCCAGGTCTGTAACAGTCGTGGATCTTCAATTGACGCAGTCATCAAATGAAGCAGTGTGAAGCGGCCAACAATACCGTCCGCCTCCAGGCCATTTCTAAGCTGAAAACTTTTTAGCCAGCGTTCAAAATCAGCATCAAATGCCGTGCCTCCATGGTAAGGCATATCAACGCGAGCCGCCATTTCCATAATTGTCGCCACCGCGGGGCCGTCGTCACCCAACCGAACTCGAACAGGCCAGCCGGGTGCTTGTGGCCACGCCACAAAATAGGCCCCCAACCACATTGAATCTACCACGACGCGCGATACCGTCAACGCCCTCTCGCCAACCCCTACCAATAGCCTTTCATCATCAATACCCAGCAATAGCAGATTGGCGAGATTACTCCCGTGCAGGACAAGTACTACCGGTAATCCCAGCCGCTTAATTTTCGACCAACTCCCCAAATCGTGCAAACAAACATAATGACTCAGCTTATTGTCAACACATGCTTGTTGTATTGCCAGGGCGGACTCGCTGTCGTGCCAGACATCCGCCAGACCCTGCCAGATGTCCTGCTGGTGGTCGTCGAGCCAGCTGGAATCCAGCTGCGTATTTATTCCCTGAGCAACTGCGCTGCCAGCCACCAGTATCTGGTCTGCCTGTCCTGTCGCCGGCTTTGGCACAGGCTCCTGAACCACGGCCTGAGCAACGGCAACTTCCGATGGCGGGCTCACCAAATCCGTGGAAAAACCCACACCCGTGAACTTAACAACCATCAAAGCGAGAATGACCGTGATGACCGTGGCACCCGCCAGCCAGGGCCAACGTACTCGTTGTACCCGACGTTCACCCAACTGCACTTCATTGGCGGCCGCGTTCACCATCGCAGCCGTTACTTGGCTACGTTCCTTTGCAAACGCCGCAACCAGCGCCCGGTCGGCAATAATATTGATCAGCCTCGGTATGCCCTGCGAACGATAATAGAGCGCATTCATGGCACGACGTTGAAAAGGATTGCTTTGTGCCCCTGCGATCCTCATACGGTGACGAACATACAGGTGTGTATCCCGCCACCCAAGCGGGCTCAAATGATAACGGGCAGTAATTCGCTGCGCCAACTGGCGCAGGTTGGTACGCTGCAGCAGTTCCCTCAGCTCGGGCTGACCCAACAAAATGATTTGCAGCAGTTTTTCTTTGCTGGTTTCAAGATTGGTTAACAACCTGACTTGCTCCAGCGCTTCCGGACTCAGGTTTTGTGCTTCGTCAATCACCACGACTACGTGCTCACCGCGCCCGTGAGCCGCAAGCAAGTAACCATTCAGCCCGTTGACCAGTAAACGATTGCTACCGTGCGAGTCACTGATATCAATTCCCAGCTCCTCGGAGATCGCTGCCAGCAGTTCACTTGGTGTTACCAACGGGTTAAGCAGCAGAGCAATTTGCGTGTCTTCCGGAATCTGCTCCAGCAGACACCTGCACAAGGTGGTTTTGCCGGTGCCCACTTCACCTGTGAGTTGGACAAAACCTCCACTGCCACCTTTGCCTATGCCGTAGAGCAGATGTGCAAGCGCATCCCGGTGACGCGGACTCAGGTAGACGAAGGCAGGATCAGGCGTGATCGAAAAAGGCGCTTCATTGAGGCCAAAATAGCTCAGGTACACGTGTCAGACTCCTGGCGCCCCGGCTTCTGGCAAGACCTACCAGATTGCCAGATTAGCGGCATTGTCTTCCCGACTTCCATACTTTATTCACCCACATGTCTCCAGATTTTTAACGCGACTTTGCAGAACTGTGACCTGACCTTAGAATTAAAGTTTAGTCAACCAATGTACCACCACCAGGTACCGTATCCCAAAGGATCGAGCCGGTCTCAGGTTTGTGGGTACAAACTCCACTGCTGGCACAGTGTCTGGTTGCATCACTTGGTAAGGACCGGGCCATTACCTGCGTGCTGCAACCCTACGGTCAACCACTTCCCAACTCGCTGAACTCGCAGTTATCACATGGACGGAGCACTAGCCCTTGCCCACACAACGGCAGGAAAGTTACAATTGCCTGTTAAGGTTTGACCCTTATTGATCAAGGTTCAGGAAATTCTTTGTTACCACTGGTTTACTGTCAACCTTATAACGTAAGGTCCGCAAAAGCCACCTGAAAATGGGGGGGGGAAATGTCGGTAAATTGCTTTGGTGGTGCATGGCACTTAACACTGTGACGAAATCTTGAAGCCCAGGTTTTGATGAAAAAAGAAAATACGGTCATTGTAGGTCTTGCCATACTGGCAGCTTTGGGGGCAGCCACGTGGCTGCTGTTTGCAGCACCGGAACTGGCAACCGGCCCATCCCAAATTTCACAGGGCGCAACGTCACCGGGCACTGATGTATATGGCCTGCAAACCATCATTTTGTGGATTTGCGTAACCATCGGCATGGGTGTCATTGCGGCGATGCTGGCGTCCATTGTTCTGCACCGCAAGATGGATCGTCACCGGGTTGTGAAATTCAACCATTCAGTCCTTGTAGAGATCATCTGGGCGCTGGTACCTATTCTGATACTGGTTGGCATGGCGCTTCCAGCAACAACCGAATTATTGCTTTTGCAAAATACGCCACCACAATTGCCAGTGGCAAACGTCAAGTTGTTGCCCGGAGACTAGCGAGAAAGACTGAAATAAGATGTAAAATGTTCAGGATTGAAACACTCATCAACGAATGAGTCAGAAACTCCTTCACAAGAACCTCAGACATTTGTTGAAATGGTCCAAGCAGGAGAACTCGCCGTGAACCAGACCTTTCACAGACTAGCCATGATTGCTGCAATTGTGGCATTTTGCGTCATCGTACTGGGTGCCTGGGTCAGACTGTCCCACGCGGGACTGGGTTGCCCCGACTGGCCTGGTTGTTATGGTCAACTCACCTGGCCTGCAGCGGCACAGGAAGTAGTAACGGCCAACCAGGCATTTCCGGAGCGTCCATTTGAGTCCACCAAAGCGTGGAAGGAAATGGTACACCGCTATCTGGCTGGAATCCTGATGTTGCTGGTGTTCACACTGACCCTGAAAGCCTGGCGCGACCCGCAGCCCAGCAGCTATTTCAGACTGCTGACAACAGCACTGGCTGCTCTGATCATTTTGCAGGCCTTACTGGGTATGTGGACGGTCACACTTAAGCTAAAACCCATCATCGTAATGGCCCATCTATTGGGCGGGCTTACCAGCTTTTCACTGCTGCTGTGGCTTGTGTATTCAAGTCGACGCCAACCAGCTGGACGGCCGGACATGAGAGTCAGGCGAGTACGTGCAGGGATTATCACGGGTATTGTTGTGTTGGGGCTGCAAATTGCGTTGGGTGGGTGGACCAGCGCCAACTACGCAGCGCTCGCTTGCCCGGACATTCCATTGTGTACTGGACAATGGTGGCCTGAAACCAGTTTTCGTGAGGGCTTCGTATTGTGGCGTGAAGTCGGCGTAAACTATGAAGGCGGACTTTTGGACCGCCCGGCACGAATTGCCGTGCACCTGGCACACAGGATTGGTGCCATTGTAACCCTGCTGGTACTGGCAAGCCTGGCCTTACGGTTACTCAGAGTTCCCCAACTACGGGCCGGTGGAAGGTTACTGATGACATTGCTGATCGCACAATTCACCCTGGGTGTGTTGAATATTGCATGGGTCTTACCGCTCTGGGTCGCAACCGCCCACAACGCCGGTGCCACATTGTTGTTGGCCACGATGCTGGGTTTGCTCAGCAAAGCTTCCGATCACAGGTACCAATAGTGAAGCATCCAGGCTGAAAAAACGTGTCAGATACCTATTACCAATATCTGGAGCTATGCAAACCACGCGTGGTGGCACTGATCGTCTTTACGGCGATTGTAGGCATGTTCATGGCCGTACCCGGATGGCCTCCAGCAAGCGCCCTCTTGGCAGGTACTTTGGGAATTGGACTGGCGGCATCCTCTGCAGCCGCCGTCAACCATCTGCTGGACAGACGCATCGACGCAGGTATGTCACGCACAAAACACCGTCCACTGGCCAGCGGACAGTTACAGGGACCCGGCGTATTGCTATTTGCCATGTCACTGGGTTCGATTGCAATGGCCATACTGATTGTCTGGGTTAATTCGCTCACCGCGATACTGACGTTTCTATCCCTGATTGGCTATGCCATCATTTACACCGCCTGGCTGAAGCGCGCAACCCCGCAAAATATAGTGATTGGTGGTGCCGCAGGAGCAGCGCCGCCGGTCCTCGGTTGGACCGCCGTCACCGGCAGTCTGGACCCGCAAGCACTGTTGCTGTTCCTGATAATATTCGTCTGGACCCCACCGCATTTCTGGGCCTTGGCGATTTACCGAAAAGATGAGTATGCGTCAGTGGACATCCCCATGCTGCCTGTAACGCACGGTGTAGCGTTCACCCGTTTACAGATCCTCCTTTACACGATTTTGCTGATCATCGTCACCACGCTGCCCTATCTCACAGGCATGAGCGGCCTGATCTACTTCGCGGGGGTCACTGTGCTCAATGTAGGCTTTTTGAGGTACGCCTTGCGCATGATGAAAAGTAAAGACGTGCTGCTGCCGATGCACACCTTCGCCTTCTCAATCACCTATCTGATGGTTCTGTTTATGTTCTTGTTGGTCGACCACTACCTCATCACTCTGGGACTCCTTTAAGTGCGCCCGGCCGTAAATAATCAAAAGGGGGGGGTGAGCGTGCAATCCACTCGATGTATTACACCGGGGTCCTGGGAGTTTTACCATGCCGAATAAGTTCAACCACCCCGGAGTCGTTGCTGATTCCCCCTTGACGGAACTGGAAGACCATGCGGAATTTGTCCGTCGTCACATCGGCCCGAGTGACGCTCAGATCAACCATATGCTCGACACGCTGGAAACTGAGTCACTGGACGCATTGATCGAAAGCACCTTGCCATCGACCATACGCAGCAATGAACCACTGGAGCTTCCGGGGGCAAGAAATGAAATCACAACCCTGGGCAGCTTGCGTGAGATGGCCAGTCTTAATGTCCTGAAACACAGCATGATTGGCATGGGTTATCACGACACAATCACACCCCCGGTCATTCTGCGCAATGTTTTGGAAAATCCTGGCTGGTACACGGCCTACACACCCTACCAGGCTGAAATCTCACAGGGGCGGCTGGAAGCAATGCTGAACTACCAGCATATGATATGCGACCTGACCGGGATGGAATTGTCCAATGCCTCTTTGCTCGATGAAGCTACAGCGGCAGCAGAAGCCATGGCCATGTGCAAACGTGTTAACCGGAAATCCAGAAGCATGCGATTTCTGGTTGACGATTGTGTGTTACCTCAGGTGTTGGATGTGTTGCAGACACGGGCTGAACATTTTGGTTTTGAAGTGGTCACAGCCGACCCCACCCAACCCATAGACCACGGTGAGTTCTTCGGAGTGTTGTTGCAATACACCGCTGCCAACGGGGAGGTGAATCAACTTACCCCCGCAATAGAAGCAGCACATGAAGGGGGTGCACTGGCAGTAGTAGTGGCAGATTTAATGAGCCTGGTTCTGCTAACCCCTCCGGGAGAGATGGATGCGGATATAGTCGTTGGCTCGGCACAGCGGTTCGGTATCCCCCTGGGTTACGGCGGGCCTCATGCGGCATTTTTCGCCACCCGGGAGAGCTTTAAGCGCTCGGTTCCTGGCCGCATTATCGGTGTCTCCAGGGACCGCCACGGACAAGCTGCATTGCGTATGGCCTTGCAAACCAGAGAGCAGCACATTCGCCGCGACAACGCCACCAGCAATATCTGCACTTCGCAGGCATTGCTCGCGGTTATGGCCGGTATGTATGCTGTTTATCATGGTCCTGTCGGCTTGCAACGCATAGCCCGACGTGTACACAGGCTGACAAGCATTTTGGCTGAGGGTCTCAAGCCGCTGGGTTTTCAGCCTGCCAATACGGCCTGGTTCGACACCATCACAATTGAATTGCCGGATGAAGATGCGGAGCGTATCTGCACCGGGGCGCAGGACGCTGGCATAAATCTGTTTAGAGGGCATGGGGGGGTCGGTATCAGTATTAATGAGAGAACCACCCGTGAGCACGTTATTGAGCTGTGGAATGTATTTGCCGAAGGAGCTGAGGTCGAGGACTTTGTCTCTGTCGATGAGAAAATGGGCAGCATTTTTACACCCCTGCCCGACCGACTACAGCGACAAAGCAGTTTTCTACAACATCCGGTATTTAATCGCTACCACGCAGAGACAGAGATGCTTCGATACATCAAGCGTCTGGAGAACAAGGATCTCTCCTTGACCCACGCCATGATATCTCTCGGCTCATGCACCATGAAACTGAATGCAAGCACCGAAATGCTACCCATAACCTGGCCCGAGTTTTCAGACCTCCACCCATTTGTACCTGCCGACCAGGCAAGAGGTTATCAACGGTTATTTCGTGAGCTCGAGGAAATGCTGATTGCCTGTACTGGATACGCTGCAGTTTCATTGCAACCCAATGCCGGCTCACAGGGTGAATACGCAGGATTGCTGGCGATTAAGGCCTGGCATGGGTCACGCCATGAATCGCATCGTAACATTTGCCTGATACCATCCTCGGCACACGGAACCAACCCGGCCAGCGCGGCAATGGTGGGCATGGAAATCGTCACCATCGCCTGTGATGATAGCGGCAATGTGGACATTGAAGACTTACAATTAAAAGCAGAGCAACATGCCGACAATCTGTCAGCCATGATGATTACCTATCCTTCGACTCACGGCGTGTTTGAGCAGCAAATCACCAGACTATGCGAGATCGTACACCAACATGGCGGCCAGGTTTATCTTGACGGCGCCAACCTCAACGCCCTGGTAGGCTGTGCGGCTCCCGGCAAGTTTGGTGCCGATGTCTCGCACCTGAATTTACACAAAACTTTTTGCATTCCACACGGCGGTGGAGGTCCTGGCATAGGTCCCATCTGCACAGGAGCACACCTCGCCCCGTTTCTGCCAGGCCACAAGGTGGTCAAAATCCCCGGTCAGCATGCTTCCAACGGAGCAATAGCCGCCGCACCGTGGGGCAGTGCGGGTATTTTGCCCATTACCTGGGCCTATATCTCCATGCTCGGACGGGATGGTATGAAGAAGGCGACGCAGGTGGCCATACTCAACGCAAATTACGTTGCACATCGGCTGGCTGCGGCCTTTCCCGTACTCTACACCGGACTTAACGGACGGGTAGCGCATGAGTGCATCGTCGATTTGCGCCCGTTCAGGCAGTCAAGCGGAATCAGTGACGAGGACGTGGCAAAACGGCTGATGGATTACGGCTTCCATGCGCCAACCGTATCTTTTCCGGTCCCAGGCACCCTGATGATTGAACCCACGGAAAGTGAGTCACTTTACGAGCTGGATCGGTTCTGCAACGCCATGCTGGCCATCCGTGCCGAAATTTCTGCCATCGAAGCCAATGAATTGGACAAACAGGACAATCCCCTGGTTAATGCACCGCACATCCAACGTGACCTGGTTGAAGAGTGGAGCCACCCGTATAGCCGAGAAACTGGGGCATTTCCGTCCAGCCAGCAATGGCAGAGTAAGTTCTGGCCAGTGGTCAGCCGCGTGGATAACGTTTATGGGGACAGAAATTTGGTCTGCAAATGCCCCCCCTTACCGAAACAGTGACTGGAGCCTGAGGAGTGACAAGCGAGCTGGCCGCACCTGCCAGCATGCTCCTATTAACGTCCCACCTTCAAGGCATTAACCAATGAGGAAATGGCTGTCATTGCTATCGCTATGTGCTGTAGTCAATACTTTCGGCCAATCGCCAGCACTTATACCCACCGTCAGTGTCAACTACGTGGCCAACGCGGGATTGATGGTGACACAAGAGGACATGAAAGTTCTATTTGATCCCCTGTTTCGCAATAGCTACGGTCATTACGAGTTACCGCCAAAGGCAATTAAAGCAGCACTCTTTGCCAATACGCCGCCCTGGGACGGTATCGATGCCGTGTTCATCAGTCATTATCACGGCGACCATTTCTCACCAGAGGATATCTTGCGTTTGCTGGTAGCACAACCGGGGGTACATTTGTATGCGCCATCTCAGGCGGTAACGGGTTTGCAGGCCATAACCGGCATCGAAAACAAGAGCATTTTGAAGCGGGTGACCACTGTCGAGTTAGCCTATGGGGACGAACCTGTAACTCTGGATTTGGAAGGCTTACTGATAGAAGCGGTGCGGATACCACATTCGGGATGGCCAACGACGCGAAACGAGGTTGAAAATATTGCCTGGCGAGTCACCCTGAATCAAACCACCACAGTTCTGCACATGGGCGATGCCGACCCCAATGACGTTCATTTCGCCCGCGATGCAGAATATTGGGATATCCGCCAACCACATGTGGCGTTCCCTCCCTACTGGTTTTTCAATTCACGTTTTGGACTGGAAGTTCTGAGCAAGCGTGTGAAACCCGGTCACAGCATAGGCGTTCACGTGCCGAAATCCATAGCCGATGACCCCTTGAAACGACCCCACGATTTACGTGGTTACGATCTGTTTACCGAGCCAGGAGAAATACGGAAGATCTCCCCAAAACAACGATCAAAAGCGGAATTAAAAGCGGAAAGGTAGTGGTTCAAACGAAAAAGGCCTCCACCAGGGAGACCTTTTGGTCTTGATCGCCGTTTAGTACAGGACACTACACTAGGTGGCAACTCAGGCGCTAATACTTGCCCTGATCTTGCCCATGGCGTTGACTTCCAGTTGTCGGATACGTTCAGCCGACACGCCGTAACGGTCTGCCAACGTCTGCAAGGTGGCTTTGGTGTCAGACAACCAACGACTGCGAATAATGTCCTGACTGCGTTCATCCAGTTTACCCAGACCCTGGTAGAGCAAATTGTTCTGATACTCCTCCATATCCGCGGCTTCAAGCTCACGCTCCGGGCTTTCAGAACCGCTAACCAGGTAAGCCGCCGGCGACACATATGGCCTGTCATCATCATCTGAACTGGAAGATAAATCGAAACCTACATCCTGGCCTGAAAGACGCGATTCCATTTCCAGCACGACTTCCGGTTTTACACCCAGCTTCTCCGCGACCATATTGACTTCTTTCATATTGAGCCAGCCAAGCCGTTTCTTGGATTTACGCAAGTTAAAAAACAACTTCCGCTGGGCCTTGGTAGTAGCCACCTTGACTATGCGCCAATTGCGCAGAATAAACTCATGCATTTCCGCCCGTATCCAATGCACGGCAAAGGACACCAGACGCACTTCACGCAACGGGTCAAACCGCTTCACAGCTTTCATCAGGCCGATATTGCCCTCTTGAATAAGATCACCCAACTGCAAACCATAGCCGGCATACCCTTTGGCCACGTGTACAACGAAGCGCAGATGCGCCAATACCAGACGTCGTGCCGCGTCCAAATCACCTTCGTCAAGGTACCGGTGGGCCAGATCCCGCTCTTCTTCCAATGTGAGCATGGGAACTTTGTTCACCTCCTGGATATAAGCATCCAGACTACCGGTGCCGGCAGGAACCATCAAATGGCTGGGGACAAGTGTCGTCGTGTTCATGGAATCTCCTATGGGCAAGCGGTCAAGTGTAGCATTTTCTTGTCTGTTTTTCAGCATTTATAAGTGCTGTAACGCAAAACAAGAGAATAATCAGAACTCGCCGGATACACCCCGTCTGGTTTGTTTCTCAATCATTGTTTAGCTACTAATTGAGACAGCAATTAACTTGAAATGTTTCACCGCCAGGGGTTGGAAACCACAACAACCTCTCTCTATTTTCGACCCAGAACACCACCTACGCGCAGCAGCCGGAGATAACGCTGCACGGAAATCCACGCGCCAAGCCAACCCAACATGCCACCACCCAAAAGCACCCAGAGCGTTTTGTACCCCCCCAGACCACGTAAACTAAAAACCGTGCCGTAGGTTTCCAGCAGTAGCCCCAGCGGACGACCCAGGTAGAGCAATGACAAACTCAACAGGAGTAAGGCAAACAGGCAACCCATCACGCCATACCACAAACCCGAATAAAGGAACGGCTGGCGCACAAATGCGTTGCCGGCACCAACCAGTGCAAGAATCTCGATTTCTTCGGCACGCGAGTTCACGTCAAGGCGTATGGTATTTCCAACCACGACCACGACCGCAAGCCCAAACAGCAGGATCAGGACACTAACCACTGCCCGGCCCAACTCCAGCATACGACCAAGTCTTTGCAACCACTTGTAATCAAATTGGGTCAACTCAACGCTGTCAACCGAGTTCAGATAAGCAACCAGTTCAGCGACACGCCTTTCCAATTGCTCAGTAGACCCAGGTGGTGGGCTAACCTGCATTACCCAGGGCAATGGATTCTCTTCCAGCATGTCAAGTGATGCACCGAAGCCCGATGCATCGCGAAAATCAACCATGCCCTGGCCAGGGCTTATCAAACGCACGGATTGGGGATGCAAGCGTACCTCAAGTTGTTTTGCAACCTGCCTGACCTGCGTCTCAGTTGTGCCTGACTTAAAAAAAACCGTAACCGAACTCCACTCTTCCTGACGCAAGTTCATGCCCTGCAGGTTTTCCAGGGTGACATACAGACCCAACGGCAAAAACATGGCTATTCCCAGCACCAAAACAGTCATCAGAGTGCCCACCTTGTGCTGCAAAAGAACACCCAGGCTCGAGAACAAACTATAGCTATGCCGGCGGAGCCAGGCCCGGGTCTTGCGGCGTAGTTTTTTGAGGTGCGACTTCAAGTTATTGGCTGATCACTGGCAGGAATATCATCTGCCAGACGTCCGTTTGACAATACCAGCACACGCTTGCGCGTCTCGCGGATCAGGTCAAGATTGTGACTGGCGATTAACACGGTCACACCTTGTTCACTGACTTCCCGGAAAACAGCAAACAGTTCCCTTGACAGACCAGGATCAAGATTGCCAGTGGGTTCATCTGCCAGTAACAGAGGGGGCATCGATACGATTGCACGGGCGATACCCACGCGTTGCTGCTCACCGCCAGACAAGGTCAGCGGCCAGGCTTTCTCTTTATCCAGCAAGCCTACTTTATCAAGTGCTGCCCGTACCCGTTTGCGGATGTCCGAGTATTTCAGCCCGGCTATCATCAGTGGTAACGCCACATTGTCGGCGACGGTCTTGTCCTTGAGGAGCTTGTGATCCTGGAATATCATGCCCGTCCCCTGCCGTATGACTGGCACAAGCCGGTTTGGGGTTTTACCGAGATCCCTGTTATTTACGATCACCTGCCCCCGACTGGCGCGTTCCAGAATCATGATCAGACGCAGTAGTGTGCTCTTACCGGCACCGGAATGACCCGTGAGAAAAACCATACTGCCACGCTCAATGGCAAAGCTGACATCCGTCAACGCACGATTTCCGCCTGGGTAAATCTTGCTGACCCTTTCAAACCGAATCATTGCTGGCTAGCCCGCATATTTCACCGGTATCCTGGAGAAGGCGAAAGAAGGTGACGGTCAGCCACCACCCGATTCGCTGAACACGGCGGTATCACCTTGAAGAATTACCAGAGCGACGTTTCTGACCGCGTCGCTTGCCGGAATGACGGTGCTGCCGGTTACGTTTCGGGGGTGGTGGAATGGTAATGTCTGGCAGTAATTCCGCAACAGCCGAATCCACCGGTATGGGATATCCAATATATTCTTCGATCTCTGGCAGATAAAAAGCCGAATCTTCACAGGCAAAACTAATGGCCTCACCACGTGCACCCAGCCGTGCTGTGCGTCCGATACGGTGCACATAATCAGGTGGATCATGGGGTAAATCATAATTAAAAATATGGGTCACATCAGGTATATGTAAACCTCTTGCCGCCACATCAGTTGCTACCAGCACAGGAATTTCACCATCGTGGAAACGTTTCAACAACTTTTGTCTTTGCTCTTGACGTACCCGTCCGGAAATAACTGCAGATACAATTCCATTCGCATTAAGTGTGCGCCCTACTCTGTCAGCGGCTGCCCTGGTGTTTGTAAATACCATGCTGTGGCTTTCATCCAGGCTGCGCATCAAACCGATCAAAAGAGGTAACTTCTCGTCATTGGCGGGATAAAACACCTTTTGTTCGACACGATCCACCGTGATATTTTCAGTTTCAACCTTGAGCGTCTCAGGACTATTCATATGCTCGTACGCGAGTTCCATGACACGGTGTGACAAGGTTGCGGAATACAACAAGGCCTGACGCTCTACAGGCGGTGGCGTACGGCGTAAAAGAAAACGGATGTCACTGATAAAACCCAGGTCAAACATGCGGTCAGCTTCATCCAGAACGGCGATTTCAGTATGCCGGAGGTTGTAGACTTTTTGTTTCAAATAATCGATCAGCCTGCCTGGCGTTCCAATCAGAATGTCAACGCCCTGCCGAAGCGTGTTGCGCTGTTTTTCGTAATCCACACCCCCGTACGCCAAACCCGCTTTGAGACCGGTATCAGTACCCAGTAACAGGGCGTCACGGTGAATTTGAAGCGCCAGTTCACGGGTTGGCGCAACCACGAGCGCACGCGGATTGGTTCCGTACCCTGCAGCACGTTCTTGCAACAGACGACTAAAAATCACCAACAGGAATGCGGCGGTCTTGCCGGTGCCTGTCTGTGCCTGCCCGGCAATGTCACGACCCTCCAGAGCCAACGGTAAAGTCAACGCCTGTATGGGTGTACAATGCGTAAATTCAGCTTTTGCCAGACCGGTTTTAATTCTTGAGTCCAGGTCAAGACTCGAAAAAGGAATATCGGTCAGGGGATTGCTTGAAGTGTTTTCGGCCATTCTCAGATCACATTTCCAGGCGGATTCAAATTAGGGGTCTCGGATTTATTTACCAGGTGGACTTGAAATTCAACCCAAGCACCTTGAGATTGTCAGGCAGATACATATATTGGTTTTCATTGATTGCGGCTTATGCCGATCTTTGTTGCCAGCGTGCCGACAGCAGCGAACCGAATATGGCATAGTAACCGTGCGGCCTTCCTTAAACCAGCCCGAATGCGATCTAAATCGTGGAGCAGAAAAATGAGCGACAATATTATCCATGTCACTGACAGTGACTTTGAGCAAAAAGTACTGAATGCCGACAGCCCGGTCCTGATCGACTACTGGGCAGAATGGTGCGGTCCGTGCAAAATGATAGCACCGCTTATTCACGAGATTGCTGACGAATACGCCGGCAGACTCACCGTTGCCAAGATGGATATTGACACCAATCGAAATACACCGCTGCAATATAATATTCGTGGCATTCCAACCATGATGATATTCAAAGACGGTCAGGTTCAGGCCACCAAAGTGGGCGCCGTATCCAAGGGTATGCTGACGTCATTTGTCGAGGAAAATCTCTGATACAGAACAAATCAGCCTTGCTAAATGGCGGTCAGGTTGACGCAGATAATCATTAATTATCTGGACGCGGCACAGTGAACATGCTAACTTCGCATTGTCTAGTAGCGGGTATCCTTCCCGGTCCGAATACCGATCTCAACCGACTCCACCAGCAACACGCATTACCTGGAGTCTGGTGATACAACAAATAGTTCGCATTCGATCCCTTGGAAAACCGCACAATCCAAACAACTAACCATATTGGTCGATTCAAACATTTAGGGAACCCCAAATTCACTGCGGGTGAAACATATTGAGACGGTGGATGCTTAGTATTAAGTCTCCTCAAACCATTCCAGGGCAATCGCCCGCCAACAAAAAGCACACAACATGAACCTATCAGAACTAAAGCAAAAATCCATAACGGAGTTGCAGAACATTGCCAACGAAATGGGACTTGAGGGCGTCGCCCGAACACGCAAGCAGGATGTTATATTTTCAATCCTCAAGGCACATGCAAAAAATGGGGAGAGTATTTACGGTCTGGGCGTGCTCGAGATTCTGCAGGATGGATTTGGTTTTCTGCGTTCGGCTGACAGTTCCTACCTGGCCGGCCCGGATGATATTTATGTTTCTCCCAGTCAAATCCGGAGGTTTAGCCTGCGCACCGGTGACATGTTAGCCGGTAAGATTCGCCCACCTAAAGACAGTGAGCGTTATTTCGCATTACTGAAAGTCGAGGAAATCAATTACGAGTCACCTGACGCCGCCAAGAGCAAAATCCTTTTTGAAAACCTGACACCTGAATTTCCCGTTAAACAGGCAGTACTGGAGCGTGGCAACGGCAGTACCGAGGACATCATGTCCCGTATCATTGACCTGGTTTCACCAATAGGCTTTGGTCAACGAGGCTTGGTGGTGTCACCGCCCAAGGCCGGTAAAACCATCATGCTGCAAAACATTGCAAGCAGCATCCGCGCCGGCCACAAAGATTGCAAAATGATCATTCTGCTGGTCGACGAGCGTCCTGAGGAAGTGACGGAAATGAAACGCTCTGTAGATGCAGAAGTTGTTTCCAGCACCTTTGACGAACCCGCCTCACGTCATGTGCAGGTCGCAGAAATGGTTATCGAGCGAGCCAAGCGTCTGGTTGAGCACAAGCATGATGTTGTAATCCTGCTGGATTCGATTACCCGTCTGGCGCGTGCCTACAACACCGTGGCACCATCATCTGGAAAGGTATTGACCGGTGGTGTGGATGCCAATGCGTTACAACGGCCCAAGCGTTTCTTTGGAGCGGCCAGAAATGTTTCTGAAGGAGGGTCCCTGACGATTATAGCCACGGCGTTGGTCGAAACCGGTTCCAAAATGGATGAAGTCATCTACGAGGAATTCAAAGGCACCGGGAACATGGAAATTCACCTGGCACGCAGAATAGCCGAGAAGCGGGTCTATCCCGCCATTGACATCAATCGTTCCGGTACGCGACGTGAGGAACTCATGATAGACCAGACCCAGTTACAGAAAGTCTGGATTCTCCGCAAACTGCTGCATCCCATGGATGAAATTCAGGCGATCGAATTCATGCTGGATAAATTGAAGGCCACAAAGACCAACACAGAATTCTTCAATTTCATGAAGCGATAGCCCCGGTTCCAATGCCATTGGAACCGTCAGGACACGGCGTCCGACGCACGCTCTGGATCATAGAGCCAGAGCGCAAAACTAGTTGCCCAACAAGTGTTCCACGGCTGCTCTTTCTTCCCGTAACTCGGCGTCCGAGGCATCTATTCGGGTACGGCTGAACTCGTCAATTTCCAAGCCCTGCACAATCTGATAATCCCCATCGCTGCAAACGCAGGGGAAAGAGTATACGACTCCCGGTTCGATCCCGTAGCTGCCGTCTGACGGCACGGCCATGGACACCCAGTCACCGTCCGCTGTTCCCAGCGCCCAGCTACGTATGTGGTCTATCGCCGCCGACGCGGCAGAAGCAGCACTGGATGATCCGCGCGCCTTGATGATGGCCGCACCACGCTGCTGCACCGTGGGTATAAATACTTCACGGTACCAGTCCCGTGCCGTCAGCCCGGATGCACTCTGCCCATCCACCTGCGCAAAACTGATATCGGGATACTGGGTGGAGGAATGGTTCCCCCAAATGACCATGTTACGAATCAGGGCATGGTGAGTTTCGGTCTTCTCCGCCAATTGTGCCATGGCACGGTTGTGGTCCAGTCGAGTCATGGCCGTGAAATTGCGGGGATTCAAATCCGGCGCGCTGGACTGGGCGATCAGTGCATTGGTATTGGCCGGGTTACCTACCACCAGCACCTTGATATTGCGGCTGGCATGTTGGTTCATCGCGGCCCCTTGCGGGCCGAAAATTTTTCCGTTTGCAGTCAGTAGATCCGCACGCTCCATACCGGGCCCACGTGGACGTGCACCGACCAGTAATGCGTAGTCAGTATCTTTGAAGGCGACGTTCACATCATCGGTAAACACAACGCCCTGCAACAGGGGGAAGGCAGCGTCCTTCAACTCCATGACGACCCCCTCCAGGGTACCCATTGCAGGTGTTATCTCCAGTAATTGCAGGATGACAGGCTGATCCTCCCCCAGCATGTCCCCGGCAGCGATTCTGAAGCAAAGTTGATATCCGATCTGACCGGCTGCACCGGTGATTGCCACGCGCACAGGTTGTTTCATCGAACGCTCCTTGAGGGTGTTTCTAGGTGTTGAAAAAACAGTCAGAAAGACTTGCCGCCAACACCTCGATAAGTCTGTGCAATTGTACCTGAAATCACTACTTGAAGGGCTATTTCCGGCAGGGGTTCAAGGCGGTTTTGACGGGTCTGAATCCGGCGAGTATTTCTAGTGTACTGTCACCCTTATAACGTTAGATCAGCGAGTACACAAGCTGTTAGCTGCAAGGCAGCGCTTCGAAGGCATAGTGGTTCTACGCCAAGCAGCGTTAACGCAGCAGATGACGGCTTGGGTGCTCGCCCTGCGGGTGTTCACCAGAACGTCCATCACAGCGTTACACTCGCTTGGCATAGAACCACTATTCCGGCGCGAATGTGCCTTGTGCTAAACGCTCTGGTGAACACTGATCTTGCGTTATAAGGGTGACAGTACACTAGTTGGCGCTGGCCAATTGTGCAAAGGCTGCTGCCACCTCCGGTGGCGCCTGAACCAACTCAATCAACACCCCTTCTCCCCCAACAGGACACTCTGGCGAGGATTTCGGATGAATGAAGCAGATGTCAAGGCCTGTTGCTCCCTTACGGATACCACCTGGCGTAAAACGCACACCGCGAGCCCGTAGCCAGGCCACCGCTGCCTGCAAATCGTCGATCCACAAACCCACGTGATTGAGTGGCGGGTTTTGCACCCGGGGTGTCTTGTCAGGATCGATGGGTTGCATCAGGTCGACTTCCACTCTGAGGGGCCCGGAACCGAGCTCAGCGATGTCTTCGTCAACATTATCAAACGCACTCTGATAGCTACCCACCAGCTTGAGACCAAGGATATCCACCCACAGTGTGCCCAGGCGGCTCTTATCCAGACCACTCACTGCGATCTGCTGAATACCGAGTACTTTGAAAGGTCGATCACTCATGGGTATCTCCCGGCTTGTGTCGCTGTAGAAAAACCCTGAGCAGTTTTCTTGCAGCAACGGTAGGTGGCATCTTGCCGTCGCTGACGGCGGCCTCAAGAACCGGAATTTGCTGACGAACTGCGGGATCAGCTTGCAGACTTGAAATGAGACTGTCGTGTGTTTCCGACCACATCCAACGGCGGGCTTGCCGGGCGCGGTGTTTTTTCAATTTATCACCTTCTTCAAGAACATGATGGTGACGCAGTACAAGATCCCAAACCCCGGGGATACCCGTACCATCGCGTGCGGAGCAGGTTTGGACCTCTACCCGCCAATCTTCCGAACGGGGACGAAGCAAATGCAAAGCGTTGCGATACTCCCCCGCAGAGCGTTCGGCAAGTTCCCGTAACTCACCATCGGCCTTGTTGATAAGAATCAAATCTGCCAATTCCATGATGCCACGTTTTATGCCCTGAAGTTCATCACCACTACCGGGCAATAGCAACAACATGAACATATCAGTCATTTCCGCTACCCTGGTCTCCGATTGCCCGACACCCACCGTTTCCACGATCACCACGTCGAAACCAGCTGCCTCACAGACCATCAAAGCCTCACGGCTTCGGCGGGTAACCCCTCCAAGGGTGTTGCCAGATGGTGAGGGACGTATGTAGGCCTCTGGACGACGTGACAACAACTCCATTCGAGTCTTATCGCCCAGAATGGATCCACCACTAATTGCTGACGATGGATCCACGGTAAGCACGGCCACACGGTGGCCTGCATCAATTGCATGGTTGCCGAGGGCCTCAATAATGGTCGACTTACCAACCCCTGGCGAACCCGAAATTCCCAACCGAATTGAGTTACCGGCGTGAGGTATCAGGTGCTGGAGCAAATCACCGGCTGCAGCGGAGTGCTTGACTTGAGTGGACTCAATCAGGGTTATGGCACGTGCGAGCGCACGCCGGTCCCCATTGAGTACACCTTCTGCCAGTGGTGCGATTTCTTGCGTCAATTTCGATTCCCGCTCTTGCGCTGCACTACGCCAGTGCTACTCAAACTCCATGATTCTGTCGTCAACGGCGAGACTGGCACCGGGCTCGTAGTTTATTTTGCTTACCACGCAGTCATGTTCGGCGAGCAGCGTATTCTCCATTTTCATGGCTTCCAGTACTGCCAGCTCCCCACCTGCATTTACACTATCCCCTTCGCTTACTGCCAGTGAAACCAACAGTCCTGGCATGGGTGAAAGCAGGTACCCGGACATATCCGGCGGAGTTTTTGCCGGCATGTATTTCAACAGCTCAGCCACACGTGGAGTCACTATATTGATATCCGTCTGAGAGCCGCCGTGGAACAGGCGATAGTTTTGCCGGTCACGCTCAACCTGGACGAAAACCTGATCGCCGTTGATGGTGCCACTGAAGACATGTTGGCCGAACTCCCAATCGCTGCGCACCTCGTAAGTACGGCCCTGGTAACTCACGTCATGACCGTTTGTAACCGGGACAACGGAGACCGGATGCTGGTCATTGTTCATGACGACCACCCAGTTTTCAGGTACTTCGCGCTCGTGGCCCCGCAATTGGCCATCTATCCGGGCGGCGCGATCACGATATCCGCGAAGCATGGAGGCCGCCACGCAGATCATGACAGCGGGATCCCTGTGGAGCAAATCCGACGGGCTAAAACCATTCGGATACTCCTCACCGATCATGTTGGTGCTTATGTTTCCTGCCGCGAAGCGTGAACTCTCCACCAGCGCCGACAGAAAACTGAGATTGCTGGAAACACCCCGGACCAGGAAGCGATCCAACGCCGAACGCATGTGGGTAATGGCTTCTTCACGATCAACACCATACGTGACCAGCTTGGCAATCATCGGGTCGTAATACATGGAGACTTCGCCCCCTTCCATCACACCACTGTCCACCCGCACATTGTCGCTCTCCGCAGGTGGACGATAATGCACCAGGCGGCCAGTGGACGGCAGAAAGTTACGCAACGGATCCTCGGCATAGACACGCGCCTCAATTGACCAACCATCGATGACAACGTCCGCCTGGGTGATGGGCAATTTTTCTTCATTGGCCACGCGGATCATCAGCTCTACCAAATCGACGCCGGTAATCAATTCAGTGACCGGGTGTTCAACTTGCAGACGGGTATTCATCTCCAGGAAATAGAAGTTGCACTCCGCGTCAACAATGAATTCCACCGTGCCTGCGGATTCGTAAGTTACCGCCCTTGCCAGAGCTATTGCCTGGTCGCCCATTTTCCCGCGGGTAGTTTTGTCCAAAAACGATGAAGGCGCCTCTTCAATTACTTTTTGATGGCGACGCTGAAGCGAACACTCACGTTCGTTAAGATGAATCACGTTGCCGTGTTTGTCAGCGATGATCTGGATCTCTATATGACGCGGGTTTTCGATGTATTTCTCAATCAGCATACGGTCATCGCCAAAACTGGAACGCGCTTCGTTAGCAGCCCGTTCAAATCCACCACGACACTCTTCATCGTTGCGTGCGATACGCATGCCCTTTCCCCCACCACCGGCAGTGGCCTTAAGCATCACCGGGTAACCCATCTCATTGCCCAGTTCCACGGCGTGCTCGCCATCACGCAAAACCCCGGGATACCCGGGGATTGTGCTGACACCCGCCTCATCCGCCAACTTCTTGGAGTTGATCTTGTCACCCATGGCCTTGATGGTTTGGGTCCTGGGACCAATAAAGACAATTCCCGCTGCTGTCAACGACTCACAGAACTCTGGGTTTTCTGAAAGAAACCCATAACCTGGATGTACAGCCTGGGCACCGGTATCCAGGCACACCTGCAGGATTTTGTCCTGCAGCAGATAACTTTGCGCTGACGGTGATGGCCCAATGTGGACGGCCTCGTCGGCCATTTGTACATGCAAGGCAGCGCGATCAGCATCGGAATATACCGCGACGGTTTTAATACCCATATTGTGGGCGGACTTTATTACCCGGCAAGCAATCTCACCACGATTGGCAATGAGGATTTTGTCAAACACCTGACTTCCTTTCGGTTTCCCGGCTAAAGCGGAATGTTGTCATGTTTACGCCACGGATTATCGAGTTTCTTGTCCCTTAACATGGAAAGTGAGCGACACACGCGCATGCGGGTGGCGTGCGGTGCGATCACATCATCGATGTAACCCCGGCTGCCCGCGATAAAGGGATTAGCGAATTTACGCCGGTACTCTTCGGTACGCTCGGCTATCTTTTCATCATCCCCGATGTCGCTTCTGAAGATGATCTCCACCGCCCCTTTGGGACCCATGACCGCGATCTCTGCACTGGGCCAGGCCAGATTGACGTCGCCACGCAAATGCTTGGAACTCATCACATCATAGGCGCCACCATAGGCTTTACGCGTGATAACAGTAATCTTGGGAACCGTGGCTTCAGCATAGGCAAACAGTAATTTGGCCCCATGACTAATGATGCCGCCGTACTCCTGAGCTGTCCCGGGCATAAAGCCCGGCACATCCACAAAGGTGAGAACCGGAATGTTGAAGGCATCGCAAAACCGTACAAAACGCCCCGCCTTGATGGACGACTTGATATCCAGGCACCCCGCCAGCACCCTCGGCTGATTGGCAACGATGCCCACCGGATAACCATCCATGCGGGCGAAACCAATGATAATGTTCTGGGCGTGCTCCGGTTGCAGTTCCATGAACTCGTTGTCATCTGTGATTTTGTAGATTAGCTCCTTTATGTCATAGGGTGTGTTGGGGTTGTCCGGAATCAGCGTGTCAAGCGACCTCTCCACGCGATCGGCCCGGTCCGGTGTTGGCCGGAACGGAGGTTTTTCGCGGTTATTGGCCGGCAAATAATTAATAAACCTTCGCACCATCAACAGTGTTTCAACGTCGTCATCGTAAGCTCGGTCACACACACCGGAGACAGTGGAGTGGGTCATGGCGCCACCCAACTCTTCCGCAGTCACTTCTTCGTGGGTCACTGTCTTGACAACATCGGGGCCGGTGACAAACATGTAAGAGCTGTCCTTCACCATAAAGATGAAATCCGTCATGGCTGGGGAGTAAACGGCACCGCCGGCACACGGACCCATGATGACGGATATCTGCGGCACCACACCGGAGGCCAGTACGTTGCGCTGAAATACCTCCGCATAGCCACCCAGCGATGCCACACCTTCCTGAATACGAGCGCCACCCGAATCGTTCAGGCCGATGATAGGTGCACCCACTTTCATGGCCTGGTCCATTACTTTGCAGATCTTTTCCGCATGCGCCTCAGACAACGCGCCGCCAAATACGGTGAAATCCTGGCTGAATACAAATATCACCCGACCATTGATTGTGCCGTATCCGGTAACCACGCCGTCACCGGGAATCTTCTTGTCTGCCATACCAAAATCTGTACAGCGGTGCTCAACAAAGGTATCCCACTCTTCGAAGCTGTCTTTATCCAGGAGTAGCTCGATACGCTCACGGGCGGTGAGCTTGCCGCGCCCATGCTGGATATCTATTCGGCGCTGACCACCCCCGAGGGCGGCGGCTTTACGTTTCCTTTCTAATTCTTCTACTATTTCACGCATACCTATTCACCATTTTGTCTCGCAGGTTCGTGCTACACACGCCAAATACAGTCCAATATAACGCCTCACCGTGGCGGCCGATGTTCCTGGATGATTCTGAGAACATCGTGGGCTGCTATCAGTATGTTGGTTCCCGGCCCGTAAATGGCCGACACACCAAAGGCCAGCATTTCTTCGTGATCCTGTGGCGGTATGACACCACCACAGATGACAATAATGTCCTCCGCCCCTGCCTCTTTCAAACCCTCAATGACCTGTGGAACCAGCGTTTTATGTCCTGCAGCTTGAGACGAAATGCCGATTACATGCACATCGTTTTCAATGGCCTCACGCACCACCTCTTGCGGAGTCTGAAACAGGGGCCCGATATCAACATCGAAACCGATGTCTGCGAATGCGGTGGCAATCGCCCTGGCACCGCGGTCATGTCCGTCCTGGCCAAGCTTGCAAACCAACATTCGTGGCTGACGTCCCTCGACACGGGCAAAGTCATCCACTTTCTGTAGAATGGCTTCAAAATTTCCGTCGTCCTGGTATGCAGACCTGTACACCCCGGCAGCAGAACGGGTGACAGCCCGGTGACGACTGTAGACTTCTTCCAGTGCATCTGAGATCTCACCGACCGTAGCCCGTGAACGAGCTGCATCAATGCTTAATGCCAGCAGATTTTCTGAACTCTCCTCAGCCCCCCGTTTAAGTGCAGTGAGGGCCCTCGTGCACTCTGTCTCGTCCCGACTTTCCCGGACCTCTTCAAGACGCCGGATTTGAGTTTCGCGCACGGTGGTGTTGTCAATATCCAGGATATCGACGGGAGGCTCCTCTTCCAACTGGTACTTGTTGACCCCCACGATAGTTTCTTCACCACGGTCAACACGGGCCTGGTGCAACAAAGAAGCTTCCTCGATACGCATCTTGGGCATGCCAGATTCTACCGCCCTGGTCATACCTCCCATCTCTTCAACCTCGTCGATGAGCTTACGCGCTTCCACGACCAACTCATTGGTAAGACTCTCCACGTAGTAAGACCCTGCGAGTGGATCCACGACATTGGTGATGCCAGTCTCCTCCTGCAGCACCAGTTGGGTGTTGCGGGCAATGTGTGCTGAAAAATCGGTGGGCAGGGCGAGTGCTTCATCGAAGGAATTGGTATGTAGCGATTGTGTACCACCAAGAATTGCTGCCAGGGCTTCAATCGTGGTGCGCATGATGTTGTTATACGGGTCTTTTGCGGTCAGGCTGACTCCGGACGTCTGACAGTGGGTGCGAAGCATCAGTGAGCGACTGTCTTGCGGGGCAAATTTCTCCTGCATGAGTGTTGACCAGAGCAACCTCGCAGCCCGCAATTTGGCCACTTCCATAAAAAAATTCATACCGGTCGCGAAGAAAAATGACACCCGCGGGGCAAAAACGTCCACATCAAGACCGCTATTGATCGCTGTACGCACATACTCGATGCCGTTGGCAATGGTGTAAGCCAACTCTTGTGCACAGGTGGCCCCGGCTTCCTGCATGTGGTAACCAGAAACGGATATGGGGTTAAACCTGGGCATGTTTGCCGAAGCGTAGGCGATGATATCCGACACTATTCGCATGGATGGCGTGGGTGGATAAATATAAGTGTTGCGAACCATGAACTCTTTCAGAATGTCATTCTGCAGGGTGCCAGCGAGTTTCTCCGGTGGTACACCCTGCTCTTCGGCGGCGACTATAAACATGGCCATGACGGGCAACACAGCACCATTCATAGTCATCGAGACCGACATCTTGTCCAGTGGGATGGCTTCGAACAGAATTTTCATGTCCAAAACACTGTCGATAGCCACACCTGCCTTGCCCACATCTCCTTCCACCCGTGGGTGATCCGAATCATAGCCGCGATGCGTTGCCAGATCGAACGCTACGGAAAGGCCGGTCTGTCCCGCTTCAAGATTTCTGTGAAAGAAAGCATTGGAGTCCTCCGCCGTGGAAAATCCTGCGTATTGACGCACGGTCCATGGTCGCCCGGCATACATGGTCGCCTTGGGCCCACGAACAAAAGGCGCCAGGCCCGGTAAGGAATCCAGGTGTTTCAGGTTTTCGAGATCCTCTGCCGAATACAGGGGCTTGACCAGGATCCCTTCGGGGGTTTCCCAGGTCAGTTCATTCAAGGGTCTGTCCCCGCACTCTTTACCGGCAAGCGCTCGCCAGTCTTCAGGCGTGTATTTCGGAAATTCTGTCATCACTGTACTCGTCCTTGGTTGTCACCAAGCAAACCGTCCCGGTCAGGGAGTGTGTAATATGCCTCAATCAGAACTTCGCACGACGTCCACCAGCTCTGCAAGGGACTGACAGTTGATCGCTGATCCATAGCTTGCCTCAGAACTTGAGGCACGCAGACTCTTTTTGATCATGCCTTCCAGGTTTGGCCGCTTGCCGCCCGGCTCTGCGGCGGTACCGATTCCCCCGCCGAATTCAAAGATCTTTTTGATACCATCACCCATGGCCGTTTGAAGATTCAGGTGCCACAACACCGGGTGGAATAATTGATAAAACAGGTTTGCCCTTATCTGCGTCACATCAGGTTCATAGTACCCACCGGTGAAATTGGACAAGACCTTAAGCTCGGGTGGATCAAGTTGGGCGGCTTCCAGGTGAGTCCGGTAGTTAAGGGCCGCCTCGACCATGTAATAGGTATGGAAAGCACCTTCAGTTTTCAAACGCAGGGGCCGCTTGCGGGCAAATTTTTCCTGAACCTCTTTCTCCACCAATGTCAGATCATCGCCCCGACCACCAATAACGGTCTGTTGAGGTAAATTGCAGCCCGCGATGGCACAGTGATAACGCTCCGCAATAGGCCGAATGGTATCGATGTCCAGTGGAAAAGCGGCCATCTCACCTTCCCCGAAGGTGCCCATCAACTCACCACGCTTTTGCACGAGTTTGAGTGCACTTTGAAAACTGAGGGCGTTTGCGGCAACCAGCGCCGAATACTCGCCAAGACTGTGCCCGGCAACCATAATCGGTTTCAGACATCCATCGGTTAATTCCTCAAAAACTCTCAGACAGGCGATGGAATGTACCAGCAAGGCAGGTTGTGTAAATCGGGTTTGATTAAGCTGGTCCTTCGGATCATTGAACGAAAGTTCCGCCACGTCGTAACCAAGTACATCACTGGCCTGTTTGTATACGTGCCTGGCGGTAGCATATTCATTGCAGATATCGCTACCCATGCCGACGTACTGTGACCCCTGTCCGGGAAAGACAAAAAAGACCTGTTGATCGCAAGCAAGCATAGCTCTCGCACATGGGTATTGAGGGCTATAGAGAATAGCCAGCAGCACCCGTGAAAGCAAGCCTCGACCCGGTTCAGTCGATGCTACCGCGTGAGCCTTTCTCCATATCACTTCAATCCGTTACCCAGGTTGGAATATACTCCGTTTTGACACCGGTCGAGACCGTCGCTTCAGATGGTTCAGGATCACATTAATCATCATAAGAAATGAAGATTATCGCTGACAAAAATATGCCGCTGGTGGCCGAAACATTCGGCTGCCACGGGGATGTTTTGTTTCTCAATGGTCGGGAAATCTGCACTGACGATCTGGCAGACGCAGAGGTACTGCTGGTCAGGTCCGTCACCCGGGTTGACGAGAGTTTGCTGAGCGGTACCGGTATACGATTTGTCGGTAGTGCGACCATAGGCATTGACCACATGGATACGGGCTGGCTGGAAGCGAACAACATCAGCTGGGCACACGCACCCGGCTGTAATGCAGATTCTGCCGCCCAATATGCGCTCGCCATGATGTGGCTGGCCTGCGAACGTTTGCAACTGGATCTCGAGCAGCAAACCGTCGGAATTATCGGCCGTGGAAATGTGGGTCGGCGACTTGAGCAGTTGTTGCAAGCCCTGGACATACCGGTAGTGGCCTGTGATCCCCCTTTGATGGATCAGGGCAGCGACGGGCTGGTATCCATGCAGGAAGCCTGTGCCAGCAGCATTGTCAGTTTACATGTCCCGCTGACCGGTACTGGCCGGCACCCGACCACAGGCCTGTTTGGTATGCGGCAGCTGCAACAACTAAGTCCGGGGACACTTCTGGTCAATACATCACGCGGAGGGGTCGTCGACAGGACCCCTTTGCTTGCATTGATTCACTCAGGACACTTACACGCAGCGCTGGATGTGTGGCCAGATGAACCCGTCATAGACCTGGAGTTGCTGCAAGCAGTAACGGTCGCCACGCCCCATGTAGCTGGCTATAGCCTGGAAGGCAAACAGGCCGGTACCAATATGATTTACAAAACTTTTTGCCAAAACAGTTCCGTGCAAGTTACCGGCTCACCCAACAGCGACAATGGAAGAATCAAACTGCGCTTTGACAGCTCAGCCCGTATCGGTCAGGTGCTACAACATGCCTTGCAATCCAGCTGCCCGGTTGCCAGGGACGATGCCACATTACGAACAGCCAGTCCTTTGGGAGATGGGGTCAAACACGTAAATATTGATTCCATCAGGGCAAATTATCCTCAACGACGCGAGTTCAAGTCACACCATCTGGGTGTTGAGTCCGGAATAATGGCCAAAAAGTTGAAACAACTTGGTTTCAGGATATCCACCAGCAACTAGTGCCTTGCTACGGTTCCCGACGAACAAGCTCGTCGGTCCTGCGCTACGGCAGAGCATTTGGATCACCCGCCCCAGTAAAACCCTTCGTTTATCATACTGTTTTTTCAGAATAAACATTGCTTTTGGCTACCAAAACGTGTACCTTGCGCGCGCTTGCCACAGTGAAAATTACCCTGTCTGAGTAACCTGTCCCCCGCACTATTCAGATAGGCTCCGGGCCACCAGGCGCACGAATTTGTCAAGGGCAAAAATGTTGCCCATGTCCATGAACTCAGAATTAGCAGTGCAATATGCAACTTAGAAATATCGCCATTATCGCCCATGTTGATCACGGCAAAACCACGCTCGTCGACCAACTGCTGCAGCAATCCGGAACCCTGGGAGAGCATTTTGAAACGCCCGACCGAGTGATGGATTCCAATGACCTGGAAAAAGAACGTGGGATTACCATTCTTTCAAAAAACACTGCTATTAACTGGACCCAGGGTGAGCAGCAATACCGCATCAATATCGTTGACACGCCGGGCCATGCCGACTTTGGCGGCGAGGTCGAGCGAATTCTGAGCATGGTGGATTCTGTACTGTTATTGGTAGATGCAGTCGACGGTCCGATGCCACAAACGCGATTCGTTACCCAAAAAGCGTTCGAGATGGGTTTTCGACCGATTGTCGTCATCAACAAGGTGGACCGCGAGGGGGCACGACCACATTGGGTGTTAGACCAGACTTTTGAGCTTTTCGACCAGCTGGGAGCAACTGACACGCAACTCGACTTTCCAGTCGTCTATGCGTCTGCGTTACGCGGCTATGCCAGTTCTGAAGAAACTGTCAGTGACGGGGACATGTCACCGCTATTTGAAACGATTGTCAACCAGGTACCGACCCCGGAAGTAGATATGGATGGCCCCTTCCAGATGCGGGTTACCACCCTCGACTACAACACCTATGTGGGTGTGATCGGCATTGGCCGTGTGCAACGTGGCAGTGTCAAGCCAAATCAACGAATTACGGTCATTGACCGCTACGGGGAGCAACACAATGCCCGTATTTTACAGGTGCTTGGATTCGTCGGTCTTGAACGTATTGAGGTCAAGATAGCTTCAGCGGGCGACATCATCGCCGTGACCGGCGTGGAAAACCTGCGTATCTCAGACACCTTGTGCGACCGCGAACGACTTGAAGCCCTACCACCATTGACCGTGGACGAGCCCACCATAAGCATGACATTCAGGGTCAACAACTCCCCTTTTTCCGGGCGTGAAGGCAAGTATCTGACCTCCAGGCAACTGCGTGAACGTTTGTTACGTGAAGCCAGCCACAATGTGGCACTACGGATTGAAGAAACTGCGGACGCAGAGAAGTTTCGTGTTTCCGGGCGGGGTGAGTTGCACCTCTCCATCCTCATTGAAACCATGCGCAGGGAAGGCTACGAAATGGCTATTTCCCGACCCGAAGTCATCCTGCAGTCCGTCGATGGCGAAACACAGGAACCCTATGAATTACTCGTCGTGGATCTGCAAGCAGATTACCAGGGCCCGGTCATGGAACGTCTTGGGGATCGGCGTGGCGTGTTGCAGGACATGCAACCCGACGGCAAGGGTCGACTTCGAATGGATTACATCATACCCGCACGCGGTCTGATTGGATTCCAGTCGGAATTTCGCACGCTAAGCGCCGGTACGGGGCTGCTGTTTCATACATTTGAGCACTATGGCCCCTATCATCCAGCCCCCATATCCACCCGCAATAACGGTGTATTGATTTCCAACAGCACCGGCAAGTCTGTAGCGTATGCCTTGTACAACCTTCAGGACCGTGGTCGCATGATCATTGAGGCGGGCGTCGAAGTTTATGCGGGTCAGCTCATAGGAATTCATAACCGGGGCAACGACCTGACAGTCAATCCACTGAAAGCCAAGCAACTGACCAATATCCGCACCGTCATCAAGGATGACAACGTGCTGCTGACAGCGCCTCAGATAATGACGCTTGAACAGGCGCTGGAGTTTATTCAGGACGATGAGCTGGTAGAAGTAACACCAAAGTCGATTCGCATTCGTAAACTGCATCTGCTGGAACATGAGCGCAAAACGGCCAGTCGTGCAGCCAAAAAAAAGGAAATCTGACTGCTAAGGTACGCACCGGGTATCAGCTAATCCCACTTTCCAGAACTTTCAGACTATTGCGCCAGTCTCTCGAAATTCCGCACGATCAACATCGCCAACTCCAAAGCCTGCTCATAATTGAGCCGTGGATCGACGATTGATTTGTAGGCCCGGTTTAGATCTGTTTCATCCAGGTTTCTCGCGCCACCAGTACACTCGGTAACATTTTCACCCGTCAGTTCGAGGTGTGCCCCACCCAGGTGAGAACCATGCTGGTGATGGAGCTCAATGGCTGTTTCCATTTCATTCATGACGTTGCGAAAACGCCGGGTCTTTACACCCGTGGCGGTGGTTTCCGTGTTGCCGTGCATGGGATCACACACCCACAAAACCGACTGACCTGAATCCTGTACCGCTTTGATCAGGGGCGGCAATAGCGATTCAATATGGGCTGCACCCATTCTATGGATCAGCACCAAACGCCCCGGCTCGGATCCCGGATTGAGTATCTCCATCAGATTCAGGAGTCTTGCTGCATTGGAATCCGGTCCCAACTTGACACCAACGGGATTGCGTATGCCCCTGAAATACTCCAGGTGCGCGCCATCAGGATCAGCTGTGCGCATGCCAATCCAGGGAAAATGAGTGGCAAGATTGAACCATCCCTGCTGACGCGGGACTTTTCTGGTTAACGCTTGTTCGTAATTCAGATGGAGGGCTTCGTGAGACGTGTAGAAGTCTACCCTTTTGATATTTCCCGCCCGTCGGCCTGAAATGGTCTCCATGAAGTTGACCGACCGACCGATACTGTCGGTCAGACGCTGGAACTCATCGGCTAAGGGTGAATGTTGAACCCAGCTGAGATTCCAGTACTCGGGATGATGCAAATCGGCAAAACCACCATCGACCAAGGCACGGACAAAATTCATTGTCATGGATGAACTTGCATGACCCTGGATCAGTCGTCGTGGGTCAGGTTGCCTGGCTGCAGGCGTAAATTCAAACGAATTCACCAGGTCACCGCGGTAACTGGGTAATGTTTCACCATCGCGGGTCTCTACATCTGATGACCGCGGCTTGGCGTATTGACCGGCGAAGCGTCCCACCCGGACTACTGGTTTCTGCAATCCATGGGTTAGCACCAAACTCATTTGCAATAACACTTTTAGCCGATTGGTGATGACCTCTGAATTACACTCTGCAAAATTCTCAGCACAGTCACCACCCTGCAGAAAAAATCTGGAGCCATTCTGCGCCTGTGCTATTTGCTCCCTTAATGTCAGGATTTCCCATGACGTGACCAACGGCGGCAAACTGGATAATTCATCCAATGCATCCTGCAGTGCCACCGCGTCCGGGTAGTTTGCCTGTTGCTTTGCCTGCCGTGCCTGCCAGGAGCTGGGGCTCCAGTCCTGACCCGTTAACGGGTCAGCCCCAGTCTTTGTAGATTGGATCATTTCATCCATCTCATTGTCTTGTCTTTCGGTACGTAAACCACAATGTACCCAGACCAAGCCCGGTATACCAGACAAATGTCCACATGGGCATACTCATGCCCATGAGGGTCCATTTTACTTCAGCACAGCTGCCTGACCCTTTCATGACCGTCGCCACAACCTCCAGTAGTGGAAAATTATCCAACATGTAATTAAGTCCGGGCCCACACTCAGGTACTTCACCGGCTGGCAGGTTTTGTAACCAGACATGCCGGGCCGCAATCGCGGCGCCAAATAATGCACCTGCTGTCATCAGCCAGGCGTAAACCCGCAGCCCCATTTGGGCAGGGTTGTGCAGCACCGCCAGCAATGCAAACAAACCCATCCAGAAAAAGGCAAGGCGTTGAAGGATGCACAACGGACAGGGTTCAAGAAAGTCAACGTATTGGTTGTAAAGGGCGAAACCCAGCAACATTGCACAACTCAGAAAAACGACCAGATTCCATGCTCTCGGCGTGATACTTTTCAACATTTTGACTCCGCGCGTTTGCTATTACCCATAGCTGTTACTGTTGGTGGGTCGCAACGTCGTCTTCCCGGAGATACGTCTGCTCACTTTTTACCAAATGAACGGGTCGCCGACACCGGTACAACGCAACGGTTACTGTGTCTTTCGCTGTTATAATCCTGACAACTCTGACAAGCATAAAGACTGAACCGCAATGAACGCAACCCACACACCAATGAAAGCACCTACCGGCTGCCAATTAACCTGCAAAGGCTGGCACCAGGAGGCGGCGATGCGGATGCTGATGAATAATCTGGATCCGGAAGTTGCAGAGAAACCGGATGAGCTCATTGTCTACGGTGGGACCGGTAAAGCCGCTCGAAACCGTGAGTCTCTGAAGAAGATTATCGTCACACTGAAACGTCTTGAGAATGATGAAACACTGTTGATTCAAAGCGGCAAACCTGTAGGTGTTTTTCATACACACGAGGAGGCGCCACGTGTTCTGATTGCCAATTCCAACCTGGTACCCCGTTGGGGCACCTGGGAAGTGTTCCGGGACCTGGAGAAAAAAGGCCTGACCATGTTCGGTCAAATGACCGCCGGTTCGTGGATATATATTGGTTCACAGGGCATTGTACAGGGCACCTACGAGACTTTCGCCGAATGTGCCAGACAGCATTTCAATAACAGTTTACGTGGCCGTTTGACTCTCACCGCAGGCCTGGGTGGCATGGGCGGTGCCCAGCCCCTTGCCATTACGATGAATGAAGGTCATTGCCTTGCAGTTGAGGTAGACCCTTCGCGTATCCAGCGGCGTGTGAAAACGGGCTACTGTGACCAAATGACCGATAAGCTCGATGACGCATTGGAGATCATCGACCGGTCAGAGATCCCGGTATCTGTCGGGCTCGTTGGAAATATTGCAGAAATCATGCCAGAACTGGTGCGACGCAACTTTGTACCGGACATTATCACCGACCAGACTTCCGCCCACGATCTGCGTGAAGGGTACATCCCAATAGGTCACTCTCTTGCTGAGGCGAGCAAACTCAGGGCCTCGGATCCGGAGGATTACGACAATAAGGTATTGGACTCCATGGTTGAGCACGTGCGTGCAATCCTGGAGCTGAAATCGCGTGGTAGCATCTGTTTCGACTACGGCAACAACCTCCGAGGTCAGGTGTCAGACTTTAGAAACATGCCAGAAGCTTTTGATTTTCCAGGATTTGTTCCGGCATACATTCGTCCATTGTTTTGTCGTGGCGCAGGGCCTTTTCGCTGGGCGGCATTGTCTGGTGAGGCCGAAGATATCCACACCACCGACGCTGCAATTCTGGATTTGTTCCCTGAAAAGCTGGCCTTGCGGCGATGGATCGAAAAGGCTCAGGAACAGATTAGTTTTCAGGGTTTGCCAGCACGAATTTGCTGGCTGGAATACGGTGAACGCGCCAAAGCTGCCTTGCGATTCAACGAACTGGTCCGTAGCGGTCAGGTCAAGGCTCCCATTGTGATTGGCCGTGACCATCTTGACACCGGGTCAGTTGCCTCGCCAAACCGCGAAACCGAGGCCATGAAGGATGGCTCAGACGCCATCGCCGACTGGCCTTTATTAAACGCCATGTTAAACACGGCCTGCGGTGCCAGTTGGGTATCCATTCATCACGGAGGCGGAGTGGGCATTGGCTATTCTCAGCACGCGGGTATGGTTTGCGTGGCGGACGGAACTGAAGCAGCTGACCGGAGGTTACAGCGCGTATTGACGGCTGATCCCGGTACCGGTGTAATGCGTCATGCTGATGCGGGCTATCGGGAGGCCATCGATATTGCGAACGAACGTGGCGTTGACCTGCCCATGGTTAACGGATAGCTCCCAGATACCATGACAGCCAATCGCATCAGACTCGGGTCCCTCTATACAGACCTGGAGACTTGCATGCAGCAACACCGGCTGCAGCACGAGGCGGTCAGCCGGTCCCGAAAAATTGTCGATGATGCACTGCTGGACGGTAATGCACATTATGGCATTAATACCGGATTCGGTATTCTCGCCGATCAGCGTATTTCCTCCGACAAACTAAGCACATTGCAACAAAACCTTTTGCTAAGTCACGCCTGCGGCGTGGGTGACCCGGTACCGCCAGAAATTTCCCGGTTGATGCTGCAATTAAAGATTCATTCGTTGAGCCATGGATACTCAGGTGTCTCTGAACAGACTTTCAAACAACTCCTGAAGCTGGATGAGCATGCCATAGTTCCATGGGTGCCCAGTCGTGGTAGCGTTGGCGCGTCCGGCGACCTCGCACCACTGGCCCACCTGTGTCTGCCTTTGATCGGGCGGGGAGAAGTATGGAACAAGGAATTCACAACCAGGATTCCAGCTGCACCTGTCATACAAAATGCGGGTTTGGAACCACTCAAATTACAGGCAAAAGATGGCCTGGCGCTGATCAATGGCACCCAAATGATGGCTGCATACGGTGCCTTTGCACTTGAACGCAGCCTGGTATTGCAACGCGAGGCAGATCTCCTTGCGGCCATGAGTCTGGAGGCACTGCAAGGCAGCGCTGCACCTTTTGACGAAAGAGTACACCGTATCCGTCCTCACCCTGGTCAACAGGCCGTGGCGACCAATATTCGTAAGTTACTGGAAGGCAGCGAAATTCTTGCTTCCCACCGTGACTGCGGAAAAGTTCAGGATCCCTATAGTTTGCGCTGTGTACCACAGGTGCATGGGGCGAGCCGGGATGCCTTGAATTACGCACGTGACTGCATTGAAACTGAGCTGAACTCCGTGACTGACAACCCCCTGGTATTCGCCCCTGGGGAAATCATCTCAGGTGGAAACTTTCACGGCCAGCCATTGGCCCTGGCGCTGGACTTTGCTGCCATCGCGCTGGCTGAGCTGGCCAGCATTTCCGAACGGCGAACCTACCTGCTACTGGAGGGCCATGATGGCCTGCCAAAACTATTGATGCAGGACACCGGTGTCAATTCCGGATTCATGATTCCACAATATACTGCGGCCGCTCTGGTGTCCGAAAACAAGGTGCTTTGTCACCCTGCCAGCGTTGATTCCATTCCAACCAGTCTGGGCCAGGAGGACCACGTGAGCATGGGCTCTATCAGTGCTTTCAAGTTACTCAGTGTTTTGCGTAATGTCGAGCGGGTATTGGCGGTCGAACTGCTCACATCCGCCCAGGCCCTGGATTTTCGTGACGCTCTGGCACCCGGTCGCGGCGTGGCGCTGACCCACACGGCACTAAGAACAGAAATCAAGCACGCGGTCAAGGATTATGAAGTAAGAAACGACCTCGACCGGTGTGCCGAAATGCTGCGCCAGGGAGTCCTGCTGAAGGTCGTTGAAAACGAACTGGGACCACTTGCATAGGGGGTGACCAGGTTGTATGACCGTACTACGTAACATTGCCCAACTGGCCACCTGTCCTGCCACCAATCCCCAGCAGGATGCCGGTATTATTGAAAATGCTGCGCTGGCATTTGCAAACGGTGAAATAGCCTGGGTCGGCCCCGAGAACCAGCTGCCCAAACGTCATTCCGGGGAAGAGTCCTTTGATTGCAGACAGCAACTGGTCATCCCCGGTCTGATTGACTGCCATACCCACCTGTGTTTTGGCGGTTGGAGGGATGATGAGTTCGACCTCCGTTTGCGGGGTCACCGTTACGAGGATATCGCTGCTGCCGGCGGTGGTATCCGCAGTACCGTCTCTGCAACCCGTTCTGCGACCATTCAGCAATTATCGCGCAAAGCCTTGCAGGCTCTTGCCGGTATGCTGGAGCTTGGTGTTACTACCATTGAGTGCAAATCAGGTTACGGTCTGGAAGCAGACTCGGAGTTGAAGCAACTGGAAGTGTATCGCAAATTGGATGCACAGCAACCTGTCGACCTCATCAGAACCTTTCTCGGCGCCCACATGGTTCCCGACGAGTTTCAAAACTGTCGTGATGACTATGTCCGGTTGTTGTGCGATACGCTGATCCCAATGGTAAGTGCTCAAAATCTGGCAGAGTTTTGCGACGTGTTTGTGGACGAAAATGCCTTCAGCATCCCTGAAGCCAGGCAAATACTCACTGCAGCAAAACGGGCCGGTCTGGGGCTGAAGGTTCATGCAGATCAACTAAGCAACGGCGGGGGAGCACAATTCGCAGCTGAAATGGGTGCGATATCAGCGGAACATCTCGAACATGCGACTGAGTCCGGGATACAGGCGATGGCGGATGCCGGTACGGTGGCAGTCAGTCTCCCCTTGGCCTCTCTGTATTTGCGGGTACCGTATATTGCAGCCCGTGACATGCTTGAGGCCGGCATGAAGGTCGCCGTGGCCACGGACTTCAACCCGGGTTCCGCACCCAGTTACCACTTACCGCTCGCAATGACACTGGCTTGTATCAACCAGCAAATGACACCACAAGAGGTATTGGTAGGTGCAACCACGGTTGCCGCCAGGGCAATATGCGCAGAACAACGCATTGGTTCGTTGCTGCCGGGATTTACTGCCGATATCACAGTGATAGATTCGCCCTCAGTTAACCAATGGCTTTACCACTTCAGGGCAAATGCATGTAGTGGAGTTGTCAAGTCCGGGCAGTGGGTGAAAGCATTTGCCCCCCAAACTGCTCCATTTCTACGCTGAAATCGCACGATAGATGATCCAGATCAAGTTAATTGCTCATACGCATGTGATTTAGCCCCCAAAATGCTTTACAATGCCTCCAGGTTAATGCGAATAACTCTCATTTGCGTTTTAGGGATAGTTTATGACACTTGCAGACTTAGTCACCGGTGATTGCGCCAAACTGGATGAAATAAACACCGATGACCCGGGTGTCATCCGGCTCATGGGTCTGGGCATGATTGAAGATATAACTATTCGCCTGAAAAATGTTGCAATCGGCGGGGATCCACTGGAAATTGGTTTTTTTGGTGGTTCTGTATCCCTGCGTAAAGAACAGGCTCGCCATTTCAAGGTGTCACGGATAGCAGCGAGTGACTGAAGGCTCTGAAATAAAAATACCGCTAAGCGGTATTGGCATCAGACACAAAGCAAGCTCCTCCATCGCCATAATAGGTAATCCCAACTCTGGGAAAAGTACATTATTTAATCGTTTGACCGGTCTACGACAGACCACGGGTAACTTTCCCGGTGTAACGATCGAAAAGCATCAGGGAACGGCTCAACTCGAATCCTCAGCCGTTAGCCTGGTTGACCTGCCTGGTATTTATAGCCTGGATGGATCCTCCACCGATGAACGTATCGCCATTGACGTGATACTGGAGCGAATACCTGGTACTGAGGGGCCCAATGGCTTGCTGGTGGTCATAGACGCCACACATCTCTACCAGGGCCTCTACCTGCTTGAACAGATACTGGAATTGCAATTACCTACGGTGGTCGCATTGACCATGATTGACGCAGCGGCGGCCAGTGGTATCAGCACTGACATTGAGCGCCTGCAAGCTGCACTGGGTGGAATCCCGGTATATCCGGTCAGCAGCACCAGAAAGATGGGTTTGGACGAATTAAGACTTGGACTGGCACGTATTGCAGATAGCCCTGTACCTCCAATCCCCGCTTCGTGGCCCGCACTGAGCAAGACCGCACAGTCCCTATTGCAGCAACTTGATGCAGACTGGCAGAGAGTCGATGTTATCCAGGCGCTGCTGCAAACCCATCCGGGCCATGTCGAGAAACTGGAGCAACAGCTTGGATCTGACACCATTGGCAAACTACGCCTGGAACTTTTTGGCAATGCGCCACCCGCGGCAGCCGAAGCCCGTCACCGGTATCGTTGGGCTAAAAATGTCATCACGGAAGTTCAGAGCCAGGCACCCCTTTATCTGAAAATGAGAGCACGTCTGATTCGTTGGACCAATCAACCCTGGCCTGCCACCTTGTTGTTTTTCGGGGTTTTGTTACTGGTATTTCAGGCTGTTTTCTCATGGGCCACACCCATGATGGATGCCATTGACCGTGCCAGCAGCAGACTTGGACAGCAAATACTGACACAGTTGGGTGACAATGCACTCGGCAGTTTCCTGGCCGACGGCGTTATTGCAGGGGTGGGCAGTGTCATTATATTTTTACCACAGATACTGATCCTTTTTCTTTTTATTATTATTCTTGAAGACAGTGGCTATCTTGCCCGGGCATCTTTCCTTATGGACAGGGTCATGCGGGGCGTCGGTTTGTCCGGTCAATCTGTAATCCCCATGCTTTCCAGCTTTGCGTGCGCGGTACCGTCAATCATGGCTACGCGGGTCATTCCAAATCGCAAGGATCGAATCGCCACTATCCTGGCAGCACCATTTATGACCTGCTCCGCCAGACTACCCATCTATGCTTTGTTAATCGCCGCGTTCGTACCCAACCGGTCCATGGGCTGGTTGAATCTGCAGGGCGTGATACTGTTCGGGCTTTATCTGCTGGGGATAATAGCCGGGTTGGGCACGGCGTTTTTCCTCAAGACATCGGTGCTCAAAGGGCCGAAACCGCGATTCATGCTTGCACTTCCAGAATTTCGTACGCCTAATTTGCAAACCATCGCGATCAAATTGTATGACCGGATCAGGATATTTTTGAAACGTGCGGGTACCGTGATCTTCTCTGTCGCCGTCATTGTATGGGGGCTGGCTTATTTCCCTCGTATGGATACGACCCACTTCGAGACCCCAACCACTCAAGCTGAATTGGCAACCCAGGAAGACGTGGAAGCCGCGCGGTCAGCGGCACAAATGTCTCAAAGCTGGCTCGGACGGCTGGGACGTGTCATCGAGCCGGTCTTCAAACCGCTGGGCTGGGACTGGCGGGTCTCCTCGGCGGTCATTGCCGGGTTCCCGGCACGTGAAGTGGTGGTGGCCGTTATGGGGACAATCTATGCGGTCGGCTCAAATTATGATGACCAGAGCCTGGCTGAGAAACTAAGAGCCGTCCAATGGCCCGATGGCCGACCCATATTCACCTTACCGATGGTCCTGGGGCTACTGATTTTTTATGCCTGGTGCCTGCAATGCGCGGCAACTGTCGCGACCATCCATAGAGAGACAAATAGCTGGCGCTGGCCTATATTTGCGTGGACCTACATGACAGGTATTGGGTATGTAGGTGCCTTGCTGGTCTATCAGCTGGGCAGTTTGATTTGATCGGTGAGGGTTTACTCTTCGAGGACCTGATCGTCTTCACGTGGACGGTCAACCAGTTCAACATAAGCCATCGGTGCTTTGTCCCCGCTACGGTAGCCACACTTCATGATACGCAAATATCCCCCTGGGCGGTCCACGTAACGCGGTCCGATTTCGGCAAATAATTTTCCGACCGCCTCTTTGTCACGCAGACGGTCAAACGCCTGTCGACGATGGGCGACACTGTCGCTCTTGGCCAGTGTAATCAACGGCTCGGCAACCCGGCGCAACTCTTTTGCCTTGGGCAAAGTCGTTTTAATGATTTCATGCTGAATCAGCGAATTCGCCATATTGCGAAACATCGCTTTTCTATGGCTACTATTGCGGTTCAGTTTACGTCCTGATTTTAAATGACGCATGTCTCTTCCCTATTTTCGTAAGCTGCTTCAGACCCCGTCAACAAGGCGAGGTCACGGCACTCATATATCTGTCAGCGCCGCCGGTGGCCAATTTTCAAGTTTGGTTCCCAGCGACAATTCGTGTTGCGCCAGGACATCTTTAATTTCGGTCAATGATTTCTTACCGAGGTTGGGTGTTTTAAGCAACTCCACCTCTGTTCTTTGCACCAGATCGCCTATGTACAATATGCTTTCTGCTTTCAGGCAATTGGCTGAGCGCACGGTCAATTCGAGATCATCAATCGGGCGGAGTAACACCGGATCAATTTCCTGAGATTTTTCCTCTTCCACAATCTCAGTACGCGCTTTGAAATCTACAAACACGGCCAATTGATCAGCCAGAATATTTGCAGCCAGTTTGACAGTGGCTTCACAATCCATCGTACCGTCGGTCTCTACGTCCAGAATCAATTTATCCAGATCGGTACGCTGCTCAACACGGGCTGCCTCGACAGTGTAAGAAACACGACGTACCGGGCAGAATGATGCATCCAGCATCAGACGGCCAATGGGACGGCTTTCTTCTTCATCAACCCGCAACTGGGTGGCAGGCTGATAGCCCACACCACGTGCAACTTTCAGACGCATGTTAAGCTCACCGCTCTTCGTCAGATTGCAGATCAGGTGATCGGGATTGACCACCTCCACATTGTGGTCGAGTTGGATATCTGATGCGTATACCGGTCCCTGGCCCTTTTTGGTCAAGACCAGCGTGGCCTCTTCGCGTTCAAACATACGCAGGGCAATACCCTTTAGATTTAACAAGACTTCGATGATGTCTTCCTGCAAACCTTCAACGGCAGTGTACTCGTGCAATACGCCATCGATTTCGACTTCCACAATTGCAAAACCCGGAATCGATGACAACAATACACGGCGCAAAGCGTTACCCAGTGTATGTCCAAAACCCCGCTCTAAGGGCTCTAATGCAATACGGGCACGGTTAGGGCTGATCTCATCAACACCTACCGCTCTGGGTCTTAACATGTTTTCAATCACACCCATCATGGGATGTACCTCACTCAATAGTTATTCTGATGAAATTAACCAGCCAGAAACCTGACGGGATAACCGGGACTTTACTTGGAGTACAGCTCGACAATCAGGTTCTCGTTGATATCAGACGGCAAATCAACCCGATCTGGAAAAGTCTTGTATGTGCCTTCCATTTTTTCATTATTAACTTCCATCCATACAGCAACCAGATCCATTTCCTGACTCAGGGTTATAGACTCTTTGACCCGCAGCTGGTTTTTGGCTTTCTCTGCGATACTGACAACATCACCCGGCTTGACCTGATAAGACGGAATGTTTACCTGGCTACCGTTGACATGGATAGACTTATGCGAAACCAGCTGACGGGCCTGCGCACGTGTTACTGCAAAACCCATACGATAAACCACGTTATCCAGACGGCTCTCAAGCAGAACCAGGAGGTTTTGACCCGTGGCGCCCTTCTGGCCGGCAGCTTTCTTGTAGTAGTTGCGAAATTGTCTCTCAAGTATGCCGTAGGTACGACGAACCTTCTGTTTCTCACGCAACTGCAGTGCATAATCTGACAATCGCTGACGTCTCGATGCACCATGCTGGCCGGGCACCTGATTCAGTTTGCACTTGGACTCAAGTCCCCGTGCCGGACTCTTCAAGCCCAGATCCACACCTTCTCGCCGCGCGAGTTTGCAGGTTGGTCCTATATATCTAGCCATATCAAAAACTCCTAAACGCGACGTTTCTTGGGTGGCCGACAACCGTTATGCGGAATCGGCGTAACATCAACGATGTTGGTAATCTTGTAACCGAGGGCGTTGAGCGCACGTACCGATGATTCACGACCAGGACCAGGACCTTTGACACGAACCTCCAGGTTCTTCAGGCCAAAATCAAGTGCGGTTCTACCCGCGGAATCGGCCGCTACCTGGGCCGCAAATGGAGTACTCTTGCGTGAACCGCGAAAACCAGCTCCACCTGATGTTGCCCATGAGAGAACATTACCCTGCCTGTCGCTCAGGGTAATAATCGTGTTGTTAAAAGAAGCATGTATATGGGCGATACCATCGACCACTACTTTTTTTATCTTTTTCTTGGCCTTTGTATTTGGCTTTGCCATTAATATTCCACCTGTAACCGCTTATCGCTTGATCGGACGCCGTGGGCCCTTACGGGTACGGGCGTTCGTTTTGGTTCGCTGGCCACGCACGGGTAACCCCCGGCGATGACGAAGCCCCCGATAACAACCCAGATCCATCAAGCGCTTGATATTCATTGCGACGTCACGGCGCAAGTCACCTTCCACCGCAATTTTCGCCACCTCAGATCGGACAGCCTCGACTTCAGGTTCCGTGAGGTCCCTGATTTTTGTGTCGGGTGCCACCTTGGCCGCCGTACAAATTTGCAGGGCACGCGAGCGCCCAACACCATATATTGTGGTCAACGCGACCCACGTGTGCTTCTGAACTGGTATGTTGACCCCCGCAATGCGAGCCATACTGCATTCTCCTACTAATGTTGGTACTGCCCAATGTAACAGTACATTATATCTAATCCGTTAATCCGGTAAAAGCTGCAATTCAACTGCAGCGGTGTGCAATATATCCAACTTCTCGGGTCGGAACGAAAGAACCTTGCATCAACCCTGTCTTTGTTTATGCTTCTTATCCTTACAGATGACGTAAACCACGCCCCTGCGCCGAACAATCTTGCAATTCCGACATATTTTCTTCACTGAAGCCTGCACTTTCATAGCTGCCCTCCTCGGGTAACATGGGCGGTGATGTTATTCATTACAGTATTCCGCCCGTCTACCGACGCACAACGCCAGAGCGTCCGTAAGACTTCAGATTCGCCTTTTTCATCAGGTTATCGTATTTATGGGATATCAGATGTGCCTGCACCTGGGCAATGAAATCCATAACCACAACCACAACGATCAATACAGAGGTACCGCCAAAGTAAAACGGTACCGCCCACACAACCCTGAGAATATCCGGCAGCAAACACACTGCCACCAGATACAGCGAGCCGACCATCGTCAACCGGGTCAGCACACTGTCAATGTAATCAGCAGTATGACGGCCGGGACGAATACCTGGAATAAACGCACCAGATTTTTTCAAGTTGTCCGCAGTTTCTTTAGAGTTAAACACCAGCGCGGTGTAGAAGAAACAGAAAAATATGATCAGCGACGAGTACAAAAGTGTGTACGGGAGATTGCCCGGGGTCAACGCCTCCGAAACATCGGTCAACCACCTGAGATTCTCTGAACTGGCAAACCAGGTCGCCAGTGTAGATGGAAAAATCACCAGGCTGGATGCGAAAATGGCCGGAATCACACCGGACATGTTCAGCTTCAACGGCAAGTGTGTTGCCTGATTCTGATAAGCCACCCGGCCCTGGCGTTGCGCATAATTCACAGTAATGCGGCGCTGACCACGCTCTACCCGAACGATGAAGTAAACCACTCCGAGCACCAATACAAGGATGAACAAAGTTGCGGGTATGCTCAACTGACCGGTATTAACCAACTCCAGGGTTCCTGCTATGGCGCGGGGAAGACCGGCAACAATTCCCGCAAAAATGATCAGAGATATGCCATTACCTACGCCACGCTCGGTAATCTGCTCACCCAACCACATCAGAAACAGGGTTCCGGCTGTCAGCGTTACCACTGCAGTGAATAAGAATCCATAACCGGGCGAGAACACGATCGAGGTCTGGCTTTGCAGTGCAAACGCCACGCTACCTGCCTGGAAGGCTGCGAGCAGCACGGTAAATATGCGTGTGTACTGAGTAATTTTCTGTCTTCCGCTAGAGCCTTCCTTCTTCAGTTGTTGCAACTGCGGGACCGCACTGCTCATCAACTGCATGATAATAGAGGCCGAAATGTAGGGCATTACACCCAGGGCAAACAACGAAAACCGTTCCAGTGCGCCACCGGTAAACAGGTTAAACACGTCGATGATGGTGCCCTGCTGCGAATTCATGAATTGCAGCAATGCCTGTGGATTTACACCCGGTACCGGGATAAAGGTACCGATGCGATAGATGATCAGCGCCGCAAGCACAAACAATAAACGTTGACGCAATTCGGTCAACCGACCGATACCGCCAAGTGTTTCCGCCACTTGTGAGGGCGTCTTAGCCATTACTCGACCTTCCCGCCCGCTGCTTCGATCGCGGCTTGCGCGCCCTTGGTGACCGCCAGGCCCTTCAGGGTTACAGCGCGGCCGGGCTCGCCTGTGTTAATGACTTTTACTTTACGCGCATCGTGTTTGACCACGCCTGCTTTCTTCAGCACTTCAATGTCAATCACGTCAGCCTCCATGGCTGCAATGTGATATAGACGAACCTCTGCCTGATAGCGTGCAGTGCGCGAGGCAAATCCACGCTTTGGCAAACGTCGCTGCAAAGGCATTTGACCCCCTTCAAAACCGACCTTGTGATAGCCACCTGACCGGGACTTCTGGCCTTTGTGACCACGACCTGCGGTCTTGCCGTGGGTCGAACCGATTCCCCGGCCGACACGTTTACGGCTCTTTTTGCTGCCCTGAGCGGGGCTGATTGTGTTCAATTTCATGACTTTATTTCCATTAGGGTTCACGACACCAGGCAAACCACTGCTTTGCCGTCCCAAATACCTCAGGCCTCTTCCACGCGCACCATGTAAAAAATCTTGTTAACCATGCCGCGAATCGAAGGCGTATCCTCCAGGGTCACGGTCTGGTGCATGCGTTTAAGCCCCAGCCCACGAACACATTCTCTGTGTTTTGGCTGAACACCAATCGGTGAACGAACCAGGGTCACATTTATCTGTTGTTTCTTAGCCATTGCCCTACTCAGTTATGGTTAGCCAGAATCTCGTCAACAGACTTGCCACGCTTGGCTGCAATTGATTCCGGATTGTGCATTGCTACCAATCCCTTGATCGTCGCTCTGACCAGGTTGATCGGTGTATTAGAGCCCACACTTTTGGCCAGCACGTTATGTACACCGACAGTTTCCAGCACCGCTCTCATGGCACCACCTGCAATTACACCGGTACCTTCAGAGGCAGGTTGCATATAAATTCTTGAGCCACTGTGGCTGGCCTTTACGGGATGCCACAGGGTCCCGTCCTTGAGTGAAATGGTTACCATTTCACGGCGTGCCTTTTCCATGGATTTCTGGATGGCAACCGGTACTTCTTTTGCCTTCCCATAGCCAAACCCAACTTTCCCGTTGCCATCCCCAACAACACTCAGTGCAGTGAAACCGAACACACGTCCGCCCTTCACAACCTTGGCAACACGATTGACGGCCACCAGTTTTTCCAGCATCCCGTCGCCGTTATCTCTATCCATTCTCGCCATTTTTATACCTGTTTTCCCAAATCACTCAATATAACAATTTAAAACTTTAGCCCGTTTTCACGTGCCGCTTTAGCCAACTCAGCAACCCTGCCGTGATAGCGGTACCCAGAGCGATCGAAAGCCACACTGGTAACGCCGGCGGCTACGGCTCTTTCGGCCACAGCTTTGCCTATTGCCTTGGCAGCATCCTTGTTGCTGGTGCTGGTTAAACCAGCACTTATGTCTTTTTGCACAGTTGAAGCGGCCACTATGACGCTGCTACCTTCCGCTGCAATCACCTGTGCGTATATATGCCGGCCGCTACGGTGCACCGTTAATCGCGGTACACCCATTCGGCGTATGTGTGAGCGGGTTTTTCTCGCCCTACGCAATCGTGCTGTCTTCTTGTCCATTATATGTTCCTCCTAAAAAGGCCTTTCGCTATGCCTTCTTGGCCTCCTTCTTCACGACCCGCTCATCGGCATACCGCACACCCTTACCCTTGTAAGGCTCAGGTGGCCTGTAGGCACGAATTTCTGCCGCAACCTGACCGACTTTCTGCTTATCACATCCACTGACAATGATTTCTGTCTGTGAGGGTGTTTCAATCGTAATACCATCCGGTGCGTTGAATTCAATGGAGTGGGAAAAACCCAGGGCCAGACTCAACTTGTTACCCTGAAGTTGTGCGCGATAACCCACACCGACCAGTTGCAACTTTTTATTGAAACCCTCAGTGACACCGGTGACCATATTGCCGACCAATGCCCTGAACGTACCGGCCATGGCAAGGTTTTTATCCCCGTCTGGCTTGACCAGATACTCACCATCTGACTCATCCAAACGTACACCGGGGTGTAAATTCAACTCAAGACTCCCTTTGGGACCCTTGACATTCAATAAGGAGCCGTCAATGTTGATCGCTACACCGGAAGGCAATTTAATCGGATTACTGGCTACACGTGACATGGTCGTCTCCTTCTTTTAATCCTGATCCAGGCCCTAGGCCACGTAGCACAGAATTTCGCCACCGTGACCGCCAGCGCGCGCTGACACGTCGGTCATGATGCCACGTGAAGTACTCACAATTACCACACCGAGACCATCCAGAACCCGCGGCAAGTCGTCTTTTCGACTATACACACGCAGACCGGGCCGGCTGGCACGCTTCAAATGATCGATAACACCACGTCCCTCAAAATACTTGAGCGTGACTTCAAGTTGCGGCTTGCCATCATTTTCGTCCACACGAAAACCATTGATAAAGCCCTCTTGTTCCAACACGTTGGCAATGCCTACCTTGACTTTCGAATTTGGCATACGCACAACAACCTTGTTGGCTGCCTGTGCATTCCTGATACGGGTCAGCATATCGGCAATCGGATCACTCATACTCATGATTAAATACCTTGTTTCTCATTTTTACTGAGCCGGAACAGTATCGTTGCGGCTGTCACCAGCTGGCCTTTCTCAACCCGGGCACGTCACCACGCATGGTCGCTTCACGCAACTTGTTACGGGACAGCCCAAATTTGCGGAAAAATCCACGTGGGCGACCGGTTATTTCGCAACGGTTACGCTGCCGCACCGGACTCGAGTCGCGTGGTAACTTCTGCAAGGCAAACATGGCCTGCTGTTTCTCATCAAACTCAACTTCCGGATTTGAAATAATCGCTTTCAGCTCGGCACGCTTATTGACGTATTTGCCAACCAGCTTGGTGCGCCGCTTCTCCCGATTAACCATAGATACTTTTGCCATGTTACGGTCCTTACCTTGTGTCCTTGAACGGGAAGTTAAACGCCTGCAACAGTGCCAGTCCTTCCACGTCATTTCTTGCGCTCGTTGTAATGGTGATATCCATACCGCGAATTGTGTCGATTTGGTCAAAGTCAATCTCAGGAAACATAATCTGCTCCTGAATTCCAAAACTGAAATTGCCCCGCCCGTCAAACGATTTCCGGCTCAAACCACGAAAATCCCGTATCCGGGGGATAGAAATATTCACCAGGCGATCGACGAACTCATACATACGCTCCCGGCGCAGCGTGACCTTGCAGCCTACCGGCCAGCCGTCGCGAATCTTGAAAGTCGCTACTGACTTGCGTGCATTGATAACAATCGGTTTTTGCCCCGCTATCACTTCCATATCACCGGTTGCACGAGCCATGACTTTCTTGTCAGTTACTGCCTCGCCTACGCCCATATTCAGCGTAACCTTGGTTATTTTCGGTACTTCCATGATGTTTTTTAGTTCGAGCGTTTCCATCAATTGGGAAGTCAGCGTTTCTTTGTATAAAATTTGTAATCTGGCCATTTTACTGATCTCTAAATATCAACTGCTTCGCCGGTAGACTTAAAAATTCGTACCTTGCTGCCATCTTCAAGTGACCTGTAACCAATACGATCTGCCTTACCGGTCGCTGGGTTAAACATCGCCACATTGGATACATGAATGGGGCCTTCTTTTTCAACAATGCCACCTGGCTTGTTGCGGGCCGGATCCGGTTTGGTGTGGCGTTTAACCATGTTTACGTTCTCGACCAGACAGCGCTCGTCATCCAGCAGTTGCAGGACATGACCTCTATGGCCTTTGCTGCGCCCCGTGGTAACGATGACTTCATCACCCTTGTGTATGCGTTTCATTTTATTACTCCACCCACTTAAAGCACTTCAGGCGCCAGTGAGACAATCTTCATGAACCTTTCTGAACGAAGTTCACGTGTAACTGGTCCAAAAATTCGGGTGCCAATGGGCTCCAATTTCGGCGTCAGCAACACCGCGGCATTACCGTCAAACCGGATAAGAGAGCCATCACCGCGACGCACGCCATTTCTGGTACGCACTACAACAGCATCGTAAATCTCTCCTTTCTTGACCTTACCGCGTGGGATTGCATCCTTTACGGTCACCTTGATGATGTCGCCAATGTGCGCATAACGCCGTTTGGAACCACCGAGCACCTTGATACACATCAACCGACGTGCCCCGCTGTTGTCTGCGGCTGTCAACATGGACTGCATCTGAATCATTTTATTATTCTCCGGCTTGAACCGATGACCGAGCTACTGCGCCCGCTCCAGAATCTCAATTACACGCCAGCTCTTTGTTTTGGAAAGAGGCCGGCATTCAGCGATCATCACCTTGTCACCCTCTCCACAACTATTTTCTTCATCGTGGGCGAGCAGCTTGGTTGACCGCTTGATGTATTTCCCATATAGCGCATGCCTGAGTTGGCGCTCCAGCAAAACGGTCACGGTCTTATCCATTTTGCTGCTGACGACGCGACCCGTTTGTGTGCGCTTGATTTCTTCAGTGCTTGTCATTGGGTATCACCTATTTGTGACTTCTCAGTCATGACAGTTTTAATGCGGGCAATGTCTCGGCGCACCTGACGCAATTCATGGATATTGCCCATTTGACCCATTCCTTTTTGCATTCTCAGATTGAACTGTTCTTGCAACAAGCCATCGAGCTCACCACGTAATTCAATCACCGTCTTGTTTTTCATCTCACTTATCTGCATCACATCACCGACCGGCTTACAAAAGTGGTTTTAACTGCCAACTTGGCGGCTGCCAGACGAAAAGCCTCACGGGCCGCTTCTTCAGACACCCCCTGAATTTCATACAAAACTCTGCCAGGCTGAATTGGGGCTACCCAGTACTCAACGTTGCCTTTACCCTTGCCCATGCGGACTTCAACCGGCTTCTTTGTGATCGGCTTGTCCGGGTATACGCGAATCCATAACTTGCCGCCACGCTTTACATAACGGGTGATGGCACGTCGCGCCGCCTCAATCTGACGTGCGGTCACAAATCCACGTGTCGTTGCCTTGAGACCGTACTCACCGAAACTGACACGATTACCTACCTGTGCCATGCCACGATTACGGCCTTTCATTTGCTTTCTGTACTTTGTTCGTTTTGGCTGTAACATTAGCTCGCGCCTTTCTTACTGCCAGCCGCTTCGGATTTGGCAGTTTCCATGTCAAATACTTCACCCTTGTAAATCCACACCTTTACACCGAGGATGCCGTAGGTCGTAACGGCTTCCACAAATCCGTAGTCCACGTCTGCTCGTAAGGTGTGCAAGGGTACTTGTCCTTCGCGATACCACTCGCTGCGGGCGATATCGGCACCGTTAAGACGGCCTGCAATTTTTACCTTGATCCCCAACGCACCCAAACGCATGGAATTACCAACCGCACGTTTCATTGCCCGACGAAACATAATGCGCCGTTCAAGCTGTTGCGCAATGCCTTCTGCCACCAGTTGAGCGTCCAGCTCAGGCTTGCGAATTTCAGCAACAGAAATGTGTGTTGGGGCACCCATCAATGCTGTTACCTCACGGCGCAAACGCTCGATGTCCTCGCCCTTTTTGCCAATCACAATACCGGGTCGGGCAGTATGAATTGTGATTCGAGCTGTTTTTGCCGGCCGCTCAATCTGTATCCGACTCACAGCGGCCTGCTGCAAACGCTTCTGCAGAAATTTCCTGACTTTAAGGTCCGAGTTCAGCATTTCAGCATACTCGCCTTTTTCTGCATACCAAGTGGAATTCCAGTCCTTGGAAATACCCAGGCGGATGCCGATTGGATGTACCTTTTGACCCATAATATTTGTCCTGGTCTATTCGCTGTCGGCAACAGTCAATGTAATGTGACTGGTCCGCTTCAAAATTTGTGTGCCACGCCCCTTGGCACGCGCCCTGCCCCGCTTCATGGTAGGACCCGCATCCACCATGATTTCAGAGATGGTTAACTCATCAATATCCGCACCGTCGTTATGCTCCGCATTCGCAACTGCAGACAGCAGCACTTTCTTCATGATCTGGGCGGCTTTCTTCGGGCTGAAAGCCAACAGTTGCTCCGCCTTTTCAACCGGCATACCACGCACCTGGTCTGCTACCAGGCGTACCTTTTGGGCAGAAATTCTTGCGCCCTTTAATCTTGCTGTTGCATTCATGAGTACTTACCTACTGGGCCTTGCGATCACCGGAGTGACCCCTGAAGGTCCGGGTCGGTGCAAATTCACCGAGTTTATGTCCTATCATTTGATCGTTGATCAGGATCGGTATGTGCTGACGTCCGTTATGCACGGCAATGGTTAAACCGACCATTTCCGGGAGAATCATCGAACGCCGGGACCAGGTCTTGATGGGACGCTTATTATTGGTCTCAAGCGAACTCGATACCTTACCGGCCAGATGATGGTCAATGAAAGGGCCTTTCTTAATTGATCGTGACATGAGCGCTATCCGTTATTTGCTTGATCGTGAGCGAACAATGTACTTGTCTGTTCGCTTGTTGCTACGAGTCTTGTGACCCTTGGTGGGAACACCCCAGGGCGAAACCGGATGACGACCACCCGAAGTACGGCCTTCTCCGCCACCATGTGGATGATCAACCGGGTTCATGGCAACACCACGAACCGTTGGCCGTACACCACGCCAACGTTTGGCGCCAGCCTTACCCAGTTTTTCAAGGTTGTGCTCAGAATTTGAAACCTCGCCGATTGTTGCGCGACAACGTGCCGGAATTTTCCGCATCTCACCGGAACGCAATCTCAATGTTGCGTATTGACCTTCACGCGCCACCAACTGAATTGCAGCACCTGCACTACGGGCCATCTGAGCACCCTTTCCCGGTTTCATTTCCACACAGTGCACCACCGTACCTACCGGGATATTGCGCAGCGGCAGACAGTTGCCCGGCTTGATCGCTGCATCACGACCGCTCTTGACCGGATCACCGGCACGCAATCCTTTAGGTGCAATAATGTAACGACGCTCACCATCCTTATACAAAACCAGCGCGATATGAGCAGTGCGGTTCGGATCGTGCTCAATACGCTCGACACGGCCATCAATGCCATCTTTGTCACGCTTGAAATCAATGACTCGATAATGTTTTTTGTGCCCACCACCGCGATGCCGCGTGGTGATTCGACCCGCATTATTGCGCCCACCGGTACGTGATTTCTTTTCCAGCAACGCCGCATGAGGAGCCCCTTTGTGCAGGTGGTCATGCCTGACCTGCACTACACCACGGCGTCCCGGCGATGTTGGTTTTGCCTTGATTATTGCCATGTATAAATATCCTTAAACTGATTCCCCGCCCAGGACGTCAATGACTTGACCCTCCTGTACGCGTACATATGCTTTTTTCCAGTCACTGCGCTTGCCAGCACGGAGCTTGAATGACTTGCTCTTGCCTTTGACATTGACAATGCGCACGGACTCCACATTGACTTCAAACAGCTTTTCTACGGCTTTCTTGATCTCGGTCTTATTGGAATCGCCGGTTACCCTAAAAACATACTGATTGCTGCTCTCCGCAATCATGGTTGTTTTTTCCGTCATCCGTGGAGAAAGCAGTATCTTGTACAGGCGTTCGTCGCTCATCCCAACCACTCCTCAATTTTCTTGACTGCATCAACCGTCATGATCACTCTGTCAGCTGCAACCAGACTCACCGGATCTAAACTCGCAACGTCCAACACGTAAACATTTGTCACATTACGTGCAGCCAGGTACAGATTTTCGTCCACTTCTGAGGTGACAATCAGTCCTTTCTCAAAACCCTGCTCCGTTAACTTCTTCCGCAATTCACTGGTTTTGGGTGCGCTGAGCTCCAGCGAATCCAGTACCACAAGCCGATCCTGACGGACCAACTCTGAAAGGATGGCCTGCAAGGCCCCGCGGTACATTTTTCGGTTAACCTTTTGTGAGTGGTCCCGGGGGCGGGCAGCAAACGTTCGACCACCGCCTCTCCACAAGGGGCTTCTAATTGTCCCGACACGGGCACGACCAGTACCTTTCTGGCGCCACGGTTTACGACCACCACCACGGACATCCGAGCGGTTTTTCTGTGCTTTGGTGCCCGCACGTGCGCCCGCCATGTAAGCCGTGACAACTTGGTGCACCAGCGCTTCGGAAAAATCCCGGCCAAAGGTAATTTCCGATACCTTGATTGCATTTCCACCAGCGACTGCGAGTTTCATCTTCATTCTCCTCAGTGCATCTTGACGGCAGGACGGACGGTAATCTGTCCACCGTTGGCACCCGGCACCGCTCCTTTGATCAACAACAGGTTGCGCTCAGAGTCAATCCGAACCACTTCGAGATTCTGAGTGGTAACCCGCTCGTCACCCATGTGCCCGGCCATTTTTTTGCCTTTGAAAACCCGTCCCGGAGTCTGGCATTGGCCGATGGATCCCGGTGCACGATGCGCCAGGGAGTTACCATGCGTGGCATCCTGCATCTTGAAATTATGGCGCTTGACCGTACCCGCAAAACCTTTGCCCTTACTGGTGCCGGTAACGTCGACCATCTGTCCGTTTTCAAATTGCTCCACGTTCAGCTCTGATCCAACTTCCAATTCTGCGCCTTCTTCATCAGCCAGTCTCAACTCCCACAATCCTTCGCCTGCGTCTACTTCAGCCTTGCTGAAATGGCCGGCTTCCGGTTGGGTCAGAAGACGGTTTTGCTTGCTGCCAAAGGTCACCTGCAATGCACGATAGCCGTCAGTTTCCACGGTTTTCACCTGTGTCACACGGTTTGGGCTGACTTCGATAACAGTTACCGGAATGCTGTCGCCCTGCTCGGTAAATACCCGTGTCATACCGCGTTTGCGGCCTATGAGTCCAATCGTCATTGTTCTGCCTATTGTTCTTTTATCTGCAAACCATTCAGTACAATTTAATCTGTACGTCCACGCCAGCGGCAAGGTCCAGCTTCATCAACGCATCCACTGTTTTGTCATTGGGATCAATAATGTCCATCAGGCGTTTATGCGTACGGGTTTCATATTGATCACGCGCGTCCTTGTTGACATGCGGCGAGGTCAACACCGTGTAACGCTCGATTCGCGTGGGTAACGGAATTGGACCACGCACCTGGGCACCTGTCCGTTTCGCGGTTTCCACAATTTCACTGGCTGAACGATCAATCAAACGATGATCAAACGCTTTCAGCCGGATTCGAATTCTCTGTTCAGACATAATTCAGCTCGCTTAGTTTGCCCTATTCAAAGATCTTGGCGACAACACCGGCGCCCACCGTACGACCGCCTTCCCGGATCGCAAATCGCAACCCTTCTTCCATCGCAATCGGTGCAATCAAATCCACCTTCATCTGGATATTGTCACCCGGCA
>JAJFLB010000003.1 GCA_021772915.1 Gammaproteobacteria bacterium | reverse complement strand
GAGAGTTATTAATTTCAAAAGACTATGCAATAGCTCTGGAATCTGCTCAAGTTTTATTGGCATGGGACCAAGAATTTCAAAAGCAGGTGGCAAATTCCACTGGCAGTCAGGTGAGTTTGTATGCTGCAAACGCGGCCAGAGTGATAATACCTCTATTGACATGCAAATTGGAGGGTGATTGCGGTCCTACTAGTATTACAATGCTCGCACTTTGTATAGGAAACGAAAATGCTTGTGGCAGGAGCATGCTGAGTTATCTTAGAATATATCACTCTTTCATGTACTTGGAGGATGTGAATACGATGTCCGAAGAGATATATAGAATGATAACGGGTAAGGGTTGAGAGAGTTGGTCGTTATTTCATTTGAAAGCAACGTGAAAACTTTACAATGATTTATTCAGTAGATGACAAGTATTCCGCCTCAACACTGGACCGGCTCATTTTGCGTCCTGATCGCCTACCCAGACACGATTGGGTCGCGCAGTGGTGAAGTTACGCCGTAACAGATTGGGTGCTTGCCACTTGGTGTATTTCGAACACGTTGTCACGATAAAACGTCTGCGACGCTTGGCAATAATGTCATGCCGCCGACGCAATCGAGCAACTTGATGTTTGCCACACTCAGTGCCTTGTTGCCTTTTGGTGGGCTCAGTCTGGATGTAGACGATGAGGAGACTTGTCATTGACAAGCGTTTCGTGGATACCGGTGGTCTAGTGATATAGCGACATAATCGTTCAGCACTTTGCTCACAGTACTTTGAGCAAAGGGCCATTGCACTCTGCAAGACCAAAAACGAATACTTTCAGTATTTGTTTGAACCATGGGATTGCTCTCGCACAAAGCTCGCCAAGCACCATCAAACGCCACTGCGGTATATGTCCGTCACAGGCCAGAGACGACCTTACTCTACCAAGTCGTTCAGGAGTATTGGCCTGAGTTCCAGGCTGAACTGGCCAGTAATGGCAAGTATTTACCAGCCTACGTCATAAAAGAATTTGATGAATACCTGAAGTGCGGAAAACTTGAACATGGGTTCCTCAGAGTCCGGTGTGATTCTTGCCACGATGAAAAATTGGTGGCGTTTAGCTGTAAGAAACGCGGATTCTGTCCGAGCTGTGGAGCACGGCGGATGGCCGATAGTGCGGCCTTGCTTGTTGATGAAGTCCTACCCTATCAGCCCATGCGTCAATGGGTTCTAAGCGTACCTTTTCCGCTAAGGTTGCTGTTTGCCAGCAACCCCAAAGCCATGACTGGGGTGTTGGGCATTGTCTACCGCACCATCGCCACACAGCTGACACACAAAGCAGGCTTTACAAAGCCCATGGCGCGGACCGGAGCAGTGACGCTGATCCAGCGTTTTGGTAGTGCACTAAATCTGAACATACATTTCCATATGTTGATTCTGGATGGTGTGTACACCGGTGGTACCAGTGGACTCCCCTTACGCTTTCGACAGGTAAAGGCCCCAACCGGAAATGAACTAACCAAACTGGTGCATACGATTGCTTCTCGCGTAGCCCGACACCTGGAACGCCAGGGCTTGCTGGAGCGCGATGCCGGAAACATCTTTCTCAGCCAGGAAGCTGTTGATGCTTCAGATGAAGACCCAACGAATCAACTTCTGGGAAGTTCCATTACTTACCGCATTGCAGTGGGACCACAGCAGGGACGAAAGGTAATGACTTTACAGACCTTAGCCGATTGTGGAAGTGACCAGTTCACAACCAGGGTTGGCAATGTTGCCGGTTTTTCACTACATGCCGGGGTTGCCACCAAAGCCAATGAGCGTGCCAAGTTGGAACGACTGTGTCGCTATATCACCAGACCGGCAGTATCGACAAAACGGCTATCGATGACCCGCAACGGCAGGGTGCGCTATGAGCTGAAGACGCCCTGGCGCAATGGCACAACCCATATCATATTTGAGCCATTGGATTTCATTTCCAGGCTGGTCGCCTTGGTCCCCAAACCCAGAGTAAACCTTACGCGGTTTCATGGTGTATTCGCGCCCAACAGTAAGTATCGAGCAAGGGTGACACCGGCCAGCCGGGGCAAACGTAAAAACCCCCAATCAGCTGATGAAGCCGACCAAACCCCTGCCGAAAAACGCGCCTCAATGACCTGGGCAAAGCGATTGAAACGGGTATTTTGCATAGACATAGAAGCCTGCAGTGAATGCGGCGGTGACGTACGTATTATTGCCAGCATCGAAGACCCAGCAGTTATCAAGAAGATACTTGTGCATCTGGATGACACGGCAAGTTCTGCAGCGACAGCGCTGTCGCCGGATTGCCGGGCTTCACCGGGCACCGGGCCTGCCGGTAGGGCTATCGGACTGGCTTGAGGTGATGACGCGTTATGATCGGCCACACACTCTGTTTTACTGCGACCCGCCGTACTGGGAGACAGCAGGGTATGGTTTCGAATTTTCATGGGCTCAATACGAAGCCCTGAAAGACATCATGGACCACTCGCTGGGCACTGTCATTTTGTCAGTGAATGATCACGACGATATCCGCCAGCTATTCTCTGGACTCCATATTATCGAATTTGAATATGAATACACCCTTCGCTGCGGTGATAAAACGACACCATGCACAGAACTGCTTATTGGCAATTGGAAGGGTGGCGGGCCGGATCCCAAGGGCCAGAAACATCTATTCTAGAATCGGATATGTGAGGTTCAAAACAAATCGTCTAAATCGCAGTCTAGGGCATTTGCGAGGCTCTGGGCGGTATCCACCCTGGGCATGCTTCCCTTTTCGATGCGGTGTCGTGTGTCAACTCTGATATTATTGTCCCGCGACTAGCGTTTTAGCCAAGCGGCGCCTGCGCAGCACACGTACTGTGGAGCCAATTTGCTGGCGTAACGTACGTAGACGTTTTGTTAGGCGCCATTGTTTTCCGCCGAATCAATGAAAAGTGCTCGCTCTAATTGATGAAGCGCGCTTTCCATTCCATTGCGGCAATCGGCGTATTTTATATCAGCCAATATTGGTGGGATTCTGCAATCATCGAGACGAAGAGGTAGGACGGTGATGTGCTTCTGTGACAGTTGTTGCATGAGCGCTGAGGACATTTCCCTCCGGACCCATGGTTTGTCGACCGACGTATGTGATAGCAATACCACAAGGTGAGAAACGGTACCGAGAGCGTCATTGATCTTTTGAACGATTGACTCACCAACCTTGATCTCCCATTCGTCGAACCAAACTTCTGCTCCAAGTTTCTTCATTTCCAAAGCAAGGGCCCTCGCAGCTGGTTTATCCTCCGAGGCGTGACAAATGAACACATACGCACTGGGTCCTTCGAGGCGCCCGAACCCCTCCACGAAAGGAACAACGGCATCCCGAACAAGGGTGTCGGGCCTCTCGTTGAACTTAAGGCTCATGTACAAATTGACGTAGCGTCCTTCTTTGCCTTCAAGCGTGGAGATAAGAGGATTGGGAAGAAAACTCGAATGGTCTGGGTCGAGATCAGGAAACGCACGGCGTAGCCGTGGGATTATTCGTGAAGGTCCGTCTGCTTCCACTTTAAACGACGCGCCCCCATAAATCTCCAGTGATGAATCGTCCTCCGGAAATGTGCCAGAGTGCAGGGCAAAGACCTCCATATCAAAAGCTCCTGTTGGTTCTGGAAGCCTAAGAATTTCGAGGTGCGACCTAGGAGGGATGTCGCGCATGCGTAATGTGTCCAGCTCCTCGATAGGAATCTGGTATCTATCTACCTCAGGATTCCTGACATAGATGCGCCCAGAGATGACGATTTGGTGGTCGGTGTGCATAACCCTTGGCGCCTAACGTTTAAGTTAAGCGGCGCATCGGAGCTGCTTCCGGTGGAGCCAGCTTGCTGGCGGAATGAGTTTGAGCGTTTTATTATGCAACTTCACGTATTTAGGCCCTCGTTTTGTTCAATCGATTTGATGTAGCACTCTAGGTTGTCAGCGATCTTCGTAAACACACTTGGTAATAGTGGCACGATATCCGAAAACTGAGGCGACGCTCCATTCGGGCCACCGTGATAGTACCGAAGGTGACTAAGAATAGCGTTCTGTTCTGCTTCCGAGATCTGATTCAAAGGGTCCCGAACTTGATGATCGTGAAAGCTGGATAGATGGATGAACGCGCAGCCAAAATCGTAAACTGACTTAGTCCACCCATGGAGAGAGTCGGCAAGTTCGACCATTTCTCTATCCGTGACAAGTTGTAACGAATTTTCGCGACGCCAACGCTTCCCAGCTACCGAGTCTTCAATCAATCTATTTCGGTACGTCCGGTCTTCTTGTGCCAACAAAAAGACTGCACGAACGAGAGAGTCTAGTTCCTGACGAAGTACCGATATCATTTGCCCAGGTAAATTTTGGACCGCGCCCATTGCCTTTCGATTCTCAACGGAACGAGCTCGTATTTGACGACAGAATATTTGGGTCTCGCTCATAAGGATACTGATTGTATAACGCTTGAATTAACCGGCGCCAGCATCGCAGGCGTCCGTGTTTAATGACTTGTTAGCTTGAGCCCGATACGCTGCCACAACATCCTTTGGAATGTGAATAAATTCTAAAACATGGTCTATCAACTGAGGGTGGAGGAACAGTGGCGAGTTTTCAGAGTACGAATGCATCGGTACAGACACGCGCTTTCGACGCGAACTACCATAAAAGCCATTTTGCCAAATCAACGGTGCTCGAGCCGGATCCGTCTTTTTCTTAAGGATAGCCTCGAGCTTGCCACCAATGATATGGAACTGCTGAAACGGTAGCCTTTCAGCGTTTTCGTTGCGCTCGAGTTCAAGTTTAAGCATTGACTTTGGCCCTTTACTGGGTATCGGTAGTTCATAGTCAAGTACACGGCAATAGCGCCTAAGCTCCCAAACTGCTTTGTCCAGTTCAACAAGTTTTGGGCCACGTATGAAATAGGATGTTTCGAGATAGCGAAAACGTCCATAATCATTAAGGTGGGATAGTAACTTTTTCGATACATCACTGAGGCGTATGGTGAAAGGTGCTCTTTGGGTCAGCTTTTGAGCATCGGCAAGATTGTGTCTTATGTTTTTGGCCTTGATGCGGTTGTAGAGAAGGATAGCCTTGAAATACTTTTCAAACGCTTGTAAAGCGGCCCAATGAAACTGCGAAATTAGGCCAGCTCGATAGCACATTCGTGCACTGATGTAGTCGCAATCAGCTACATTCCTAAAGCAGCGAGTTGCGAAGCTGTTCAAGTGGGCATCTAGATTCTTCATGCAAGCTAACTACCAAGCAGTGTGGCGCAAACGAAGCGCAGCGTAGTTTGCGTCCAAACGAGCGCCTTGTTAGCGTCTATTTTCATCTTCAGTAACGGGATGCTCTCCCAAGTCTACTGGAAGTTCCTCTAGCAGTTCTTTTGAGTGATACTCAAGAACTATTTCCCCTTTTGTTAATCTTTCTGTCCAATACCTACCTACTAGCTTTTGTTTTGGCTTCTCAATGATCTGGAACACGGCTGTTCCATCATGGGGAATACTCCTTTCGTTCAAACTCAGCCTGGGCTTGCTAGTATAGGAATATGCTACGTTTTTTATGTGCCGATCAGGGTCTATAAGAAAGCCCTCAGAGTACGAAGAGCTTGCCATTTCACTTGTACGCATCATGGAACTAATGTGGAAGAAGGACTGGTTCACAGTCAGCATTACGGGTATACGAGGTGGCTTTTCACCCGTCTCTGGGTTTTTCCAATCTGAATATATAAATCCTACCCAACTTCCGTTCAAATTTGGAAATGGAACAAGCCACCCTCTAAATATTTTAAGTTTCCAGCCCCACTTAACGAACACAGCAATCACCAAAAGATCAATACTCACCACTTTTGGAACAAGTCCCAAAAAATCTTTTACCTTTGATAGATTTAACCCGCCAAAATAGGCGAGCGACAACCAGGCGACTGCTGAAATTCCCACCAGTAGATACAGCGAACTTTTAAGTTTCACAGTACGCATTACTTGAATCCAAGGTAATTCCAGGCCGCTTTGGAAAACTCGCGCCCATCTTCACGAGACCATTTTTGATCTGAATGAAACAGGAAAAAGCAATCATTTGCTTCCATCCAGCGTCCAGAGTCCGGTTCATCACCTTGAAGCTGATCCCAAATAAGAAAAAGCATTGCTCGGAGGCGTTCTGTCCATGTTGAATGAGAAAACACTGCGTCTGGACAGTTGAAAACTAAGCACTCGATAAAGAAAGATGGCAACTCACGAAATGTTCCACTTTCAGCCATTTTGTTTTCGATGCGCTTTAATAACCTCGCCCCCTTTTTGTACGCATAACCGGTTTGCTTGTTTTTAGCTATTCCTTTTTCCAATTGTTGGGCTGGATAGTTAACGATACTACTGCCATCAGTCTTGAAAATTTTGGTTCCATCTCTCGAACCATGCTTCATGTAATATCGAAAGCTAAAACAAGGGACGACATCGGCATCTACTCGCGCCGAGCTAGAATTTATCCGTATTGCGGTAGTTCCAGTAGAATCTACTTGATCTGGGAACTTTGCTTTCATAGCAGAAAGAAGCTCGGCTCTGAGCTTTGCTGGAGTCCAAATTCCTTCATATGGTTTGCCGGGCGTATGAACCCCTTTTTCGGATTCCTTCCAATATTGAGCGTCTGTACATTCCACAGCTACATCCACGTCACTATCTGAACGCACATTAGTGTTGTTAGCGTAAGACCCTTTTGCATAAACCTTTAACGAGCAATTATTGAATGGCGCGCGCGAATCTATCGCTTGGCGAATCATTCGCTCCGTTCTATCTTGTTTGTCCTTTTCAGTGTCACTCGAAGGACCTGTCCACCCGGACAATTGATCTTCTAGACTCATTGATTATCCTCTGAAAACGCTAACTACAATTACGTGGAAAACGGTTATGTAACACACCAAAACGATATTTTTGTTGCGCTCATTCGTTTGGTTCTCCCTGTTGATTAGTAACTTAGACCTGTAATAGCAGGAAAGCAATCGGGGACTTGTTCTGGTTAATACGGCTCTGTGGGATCTAACGGAGACAGAAGTTAGTCCTGCACCGGGAGCGAAGAAACAAAGGATTCGTTTGTTGTGGTCCACTGCTGGCTGATAGCGCCGTGTTTGGTGCCTCCGCATTCTGTATGGCTCATTTTTTTGTAGCTAAGAACCACTCATTCAACAAATGTCGCAACTCATCGACCTTTGGGTCGTAAATGATCGCCCGATAATGGCTGACATCGAACGGGAGGTCGATTATCCCTGGATCCTTTTGCCGAAGAATGACTACATCTTTTCCAAGTGCATGCGCCATTCCGACTTCATACCATACGTTTCTGTTGTTCTCTGTAACCTCTGCAATAATGAGTTTAGCTCTATTGATTCCAGTCCAAATGTCCTCAGCGATGATGCCAGGGGTAGACTTGTTTGCGGTGATGCATTCAAAACCACACTCCTCTACTACTGGGCGAATGGAGTTATTGAGAATATCCATATATGGGTAATGAAACGGCAAAATCACAAAGCAGCATTGTAGTTCTTCCGGGATGAGGTAATGAGGCTTACGAAAGACAGGGTGATCTCCAGCGAGCCTGTCGAATGCTCTTGCCCCACTCAGGAATGTGCGCGGACCCCAGGTACCGCGTCCGATCACGCATTGATCTCCTACGGTGCAGTCGCGTAGGGTCGTGTCTGGTCCAATCTCGCACCCTTCGCCGATACTTGTCGAACCAAGCAACTGAACATTTCGTCGGATTCTTGTTTCATTTCCTATCTTAACATCGTAGTCAACAAAGGTCGTTCGCGCCTCTTGAAACTCAATTCCTCTATTGCGATGCCTTGAGATAATCTTACTTCGTAGGACCAAGTCAGCATGTTCAAGATCATCTTCGACATTAGGGGCAACGGCCTCCCTTTCCGACACTTCGCTGTAGGTGGCAACAGTCCCCCCTTCTTTCTTCACGATTGAAACTGCGTCGGGCAGATTCTTTTCGGACAGTTCGCCGGTGACTTGCTGCATTTCCAGTCTCGGGACAACACTCGTAAATGTTTCCGAGTGCCAAACAGAAAGCCCTGCAAACACCTCCGAGGGGCCGCGTGGCTCCGATTCTCCGCGGAGATCAAGTACACAGTCTGGCTTACCATCTTTATCGCGAAGGAGTGCGCCCAGCATTTTTGGGTTCGTCAAAGGGGCCGTTGCCAGAGTTAGATGTGCGTTGGCATCACGATGAGTCTCAAGTGTGCTAAGAATGACCGATTCATCTAAAAAGGGGCAATCGCCAAATAGGACAATAACTGTGGTGACGTCTTCAGGCAACGGAATTGCCTGCGCCGCTGCGTGACCCGTTCCAAGCTGTTCTTCTTGGTATACCCACTTTACGTTAGCGTCGTCAATTGATTTCTTGATCGCACTGCTTTCATGACCGACAACCGCCAAAATGCGGTCAAGTCCCGCTTTGCGGAGATTTTGAATTGCATACCAAACTAAAGGGTGGCCTCCTAAAGGGGTTGTCAGCTTATTGAAATTTGTCTTGTTGAAACTTATCATTCGTCTCGATCGGCCTGCCGCAAGAAGAACTCCTAATACTGATCTCATATCCATACTTTGCATGATACGCTCCTCACCTAATAAAGACTGGACAAACGCAGTTGGGAATCTGGTGCTCTTTATCGTATTTTCCCCCACGATTATCTGTAAAATATCTAAACTCACTACCCATACAAAACAATAGGTTACGGCTGCTTCCGGAGCACTAAAATATTATACAGTTGTGACTTATTGTCTATGTTAAACAGTAGCTTATGCTATTTCGGGTTGCGGGCTTTTAATCCGTTGGTCGTAGATCCGATTCTACACGATCAACAAAGAGCACCATTTTTGCAATAAAACCGAGCATCGATATCTAGGTATCAAGGGTGTTATTTTTGTCAAGCTTTGCTGCTTCTACTCGCATCTTTAGCAATTCATCAAGAGGATCTTGCACCTTCACCCTCCAGTTTTTAAACCCTGCAAACATAAACCACAAGGCGGGAAGGAGGAACACCATTCCCGCATAGAACACTATGTCACTTGCTGTAAGAATCTTTTCGTGCGTTCTAAGCAAGAGTTCCAAGCGACGTGAATTGGTCTCTCGATCCATAAAGCTCAATCGTAATTTCCTGACTGACTCCATGTATTTGTCGAACGAAGCTTCGTATTCTTCACTTACTGGTTCGCCTTTGATATGACCCATTGCCCTTTCGTGTTCCAATCGTATTACTTCAACCTCATGTAGGGTACGAATTATTTCAATCATTTCATCAGCGGTACCCAACTCGATCTGAAGTTCGTCAATTGCGATTACAGAACGCATACCTGCATCAATAAGGCTAACAAGCGCATATATTCAAGTGACTATGAATATTAATGATGCTATGGACTGGAATTTGTATAGGTTATCTGTCGGAAAGAAGGGAACATTCATGACAACGACCTGAGCAGGGGGGTGACGTTAATAATGCCCCATCATTTCACTTGACACAAAGTGCAGTAAATTAAGTGCTAGTTTTGACTGGTTTTGTCACTATAGCGGTCCGCCAGGCCAGTCGGCCAGCACACTCGTACTTGTTTTTCTGTACAAACACCAGTCCACAAATTCATGTGGGGGAATTGTGGGGTAGAGTTGCAGATTGTTACCAGTTGTTGCATATTCGGTGTGTCACAATATTTTTAATAAACACAATATTATCTTTGTAATACAATAAGTTATGATTGTCATGGTCTGGCGATGGATGCATTCGTAATGCGTAGGTCAGAAGTTCGAATCTTCTTGTCGGCAGAGGTTAGGAAGGACAAAAGCCCTTTTTCATGAAACTGACAAGTATCGAAGCAGTTTATTGCGTCAACTTTCGCCTCGAGCGCCTACTCTTGGTCACATTTTCCAGTTAGATTTCCGTGAAATCTTACAAAAATGGAGTTACTGGAGCCCGGTAGCACCGCTTATTTAGCCGATTACGGCTCTCAGGGCGACAGAAGCCGCGCCGCGTCCTGCAGGGAACAGTCAGTTTAGCGA
>JAJFLB010000020.1 GCA_021772915.1 Gammaproteobacteria bacterium | reverse complement strand
GTGTACATTGTAAAGCAAAAATATAAAAAAACGTTAAAAAAAGGTAACACTTTTTACTCCTGTTTTTCTAGCTTCATCTATCCAACGACTAGCAAGTTTTATCATTTCCAATCTTTGGTCAAGGTCAAACTCTACTAAACACATTATCTCTCTTTTTAATCGTTCAAAATGTTTCTTTCTGTTTTGTTTAAACATAAAAAACTTCAAGCGGCTTTTGATTTTATCTACAAAAAAATTTGGAACTTTACCAATATTTGCTAAAAGATTCATGCTGTTAACCAACCATGTAACCAATCCCTTTTCCGGATGTTTTTTATTCTCTTCGCTCAACCTTTTTTTCTCTTGAACTTGTTCTAACTTTAGTCTCTTTTTCTCCTTCTCTTTATCAAAAAAATAACGACTTTTTACCAGTTCCTCTTTTTTACTAACATCTATTTCTCGCTGTTTATTTTTTACAATACCTATGAAATACTGGCCGGTTCTTTTACTTTTATCAAAGTTCTCTTTACGACTGTATACATAAAAATCATTCTCTGATTGCTCCAATGCTTTTGTGTCATAGCTATTAAGCGTTTTGTAGAATCTCTCCTTATCTGTTATTTCCAATCTGTTTCTATCAATTATCCCTTCAATCAACACGGCTTTCTTCTCCGATATTGTAAATCCTGCTTTTTTTCTCCCCTCTCTTGATTTCTGCTGTTGCAACCGTAATGCTTGCACTGCATTCTCTCGCTCATCTTCTGTTGCCACATAATTCATTAAGTCTGACGGCTTTAACGGGCATCCACTACAACGAGGTGTCTGGTTGCTCATCTCTGCATAGATATCTACTATTGTTGTTAAAATTGACCTGGCTAACTCCTTTTCTGTATTACCTCTTATCTCTATCTCTCCTATTCGAGACCCTATCTTACCAAATTCGCCTTCGACCGTACCTTTGGTTTCTGGACGCCATGGGAACGCTTCTATTCTTATTATTTTCTCCTCTTTTAACTGCTCTTCTACCTTCGATGAAAGGTTTGCCTTAGAATTATCTATCAATACGCTTTCAGGCAATCCGTGCTTGGATATATGCTCCTTTATTGTTAAAAACACGACTTCTGCTGTCTCTACTTCACTTATCTTGTGTGCCGTTATGCCATCACTTTTTATATCTTTACACATCTCTAAATTAAATTCATAACGGTTACCATTAATACTTACTTTCATTTTTTTGCCATCAAGCACTACTTGCGCTCCTGGATAATAACGCTTTAAACGTGGTGTATACTTCTTATACTCCTTTTGGCTTCCCTTTGCTTTGTAAAGATCATGTGCGATTAATATCTCGGTGATTACACGCCTACTCTTGCCAAAAGGGTGACTCTTTAACTCTATCCTACGGTAACGCTTTAACCACTTTATGAAATTCGTAATATTACATACCCTTTTATGCCCCTTCCTTTTAGATATGTAATCTCTAGCTGATTCTTTTATTAAACTAATAAATTCCATGGAAACTAAATTGTTCACGCCTCGAAGCTCTTCTCCCTTTAGTTTGCGGTAATCTTCATCGTACGCTTGGTCCCATTTGTAAATTGTCTGGCTTAGCAAACCTGTTAGGCTTGATACATAATTAACTCCCAATCCATCCTCTCGCACGTATCTCAATACTCGCAATTTCAGCTCTTCTGACGCATGACCTAATTCATATCCTTTTTTTTAAACTCCTCTACTATTTGTTTTGCTATACGCAAACCTTTGTTCTCCAACTCCACTTCATTCAGCCGTGCCTTTAACACTTTTACCTCTTCTTGAAGCTCTCGGGATAATGATACTGATTCGCCTACGACTTCTTTCTCTCCAAATTTATTATAATAATCGTACGCTGTTTTACGCGATATCCCCAACTTCTCACATATCTTGCGAATGTTTAAATCCCTACCTAATCCTAACCTACACAACAGTTTTTTACTTCGGACTACTATTGCTATTTCTGACTTATCTAAACCGGAACTATTCATAACCACCTCCTAAATTAAAATGGTTGTTGTTTCGAAACTGGTTTAGTTTCCTTACTTCTTCTAGACTACAAATTCTCTTCTGTTACCTTTCTACCCATTATACCGAATGATATCTTCCCGTTTACTAGGCTTATATTCAATAGACTTATCTCCCGGTCGTTTATACATACTACACCATCCACTAAATGACTTATCCCTTTCTCTACCTCCTTTACCCAACCATGAAATCTCTCTGCCGGGACTAATACTCCTCCTATTCCTTGATGTACTCGTTTATAGTTATAATTCCATATCCACTTCTCCACCTCTTCCCTGGCATTTACTATACTTACAAACTCTTTTACCCGTAGCAGTTCCTTTTGTACGCTTTTATTCACCCTCTCTACCTTGCCTATGGTTTCTGGATGATGAGAACTTGTGTGGATATGATAGATCCCTGTTTCCTCAAGATATTTCTCAAATCTATTGATTCCTTTCCATCCATGAAATACAAATCCACGGTCACTTAATAGCTTTTCAAATTTACCATAACGTTGTATCGATTCCTTCACCATTGATAAAATTACTTCTATATTACATTCTTCGTTCAATGAAAAACTAAGGATAAACCGTGAATAATCATCTAGAAGAAACACTAAATACACTCGCGCTTTATGAATATAAAACTCCATTATATCTATTTGGACTAGCTCAAGCGGGCGGGACGCTTCAAAACGATTACTCGCTCGTTTACTACTTGCTTTTTTAGGCTCACGCCAACCATTATCTTCCAGTACATTCTGGATTGTTAGTGTACTTATAGTTGTTCCTTCACGCCTTAATTGGTTACGTATTTGAGAAATCCCATAACCAGGGTTATTTGCTTTCTCCTCTAGCACTTTTTTTATCTTCCATTCTTCTATTATACGTTTACCTTTGTTATGTCCTCCTGATTTTAACGGTAAACTTTTCTGACCATTCTTTATGAGTTTGTTTCTCCAATTATAATAGGTCGATATATGCATCTCATATCTCATACATACTTCTTTTATTCCATTTACTTCTCCTTCTTTTACTATTTCCTCTTTCTCTTCTTGTGTGTATTTTTGCTTACCCATTACACTTCCTCCTATATAATTCTTGATTAATTTATCAGGAAAAAGTGTTAACATCCTTTTTTAGTGTTTTTCTATTTTTATTGTAGCGTAGACA
>JAJFLB010000019.1 GCA_021772915.1 Gammaproteobacteria bacterium | reverse complement strand
GCTGGAACATCTTTGAATACTGTAGAATTGGCTCCAATTATGGCATTTTCACCAATCTCTATTCCCCCCATTACCTTGACGTTGGTACCGAATTTTACCTTGTCTCGTATAATTGGTGGATTATGCTCACCATTGAGTTTTCTATCGTCTGCGAAGAAGGCTCCTCCATGTATCATACAATGTTTTCCAATCTTCGTTCCCTCTGCAAGTACTGAGAGGCTTCCAATACGAGTTCCTTCACCTATCGTACAATGATCACGAACCTCAACAAAATGTGAAATCACAATATCCAATCCCATGGTAACATTGTTACCGATTACTGCAGTTTTTGCAATATCAGGCATTAAGCACCCGAATCCTAAATGATGCTGCAAGCACACATTCCGTATCCTGATTGAAAACCTTGCATCCGACCCAATACTCATTATCTTTTAATGGAGTACCTTGAGGATTGTCAATTATCTCAACCATTGCAGTGATTGTATCATTAATGTAAACAGGTTTGATGAAGGAATTATGCTGTTCTATTGCTATTGGCATTGTGTCATTGGTGGTGAAGAGGTCAACTATTGCAGTCCCTACAAGTGAAAGTGTCTGAATACCGTTTGCTATTGGTTTTCCGTAACGGGTTTTCTTCATCCTCTCCTCATCAAAATGTACTGGATTCCTGTCACCTGAAAGGTCTCCAAAGACACCGTTCTTCCATGAATCCATGACAGTCTTTGCTATTGACTCATCTCCAACATTGAACTTTCTCATGATTCATCCTCCAACTTGTCACCCTTATGAATCCCGCCCTGACAGAACAGGCAAATCTGCTGGTTATCATCGACCTGTCTAAAACAGTCACAAATACACATGCACTTCATATCAGTTTACCAGGATTTCCTCTGACATGAGAGTTGTTAGGTACATCCTTAGTTACGTTAGTGTATGAAGAAATATTGACATTATTGCCAACTTTAACGTGCGGTGCCACCCTGACATACTCACCCGTTTTCACGTTATCGCCTAGTACTGCAGATCCACAGATTATTGAAAATGAACCAACAAGGCAGTCCTCACCAATCAATGAGCCATGTCCTATCCTGCAATGGCCTGAAATCTTGGTGCCTCTGGATATTATGGTGTCCCCTAATGTGCCACGTTGTACTGATGTACCAGAGTAAATATCAACGAATGGTCCAATGATTACTTTGCCATAATGTGGGAATTTCTCATACTCTCCGTCCTCATTCTGCTCATATCCGAATCCGTCCATTCCAAGTAACACACCTTCTTGAATCAAACAGGTCTTTTCATCAGTAAATTCTACAAACTCTAAATCATCTACATCTTTTTCGTTTAACCCTCTCTCCTTCACCAGTTTCCTGATGAACGCTAGTCTTTCTTCGCCCATTTTCCTACAATCCCCTTATACATCTCAAAGTTATCTGGAAGCAATTTAAGGTTAGGAATTACACAATGTCCTCCGATTGGTTCCCCATCATTGAACATTACTGGTCGGTTTGTAAGGTACTCATGCACCTCCTCACAGAACGTCCAGAATACCTCTGGATCTAACTTCATATCCACGAATTTCTTATCCACGTCCTTTCTAAAGGCGATAAGGTATCCATAATATGTTGTCTCCATGAGTTTGGTGAGTTCAAGTGCGTCTGTACTTCCGACCCATACCAAATCCACAAACCTAAGAGCAAGTGCCTCCTCACACTGTAACCACTGTGGTGCAATAAATTTTTGATACCGTTTAAGATCAAGCAGTAATCTCTCATGTACCCCACGTATTGGTGAGTAGAATATTGGAATCTTTCCCTCTATATGACGTGCTATAATTGCAGTAGTACCTACTGGTACTGTACTGTGAAGTATTACTGCCTTTGGAATGAAATGGTCAATATAATCAATAACTGAATTCGTAAAATTATCATTGTATGGTATACAAACATGCATAAATTCTGGACTTATATCAATATCATTTTTTACTAGTCTGGATGGTTCTAGGGCATTGTCATATGTCTCACATTGTATTTCTCTTTCTTCAAGAAGCTGATAAAGTGCTGTACCTACCTCACCCAATCCGATGATAAGATCAGTCAAACTTTACTGTTTCTCCTTAATGTCTCGCAAAAGCAGAATGATGTTATACAGGTTTTTTTGTGCTCAATGAGTTTTTCCACTATCTCTTGGTCGTCTAGAATTTGATGTTTAAGATGACCGTAGACAATTCCATCCTCAAACCCATCTTCCATTCTAAGATATTGATACCAGTGACCATCTATTCCCTCTCTTAATTTTACTCTGAAATTTTCATCAGTTAATTTTGTTCGATTAACCTGATGATTAAATTGTGCGTTATTCATTCTAGACACCACAAAACCTTATTGCAATTTTTACATAGTATTATATCTTCTTCACTAAATTCATAATTTGTTTCATGTGATTTGCACTCTGATTGTTCAGTCATACACTGACAATACAAAATTCCGTCTTAAAAGTTTAGGTCAATTTTAATTCAGTCTGCACCATAATCTGCGGTTTGAATCCACTCTTCATCATACCATTGGTTCTCAACCTCCACCCATTTTGCCATAAATATCTGGTCAAACGTGTTCTTGTCGAGTATCTTCATCATCTTTTTCTTGTACACCTCTGTTACCAGTCCAGCCTCGATTGCGTCATCTATTGTGACCTCTACATACTTGAAGGTTGATGCCAAGTCATAATCATCCTCAACAAGATCGTCATCAGTAGGTGAATGGATATGGTTGATTTCCCTGTAAATTCTATACACCTCTCCTTCCTTGGCTCCAGGGATTGTCTCAATTTTGGCAATACCGTCAGTGTTGGCAAGACGGGAAAACAGGGCACCGAAGAAGAGCTTCTGGTTAGTGGAAGTCAGTTGTGTCACATCTGACATGTGAATCCAGTCCACATTCTTCCATGAATATGCAGATGCCTCAGATCCTCCTAACGCCATTATCCTTGACGGTCTGAGCGGATCCCATGGGTTTCTAACGTATAATGTTTCAAGTTTGGATTTCTCCTCCTTGAATAACTCATGTTCTGGTCTCTCGATTACAAACTGCCAGTATTTCGGTGATGACCTGATAAGCCTCTTGAGATGGAGCAGGTGGTCGTTTGCTATCTTTTGGTTCTGTGCTACCAGCATTGCATCAAAGCCTGCGTGCCTCTTCTTTAGTCTGGAGTGAAATGTGTTCATCATGTGGGATGTTGTCTTTCCCACTTTGTTTGATGAGACCTGTAGGGAGTTAAAGTCACCCCATGACTCTTTCTGGTACCACGTCCATTCTGTAATCATGACGGGCATGCCGTCTTCCTGTTTCTTTGACGGATGTGGAAGACCTCCAAAGTCCTTGAGAAACTCGTCTGGATCATCAGGTACCTCAATGTTCTCAAGACCAGTAACCTTGTACTCGTCTAGAAACTCTATTGCAAGTCGCTGTATAATGTCAGTGTCCTCTCCCAGGTACTGTCCGTCATCATCATGTATTCTGAATGATTGTTTTGGCACTGTGTCAATACTGATTTACAATGTAATTAATATACCCAATTACTCAATGTTGACCATGCCAGCCAAAAGCTATGATACTAACACACGTTGTCAGACGTGCCGTAAATGGAGAGACCTTGGACTGATGAAATGTCCTATCTGTGGTGATCCTCTTAGACACCGTCCACGTCATTCCAAGGGTCGCAAGAAGCGGATTGTAATGAGAATAACATGAAAAGAAAACCTTATCGCTGTAACCATACAATATATGCCAATGTTTTAACAATATGTGATTCTCCTCTTCCTTACGGTAAAATAATCATGAGGGCTAACCTCTATTCACGTATTGCAAACCCAATCCTTGATTTATTAGTTGAAAAAGGATTATTGGAACGTGTTGATGATTTTGTGAATAATGATACATTTCATTCTATAGAACCAAGAAAATATTGGAGATGTACCTCATTAGGCAAAACATATCTAGAGTATTATACAAGTATGGAAAATCTGCTGCAATGAAATGTAAATGCTGCCACAGAGATGTCACCCCTGAGAATCACGTCTGTCACTGTTCTTGCGGGTACGTTTGGTCTGCTTGATGTACAAAACCCTTGCAAATATTACGCCTTCACCCATCTCGAATATCTCGAATGATTCTGGATCAAACTCATGTTTGTTTAAAAATTCATTAATATCATTCTGTATCTGCTCTGTAGTCTTTCCACCTTCATGTATGTAGACGTTCCAAGTCCACATTTTTACCTGAAGTCTAATCGTCTTCGTCATACTCTTCTGGTGCTGGCTGAGTAACCTTTTCTCCAGGGATTATATCCAAATCAAACTCACTTGTCTTCACACCTTATACAGGTGCAGTCTGGGTCATGAGAATCATCTGAGAGATACTCCTCAATACCTTTCAATTCAGTCTGAATGGCGACTATCTCGTCTGCGTGCCATTCCTTGGCTGCCTCAAGTACGGCTCTTCTTAATTCCTTTCTTTTTAACAGGTTCATTTAGACTCCATACTTTCATAAGTTTATGTACTTTATTGCTCTTTAATTTCACTGGTTTTGTTTCAACTGCCAATATGCCTTCTTTCATCATAGCATCAAGATAATAATTGGCAGATTTGGATTTCATGCCAAGAAGTACTTCTGCTATTGGGGATACAAGAGATTCATGCGTCTCAAAATACTTCATAATTAAATCCCTTGGATTCTCCATGATATCTTCAATCTCGGGAAGTTCAACGTCTAGTCTACGTCTCATATGTGTGACCTCATTGGCTTTACATTGACCTCAATTATATGAGGCTCTACAATCACTTTGCCGTTTGATTCTACTATGACTTCCATAAATCCAACATCAGGTATTGTGGGTATTCCCCTGCGATACATGAACGAGTCTGGCATCTTCCAGGCTGGAGTTGTAAACCCCTTGGTATGTGTAAACCTAACTTCCACGTAATAGTGCACATGTGATCTTACTGTCACATCTGTATGCCAGCCCCTTCTACCGTGTTCAAAATGCATCTTTACAAGTTCCCTTGCTATTGATGTCGGTCTGTACTGTTCCCACTGTGCAAATCCTACGTGATGTGTAAAGTTAAAGTTCTTACCGTTCATCTCTATATTACATTCAAAGTCAGTAAACCCCTTTCCAGCGTATGCCCTGTGTCGGTCTGCCTTCATTTCCTTGGCTACAAACTCCTCAATCGGTGTAGTCTTTCCAGCCATGACGTGATAGTTAGAACCTCTCACTAGAAACAGATGTTTTGGCTGTGGGAGTGTCTTGTATAGTTTTTGAAAATCATTCACCTGATCATTCAAATCAGGACTCCAAGTACCTACACCTCCACTATGGTAATTATCACCGTCTATTGGCTCTCCGTTAATTACCCAGGCCGTGGGATGTTTCTCTATAATGTCATCTTTGGCTTCATTGAATACCTGTAACAATGCCATCTGCAGTTTGTTTGGAACATATGGATTATCTTGATCTGCCACTTGTGGGTCTTCTGAACAGAGAGCTACTTTATTTCCCAAATGAAAATCAGACCCAATGAGTATTGATTTAGATGATTTCGCCACGTCAATTTATGAAAATGCTAACATAAAGAGATATTCAATTAAAATATTTACAGGAAAAGAGTGAATTATTTACATTATTTAGGAGCGGTGACGAAGTCGTTATTTTATAAAAAAGTTAAAAGAATGCCATTTCCAAATCACATTCTGTTTTGAATTTTGACCATTCCCAGAAGACAGTTTCGATATGACCGTCTTTGTAATGATAATTCCATCTAACTCCCAAAGGTAAATTGTCAGATTTTATCTTTACGAGTTCTTCATTAATGGTTGTTTCCATCGATATTATGTATAAACTAGTAATATAAAAAATGATGTTTTTGTTTTGGGAGTTTTCCTGTATTGTGGCAGGCTGTACTCGGTCTAACTGAATAACTTGGTACCAGTACTCAGTCCACTCCCAAAGAGTTTCAACAGTCAAGTTTCGTTCGAAAGTCTTATTTGTCTATCTAAAATTTGTATTTAAATATTCACACTAGCCGACTTCACATCCTTCGCAGGAGATCGTGCCTTCTAGTGACATTGTAATGTATAGATAATATAAAAAGTTGGGGCAGGAGTATTAACTTCTCCTAGTTTTTCGATTGATGCCCTGACCCATGACATAAATCATCGTCTCACCTAACAACTCGTTAAGCAGATTATCATCTTCTGGGTCATGACCAAGTAATGGGAGACAGCATTTCTCTAATCTCTCATCTATGTAATATCTCAGATCTTCGCCTGATACGTCGTTTTTCCATTCGGTTATCTTGCCGACTAACATACAGATTAGATATTTGCGTTCCATTACAATCCTCGTACAGATTCAATGAGTGATTTGAATTTATTGAGTTTCTTTACAACCAACTCTATGATTTTTGCAAACGCATCTCCTTTGATATCATCTAGTGCTTCTTCAACCATACTCACTATGACGTCTGGACTAGGTTGATAACTCAATGAGATATAGATCTTACTGTCCGCATCTTCACTTATTGACAATTTCCCTTCATTCATATCATTCATTTCAACTGTACCATCTACGTCAGTTATTTCATAATATTTTTCTTCAGAGTCTTGTCTAGCAAATCGTTCTTTGTTTTCTTCAAACCATTTTTTGTTTATTGATACATACATTTGTTTCACCTTCCTATCAGCCCACGACCCGAATTGGTGTATCCAGATTAATTGCCGATATAGTATGTTGTTTGGTCTGTCTAAAAAATGTATACCCCTATTTTATTGATCTTTTAGTCAATATTTAGATTTTTTACTTTGGAGGCCAAATATCTCTGTCTTGGTGTTGATGTATGATCTTGAAGTACAAACTCCCAATAATCTTTCCAAACATTATATTTCATCTCCCTTTTTAGACTAGTCTTTCTTATTAATATTCGGGTATATCTGAGAAATTCGGCAAATTTAGAGACGACCTGTGCTAGTCAAAGTACCACATCAAATGTGAATCGTACGGGGGATACAAGTATTGTACGGTACTTATATAACGACTAGATAAGAACAGATTAAACAAAACACGGGGGGTAAAATAACAGGCATGAACTCATGCCTAGACAAAACACGACGGGTAATTATGATTTAGACTTTAAGATACGCTCTTCTTTTAGTTTCTTGTTCTCCTCTAGAGTCTCTCTTAGTTTCTTGCCTAGTTTCTCCACACTCACGTTAAGAACCTGGCCTGAGAGCAGATCTCCCTTTACCTTCTGACAGTCAAGCATGAGTTTTTTAGCGTTAATACGTACGAATCCAGAACTATGCTCAAAGTCCTTCATGGATTCGCTCTCTACCAGCTCTATTTTGTTGAATAGATCCTCTATGTAGGCCGAATAACTGTACGTAGATAACTCATGAATGAATTTACTGCCTGCCTTTATGGCTAACTTGTCCCTATATAATGCCCCCCTTGAATAACCCTCATAATCCTTGCTCATATGGGCTATACATTCCCTATCTGTGGGGATTAGCCTGTTATCTAGGGACTCTTTGAGGTATTCTGAGAGTATATTCCTACGACGAGAAATTTGCTCCCTACTAGTCTTAGATAGCTCGGTGTTCTCATCAATGTTATTAAGATCTGACTCCATTATTCATAATATTTATGGTAGACTCGTGTATAAAGTTATTAATCCAATGAATGATCTATAGGGCATTTATCTAATACTCCCTTAGCCTTGTTACATGTTATACATAATACTTGATAGTTCTCTAAGGATTCTTTCCCTATAGTGATATTGTGATAATTGATTGTCTCTTTACCGTTGTTTGGCTTTATGTGGTCGATTTCTAACCATTCAAAGTTCTTGTTTCCACAGCAAGCACACGCTTTGATATCTCCTGCAATGATCTCTTTAGCCTTCCTTCTATTCTCTTTTTGTTTACTTGGATATCTTCCCCTATTCTTGATTGATTCGGCTTTCCTACACTCTTTACATAAATTATCTTTCCCGTTCTTATGTGTCTTAACATTATAATGTTCGCTCTCAAAGTTTGTACGTCTACAAGTTGAACACTTTATCATATTATTAATTTAATTTATTGGTTAATAAATATCTCTCCCTAGGGGATTAATGTGTTAATGTTATTACTCTTCTCTTACCGTCTAGAAATTGCTTAGGCTGGTGGTGTTATGAACTTAAACCTAGAAAAAGAGGGATTTTCTAGAATTATACTCTTTGATTATATCGTATACTTAGGGATTAAAGCCCATTCTAGCGGGTTTCTTCTTTCTCTTGTGGTTTAATACCTCTTTTACCCGTGTCTGTGTTTCCTGTTGCTCCTCATTCATACCTTTATGATTCAAGCTCTCTTAGTACCGCCTGGATAACTACCTTGCATTTGGGACAATAATGGAATGGTATTCCTATACTCTTCTTTTTGGTTTTGGTCTTTAACTGATAGGATAATTGCCTTACCTTCTCACCACATGAATGATTCAATGTTTAATTACTCTATTACCCCTTTGTAAACTATGACCAAACACTTTGATCATTCGTGTTCCCTTACTGGTGGTGTTCTTGGCAATACTGAGAACTGTCAATTTAATACCTCTACACAGAGAAACATGAAGCATATCCAGACGTTTAGGCGTCAAAAGTGGCAAAAGAAGCGATAATAGGATTTGAAGCCCCTACAATGATTGCGGAAAAATAAGCCTCCCATCTGTTAACCGCTCCTATTCTTAACCCGCTAACCGTTTGATACTCTTTTGATTTCATTAGCCTACTATCCACAAGTAACCAGCAAGTACAGAAAGCCCACTTAAGAAAGTGTATGATAATACTTTCTCTTTGGGGGTTTCGGGTTGTCCGCTTTCCTTCATTTTTCCATATACTCGCATACTGACAACAAACCTTTTTTATTCTCTTCATAACCATTATGAAAGGCTAACTCTATAAGCGTTTTATTGGAGCCGTGTAAATGACCGTATTTTAACAAAGCCCAAATATCATCTTTGGTTAAAGTGACAATGGTTTTCATGCTGTTTACGGTTTGACTTTCTCTCATTCCTCTAGATTCTCCTTTAAGGCTCGGTCTATCTTCTTAATACATGATTTGTTTAGCCTTAATTCCTTCAGTCTTAGCATCTCATGTATCTTCCCAAGTATCATACAAATTGTAGACTCTAGAGGCACACCTTTGGATATTATATCAAAGCATCTAAGGGAGTTATCCGTGTTGAGATATGCCTCTTTGCCCTTGAGTACCCTTCCGCATACATTACATTTCTCAGTTGATTTGACTAGGTAAATTCGATTCCCTATGGCGTCGGCTTGGAAACTATCACTTATTGTGTTAGTCATTCTCTAACTCTCATATTCTTTAATTCATCATGTGATTTGGGAATTCTACTAGCCTCATATACTGCTTTAGATACTTTCTTGTTACATGTAATGCATTGATAGTATTTTGAGCCTTTTTCTTCATACTTGTTAATATGTGATGATTGTCTTTTTTCACCCTCTTTGAATGAGTGTAGATTGAATATATCATGATGGGTACAGTTTTTGACATAATCAGCTTTAGATCTCTTCTCGTAACTATGCCAATCTAACAACATTTGTAATTGATAATACAATTCCTTCTTAGTGTTGCCATCTGAAAGCATAGATATTCCTGTACACTCCATTGACTTCTTTTGAAGATTGACGCCACCATAAGCACCGCCTAGAGAATAACGACATTTTGAAATATCATTTAATTGATCTATTAATAATTCCAACATAGAATCAGTGACACGCCAAGTCAATTTCTAAAATGACAATTGATTACGTGAAACTCTATCAAGTCCACGTCTATAGATTCCTTACAGGTTCCGCACCTGATAACACTAGTATTCATTTTCCCTTCTACCAACTTGAATTATACTTTATTTCCAATTCTTTTGTTTTTGGATCATTAAGAATTTTCTCTAATATTTTTTTCGTATTATGTAAATCATCCTTGTAATATTCATCATATTCAGTACCACCGAAAAAAAATCCTTCTTGAGTTGGCAATATATTTTCTGGATTTTTAGATTCTAATGCTTCATTGGTTATTACCAACAAATTTTTAAGATCCTCTTCACTTACATAATAGGTTCCACAATCGTCATTTCCATCCTGTACATTATCCACAAACCACTTATGAATATGATTAGCTTTTCTCCAATATCCTAAATTGACTTCAATATAGTCTATTTTATAATCAAGGTCAATATCCTTTTGGATTCGATTTCTTAATTTTTCTTCTTTTGCATATCCCATAAACTTTTTGCCAATAAGATACATATCAAGACCCATTTTTATATAATCTCCAAAATACTATATTTACTCATCTTTGATTGAATCCTATATTCTTCATGAATCGCTCAAAGTCGTCTAGATCTTCGATTACCTTGTTTTCAGTTTGATTCATTTTTACTGATTTTTGATGTAATTTCAACAGAGAGTCCAATTAATTCCAATGCTTTCTCGAAACCTAGGATTCTTCCTACATGGTAGGCATGTTGTTCGTTACCACCTTGTAACAATGCATCAAATAGCTTGACATGTACTAATTCATATTCTTCAGTTTTATTCAATTTTGTTGATAAACTGTGACCTTTCTGGCGTGCAAGTGGTTAAACCTCTTTGAATCTGCTTGAATTATCACTTTTTGCTCAGGCTTGAATAATTCTTTAGCTTTGGCTTCCGCTGTGGTGTATGTTGCAGAGTTTGCGAAAATCAATGATCTTGCCTCTTTCTTTATTTGTTCCATTCTTGTGGCATCTGTAAGGACTTCTTTTACAGAATTAGATGTGTCTATTTGGTCGAATCCCTTGAAGGATCCGCTAAACAATTTCGTCCCCTCTAAAGGATTGACGTTAAACATTTGTTTTTCCATGATATACAAATACAATACAATTACTTAAGTTTACCTTTAATTACCGTAAAGAGAAATTCAAACAGGCTTAGCTTTTGATCATGCAGACTGTCAGATTCCCATATCTTATGCTGTTTGAATCCAGCCCTGGAATAAGCATCATCCTTACCCAAGTCGCTAAACTCATCATGGCCTTTTTTTACTATCTTTGGACCTCTTTGAGGTTTTGGTTCTTCCTGATATTCGATAACTAACTTGTGTTTGGCATCCATTAGATCAGGTACGAACATATCAAAGCCTTGTGATCTTAACTCGTTCGCCTCATCTTGTGTCAAAGTCTTTTTAATTTGATATTCTCCTTTCTGGTTGATTAGGATTCTAACTGCTGTTTTTGTATCGCTGTCAATGATAAAGCTGAGTTGAACCCCGAAGGTTTTGTTAAACTCTGAGATCCATCCTTTAATCTCAAATAGTTTCTCCAGGTCTTGGATCCCCATTAGTACCGTACCCGTACCTTATCGTACCTCAAATCTGGGATTTTGGAAAAAAAGGGAAAGTGTTTTCTGTTACTGACTATGTAATAGAGATTTTCACTATTTCTTGAAATTATAGTATGTAGCTTGAAAACCAGTTTTTTGATTATTGATTTTAAAAATTTTTGTAAAAGAGGATGGGGGGATCGGGGGATTGTCATTTTTTCAGCTTGAATTTGCCTTTGAAAACCTCATACGCAACATCTATTGGGTTCATGCCTTTTCCCTCATATTCTTTTGGGATTTGATACCATTTTTCTCCGAAGATAATCTTCTGGGGTCTCACCTTCTGACCCACTATCTTTAGTCTGGGGTTTCCCTTCTTGGATACCAGATTAAATTCACAGTTGGGACAGGTGTGAGATCCTATAACATTTTCAATAATTTTACTTGCAAGTTTTGCAGGCCATTCTGCTAGCCTTTCCCTTATTCTTTGGTGCTGCCTTGGGGATACTGACAGTTTGTGTGCCCACTGGCGGAAGGTCGTAAGTGACTGCAGGAGATAGCACATACCGAGTTGAAGCGGTGTAGCTGGTGCCCGAAAGTTTGTTTCTGATTTCATCTGATCCATTATGGTTGCTGGACCATCTTCATGGGATAATGCAGTAACTGAATATAGATTCTCCAGGGACTTGAACATTTCTGCCAAATCTCTGTATTCCATTGTATTCTCCAAATCCTCAAGTATTTTAGGATCCTGACATTTCTTGTCAAACTCTTTTACAAGTATTGAATACTGTAATAGGAATCCCATTAACGTCTTGATTGATTCCCTTATCACAGAGTCTGGTAGTTTGGCTTTCTTTGGCTGTATTTGTGGCTGCTTCTCTTTGGTTTCTTCAACCTTTAGATCTAGTGATACTGGCATGCCGTCAAAGGCTTTCTTCCCACATTCACACCTTGACACTATTGTCCCATCTGAGAGTTTATCTACCTCAAGAAAATTATGTTTCAAATGTGGGGTATGCCCACTTTTCAGATACTTCCGCTTGTGTTCTTCTGGAAAATGTTTGATAAATGTAGAGTAGTCGTATTCTACGTTATGTTTTACTAACTCTTGCCATAAGTACTTTGCTGTCTGATATCCATCTATCCCTTCAATAAGTCCTTCCTCTATGACTGGAACTGTAATTTCAATTAACTCTTTGACGAATTGTGTTTTGGTCTTAAAATCCTGCTGTTCTACCTGTTCTAAGCGTTGAAGAATATGGTTTTTCCTATTACTATATTCCTCAACTGTGATCTCCACTAAGAACAGGAAGTATAATATCTAAATAAAAGGTGGGAAGTGTTTAGTGTTGACCTAGAACTGATCATATACTAGACTGTTCTAATGTTAGTTGATAATATCTCAGGCAATCCCCTACTGTGTCCGCAACAACACCCAGTAGTTTCAATTCCTTGATTTCTCAATAGAGTGACTCGTTGAGTCATGCAAGTGTCTAAAACTAGAGATTTCCACCAGTGAGGTTTTGCATTACTTCGTACAAAATACAATGGACAAGAGGTAGTATTACACATTTTCTTCTTCCTTACGAGCATGAGGGTTATTCATTGAAGTAATTGTTTTCCCAAAGATGTAATGATAAATTCGTACTCCGCTATGAACGTTGGATCTTTCCTGGCTAGTAATAGATATCCCATAAACTAGATTACTATTCATAGTATTTCTCCATATCGAATGACATCAGGTAGGCATGAAAAATCATTTCCAAAACTTCCATCTTGTCTTTTTTTCTTTGACTTCAAACATTCTTTTACAGATCTCACATTGAGCTTGCTCACAAGTAGGCCACAATAATTCAATGTTTTTCCATGTACAACATTCATCCTTTATTCCATAGAACTCTACATCATGTCTATCCCAAGTATTCATTGAGAACTTCCTCCGTCTTTGGTTAACCGTTCAGTTTGGTAACGTTCAATTTCATCATACCCCCAAACATGGTCAAACACTTCATCACATTCTGAACAATGAACCGCACCATGTGATCCACAATCTTCGCAATAGGTTTCCTCATCACTATCATAATCAAACTCTACAAGAGCATCACATTTTGGGCAATATTCTTTAGTCATTTACATCCACCATCCTTTGTTAATTGAGGAAGTTTCTCTAGGCATCCATAACAGATATGTTTTCCTTTAAATCCTATACCTTCCTTTTCAAAATTGAAATATCCCTCACATAATGCACAGTATCTAGACAACATCTAACTCGAACCTCGAAGTGTAATGAGTATATGGGATTCATGTTTTTGTAATTCTTTAACAAGACTAGAGTTATGACGTGTCATTTCTTCTAAAATTTGATTATATGCTTTCTCTCTAATCTCTTTTGGAAGTATAATTAATTTAGCACAGATTGATATTGCTATTGTTTCGCCTGTGGTTAACATTTTCATTCCTTCCCACTTCTCCTTTCCGTTGACTGAGGGATTTTTGATAATTCTTTAATTTTGTGCAATACTAAATCAAATTCTTCAAAGTCATATCCTTCACAATATGGGCACTTGGAAGGTTCATCAAAAGATGTTTTGCATTTCTTACATACTACGTATTTAATCCAAATATGTAATCCATCATCATGTATTCCATGTCTTGGATTATTACCAGATTCAGCCAAAGACTTTTTTCTCCTTCATTACTTTGATTATCTTCTCTGCACTCTTTCGAGAGACATCATGATTATGATGTTGATTAACCATACATCTCACCACATTTTTTACATCTTACCGCCCATTCATCCCAAGAATAGAGAGGAAATTCAAAATCTTCTTTTTTGTTTGCTCCGCAATCACAAGGCTCATCAACAAATTGATTATCTGGGTTCTTACTCAATGGGATTCTCCTTATTCAAACAATCTTCACATTTGTCAAAATACTCCATAACGGTGTTATTACATCCTTTATTGATACATTGATTATTTTGTTCACTAGACAATTCTATCAATATCCTCCCCTTGTTGGTTCATTTCTTCAAGCCAATTATGATATTTACAATTAGGATTTTCATTAATAATATCACCTAGAAATTTGTCAACATCACATTGACAACCTAATTCTTCAAACTTTACTCTATACAGTGGCTTCCCCTTTGATTGCAATGTTAGCCACATTCCCCTTTTGTTTGTATAGAATCAATAACCGATATGATGTCCTCCTTTGTCCATTTTTTATCGTTAGCAAAAACTTTTAAACAAAATTTGAATTGTTCTAGATTTTTAACTATCTGTTCATCAGATAACTTACTCGTTAATTCCTCTGGGCCCTTGTCTGATTGAACTGTCAATTAATCAACCTCAGTGACCTTTGAGTTTGCTTAAGCTCTTCAATATCCCTTCTAATTTTTTTTAATTCCTTCTGTACGTTTCTATTAGATATTCTTTCTTTGATTATTTTATCCTCTTTTGTTAATTTACCGTTTAATTCTGTGGTCATGAGTGAGCCCCCAAATAATGTTCATCAAAGCAATCATCACAGTACAAAAAATGACATTCTTCACACTCTATCAAATCATTTGAGTGATCACAACCAAACATGTTACATTCTTTTTCATTTGTCGGCTTATTCATAACTTTAAAACTACCTCATCTTTTGGTGGAAAGTCTTTGGCTAATGATTTCCTTGTCTTTTTAGTATCTTTGAAAAATTTGAATCCATGAGTATTGATATTTTTCAATAACATTTCATTCTGAACTATAAAACTATGATGGTGATTAATTGGAAAAGAGTCACCTACTATTCTATGACAAGTCATACAGAATATAATCCCCTTTGGTTCTTTACCGTCTTTTTCCAATGTTAGGCATCCTCCTTTGCCAAATCAGCAAACTCATAGATGCACATACAATCTCTAGCAATACAACGATACATGTGATACCCATGACCGCACTTCGAACATTCCTTTTCCAATGTTAGACAATCTCCATTTTTGTTCTCTGCAACTCGTCAAATTCATCATATCCACATTTACCTAGACCACAAACATCACATACATGCTGAGTTTCTTTTTCATTCCAAGGTGAAAGAATACCCTTACATTCAGGGCATTGATACCGAATCTTTCCTAGTGTCATTTGAGGACCTCCATAGGCTCATCTCCTAGAATATCATCTAAGAATCTGTAAAGTCCTATACTTCGGGCACTCCCAGATTCTGCATCCATATACTGTTTGATTTGATTCTTCTTGCTTTCTAGAATAGAAACAATTTCTTGATTCCTGAGTATTTCATCTCGTATTTCTTCACCTGTTCTTGTACCTGATTGATAGATTTTGATTTTAGTTTCTGGGCTACCTATTACCTCAAAAATAGATTTTTCTAATACAAACTTCATGGTGAACGTTCCCTCGATTTAGTTAGTTGAACTTCCACTGTCATAATTTCGGGAAATTCTTTTACTTTTATCGGTCTTATCTCAATCCATTTGTAACCGTAGTATGTTGACCCTTCAATATTCTCACATTGCTCAAACATTGAAATTAATTGATTATCATTCTTTGCTCTCAGATATTCTATAATGTTTGGAATACCCTTAATTTTACATTCTAAAGTACATCTGAATAATTTACTCATTAGATTTCCCTCCTGCTAATGATGTTAGGTATGCTTTACATTCACAAGTTGGTTGGGCTTTTCCACCAAACATTGTATGAAAATTGCATTCTCCTAGGTGTTTTTTCCCTATCATAGAATGGTTCTTTTTATAATGTCCACAATTTGCACAATCACCCATTCTTCGAACCTCCTGCTAATGATGTCTTTCGAACCCAATCATCAGGATTGGTAAAGAATTTTCCCTTTCCTTTTGATACGATTAAGAGAGATAGTATTGGTGCTATACCAAACATGAAACCTATAGCAATTCCAACGAACAAATCAACCATTAGAAGAACCTCCTGTTGATTTGGTTAGTTGATCAAGTAGTTTACCCCAATCCTTCATAAAATGTTTTATTCCTTTTTCAAATTCATTTTTAGTTATTTCCTCATAACTGAATAATTTTCCATAAACTGAATATTGTTTTGTTGTAATTCTCATGTTTTCCATTTTATTCATTTTTCTATTCCCCATTGCTCAGCCATTGCAGTTGCGATTCCAGGATATGTCTTACTTCTCTCTATTCCCCTGTTAGGTCCAGGAGTCATCTTATGGATTCTTTGTTCTCGACCCTCTACAATTTCAGTTGGCTCTAGTTTTGGCAAATCTTTTAACCATAAACAGGTCGCCTTTGTTTCACCATGACCGAACTGCCAAGGTTGAATAATTTGATCAGGTTTTCTGAATTTAGTTGAAATAATTCCAATAGGGTTTTCAATAGCAATTTTAGGAATAGGACTCATCATGATTCTAGCAATAAAATCTAGTGCTGATTCTTGTTCTACCTGTTTCTCCTTGAACCATCTTGCACCACTTACACAAAGATGGGTACATGGAGGAAAGAAGATACCAAGATCCCAATTCTCGTATAACACTTTTCTAACATCATCCTGAATATGAAACTCGCTTTTGTCATCTGACGGAACTACATCGCATGACCAAGCATCATGACCCTCCTTTCTGAAAGCCTTCCTGACAACTCCTGTCCTTTCACAACCGACTAAGACGTACATCGACTAACGGACCTCCTGATTTGTTTTTAATATATCTGTCATTTTTTCTTTACATTCCTCTTTAATATTTCACGTCTTGTCGTATTTAGCATTGCCTTGGCTATCTTGATAGTTTCAAGATCATTGATTGTGACATAGCCTGATGCGTTTACAAATACCCCTATTGCTACACCTTCTGAACAGTCGTCCACCAGAGTTGATAATATGCCCGATATCTTTTCCATCTTGGTACTATACCTTAGTGACAATGAGCTTGTTGCCTTTCTGTTCAATCCTGATTTTGTCTCCCTTTTCAAACCCGTGCTCCATTCTCTTTGATAGGATAATCATAATCTGTTCGTTGCCGAACTTTTGAATTGTGGTCTCCACCCATGGGACTGTCATGATTTCTCTCCTGTTGAAACAGTCATCTGCATAACTTCTGGAAAATCCTTTAGTTTCATTGGTTTAATTTCAATCCATTTGTAACCATAATACATCGAACCTTCAATATTTTCACATTGTTCAAACATGAGGATTAATTTATCGTCATTACTAGATTTGAGATATTCAACTATCTTTGGAAATCCTTTGATTTTACATTCAAGTGTACATTTGTATAGAGTCATAATAATTTCATTACACTCCATAATATCATTCCCCATACTGCTATAATTGTAACAACTGAGATAACTTGCCATTTCCTGTTACTTGGTGGGTTTACATATGTTGGACTCACCTGTGCTGGCTGTGGTTGAATCTGATACTGCATATCCTCTTCAATGAACTGCACTGGATATATTGGCGGTGGTAAATCTATTTTGACATATTGCTTATGTTGTTCCCATTCCACTAGGGTATGATATCCTCTGTATACACCCTTGTCACATTTAGGCCACTGACATTGTGTCAGGTTCTTGTTGCCGAAAATCATTTTATGAATCTCCCTATTGGTTTATGTGGTTCAAATGTCTTTGCATTCATCACTACAATTTCTGCGTTTTGTGGTACTGGTGCTTTGTAATCTCCAATCTCTTTGAAAACCACCATGGCATATTTGTCAATCTTTTCACCTACGTCACAAGTAGTAAAATTCAATTCTTTGCCAAGTGCAACTTTGTCACCTTGTGCCATTCCGTACAGTCATGACACTTGGATAGAAGCACTCCCTCCTTACTGAACATAAATATGTCTGGATCACTCTTCATCATGTCTCCGATAATCTTGATGTGTGATGATTGAGGACTAAGACCCATTTCCATCGTACCTCTTAAACGCCTTGTTACAGACACTGCTGAATGATACTGACTCGTCACTCTGTGACTGTAATGAAGCCTGTATCTTCCTTAGCTTACGCATATTCTCAGGATCAATAACGAGGGTTACTCTCTTACCCAATCTTATTCCCCACTAGTGCGTTCAATGTCGTCTGATCAAGTTGGTCAACAAATCGAAACTTTTTGGTCTCCGCCCACTTGTCTCTCTTTTCAAATATACCGTCTAAATAGGCAAACATATCCTTGTCTTCTACGTCAAGTATGTCATCCTTGCTCTTCATTACTCGTTTGGTCTCCTGATTTCCGTAGGTTAGTTCCACGGTAAAGTCCTTCAATCCAACCAAACCTTTAGGGCTTGTGAGATCTCCAATTCTAATCCTTGTGGAAAAGTATGGTTCTCTTGGTTCTGTTTCCATACAATTAGAATATAATTACTTAGTTATATGTGTATCTCAAATTCATAACTTCATTTGGTGGCTATCCTCTATTTCCTGATCAGTCATTATACGAAGTTTGGTGTCACTGGCTCCAGTATCTTGTTTCATCTGACATTCCTTGGCCTCACGGATAGAATGACGTGCCCTTACCTTGCCACAATGACATTTCTTGCCAAGTTCTGTCATTCCCTTGGCGATACGTCTCATTTCACGGTTCTCCTCGTCAGTCAATCTATAAACTCCTCAAGTGGTTTACTGTTTAACTTCTCATCATTACCCCATGTATCCCATCCATGAATTCTGGTACGTGCAAAGAGTTCTATTCTAGATATATCACCAAACAACTTTACTATTTTTTGTCTTACTATATCTGGTTTTTGTGAGTGTTTCCTCACTGGTGCATATATTATATTCCTCATTGGGTTTTTATGATTAACCCAACTTGCACACCCTTTACCATATGTGGCAAGTAAACAAACCTCTGAGTTTTGTCTAGTGTATGTTCCCATACCTAAATAATTATCTTGGTGATTTGTATAATTCATTGTTTTTACCCATACAAATGCCGATGTTTTATATTCAAACCCCCAGGATTTTATTAAATCTAATCCATCTATTAATTTAGGAAAAGTTACCCAACATAACAAAACACATGGATCATCTCTAATATTTTCGATTGGTAATTCTCCTATTTTTTTATTACTCATTAAATTATATTTATCTTTAGCAGCAGATTTTCTAAATGAAACATCATACTCCCAAGGAGGATCTGCATAGATTATCTTGTATTTTTTATCTGGAAAATTCATAATCGTGAATATTTTCTCCTCATCTCATGTGATTTTGTCATGTGACTTCTTAGGGATAATGGTGAATCAAGTACCTTCCCGCATTCATTACATACTACGGTGGAGTTTACTTGCCTTGATGAAATTAGGTGCTCCAAAATCTTCATCTCTGTTCCTGTTAGCTTGAGCACATTTTGCACATAGAATCCTGACTTCCTTTTCACTAATTGGATAACTTTTGGCTGGTCTCTCTCCGCATATTCCACAGCGAAGATTTGAAGTCCTGTGTTGTGTGGGTATTCTGACCTTTGTACCTGTTCTGGTTTGGTCCTTTGGTTTTTCGATTGCACTTGCATAATCACTCACTCGGAACAGACTCAATGTCCTCTATTCCCATATTCGCACATATATGGATAAAGGTAAAATCTCTCTCCATCTCTGCGAGTATCTGTCTTGCGAGTTCCTTATCAGTCATGATATCTGCTCCACTTTGATTGATTTGTATTTTCCCTCTTCATAGATAATATCGGTGTATTTATCCTCCACAAACTTCCTGTAATTATAGAATGAGGATGGGGACAGGTCTAGCAAATTGCAAAATTTAACCACGTCTACAGATCCTTCTTGCCGTACTAACCTAGCGATACGGTCTATTGTTCTGAACATATTTCTTTTCACGTGGTTACACTACTTTACACTACTTTTTAGTTATGGATTAGCTTTAGTTTACAAACAACATTGTTTTTTTATTTTTAGATTTTCTCAAAAAAAAATTAATAATATAACATAGAAAGTAGTGTAAAGTAGTGTAAATCCTTTATATCCTAGTGACGAAATAATAGGGTATGAGCAGAAACATGGACAATCGAACCCTTCGACAACGGTTCTTTGGTTGGATAAAACCATCTGGTAATGATAATTTTGAAATCTCACAGTTGGAAGCTACTATTGAAATGGAACAAAAAAACCTGGTTGGACGGCTTACAGCAGTTGCAAAATACAAGCGATATGCAAAACTGTTCAAGAGATGGCCTAAACTTCATGATCAGGCTATCCAGATGATGAAAGTTGAAGAGGAATCAATACCACACATCAGAAATCATATAGAGTACCTTCAGGAAGAGTTAGCCGAGGAATACGAGAAACTTAACTAACCTTTAGTGCTTTTAATTTTTTTATCCTAATCTTCGCCATTTCATTATGTTTTTTCATATACACTGGACACTTTCTCCCACACATTCGCTTTACCGTATCTCCACGGTCAAATTCAATACCACAATGAATACATGTGATTATCAAGGGTATACTCCCAGAAATTTCCCAAAATTTTCTGGGATCATTGTACAAATCCATCCTGTCTGAAATCATATGATCTGGGAAATAACCAACCTAGGATTCGGTATCTGATTCCTCTTGATATATAGATTGAGTTTAACTCTTCATTAATAATATCAAGTCTTTGATGGGCTTCACATAATTCTATCATCTTCATACTTGCTTCCACTAGTGATTTACCTAACACTGTAACTGATTCAGTTAATCCAGTAAGAGATCCTTGTTTATATGACATTGCATACATTCCTCCGTTTCTAGTACACCATGTTTACATTTATGGATAGCCATAATACTCCCTTACACTCTTGTAACAATTAACTATTTGCTCATCTAGGAATCCATACTCTCTTACACATTCATCGTACCCTAACACCATCTGTTTGATGATTATCTCAGGGTCTTGTTGGATAGGTGTTGGTTCAGATTCTACTCCATTAACTAATATGAAGGCAATACCTCCCAATGATATCCCGATTACGAGTGCTGCTACGAAACTACTTACCATTCCTTTTTCTCGTTATTAACATGGCAATGATCAATCTGTATTGGTTCTCCCTTCGAAGTCTGGTAAGTCCTCTTTTGTAATGGTCAAGCCTAGTATGTACACCGTTTGTAACCAGAATGAACCTCGTAGGATGAGTGATTTGTTCATCAATAAGGTCATTGATTTCTTTTCTTGCGGTTTCAAGTTTCTCTATAAACTCCCTTTTTTCCGCAACGGTGAGTCTTTTCCCAACAAGAGGTTCAAGATCGGTGTAATATTTATCCCTCCCTTTTGGAGTAGACGGATAATTCCCGTGCTCAACATCACCGTTAGTAAGGTACCAGAGATGATGAATGGTGAACCCTCTCTTCGTGAACCGTTTATGAGTGACATAACATTTCTCCCCAAACTGTTTGGATAGTCTCGTTAGTATCTTTACTGCCTCTCTCACACATCATCACTCTAACTGACAGTCCTGACATTTTTGTATACTCCTTTCACTACGGGTCTCGAGTTCTACTTTGCAAGATTTACAGATGACTCGGCTTCTCATATCTCTCTCCATTTGATACCGCACTTCATCTCATACAAGTTACATCCTATTGTTGGGAATTGTATCTTTGGTTCAGGTTCTGGTGTCACGTGTGAATCATTATCAGTTGAAGTGTTTGATGTGGTGTCAATGTCTGCAAAGTCATCTGGTGGGTACAGACTGTCCAGACATCTCTGAAATGAATTCAATAGATTGGTAGTGTCAATACCCATGTAAATCTGCCAGTTAATAGCCATATCCATAGCCTCTTGGGTCATTGCCGTAATTGTACATGGAATGAATTGTGGTGGTTGTGGCGGGGCTACTGGGTCAGTTGAAGTATCAGATGAGGTTATAAGTTCAAGGCACACCTTCATAGTATACAAAAATACGGTTGAATCTATACCCCTTTCTTTATTATATTCCAATATAAAATCAATTTTTTCTTGGGTGATTACTCCGCTACAATCATAAAAATCAGGAGGTACACAACGTCCTATATGGGATAGTATGAGTCCTTGCTCACACTCTATCGGATCTGTTGAGGTACCTGATGAGAATGACAGGATAAAAAGTAAGAGTATTATCATGATTGGGAATAGTGTTCCCTGTATTTCTCCTCTCTAGGTAGATTTTTTTCACGGTTTGGTAAGTCTCTTATGACCCTGTCGATTGAAAGATAACTTGGGAGCATGCTTGGTCTCAATGATACCTGTCCAAAACCACAATAATAAAAATAGTAGGAGAAGAGAAGATCGTTATAGTTCGAACTCTCAGTCAGTATCTCCTGCGGATAGAATGGATTCTCCTTACCCATCATCGCCTTGAGGTTTTCTGCTATGGTTTCATTCATTTTTTATTCATTAACGCAGTATTCCACACGGCACCTAGTTGTTCGGCAACCTTGGTAACATCCAAATCACCTTCCTTACATGCAGAGATGAATCTGGATACTGCTGTCTCGGCAAAGTCAAGTTTCTCAATATCAGTTGACCCTTTGAAAGGTACTGATGTTGGTTGACTGGATGTTGTTTTTGATTGTCCTTCTACAGGTGTATTTGGACAGTTGTCATTTGAGCACCACTTTCCAGTAGACTCTATCTTGTTTACTAGATCACCTTTCTTAATGCGAACACCACAGAGAGGACAATCTTTATCATCAAACTTGTGAGGTAAACCCATCAGTTTGCTCCCTCAACGGAGGAAGGCATTACAAAGAATCCTTCACCCTCGTTAATAGAGAATGTGTTGGTATTACATATCATAATTATACAATACAATTACTATTACTTAAGGTTATACTGCTTCCATCAGTTCAAAGTGACTGCCTTCAGCTACTGTTACATCTACTGCCCCAGAGTTTGAGGCAAACTGTAATCCAACTGAACCTGCAGTGGTATCAATATCAAAACTACCTGTAAAATAAAATATCTTGGCAGTGGCAGAGCCTACAATCTCACCTGTCTGTACTGACCATGAGGTATCTGATGGGTCATGTTCAGTCCAGCTTACAGTACCACCAGAAGGCATGCTGAACTGAAATTTTGGGGCATTTGCTGTAGTAACGTTAAGCCATAATCTGAATGTATATCTGGTACTTGCCAGTACGGTATGGGTTAGATGAGTATCTGCCACATAGGTTGTACTTGTTCTGGTCTGGTCTGCAGTTTTGATTTTAACCCTTGGGAATAACCCCATAGTTGTCCATGAAGGTGAAGATTTAGGGCTACCATTTTGCAGATATATTCCTCTGCCAGTTTCTATGAAGATACCGCCTTGTGGAATATCGTTTGTTCCACCCGTAGGTTTTGTATTACCATGCCACGCACACACCTCATCGAGTGCCTCTCCACCAACTGTCTCTCCTTGGAATGTGTCAGTTCCGTCGTTAGTTACCATGGTAATATAGGATAGACTGGAGTATTAAAAGGAACTATGAGGATAGAATATATGACTAATAAACCTTACATAAATTATCAGACAATCGTACCGTTTGTGTGCGTAATATCAGTCTGCATTGTCATAATTCTTCCTGTGGCTACAGTAACTCCAGAGGCTACAACCCTTGCCACACATTCTCCCCCTGATGATTTGGTTAGGAGTGCTGCTTCTGCTACGACTGCACCTGCCCCCACATCAGTTGCAGTGAATGGCATACCATACCGTTCTGTAGTACCTGACACTGATGATACTCCATCAGTTGCAAATGCCTTACGGTCAAGTTCAGTTTCCAATGCTACATCTCCAAGTGCCTCACTTGTAGTACCTGAACCTACTGCTCCATGAGTACAACCTGTACCTGTACTCGTATCATCTGTACCTCTCTTGGCAATCTCAACGAGTCCAGAGGTTGTTATAATGTTATAAAGATCAGCCCTCATTTCAAGGGGTTTTGATTTTGGTATTCCAAGTTGAAGACAGGTTTCATAAGGTTGGATTGTAGTGTTCCTGTCAGTGCTGGCAATCTCCTGCCATAAATTATCTAAAACTTTGAGAGTATTCTGTGGTTTGTCAATGATCTCCTTTAATTCATCCTCTTTCCACGTGGATAGATTCCATGTTGAATAGGCAATAGTGAGATGTTCTGGATCAAACCCAAAGAAATCCTTGGTTGCCTTTAACCATCTGGTCTTGGCTTCCGCTCTTAGGGAATCATCATAATGAAATGTCAATATTGTAACTCCTCAATAGGAAGTAATAAAGACCTATGTTGCAACAAACATTCCCGCCTCTGAATTTGGTCTTGCCTTAAAATCCCCTTGGAATGGAAATGTGGTAATCTCAGTTGATGACGCATCGTCTAAATTAAGAAGACCCTTGTCCTGATAGTCACTACGCCATGATGAGTCACTTCGTATGTCATAATCAAAGAATGTAAGCCATGACATAATAGATCCAGACTTTAACAAACCACTTCCAAGTGTGGTTCCAAGTATTCCCACATCAGTTGCAGTATCAACTATACCACTACCTCCAGAGGAAATACCCTGTATCCCACCGTTATCTATCCAGCCAGTGAATTGTGTTGAATCAATATGTAGCATTAAGGTGAACCATGTATCTGGGGTGTAAGTGAACTGTACTTGTTTTGCACCTGCTCCAGTTGTAAAATCAGCCCATAATTGATTATCACCCAAGGCAGCATCTGCAACATATACCTGAAATGACCCTACCTTCTGTGTGATAAATCCTGTTGGATCAGAACCTGTGTTTTCAGGGAGATTGAGATGACATGCAATACCAAATTCAGTTGCATTCCACCAAGTATGATCATCAATGGTCATGTATGATGAACCATCCGTCATTGCACCACCCATTAAACTGCGTCCTTTAGTGGTGGCGTCAAACTGTGTGATACCAGGTGGTGGAAATGTAATTCCTGTCATATTGGTATAATCATGTACAAGGTCGTATGCCCTGACATTGTCAGGTATCATCTTTCTCATTCCCCAACCAGAATATCCGTCAACGTCTACTGTCTCATCAATATCCTGTGTAATACTAATGTCAGTGTTGGCACTGGTGTCAAGCTCTACCTCTGGGGTATACACCACATGCTTGATTAACCCCTCATCCTCATTTACTGGGGTTGTTCGTTTGTTTATGATTGACATAATATTTGCAACCTCCTTTACTCCCCATGATACGTTTAGTCTGGAGAGAATATCTCCCCAATCCTTACCAGTTGCACTCATTCTGGATAATACGTCTCCTCTATGTGGAATGTCATTGAATCAACTCCCTGATTCCATTTTGAAAATGATGTTGCCTGAATATCATATCCTATTATATCTACAAAGGTATCCATACCATTGAACTTGTCTATTATTCTTGTAGATTTTCCGAGTTCTGGTGGTTTCTGTGGAGGATATGCCTGAACAGGTTGGTAAACCCTCTGTGCCCTGCTTGTCACCTGACTGAATCCCATTAACCCGTTGAGTGCTGCCTCCTCTGATGGGAAATCAGATATTGGTAGTAATATCTCACGGGTACCAAAGGTTTTCTTGGCTACGGTATTCTCGATTATAACGTCAATGGAGTGTGAGTGATGTATCCTTACCTTAAGTGATCCTGAATCATGTATCCATGCACCTCCTACACCTCTGGAGAATGAACCTACTGTGGTCTGATAGTCTACCCTTACTGAATTATGTCCTCCTAACAGGAGCCAGTGAACTGTATACGGTGTAAGTCTCGTACCTGAATTGATTGTTCTGAATGGTAGTTCAAGCCATGCACCTGAAGAATCAAATGCCTGATTAAGTCTGTCAGGTTCTACCTTTATCCTGCGTCTCAGATCCCTTGATGGGTGCCCCATTGAGGTTGCCAGCATATTACCATCAATATGGGTAAGTGTAACTGCAGGACTTACAGTGGCAGTTATGGATTTGGCTGTAATGTAATCATCTACCTCAAGGGAATAAATTGTAACCACTCCGTCGTTTGAGGTATTGACATAAGATGATGCCCTGTAATTTGGGAATGTAATGTTATTATTAATCTCCTCGGCAACATTCCTCGAGAACGTGGCAAGATCAGTATCCCATACAACTGGAGTAAGTATGAGTTCAGTACCAGCAACATCAATACTCGTTAACGTATCTCCTGCTGTACCGTTATTAGTGAATTGAAGGATGCCTTGCTGAACCTCACTATCCCCATTATCAGACAGAATACATAGGTGAAGTGGGTCTGCTGATTTTGATACCCATGATGCTATTCCAGTGGGTGAAACCGTAACATTGACTGGTATGCTGAAACTGTTTGCATCAATCCATGTTATTATATGATCACCATCTATGTTGGGTGTGGTATCAGAGCTTGAGATAGTTATTGTCTGACCGTTCTCCAATCCATGACCAGTATCAGTGAGTACACTTGGGTTTGCCACTGATATTCCAGAGGTTGTTCCTGCCAACTGGGAGCCGAATATCGCAAGTCTTGCAAGGGAATCCTCTGTGGGTATGAATGGGAATGCCACATCTTCAGGAACCCCTCCACCCGTTCCATCTCCTACTGTAAGTGTTGCAACTGCGTCTGAGAGTGTCTGTTCATGTAATAGGAAATCAGTTACCCCTCCAACACCATGAAGTATTGAATATCCGACACCAGCCCCTGAATCTATGTAACCTGTTGGTACGTTACGAAGGGTACAAAGCCTTGTCTTGTCCCATCCAGTGGTTACAGATGATGTTAAATCATTGGTAAGAAGTAATCCTGAATCCTGTGTTCCTCTTGGGAACATATAGATCGTGCCGTCTGGTTTTACTCCCCATATGTAACCTGCTCGGGCTGCAATTTCTTGAAGTGCCTGATGTATGGTGTAAAAGTGTACGTTAAAATCTGCAAACGTAATATCAGAATCTGTCACCTCGTTTACATTAAAGTCAGAACTCAATGCTGGCAGTCCAGTATGAAGGAAATGATCAGTCTTGGTTATGAGATCAGTCACAAGATCAGTTGCTTTTAGAGGATCACTTGTATCAAATGATATGCCATCAGATGCCCTTGTCTGGGTACGTTTCATGGATGTCATGCGTTCAGTGAGTTGCATTGCAACCCCTACTGCGAAGAGTGTCTGTCGTTGATAATTATTGATTGGTCTTTCCACCTGTGGATCAACTAGGAATCCTGAGAACCAAAGCTTTGAGGAATCCATATTTGCTTTTGCAGTGCCTGTTACTGGATTTGAGGTATCATTGGCATACATCATATACATGTCGATTTTCCATAACGGTTTGAATAGTGACGGTCTTCTACCATCAGTAAGATTGGTAAATGTGTTTGAACGGTCATCAAGTGTAATTATCAGTCTTCCCAAATCTGACCCAATTCCACCATGAAGGTGATATCCCATCATCGGAAAGTCCTGTTCTGGTGTTCCAAGGACTGGAGTTGTATTAATTGCAGTAAGACCATTCACATCAGCCTGTGAAAGTTCACTGTCAAAGACAACTACGTGTTGTTCTAATCCCGTATATGTTACTCCTCCATCTCCAAGTCTGCCAAGAATTGGTGATTCATTATTTGTAATGGCTGCTACCATTGCAGCAGATCCTCCACCCGTATTAACTACTCCATTTACATACGCCTTCATTCCTGATTTATTAGAGTTACCAGAATGGGTTACGATTATGGTGTTATCATCATTGGTTACAAAATTGGAACTATTCTGAATGATATGATTGGTGGTTCCATCTGAGATATAAAAAAATACATCATCATCACTTTTCCAAACCCAAATACCTGCATCAGTACCTGATGTATCCTTCTTGCTAAACAATGTACCATTGGCAGTTGTGGTAGGTTTACATTTAATCATGATACTCCAAGGAGCATCTCTATCTAGAACATCAAAATTACTTTCGTTGGCAAGCGTAACATAACTGGTACTATTAAATTTCATAGCCTTCCCAATGGCTGCTGGACCATATGCCTCAGTGCCAGTCCATGTTCCATGATTCTGATTACCTGAACTATCAAGTATATTACCATCCCCTTGGATTGCACAGATTGATGTTCCTACTGCAAGAGGATGTTCAAACCTATACTGCTCCACGCCATCTGCGTCACTTATTATGACGATTGGGACAAGTCCACGTGGGTTAAAGTTAGACGGTAATGTCATGCTACTGCGGATCTCTCCTCTCTCTCAATGTAATAAGCCCGTGCTTCCAGCCTTAAAACCTCATTTCTTGTGTCAATATTGTCTGCGAAAAACTCTGTGGATACGTTGGTTTTCAGTGTGGTCATTACCTCTGCCAATCTCTCCTTTGGAATACCAATCTTTTCTGCAAATGGCTTTACTTCCCTTACCCAAATTGGTCTTCCCTCTACTGACCTTGTAATGAACTCTGTTATTCTGCTTCCGAGGAATTGAAGGTTTGACGGTGTGAAAGGATCTCTCGTAATATGTGACGGTACGTTGAAATTTGCTGCTGCCCGTATGATTTCCTGTATGGAATGACGTCCTATTGCGTTAAACGCACCAAGAATGTCACTAAACGAGGTACTGATAGGTGAGAGTATATCGATTGTCTGTGGGGTGTTGAATATGTTTCCAAGAACATGCATGTTCGCTGCTGCCTTTTGTAGTCCTCCTCCTCGTTTGATTATATTTGACTGTGTTCTTGACATGATGAAATTTCCTGCCTGACCGTTGAGGGACAAGGCACGAAGTTGTTGTTGGATTAAGAATTCTTCGGAGTTTAAGAATATGTTTCTGATATCCTGCTCCTCTCTTAATCTTCGTAAGGTGTTACGGTTTCTCTCCTTCTTTTCATTTGAGATAAACCCACGCTGACCAGATGCAGATATCAACCCATCTTCATTTATGACAAGATCTCCCTTACCAAATGCAGTTCTGAAAAAGTTTGTATTTTCCTCAGTACGTTGTCGGTTCAATTCATCTGTTGCACTGCCTAGAAATACCCTGTTAGTCAAATTTGTTAGATTTACATTGGTTTGGTGAGGTCTGAACTTTACAGGTATTCCTGCTTGGAATGTTACTGACCTGCCTGATAATCCGAATGTCTCAGTTGCACGCTGATTCAAGAATACTGCCTGCCTTGCTGCAGTTACTGCCTTGTTCTGATAATCTTCCCTGATAGCCCTGAAATGTCTTCTCTCAGATACAGATGTTGCACCTGCTTCTAGTTTCTTATAGCGTGCTGCAAGTTCTGAAAATTTCTTGGCCTCATCAAGTCTGTCCTTTGATGACTCTGCAAGTACCTCTAGGTTTGCACCACCTGCACCAAATCCTGTACCCTCAGAAAGAAGTGAAAGGTTATCTCTTATGATACCCTGAGTATCTCCAGACTCTGGAGGTGGTCTTGGGAGTCCTGTCTTTGGATCTATATTGAATAGGAGGTTTTCAATGTTGTCCCGTATCTTGCCTGCCTTGCCAAAATCACCACTGAGTTGGGCTTGTAATAATCCTCCAAACAGATCAGTGATACCAGGTGGAAATTTGGATAACTGGGCTGTTATCTCCTGTAGGCTTGTGGCTTCTGGGAAGAATGGATTGCTGCCTGCTGGAAATCCTATCTTGCCAAATATGGAGTTTGGTTTTGAAAATATCTCGGCACTTCTAAAGGCTGCTGGATTGCTAGCAAATACAAGCTTGCCAAAAAAGTCATCAGGCGGTGTAAGATTTCCTCCAGCGATCTTTTTACCCTTATAGAAAATTATATTGTCTTTTACAACAAGTCCTAACATTCGTAGTTTGTCATCTACTACCTTTTCTGCAACCTCGATGAGTATTGTAGGAGTTCCTCCTACTGTTGGAAGATTTCCACCAGACAGTAATCTCTGTGGTATTCCTGTAGTATCAATTATTCTTGCTGGTGCTGACTGTGTTGCCTGAACCACAACGGTTCCTCCACCACTTTTAGTCAGGACTGAACTGCCACCACTCCCTGCTACCACTATGTTTCCTGCTGTACCTGAACCACCACCAAGAACCTCAAATGGTGAGAGTCCTGTTCCTCCGACTGATTGGGCGGTTTTACCGCCCGCTTGAAAACCCTGCGGTATACCTGCAGATTGACGAACCTGATTCATAGTCCTCTGGAGTACGAGCCATTCTGTGGTATTTCCTTTTACTTGTGTCTGTAAATTCTTGAGAGCCTCAATCTGGAATTGTACTGCGTTCTTTACTGGGGTTGCCAGTTTGGTAAAGTCATTGGTAGCATCATTTAGTTCCTCCTGTTCATCTGCGGTATCTCCAAGCTGTCTCTTGTATTCTTCAAGTATTGGGTTTGTACTTTCAAGTGATTTTTTTGCACCAAAAACAGAATCTGCATAATCAATAAGTGAAAGGTTTACACCATTCTGCTCCTTGATGTATGGTGCTATGAGTCCCTCCCAAGCAGCAAATGCAGCAGTAATTGCAATGAGCGGTGGAAACGCTGCCTTGAGTGCTGCCCCAAATGCGTGGGTCATTCCAGTCGCCACACCAGTGCTTACAGACATTGCACCCATTGCACCAGTGGATACTGCAGTCGCAGAGGCATGACCTCCAAGGGAAAGTGTGCTCTTTATCTGAGCAAGTGTAAGTCCTTGGAATGATGATCTAAGAAGGAAGATAGAGTTGATTGCAGTGTTTACAATCGTGGTTGCAAATAGTATGTATGTATCATTGAGTACATCTTGGTTTAATTTAATGTCAGTCTGTTTGGTTTCGAGATCAACATAGGCAGTCTCCAACCTGCCCAACTGTACTGCATAATCCTCAGTGTTTGTCTTGCCTTGGTCAATAAGACGGTTGAGGTTCTTCTGTGTTGAGGCAATCTGGTCGTTGATTCTTCTTACTGCCACCTTTGATTTCTCTAACCTGTTCTCTGCCTGACCTAGTCTGGAGGTAGCTGTTGCAAGCCCAATCATTGTGGTACCCAGACCTACCATTGATAATGTCATGGCTTTGGTATCTACTGTGACACGTCTGACAGAATTTCCCATTCGGTCTGCTGCTTCACGTCCACGATTGAATCCCTGTGGCATTGTTCCACCGACTTGTTTTACATCAGCGTCTAATCTTTGGAGTTCATTACGGACACCTTTAACCCCACTGGTAAATTCATCTCGTAAACCAATGGTAATGTCAGCCCTGCCAGGAAATGCCATAAGGAAGTTTCCCGCTTAGAAATAATGAGAACTATTGGCTGTAATTTTATATTTTTTAAAAATTCACTCATCTACTTTCTCTCTCACACAAATCGAGTGGTGATCTGGGGTCAGGTCTACAAAATTTATAGATTTTTATATATTTTCTCTCACACAGAGTCTCCAGCTACTGACTATAAAGTCCGACTGAACTGAATCTTGTGGATTGTCCCTTTAACCTCGATGCACCCGCTCTTGCAGAAAAATTCTGGTTTGTACCTACTGCTCTGGTCTGACCTCTTGCTACGATTTTTACCTTGAACCCAGGACGTGAGAGTTTAGCCTTGAGATTAGCCTTAGTACCCCTACCAATGTTTGCATTGGTATCCTTCCTGTTACGTCCTGTCTGTCTTGGTGGGATTGGACCAGTATATCCTGAAGTACGTGCAGCATCTGCCATTCCCTCACGCCACTGTTTGATTTCCATATACTCCGTGGCTACTGCATAAATCACACCTTTTGCTTTACGTCTTGTCTGTGAGAGTGCAAGTCTGATATGTGGTATAGGTTTGAATCCAGGATGATTTACTGGCTTTCCAGTGATTACAATATCTCCTGTTCTTGACTGGAATAGTAGTTTTGATTTTACTCTTGGTGCAATGATATGTGGTGGAGAACCTGTAAACTCTAACATTACTGCGAGTTTTGATGCTGAAATACTATCAGACACTCCTCCACCTATTGTCGGTCTGCCTGGGAGCATACCCATTGGAGCAATGATAACCTCATTGGGACGAAGTGATTTTACCCTCCATGATCTTGCATATCTTCCAGTTACCTTTGGTGCAAATTCTATCACTGAGGCTATAAACTCACTTGCAAGTATTTGTAATATCTTGGTAACTCCTTCCTGTGGTAATTGTTGCATACGGCTAAGATTAAGGAGTAACCTATCCATACCTACCATCTTGACTCCTACTCTTCCAGTTACACCCGAACTTCCAACATCAAATGAGCGACGACCACCAAAGGCTGACATTACTGTTCCTTCGATTTGATATGTATAAAGTCATAAAGAGGCTGTTCGTCTTTCAGTGCCTGATTATAACAGTCAATGAACGAACCTGCATTACGCACAAACGCTTCGTAGGCTAGGTAGACTTTTTGGGCGTTTTCGTAGAAGCTGAGGTTGTCGTAGACTCTGAACTGGATTGCATCATTGATAGTAGAATATCTTCCCTCGAGCCGCTTCCCCGTAAAAAAAGGAAACAGTCTCTTGCACAATCCCACCATGAGGCAGCAGGAATGACATCACCTTCTAACCATTTCTTTTCATTGAATGTTTTTCCATCCATTTCAGTAAGCAACATTGGAAGACAATTCTCTATAATTTCATCTCGTATGTTCATCATCTGTCTTACCAACTCTACCCTCTCATTGGCATCCTTTTCAGGATCTAACTCATCATGAGTCTTGATGGTATTATCATGTTTGTCAAAGTATTCCTTTACTGCTTTCTTGCTTGAAAATCCTAATTTTTTAATCTTCCATCCGTTACCAAAAATCCAATACTCCTTGGCATCAAGGTCGATACCCATAAATTTAGGATCTGTCTTTGGAAGTGCTGCATATTCTTTTCGTAAACTGTCTAACTGTATTTCAAATTCTTCTTGTTTTACCTTGGCCTCTTCCTCACGGGCTTTGGCTATCTCGTCCTTCTCCACTGAAAATAGGATGATGTGAACAGTATATAATCTAGATGGTTAAGATATTGCGAGTTCCGTACAGGTGAAAGTAAGCTCCTCTAGGAGAGCATCTGCAGAATCTGTGGTATAGTCAGTCGGGTGATCTTGGAACTGCATCTTGGTAAATGTTGCCGTACTTACAGCAGTCTTGAGGACACGTGTGGTTGTTCCTGCAAACTCTGTCAGGGCAACTGCTGCTGCCTGATTGAGTGAGTCAATTCTAAAGGCAGTGATTGAACCAGATATGGTTTTCTTTGAAGCCTTGATGAATTGGATAAATTCATCTCCAGATGAATCCAGCATTGAGCCTTCCCTTGTAACAGAGAGTCTCATTCCCCTGTCCCTGTAATTGTTGCCACCTATTGTAAGTGGTTTTGAACCGCCTGTCAAGTGAGTCCAGACTGGACCTGTCAACTGGGTTGCATAAGTTGGAGTACCTGTAATCACTCCAGAAATGGCTGAAACAAGTCCCTCATTGGCTGGTTGTGTGACGAGAATTTGTCCTGTTAATTCGATAACACCCCTGTTTGGAACATCAAGGGTTGCGTTTAGTGGGAAACATCCCTTCCCTATTCGGTACGTGTCATTGCCAAGTACGTTATGGGTAAACAAGAATGTCGCTGAATCATCGATGGTACCTGCACCACCGCCTGCAGCGTTAAAGAACCACTTTGCCAGTGTGGAGTCGACAATGTGGGTTCTGATGTCCAAGAGACCTGACATACCCACTTTGACTTTCGTGGTTTTTCCCTCATTGCCAAGTATTCTCACATCTACACCTTCTGGTTGATCGGTGTAGGTAAATGTTGGATTATATCCAGCCTGTACAAATGTTGGGGTGGATGGTGTGGTTCCCCAATTTCCAGGGGTTGTTCTTGAATCCTCAAAAACATACTGGAGTTGTTTAGTTACACTTCTTTGATTACTGATTAGAAAACTCATCTTCGTTTATTCCTTTGATGTTTAGATTTATCAGAACTATACGAGTCATCTGTTGCTGGAACAGTATTCAATACAGGTTTTTCATGTTTTGGATTAGCAATTCCGTCACGGTTAACCTTGTGGGTTTTCATCTCCTGATTGCCACATTTTGGACAGTGCCAGTTATCTCTTATAATAAATCCATCATCAGTCTTGGATATTACTTGAGATGATTCTATGACGTAGCCTGTTGGGTACATCTTTAATACTGCGTCTCCACATTTTGGACAGTGTTTCCCTCGTACCTGTTTAGGTGGTACTGAATCTCCTACCTTCATTGAAATACCCACTCCATAAGTAAAGTTAGTACAGCACTGCTTTTAGACGACTTTTCCTGACCTTGTACGTTGTCATCAAAGGCCACAAACTCTGGAATTAACTCATCATAGTCATGGATTGCAGAGTTTGTAGTGTTGTCAGACTTTTTGATAGGTGTAAATGATGTCTGGGCTATTGGTCGATTCTTTCTTAGTATACGGTGTATCTCAAACTCGTATATCTTTCGACGTTTCTGACTGGCTCCAAACACTGTAATTACTATGACTTCTCCTACCCCTACAAGTCCGTGTCCAAGATCCGTTCTCTCTGGAATTGGGATTGTACCTGCATCTGTAATTACTATTGCCTCAAGCATGTCTGTCGGATTGACCATGTTTGTCTGGTCTTGGTCAAATAGAAATTTTGGTATATGTTGGTCAGTATTGGCATCTGTCCACTCACGTTCAAACAATGCCCCTATTGTTTCGCTTGGTGATTCATAATCACCAGTCTCTGTAGTCCTAGTAAAAGTTGACATTAGAATCGCTGTCCGTAATGATCTTCATCAAGTCCGTCAATGAGGTCAAAGTGTGCAGTTACAACTGCAGTCTGTCCAGCCCCTCCTACAAGCTGTTCAAGTGCCTTCTCTGCTGCCTCTTCACATTTGCCTTGATCGTCGACTTCAATACTTGCAAGTATTTCACACGCAGACGCATTTAGTACATAGGTTCTTACAATTTCATAAACGTCATCTGTTCCGTCTACCCATGGAGTTGACAGTGACCTGCCTGCAGCGATATGTGCGTTTACTGAATATCTGTCAATAATTCCGTTAATCTCATCATCTGAGTATAATATGTTATTTACATTATGAGCTCTTTTCCTTACGTTGCCTGATGACTGATAGCGCAAGGCACTCATGTTGACACTCCTAGTTTCTTATGAAGCCTCATTGAGAGTATTTTGGTGATTCTGGTACCGCTTCCAGTAAGTACTGCTTGGGCAACGTAATCCTTGTATGACTTGTCTCCCACTGTCATGGTGTGACTCGTAGGAATTGTAAACTGACAAGAGAAATTATCGGGGGTTCCAAAATTAACCAAAGTGGCAGATCCAAGGGATGTATTCATGGCGTTGTTTGCAGTGAATGTTATTGTCCCGCCTGTAAATGCTGATACATTGACACCTCCTGGATTTTGCTTATCACGAAATGTAAGGGTGTATGTACCTGATGCCCCTACTGCAAATTCAACATCTATGTCAGCCATTATTAATTAAATATGTGTTACCTTTGTGTTTAAGAAGTGTAGACTAGGAAGTGTCATGGGTAAGTTCAATATTATCTCCTTTACGTTTCAATAACGAGGCAACACTAGCCATTGGTAATAACTCAGGATATCCTATACCAAGTGTTGTGAGAGTATCTATGAATAAATCCATGGTAAATGTACTGGTTTGTACCTCTTGGACTACCAAATCTAGTGTGAAAGTAGATGTCTGGATTTCCTGTACTACGAGATCAAGAGTGAATGTAGTTGTCTGTGTCTCTTGTACTACTAGGTCTAGTGTGAAGGTTTGAGTTTGAGATTCCTGAATGACAACATCAAGTGTAAAAGTTTGAGTTTCAATTCCTACTCCATCTTCGATATAAAGATCTAATGTAAATGTCGATGTTTGTGTTTCCTGTATTACTAGATCTAGGGTAAACGTCTGTGTCTGTACTTCTTGGATTACTAAGTCTAGTGTGAAAGTATTGGTCTGTACTTCTTCAATAACCAAATCCATAGTGAATGTCTGTGTCTGTTGTTCCTGAATTACTAAATCCATGGTAAATGTGGCAGTTTGTGTTTCTGATATTACAAGATCAAGAGTGAATGTAGTTGTCTGTGTCTCTTGTACTACTAGGTCTAGTGTGAAGGTTTGAGTTTGTACCTCTTGGACTACCAAATCCATGGTAAATGTAACTGTTTGAACTTCTTGAATCACCACATCCAAAGTGAATGTGACAGTCTGAGTTTCTTCGACTACTAGATCCATGGTAAAAGTTTGGGTTTGTGTTTCCTCTACAACCAAATCCATTGTGAAAGTTTGTGTCTCGGTTGTTGAAACAGATGTTACACCATTATAGACTTCCACATCATCAATTGTCACTTGGATATTTCCATTGGCAGTTGAGTTTGACCTGTTACAGAATTTAATGTATCTTAAATTTACGATTGTGGCTGCACAAACTCCTGTTTCTTTCTCTACTGAATCTGCTGCATCATATGTATCTGCATCAAATATCTCTACTGTATATGCATTATCAGCCGTTCTAATTTGTTCAATCCACCAAGTAGTAACAGACATGGCAGTTGTAAATTCAGATTCATCCCCACCTGTTAAATCTGCACCATCTCTGTCATAAAGTCCCATCTCATTTTTAACATTGGATAGTTGTAATCCCATACCCTGAAAATCCTGAGCAGTTGTTTGGCCTGCGGATTCATCAGCAGATGAAACCCCCATGTACAATATTTTGGCAGTTCCAGTACTGCCATCATTAAGAGCAACAATCGTGATTTTGTATCTGAGTACGTATGCCTCATCGTCTAAATTAACTCCGCTTCCTAAAGCATCCGTATCTTGCAGGTCTTTGACTATGCAATCATTTGTGGAAGTGAGAACAGAATTTACATCGAGATTATCATTTGTTGCATTATAATCCATCTCGGAGGCATCTGTGGTTGTCCAGCCTTTGTCTGTGGTAAAGTCATCCTCAAAGTCAGGAGTTGCCATTATCTCCCTCAGAAAGTTGTATAGCCTTAGCTAGTTGAATTGAAAAGTGCATCGGAATCCTCCGATATACAAACGATTATTCCCATGATTCCCCATCCCTTAATGGTGCTATTTTGGCTTGGGTGTATGGTGTATGTTTTGCAAATCCATCGAGTTCATCAACATCTCCGTCATCCCAAACGTAGCAATAGTTTCCTTTTGTCAAAAGTGCAAAGGCTCTCTTGGGGTTTTTAAAAGTGTACTCTTGTACTAGTTCAATATCTCTTTGCTTTGGCTTTCCAGGTTTTGCAAAGTTTCTGGTAAGTGATATTTTTCTGCAGATAAACCAATTATCTTTTACTGGTACTGTATGTATGATGTTTTTCTTATTATCTAAAACGGATATTGATTTTACTCCGTCTCTTCTTACTATCAGATAATTCTCTGGACCTGTAACAAAGGTTCCATCGTTATAATCCACTCGCCATGTTGAATTGGTTAAATTTGCTAAAATTACTCGTTTTCCTTTAGAATCTGATTTGTATAGTGTATCATTCCATGTATCAATATTCTCTGTTTCCATCTCTTGGTCAAGTTCCTCTTTATTTACACGAGTCATGATTAAATCTCACTCCATGAGAATGTGACCGTTTCGGCAGGTGCTTGTACACCTGAACTCTCTGAACCACTGAGAACTGCCTGTAAAACTAGATAATCGGTTTTCTCATTGATAGCATTAATAATACTGCCTGCTTCTGAAACTGAAACACTTCTTGGTGATCCTGATGTATAACTGAATAAACTTGTAACTGCTGCCACTGTATCATGGTCTGTCATTACTGCCTGTCCAATTCCTACTGCTGGATCATAGCCTGCACTTGAGCCACTGTTCTTGGTTTGTGTGCCATCCCCAACGTTAATAGTGACTCCAGTAAACCCAAGTGTGCCATCGGTGTAAACTTCCATAGATGCTACAGAAGTATCTGGTGCTGTTGTACAGTCAAGATAAACGTGTTTTACATAGCTGTATACTGTCCCACCTGTTTTGATAAGCGGTGATGCTGTATCCTGATCATTAGTGTCTTCTGCATTAAATCGTAAATTAGAAACTGCCTCTTCTGTAGTGCCTGGTGTGTTTACTGTACCTCCATAATCCCAAACTACTGCTAGAACTGCTGCCATGAAGTAATTACTTAGAAAGGGAATATTGAGAACTATTAAGATAAAAAAAGAACTAGATAAAAAAATTCTAGTTTTAGTTTGGTTATTTACCGTGCTTAGAAATGTAAGCACCGATTGCACCTGAACCTACAAATGCACCAATAAGGTATTTGATTAGTTCGGTTTCATTAGCATTAAGAGGTTCCCCTGTCAAAAAGGATTTGACAGTTGTTCCTAATGCGATAGCTAATGGGGATAGTGTAACTATCCATGATTTGGCTCCCATAACACGTCCTCTGAACGGTATGATATAACCTTTATTTTATAATCTAGTCATCTATTGGGTCTAATATATCAAAAAAATTGTATTTAGCACACTTTGATTTTTCCTTACCGTCACTGTACTTTGCATCCCATTTCTGCAAGAATTGTAACAGTTTAAACATTACTCCTCTCATCCATGGAACCTAATTCATTAAAAATCTTCCCTATCTGTGGGAATGTTACAACAAGTCCTGAAACTATTGGAAGTGAAATAATGTTAAACCAGTTTAACTCCCCAGGTGCAAAAGCCAAATTTGCAGGAATCATAGTTGCAAAACCCCCACCATATCCAGTGAAGAATGTGCCTATAATTTTATAGCCACGCTTCGCCCAATTTATCATAATATATACTTGAAAAAAGAGAAAAAGAGAAGGTTATACCCTTCTGCCTTTGTGTCCTGGTGCCTGAGCCATGAGTTTTATCATTTCTTTGCCGTCGACATTAAATTCTGTCTCTGGATCTGAGCACTTTACTTTGTTGTTTGGACCATTCACGAAGTAACAGTTTGGGTAATCATTGTATTTTGAGGCAAGTGCGAGTAATTCCTCACCTTTCTGTTTGGTATATTCTATGGTGTAATGTGGCTTGCGATCTACGATTGTTTTGCCTTCAGTCTTTCTACCAGTAGGCTGATTGTTTTCATCATACTCATCTTCCTGATTATGAATCTCTTCATAGTCCAGTCCGATACGCTGACCATCTGTAGTCATATACCATAGGTATTGTATTCCCCTATGTTTCACCCTGTAAAGCTTTAGGATTTCATGTTCTTTCTCATCCTTTAGTTTTGGCATCTCCGCTTTTGGAGAGCCTTTGTCTTTCCAGAGATAATACTTGTTGATGACTTCCCTCTGTTCATCCAGAGCAAGTTCATCAAAGTTTTTGAGTTGCCCTGTGACTTCCATCATTGCAACAAACTGCTTAAAATCTTCTTGTGAGGATATTTCCTCGATTGTGACCTCTTTGGTCTTTATGGTTTTTCCCATGATATTTTGACTGATCAGTCAGTTATATAGTTTAAAATTACTCTGTGATCACTGAGTTATATAATCATGATTGAGGTGTGTTAGGAGATGGTGAACCGCTTGTATCAATCAACTCTCCAAAGAATCCTGCTGAAATAGCAGAAGTTGAAGTTACTGATTTACCTACTACTTTAATATCTGCTTTTTCATTAACTGTGACAGAATGGCCAAAATCATGCTTTATTTCTGCTTGATATATCTTCACCTCAGTTCTAGTTCTCCATGCTTTTTCAAATTCTCTAGTTTCAAATCTAATTATAGCATCGTCATTTTTACCTATATTTGCCCAAAAATAATATATTTTAAATACACGATTACGAGGAACCGTCCATTCTGCATCAAAAGATTGACCTTCATCTGCTAATATCTCACACTCCAAATTACTAGATGTAGTTTGAGTGCAAGTGATATCTCCTTTATTTGTACCTTCTATGGCTGTTCCAATATCAGTGATAAACATTCTATTGACCCTAAGCCACATTGAAGTGGTAATTATTGGAGTTGTTCCATCAAGTGTAACTTCTTCTTCTTGATAATCCCAATTAGAATCAAGTCCTTGAATCATCATTTTGTGGGCATTACCTGCTGAATTACCTGCATCATCAAGTGCATTACCTGACACAATAGTCATAGTTTCAGCAGTTGTAAGATATACCTTGTTGATATTTCCACCACGTATATCTACAAAACTAGAGGTTCCTACTGAAGGATCTTCTCCAAATTTATCAATAAATCCTGCTGCTTTTGTCATGTTACTGTATCAGTAATAGGAGAATAAAAAAAGAAAAAAGTGGTTGTTGACCTAGTTAAATATAATACTAAATAATCTTAATGCCTTATTTCTCATCCGTTGTTCATGTTTACGTCTGCGAGTACATTTCTTACATTTTCTATATCTACCATGAAGATACAAATTATCTCCTGAGAATGAATGTCCATATTTACAATGTGTGAGCGAGGTATATTCATTCCCTGCAATTCCACGCCTGACATTCTCTGTATGGGATACTGGATCAAGATGTGCTGGGTTTACACATCTTGTATTACGACAAAGATGATCTAATTCTAAAGGAACAGTGATATGATCTATTAGTAATTCATAAGCAAATCTATGAGATAACATAAGTTTGCCTTGTACCCTAAACCTACCATATCCTAAAGGCTCATGTGCACCGATCCAATTCCAACATGAATCAGTCACTTCAACTTTATCCCAAAACCTCTCTACTGTTTGAGGAAACGTAAGCATATTGTTTTTTAATAGTTAAAATAAAAAAAGGTTTGGTGTATTTCTACACATTATGTTGACCTATGTATCTAATTTAAAACGCCTGTGTGTCTTCTAATTGCATTTGTATCTTTGGTTACAAATCCGTTAAAGTCGAATATAATTCGTCCTTCAGTCTGAGCTGGGCTCATTTGGTTTTTGTAAGATACGTTCACGACATTTCCTTTGATAAAGTCACCGTACGATTGCTTGGCTGTAATGGTATACGTTGATGCAGTCATGTTCTCGTTAGTAAAGTAGCCAACGGCTGGATTACCTTGAAGAGTTCCGCTTCTGCGACCTGCTGGAATCTGTGAATCTGGTGTAAAGGTAGCACTTGCTACACCTACTTCTGAAGCGTTTCTGGCATAGGCTCTGATAACTGCACGTGGTGCAACCATTACTAGAGTGTCTCCGCCATAGGCGTTCAGATTAGATTCGTCAGTTTCAACATCTGCTACTGCGTCTGCATCATAGAAACCTGCTGTAGTACCTTTGTCGTCCCAGTCGGTACCATAGGCACCGTTATCTGTGGCTGCATTTAGGATAGTGTAGGCTTTGAAATCCTTCATTCGGATCATTGCACCAGGAATCTCCTTGGTGAGTTCTCCTTGAATGTCAAATACAGAGTCTTTCTTTTCCCTCATGCCAAACTCAAATCTGAATGTATCTGCATACAGAGATTTGTTGTAGCTTGCAAAGGTTTGCTGTACTGGTGGTGGTGTCGTGTGGTCCCCAATTTCTGGGATACCTTGCAATAATGAAGATGACTTTCTAAAGCCTACGACGTTAAGTACGGATACTTTACGTTCATTAAATGCCTTCCATGCGTTGTAATCTTCGAGTTGATATTGCTGACCAACTACTCCTGAGAGATAGTTGACTTGCCTGACAGATTCATATGCTGTTTGAATCAAGTTTGCACCTGATGCTGCAGCACCGACGAATTTGCCTAATATCTTCTCTGGATTAATTCCAGGGTTTGCATCAATTTTGGCTTTTTGAGTCTTGGCTTCTTCAATGATGGTCTGATAAGATTGAGTTAGAAACTCGCTCTCTGATAAACCGCTACCACCTGCACCAACTAATTTCTTATGTTGGGCTAGTTTTTCAATGTTAACAAGCTTGCTAGCATTGTCATAGTAACCGTTTGGATCAAGTCCACCTGCATGAATGAAGCCTGTCAAAGGATCAAAGGTCAATGATTGCACTGAATAGCTTCCGTTGCCTGAGACACTTTCTGCTATCTTTGCATTTTCTTCGTGGTTTTGTGTTTGTATATTCATTTCATTCACCTATATCATCTCTATAACACAGAGTTCGGCATCTGCAGCGTTAGTTGGTTCGTTTGCGGTACCTTCCAGTTCACCTACGTGACCCATGTAAGTTCCGATAACTACCTCGATAGTTGCTGCTGTTGCTGCTCGGGCTGCACATCTGCCAGCAGTAGTTCCACTTGCTACGATTTTATCGCCTACGACGATAGCACCGTCACATTTTGCAACTACTCTTGCACCGTGTTTGATTGTCTCAACCTCAAAGTCTCCGATAGAGCCTGCGGAATTATCAACTCCTACTGGTAGGAATCTAATTCTGCCTGCTTCTGGAATACTTGTGATTGGTACGACCGTAATCCCGTTTGCCCCATTTTGGTATACGAATGAACCACTGGTCAAGTTGTTTGCAGATGCACCGTTTGTTTGGACATCTGTAATCTCATGCCAGTTGTAAACGTCACCAAGAGTTGGGCTGCCTTTTTGTGTCATATTCCTATGTCCTCCATTGTATTGACGTGATTGATGTCTGTTTGGTCAACAGTTCTATCCAACGTAAGTTCTGCAAAGTTTGCGGATGCTCCTACAAGTTGCTGTAAAGATGATTTGAGTTCCTCAGAGAGTAGTGTCAAATCTGCTGGGTTTCCGTCACTGTCTTGAAGTTCTACGAGTTTGGCAATTTCAGTATCCTTAAGATCTGGAGAGATCCTATGGAGTTTGATTTTGTTCTCGACAATCTCCGTTGCGACTCTGGTACGTTCCTGTAGTGCCAAGGTTTGTCTCTCCTTTTGGAGTGATTCCTTCTCTACTTCACGTTCAGCCTTTATTTGTGCTAGTTCTGCTGCTAGGGTTTTGGTGTCCTGTGGTTCCTCAGAAGGATTCTCAGTAACTTGAACCTGTTCACCTGCTGCTCCAGGCATTGCTGCTGGATTGGCTGCTGGTGCTGGTTGACCTTGTCCTATTTTAGCGACTAGTTCTTGTAACATCTTTTGAACTTCTGCAAATCCTTTCTCAAGTGCTGCAATTCTTGCCTCGGCGTCTCCGCCTGCTTGAGGTGCTGGAGGTGTTTGCTGTGGTTGTTCCATAGACATACTTGATTGAGGTTCTTCGGTTTTCGCTTTAGAGAAGTGTTCCTTGCTCTGAAAATCGGCTAATTGGCCTGATGCAGCGACGGTTTTCAATTCATTCATACATTCATTCAAACCCCCTTCACAGATGGATTGTATCTCAGAAATCTCTGGTGGATAACCTCCCTTTGGTACTAGGTGAAGATGTACCCCGTCACCGTCTAGAATGTGAAGTCGTCCATCCTCATCAAAATGTGATTTGGAATGTGCAAACATTGGTGATGTGGCTTTTGGTAACTTGCCACTCTTTGCAAGATCATAATGTTCTGGGAAAAACTTGACAACTGCGTTATGATTGCCTGTCACTGTATTGTATGGTGTACGTACTATCTCACCTATAGAGTATTTCTTTTGAATATTGAGGAGTTCTGGTAATGAATTTGCCCTGATATGTTTGGTATCCCATTCCCCGTTCTCAAGCTTCTTTGGAACCACAAGTGGTCGTCCAATGAAGGATTTGGCAATCTTTGCATTATTATCTGCATGAACTTGAAAGTTGATAGGATCTCCTGCGTCATTCATCTCATTGTTATACAGGAAATACTGCCCGTACAAATCCCCATTCTCAGTCCAAGTATCCATTAGAATCTCTCCTTGTTCATATCAGGGTATCGTATCCTGCCCTGTCTGAACTTTACATTAGAGTCGGTACATTCGAGTTTAATCATATTCCTACCGTTCTCTCTCACTATCGTCCTTTTGAGAACCCCATTCTTTGTCATAATATCCAATTCGTGCTGTACCTCCTTGCCTGGAAACTTTGATTGTAAATCATTCTTACCGCACTTGCCCTTGCGAATATGTTTGAGGAGTTTGTCACATCCTTTGGGGTCTGCTACCTTAAGCTCCAATGTCTACATTCTCCACATCTTTCTGCTTTATCTTCTCATCACCTAATTCCTGAGTATTTTCCTGTAATCTCTTATCGGTGATTTGTGTGTCCTCGTCTTGAGTTGCCATCTGTGTCTCATCTACCTTGGTCTTTCTTACTATTTTGATTTGTACTGGCAAGGTTGACAATGGATTGTTATTCTCATCCATTGGGGTTCCAATCAAACTGTTCAATAATGGATTAAGCAGTTGATCCTCAAAGAAACCTGCAATAAGGTTTTCATCTGGTGTTCGGACATATTTCATATGTGCAATTTCCATAATGGTTGCAGTATCACGGTTAAGATTGGCAGTTCGTCCCAACTGGGACATTGTTGAACCGCCTGCAGATAACAGGAGTTCCTCATACTTTCTGGTAAGAAGTTCAAGTACTGGGGTGTCTACCTTGTTCTGAACTGGTGTAATTTCGGCTGATTCGTTAATTCCTATGATATCTGTTCCCTCTGATACCAGTGCTGTAACAATCTCCTGCAGCTGGGTCTCAGATATTGTAGTGTCCCCAGATGTGGTGGCCTTTAGAAGTAATTTTGTAAGATACCCTGCTACTGCTGCTTTTGGAAAATCAAAGTTAATCACTCTCTTATAGCCCTTGGAGGCTTGAGTTACTGGCTCTAATGCTGATGCACCAAAGAACATTGCATCGGATCTCAGACCCCATTGCTTCCTGACACAGTAAATCATCTCGTCAATTACTGCCAGTTTCTTACCCTTTGTTTTTAGTTTGACTGCTACCAGTTTTCGACGTACCGTATCAATAACAGGATTTCCTGTCTCCTCAGTTGACAGATTGGTAAGTGAATCTGGAAGTCCACCGAGAGGAAGTATTGAGATTGGAGGTACGACAAGTGTTAGGCTTCTGCCCTGTACAACACTGGAAATATGTGCTGCCTTCATCTTTTCAAGCAATGCAATATCTTTCTTTTTTGACCAGTCGATTATTCTTTGCAAATGAGGAGCATAAATCTGGCTCCATATGTTCATCTTCTCTGCCTCTTGTTCTCGGGTGAGTGGTCTTCCATCTTCACCCACCTTGTTTGTTAATTCTAAAATCAAATCAAATCCATTCTCAAAAAATGAGTTGTTTCTGTTCTCAAGTGCTGGACCTAACGTTGGATCAGAATAAGCACAATTTGTAAAATCCTTTCGTGCTGCCTCCTGATAAGGATCTGTCATCTCCTGAATCTTGGATTCCTGTTCCTCTGTCGGATCTTCTCCTGCTGCACCTACATACTGTATGATACGGGTACCTTTACCTCGGAATTGTTTGCCCTGTATCCATTTCAACTCCTTCGGAATCATTGGCAATCCATCTCTGTCCACTAGAGGAAGTAATTTGACATCTCTTCTCAGTTCTGGTGGGTGAGGAAGTATATCATCTAGGGACATTCCTGAAAATAACTTCTTGGACATAAACAATTAGAAGGTTAAAACATTGATTTAAAGAACTGTTGAGCTCAGAGTGGATTGTGTCTCCATCGGATTTCTTGGGGAAATCAAGTTCGTACGATCGAAGCTTTGGTCAGGTGATTCGGGAGTCAAACCCTACTACACTGGATATGTTTTCTTCATTGCCCAATATCTTTGAGTGTAATGCTGAAAGGCTCTGAATCATCAAAGGCTAGCACCTCTATCAGAGAGTATACTTTACAGCATTAATGATAATGCTTACTGGTTTTTAACTATGTCTGCCAAGAAATGTTCATCTCGGTGACATCAAAGTTTGACGTTCTTTTCACCATGTCCCGAATAAACGCCTGTTTCTTGGCATCAGTCGCTGGAGGTTCTAGTTTTGCACCGTGTACTATAATTTTTCCTGACAGGTTGGTCATTGATGTAATGTACTTTCTGGCACCCATTAATCCCAGTTCTAAAGCTCGAATCAAATCGTTATCATAGCCTATTGGTTTAGGAAACACTGGTTTTGTCATGCCAGCACCTGATTTCATGGAATGTGCTGATTCCCTTAACATCTGCTCCTTTGCCTCTGCTATGAGTGAGCCAGTCTCTGGACGTGTCTGTTTTGGATCAGGCCACTGGAATATGGAATCCCCTTCCTCGTTTGGTTGCATGAGGTGAGATGCGTTTTGCTTCATTGCAAGGTTTGTTGGCTGTGTGGATACAACTGGAAATACATGTCTCCATTTCTTATAATGTTTGGAATGTGGGTTTGCAAATGCTGGATGAAGATGAGCCTCAAGCCACTCTGAGAATGACTTTTCGTTAGTGTAATCTACCCATATTTCCCTTGGAGGATATTTCTGGTATAATCCCTTTCGTTTACTCTGTACCTCTTTCTTGTCTCCAAGGAGCATTTTCTCAATGGTAGGATAAAGTACGTTCTGGGCTTTCTTTACCGTCTTGACACGGATATGTCCTCCCTCACTGTACAGCACCCAAACTGCGAAAGAAATTGAGGTTTTCTGCTACATCGATACCCCATGTATAGATCATCCTAATTCACCACCTCCCTAAACAAAACATTATTCATTAATAACCCATCTTATATCTTCTTCTTAAAAACTGTTCCAACGCCATCAGATAATAAAACTTGTTGATATATCGTACATCCTTAAGATCTGTCTCAGAACGTGTATGTCTCTTTACCCAGTCGTATGAAATGAGTCCCTGTATGAACATTTGATTATTGGGATCAGTAATATCCTGATGAGCCTCATCGTGGTATTTTGGGTCATTCCATTCTCCTACCGTATCATGGCTGAATCCGTACTTGTTTGTAGTACATGCTAAATCATATCTTGCTGCAATCTGTCTGAGTGGCATCTTGCCGACATTTCCCAATATCTTCAATGATGGCTCCAACCTCATGCCGTACTCTGTAACTTTCATGTCAAGGTAAGGTGATATTATTGGCAGCCCAAATACCTTCTGATACTTTGCCCTCTTTTTTGCAAACAGGTGGGCTAGTTTGCCGTTATAGTCAGCCATGAATACTTGACAGATGGTTTCAAGGCTGTTGCCAAACGAGTCTATGACATGTTCCTTTATCATATCCCATTGAAATGGTATCTCTGGACCAAAGAGATGACCTTGATCTTCCACCCAATCACGTTTATGAACATCCATGTAAGCATAGAATTTTGCCTCAGTAGAGTTGTCAGTTGGTGCGAAATCATTATAGCGAAACATATAACCTCCGAAAAGTTCATCTGCTCCTGTACCCTCTACTATAACGTCACATCCTACTGACTTTGCAGATTCGTAAATCACATAATCAAAGGCATCCCACGAAGGGTCTTCCATGAGGGATACCTGCCACTGTAATGTGTCTAATAATGACTTGCTGTTAATGGTGACTAGTTTTACACCCATACTCTCAGTGAACATCTTGACGTCTTCAAATTCGTCATTTATCCCAAGATAATGAAATGCAATAATTTCCTTGTCTGGGTATAATGTAGTGAGCATTTTGAGGAGTAAAACCGAATCTATACCTGATGAGAGGGCAATACCTATTTTCTTGGCTTCACCCAACCCTGAAAGAGATGCGATTAGTTTTGACTCTAGTGTGATTGCAGTAGTCTCATAAATCATTGGTTTCCAATCTTTGTACTTTGTAGTCCGAAGAAACGGTTTTTCCATCGGATCATACCGAAGTGTCAGTAAATTACGGATATGCTCCTTTTCTTGACCCCTCAATAGCGAATCCTCGAATCTGCGTGAAATTGCAACCCCAATCCTGAAATTATGGCTGTAAAGTCTAGTTTGCTTCCAATATGATCCATTAATCGCACAGCATAGGCATCCATACAAACTACTGGACCTGGAGTGAAAGGAGCAACAATAACTGATTCTGGTTCATCAGGTATTCCTCTTGGAGAGTATAATGCCTCTATTTTGGGTAATTTTGGCATATTCACGCTGTATTTACCCTCTGGGTCGAGTGTAAAGTGTTTATCCTTGTGTTTTGAAGCCCAAACAGCCGTAATCAGATGTAAATTCTCCATTACGTTGTTTCTTTCTTCCAAAACATCCCAAAAAGCACATATTACTCCTGACGGCATATGAACATCGTCTATTGCAAGGAGTAAATGAGTAAATTCACCCTCATTCTTGAAGAATCTGATTCTAGCCTCTTCATATGAACCGTCTTTCTTCAAATACCACGTCATCATCTTAATTTTATCAAAAGCCTTGGGTACAATATGCTTCATGTACATCTCTCTCTCCCTTGGAACATTACCATCCTGATACTTTGTCATAAGATCGTCCCTCTTTTGGGGTCGTACTGTGTTGTCATGGTATAGTTTTATTCCATGAACTATTTCACCTACTGGTGCAAGAGGTTGTGTATTTGCAATTCCCTTCTCAAAGAGTGTCCAATGAAGATGTCTTGCCTCAAGTTTCCAGTAATTTAGGATAATACGTGGCTGTCTGGTGCTTGTATTGTTCCATTTGGAATCTGGTTGAAGTTCCTTGGTTTCCACACAGAGTTGTGTAGGTTCTACTGCATACTGTTCATAATATCTTTGAAGATCAAGCATAAACTCGTCAATGTCTCCCTCAAAATAGGCATCTGCCCCACAATACATGAATACCTTGTAATCAAACTCCTTTGCCAGTGTAAATGCATAGTTTAACTTGTCCTGTTCACGTGAAGGAGGATTGATACTGTAAACAGCGTCGTGTTCCTTGCATATTTCTGGGGTATTATCAGATGAAAAGTCAGAGTTGTTCATCTTTGGAAAATCTGTAAATCGTCCGTCTATTACAAGTGCCTTTATTCCCAAATAATCAAGTTTTGTAAGACATCTCTCTAATGCTTCTGCGTCATTGTACACTGGAACATAACAGATAATGTCATCACTGTCTAACAATCAAGCCTCCATAAGGTGTACATACAACCATCACCTGTTCCAGTTGCCATAAAATCCCTCACTTTAACAAACCCAAATGATTCATAATTATGAGGATAATAATACTCTGAAGGTACATCATTGGTTTCAAGACAGAATATGGTCTTTTTAGTGATTCTTTTGAACTGTCTAATGGTAAAATCAAAATCTTCACGAATATGGTCAAGAACTCCTACTGTGAATGTTATATCCACTGAGTTGTCTGGGTAGTTTAACAGATACTCCTCATCGCCTACATCTACACCTAAATGGTATTTTGTCGTATACTGTACTTCCATAGGGTTAATCTCAATCCCACGAACATGATACCCAAGTGATTTAAGGATAACGAGTGTTTCCCCTCTACCGCATCCAAACTCAAAAACTGTATCAGCATCAATATCAGACCTGATAATCTCCTTGATTAGATACCTCCTCATACCAGTATTTTTCCATTTTGACCTCTTTCCAGTACGATAATATTCCTTGGCGTTCATTATTGACCGTTTCTCCTTTTAGGTTTCTGAATTTGTTCTCTATGATATTCATTCCAAAAATCAATTAGTGTAGATAACATTGTTGGAGAATATTTTAGGGTCAAGAACTTTGTCTCCTTTTTGTTAGGTATTCTTTAGCTTGTTTTTCCCCTTCTTTTTGCGAATCAAATCTTTCAACATCTTCGAATAAATCACCTTCCAAACAATAAATTTCCCATAGGTCTTTTCCATCTCTAAAATAATCAGGTAATTCAACTAAACTAATTTTTCCTAAATCTGATGTGTAAATATATTGATACTTACCTACTACATTTCTAAAAAATGTATATCCTCCATGAACTGCTTTTTCCCATTCTTTATAACCTAAATGAATTTGCTTTTCACGTCTAACCGTTTGATTATCTCGTCTTTCGTTCATTGAAAAAAACTCTCCGTACATTGATTAATGATTTTGAGAAATTCTTCTGCTGTAATGTCTCTATTACAGTTATTTCCTCTTAGTGGGTATTTGTACCAATACAGTTTGAAATCAGTTGGTTTGTAATGGAAATTTGGTTTACGACATCTTTCACAACCCATTAAATCACACCAACAATAGGGCGTTATAGAAAAAACATCATTCTCAAAATCATCATCTTTATTGAACCATCCTTTTTCCCTCAACTCATCATATCTATTTCCCTCATAATTTCCATAATGGGCAAAACTCATGTAATCTAAGAACATGGCAAAAGGTTCACCGTACAACTCTCTATCAAGTTCATGATGCTCGTAACCCTGTGATTGCATTGTTAGTTGATACCTCCAACTGATTCCAAATCTTTGAATTGTTGTGTTTTGATACTCTCTCGATAAGCATTTTCTAACTCATTATCAGGTTGTTTTAATTCTGAGTAAGTAGGATCAAGATAGGTTTTCAAAAATATCCTTTGACAATTCAAACATTTACCCTTAAACTCTACGGCATCTTCAAAGTCATCACCTACAAATTGGTCACTTTCATTAGCATATCTAATTTCAATAGATGATGAATCCCAGACAATATCATGATGTTTACATGGGGAACTAATTATTTGCATTGTTAGTTAACCCCCTGTGATACTGACATCTCATGAATCAAAATACCAACGTACCAATCTATAGCTAGATTACACTCGAAACACACTTGATATTTTCCATCCCTAATTGGCATTAACCAACTTTTTTTCTTATCACATGAATTGCAGATTAATTCATCAGTCAATTATGACACCTCCCTGATTACTTCGAATCCTTCGGCAAACTGTACACCTACCTGTGAGCCTCTCCAACGTGCCCAAGCCTCCATTATCTTGTTATCAGAATATGATCTCTTGTTTTGTGTCTTGTAGCAAGCGATTGCTGCCATTTTAACATCCAAATCGGATTCTGATATCTCGTTCCATTTGTTGATGAGTTGTTTGTGACCATCCCTTACCCCTTCAAGGGCGTAAATTGTACTCTCTATGAAGATTGACTGACAAGCCTCACCAATTACGATATGATCAGGGTGGATGGCATTGGGTGACTTGCAATAGACAATGTCAGGGTGCAGGTCTTCCTTGATTTTGAAAATATCATCTCGGATAGCCTGTTGATTCGCTTGAAAGTGCATGGTTTCATACTTGTGTATGTGGAGGTCAAGGTGGTAGATCCCTCGTATGGAAGCAATACATTCCTCTTGGATTCCGTCATTTCCTTCTATACTATCTGCATTGGAAAATATATGAACTTCGATGTAATCCTTGCCCTTTGTAAGTTGGCTTAATGTACCACCGAATGCAAATTCAAGATCGTCACGGATGAGCTGTTACAATTAATATTTTAGCCACTAATACCACCTCCTTTCTTCAACTCCTTTACCTCCTCTACTAGAACATTGATGATTCTCCTCATTTCCTGCATTTCATAAAAATCATTAGGTTTTAGTGACTGTACATCAAATGGTTTAAAATCGTCTATTTCCTTCAAAGTATGATTTCTCCCGCTTTTAAATCCCTAATCTTTCTTGCTGGTGTACCTGCATGAACCTCATACGCTGGAACATCTTTGAATACTGTAGAATTGGCTCCAATTATGGCATTTTCACCAATCTCTATTCCCCCCATTACCTTGACGTTGGTACCGAATTTTACCTTGTCTCGTATAATTGGTGGATTATGCTCACCATTGAGTTTT